>CAVVBH010000022.1:0-139024 GCA_963746365.1 Ilumatobacteraceae bacterium | reverse complement strand
CTGCGGGATACCTTCCCGTATCAGTCGCGATGGAGGGTCGTCCAGGAAGCCGACGAAGATCGCTCGTGACTCCCACGTTGGCGACAGCTGGGCGATCCCCGTCAGCGCGGCGCCGAGCAGGCGCTCCACGAGGAACACGATCGCCAGCGACCAGACCGCGGTGCGCCGTGTGAGGCAGCCGATGGCGATGAAGAGCGCCACGTACGACACGCTGCCAACAGCGGCACCGAGGTACGCGGGTGCAGCGCTGCTAGGAGCACCGGCGACGACAGCCGCCAGTGCGGTGGCCGGTGCGATGGTGACGAGGGCGACCAGGGAGCCGCCCAGCCAGCGCCCGAGCACGATCTGCCAGATCGGAGTCGGCGAGAGCCATGTGAAATGAAACGTGCCGGCACGCACTTCGGCGCCCATCACGGCATCGCCGATGACGAGCGCGGCGATGGGCATCACGAGCGAGAAGATGCCCTCGGCGGCGACGTTGGCGAAGGCGCGCTCGGTCGTCGGGAAGTTGTCGACCGCATGGGCGAGCAGACCGAAAAGCAGCGCACCACCACACGCCAGCAACACGCGCGATCCAACGTTTCGGTGGGATGCACGACTGCAGCGTGTAGACGAAGACGGCCACGAACCGCGACCGCGGGCGCCGGTCGAGCACCTGTGCTGCCTCGGTCATCGGACGAGCTCCCGGAAGAGACTCTCGAGGGAGTCGTCGAGGGCGCGAACCTCGAGAAGGCGTACCGATGCGTCGCGGGCGAGGCCAGGCAGCGCAGTCGCCAGGTCGCGCGCATGCAACGTTTGGATCACGAGGCCGTCTCGCGTCGTATCGATGGTGACCCCGGCAACCGACGACAGTCCGATCAGCGCCGCGGCCAATCGCCGGCCGTCGTCGGAGCGCACCAGCACGTGCCGCGGCCTGTCGTCCATGGCATCGCGGATGGCGCGTCGCCCACCGGCGGCGGCGAGCCGGCCGTGCATCAGCACGATCACCCGCTCGGCCATTCGCTCGACCTCGTTGAGCACGTGCGAACTGACGATGACCGTACGGCCATCTGACCCGAGCCGCTTGAACAGGTCGATGAGGTGGAGGCGTTGCACCGGATCGGCGCCGTTCAACGGTTCGTCGAGCACCAGCACCTGTGGATCGGTCACCAGCGCCGCGGCGATCTTGGTGCGCTGGCGCATTCCTTTGCTGAAGCCTTCGACACGACGATCGGCGACATCCAGCATGGCGACACTCTGCAGCGCCCGGTCGGGCGCGCTCGGGTCGGCGACCCGATAGAGATCGGCGGTGTAGCGCACCAACTGCCGTGCCGTGAGGCCCGCCGGCACCGCCTCGTCCTCCGGCACCAGGGCCATGCGACCATGCACCTTGCGATCACGGCGCGGGTCGCGGCCCTCGATGCGCACGGTGCCCTGGTTGACGCCGATGAGCCCCGTCATCGCTCGCATCAGGGTCGTCTTGCCGGCGCCGTTCGGTCCCAGCAGTCCGGTCACTCCCGGACCGAACGAACAGCTGAGCTCCGACAGGGCTACTTTCGGCCCGAACCACACCGACACATCGTCCATCTTGACGGTCGCGTCGGCGGCGAATGCCGGGTCACCAAGCGTTGCAGTGTCGATCGCGACCATCAGCGTTCGACCCATCTGTAGCGTCTCAGCAACACCACGACACCGATCAGCAGGATGACGAAGTACGTGACGACAGCGAGGAGACCACCGTTGCTCACACCCGCGAGCGGCGAGTCGAGGTCGACGTGGCCGAGGAACACGAGGTCGCGCAGGTACAGCGGCAAGACCCATATGTTGATCAGCGCGGCGATCGAACCTTCGCCGCGATGCGACGTCGCCGACGAGGATGCCCGACGCGATCGAGGTGATCAGGAGGAGGCCGATCACGGCCGCCCCGGCGACAATCCGGCGGTCGGTCAGCGACGCGATTGCGACACTGAGCACCGCGTAGTAGATCGCCAACGCGAGCACCGAAATTGGGATCTTCCACAACACGTCGAGGTGACCCGTGAAGTACTCGGAGGCACTGTCGCTGACGAGCATGTTGCCAAGGAACAGCACGACCTGCGGCAGGAACGAGAACGCGAAGAGGATCGAAGCAATTGCTCCGACCTTGGCGACGACGTAGTCGACCCCGGTGAGCGGCCGAGCGAACATCAGCGGCAGGACGCGCTGTCGACGATCGGGGCACATGACGTCGGGGGCAACCAACGCGACGAACAGCAGAAGCGCCGACGACACGCCGACGTAGTCGCGATACGTGACGATCTCGAACGTGTTCTCCAACCGATCTCGGGTCGACATAGCCGATCCCGACATTGACGATCGCGGGAATGGTGACGACGCCGAGCAGGACGAACGGCGCGAACTTCTGCCGCCATGACCTCCGGATACCCAGCGCCCTGCGGATCGAGGCCTTGTAGAGGGCCAGCGTCGCCGCACCTCGAAGGCCGCGCGGCCCGTCGTACGGGCGGTAGCCGCGGTCATAGACGGCGCCGTGATCGCTGCTGATCGCGCTCATGCCGAGCTTCCGGCGAGTCGGAGGAAGACCTCGTCGAGCGATGTCAGCCGTGTGGTCAGGCGATACAGCGGGAGCCCGAGATCGGCGATGACATCGCGAAGCATGTCCATCTCGTGCTCCCCATCGACCGTGACCTCGACGAGCCCGTCGCCCGAAACGGCCGGCAGCCCGATCTTGGTCAGGCCGGCGACGAGCTCGTCGCTGCGCGGGCCGACGTCGACGGTGACGAATCCGGTTCGTTCGAGCAGCGAGTCGGTGGCACCCGACACCACGAGTCTGCCCGAAGTCGATCATCACGACGTGGTGGCAGACCTGTTGCACATCGTCGAGGAGGTGAGTGGCCATCAGCACCGAGATGCCGAACGACCCGAGTCGGGCAACGAGCGCCAGCATCTCTTCACGTCCGAGTGGATCGAGTCCCGCCGTCGGCTCGTCGAGCAGTACCAGCTCGGGATCACCGACCAACGCCTGGGCGAGCTTGGTGCGCTGACGCATGCCCGTGGAGAACCCACTGATCGGCCGGAAGCGTGCCTCGTCGAGGCCGACGAGGTCGAGAATGTCGGACGCCCGCTGGCGCGCCGCGCGCGCAGGCAGCCCGCTGAGCTCACCGAAGGTCGACACGACGTCGGCCGCTGTCTGGTCGAGCGGCAGGCAGTCGTGCTCGGGCATGTAGCCGAGCCGTGAGCGCACGCCGATGGGATCCTCGCCGACGTCGATGCCACAGACCTCGATGCTGCCCTCCGTCGGCTTGGAGATGCCGAGCAGCAACCGGAACATGGTCGTCTTGCCGGCACCGTTTGCGCCCACCAGGCCGACGAGCCCGCGTGGCAGGTCGATCGTCAGGCTGTCGAGTGCCGTCACCCCCGGGTACCGCTTGGTGAGCCCGTCGAGGCGGAGGAGGAAGGTGTCTTGCACGAGGCTGCGAGTTTGTCACGTCAGAAGGCGGCTGAGGGCGCAGCAGGCCATGCGGTCAGACGATGAGCGGGAATCGCGGGTCGGCATGCGTGGCTCGACCGGCTGCGGCGCGGATGAATGCAAGGTCGTCGGAGAGATCCGACGGACGCCCCGGCACGGCTCGTCGGCCGAGCAGATCATCGAGGATCGACTTCGTCGTGGCCACGCCGTCGCTGCTGGCTATCGATGGGGCACCCAGTGCATCGGTGAGATCGAGACCGTGCACCACAGCCTCGACCGTTCGCGACGGGATCCACTCGTCGAGTCGCATCGAGCGCGAAATACCCCGACCCGATCACGTCAGCGGGCTGCGCCCGCGCCCCCGCCACCGTCGCCTTGAAGGTTTCACCCAGCTTGTCGCGGAGGCTCTCGGGCGTCAGGCCGGCGGCGAGCCCTTTTGCGTAGTCGTAGACCACGGGCGCGACCTGGCTGCGGTCGGCAATGAAGAAGCTGACACGATCGCGACCGGGTTGCCCGTCTTGGATCGAGTCCAGGAGACCGAGTGTCAATCCGATCGAGATGTCGATGTGGGCGACCAACTCCTTGATCGTCCATGGTCTGGCACCCACGTCGAACGGCTCCAGCAGGGTCGGCCGGTTCCAATCCTCGGACGACAGGCTCCGCACGAACTTCTCGACGTTGTCGAGCTCGGCGGCCAGGGTTGAGACGGCTTCGTCGTGGCTCTGCATGGTGGTACCCCCTAGCGGGGATCATAGCGACGCAGCACATGCAGGATTTCCGGTCGCGGCAACAAATGTACAGTCGGGGTCGGTTGAGAAAGGGGGCCACGATGACCGGCACCGCGCACGCGATCGGGGCGACCGACACGCCGTTGTTGGAAGAGACGATCGGGTCGGCCTTCGACCGCGCCGTCGCCGCCAACCCCGACCACGAGGCGTTGGTGGTTCCGTTCCAGGACGTGCGCCTGACCTACCGTCAGCTCGCCGAGCAGGTCGACAGGCTCGCCCGTGGCCTGCTCAGCCTCGGTCTCGACAAGGGCGATCGTGTCGGCATGTGGAGCGCCAACAACTCGGAGTGGGTCTACATCCAGTTCGCCGCCGCGAAGATCGGGGCGATCCTGGTCAACATCAACCCGGCGTACCAGACCGAGGAGGTGCGCTTCGCGCTCGCCCAATCCGGCTGTCGTGCGCTCGTCTCCGCAACCGGTTTCAAATCCAGCGACTACGCGCGGATGATCGCCGAGGTGCGCCCATCGCTTCCCGAGCTCGAGCATGTCGTGCTGCTGGATACCCCCGATTGGGATGCGCTTGCTGAGCGCCGGCGATGGCGTCACAGTCGAGGACCTCACGGATCGAAGTGCGTCGTTGACCAACACCGAGCCGATCAACATCCAGTACACCAGCGGCACGACCGGGTTCCCCAAGGGCGCAACGCTGAGTCACCGCAACCTGCTGAACAACGGCTACTTCCTCGGTGAAGGTTTCCGCTACACCGACGCAGGATCGGGTCTGCATCCCGGTGCCCTTCTACCACTGCTTCGGCATGGTGATCGGCAACCTGGCCAACCTCACGCACGCGACCACCACCGTGCTGCCGGCGCCCTCGTTCGAGCCGCTCGCGACGCTTCAGGCGATGGAGGCCGAGCGTTGCACGAGCGTGCTGGGCGTGCCGACGATGTTCATCGCCATGCTCGCCCATCCCGACTTCCACTCGTTCGACCTGTCGTCACTGCGAACCGGCATGATGGCCGGCTCTCCGTGCCCGGTCGAGGTCATGAAGCAGTGCGTCGACGAGATGCACATGAGCGAGGTGACCATCGGGTACGGCATGACCGAGACGTCCCCGGCGTCGACCCAGACGTCGGCCGATGACCCGCTCGACAAGCGCGTCGGGACCGTCGGGCGGGTGCTTCCTCACCTCGAGGTGAAGGTCGTCGATCCTTCGACCGGCGAAACGCGTCGGGCTCAACCAGCCCGGGGAGTTCTGCACGAAGGGTTACTCGGTGATGGTCGGTTACTGGAACGAGCCGGAGCGCACCGCAGAGGCGATCGATGCCGACGGTTGGATGCACTCGGGCGACATCGCGGTGATGGACGACGATCAGTACGTCAGCATCGTCGGGCGGATCAAGGACATGATCATCCGGGGCGGCGAGAACGTCTATCCACGCGAAGTCGAGGAGTTCCTGTACGCACACCCCGACATCGTGGACGTGCAGGTGATCGGCGTCCCGGACGAGAAGTACGGCGAGGAACTGGTCGCCTGGGTCCGACTTCGCGAGGGTGCGACGATGACACGCGACGACCTCGCCGCGTACTGTTCGGGCCGCATCGCCCACTTCAAGATCCCGCGGTACCTGCATGTCGCCGACGAGTTCCCCATGACGGTCACCGGGAAGGTGCAGAAGTACCGAATGCGCGAGATGTCGATCGAGCTGCTGTCACGCGGCTGAGCAGCTCGCCACCGACGTCAGTTCGGGGTGCGCCTGCAGGAACTCCCTCACCAGTTCATAGCCATCATTGACGAGCTGCGCGCTGTGGCTGAAGTCGTACATGCCGATGCCGCGAGTATCGGGCGCAGGCAATCGGACCACGCTGGGATGCTCGTGCGTCGGGGTCAGGATCTCACGGGCCACCGCGATCGACGAGGTCAGCACACCGAGCGCCGAGAGATCTGCCGGGATGTGATGCTTGGTTCCCGCCCGGCAATCGAACGCCAGGATCAACGCAGCGCCGAGGTCGCGGGCTCGCTGGATCGGCAGGTTGACCGCGATTCCACCGTCGACGTGCCGGCGTCCGTCGATCACGACGGGTCGAAAGACGCCCGGCAACGAGGCCGATGCCACGAGGACCTGGCGGGGGTTGCCGGTGGAGTGGAAGTCGACGCGAGCCTCGTCGATGTTGACCGTTCCGGCCTCGAACGGCACCGACAGCTGCGCCAGGTCGTCGAGTGGAAGGAATTGCTTGACGAGGTCGAGCAGGCCATCGGATCGGTAGAGGTGAGGATGGCGGCGCAACACGTGCCAGGCACGTTCGCAGCGCGACCCGCAGAAGATGTCTTGGCGTCGCAGACCTTGCCAGATCGTGGCCAGCTGCTCGGCCATCGCGGTGGTGGGCCGATGGGCGATCGCCGCGCCGTTCAGTGCGCCGGCAGAGACACCGATCACGAGGTCGGGTGTGATGTTCGCCTCGAACAGGGCGAGGAGCTGGCCGGCCTGCATCGCGCCGAGTGACCCGCCCCCGGACAGCACGAAGGCAATCTGCGGTCCGGCGTGGGTGCCGCTTTCAGATCGTGGCCTGTGCCAACGCATTGTTCCGCTTCTCCATGCCCCATCATCGGGCGTGGGATCGTCAGACTTGAGCTGGGCAATCGAAGTTGGGTTCTATGGCCCATCCGCTCCGAATTCGGCGAGGCGTCTGCGCAAAAAGCGCTGGTCACTGTCGTTGCACGGACACTCGAGCGCCCTCCGATACGAGTCGACGGCCGCATCGGTCTCGCCGAGGCGCCGATGGAAGTCGGCCCGCGTCGACCAGTAGAGGTGCCAGCGTTCGATTGGTCCGCCCGACCAGTTCGGCGAGCAACGCCAGACCGGCGCGAGGCCCGGCGACCTCTGCCACCGCAACGGCTCGATTGACTCTGACCACCGGCGTCGGCCAACGCGTCTCGAGCAGGCCGTACAGCTCGGCGATCTGCGGCCAATCCGTGTCGGCGTACGTAGGCGCGCGAGCCGTGCAGGCAGGCGATCGCGGCCTGCATCTGATATGCGCCCGGTCGTCCGCGTCGCAGCACGGAATCGACCAATCTCGAGGCCTCGGCGATCGCCACCATGTTCCATCGCGACCGGTCCTGGTCGGCGAGCAGCACGATGTCGCCTGCCTCGTCGGTTCGGGCGCCGCGCCGGGCATCGGTGGCCAGGGTCAAGGCGAGCAGG
The DNA here is from genome assembly GCA_963746365.1 of Ilumatobacteraceae bacterium. GTDB lineage: Bacteria > Actinomycetota > Acidimicrobiia > Acidimicrobiales > Ilumatobacteraceae > JAENVT01. The sequence continues at coordinate 131,648 of CAVVBH010000022.1, read as the reverse complement.
CCGACGCACTCCGCCTCGTCGGGCATCAGTTCGACGAGCACCCGGCGAGTCGGATGGCTTCGTCCGCAAGGTCGAGACGGGCATCGAGCTCGCCGAGGGGAGCGTGGTGACCGGCGGTGAACACGGCGTAGACAGTGGTCAAGACCGGCGGCAGTCGATCAGGAAGCTCGTGCGCCTCGGGAACGCGATACGGGATGTGCGCCTTGGCGATCTTGGCTTTCGCCCTGCTGATCCGCTGCCCGATCGTCGCCTCGGGAACGAGGAACACGCGGGCGATGTCGACGGTCGTCAGGCCGCAGATGGTGCGCAGCGCCAGGGCAACCTGCGACTCCGGCGACAGTGCCGGGTGGCAGCAGGTGAACAGCAGCCGCAGCCGATCGTCGCGGTTGTCGCTCTCGCCATCGTCCATTGCGGATCCCCCGATCTTGGTGTTGGCGGTCAGCAGCCGAAACGCCTCCTCCTCCTTCGGTGCCCGGCGGGCTTCGCGGCGCAGCCGGTCGAGTGCCTTGTTGCGCGCCACCGTCGTCAGCCAGGCGCCAGGCTTGTCGGGAACGCCGTCGCGGCGCCACGAATCGGCGGCGGCGACCACCGCATCGTGCAGGGCGTCCTCCGCCCTGTCGATGTCACCCGTCAGACGGATGAGGGTGGCCAGGACCTGGCCACCCTCGATCCGAATGATGTCGTCGAGTGGATCGATCAGCTCTGCTCACCGAAGTCGATGACGGGCCGCACCTCGACCCGGCCGTGCCATGCGCCGGGGATCTGCGCCGCCCAGCTGATCGCCTCGTCCAGGTCCTTGCAGTCCAGCAGGTAGAACCCGCCGAGCGCTTCCTTGGTCTCGGCAAACGGGCCGTCGGTGGTGACGACGTCGCCGCCCTTCGCGCCGCCTTTGACCTGGATGGTCGTGGCGGTGTTGGTCGGCTGCAGGGCCTCGCCGCCGCCGATCACGCCGGCTGCGCCGCCGGCCTCGCCGAAGTGCATGTATTCGCCCATGATCTTGCCCCACACCTCGGGGTCGGGCTCGGTCGTGGGCTCGGCGCCGTAGATGAGTGCTGCATACCTGGGCATGATGCTGTTCCTTTCAGTGGGACCCCTGTGGGGTGGCTGTTACCGCACCGACGAAAAGCTCGGCTCGATTTCGACACGTCCGCGACAATTCTTCCATGATCGCTGGTGTGACCATTGACGACGTCCGGGCGCTCGCCTCGACGCTCGAACGTTCTTACGAGGCCGTCGTACGCGATCGGGTGAAGTTCCGCGTCGGTCAGATCGTGTACCTCGCGTTCAGTCGCGACGATTCGTTGATGGGCTTCGCGTTCCCGAAGGAGGAGCGAGCGGCGTTGGTCGCCTCGGAGCCGCACAAGTTCATGCTGCCGAAGACGGGCGATATGCGCTACAACTGGGTCGTGGTTCGCCTCGCCGAGATCGACCACGACGAGATGGTCGAGATCGTCGTCGAGGCCTGGCGCATGGTGGTACCGAAGAAGGTCTACGACGCATACGACCGCGGGGAGCACAACACATGACTGGCGTACTGAGTGCCGAGGTTCTCACGGGCGAGACGGTCGAGCTGCTGCAGGCAGATGATTCGCAACCGTTGTGTCAACGACGGCACGGCAGAGTCCGGCTTCGAGACTCGCAATGCGGACCTGCTCCGCTCGTTCCTGGGGTCCAGCGGGCTCGACACGCAGCACTTCGAACCCACCCCGGGTCGAGGCTCGCTCGTCGCCCGCATCGAGGGGACCGACCCGCACTGCGCCGAGCCTGTGCCTGATGGGCCACACCGATGTCGTGCCGGTCAACGAGAGTGGATGGTCACGCGATCCGTTCGGTGGCGAGCTGGTCGACGGCGAGGTCTGGGGCAGGGGAGCGGTCGACATGCTCAACCTCACGGCCTCGATGGCCGTCGCGTTCCGCCATCTGGCCGTCAGCGGGTTCCGCCCTCGCGGCGACCTGATCTACTTCGCCGTCGCTGACGAGGAGTCCGGCAGCGCGCACGGCATGCAGTGGATGGCCGATCACGAGCCCGACGCGATTCGCGCCGACTACGTGTTGACCGAGAACGGTGGTCTGCACAGCGGGCCGAAGGAGCAGCCGTACATCTCGGTCAACGTCGGCGAGAAGGGTGTTGCCTGGCGGCGGCTGCGTGTGCGCGGCACGCCCGGTCATGGCTCGATGCCGTTCAAAGCCGACAACGCGTTGATGACTGCGGCAGCAGTCGATCCAGCGCATCGGCGACTACCGCCCGGCGCCGCGATTCCACGAGCTGTGGACCACCAACGTCGAGACGCTCGGCGTCGACGAGGAGACCAAGCGCAACCTGCTCGACGAACAGCGCATCGACGCATTCCTCGAATCGCTGCCGCGCCAGCGGGCCTGGCGCGCACCTTCATTCCTGCACGCACACCACGTTCTCGTGCAACACGATCGGCGGAGGCGGGTCGTCGCGCATGAAGACCAACGTCATCCCCGACTGCGTCGACATCGGCGTCGACATGCGAACGTTGCCGGGCGAACGTCACGACGATGTCACGGCTCACCTCAGCGCCGCCCTCGGCGATCTCTTCGACAAGGTCGAGGTCGAGGTGATCATGGACGACCCCGCGTCGATCAGCCGTGTCGACAGCCGCGTTGTGGGACAGCCTCGAACGGTCACTGGCGAAGCCGTTCCCGACGGCTCGGCCGACACCCGCAGCTGATCGTCGGGTTCACCGACGCTCGCATCTATCGCAGCATGGGCGCTGTCGCGTACGGCGCCGGCCTGTTCAGCCCCGAGGTCGACCCGGCCGACTTCGGCCGGCGTTTCCACGGCAACGACGAGCGGATCGATGTCGAGTCACTGCGGCTGACGACGCAGCTGTGGCTCGACGTAGCGCACGATCTGTTGGGCTGAGAACGCCGCTCACGACAGCCGCACCCAGGCCGACGCGTCGGTGGGCATTGGTCCATCCAACGGCACGCTCGACATCAACACTTCACCCGCCGGAAGGTCGATCGCCTCGGCACCGAAGTTGACGATGCACGCGAACCCATCGCCGCGGGTGAACGCCAACACATCCTCGCCGAGGTCGAGCCACGCGAGCTCGTCGGCGTGCAGCTCGGGAAGTTGGCGTCGCAGGTGGAGTGCGTCGCGGTACAGCCACAGCATCGAGCTGCGGTCTGCGTCTTCTGCCTCGACCGACAACTCCGACCAGTCGTGCGGTTGCGGCAACCACGCACCGTTCGAGCCGAAGCCGAAGGATGTTCCAGATCGAGTCCACGGCAACGGCACACGGCAACCGTCGCGGCCGCGGCGGGTACGGCCCGAGCGTTCCCACACCGGGTCCGCCAGCATCGACTCGGGAATGTCATTGACCTGTGGCAGGCCGAGCTCTTCGCCTTGGTACAAATACACGAGGCCGGGCAGCGCCAGTTCCAGCAGGAGCGCGGCCCGCGAGCGGTGTGTGCCGAGCAGCATGTCGACCGGTTCGTCGGGGAGGCCGTGCAACGGGTGGCCCGACGGACCCCGTCCGTATCGAGTGACGTGGCGATCGATGTCGTGATTGCTCAGCACCCAGGTGACCGGCGCGCCGACCGTGCGATGCGCGGCGATCGAGCCGGTAATGGCCGTGCGCAGTTCGGCAACGTCCCAGTGACAACGTGTGGTGTGGAAGTCGAAGGCGCTGTGCAGGCAATCCGGCGTGAGGTACTCCGCGAGCCGTGTCACCGACGACACCCAGGCCTCGGCGACGAACACGCGTGGCGGATCGTACGAATCGCCGACCTCGCGCCATGCACGATAGATGTCGGGCACGTCTGGCTGGTCCCAGTGTGGATGATCCGGGCCGCGGCGGCTGGCCGAGCCTCGGCTTGGACTCGGGGCCGAGATCGGGAAAGCCCTCTGGCCTTCAGCAGACCGTGCGCGACATCGATGCGGAACCCGTCGGCGCCGGCATCGAACCAGAACCGCAGGATGTCGAGGAACTCGTCGCGCACTTCCGGGTTCTCCCAGTTGAGATCCGGCTGCTTCACGTCGAACAGGTGCAGGTACCACTCGCCGTCGGGCTCCTCGACGCGCGTCCATGCCGTCCCGCCGAACTCCGACACCCAGTCGTTGGGTGGCTCCTCGCCGTGTTCGCCCTTTCCCGGTCGGAAGACGTAGCGAGCGCGCTCGGCAGACCCTGGGGGCGAGGCCAGCGCTGCTCGAAACCACACGTGCTCGTCCGATGTGTGGTTGGGCACGATGTCGAGGAGCAGGCGGAGGCCGGCAGCGTGGGCCTCTTCGATCAAGGCCCTTCCTTCCTCGAGCGAACCGAAATCCGGGTCGACGTCTCGATAGTCGGCGACGTCGTACCCTGCGTCGGCCTGCGGAGACGGATACCACGGGTTGATCCACAGCGCGTCGACGCCGAGGGAGGCGATGTACGCCAGTCTCGAGCGAATGCCGTTGACGTCGCCGATCCCGTCACCGTTCGAGTCGGCGAACGACCGGATGTAGATCTGGTACGTGACGGCGGAGCGCCACCATTCCGGGTCCGTGGCCGGGTTGGTGAAGGGCTGATTCGACACAGTGGCTCACACTAACGAGAGCACCTGCGTCGCCACAGATTCGGTCCGGGCTACATTTCGGCTATGGCTGAAACGATCTCCTTTCCCAGCAATGGCTCCGAAGCATCCGGCTATCTGGTCAGGCCCGAGAGCGGCACGGGACCGGGAGTGCTCGTGATCCAGGAGTGGTGGGGCCTCGACTCGGGGATCAAGGAGATGGCGTCGCGACTGGGGGCTGCCGGGTTCGTGGCACTCGCGCCCGACCTCTATCACGGTGAGCTCGCGCAGCACGACGAGATGGACAAGGCAAACGAATTGATGCAGTCGATGCCGCCGGATCGCGCCGCACGCGACATGAGTGGTGCGATCGACTACCTGTCGGGTCTCGACGGCGTCACCGGCACGGGCATCGGTGTCGTCGGGTTCTGCATGGGAGGGATGCTGACGTTCCTGATCGCTGCCGGTCGTCCCGACAAGGTCGTCGCCGCTGTGCCGTTCTACGGGTACCCGCCGCCCGGGATGGAGCCCGATTGGACGCCCATGACGGCGACCATTCGCGGGCACATGGCCGAGCACGACGACTTCTTCACGCCGGAGGGTGCCAAGGCGTTGGAGGCCAAGTTGCAGGCGATGGGCAAAGACGTGGCGCTGACCATCCATCCCGGCACCGGCCACGCATTCATGGGTCCGCACAACGCGCTCGGCACGTTGAACGAGGAAGTCGCATCGGTCATCTGGCCGCAAGTGATCTCGTTCCTCCACGAAAAACTCGACTGAGCCGAAGTGCGTAAGTTCAGCGCACACAGGGTGCATTGAAACTACGCACTTCCACCTGATGGGGCTCAACGCGGTCCCTAGTGCGTCAGGTCTTCGACACGTACCGCCAGATCTCGGTGAAGTCGCTGCCCGGCAGGGTGGCGTCGCAGCTGCGCCAAATTTCCGCGACGGCTGTGCTGACGACGCGTGAGGTGTCGGCTTCGCCGGCGCCGTCGACGAACAGGCCGACGTCCTTGGTCATGTGAGCCGTGGAGAACCCGGCGTCGTAACTGCCGGTGAGGATGCGGTTGGGGAACTTGTCGGTCGTTGCCGAGTTGCGACCGGTCGAGACGTTGAGCACCTCGATCATCGTCTTCATGTCGAGCCCGTGAGCCACACCGAACGCCACGGCTTCCGACGTTGCAGCCAGAGCGGTTGCCGACAGGAAGTTGTTGGCCAGCTTCATCGCCTGGCCCTTCCCTGCGCTGTCGCCGACGTGAAAGACGTTGCCGGTGAACGATTCCAGCAGCGCCCGATTTGCTTCGAGCACGCTCGATGGACCGCCGAACATCAACGAGATCTTCGCTGCGCGTGCACCAGCCGCGCCACCCGACACGGGCCCGTCGCAGTACTCGATTCCCGCCGGTTCGAGCAGCGCGGCGGCCTGCGTCGCGGCCTTCGGACCGATCGTCGACAGATCGATCACGGTCTCCACCACGGAGCCTTCCGTGGCGAGGATCTCGTCTGCGATCGCCAACGTCGCCGCACCGTCAGGCACGCTGATCAACAGCGTCGAACAACGCCTGGCCAGATCGGCGATCGAGTCCGCCGCCACCGCTCCGTCGGGCATTCTGGCTTCGGTGCCGGCCACGTCGAAGCACACCAGCCCGGGCGCCGCCACGGCAACGTTGGCCGCCATCGGGCCGCCCATGTTGCCGAGACCGATGAAGCCGATGGTCATTGCGCGCTGTCGGGAATGTCTGGCATCGGCCTGTCGCTTGCCGGTGGCACCACGCCCTCGGCATCGAGCACCTCACGGGCCAAACGGAACGCCTCCACGCCCTGCCGGCACGCCGACGTAGACCATCACCTGGATCAGCGTGTCGCGCAGCTCGTCGAGCGAGCACCCGTTGTGCAGGGCGCCCCGGAAGTGCAACTTGAACTCGTGCGATCGGTTGAGCGCGGCGAGGATGCACAGGTTGTTGAGGCTTCGCTGCTTGTCGCTGAGCGCGCTGCGGCCCCAGACTCCACCCCAGCAGTACTCGGTGACCATCTCCTGCATCTCGCGGTTGAAGCTGTCGGCGGTAGAGAACGCCTTGGCGACGAACTCCGGACCGAGCACTCGCGAGCGCGCATCGATCCCAGTTTGAAACAGTGAATCTTCCATGTTCGGTACCCTACGTCGATGTCGGAACCCGAGACCTACGAGGTGTTCGCGGTCAAGTACGCCGAGCGAGATGCACGGCGACCCGAGCACTTCCTCGGCGGCGATCCTCACGATGTTCCGATGCCGATGGACTACTTCGTGTGGGCGATCGTCGGGCCGAGACAGCACGTTCGTGGTCGATACCGGGTTCAACACACTCGACGCCCAGTCCCGCAATCGGCGGCTGCTGCGCACGGCAGCCGAAGGTCTCTCGCTGATCGGCGTCGACGCTGCGGCGACGCCCACGGTCGTCCTCACGCACCTGCACTACGACCACGTCGGCGGCTTCGACCAGTTCCCCAACGCTCGGTTCCACGTGCAGGATCGGGAGATGGCGTTTGCAACCGGGCGGCACATGACCGACAGCGAATACAGCCACGCATTCACGGCCCGCCACGTGGCCGAAATGGTCATGGCGGTGCACGCCAAGCGGGTGCTGTTCCATGACGGCGACGACGAGATCGCGCCAGGACTTTCGCTCCACCACATCGGCGGACACACCGACGGTCTGCAGGCGGTGCGAGTCAACACCGCCGCAGGATGGTTGGTGCTGGCCTCCGACGCGAGCCACTACTACGAGAACATGGAAGCGACACGCCCGTTCCCGATCGTGTTCGACGTCCCCGCGATGATCGCCGGCTACGACCGGCTGCGTTCCCTGGCCGGGCCCGCAGGCGTGATCGTGCCGGGCCACGATCCGACGGTGTTCGAGCGTCATCCTGCCGCCGACCCGTCGCTCTCCGGTGTCGCGATACGGCTTGGTTAGTCTTGCCCGATGCGTCTCGGAGCCATGATGTTTCCAACCGATCTCGGTATTCAGCCTGTCGAGTTGGCCCGCGAAGCCGAGGCTCGTGGCTTCGATTCGCTGTGGTTTCCCGAGCATTCGCACATCCCAACCAGCCGCCGCACGCCCTGGGGTGGCAGGGAGGGTGCCCCGCCGCTGCCCGAGGAGTATTGGCGCACGCACGATCAGTTCGTCGCCCTCACTGCCGCGGCCGTTGTCACCACCACGTTGCGGCTGGGCACGGGAATCACACTCGTTGCCCAACGTGACCCGGTGTGGCTCGCCAAAGAAGTTGCGTCGCTCGATGTGATCTCCGGTGGGCGTCTGCTGTTCGGCGTCGGTTTCGGATGGAACCACGAGGAGATGGAATCCCACGGCGTCGACATCGCTCACCGGCGCGCGGTGGTGCGCGAGAAGGTGCTGGCCTGCAAAGCACTGTGGACGCAGGAAGAGGCCGAGTTCCACGGCAAGTACGTCAACATCGAGCCGTCGTGGTCGTGGCCGAAGCCCGTCCAGTTCCCGAATCCGCCGATCTATGTCGGCGCCTCGCCGACCGATCTGCACTTCCGCCACATCGTGGAATACGGGGATGTGTGGATGCCGATCGAGGGCCGCTGGGAGATCCAGGAGCAGTGGAAGAAGCTGGTGCAGATGGCCGAAGACGCCGGCCGCGATCCCGAATCGTTGAGCCTCGGGATCTACGCCGCCAAGCCTGACGCCGCACACCTGGCCAAGCTCCGCGATGCGGGTGCCCGCATGGCAACCCTCTACCTGCCGGCCCTCGACAGGGATGCCGCGCTGAAAACCATGGACTCGTTCGCCCCACTGGTCGAGGAGTTCAATACCCCGGCTGCGACCTGAGGCAACACCGCGCCGATGGCACGAGGTGGCACCCCGGCGATCGTGGCGCTGAACGCTGCACAGGTCCCGTTCGAGGTCCACGACTTCGCGGTCGACCCGGCAGAACGAAACTACGGCGAGGCCGCGGCGCAGGCTCTGGGCGTCGAGCTGGATCGGGTCTTCAAAACGCTGATCGTCACGGTCGACGATCGCGAACATGTCGTGGGCATCGTGCCGGTCAGCGGACAGCTCTCGCTCAAGGAGCTTGCGGCCGCAGTTCACGGCAAGCGTGCCGAGATGTGCCTGCCCGAGACCGCGCGAGCGCGTCACCGGCTATGTCGTTGGCGGAATCAGCCCGTTCGGTCAGAAGCGGACGTTGCCGGTGGTCATCGACGAGACCTGCGTGTTGTTCGATTCGATCTTCGTCAGCGGTGGTCGCCGCGGACTCGACATCGAGATCGCTCCCGACGACCTCATCTCGGTGCTCGGCGCGGTGACGGCCCCCATCGGCACTAGTTCCGTTTGACGCGGCCCTCGCAGCGCGGCGAAGGCGAGACTGAACGACACGGCGCCGACTCCCGCAGTCGCCAGCAGGGCCCGCCCGATCGGCGCCCACTCCCAGCCTTCCTGCAACACGGCTCGCATCCCTTCCAGCAGATACGTCGTGGGGTTGAACCTCGTTGCCGTCGCGAGCCATCCAGTCATGCTCTCCCGCGGCAGGTACGCCGTCGTCAAGAACGCGAATGGGAAGAACAGGAGGAACGCGTTGTTGACCGCAGTCGGGTTGCCGGTTCTCGAGCGCGATGGAATACGGGAAACCGGTGAAGGCGAGGCCCCACAACCCGGCCATCAGCACGAACGCGATCACACCGAGCAGTCCCGTCGCCGAGTGGATCCCGATGGCCAGCCCGAGAAGAGCGACGGGTGTGGCCAAGGCGATGATCAGCACGACGTCCGCGCTCATCAACCCCAGCAACAGCGTGCCGCGGCTGACTGGCGTCAGCAGCAACCGATCGAAGTAACCGTTCTGGATGTCGAGCACGAGCGAATTGGCTCGGCTGACTCCCGTCACGGCGAAGACGACAGCGACGGGAAGTTGGAACGCCTTGTAATCGAAACCGGCGGGAAAGCTGCCCTCGACGAACTTCTGCAACGCGCCGACGTTGACCACGAAGAAGAAAACAGGGATGACGAGAGCCGGAAGGAAGGCCTCGGGATCGCGCCATGTCAGGCGGATGGCGCGCAGCGAGACACTTCGCAGATCCTCGAGGAACCCGGCGCTCCGCGGTGCGACTCGACGGGTGATCGCCTGCTCGCTCACGATGCCTCCACGGACAGGCGGTCGTCGCGCTCGCGTCCCATTCGTTCGCCGGTGACGTGCAGGAAGACGTCGTCGAGTGTCGGAGTTCGCAGCGTGAGACCCTCGATGGTGATCCCGGCTTCCGAGAGCGCGACCGCAACCGGCGTGATGGCCTTGGCCCCATTGCTGACCGAGACGACCACCTCGTCGCCGGCTTGGTCGACCGCGCCGAGGCCGGGGAGCGACGACAGGACCTGCTTGATCCGCTCGGCGTCACCGGGTTGCCCTTTGGCGATGATGACATCGGACCCGACAGAGTGTTTCAGGTCGGCGGGAGTGCCCTCGGCGACGATCCTGCCGCGGCGATGATGCCCACTCGGTCGGCCAACGCGTCGGCCTCCTCGAGGTATTGGGTGGTGAGGAAGATGGTCATGCCGCGCTGCTCGTTCAACCGGCGCACCTCGTTCCACACGGCTGCCCTGCTCGACGGGTCGAGTCCTGTGGTGGGCTCGTCGAGGAACAGCACCTCTGGCTCGTGTACCAGCGCCACGGCGAGGTCGAGACGTCGCTGCATCCCACTGGAGTACGTCCCGATCCGCCGGTCGATCGGCTTGGCCGATGTCGACGAGGACGAGCAGATCGTCGACGCGTCGGCGTCGATCGGCGGCGGTCAGGCCGTAGAGGCGGCCCTGCAGATCGAGCAGTTCGCGCCCGGTCTGTTTCGGATCGAGTGCGGCCTCTTGCAGGGCGACACCGATGCGAAGGCGGACCATCTCGGCTTGTTTCCCGACATCGAACCCGGCAACGACGGCACTTCCCGACGACGGCAGCAGCAGCGTCGTGAGCATGCGCACCGTCGTGCTCTTGCCCGCGCCGTTCGGCCCCAGGAAGCCGTAGATCTCGCCGGCGGCGACTTCGAGATCGATGCCGTCGACGGCCACCGTGCTGCCGAATCGTCGGGTGAGGTTTCGTGTCTGCAGCGCCGCGGTCACGATCCGGACGCTACCGGTTGCGTCGAGTCCGCAAGAGTGCTTCGATCAGCACGACTCGGGTTCGTGCGGGCGGGTGGGTGGCTGCCAACCGCTCGCGCAGGCTGGTCGGACGCTCGCTGCGTCGCTCGTTGATGACGCGCCGCAACGCGCTGGCCAGCGGCCTGCCGAATCCCATGGTCACGGCGCGGCGATCGGCCTGGAGCTCGGCGTTGCGCCCGACCACGTTGGCGATGGCGTTGCTGAGCAGGAGTCCGCTGAGGAAGATCCAGGAGATGGCCATGAGGAGTGTGCTGGCCAACTGGCCGAGGACCGTCAGTGACGACGATCGCCGCGCAAAGGTGCGAGTCGCCGCGGTCGCCACGTTCTGCAGGAAGAAGCCGATCCGGGCGAGCACGAAGACCGGAATGCTCAGCCAGTGGCCGATGGTCAGCGCCACCGTGTGAGATCCCAGGTGATGGCTGAGCTCGTGAGCCAGCACACCGCTCAACTCGTCGCGTGGCAGCGTGTCGATGGCGTACGACGTCACCACCACCAGATGCCCTCCGCAGGCGAACGCGTTCAGTTCGTCGATGGGCAGCACGGCGATGACGAACCGTCGTGCCGGCAGGCGGTTGGCCTGCAGCACTGATCTCCAGGCGATGTCGAGGGTGGCGCGCTCGCGGCGGGTCGGCCGTCGGGCACCGAGCAGCGGGGCCAGGATCGAGGACCTGCACCGGACGGAAGAAAGAGCAACAATACTGCGGCCAGATAACCGAGGGCGAGCGCCACGAAGGAGATATGCCAGACCACGCGTAGTGGCAGCCACACGATCGCGAGCGCCAAGAGCCACAGGGGGATGACCGCAACGACCGGAAGAAAAGCCGACACCGCGGAACTGTCGACTCGGCGCCGAGTGCTGGTCACCGACATCCGTCCCCGCATTCCACAACGATACGGCCAGGATTGACGTGGCCGTCCGTACACTGCACGTGGTCACCGCTCACTGTGAGCATCAGTCAAGCTTTGGTCACATTCTGCCGATATCCACGTGAGGCGCCGGCGTGGCGTTCTTCAAGTCATTTCACGTGGTCCTCGGAAGGCCGAAGGGTTGGTTGAGCGTTGGCGATGTCGGCGATTTCTCTGAAGGAAGGGACAGGCAACGGCAAGTCCGTTCGCGACCTTCTGGATGAAGCGCGCAGTGCCGAGAGCGACGACCTGATTCGGTCGAGATCGTTGGTGCAACAGGCCAGGGTGCTCGCACGTTCGACCGGCGATCAGCCCGGCGAGGCGGAGTCGTTGTACCGACTGGCCAGCGTCACCTTCCAACTCGGGCAACTCGACGAGGCGTTCGGGCTTGCCCTCGAATCCCGCGACCTCGCGAGGCGATGCGCGGCACCCGTCGTCGAGGTCTGGGCCCTGACCCTCGTCGGAATCGTCCACCACCAAGCGGGCAACTACTCCCAGGCGCTCGAAAGCCTGCTGCAGGCCCTCGAGATCTATCGCACCACCGCCGACCTCGCCGACCTCGGCAACCTGCTCAACACCATCGCCGCAGTGCATCACAGCCTGCGCGACACCGACAGGGCAATCGTCACGTACGAGGCTGCCCTCGAGGCCAATCGCAAGAGCCCGCGGCGCGGCTTCGATGCCATCACGCTCGCCAACATGGCGAAGGTTCGCTCGGAGCGTCAGGAGAACCTGCTCGCGGTCAGCTTGGGTGAGGCTGCGCTGGAGATCGCTCGCGACCACCTTCCCGAGCATGTCGCCGAGATCCTCGCCAACCTCGCCGAAGCGTATGCCGATCTACACATGCTGCCCCAGGCAAACGCCTGTCTCGACGAGGCAGACGAGTCGCTCGATCGAATCACCACACAACTGACCCGTACGCCACCCGCAGCCCTCGTCGCTGTGCAAATTGCGCGTGGCCGCGTACTGATCGCCAACGGCGACAACGTCGAAGCAATCACGATGCTTGGAACGGGCCGTCGTGGTCTCCCAACAGAATGACTTCTCCGATATGGAGCTCGTCGCCCACGGTCTCCTTGCCGAAGTCCTGAAGTCTCTCGGTCGCTACGAAGAAGCGTTGCTGCATCGCGAGGCATGCACGAACATCCACGAACAGATCTTCAACCGCGATACGGATCTGCGCATCAAGACCCTCCAGATCTCGCACGACACCCTTGCTGCCCGCGATCAGGCGGAGCTGCTGAGGGTGCGTACCACCGAACTGGAAGAGTTGGTGACAGCACGCACCCAGGACCTCGAGGAGCAGCACTACGAGGCATTCGAGCGGTTGGCGGCGATCGCCGAATACCGCGACCCGGATTCCGGCGAGCACTCGTCGCGGGTCGGCGAGCTGGCGGCCGAGATCGCCCTGCAGTTGGACGAGGACCCCGCCTGGGCCGAAGAACTGCGACTTGCCGGCCGACTGCACGACGTCGGCAAAGTGGGTGTGCCGGACGCAATCCTGCAGAAGCCGGGAACGCTCACCGGCGCAGGAGTTCGAGATCATGAAGACGCACACCACGGTCGGCGCCACCGTCTTCGCCGGCAGCCGTTCGACCCTGCATCCAACTGGCTGCGGAGGTCGCCCTCTCTCACCACGAGCGATGGGACGGCAGTGGCTATCCGTCGGGCGCAGCCGGCACCGACATCCCGCTCAGCGGCCGCATCGTCGCCGTCGCCGACGTCTACGACGCGCTCGGTGACGGCGCATCGCTACAAGCACGCCTGGACGTCGCAGGAAGCGGTCGGCCACGTCGTCGCCGGCAGAGGTACCCAGTTCGAATCCCGCATCGTCGACGCCCTCGTGGCTGTCATCGCTCGGCGTGAGGTCGAGTAGCAACGACCGGTCGTAGACTCTCGTAGATGTCGGCGGCCCGCACGGATCGCATCGCCACCAGGACGAGAAGCCCGAAATGGCAGAACGTCCCGGTGCGCATCGAGATGCTCGAGTGCATCAACTGTGACGCCTGCCTGCGTCACTGCCCACCGCAATTCGGAGCAATCTTCAATCACGGCCCCGATGTCATCATCATCCCGGAGCTGTGCAGCGGGTGCGACAAATGCCTGCCGGCTTGCCCGGTGAACTGCATCTACCCGTTTCCGGAGTGGGAATCGACCGGCATACCGGATGACTGGTGGGAAGAACCGCTGACGCCCAACGATCCCTACGTGTGAACCTGGCACCCCCTGGCATAATCGACCCATGACCCAACCGATCATCGACGGTGCAGATCCCTGGTCGCATGTAGGCGAGCGTCAACACGGCGCGCTCGTGCTGCATGGCTTCACCGGCAATCCGGGATCGATGCGCGGCCTCGCCGAGGCATTAGCTGATGCCGGCTTCCACGTGGAGATGCCGCTGCTGCCCGGCCACGGCACGTCGATCGACGACATGCTGCCGACGCGTTGGGCGGACTGGGCAGGCGAGGCCGAGGCGGCGTATCAGCGCTTGCGTTCGCGAGTCAGCGACATCGTGGTCTGTGGTCTCAGCATGGGAGGTGCGCTGACACTGCGGGTCGGGGTCGATCACCCCGACGTCGCGGGTCTGGTCTGCATCAACCCAGTGACGCAACCGCAGGTACCCGAGGTCATCGAGATGCTTCGCGGGATGGTCGACGGCGGGACGCCCGTGCTGCCTGGGATCGGCAGCGACATCGCCGATCCCGACGCCAAGGAGAGCGCCTACGAGGGAACACCGATCGAGGCGCTGCTGTCGTTGCTGGTCGACGGCATCGAGCCGCTCAGCCACGAGTACGCCGGCATGCGCGTGCCCTTGCTGCTGATGAACTCGCCGCAAGACCATGTCGTCGAGCCGGCGCAGGCCGACTACCTGGTCGAGCGGTACGGCGGCCCGCTCGAGCGCATCACGCTGGAGCGCAGCTACCACGTCGCCACGCAGGACTACGACAAGGACCTGATCTTCGAGTCGACGATCAAGTTCGCGTCGCGGGTCACCGCCCAATGACCATCGCCATCGTCGCCAGCATTCCGAGCCCTTCCAGTGGCGCGTTGAACATCGGCCCATTGTCGATTCACGCGTACGGGCTGATGATCGCGCTCGGAGTGATCGCGGCGGTGTGGTTGACCGGCCGCCGCCTGGAAGCGAAGGGTCAGGGCACCCGCGAGGATGCCAGTTCCATGGCGGTGTGGGCGGTGATCGCCGGCGTCATCGGGTCGCGCCTGTATCACGTGGTCACCGATTGGAGCACCTTCAAACACGACCTCGGCCGCATCCCCCAGCTCTGGCGCGGCGGTCTCGGCATCCCGGGTGGGATCCTGTTCGGCGCGCTGGTCGGGATGTGGGCATACAAGCGGCGTGGCATCTCGCCGGCGGTCGGGCTCAGCGCCGCGGCGCCGGGGCTTGCACTGGCCCAAGCCATCGGCCGATTGGGCAACTGGTGGAATCAGGAGCTGTTCGGCAAACCGACCGACCTGCCGTGGGCATTGCGCATCGACGACGACAAGATCCCGGCCGCGTACGCACCCGGCACCACGTTCCACCCGACGTTCCTCTACGAATCGCTGTGGAACGTTGCGCTGTGCATCGCTCTGTTGCTGATCGATCGCCGGTTCAGGCTGCGGCCGGGCAGGCTGTTCGCGATGTATGTGGTCGGGTACGCGGTCGGCCGCTTCTGGATCGAAGGACTGCGCATCGACCCTGCGCACACCACGGGTGGCCTGCGCCTCAACCAGTGGGTGGCGATCGTCGCCGGCGGCACGGCCGCGTTGTACCTCCTGTGGGACTGGTCGCGTCATCGTGGAGACCCGGTCGAAGCCCCGATTGACGTCGAGGTGCCGGAGGATGGGCTCGATCCGGGCGATCCGGCGGCTAGTGACGAGTCGGAGGATGCACGGGAGCAAGAGCACGGAGCTGCTCGGCCAGATCTTCGGGAATCACTGGATTGAAGAACTCGCCGCACGCCACCTCGGCGGCGGCAATGAACCTAGAAACCCCGGCACCGCGCCACGGCGACACGATCTCGATGTTGAACCACGAGTGGGGCCACGGCTGACCATCGGTGGGCCGCTGGTTCAACCACATCATGTACGGCAACGGCAGGTCGTAGAGCCGATCGAGCCGGTCGAGGGTGTCGACGAGCAGAGCGGCCAGCGCGTCGCGACCTTCGTCATCGAGGGACGGCAGATCCGGCACCTGCTTCTTGGGCGCAAGAGTCAGCGCGACGGGAAACGTTGACGCCTCTGGCACGCACGCGGTCCACGTCGCCGCGTCGCTGCCGCTGCCCGATTCCGAGCGCGCCACGAACCGATCGCCACAGTCGACCTCGGGCTTCCAACCGGCGGCCAGCAGCGACGCGGGGCGTAGTGGAACGTGGTCATAGGCGTATATCTGGCCGTGCGGATGGGCGATGGTTGCGCCGACCTGTGGCCCGCGATTCTCGAAGACCAGGACGAAATCGACGTCGTCGCGCTTGCCGAGGGCGGTGGTTCGTTCTGCCCACAGGTCGATGACCTTGCGGACGCCGCCGACGCCCAACGACGGCAGCGTCGCGTCGTGGTGCGGTGTGTACAGCACGACCTCGCACCGGTCGCCCTGCATTGCCGGCCAGCGATTGGGAAACCAGTGCACCTCGTAGGGATCCGGGGCCTCCAGTCCTCCGATGCAGAACGGGCATCCGGTCGAAGGCAGGTTGGGGCGAGCCTGGCGGGCACCGACGACGTGCACCACCGTGCCGAGGTACGGGTCGATCCGTCGGTCGACGGGGGCTGTCATCGGTTTACACCTCGAGCCGTGCACCGCTCGCGGTGTCGAACACATGCATCGAAGCGACATCGGGCATCAGGTGCACGGTGCTGCCGGGTTGTGACATGTTGAGCCCATCCGTTCTGGAGACCAGCGACACGTCGGAGTGGCCGTTTGGTGTGCAGTAGACGAACGAATCGGAGCCGAGCTCCTCGATCGCCACGATGGTCGCTTCGAGACCCTCGGTGCCGATGCGCAGTGCCTCCGGCCGCACGCCGATGGTCACCTGGTCGGTCGTCAGCGCGCTGCGCTGTGATCGGCGCGAGCGGCAGCTGAAGATTGCCGTACGCCAGCCCGCTCTGCTGTGGCGGTGCACTGCAACATGTTCATCGCCGGCGACCCGATGAACCCGGCGACGAAGGTGTTGGCAGGCCGGATGAACAGGTCTCGTGGTGTCGCGCACTGCTGCAGGATGCCGTCCTTCAACACGGCTACCGATCGCCCATCGTCATCGCCTCGACCTGGTCGTGTGTGACGTACACGGTGGTGACGCCGAGCCGCCGCTGCAGCGCGGCGATCTGGGTGCGGGTCTGCACGCGGAGCTTTGCGTCGAGGTTCGACAGTGGTTCGTCCATCAGGAAGACCTGCGGCTGGCGCACGATCGCCCGACCCATTGCGACGCGTTGTCGTTGCCCGCCCGAGAGCTTCGCCGGCTTGCGATCGAGGTAGTCGTCGAGATCGAGCAGCCGGGCCGCCTCGCGCACACGCTGGTCGATCTCTGCCTTTGGCATTCGCTTGATCTTGAGATGGAAGCCGATGTTCTCGGCGACCGTCATGTGCGGGTACAACGCGTAGCTCTGGAAGACCATGGCGATGTCGCGGTCGCGCGGCGGCAACATCGTGACGTCGGTGTCGCCGATGTGCACGGTGCCGCTGTCGACGGGCTCGAGACCGGCGAGCATGCGCAACGTGGTCGACTTGCCGCAGCCCGACGGGCCGACCAGCACGAGGAACTCGCCGTCGTTGATCTCCAGGTCGAGCGAGTCGACCGCGGGATGCGTCGAGCCCGGATACTTCCTGCTGGCGCTCGTGAACGTCACGGTTGCCACTAGACCCTCCTCCTGAGTTCGGTCATGGTCTCATCATTGTCGTTGAACAACGGATCGGCGGCGACGACGTGGCCGATGTGCTCACCGAGAATTGTCTTGGCTGCGACGGGAATGCCGGTGTCGGTGATCAACGTTTCTGCCTGCGCGAGCGGGGCAATGCTGCTGAGCCCGGTGACGTTCCACTTGGTGTGGTCGGCCAGCACGATCAGGCGCTCGGTCGCGGCGACGAAGGCTCGGTTGGTTTCGGCCTCCATCAGGTTGGGTGTGCTGAACCCCGCTCGTTCTGTGATGCCGTGCACACCCATGTAGACGGAGTCGAGATGCAACGAGTGCAACGTGCCGGTCGCGACAGGACCGACGAGCGCGTCGGATGGCGTGCGAATCCCACCGGTCAGCACGACCGTGCGATCCGTGCGCTGGGATTGATGGAGTACCTCGGCGACACGCACGGAGTTGGTGACAACCGTGAGATCGGCGATGTCGACGATGTGGTACGCCAGTTGCCACGTGGTGGTTCCGGCGGTGATGCCGATCGCACTGCCCGGTCGCACCGTCGCCGCGCCGGCCATCGCGATGGCGTGCTTCTCGCCCATGTTGCGCAACGACTTGGCCTCGAAGCCTGGCTCGTCGGTCGTGCGTTCGTCGCGCAGGGTTGCGCCACCATGCACTTTCAGAAGCAGGCCTGATTCGTCAAGCAGATCGAGATCGCGGCGTACCGTCATGTCGCTGACCCCCAAGAGTGTTGCCAGTTCGCTGACGCGAACGGCCCCACGGCGGCGCACCTCCGCGACGATGACCTCGTGTCGCTGACGGGCCAGTACACGCGCCGCGACAGCGTCGATTGGACCCTGCACCATGTTGCGTAGCCTGCCTGTTGATGTCGGGAAAGTCAACAGTATCGAACAGAAATTCCGCTGTCGGCTGTCCAGATTTGGCTCTTTTGTGGCGATTCACACATTTCTTGTGCGAAATCCGAACACAAGTGCTTGACATCGTGGTTCGCGCGTGACATGTTCACCACTGCTCGTCCGACTGAGGGGCCGGACGCACGCTTCACATCCATTCAGACATCCTTGAGGGGGAGCAGTGTCAGAAGGCTACGAATTTTCACCCAATCCACGCGACGTCGGGTTCAGGTTCCTGTCGCGCCGAACACTGCTCGCCGGTGCCGCAGGCATCGTCGGTGCCGGCATCCTGGCCGCGTGCGGTGACGACGACACTGCGCCGGCAGACTCCGCTGCCGCGGCCGCCAACACCGCAGCCGCGGGCGACACAGCTGCACCAACCGGCGACACTGCTGCACCAGCCGGCGACACTGCTGCACCAGCCGGCGACACCGCGGCACCCGCCGCCAGCGGCGACGCGGTGACGGTCGGCGTGTACGAGACGACGGGCAAACCGTACGAATCTTTCGTCGCATCGCTCGACGCGACGGGCGTGCCGTACAAGGGCAACTTCGTCGACCACAACAGCTTCCAGGACAACATCACCGCGTATCTGCAGCAACCCGACGACGTGTTCACATGGTTCTCGGGCTACCGCATGCGCTTCTTCGCCGACAAGGGCCTGGCCGGCGACATCTCTGATGTGTGGGCCAACCTGCCTGACTTCTCCGAGAGCTTCAAGGCGGCATCGACCGGTAACGACGGCAAGCAGTACCTGGTACCGACCAGCTACTACCCCTGGGCTGTCCACTACCGCAAGAGCCTGTTCGAGGAAAAGGGTTACACCATCCCGACCAACAAGGATGAGCTGGTTGCGTTGGCCACGAAGATGCAGGCCGACGGTCTGATTCCATTTGCATACTCCAACGACGGCAAGTGGCCGGTGCAGGGCACCTTCGACATCTTGAACCTGCGCCTCAACGGATATCAGTTCCACGTCGACCTGTTGGCCGGCAAGGAGGACTGGACCGGCGACAAGGTCAAGAACGTGTTCTCGACGTGGACGGAGCTGCTGCCGTTCCACCAGGAGAACCCCAACGGGCGCACCTGGCAGGAAGCCGCGACTGCGCTGGAGAACAAGGAGGCTGGGATGTTCTTCCTCGGCACGTTCGTCGCTGGCAACTCGACCGATCAGGCATACCTCGACGACCTCGACTTCTTCAACTACCCCGAGTTCGACTCGGCCATCGGCGCGGATGCAATCGATGCTCCGATCGACGGTTGGATGATGGCTGCCAGTCCCAAGAACCCCGACGGGGCCAAGGCGCTGCTGACAGGTCTCGGCCAAGCCAACTCCATCGACGCAGCCATGAAGGTCAACCCCGAGCGCGGTGCCAGCCAACAACAAGGCCGACACATCCTCGTTCAACAAGATCCAGACGAAGTCCGCAGAACTTGTCGGTTCGGCGAAGTTCGTCTCGCAGTTCCTCGACCGCGACACGAGCCCCGATTTCGTATCCAACGTCATCGGTGATGCCTTCGCCAACTTCCACGCCGATCCGTCGTCGATCGACTCGATCCTGGCTGACATCGAAGCCCAAAAGTCGACCTACCTCAGCTGAGTAGGGTTCGACCGTGTCAACGGAACTGACGACGGCGCCTCGCGAGGGGCGCCGTCGCCGCCGCTATTCGCAGTTGTCGCGGCACGACAAGGTCGCGCTCGCTCTCTTCGCCGGTGTGCCGACGGTCATCCACATCGCGTTCGTCTGGGTTCCGGCGATCGCCACCGTGCTGCTGTCGTTCACCGACTGGGATGGGCTGAAGCTTGGCACGTGGAAGCTGACAGGCTTCACCAACTACTGGCGGGTCTTCACCGTCTTCGACAACAAGTTCTTTCCCGCGTTCTTCAACAACTTGATCCTGCTGGTGTTCCTGTCGGTCTGCAGTGCGATCGGTATCCTGTTCGCCTACTTGCTCGACAAGAAGATCCGCGGATCGGCGATCTACCAGAGCGTGTTCTACATGCCCGTCGTTCTCTCCCTTGCGGTGGTCGGCTTCATCTGGAAGGGCGTCATGTGGTCGCCCCGGCAGGGCATGTTCAACGTCATTCTCGGGCGCACGGCCCAAGGCGACCAGATCGACTGGGTGGGCAATGCGGAGAGGATCTTCACGCTGCATATACCGGGCCTCGATACGCCGCTCGGGCTGTCGAAGAACTTTGCCGCGCTGCTGATTGCTATGGCGTGGCGGCACATCGGCTATGTGATGGTGCTGTACCTCGCCGGGTTGAAGAGCGTCGATCCGTCGTTGCGCGAGGCCGCGGCAATCGACGGCTGCAACGAGTGGCAGAGCTTCCGCCGGGTCGTCTTCCCGGTGATGAAGCCCATCAACGTGGTGGTATTCGTGATCACGGTGATCGAGGCGCTGCGCGCCTTCGACATCATCTTCGCCCTAAAGAAACCACCGGGTACCCAAGTGCTCGGCATTCTGGTGCGCGACAACCTGGTCGGCGAAGGTGGCGGGAAGGTGGGCCTCGGCTCCAGCTATGGAGTGATCCTTCTGCTCCTGTGCCTGGTCTTCATCATCTGGTACCTGGTCAACAACTATCGCGAGAACGAAGCATGAGCGCGACGTTGACGGTTGTGAAGCGCCGGCCGCGGCGAGCCAGGCTCTGGCGCATCGCGCTGTACGTGTTCCTGACTGCGATGGCACTCCTGTGGCTGGTGCCGGTGGGCGGCGCTATCTACGCGTCGCTGCGCCCCTACAGCGAGACGCAGAAGCTCGGCATCTTCTCGTGGCCGAAGGCGTTCACACTGCAGAACTACAGGAACGCCTGGACGCAAGGCGGCATGGCCCGCGCGTTCGGCAACACCATGTTCATCGTGATCCCGGCGCTGGTCCTGATCCTCGCCCTATCGAGCGCGATGGCCTTCGCGGTGAGCCGCTTCTCGTGGCGCTTCAACGTGACACTGCTGCTGGTCTTCACTGCCGGCAACCTGCTGCCGCCACAGGTGCTGTTCCAACCGCTGTTCCAGATGTTCAAGGCCATGCCGTGGCCCGACTTCCTCAGCGACACCAACACAGGCAATCTGCTGGGCACGAAGATCGCGATCATCATCGTGCACGTCGCCTTTCAAACTGGTTTCTGCACGTTCGTGCTCAGCAACTACATGAAAACGATTCCCAAGGAACTGGGCGAGGCGGCGATGGTGGACGGAGCCAGCGTCGTTCGACAGTTCTTCCAGGTCGTCATGCCGCTGTGCCGTCCTGCGCTCGCTGCGCTGGCCACCCTGGAGTTCACGTGGCTCTACAACGACTTCTTCTGGGCCGTCGTGCTGCTCAACCAGGGTGACCAGCGGCCGATCACCTCGTCGATCGCCAACCTCGGCGGCCAGTTCTTCAGCGACGACAACCTCATCGCCGCGGCATCGATGATCATCGCGGTCCCAACGCTCGCGGTGTACCTCGCGTTGCAGCGACACTTCATCAGCGGCCTGACTCTGGGAGCCAACAAGGGGTGAGTGTGCAGTTGCCCGGTCTGCGAGACCACTGATGCTGCCTGTCATCGGGCACTTCCGACCCTGGACCGATCCGACGGTCACGGGCATCGGTCGGCTACCCATGCACGTGCCGCTCGAGTCGTGCGATCGCCTGTCGCTCGATGGTGATTGGTCGTTCGCATTGTTCGACCATCCCGACGCTGTTCCAGACGCCGCGATCACGGGCGACCCTGCGGCGAGGACGATCGCGGTGCCAGGCAGTTGGACGATGCAGGACACCGGTGACCATCCTCACTACACCAACGTCCAGATGCCGTTTCCCGGCCCGCCGCCGACGCTGCCGGAGCGCGTCACAACGGGCGTGTATCGCACCACGTTCTCTGCACCGCGCGCATGGCAGGACACGCAGATCGTGTTGCACGTCGCCGGTGCCGAAAGCGTGCATGCGTTGTATGTCAACGGAGCATTCGCCGGCTACGGCACCGACAGCCGATTGCCGAGCGAGTACGACGTGTCGCAATGGGTCGTCACCGGCAGGCCGAACGAGATCGCGATCGTGGTCATCCGCTACAGCGCCGGTAGCTACGTCGAGGACCAGGATCAGTGGTGGATGGCGGGCCTGCACCGCTCGGTCCACGTGGAATCCCGGCGAGCCGTGCACATCGCCGATGTGCGCTGCGTCGGCGACTACGACCCGGCCACCGGTACGGGGATTGTGAAGGTTGCCACCGAGATCGGGTTCGTCGCAGCGCCGGCTGCCGGTTGGACGGTGCGCACGACGTTGCACAATCCAAAGGGACGTCAGGTCGGCAAGCCGCAGGCAGGATCGGTGCCGCACGCGTTCGCCGTGCCCTACGTATTCACCGGCCACAACGTCGAGGCGCAGTGGTCGGTCCGGTCGAGCGCGCCATGGTCCGCGGAGGACCCGAACCTCTACGAGGTCACGTGCGAGCTGCTGAACTCCGACGGAGTGCTCGTCGAGACGTCGACGCATCGCATCGGTCTTCGGCGCGTCGAGGTACGCGACCGGCAACTGTTCGTCAACGGCCAACCGATCTGGGTGTTCGGTGTCAACCGGCACGACCACCACCCCGACCGGGGCAAGGCGGTCGACGCCGACGACATCCGCGCCGACCTGCAGGCGATGCGGGCGCACAACATCACCGCGGTCCGCACGTGCCACTACCCGAACGACAGCGTGCTGTACGACCTGTGCGACGAGTTGGGGCTGTACGTCATCGACGAGGCCAACATCGAGAGTCATGCCTACAACGTCAGCATCTGCGACGACTCCCGCTACCGCGAGGCATTTGTCGAACGCGGCGCTCGCATGGTGCAGCGAGATCGCAACCATCCGTCCATCATCCTGTGGAGCCTCGGCAACGAGAGCGGCTATGGGTCGAATCACGACGCGCTCGCAGGATGGATCCGACGGGTCGATCCCAGCCGGCCGCTCCACTACGAGGGCGCGATCATGCATGGCGACGGCACGCAGCCGCCGAGGTCGATGCCCAACTGGGTCGGCGGGGGACTGCACGGCAGCGACATCACCTGCCCGATGTATCCGCAGATCGAGACGATCCGTCAGTACGGCGCCGACGGCGTTGGCGCACGACCGCTGATCATGTGCGAGTACAGCCATGCAATGGGAAACTCCAACGGTTCGCTCGCCGACTATTGGGAGACGATCACCTCGACGCCGGGGCTTCAGGGCGGGTTCATCTGGGAGTGGAAGGACCACGGCCTTCGCCGCAAGCTCCCCGACGGCAGCACACGGCTGGCGTATGGCGGTGATTTCGGCGACACGCCCAACGACGGCAACTTCGTCGCCGACGGTCTGATGTCTGCCGACCTCGAACCGCACCCGGCGATGCGCGAGGTGGCATGGGTCTATCGTCCCGTGACGATCTCTTTGAAGGGTGGTGCGCGCAGCCGTGCGCTGCTCGTCACCAACCGCCGATCGTTCGTCGGCCTCGCCGATCTGGCGGCGACGTGGGAGTTGGTCGTCGCCGGCGAGGTCGTCCAACACGGTAGGTTGCGCGTGCCGAAGGTCGCCGGACGCACGTCGGTCAGCGCTCCGTTGCCGTGCAAGCTGCCCGCAGGCGACGACGAGGTGCAGCTCACCGTTCGATGGCGGTTGCGGCACGACACCTGGTTCGCCGCGAAGGATCACCTCGTCGCCTGGGACCAGGTGGAACTGCGCAAAGCGCGTCGCGGTCGTTGGCGAATGGGGCGTTCGACGAGCTCGGACGCATCGCCCTCGCAGATCGACGAACTGCTGGTGTTGCCCGTCCAGCTCGCGCTGTGGCGGGCGCCGACCGACAACGACGGTTTCAAGCTGCTGCCCTCGCTCTCGGAGCGGTTGGGCATCGGCGGCCAGGCACTGCGCCTGTGGAAGGAAGCCGGTCTACCGGATACACCCGCCGACCAACTCGTCGATCACCGGTACACGCGCACTGTTGCCGACGATGGTCGAGCCGTGGTGTACATGCATCACGTTCGCGTTCCCGAGGCGCTCGTCGACCTACCTCGTGTCGGTGTGCGGTTCTCCCTGCCCGGACGATTCCGCGATCTGCGTTGGTTCGGTCGCGGGCCACACGAGAACTACCCGGATCGCAACGCCTCGGCGACGCTCGGCACGTGGAGCGGCAACCCCGATCTGCCGCCATACCTCGTGCCGCAGGAGTTCGGTCTGCGCACCGACACGAGGTGGCTGGAATGCGCGGATCCGATCACCGGCGATGTCCTGCGAGTCGACGTGTTGGAGCCGGTCGCCCTGCACATGTCAGCGACCAACTACCGCGCCGAGGATCTGTACGAGTCTGGCAACCAAGCCGATCTGTGGCCACGCGACGAGTTGGTGGTGCACCTGGATGTCGCCCATCGCGGCCTCGGCACCGCCAGCTGCGGCCCCGACGTGCTGCCGAAGTACCGCCTGACCTCGGGTGACTACTCGTTCGCGTATCGCCTCATCCTTTCGTCCCCATGAATTAGCGGGTCGATCACCGGCAGTCGCCTCTAGCATCGAACGCTGTGTCCGAGCGCATTTCCGCAGAGGTGGTGGCCAAGGTCGCGCGACTCGCTCGCCTCGACCTGACGCCGGAAGAGCTCGAGCGCACCACCACGCAGTTGGCCGACATGCTCGAACACTTCGCCGACATCGATGCATTGCGGCTCGACGACGTCGAACCGATGGCTCAGCCATTTCCGCTCGCACAACGTGTTTCGTGAAGACGTGATCGTCGCTGGTCTCGACCGCGATGAAGTGCTTGCGGCCGCACCGGCGGCCGAGCACGGGCGTTTCCGGGTTCCGCCGATCATCGGCCTGGATGTGTGATGGCCGAAGCGATCGAGATTGCCGCAGCCGTCCGTCAGCGGCGCGCTGAAAGCTGTCGATGTGGTCGAGCAGCATCTGGTGGCGATCGCTGCACGCGAGCCCGAGATCCATGCGTTCAACCTGGTGCTGGTGGATCAAGCTCGGTCGCGGGCCGAGGAGATCGACGCGATCGTTGCCGCCGGTGGCGACCCCGGCCCACTCGCCGGCGTACCCGTCGCGTTGAAGGACAACATGTGCACGCGCGGTGTGCCGACCACCTGCTCGTCGAGGATCCTCGAGGGATGGAAGCCGCCCTACGACGCGACCATTGTGAAGAAGTTGGCGGCTGCCGGCGCAGTCGTGATCGGGAAGACCAACCTCGACGAGTTCGCGATGGGCTCCAGCACCGAGAACTCGGCGTTCGGGCCGACGCGCAACCCGCACGACACGTCACGAGTTCCAGGCGGCAGCAGTGGTGGCAGTGCGGCCGCGGTCGCGGCGGGCTTCGCCGCCCTTGGTCTCGGAAGCGACACCGGCGGGTCGATCCGTCAGCCGGCCGCGCTGTGCGGAGTCGTCGGGGTGAAGCCGACGTACGGGTACGTCAGCCGCCATGGGCTGATCGCCTTCGCCAGCAGTCTCGATCAGATCGGCCCGCTGGCCAGCAGCGTCACCGATGCCGCCCTGCTGCTCGACACGATCGGTGGGCACGACCCGATGGATTCGACATCGATCCCGGTCGATCACCCAACGCTCGTCGATGTGATCGACCAGGGTGTCGAAGGTCTGCGCGTCGGACGCATCACCGACCTTCCCGAGGGCGCCGACCCCGACGTCAACGAGCGGGTCGAAGTCGCGTTCGATGCGCTGCGCGCCGCGGGCGCGACGATCGTCGACGTGCAGGTTCCTGCGTTCACCTTCGGGCTCACCGCCTACTACCTCATTGCACCGGCGGAGGCCAGCAGCAACCTGGCTCGATACGACGGCGTTCGTTATGGGCTCACGGGTCGAGGCCGCCGACACGAACGCGATGTACGGAGTCACACGCGCCGCCGGCTTCGGTGACGAGGTGAAGCGCCGCATCATGCTCGGCACCTACGCGTTGAGTGCCGGCTACTACGACGCGTACTACGGCAAGGCGCTGAAGGTGCGCCGCCTGATCCACGACGACTTCGAGCGGGCATATCAGCACGCCGACGTGCTCTTGACCCCCGCGTCGCCCAGCGTCGCGTTCCCGTTCGGCGCGAAGGGCGACAACCCCCTGGCGATGTACCTCTGCGACGTCTACACGATTCCCGCGAACCTGTCGGGCCACCCCGGGATGAGCGTTCCGTTCGGGACGGGCGCGGACGATCTTCCCGTCGGGGTTCAGGTCCTGGCGGGGACGTTGTGCGAATCACAGATGTTCCGAGCGGCCGCTGCGCTCGAACGGGCCATGACAGAGAAGTCTGCGTCGTGAGCGCGATCGACGGTCTGCCCGGCGATTGGCAACTCGTTGTCGGTCTCGAGGTCCACGTCGAATTGGCGACGGCCACGAAGCTGTTCTCGGGGAGCCCCAACCGCTTCGGCGACGAGCCCAACACCAACATCGATCCCGTCACGCTCGGCCTGCCGGGGGCCCTGCCGGTGCTGAACCGTCACGCCGTCGAGTTGGCCATGCGCATCGGCTTGGCCATGAACTGTTCGATCAAGCCGTGCACCTTCCATCGCAAGAACTACTTCTACCCCGACATGCCGAAGGCGTATCAGATCAGCCAGTACGACCAGCCGCTGAACGTCGACGGGTTCCTCGCGCTGCCCGACGGGACCCGCATCGGCATCGAACGAGCGCATCTCGAAGAAGACACCGGCAAGAGCACACACTTCGGCGGGTCTGGTGGACGCATCCATGGCAGCGATTACTCCTTGATCGACTTCAACCGCGCAGGTGTTCCGTTGGTCGAGATCGTCAGTCGACCCGACATCCGCACCGCCGAACAGGCTCGCCAGTACGTCACCGAACTGCGCGCCATCCTGCTGGCCGTCGGGGCCTCCGACGCCAAGATGGAAGAAGGCAGCATGCGCGTCGACGCCAACGTCAGCGTGCACAAGCCGGGCTCGCCCCTCGGCACCCGTTGCGAGATCAAGAACGTCAACAGCGTGCGTTCGATCGGGCGAGCCATCGAGTACGAAGCTCGTCGGCAGATCGATCTGTTGGAGGCGGGCGACACCGTTCGTCAGGAGACCCGGCACTGGGACGAGGGCGACGGCCGCACCCACACCTTGCGCAGCAAGGAAGACGCCGACGACTATCGCTACTTCCTCGAACCGGATCTCGTACCGCTGGTGCCGTCTCAGGAGTGGATTTCGTCGGTCCGCGCTGCGCTGCCGATGTTGCCTGCCGCTCGGCGATCGAGGCTGGCCGAAGCAACCGGGGTGGCTGCCGACAGCGAGGCGGCGATGGTGGTGGTCGATCGCGGGCAGGACGACTATGTACTCGCGGTTGGCGAAGCCGGCGGTGACGTGGCCCGCGCCCTCGTGCACGTGAAGGAGGCGTGGGCCGACGACCCGTCGGTCCCGGCCGAGGATCTCGCCAAGCTGACCATGATGGAGGTCAGCGGCAAGCTGACGGCGACGCAGGCCAAGGCCGTGGTGGCAGAGTTGATCGCCAACGGTGGCGGCGACGCCGAGTCGATTGCTGCGGCGAAGGGATTCGAGGCGATGGTCTCCGGCGCGCTCGACGGCCTCGTTGACCAGGCGATTGCCGAGAATGCCGAAGCCTGGCAGAAGTTCTGTGGCGGCGAGGGCAAGGCAATGGGCGCCCTCGTCGGCGCGGTCATGAAGCTCAGCCAAGGCAAGGCCGACGGCAAAGCCGTCACCGCCCTCCTGAACGCCCGCCGCCCTGCGCGATGAGAGATGTGCGGAAGGCCCCGGCTCATCTCTCATCGCGGTGGAGTTACAGGTCGCCGGCGACCACCAGGTCGATGGCTCGGCGGCAGGTGCGATGGAAGGCATCGGCGGCCATGTGCAGGTGTTCGACCGGGGTGTCCTCTTCCTTGGTGTGGCTCAGACCGTCGGTCGACGACGAGAAGATCATCACCGTCGGGACCTCGCGGGCCATCTCGCTGGCGTCGTGCAATGCGCCGCTGGGCAGTTCGATGTCGTGGCCCTCGACCTCGCGCACGCTCTGGCGCGCGGCATCGAGCAACGCCGGGTGAAACGGCATCGGCGGGATACGGAAGATGTGCTCCCACTCGACCGTGCATCCTTCTGCCTCGGCCGCCCGCTGCGCAGCATCGTGCGCGTCGTCGTACATCGCCTGCAGCGCGTCGGCATCGATGTGGCGCATGTCCATGGCGATGCGGGTCTCGCCCGCGACAGCGGTGACGACACCAGGCCAGCACTGCGCCACGCCAACGGTCGTCACGCCGTCGTGTCGCACGCCGATATCGGCGATCTCGAGCGCAAACCGCGACGCGGCACGGAAGCTGTCGCGGCGCATCTCCATCGGCATGGTGCCCGCGTGCGCGGCCTGGCCGCGGAAGACCAGTCGCTCGCGTTCGATGCCCTTCGTGCCGGTGACGGTGCAGATGCCACGGCCCATCGACTCCAGGATCGGGCCCTGCTCGATGTGCACCTCGACGTACGCCTTGACGTCGGCCATTCGCGTGCGGGCGCCGTCGAGGTTCTCGATGTCGACGCCGTGCGCGGCGAGGACCTCGGGCAGCTTGTTGCCCTCCTTGTCGGTCAGGCCGCGCAGCACGTCGATGTCGAGGGTGCCGACACTGGCCGCCGAGCCGAACAGGCTGCGACTGAACCTCGCACCCTCCTCGTCCGCCCAGTCGACGAGGGCGACGGTGATCGGTGGAGTGCCCTCGGCCGCGAGGGATCGCAACAGCTCCAGGCCTGACATCACCCCCAGCGCGCCATCGAGCCAGCCTCCTTTCGGAACACTGTCGAGGTGGCTGCCGACCACCAGCATCTCGTCGCGCTCGCCGCGCAGCACCGCCCACAGGTTCCCCGCTTCGTCCTCGTCGACCTCGACGGGCAATGTGGTCAGCGACTCGCGCAACATTGCTCGAGCCTCGAGCCACTCGGGTGTCCAGGCGAGCCTGCGGCTGCCCTCTGGGCCTCCGGTGTGATCGGCGAGGGCGCGCAGGTCGGTGACGACTCGTTGGGGATCGTAGGTGGTCATGGGAGGGAAATTACTGGCTCGGGCTCCTACCGAGCGGCCAGACTCGCCCGATGCCCATCAGGTTCCGCACTGCCGAGGAAGATGACTGGCAGTCGATCTGTCTCGTCGACGGGCGCAACTTCGGCTTCGGGTACACGCCCGAGCAGATCGAGAAGTCCCGCGCCATCCACGACCCCAGCCGGTTCGAGTTGGCCTTCGACGGCAAGGAGCTCGTTGCCATCGTCGGCGCGTTCACGCTGCAGGTGACCGTCCCTGGTTCTCGTCGCCTGCCGATGGGTGGCCTCACGTGGGTGTCGACCGCGGCGACGCATCGCCGTCAAGGGCTGCTGACCAAGCTGATGGCCAGAACGCTCGCCGACGTCGATCGCCGAGGCGAACCGGTGGCCATGCTCGGCGCGAGCGAAGGCGGGATCTACGAGCGCTACGGATTCGGGGTGGCCACCGTCCTGCGGGCGACCTCGATCGATCGCCGAATGGCCCAGGTCCGCCCAGAGTTCCGACCGAAGCCTGGCAGCGTACGGTTCGTCGATGGCGACGAGGCCCTGTCGCACGTCTCGGAGGTCTGGTCACGCTTCCATCGCACTCGGGCCGGTGAGGTCGACCGCAGCGAGGCATGGCACCGGTTCCTGTTCGACGTGCGAGCGACCGAACGCGACGGGTTCAGCCCGGCGTTCTATCTTGCCCATCGCGACGGATTCGCGGTCTATCGAATCTTGATGCAGTGGAACAACGGCAAGCCGGCCCACAACCTCGACCTGATCGAGTTGGTCGCCACGACCAACGACGCACACGCTGCCCTCTGGCACACCCTGCTGGGCGTCGACCTCGTCGGCCCGATCACCTCCCGCCAGGTTCCCGTCGACGATCCGCTGCCGTATCTGTTGACCAACCCGCGGGCGCTGGAGACGACCACCTTGAACGACGGCGTCTGGGTCAACGTCCGCGATGTCAAGGCGTGCTTCGCTGAGCGCACATACGGCACGACTGATCGCGTCGTCATCGAAGCCGATGATGAGCGATGGGCGATCAACGGCGGACCCGAAGGCGCCACGTGTAAACGCGTCAAGAGCATCCCCGACCTCGTGGTGGATCATGCATCGCTCGGCGCACTGCTGCTCGGTGGCGTGCGCCCCTCGACGCTGGCGGCCGGGCGCCGTCTCGAGGCTCGCAACGACGAGGCCCTGCGGCGTGCTGACGCCTTCTTCCTTACGTCTCCTTCGCCTCACTGCCAGACGAACTACTAGCTCCGAGGTCACGCCAGACTTCGCGGTGGAAGCTGATGTAGCCGGTGTAACGAAGTGTGGTGACGCTGCGGAGTTGCGCATCGGCGTCGACGAGGCGCCACCACGATGCCGTCGGAAAGACATGATGAGCAAGATGAAAATTGCCGTCGAGCGTCAACCAGCGGTACAGCGGGATAGAACGAACCGATCCCGTCGCGGCGACCATCGGGTTGTTGTGCGGCGCGTCGTAATGCTCCGGTAGAGCGAAGAAGGTGTAGGGGCCGCAGAGGAACAACAGCATCGGCACCAGCCACCAACGCACCAGCTCGGTTCCGTGCCCCGTCGCTACTGCTGCCGCGGCGACTGATCCCCAGAGGGCAAACGGCAGCCAACCCCATCGCCGGACGTGGCGTTCGAGGGAGGCGGCGCCGACATATGCAGGCGGTCGTCCGATCAACGTCGCAAAGGTGCCGGCAATGAGTTGCAACGCGAACGAGATACCCCCGATGATCAGACCGATCACATAGACGGCTCGCGCCCGCACGCGGAGCGGACCGATCCTGAACGGACGGGTGAGCACCTCGTCGTAGAAGGCCTCGGGGTCACCAGGCTCGTGGTCGCGCCGGGTCAAGGCGTGGTGGGTGAGGTGGAAACAGCGATACGTCGGTCCGTGCAGACCTTCTACCGCACCGGCGATCCCGGCGATGAGATCGTTCGGCCAGCGTCGGTCGTAGAGGCTGCGGTGCACTGCTTCGTGATGTACCGCGTCGATTCGCATCATGCACATGACGAGCCCGATCCACGCCACGACCCAACCCCACCACCGGTCGATCGATTGCCCGAGCACGATGAACGCGCCGTACAAGACGATGGTCTCGACCAACATCGCGGTCGCCCTGATGGGGCTGCGATCGGCGAGGCGCACCCTCGCGCCCCACTGGCGGATGTCGGCAGGCACGGCGAACCGCGGGAGGCGTGCTGTCTTCGGCGACGGAAGGAGCCAGTTCGGTGGGCATCTTTTCCAGACTGTGCTAGTCCGGACAGCAGGCATTCATCTGCCTTCCGGCCGCCACGCTGGT
The DNA here is from genome assembly GCA_963746365.1 of Ilumatobacteraceae bacterium. Lineage (GTDB taxonomy): Bacteria > Actinomycetota > Acidimicrobiia > Acidimicrobiales > Ilumatobacteraceae > JAENVT01. Next base: position 100,055 of record CAVVBH010000022.1, on the reverse strand, counting down.
TGGAGCTTACCGGTAACGTCGCTCGCAGCATGCCCTCGGCGTCTCTTGCTCCCTTTCGATCGCGAAATTTCAGGTTGATGTGGTCTGGTGCGTTGTTGTCGAACATTGGAACATGGATGGAATCGGTAGGGCTCAGCTACCACGTTGCCCACACCACCGGCAAAGCCTCGTGGTCGGCCGTCGTGGGTGCCGCCGGGTTCCTTCCGAACGGGGTGCTCGGGCCCATCGGTTCAGCGATGGCAGACCGATGGAGCAGACGTCGCCTTTTGGTCGTGGGCAACGCGCTGTCGGCCGTGGTCGCGGCGATCCTGGCCGTCTGGGTCGGCGGAGGAACCGCGACACCGCTCGGGATCGCCGCGCTGAGCTTCGTCGCCGGGTGCATCGGCGCCTTCACCTGGCCGTCGTTCCAATCCATTTTGCCCGATCTCGTCGAGCGCGAGCATCTCGTCGCTGGCGTGGGTCTGTCCAATGCGCAGTGGAACCTCGGCCGGATCATCGGGCCGGCACTGGCGGCAATCGCAATCTCCGTGGGAGGTATCGGTACCGCGCTGTGGTGCAACGCGCTGAGCTTCTTCGCAGTGATCATCGCTGTCGCCCTCGTACAGGTTCCGCATCGCCATGGCGATCCCCGGCCGGTCTTCGCGGCACTGGCCGATGGGATGCGGTTTGCGATTGCCCATCCCGTGATGCGTCGAATGTTGGTGGTGATGGTCCTGACCATCGGCATCGCTTCACCGTTCATTGCGTTCGTCTCGCAGATGGCGACCAACGTTCTGCATGGCGATGCACGGGCGACATCGGTGCTGGTGACCGCTCAGGGCATCGGGGCGGTGACCGCGGCATTCACGCTGGGCTCGATCACCAACAGGTTCGGCGTCAGCACCGTGATGTTCGGATCTGTCGGACTGCTGTGTCCGGCCCTGGTGTTCTATGCGATGGCCCCGCATCTGTGGTTGGCGGCGGTGATGCTGGCAGCGATCGGGCTGTGCTACGGATACGCCTTCACCTCGTTCGCCAGCATCGCCCAACAGTCGGCACCCGACGAGATGCGTGGCCGCGTGTTGGCCGTCAACTTCATGGTGCTCGGCATCCTGTTTCCGGTGAGCACATTGATCCAGGGCCAGATCGCCGACGCCGTGGGACTCCGTTGGACCACCGCCGGTTCTGGTGTGGTGCTCGCCCTCGGCTTAGCGGTCCTTGCTCCGTGGCAGCGGCGGGCGGCGGCTCTCGTAACGTCGTGACTCGTGGACTTCGACATCCCGGCCGAGATCCAGGCGACGCTCGACGCAGCTCGACGCCTTCATCGAGCGCGAGATCAAGCCGCTCGAGGCAGCAGGACGACAACGTCCGCTTCTTCGACCACCGGCGCGAGTGGGCCCGCACCGACTTCGAGAACGGCGGCGTGCCCCGCGCAGGAGTGGGAGGACGCTGCTGCGCGAGATGCGCCGCCGGGCCGACGCCGCCGGCTGGCTGCGGCTCGCCCTCCCCGCCGAGTTCGGCGGCCGCGACGCCATCGAACCTCGAGATGGCGATCATCCGCGAGCACCTCGCCACCAAGGGCCTCGGCCTGCACAACGACCTGCAGAACGAGAGCTCGATCGTCGGCAACTTCCCGACCGTGCTGATGATGCGCGACTTCGGCACCGACGAGCAGAAGGCCGAGTGGATGCCGGGCTTCCTCGACGGCACCCGCCGCCTCGCCTTCGGCCTCACCGAGCCGAACCACGGCTCCGACGCCACCTACCTCGAGACCACCGCCGTGCGCCGACGGCGACGAGTGGGTGCATCAACGGCAAGAAGCGGTTCAACTCGGCCTGCACCACGCCACCCACGACATCATCTTCGCCCGCACCGTCGGGCGAGCCCGGCGATCGCCGGTCGGCATCACCGCCTTCCTCGTCCCGACCGACGCGCCGGGCTTCTAGGTCGACTTCTTCTGGTGGACGTTCAACATGCCGACCGACCACGCCGAGGTCACGCATGACCGACGTGCGCGTCGGCGCCGACGCGGTGTTCGGCCGCGTCGACCACGGCCTCGAGCTGGCCCAGCACTTCGTGCACGAGAACCGCATCCGCCAGGCGGCGTCGTCGCTCGGCGCCGCGCAGTTCTGCATCGACGAGGCGGTCGCCTACGCCAACGGCCGCGTCACGTGGGGCAAGAAGCTGTCGCACGAACCAGGGCATCCAGTTCCCGCTCGTCGAGCTGCACACCGAGGCGGCGATGCTGCGCCAGCTCATCCGCTACGACGGCGTGGCATGATCGACCAGCAAGCACCACATGGAGGTCACCCACCTCGTCGCCATGTGCAACTACCGGGCCAACCGGCTCGCGTGCGACGCCGCCGACCGGGCCATGCAGACCTGCGGCGGCGTCGGCTACACGCCGCCACATGCCGTTCGAGCACATCTACCGGCACCACCGCCGCTACCGCATCACCGAGGGCTCCGAGGAGATCCAGATGCGCAAGGTCGCCCAGCACCTGTTCGGCTTCGGCCGCGAGACGAAACCGAGCTAGCGGCCGCGCCACACGGGTGATCGGCGTTCGTTGAACGCGGCTTGGCCCTCCTGCGCGTCGTCCGAGTCGATCGCTCGCCGATAGCTCTCCAACGATTTCAACGTCGCCATTGCCTCGTCGCTGGAGAGGTTGATGGTGCGGCGTTCGATGTCGAGCAGGGCAGCAACACTCAGCGGCGCCGATGTGGCGATCGACGCAGCGAGCGCGAGGGCTGCTGCAAGCAACTCGTCGCCCGGTACGACCCGACTGACGAGACCCCAGCGTCCAGCCTCTTCGGCCCCCATGCGGCGGCCCGTCAACAGCATCTCGCGAGCCATGTGCGGCGGGAGCAGTCGTGGCAGTTTCACCGCACCAGCATCGGGAAGGATCCCCAGCGCTGGCTCGGGGAGCCAGAACTGGGCGTGATCGGCCGCGATGATCAGGTCAGCGGCCATTGCCATCTCGAATCCGCCACCAACAGCCATGCCGTTGACGGCCGCAATCACGGGCGTGCATCGATCGGGCAGCTCGGGAAAGCCGCCGAACCCACCGACGCCGTAGTCGCTGTCGAACTCCTCGCCCGCCGACAGGTCCCATCCGGCCGAGAAGAACTTCGGCCCGGCTCCCGTGAGGATGATTGCCCGCACCGTCGTCTCCCCGTCGAGCTGTGCGAACGTGTCGCCCATCGCCTTGCTGGTGGCTGCGTCGATCGCGTTGGCCTTCGGTCGATCGATCGTGACGATGGCGGTACCGCCGTACAACTCGACATGGAACCCGCTCATTCGGTCTCCTCCAGCCACAAGGCATCGACCGCGGTGGCACCTTCCCGGCCGACGAGCACCGGGTTGAGCTCGATCTCGACGACATCGGTGCCGACCACGGCGTCCGACAACGTGACGACCAGTGCGACCAGCGCGTCGATGTCGGCAGCAGGCCGACCGCGGAACCCGCTCAGCAAGGGGTAGCTCCGCAGTTTGGTCAGAGCCAACCGTACGTCGTCGGCCGTCACCGGCGCCAGCAAGTGGGTGACGTCGCCCCAGATCTCCGTCGTCACGCCTCCGAAGCCGAGGGTGATCAACCAGCCGATCGGAGGGTCACGGCGCACGGCGACCAACACCTCGGCGACCACATCGGTAACAGTCGATTCGACGAGGAATCTCTCGGATGCCGGCATCGCCGCCAGCGCAGCGACCACGTCGTCGTGATCCCGCAGCCCTACCCTGACGGCGCCGGTCTCGCTCTTGTGCGTTTGGCCGAGGGCCTTCAGCGTGATCGGGTAGCCGATGTCGTCGGCTGCCGACTCGACATCCACTGCTCGCACTGCCTTGCCGGCCGGCACACCGATGGAGATCGCGGCGAGTCGGCTCTTGGCCTCCGCCTCATCGACGATCCGGCTGCCGGCCGGCGCTGCAACTGCAGCGTGCACCGGTCCGCACCGGCTGCCGACATATGCGGCAGCCTGCAACGCGGCGAGACCCTCGCTGAGGCCGAGCAGCGGAGTGAGGCCTCTGGCGGTGATGCGGCTGCGCACTTCGTCGTTGAGGCACTCGGCCATCGTGGCCACGACCACCGCCCGCCCACCCGTAGCCTCGGCCGCGTCGGCCAGAGCGTCGGCGGCGACGATCCACGACGCCGGGTCGTTGTCGGGGCCCGGCGGCGCGTCGAGCACCAGCATGGTCGCGTCCTGTGGGCCGTCCATCACCGCGGTGAAGCACTTCGCTGTCGCGTCGCGATCTCCCCACATGAAGGTGTGGTAGTCGAAGGGGTTGCTGACGGTCACGAGCTCGGTCAGCGTCGCTTCGATCCGATCCTTGTGCTGATCGCCGAACGGCTCGAACAGCAGCGTGCCGTGCTCCGAGCGATCCGCCACCAACGACGCCTCACCGCCCGAGCAGCTCATCGACACGATGCGTCGTCCGCTCAAGCGACCGCCGTTGTCGAGCAACTTCAGTGTCTCCAGCAGCTCGGCGGGTGTCGTCACCGTGGCAACGCCGTATCGCGCGAACAGTGCGTCGTAGGCCGCCGCACGGCCCGACATCGACCCGGTGTGCGATGTGGCGATGACCGCGCCGGTCTGTGATCGTCCGGTCTGCAAGGCAACGATCGGCACAGCCTTGCGCATGGGCTCTGGCGAGCAACGACCGCAAATTGCTGCGGATCGCGGACCGCCTCGAGGAACAAGCCGATCGCCGTGATGCGCGGATCATCGAGGAACCCGGCAATGCAGTCTTCGGTGCCCACGCTCGCCTGGTTGCCCACAGAGATGATCGTTCCCAGTCGCAATCCACGCTGTTGGAACGTGAGGTTGACCGCCACGTTGCCGCTCTGCGAGACGATGCCGACTCCTCGGTCGTGCATGCCCATTCCGTGCTCGTCGGGCCAGAGTGCGACCCGATCGAACGTGTTGACGAACCCGTAGCAGTTGGGGCCCAGAAAGGGAACGTCGCCCGCCGCGTCGATCAGTTCGCTCTGCAGATCTGCCGCACCGGACTCGGCAAAGCCGGACCCGTAGCAAACCGCGCCACCTGCACCGAGGAGGTGCAATGTGCGCATGGCCTCGACCGTCGCATGCCGGTTGACGCCGAGAAACACGGCGTCGGGCACTTGGGGCAAGGCATCGAGGCTGGGCAGGCATGGCACGCCGGCCAGTTCCGTGCGCTTCGGGTGCACCGGCCAGATCTGACCGGGGAAGCCGAGCTTGAGGCATTGGCGCACGACGCGTTCGGCCGGCGCGCCGCCGACAATGGCGATCGAGCGCGGCGCGAGAAGGCGACCGAGCTCGACCACGGTCAGGCTCCGAACGGGCGCAGCATGGCCCGCGAGATGATGTGTCGTTGGATCTCGGAGGTGCCGTCCCAGATGCGATCGACCCGAGTGTCACGCCACATCCGTTCGAGGGGTAGTTCGTCCATCAGCCCCATGCCGCCGAGGATCTGAATGGCCTCATCGGTGACGAACTGGCACATCTCGCTGGCGAACACCTTGGCCATGGCCATGTCTGTGTCGGTCGCTGTGTTGTTGGCGTCCTTCCAGGCGGCGCGCAGCGTCAGCAGCTCGGCAGCCTCCAGCCGCGTCTGCATGTCGGCGAGCTTGAACGACACTCCCTGGAACTTGCCGATCTGCTGGCCGAACTGCACCCTGGTCGCCGCCCACTCCGTGGCGATTCGCAACGCTCGACGGGCCCTGCCGACGCAAACGGCCGCAACCTGCAAACGCGTCGAGCCGAGCCATTCGTTGGCGGCGTCGAACCCGCGATGCTCTTCGCCGAGGATCTTCGACACCGGCACGCGGCAGTCGTCGAAGTTGATGATCATGTTGTGATAGCCGCGGTTGGAAACACATCGATAGCCGGCGACGACCTCGCAACCGGGTGTGTCGAAGTCGACGAGGAAGCCGGTGATCAACTTCTTGAGACCCCTGCTCGTCTTCTCCTCGCCACTTGCTGCGAAGAGGATCACGTAGTCGGCGAGGTCGGCGTGGCTGATGAAGTGCTTGGTGCCGTTGATCACGTAGTCGTCGCCGTCGCGCACGGCGGAGCACTTCATCCCGCGCACATCGCTGCCTGCGTCGGGTTCGCTCATCGCCATGCAGTCGACGCGCTCGCCCGTGATCGTGGGTATGAGGTACTCGTCGATCTGGTCGCCGGTGCAGGCGCGCAGGATGTTGGAGGGCCTGGCGACGATGTAGTGCAGCGCATAGGAGGCGGCACCGAACTCGCGGTCGACCAACGTCACGCCGAGCGTATCGAGCCCGCCTCCGCCCAGTTCGGCCGGCATGTTGGCCGCGTACAGGCCGGCATCGATCGAGCGTTGCTTGATCTGTCGCACCAACTCCAGTGGCACTTCTCCCAGCTTCTCGACCTGCTCCTCGTACGGGAACAACTCCCGCTCGGTGAACGTGCGAACGGTGTCGACAATCATCTGCTGCTCGTCGGACAGGGCGAAATCCAAGGTCTACTCCGAGTTCGATCGGCCATTGCCCGCAGCGGTGCCGGGGGAGGGTGACGGGAGGGAGAAATGCCCGGCTCGATCCGCCGGGGGAAGAGTGGCATGGGCAGGCGCAGATCGCTTCGAGCGCATCGCGCACGTGCGGGAGGATGGGGACGGACCGACCGGCATTCATGTCGACGTGCACGAGCATCTGCTCGCTCGTCGCCAGCAGCGAGCCGTCGTCACCGTGGAACATCTCGTGATAGATGTGCAGGCGCTTGCGATCGAGCCCGAGGATGCGCGTGGTGATCCGCAGCGGGGCGCCCTCTGCTGCTTCGCGCAGGTACGCGATGTGAGTTTCGACCGTGTAGAAGCTGTGGCCCGTCTGCGCGGTACGCGTCGTCGTCGCCGATGTACGAGAACATCGCATCGCTGGCCCAACCGATGGCCGTGATGTAGGCGGCCTCCGTCATGTGTCGGTTGTAGTCGACCCACGCCGGAAGCACGATGCCCCGATAGAAGTCGAGCGGTGCGTCGACGGCGTCGCCGGGTTGCCAACGAGCGGGGGCAAGCAACATGCGACCTTCCTGGTCGACGTCTGCGCTCCCAGATTCCATAAACTGACTCTACACTCAGGATTCACATGCCAAGACCTCGACTCGACCATGTGCGCAAGGCGCAGATCCTCTCCGCTGCGGCGGCAGTGCTGTCCGAGCGTGGCTATGCCAACGCCAGAGTCGTCGACATCGCCAAGGCAGCAGGCACGAGCCCGGCGGCCATCCTGTACTGGTTCGACGGTAAGCAGGGATTGCTCGCCGAAGCATTGGCGCTGCGCGAAGTGGAGTTTCACGATCGGTACACCGTTCGCATCGAGCAGGCCGCGACCGCGTCGGAGCAGTTGCGGATACTGGTCGAGGCGATGTTGCGCCACTACGACTGGGGCCTGTGGATGGAGTTGTGCGTGCTGGCGCTACGTGATCCATCTGCTGCCGCGGAACGCGACCGCATGGATCGGCGTTGGCGGGCCATGCTGCGCAAGGTGATCCGCGATGGGCAACGATCGCGATGAGTTCATTGCGAGCGATCCCGACGAAACGATGTTCGTGTTGGCAGCGTTGCTCGATGGCATGGCGCCCCTGCTGGCGATGAAGGCGAAGGGGGTCACCCTCGCGCAGGTCGAGCGGACCTGGCTGGCCGAGGCATCCCGGCTGCTCGGGCCGGCTTTCGACTCCAGCCCGCTCGCCCAGGCGCGTCGACCCCGTTCTGCGATCGTTCGCTGATCGCGGTTCGCGCCTGCCGGACGAAGTGACCAAAGACTTCGTAGTGTTGTGCAGTGTGTTGATCAGGCGCAGCGGCGCTCTCGTCGTGTTCGCTCTCGTTGCGTTGGCGTGCGGAAGCGACAGTTCCAGCACTGACAGCACCCCAAGCGTGCCGACGATCGTGGGCGACAGCGCACCAGTCGACTCGAGCGGTGGCGTCATCGACACGGAGGTCAGCGCACCTGTCGAGCCCGTCGTCGACGAGGTGGCTCAAGTGACGACGATCGATGGTGATGTCACGGTGACGGTGACGTCGGCGACCGCGGCGCAGCCGGGCACGCGTCTTTTCGCCGCCGGTCAACCGGCGTCGATGATCGCCGTCGATGGCGACGATGTCTTCTTCCTCACCTTTGCACCGGGCGGCTTCGCCGCTCTCAACAGGGTGAGCACGGCAACCGGAGAGCGTGTCGCGAGCGATGCGACGTGGGTCCTCAGTGGTGTGTTGCCGATCGCGTTGACGCCGGACAGCGTGTGGGCGTTGAGCCCGCCAGATGGGGCCACGGGCGATGGCCAGTCGCGCGGGTTCACGGTGCTCGATCGCGCCACGTTGGCCGTCGTCGGCCAGTACGACTCCCCGGATGGGTCGGTGCCGATCAATGTGGTGACCGTGGGTGGAACTGCCTACGTCCTCACGGTAGCCACCCTCACACCTCCTCCGAACGAACCTCTGGACTACCGCATCCGTTCCCTCGCCACCGATGGCACGTACGGGGAGCCGCTCGCTGTGGAGCCACCCGGGACGATGATCTCCACGGGCAAGTTCCTCGTCCTCACATCTCCGAGCGCGACGACGAGCTATGAGATTCGGATCATCGATCCGAATGCACTCCACGAGGTCGGCAAGTTCGCCGTCGACGGCGTCGGCGCGATCGCCGGCATGGACACAACGGTCATCGTGTCATCCGGCATCTACGACATCACCGACCCGGCCAACCCGGTCCGACGTGATGCTCCTGCCGATCTGCCCAGCTCAACGCTGATGGGTAACGGTCGACTCGTGGCACCCGACGTTCAACTGTCGAGCGACGGTTCGTCGTTCGGGATCAAGGTGTTCGATGCAGCAACCTTCGAGAAGACTGACGACATCGAGGGCAGGACGCCGGCCAACATCGAGGTCTACGCAACGGACGGACGCCGCCTGTGCGCCGACCTCGACAGCCCGGACGGTTCGATCATCTGCATCGATCTCGATCAGGACTCGACGCCGAGGGCGGTTGTGGCCACGACGACGACCGTGGCGACCACAACCGTGCCGACGCCGCTACCGACGGTTGCCGCGACGGTGCCGCGCTCGCCGTCATCGCTGCCGCCTCCGTCGCTCGCCTGGAACGGAAAGTACGTCGCCGAGCCACCCGTCGGACCGCTGCAAATCGGCCAACACGGCTCACGGGTGAAGGCACTCCAAGAGGCGCTCGGCAGGGAGGGCTTGCTCGAGGGCAAGTTCGACGGTTACTTCGGTCGCGACACGGAGACCGCGGTGATCGATCTGCAACGCGCCAAAGGCCTGGCGATCAATGGCATCGCCGGCAAGGAAGACGCCGACGCCCTCGGCCTCACCGGCTACTGACGAAGCCCCGTTCGGGATGCGGGCTCAACCCGACATCGTGAGGCCGCCGCTCACCGAGAGCAGCTGCCCGGTGCAATAGCCCGCAGCCCCCGACGCGAAGAACGCGATGCACACGCGCTTGCTCGATCGGCTCGGCCGCGCGGCGCAGCGGGATGGCGCGTACAAGCTTCTCGATCAGCTTCGGGTTATCAGCCATCTCCTGTTCGAGCAGCGGGGTCATCGTCGGCCCCGGGCACACGCAGTTGATCGTCACCTTGTACGGCGCGAGCTCGCGTGCGGCCGACTTGGTGAACGAGATCACGCCACCCTTTGCCGCGGCGTAGATGGTTTCGCCCTTGGAGCCGACGCGTCCGGCATCCGACCCGACGTTGACGATCGTGCCGGACTGTTGCGCGATCAGATCTGGAACCGTCGCTCGGCACACGTTGAGCATCGCCCAGAGATTGATGTTGATGAGCTTCTGCCACAGCTCGTAGGGCTGCTCCCAGAACGGGCCCGGTATGTCCCAACCAGCGATGTTGCAGACGGCGTCGAACCCGCCGAGCGCGTCCCTGACATCCGCGACAGCGGCTTCGGTGGCAGCGGGGTCCGTGAGGTCCACCGGAACGGCAAGGCGCTTGCCGCCACCTCGTAGCTGCTGCATGGAGCGGTCCAGCCCGGCGCCGTCGATGTCGAGCAAACCGACGTGTGCATCGTCGGCCGCGGCGAGCTCGGCGAAGGCGCGACCGATGCCGGACGCCGCGCCGGTGATCAGGACTCGGCGACCCTCGAGTGAGAAGCTCTCATCCATCGATCCTCCATGTGGCCGATACTCGGTGTGGTAGGTTAAATCTATCGAACGACCGCTCGATAAGCTAGTTGCGGCGGTCGGAGTCAGTCAAGGGAGCACGCGATCGCACGTCCACCAGTCTCCGAGGCCGGCCCACCCACCGCCGACGTGATCTACGACTCGGCGGTTCGCTTGGTGGCGCAGCGCGGGTATCACGGCACCTCATTCCGCGACATCGCCACCTCCGCCAATCTCCGCATCTCCTCCGTCTACTACCACTATCCGAGCAAGCAGGACATCCTCCTCGCCGTGATTCGGCGAACGATGGCCGACCTCAGCGCGGCGGTGTCGACGGCCATCGACGCGGCGGGGACGGACCCGAGCGCACGGCTCACCGCCGCTATCCGCGCGCACATCCTCTTCCACACGGCACGGAGTGCCGAGGCGTTCATCGTCGACTCCGAGATCCGCTCGTTGGATCCTGAGTCGCTGGCCGAGGTGATCGCGCTGCGAGACGCGTACGAGAAGCTGTTCCTCAAGGTCCTGCGGGCCGGGCGGAGATCACGCGCGTTCCACATGGGTGACGAGACGGTGACGAAGAACGCGCTACTGACCGCGCTGACGGGCGTTGCCGACTGGTACCGGATCGGCGGACGGTTGTCGCCGGAGAGGGTTGCGGACGAGGTAGCCGAGCTGTTTTTGCGCAGCTTCCGTCTCAGCGACGGCGACGCGAGGAAGTCGTTGATCGCGGCGCGCACGGCGGGGTGCGCCCACGCAACGACTTGCGCTTGGAGCTCGGCTTCCATCGTTTGTTCGTGCGTCTGGTCCAATGAGTCGTCGATCAGCCGTCTGGTCAGCTCGATGCCGAGCCCGGGCTTGGAGGCGATTGCAGCTGCGATCGCGAGTGCCTCGGGAACGACATCGTCGGTTGGATGCGTCTGCTCGACCAACCCGATGGCGAGCGCCTCGGCACCCGTCATCGGCCTACCGAGGTATGCGATCCATCGGGCGCGTCCAACTCCGACCAGGCGTGGCAGCAGCCAGCTGAGGCCGCTGGTCGACGGTAGACCGTGGTCCGGGTCACCCATGAAGATCTTCGCGTCGTGAGCGGCAACGCGTAGATCGGCGAGGCACATCAGCTCGAAGCCGCCAGCCACTGCTGCACCATTGACGGCTGCGATCGTGGGACACGGCAATCGCTTGATCGCGCGGGCGACGCTTCGATACAACTCGCAGTACTCACGGTAGTTCTCGTCGTCGCCGGCGAGGAGATCGCGTAGGTCGCCCCCTGAGCAGAATGCGGGCGGTGATCCGGTGATGACCACGCAGCCCGTGTCAGCGTCGGCTGCGGCCGTCAACTCGTCGTCGAGAGCTTGCAGCATTGCGTTTGTCAACGCGTTGCGCTTGTCGGGCCGGTTGATCGTCAGCAACAGCACTCGCGGATTTGTTCGAGAGACGAGCAGAGTGGGCTCAGCCGGTGCGCTCATGGTTGGCTCGCCTCCGCGAGAGCGTCCAGGAAGGCGGCGTGTTCGGGAGACGTTGCGAGCCCTGCCGCCATCAAGCGCTTTGCCGTCGCCAGCGTGGCTCGGCTCGGGCCTGCGACTGCCCTCGCAGCCAGTTCTGTGCATCGCTGCAGTGCCTGACCCGGTGGCGTGACCTCGGCAAGCAGGCCCCACGCGAGCGCTTCGGAAGCGGTGAGACGCCGGTGGAGGAGCAACACCTCCTTGGCTCGGCCGAGGCCGATCATCTGGGCGAGCCGTTGGTGGGCGCCCCACGTCGGCAGCATGTCGCGGGCCACTTCAGGCAGACCGAAGCTGGAAGACTCCCCTGCGACGCGGACATCGCAAGCGAGGGCAAGCTCGAGCCCGCCTCCGAGACAATGACCTTCGATCGCCGCCAGCGTCAGACACGGATGTTCAGCCACTTCCATCATCAATGCTTGGCCGGCGGCATGGGCGGCGAGCTTCGCCGCGGGATCCATGGTGGCGAGCTCCTTCACGTCCTGTCCCGCGCAGAAGGCCACGGATCCACCGCCATGGATGACGACCGCACGGATCTCGTGGCTCGCTGCGGCTTGGCGAAGCTCGTTCCGAAACCGTTCGACCGTTGTCGTGTCGAGCGCGTTGCGCCGGTCTGGACGATCGATGCGGAGCTCGACGATCACGACAGCCCGAACACCTTGCGCGCGTTCTCGTTGAGAACGGCCTTGATCGTCTCGGCCTTGAGGCCCAGCTCAGCGATCTGCTTCATCGACTCCTCGTGACGCACCAGCGGGTAATCAGTTCCCCACACCGTCTTGTCTCGCCCACGGCGCGAGTTCATGAACTGCAGCATCTCCGGACGCCAGTACTTGGGCGCATATCCCGACGTCCCGAGATACACGTTCGGGTGCTTCGACGCCAGCGCGATGGCTTCCTCCACCCACGGCCATCCGGTGTGCCCACAGATGATCGTGAGCTCCGGGAAGTAGAGGGCGACATCGTCGAGGTACATCGGGCGTGCCACGTCGCCGGGCATGAGGTCGAGGGTGTGGCCCATCGAAACGGCAACTACCGCGCCGAGCTCGGCGCACTTGGCGTAATAGGGCATGTACCACGCATGGTTGGGCGGCACGCCGAACCCGTGAGGGTGGATGTGCAGGCCCTTGAAGCCCTTGTGGAGGATCGCGTCCTCCATCTCGCGCACGCCTTCCATCCGCTTGCGAGGGTTCACCCCGTAGAGCCCGAAGATCCGATCGGGGAACTCGGCGTGTGCTTCGGCGACCTCGTCGACAAAGGTCTCCTCGATCGGTCGCTGGTGCCAGTAGTCCCAGGTCAGCAACGTCGGAATGATGATCCGACCGATGCCGAGCGATTCGAGATGCGCCATGAACTCGGCAGGGGTGTAGCCGTGCAGTCCCTTGAGCCTGCCGACCGATTCGAAGATCTCACTCTCCGAGCTCTGGAAGAAGTTGCGGCGGATGTTGTCCTCGGTGAAATGGCCGCACAAGTAGTCGATGGCGAGGTCCTGCATGGGGCTGTCCCTTTCGGTTGAGAATGGTCGGTTGGTCAGAACGGAAGGCCGACGCGCTCGAGGTGCCGGCTGATGATGAGCTGTTGGATCTGAGTGGTGCCGTCGAGGATCTGGAAGGTCTTGGCATCGCGGAACATGCGCTCGACAGGAACGTCTTTCGTCAATCCCAGGCCGCCAAGGACCTGTACGGCCTCCGTCGTCGCCACCATCGCCGCCCGACAGCTCGCGTTCTTTGCCATGGCGCAGATGGTCGAGGCCCGTCGACCGGCGCCGGACTCGACGGCGTGGATCGCTTGTATCCACAGCGCGGGCGGCGGCAACGTCGGTGACCACGTCGGCAAGTAGGAACCCAAGGCCCTGATGGCGGATGATCGGCTGACCGAACGCCTCACGAACTCGAGCGTGCTCCAGAGCGAAGTTGAGCGCGGCGCGCGATGTGCCGATCGCGCAGGCGGAGATGTTGAGGCGGGCCTCGTCGAGGGTGACCATCGCCAGGCGGAAGCCGTCACCGTCGGTGCCCAGCAGTTCGGCAGGCGTCTCGTCGAACAACAGCTCGCTGGCCGGCAGCCCACGCAACCCGAGCAGGTCTTCGTCGCGCACGATCTGCATTCCCTCGGCGCCGCGTTCGACGAGGAACGCTGACACGCCGGCATCGGTGCGTGCCCAGACCGTGTAGATGTCCCCAACGGAGCCGTTGGTGATGAACAGCTTGCTACCGGTGATGCGGTGACGCGGGCCGTCGCGCACCGCCTTGGCGCGTAGCGCGGCAGCATCCGAGCCACCGCTCGGTTCGGTGAGGCAGAAGCACGGCACGATCGAGCCATCAGCCACTCCCGGCAGAACTCGAGCCTTCTGCTCGGGCGTGCCACCGTGCACAAGTGCGCCGATGCCATCACCGCAATTACCGACCATCACACCACACGACGCGCTCGCCTCGGCGATTCGTTCGACGGCAAGCATGATCGTCTCCAACCCGATGTCGATGCCGCCGTATTCGGGCGGCACGAAGGCGGCGAACAGTCCGATGTCAGCGATCGCACTGTAGAGGTCGGCAGGGAACACCGCAGTCGCGTCGATCTCGGCCGCACGTGGCGCGATCCGTTCGCGAGTCAGTCGGTCGATCACCTCGAGAATCCCGTCACGTTCTTCGGTCATTGCCTGCCTGCCTGTCACCGAGCTCGCAAGTCGTGCCAGCGGCGCGCCTTGTACTCACTACGCGGAAGGTCCGAAACGCAGGTCACGGAACAGTGGAGGCCGATTCGTTCGCGCAGACGCTGCGCGCACGGTCTCGGCGAAGTCGTCGGCGACGTGATTCTTCGTCATGACCTCGACGGTCATCTCGTCTGCCATGCTCGAGCCGGAGCTGAGCGTGACGCGATACTCGTCGACCTCGGTGAAGGAAAACATGACGTCGTCGACCGTCTGCGGGAAGACGATGACCCCTTTGATCTTCTTGACGTCGTCCGTGCGGGTGATCGAGGCCACCTCGACTCCCGCGAACGGTCGGCCACACGAGCAGTAGTCGGCCTGATGCCATACACCGCCGTCGTGCAGACGACACCTGATGACAGGGTTGTCGAGGTGGTACAAGCTCGTCACCACCAGTCTCTCCGAACTCGCCGTCGGCGACGGGTCGACCGGTCTCGGGATCGATCACCTCGAGGAGTACGAAGGGATCCAGATTGTGCAGCAGGCCCGGGCGGGCGGCACTTCCGATTCCGTGCTCGCAGGTGAACATCCAGTCCGCACGTACCTGCGTGGCCCCGAATCGATCAGCGACGGTCGCTCCCCAACCAGCGCCGAGTTGCTCGAGGTAGGAGAAACCGACCCCCTCGAGTCCCGTCAGGAGCACCTCGATGCTGCTGTCGACCTGGCTGCGTTCTGCGACTGCCAAGAGGTGGCCGAAGTACGACGTCGATCCATAGAGCGCCTTCGGCCGAAAGCGCTCGATCAAGTTGAGCTTGGTCGTCGCGTCTGCGTTGCCTGCCGGGAGGACCGTCAGGCCGTAGCCAGTCGCGCCCTGCCACTCGACCCTGCCGCCAGCGAACATCGTGATTGGGAGCGTGAGCAGCGTCACGTCGCCAGGGTTCAATCCCGCCCATGTGAAGAGGTAGTTGTACATCTCGACCATCGCAGCCATCTCCCGCTGGGTCTGAGCATGGACCTCGACGCCTTGGCCACTGGTTCCGCTGGTCGTGTACAGCTCCAACCGCTCGCCGAGCGCCAACGCCGGTGCGAGACGCTGACCGAACGGCGGATGACGTTCCTGATCGACGACGAACGCCTTCTTGTCGACCATCGGAAGCGCACGGAATGACTCGAGCGAATCGACGTGGTCGGTGTCGATGCGACGCTCGTCCCAGAGCTCACGATAGAAGCCGTTGGTCGCGTACGTGTGCCGAACCACGTCGATCAGTCGGGTCGTCTGGAGTGCGTGGATCTCGCCGGGGTCCGCCAGTTCGATCGTCTTGTCGTGAATGCGTGACGCCCTCATCGCCGTCATCCTAGTGTATCTATCGAACGACCGCTAGATTAGCGACCGCCCCAACGACTCAGCGCTCGAGGTGTTGACAGGTCAGACGCGAGGTTGGCCGACCCCGCGCCCGACCTGAGGCGGACGAGGCAGCTTGTCGTGGTGCACGGCGATCTCGGCGAGCTTTGCCTGCAGCTCTGCCGATGCGGGGCAGGCCTTGTCGACTCGCGTGTCGACGTGCAGCATCATGTGCTCCGATGTTGCCACGACCGAACCGTCGTCGGCGCGGTGGATGCTGATGAAAAGCCGGTAGCGCTTTGCGTCATGGTCGATCAACTGGGCGGTGACATACAGTCGGTCGCCGGCGCGGCTCTGGGCGATGAAGTTGAGATGGCTCTCGACGGTGTAGTACGAGCAGCCGCCCCTCAGATACGCCTCGTCGAGACCGATCAACCGCGAGAACTTGTCGCCGGCTTCACTGCTGAGCTGCATGTAGCGGCTGTCGTTCATGTGGCCGTTGTAGTCGAGCCATTCGGTGGGCACCACGCGCTCGTCGACACGGATCGGTCCGGTCAGGTCGATCCCCGGTGGGGCCTTGTTGCCGCGCTCGAACAACGCTGAACTCGAAGTCGGCGAGTGTCTTACCGGCGGCGAACCCGCGGTTGCGCAGCCCGTGCATGATTTCGACCAGGCAGTCGTCTCGCAGCGCCTCGAGCTCGCGGATCGACAGGCCGGGGGTCTGCACGTCGACCTGTGCGTCGCTCTGTGCGCAGATGGTGTCGAGCAACTCGTCGGTCAGCTCTGGCACATCCATCAACTTCGTCCACGGCCACTTCAGCGCCGGCCCGAACTGGGCCATGAAGTGCCGCATGCCGGCCTCGCCGCCGGCGATGCGGTAGATCAGGAATGTGCCCATGAAGCTCCAGCGCAGCCCAGGCCCGAACCTGATTGCATCGTCGATCTCGGCGGCGGTGGCGACACCGTCGTTGACCAACCACAGCGCCTCGCGCCACAAGGCTTCCATCAGCCTGTCGGCGACGAATCCGTCGATCTCCTTCGACAGGATCAGCGGATGCATGCCGACGCTGCGATAGATCTCGGCGGCGCGCGCTTTGGTGACCTCGGACGTCTGCGCTCCGCCGCAGACCTCGACCAAGGGCATGAGGTACACCGGGTTGAAGGGATGGCCGACAACCAGCCGCTCGGGGTGCACCATGTCGCGCTGCATCTCGGTGGGCAACAAACCCGATGTCGACGAACCGAACACGACGTCGGGGCCGGCGATGCGACTGGCGGAGGCGAACAGCTGCTGCTTGAGATCCAATCGCTCCGGTGCGCTCTCCTGCACGAAGCCAGCGCCTTCGACCGCCTCCTCGACGGTCGTGACGATACGAAGGGCTCCTTCCTTCGGCCATTGCGCCATCGTCAGCTTGGCGTTGGCGCGCCGGGCGTTGGCCAGAACTTCGCCGACCTTGCGTGGCGCCTCGGGATCGGGGTCGAACATCACCACGTCGTGGCCGTTGAGCAGGAACCGAGCGGCCCAGCCGCCTCCGATGACACCGCCGCCGAGCAGGCCGATGTGGCCAGTGGTCATCTAGTCACCGGTGACTTCGCTGGGTGGACGCGAAGGTGGACCTGTGTATATCGCCGACGGCCTGATGAGCCGGCCAGTGCGCTTCTGCTCGAGAATGTGGGCACTCCATCCGGCAGTTCGCGCGCAGGCGAACATCGCCGTGAACATGTGTGCAGGCACCTCGGCGAAATCGAGCACGACCGCCGACCAGAACTCGACGTTGGTGGCCAGAACCCGATCGGGGTACCGAGCTTTCAACTCGGCGAGTGCTGCCTTCTCCAGTGCATCGGCGACTTCGACGCGCGGTGAATTGAGTTCCTTCGCAGTACGTCGCAGCACCCTGGCCCGAGGGTCTTCGGCGCGATACACGCGGTGCCCGAATCCCATCAGACGGTCGCCATTATCCATGGCCCGTTTCACCCAGCGGACCGCATCGCCTTCCTTCTCGACCTCGTCGAGCATCTGCAAGACGCGTGCCGGCGCGCCACCGTGAAGCGGGCCCGACAGTGCACCCACCGCGCCTGACAACGCCGCGGCGACATCGGCGCCTGTCGAGGCGATGACGCGAGCGGTGAAGGTCGACGCGTTCATGCCATGTTCGGCTGCAGAGACCCAGTACGCATCGACCGCCTTGACGTGGTCGGGATCGGGGTCGCCCCGCCACCGTCGCATGAACCGCTCGGTGATGGTCGCGGCACGGTCGATGTGCTTCTGCGGCACCATCGCCAGGCCCAGCCCTCGTGCCGATTGGGCCACGAACGACAACGCCATCACCGACGCCCGAGCAAGGTCGTCGCGCACCTGCGTGTCGTCGATGTCGAGCAGTTGCCCGAGGCCCCAGAACGGGGCCAACATCGCCAGCGCGCTCTGCACGTCGACGCGGATGTCGCCGGAGTGCACGGGGATGGGGAACGGCTCGGCAGGCGGGAGCCCGGGATCGAACGAGCCGTCGACCAGCAACCCCCAGACGTGGCCGTAGTCGTACTTGCCGACGAGCTCTTCGATGTCGACGCCGCGGTAGCGCAGCGCGCCGCCGTCGCGATCCGGTTCGGCGATCTGGGTCTCGAAGGCGATGACGCCCTCCAAGCCGTGTTGCACCACTTGCTCACCCATTTGCCGGACCCCCATCAATGATCAGGTGCGCTTGACGAGCTTCAGCTTGTCACGCACTTCCTGGGGCCCGAGAATCCTCACGTTCATGCTCTCCAGCAACTGCTTGGCACGGCCGACCAGTTCCGCGTTGGTCGCCTTGTGTCCCGGACCGAGGTACAGGTTGTCCTCGAGGCCCACCCGCACGTTGCCGCCAGCGAGCGCGGCCATCGCCACGAACGGGATCTGCATGCGCCCGATCGAGAACGCCGAGAACACGCAGTCGTTGGGCAGGTTGTTGACCATCGCGAGGAACGTGTTGGGATCATCGGGTGAGCCGTAGGCGATGCCCATGCACAGCTGGATCATCACGGGGTCGTCGAGCAATCCGTCGCGGATCAGCTCTTTGACCTGCACGAGGTGCCCGAAGTCGAACACCTCCAACTCGGGACGCACGCCGAGCTCTTGCACCTGCCGTGCCATGGACCGCAGCACGCTGGGCGTGTTGACCATGATGTAGTCGCCGCCCGAGGCGAAGTTCATTGTGCCGCAATCGAGCGTGCAGATCTCGGGCAGCAGGGTGCGCACGTGGTCGAGCCGTTCGGTGGCCCCGGCCATATCGGTGCCGTCGG
The DNA here is from genome assembly GCA_963746365.1 of Ilumatobacteraceae bacterium. Taxonomy (GTDB): domain Bacteria; phylum Actinomycetota; class Acidimicrobiia; order Acidimicrobiales; family Ilumatobacteraceae; genus JAENVT01. The sequence goes on along the minus strand of CAVVBH010000022.1, from coordinate 81,197 downwards.
GGTTGATCGGCAGGACGTGCTCGTCGCCTCCCAACACCAGGTCTCCACCCATGCCCGCGGTGAGGTTGATCACGACGTCGACGTCGGCGGCGCGAACTCGCTCGACCGCCTCTGCGTACAGTTCGGTGGCGCGAGCCCCCTTGCCGGTCTGTGGGTCGCGCACGTGGATGTGCACCACGGCAGCACCGGCCTTCGCGGCGCCGATCGCGGAGTCGGCGATCTGCTCGGGAGTCACCGGGACGTGCGGGCTCTTGCCGACGGTGTCACCGGCGCCGGTGATCGCACATGTGATGAAAACTTCCCAGTTCATGTCGTTACCCCTTGTGCCAGGCGTTGCCACCTGATTGTCTGAACGAACGGTCAGCTAACTGTACCCCACCTGACAACGCCAGAAAGAGGGAGCCAAAATGGAGCAACTCGACGGACTCCGGGCACTGGTGACGGGGGGAGGATCCGGCATCGGCGCGGCGATCGCCGCTCGCCTGAAGCAGGGCGGCGCGCGTGTCATCGTGGTCGACATCGATCCACTGACTTCGCCCGGACGTCGTGGCCGATGTTGCCGAGACCTCCGCGGTCGATGAGGTGTTCACCGAGGTTGGTCGGCGCCTCGGCGGCCTCGATGTGTTGGTCAACAACGTGGGCGTCGCCGGCCCGACGGCGGCTGTGGAGGACATGGATCCCGATGCCTTCGACCGCTGTGTGCAGGTCAATCTCGGCTCGATGTTCCGCTGCACCCGCAGGGCCGTGCCGCTGCTGCGCGAGCGTCCGGGCTCGATCGTCAACATCTCGTCGACCGCCGGGATCTTCGGCTACCCACTGAGGTCGCCCTATGCCGCGGCGAAGTGGGCGGTTGTCGGGTTGACCAAGACCTGGGCGATGGAGCTCGGAGCGTCCGGCATACGCGTCAATGCCATCTGCCCGGGTTCGGTCGGTGGCTCGCGCATGGATGGTGTGATCGAGCGCGAGGCTACGGCTCTCGGTGTCGAGGCCGCCGCCGTGAGGTCGGCGTACGAGAGCCAGGTGTCGATGGGATCGTTCGTCGATGCCGCCGACATCGCCGAGGCCGTCGCGTTCCTGTCGTCACCCGCTGCCAGGTACATCTCCGGGCAGGCGCTCGGCGTCGACGGCCACACCGAGACGCTGCGAACAAGCTGTTCACATCGATGAAAATTGAGCTGAAGAGGCTGGGCTATAGTCCTTGGACGCGGCGTCGCACATACGGGGGACGCGCTCGATACAAGGGGGAAGTGAAATGGCGATTGATCCTGTGCGTGGATTGGTACCTGGGAGATTCAATCGACGGCAGTTGATTCTCGGAAGTGGCACCGCGGTGGCAATCGCCGCAGCACTCGCCGCATGCGGTAGCGACGACGACAGCACCGCTCCAGCCGGCAGTGATGCAGCACCCGCCAGTGATGCAGCACCCGCCAGCGATGCGGCGACGGACGCGACCACAGCGCCGACCGGCACCGAGGCCGCGCCGACAAAGGCAGGCGGCATCTTGCGCGTCGGCACCCTTGGTGGAGCCAACGACATCATCGACGGGCAGCACATCGTGGCGAAGGCAGACATCGTGCGGCAAGTCACCGGTTGGGAGCCCTTGATGAGCTTCGACCCCGAGTTCGTGCCCGTGTACGACAATGCCCTCGCCAAAGACGTCACCGCGAAGGCCGCCGACGACTACGTCATCACGCTGAAGGACGGCATCAAGTTCAGCAACGGCAACGACGTGACCGCTGACGATGTCGTCTACTCCTTCCAGCGGATGATCGACCCCGACCTGTCGGTGTACGGCGGATCCAACATGCGCAGCGTGGCTCGAAACTGAGCGGCATCACCAAGGTCGACGACCGAACCGTGGAGTTGAAGCTCAAGCAGCCCGTCTCCAACTTCAAAGAGGCCCTGTGCGCATACGTCTGCGCGATTGTGCCGGTCGGATACGAGCGCTTCTCCGGTGATCCGACCACGCAGATCGGCACCGGGGCCGTATGCGCTCAAGGAGTTCGAGGTCGGCAAGCAGTCGATACACGTCAAGAACGAGTTCTACTGGGACGCGGGCAAGCCGTCCTTCGACGAGGTGCACATCATCGACTTCGCCGATGCCGATGCAATGATCAACGCACTGCTGGCCGATCAGATCGACGTCGCCGACGACATCCCGTCGGCCTCCGTGGAGACCGTCAACGGCACCGACGGGTACAAGGTGTTGAACTCAGAGGGCGGTGGCTGGTTGACGATCTCGATGGCCGTCGACCAGGAGCCGTTCACCGACGTCCGCATCCGCCAGGCGATGCGCCTGATCGTCGACCGTGACGCGATGGTCGAGCAGGTGCTCGCCGGGTACGGGCGTGTCGCCAACGACCTGTACGCGCCACTCGATGCTGCGTACATCGGCGACGAGCTTCCGCAGCGCAAGCAAGATCTCGAGGCTGCCAAGGCACTGCTGGCCGAAGCCGGCGCGAGCGATCTGACGATCGACCTGTTCGCCCCCAACGACACCGCGGGCCTGCCCGAGATGGCGCAGCTGTTCGCCGAGCAGGCCAAGGGCGCCGGCATCACCGTCAACGCCCAGGTCATCGATGGCGGCACCTACTGGGGTGACGAGTACCTGAAGCGCACGTTCGCCACGGACTACTGGGGCACGCGTAGCTTCCTGCTACAGGTTTCCGCCGGCAGCCTCAAAGACACGGCGCCCTTCCCCGACGACCACTGGCCGCCGGAAGGGTCGACCTTCCTGGCCGACTACAACGCTGCAATCGCCGAGACCGACGACGCCAAGCGCAAGGTGATCACCGACAAGATGCAGACCGAGCTCTACGAAGAGGGCGGGTTGATCATCCCGTTCTTCCAGAACCTGCTCGACGCGTACAACACGCGTGTGGTCGGCTTCGTCGAACGGGCCAACACCTTGAACCTCGACCACTTCGGCCGGGGCTGGAAGAACCTGTCGTTCGCCGAGTAGCACCGGACACGTGTCAAACAACCGGGGTGTACTGCTGTTCATAGCGCGTCGGTTGGCGCTGGGTATTCTCACCCTTTTCGTGGTGTCGATCGTGGTCTTCACGGCTACCCAGTTGCTGCCGAGCGATCCCGCACAGGCGATCCTCGGCCGCGACGCCAACAAGAACAGCGTCGCCGCGCTGCGCACCAAGCTGGGGCTCGACCACACGGCCTTCTACCAGTACACGCACTGGCTGAAGGGGATCGTCACCGGGAATCCCGGCGAATCGTTCAATGCCGGGATCCCGATCCTCGACTACATCGGCGACCGCGTCGTCAACTCGCTGTTCCTGTTGTTCCTGGCATCGGTGATCTCGATCCCGGCAGCGCTGTGGCTCGGGGGATACAGCGCCCGCAAGCGTGACTCCGCGTTCGACAACGTCACCTCCAACACGATGCTCGCGCTGGCGTCGCTGCCCGAGTTCGTCGTCGGGATCATCCTCGTGCTGGTGTTCAGCGTGCGGGTCTTCCACGTGCTGCCGGCCGTCAGTGCGATCGGCATCGGCCAGGGCCCTTGGTCCGACATGAAGGGAATGATCCTTCCCACCGCGACCTTGGTCATCGGTGCCGTGCCGTACATCTCCCGTGTGGTGCGTGCGTCGATGATCGAGGTCTTGGAGAGCGACTACGTCGAGATGGCCAGGCTGAAGGGAGCGCCCGAGAAGTTCGTGCTGTGGCGGCACGCGCTGCCCAACGCACTCGGCCCTGTGTTCCAGGTGATTGCCCTCAACATCGCCTACTTCGCGGCCGGCGTGATCATCGTCGAGGCCCTGTTCAACTATCCGGGAATCGGCGGTGCGCTCCGCGACTCCGTCCGCGTCCGTGACATACCCGTCATCCAGTTCCTGGTGATGGTGTTGGCCGCGGTCTACGTGTTCACCAACCTTGCCGCCGACGTGGCCACCGTGCTCGTCACGCCGCGCCTGCGAACGAGGATGCAATGAACGTCATCAACGACGCCATCCCTGCGGAGGTGGAGTCGAAACGGCCGCCGGGGGTCTGGCGCGTTGCGCTGCGCATGTGGCGTACGCGGATCGGTCTCCTGATCGTCGCCTTGCTGTGTGCGATCGCCCTGTTCGGCCGCCTCGTGGCGCCGTACGGCGAGGTGGAGGCAGTGGGCCTGCCATTCAAGGCGTCGGGCACGCGCAAGGACACGGTGTTGGGCTCGGCCAATGTCGGGCACGACGTGTTGACCCGGTTCCTCTACGGGGGCAGGCCGATCTTGGTCGCGGCGGTGCTGGCGACGCTGCTCGCACTCGTGCTCGGGACCACCATCGGTCTGATCGCGGCCTACAACCGCGGCAAGCTCGACGACGTGCTGATGAGGTCGATGGACGTGATCCTCGCCCTGCCACAGATCATCTCGGCCTTGATCGTCATCTCCATGTTCGGCGCTTCGACCACGCTCATCATCCTCACCGTCGGGATCTCGACGGTGCCACGCATCGCGCGCGTCGTCCGCGGCGCCGCGGTGTCGGTCGTCGAGCGCGATTTCGTGGCAGCGGCTGAATCACTCGGCGAGTCCCGTTTCCGGATCCTGCGCTCGGAGCTCCTGCCCAACGTGTCCGGGCCGCTGTTCGTCGAGGCCAACCTGCGTCTCACGTTCTCCATCGGGCTGATCGCGGGCATCGCCTTTCTCGGCTTCACGGGCGATCCGGGCGCCGCCAACTGGGGATTGATGATCAACGAGAACCGCAAGGGCCTGGTGCCGAACCATTGGGGCGTCACGTTGCCCGTCATTGCCATTGCGCTGCTGACCATCGGCACAGGCCTCGTCGGCGACGGGCTGTCGCGTGCGTCCGCAGGCATCGACCGCTCGAAGGGCGACGCCTGATGGACGTTGCAGTATCGATCTCCAACCTGCGGATCGAGGTCGCCAGTGGTGGCGCCGACATCGTCGACGGCATCAACCTGTCGGTGAAGCCGGGCGAGGTGCTCGGTCTCGTCGGTGAGTCGGGCTCCGGCAAGACCACCGTCGGGCTCGCCGTGCTGGGTCATGCCCGGCGCGGGGTGAGGCTGGCCGGAGGAGAGGTGACCATCGGCGATGCATCGATGCTCGCCCTCGGCGACGTCGCGCTTCGACACGCTCGCGGCAAGCTCGTCTCCTACGTCCCGCAAGACCCGTCGACCGCGCTGAACCCTGCGTTGCGGATCCACAAGCAACTGATCGAGGTCCTCGAGTTCCACAACTTCGGCGGCAGCGACGCAGTTCGCAAGGCCAGGGTCATCGAAGTGATGAGCGAGGTGTTGCTGCCCAGCACGCCCGAGTTCCTGCGCCGTTATCCGCATCAGCTGTCGGGTGGTCAGCAACAACGTGTCGGATTGGCGATGGCCTTCGCGTGCCGGCCGTCGGTGATCGTGCTCGACGAGCCGACGACCGGCCTCGACGTCAGCACCCAGGCGCACGTCCTCACCACGATTCGCGAACTGTGCCACGCGCACAAGGTGGCCGCGTTCTACGTCACGCACGACCTTGCCGTCGTCGCCAACCTGGCCGACCAGGTTGCCGTGATGTATGCCGGTCGGATCGTCGAGCAGGGGCCCGCGCAGGAGTTGTTCGACAATCCAGCCCATCCGTACACGCGGCACCTCATCGCCGCAGCGCCCGACATGTCGACCGATCACGAGATGGTCGGGCTCAGCGGACGCGCGCCGGCGCCGGGTCGGCGTCCGGTGGGCTGCGCGTTCGCCAGGCGTTGCGAGTTGGCCGTCGATGCATGCCGCGCCGAGTTCCCTCCCGAAGTCGAGGTCGCCCCGGGCCGGCTGGTGCGGTGCATCCGACCGTTCGAGGTACCACAGCGCACGCAGCACGTCGCCGCCCATTCATCGCCGATCGCCGCGTCGGCGACGCACGCGTTGATGGTCCGCGATCTGTGCGCCTCGTACACCCGCCACCAGGTCGTGCACAACATCGACCTGCACGTCGACCGCGGCGAGTGCCTGGCCCTGGTGGGCGAGTCCGGCAGCGGAAAGACCACGTTGTCACGATCGATCGGTGGCCTGCATCGCGAGTGGACCGGCGAGATCCTGCTCGGCTCCGAGCGACTGGCACCGTCGTCCCGTGACCGCACGACGGCGCAACGTCTGAGAATCCAGTACGTCTTCCAGAACCCGTACAGCTCGCTGCAGCCCCGGCGAACGGTCGGCGACTCTGTCGCTCGCCCGTTGATCATCGGGGGCGCTTCGAAGACGGAGGCTGCACGAAAGGTCGGCGAGATGCTGGAGCGCGTCGCGCTGACCGCCGGATACGCGAACCGATTCCCCGATCAGTTGTCGGGCGGTGAACGCCAACGTGTCGCCATTGCCCGCGCGCTCGTCAGCCGTCCCGAAGTGCTGGTCTGCGATGAAGTCACGTCCGCACTCGACGTGCTGGTCCAGGCGTCGATCGTCGAGCTGCTGGGCGAGCTTCGGCGCGACCTCGGTCTGGCAATGCTGTTCGTGACACACAACCTGCCGTTGGTGGCATCGATCGCCGATCAGGTCGCAGTGCTGGCTGACGGAAAGATCGTCGAGTCAGGTCTCACCGAGCGGGTGCTGCGCTTCCCGGAAGCCGAATACACCAAGCGGCTCATCGCCGACACACCGCAGATCTCGGATCTACCCGAGCGTTAACCGCCGGGCGCGGCTCTCCACCATGTCGCGGTCCACATAGCAGCCTTGGAGGTGGCGGCGGCCCGACTGCGGGTCGAACTCGGTTCGACCGTGCAGGATTCTGCGATTGTCGAAGCACAGCGTCTCGCCGGCGTCGAGCCGCACGGTCAGAACGTTTGCAGGATCGCGCAGCAGTCGCCACAGCGACAGGTACGCATCGTAGAAGCGTTCGTCGGCGAACGGATCGACATCGCGGATCCAGTTGTTGAATCGAATCGTCGCCGGTTCGTCGTCGGGGCCGATCCCGATGATCGGCGCCGTGTACCGGATGTCGTCGACGTCGTCGTGGAAGCGGAATGGCACGGGTGTGGTGCTGAGGATCTCGAACGCCTTCGCATCGATCGACCGCAGGCGCTTGGCGACGGCGACTCCGTCGGCGAGCACGGAATCGCCGCCGGTCGCCTCGTTGGCCAGCACGTGCAGGAATTGGAAATCGGGCGGGTACGCCCAATTGGGCAGGTCCGTGTGCAGGTCGAGGCCGGCCGCGGTGTACGCCGAGTTGTTGGGGTCGGGCCGGGACTCGACGTCGAAGATCGTGCCGAAGTTGGTGGGCCGGGCATAGCCGATTCGCTCGGCCAACCTGATGACTTCTCCAGTGACGTTGGGCGTCTCCTCGATGACGATTGCGCCCTTCGACAAGAGGATGCCCAGCCATTCCTCCATCCCCTCGTCGGTGTCGAGATCGATGTGACTGATGCGCCGTAACGGCGCGAGGTCGGCCAGGGTCACTGCGAGCTCTGTGCGGGCGGTCAACATCGCCGCCGGAAACACACCGACGTGACCACCTCCCCAGTCGACTGTGATGGTTCCGGCGGCATCGGTGGTGACGGAAGCCGGCTGCACGTCCCACTCGTCGACCAGCGTGACCGTGCGTTCCTGCGTGATGGGATGCAGGCACCGTGGACACGGGCAATTGTCGAGCAACCAGCGTGCGGGCGGGAGCGGAGACCCCATATCGGATCAAGTCTGGCAGGTCGAGGTCGGGTAACTTCGCCCCATGGCCGCGAACGAACCAGGCACCCAAGTCGACATCAAGCCTCGAAGCCGCGACGTCACCGACGGGATGACCAAGGCGCCGGCTCGCGCCATGCTGCGCGCAGTGGGCATGACGGACGACGATTGGGTGAAGCCACAGGTCGCCATCGCCTCCGCATGGAATGACGTGACGCCGTGCAACATGACACTGCGCAAGCTTGCCGAGCACACCAAGACAGGCATTCGCGAGGCGGGCGGGTTCGCGATGGAGTTCGGAACCATCACGGTCAGCGACGGGATCAGCATGGGACACGAGGGCATGCGTGCGTCGCTCGTCAGTCGCGAGGTCATCACCGACTCGGTGGAATGCGTGATGCACGCCGAACGGCTCGATGGCTTCGTCGGCCTGGCAGGTTGCGACAAGAGCATCCCCGCGATGCTGATGGCTGCGGCCAGGCTCGACCTGCCGAGTGTCTTCGTCTACAACGGATCCATCCTGCCCGGCGAGCACAACGGCGTGGCACTCGACATCACCAGCGTCTTCGAAGCAGTCGGCGCATGTGCGCTCGGCAAGATCACGGAGGAAGAACTCGGTCAGATCGAACGCAAGGCCTGCCCGGGCGAAGGAGCATGCGGCGGGATGTTCACGGCCAACACGATGAGCTCCATTGCCGAGGCAATCGGCATGTCGTTGCCTGGTACCGCATCACCACCCGCCGTCGATGTGCGCCGCGAAGACGACGCCCGGCGCGCCGGCGCGGCCGTCGTCAACATGCTGCGCCTCGGCATCACGCCGCGCATGATCATGACCAAGAAGGCGTTCGAGAACGCGATTGCCGTCACGTCGGCTCTGGGGGGTTCGACCAACGCAGTCCTTCACCTCCTCGCGATCGCCAACGAGGCAGGCGTCGACCTGCACCTCGACGACTTCAACCGGATCGCCGCAAAGGTCCCGCACATCGCCGACATGAAGCCGGGCGGCAAGTTCCACATGAGCGACCTCGACAGGGTCGGCGGCGTGCCGGTGGTCATGAAGCACCTCCTCGACGCCGGCTTGTTGCACGGTGACGTGATGACGGTCACCGGAAAGACCATGGCCGAAAACCTCACGGACATCGATCCACCTCGTCCCGACGGCGTCGTCGTGTACCCGCTGGACCAGCCATTGCACACCGAGGGCGGCATCAACGTGCTCACCGGTTCGCTTGCGCCGAAGGGCGCAGTGGTGAAGGTCGCCGGGTTGAGCAAGGAGCAGATGCGGTTCGAGGGAACGGCCCGGGTGTTCGACGGCGAAGACGGAGCGATGGACGCCATCCTCGCTGGGTCGGTCGTGCCGGGCACCGTCTTGGTGATCCGCTACGAGGGCCCGAAGGGTGGGCCGGGCATGCGCGAGATGCTTGCCATCACCGGGGCACTGAAAGGTGCCGGGCGCGGTGCCGATTGCGCACTCATCACCGATGGCCGTTTCAGTGGCGGCACCTGGGGGTTCTGCATCGGCCACGTCGCGCCCGAAGCCGTCGATGGTGGTCCCATCGCGTTCGTGCACGACGGCGACCAGATCCTCATCGACGTGCACGAGCTCACCCTCGACCTACTCGTCGACGACCGCGAACTGGCCAGGCGTCGAGCATCGTGGGCGCCCAATCCGCCTCGATACACCAGCGGGGTGCTGGGCAAGTACGCGAAGTTGGTGCAAGGCGCAGAGACCGGCGCCATCACCAACACACTTTGATCGGCACCCTGTAGGGAGCCGGTAGTACTCACATGAACCTTCACGAGGTACTCGAACTCATCCAGCTCCGTCGCTTCGAGCGCGACCCGGTGCAGCGACTGCTGAATCGAACCCACATGCCCGACGACTTTCGGGCGGTAGCGAAGCGCAAGCTGCCGCGGGCGGTGTTCGACTACGTCGAAGGAGGGGCCGACGAGGAGATCGCCGTCGAGGCCAATCGGCAGGCATTCATGCGCCGCAAGTTGAGCCCGCAACTTCTGCGCGACGTATCGGTGACCGATCTCACCGGCGAGTTCCTGGGGCACCACGTGCAGGTGCCGATCGGGTTGGCGCCGACCGGGTACACGCGCATGATGCACCCCACCGGCGAGGTGTCGGCGTGCCTCGCCGCGAAGGCGAAAGGAATTCCGTACACGCTGTCGACCATGGGCACGACCACCATCGAAGAGGTCGCCGAAACCGGTCACCCGAACCTGTGGTTCCAGCTCTACGTCACCACCGATCGACGACTGAGCGATCCGCTGATCGACCGTGCCGCCGCCGCCGGTTATCAGGCGCTCGAGGTCACCATCGACACGGTTGTCACGGGACGCCGTACACGCGATCTTCGCAACGGATTGACCATTCCGCCGCAGCTCAGCCCGCGAACCATCATCGACATCGGTCGCCGCCCCGGCTACTGGGTCAGGATGTTGCGCAGCCCGGCCATCGGCTTTGCCAACTTCACCGCGCTGACTGCAAAGGAGGTGAAGAGTGCCGCGTCGACACGAATCGGTTCACTCTTCGACTCGTCGTTGAACTGGGCCGACATCGAGGGCATTCGGGCGAGGTGGGACGGCCCGCTACTGCTGAAGGGTCCGATCGGTCCGGCAGATGCGCGTCGTGCCCTCGACATCGGCGTCACTGCCCTCCATTTGTCGAACCATGGTGGCCGCCAACTCGATCGGTGCACACCGACCATCGATCTGCTGGCGCCGTTGCGCTCAGCGGTCGGCCCCGATGTGCCCATCGTGATCGACTCGGGTGTGCGGCACGGCGGCGACATCGCAGTTGCCGTTGCACTGGGAGCCGATATGGCCTTCATCGGACGCCCATACGTCTATGCGGTCGCGGCTGCGGGCCAGCGCGGCGTCGAGCACGTCATCTCGATGCTGACCGACCAGCTTCGATCGGTGATGCAACTCAGCGGCGTCACGACGCTCGCGGAGTTGCGCAAGCACGGCGCCGAGTTGCTCAACGACCCGGGCTGATCATCCAGAGACCATCGACGTCGCGGTCAGCCGTTTGGCGACCTCACTCGAGACGCAAGCCGGGCCGAACGGCTGCCAGCGCCCGAGTGAGGTCATTGACGATGGCCGTTGCGGCCGCCACGGTGACCGGGGAGAGGTGAGCTGCGACAAACCCACAACCGGCGAGCCCACCCTCGACGGTGTCACCAATGAGTCGCGCACGCCAGGTTGTGCCCTGCAGTTCGCGTGTCACGTCCGTGACCCATTCGGCCGACTCGGTCGGCTCGTGGATGGCGTACCACAGCATCGTTTCGATTCCGCGTGACGCCAGCGCGACGAACGCCTCTGCCGACGTGAACTCCTCACCACGCTCGTGCACATGGAACGGGTCCAGGAGAACGAGGTCACCGGGTCGAGCTGACTCGCAGACGCCACTGAGTCCGTCAGCAACCGTCACCTGCGCTGACCGGCCCCGCCCGGCGAGGCCGTCCACCAGGCTGGACGCACTCGCCGCAACCAACTCGAACGCAACGACCTCAGCGTGCGGCGGCAAGAAGGCATCAGCGAATGCGACCGAACCGGGGTACCTGCCCGGTCGCTCGCGTTGTCCGGCGACGACTCGAACGATCCTGCTGTACGCCGACGTGACGAGCGCATCGAAGTCGGCACTGAATTCGATGAAGTCCCAAACGCCGCCCGGCCCTGGCTCGATGCCACTGAGGTCGTAGTCGAGGCGGCCGCCATGACTCTCGAGATAGCGCGCCGGCTGCTCGAGCACAACGACCTCGCAAAGCACAGCGTGCTTGACGACATCACCGAAGTCAGCGGCGTACGTGTTAGCCATCCGCCGAGACCTTACTGTCGCCGCGGAGCGTGGGATGGCTGACCGTACTCGACACACCAATCATCAACGCATCCTCGTACTCGACGAGTTGTGACAGGTTCACTCGTCCCATCGCATTCCTGGTGAATGCGGAGCTATCGAAAGGATTGCCTTCTCCAGCGAACCCGTTGGCGCAAATGGCGTCCACAACGCGTGCATCGCGTCAGAGAGGGGCGGGTCTCACCCGCGAGTCTCATGCTCGCCGGATGCGGATTGCGGGTGCTCGACGCGCCGTGTTGGTCGTCGGTGCTGATGCGACGGAGGGGCGGCTACGCGTCGGTGGCGAGCCCGCGCTTTAGGCTCGCCATCTCGTGACCGAAAGGAGGCACACCGATGAGCCAGCGGACCAACGAGGCAGACATCGCCGCAGTGACCGAGGTGGTGCGCGCCTACTACGACGGGATGGTCGAAGGCGACGCCGCAAAGCTCAGCCGCGCCTTCCATCCGCGGGCGTCCATCGTCGGCAACGAGGGGGGCGAGCTGTACTGGACGAACCTCGAAGAGTTCGTGGCCGAGTGTCAGGGCGCAGTCTCAGAGGGGCCGTACGAATGGCGAATCGAACGCCTCTCGTTCGAGGGCGACACGGCTCTGGTCAGGCTCGGCGGCCAGTTCGCGGGCATCTGGTACAGCGACGACCTGTCTCTCGTCTTGATCGACGACGCCTGGCGCATCGTTCACAAAACATTCTACGCGCACCCCGAGGGTTGAGGGCGGCGACGAGGTCACTGTGTTGACGACGAGTTGATCCACCAATGTGGGCACGGCTGCCGGTGGCAGAGATATCGGGCACTAGGCGCTACTCCTCTGCAGCGTGTGGCGCCTGCGGACCCGTATGGGGTCTCCCGGTGACAAACGCAATCACCGCCATGCAACGCGGGCGGCGAAATGGTCCGTAGAGGACATCGGTGACAGTTGATGTAGCGCAGCATGGGTGACACCTGTCGGGCTGGCACTCGTTGTTCAGCGCTCCAGATCCTGCTTGCGCATCGAAGCCCGACCGAGCAATCTGTGTGGTCGTACCGACGCCTGCGGAAAGTCAGCATGGAAACACCCGAAACTCCGATCCACGTTCCGGCGAGACCGCTCAGTTTCCCCTTGCGTCCGGCCACGACTGCGGTCGTCGTGGTCGACATGCAGAATGACTTCGCGTCGCCGGGTGGCATGTTCGACCGCGCAGGCATCGACATCACCGGTATCCAGGCGATCGTGCCCGCCGTCCAGGCTGTGCTCGTGGCTGCTCGCGACGCGGGACTTGCGGTCGTGTACCTCAAGATGGGCTTCCACCCCGATCTCGGTGATGCCGGGTATCCGACATCACCGACGTGGCTGAAGCACGTGCCGCTCCGGGTCGGCGACTCCGTCGAGTCGCCCGACGGAGCTCAGTCGCGGATCCTGATCCGCGACTGCTGGAACACGGACATCATTTCCGCGCTGGAGCCGATGGACGGTGACATGGTCATCTACAAGACTCGCTACAGCGGCTTTTACGGCACCTCTTTGGACGAGGTGCTGCAACAACGAGGCATCCAGCAGTTGATCGTGGTCGGTGCGACCACAAGCGTCTGTGTCGAGTCGACCGTGCGCGATGCGATGTTTCGCGACTACCACTGCCTCGTGATTGCCGACGCGACCGCCGAGCCGATCGCAGCGGATGCGGTGCGTTCCAATCACGAAGCCTCGCTGCTTACGCTGGAGTTGCTGTTCGCGAGCGTTGCTGAATCTGCAGACCTCATTGGAAGCCTCCGAGCCGCCGCCGTGGTGCCGAGCTAGGCGTCATCCGTCCGACGAGCGCTGAGATGCCTCGACGTAGAGGTCGAGGGCGGCACTATCCGTTGCGCCGCCGCCGTCACGTCCCGACCTCGACGCTCCGCGAAAGGCTTTAGCGATCCGAGTGCGTGGCGCGACCAGCAACCATTCGCCAGCCGATCAGGAACACTCCGGTCACCACGGTGGCAACGATGATGAACGGCAGGGCCGTGCCGCGATCGAAGACGAGGTTTCGCAGCACCATGCCGAGCGCGACGGTGATCGGCCAGATGATGAACGCCGCCTCGACCTGCATCGGTCGAGTCCATGCTCGCGCCGCGACCCATCCGACTGCGAGGGCGATCACGAACGGAGCGGCAACCGTGGCGATGCCGTCGACCGCTGTGCCTTCGTCGTGATTGCGACGGCCGATGGCGACGAACACGACGATCGAGACGAGATCGGCGAGCGCGGCCACCGCAACGCGATTGTTCACGCCTGCTCCACGAAGCCCCCAAGCTGCCCCCTGAAGAACAGCAACGGCGCCGGCTGGCTTTCGGGATCGGCGTGGTCCATGGCGACGACGAGCCCCATCACGAAGAAGTGATCACCGGCGTCGACCACCTCAGCGGTCGTGCAGTCCATCCAGGCGATCGCGCCGTCGAGGATGGGCGAGCCGGTGACCAGCGACGGTGTCCACAAGACGCCCTCGAACGGGTCCTCGATGCTGCTCTTGGCGAAGCGCCAGCACAGGTCGCCATGATTGATACCGAGCACGTTGACGCAGAACGTGTCGGTCGACGCCATCCGCAGCCACCGCTCGGACGTGGTCATTGGCAAGAAGCCGACCAGCGGGGGATCGAGCGACACCGACGTGAACGAACCGATGGTGAACCCGACGGGCTCGCCGTCGACCATCGCCGTGACCACCGTGACTCCGGTCGGGAAGTGGCCGAGTACGAGGCGATATTTCAAGGGGTCGATCGACATCACGGTGGACTGTACTGCCGCGCTGCGCTGCGTTGACAGCCGTGGCACGCTGTGCGGGTGATGGACAAGGCCGCCCTGCGGACGCGAATGCGAATGGTCCGCGACATGGTCGATGACCATCTCATGCGCAGCGTGCAACTGTGGGCGAAAGTTGCTGAGCTGCCTGAATACCGTCGGGCGACGAGCGTGATGGCCTTCGTGGGTTTCAGCGGCGAACCCGACACCGACCCGTTGTTCGCCAGGTTGACCGTGGAAGGCAAGCGCCTGCTGCTGCCGCGGGTCGAAGCCACAGGAATCGTGCCGGCCGACGGGGATTGGCCGTTGGTCGCCAGCAAGTTCGGCGTGCAGGAACCAACAGGACCGGCGGTCGACGTTGGTGAGATCGATTTCGTGATCGTGCCGGGCCTGGCATTCACGGTCGGCGGTGACCGTCTCGGCTACGGCCAGGGTTACTACGACCGTTTCCTGCCCACCGTGTCCGCGCCCAATGCCGGCGTGTGCTTTGCCGACCAGCTCGTCGACGAGATGCCGGTCACGGCAAACGACGTTCGTGTCGATGCGGTGATCTCCGCATGACCTTCTTCACCAGCGAAGAGTTCGCGGAGTCAGCGGGCGTTGTTGCCCGCTACATGTCGCCGACACCGCAGTTCGCCTGGCCGTTGCTCAGTGCGCATATCGGTGCCGAGGTGTGGCTCAAGCACGAGAACTGCACACCCACGGGTGCGTTCAAAGTCCGCGGTGGACTGGTCTACGTCGATCGACTGGCACGCGAGCGGCCGACGGTTCGCGGTGTCGTCGCCGCAACCCGCGGCAATCATGGCCAAAGCCTCGCGTTCGCCGGTCGGGCAGCAGGTTTGCCGGTCACCATCGTCGTGCCGCACGGCAACAGCCCCGACAAGAACGCGGCGATGCGCGGCTTCGGTGCCGAGTTGATCGAACACGGCGTCGACTTCCAAGACGCACTCGAGCATTCGGTGATGGTCGCCGAGGAGCGTGGCTTCGAAGCTGTGCCCTCATTCGATCGTGATCTGTGTCGTGGTGTCGCCACATACGCCCACGAGCTGTTCAGTGCAGCAGGGCAGCTCGACGCTGTCTATGTGCCTGTTGGCCTCGGCTCGGGGATCTGCGGCCTCATCACGATTCGGGATCTGCTCGGGCTCAGCACCGAGATCATCGGAGTCGTCGCAGAGGGTGCTCCCGCCACCGCACTGTCGTACGAGGCGGGCGTTCCCGTCAACACCGACGCCGTGGCGACGTTCATCGACGGCGTCGCGACCAGGGTGCCCCATCCCGTCGCCATCGAGCTGATCGTTGCGGGCGCGGCGCGGATCGTGCAGATCAGCGACGACGAATGCGCCGACGCGGTGCGACTGATCATGCGCTGCACCCATCATCTGGTCGAGCCTGCCGGCGCGGCGGCTCTGGCAGGTTTGCTGAAGGATCAGAAGTCGCTCGGCGACGCCGCCGGCCGCCGTCTCGGCGCGATTGTCACGGGTGGCAACATGGACGGCCCGATCCTCGCCGAGATACTGGCAGGACGCACACCGTCACCTTGAGGAGGGCACCGTGAGGAGGCTCCGTGGGGAGGGCGACGCCAACTCGACGCGGCTTCACATCGCGAAGTGACGTATGTCACACCGACCTCACAGGGTCATCTCAGACTGCGGATTCATTGTCATTCATGTTCGGTGGACCACCCACCGACGTGACCACAAGGAGACAGCAATGACGACCCCCCATCGCTCCGCAAAGTCCATGCTCATGCTCGGTGCCGTCGTCGTGACGGCAGGTACCGCGTTCGTGGTGCCGAGTTCAGCTCAAGCGGCGACGCCCAGTTCCACCGTCAACGAGCTGCCGGCTCGTCTCAAGCGGGCCTGCCTGCGCATCCCGAACCTGCAGTTGCGCATCGGCAACTTCATCACCCGCCTCGAAGGCGACGCCTCCACCCGCGGATCGTTGCTGTGGCTGCAGGCGCAGATCGACGACGCGAAGGCCAAGGGCCGTACGCAACTCGCGACCGTGCTCGAGAACCGGCTTGCCGTGCGCACCCAAACGCTGCGGGTACTGACTGTGCGCCAAGAGCGGCTCACCAATCTCATCGAGCGCTGCCGGAATCACGGCGTCGACGTCTGATGAGACAGTTGTGGCGAGCCCGTCCGAGGGCGGCGGTGCTGTTGGCCGTCACAGTGGGGTTGGGTGTCTCGGGCCTGGGAGCTTGCGCATCGTCCGACGCACAGGTTGATACCACTGTGGCGGTCACGACGACGCAGCCGTCAGACACAATCTCGACCGAGGCCGGAAGCGAGCCGTTGGTGCTGTCCGACGACGAGGTGGCCGACCTCGAACGGCAACTCGATGAGATCGACCAGTTGCTCGCAGGGGTCGATGCGGATCTCAGTCAAGACTGACTCGTACCGACCACAATGTATGCGTGCAAGTGACTGCGTGTCGGTGAGCGTCCCGTGTCGTTGAACTCGGCCGATCGCGATCGTGTGCTCGTTGTCGAAGACGACGACGCGGTTCGCGCCGCCGTCGATCGCGGGCTCGGTGTGCACGGCTTCGCCGTCTCGTCGGTCGCGGATGCCGAATCGGCGATCGCTCTCGTGGCCCGTCGCCGACCCGATGTGATGATCGTCGACATCGGCCTGCCCGGGATGTCGGGTATCGAGTTGTGCACCAGGCTTCGCGGGCTCGACGTCGACACACCGATCCTCATCCTGTCTGCCCGCGATCAGGTCGGCGATCGCGTTGCTGGGTTGCAGGCTGGTGCCGATGACTATGTCGTCAAGCCGTTCTCGCTCGAGGAGCTGGCGGCGCGTGTGCACGCGCTGCTGCGGAGGGCTCGCTCGACGGTGCCGGCCACGTCGGTGTTGGCCGCCGGCCCGCTGTGGATCGACCTCGATCGCCGGGTGGCAAAGGCCGATGACAAGCGACTGGATCTGTCGAGGCGCGAGTTCGATCTGCTCGCCGTGTTCGCGGCAAACCCGGGGATCGTTCTGTCACGCACCCGACTGCTCGAGCTCGTGTGGGGATACGACTTCGACGTCGATACGAATGTCGTCGATGTCTTCGTCGGCTACGTGAGGCGCAAGCTCGATGCCGCCGGCACGCCGAGCGTCATCGAAACGGTGCGCGGTGTCGGCTTCGTCCTGAGGGTCGCGTAGATGCGGTTGGCGACCCGCACCGGGTTGGCATCGTTCGTTGCCGCGTCGATCACCTTGCTGGCGGTCGGGTCTTTGTTCCGGGGGTACTTCGCGAGCGTCCTGCAGGATCGTGTCGACACCCAGCTCCGCGAACGAGCCGAGACGGCACCGATCCTTGCCGCCGTTGCCGAACGCCTTGCCCAGTCCGAACTACGAACAACTCTGGAGGGAGCACGAGTCGTCATCGAAGGCCAGACGATCTCACTGGGGTTGCTGCCCGACGACCCCCTGCCCGACACGATCGTTCCCGGCTTCTCGACGGCCCGCGCCAGTGGCGACCGCTGGAGGATGTACTCAGTCGAGGTACTCGACGTGCCGAGACCCGGAGACAAGACCGTCGTCCAGCTGGTCGCTCCTCTGGGCGATGTCGATGCCAGGGCGATGCAACTCCGCCGGCGAGTCATCTTCGTGATGGTGCTGACTTCGGTCGCTGCCGGGCTCGTTGGGTACCTCCTCGGCAAGGTTGCGACGAGGCCGCTCACGGCGCTGCGACGTGATACGGGCCGGATCGAAGACGCCGATCCAACTACTTGGCGGGTGGGCAGTTCGTACGGATCGAACGAGGTCGATGACGTCGCCGCGAACGTTGAACGAGAACCTGCAACGCCTCGCCGACGAGACACATCGGCGCGGCGCCGCACTCGACGCTGCCAGGGCATTTGCCGCTTCGGCAACTCACGAACTGCGCACACCACTGCAGGGTGCGCTGACAAACCTCGACATCGCCCGGAGCGGTCGGATCGACGAGTCGGATCGATCTGAGGTGCTCGGTTTGGCGAACGAACAGCTCCAGCGAATGGGGACATCGCTGTCCGCGGTTCGTGCGCTGGCCGATGCCGAGTTCGCCGACCGCTCGTGGTTCGACGAGGTTGACCTGGCAGACGTGGCCGATGCCGCGGTCGCCGACGAGCGCCGGCGGGTTCCGCTCGCGACGATCGAGATCGGGTCGACGCCTCCTACCACAGTGATCGCGTGGCGTGACGGTGTGAGGTTGGCGATCGCCAACATCGTGCGGAATGCCTTGGTGCACGGCCTGCCGGCGGACGGCTCGGCTCAGCACGTCGTGGTGTCGGTCGTCGGGTCCACGGTTACGGTCGACGACAATGGCCCTGGCATCCCGGAGGCGGATCGTCAGCGTGTACTCGAACGATTCGAGCGCGGAAGTGGCCATGGATCAGGTCTCGGTCTGGCCATCGCACAACAGGTGGCAATCGCGCACGGAGGCTCCGTGCGGATCGGGACGAGCTCGCTCGGTGGAGCAAGCGTGGTGATGTCGCTGGCTCACGCGTCCTCGTAGTACTCCCGGCCGAGGTGGGTGATCTGCTCTTCGCCCATCATCCAGCGCAACGTGTTCTTCAACTTCGTGAGCTGGATGAACAAATCGTGTTCGGCGTACAGACCGGGAGCAACCATCGGCGCCTTGTAGTAGAAGCTCAGCCACTCCTGGATGCCGGCCAAGCCGGCTCGTTGAGCGAGGTCACTGAAGAGCACGAGATCCAGTGCAAGGGGCGCGGCAAGGATCGAGTCGCGGCACAGGAAGTCGATCTTCAACTGCATCGGATACCCGAGCCAGCCGAAGATGTCGATGTTGTCCCAGCCCTCCTTGTTGTCACCTCTCGGCGGGTAGTAGTTGATGCGAACCTTGTGGTACACGTTGCCGTACAGCTCGGGGAAGACCTCGGGGTCAAGGATGTGCTCGAGCACACCGAGCTTCGACTCTTCCTTGGTCTTGAAGTTGTCGGGATCGTCGAGCACCTCGCCGTCGCGGTTGCCGAGAATGTTGGTCGAGTACCAACCCGACAGGCCGAGCATGCGCGCCTTCAGCATCGGGCCGATCACGGTCTTGATCATCGTCTGACCGGTCTTGAAATCCTTGCCGCTGATGGGGATCTTGCGATCCATGGCCAGCTCGCGAAGAGCGGGGATGTCGACAGTCAGGTTGGGTGCGCCGTTGGCGAACGGCACGCCCTCCAGGATCGCGGCGTAGGCGTACAACATGGACGGTGCGATGGTCGGATCGTTGGCGTCGATCGCCGCCTCGAAGGAGTCGAGGGTCATGTGCGCCGGCCCTGGCTCGATGAAGATCTCGGTGCTCGCGCACCAGAGCATCACGACGCGCTCGACCTGCTTGTCTTCGCGGAACCGGTTGATGTCCTCGCGGATCGCGTTGAGCATGCTGCGCTTGTCGATCGTGTGCATGGTGTTGTCGGCGTCGATGCGCTTGACGTACTCGCGATCGAACGCCGCCGGCATCGGCCGCACCTCGCGCAAGGCATCGCTGACCGCCTCGATGTGCTTGCCCCCTTCGAGCACACCCGCTCGCGTCGCGGCGACGTAGGCGTCGTCGGGGAACGGATCCCATGCGCCGAACACGATGTCGTCCAGGGAAGCCAACGGCAGGAAGTCCTTGATCAGCGGCCTGCGATTGTCGGTGCGTTTGCCGAGCCGGATCGTTCCCATCTGCGTCAGGGATCCCACGGGGGCGCTCATGCCGCGCTTCACCAGTTCGACCCCGGCGATCAACGTCGAGGCGACGGCCCCGAGGCCGACGGTGAGCACGCCGAGGCGACCATCTGGCGGCGCGACTGTGGGAGACGGGGGAGTTGCCATGGCCGACCAGGCTAGAAATGTGGAGCGCTCTAGCGTCGCTCTCTGGGGAATTGAGGTGTCGGTCCCGCGTTTGCGGGCGCTGGGGGAGGGGTACTCCGGAGCTGTCGGGATTCATTCCGGCACCGACCAGGAGGCCAGCAATGCCACAGGAACCAATTCTCGAGCCCGGAGTGGTCGAGCCGGTTCACATCGTTCCCGCGACCGATCCGCTCGGACCACCAGCTTCCGTCGCCTCCTACGAGCCGACGCAGGTGATCCCCGCTGTCGCCTATCAAAACGTTGCGCCCCCAGTGGTTGCCGCACCAGCTCCGGCTGTGGTTCCAGTGGGTCCTGGCCCGATGTACATCGAGAACAGGCGGCCCGCCTGGCCGTACTTCGTCGCGCTTCTTGCCCTCATCGTCGGTGGTGTTGCCGGCTTCCTCATCGGTGACAACAACCGTGACGACGAGGCGACGACGCTGACAGCGAACAGTGTGCCGTTCGACTCGACTGTGGGTTCCTCGCCGACAGCCGCCGATTTGCAGGGCCAGGTCGACCTGCTCACTGCCGCGCAGACGAAGGCTGCAGAAGACCTCGCTGCCCTGCAGGCGTCGTTGGATCAAGCCGTCTCCGAACGCGATGCACTCGCCGCCCAGGTCGGTGACGCCGGCGGCTCGGCTACCGAGCTGCAGGCGCAGCTCGATGCGAGCAAGGCCGAGGTCACCAAGTTGCAGGGCGACATCAAGACAGTGACCACGCAGCTCGACACGGCGAACCAATCGCTGGCTCAGACCCAGGCATCGCTCAAGTCGGTGCAAGGTCAGTTGGATGCTGCGAACGCGACGTTGACTGCACTCGACCCGACACCGTTGCCCAACTACGTGAACGGCAACATCAGCAAGGCCCGCGCGGACGCCCAGGCCAACGGGTGGACCTTGATCGAACAGCCGGCCGACACACCCAACGCCAATGTCGGCACGATCCTCGAGCAAGCACCGGCACCAAACTCGACGATGGTTTCCGGCTCGGTCCTATACGTGGAAGTCGCGTAGGCGCCTCCGCTCCTCGCGTGATTGGCGTTGAGCGGGCAGACAGGAGGATCGATGGAACCGGTAGCCGAACTCGACCAACGGTTCAGCGACGAAGGTGCCAGCGCGTCGGAATGGACCGACGTCCTCCAAGTGCTCGAGTCAGCAGAGACCTTCTGGGTGACGACCGTGCGATCTGACGGTCGACCGCACGTCACCCCGCTCGTGGCGGTCTGGCTCGACGACGCCCTCGCGTTCTGCACGGGAGGCGATGAACAGAAGGCGGTCAACCTGCGCGGCAATCAGCACGTGATCCTCAGCACCGGCTGCAACGACTGGGACAAGGGGATGGACGTGATCGTCGAAGGAACGGCGACGCGAGTGACGGACGATGCCAAATTGCGGCGGCTTGCCGAGGCGTGGACGAAGAAGTGGGATGGCCGTTGGAAGTTCCAGGTGGGCAACGGTGCATTTCAGCACGACGGTGGCGAGGGCGAGGCCCTGGTGTTCGAGGTCGTCCCCGACAAGGTCCTCAGCTTCGCCAAGGCACAGTTCGCCGCCACCCGCTTCCGATTCTGACCCAGTCCGCGAGACCAGCCTCAGGCCAGCAGTTCCCTTTGGACGGGGGCTGGGAAGCGCACGTTCACGCGGGCGTCGCCGATCAGTCCGCGCACGCGTCCGGCTTCGGCATCGATGGCTTTCATTCGGCGGGCAGGCACGTCTGTCAGCAGTCGATATGCGATCTCACCTGACTTGCGCTGGGCCCAGCTGCCGACCACACGACCGTCGACCCAGATGGTCGGGCCGGCGTTGCCGTTGACGTCGAACACGGGACCGCCGAACTTCGCGAGGTCACCGAGGTACCAAGCGCGATTTTTCCAGCCCATCGTGGTCGGGTCCAGTGCCGGAAGGAAGGCGACCCAAGGCTTCGGCGCCTCGTCGTCGCCATCGTCCGGCAGGATCCATCCGACGCCGCCCCCGTCGTCCAGATCGACCTCGATCGCGCCGATTGCGGCGAGCGCTCGCTTCGTGATGCCGGTCGTCCAGCCGGCCCACCACTGCAGGTCGGCCGTGGTCGCCGGCCCGAACCGGGCGAGGTAGTTGCGAGCCAACTCGGCGGCACCTGTCGCGGCATCTTCGCCAGCGAGGCCGCCAGGTATCCATTCCTCGGCCACCGACCACGGGTACTCGGAGTTGTTCCACGACCCGGCCGGTCGGCCGCGGACGATGGCGCCGTCGAAGCCGAGGTTCAACAGCAACCGCGTGTGCGCACCCGACATCGCCACGTTCCCGGCGACGACTCCGAGGTTCAGCTTCTGGGTCAGGGCTGGTACTACCTTGCCCAGCTGTCTCGCGGTCGCCGTGCCCATCGAGGTCAACGCGGCGAGCGTGTCGGCTCGGGCGACCTCCGCCCACGCGGCACCGTCCGTGGCGATGCCGCTGTCCTCGGCCATCTTCGCCAGTCGCTTCCATTGCGTCGACGCCAGCGCGACCGTGCA
Organism: Ilumatobacteraceae bacterium; assembly: GCA_963746365.1. Lineage (GTDB taxonomy): Bacteria > Actinomycetota > Acidimicrobiia > Acidimicrobiales > Ilumatobacteraceae > JAENVT01. The sequence goes on along the minus strand of CAVVBH010000022.1, from coordinate 58,672 downwards.
CGCCGCGTGTGCCCATCGGGCCATCTGCGGCGTGAACACCCACAACGTGCGACGCATCGCATGGTGTCGCACCACCGTGCGGTCGTCGTAGAGCGCCTTCGAAATGGCTTCGACCGACGGGTGTTGCATGCGTACCATCGCCGACAAGTACACGGTCGACGGATCGGTCGAATGCAACGCCACGACCGAGTCGGCGATGTCAGCCACGTCGTCCGTGTGCTCGCCCGGCACGAGACGATGGCGCTTCGCGAGACGCGCCCGGCGCTGTGCATCGGTGATCGTGGGTCGAGCGGTCACCGAGGGATTGTCGCACGGGCAGGTTGCGCGTCGGCGCACGGGCATGGCACACTACGATCAATGCGTGCCGAAATCGTCTCGATTGTCGTAGTACTCATGTAGATGCACGCCCACATACGCGTGCATCTTGGCCTCCCATTCGGGGGGCCGTTTGGTTTTTGGGGCCGAAGTTCGTGGCCGGCAAGTGATGGGAAGAAGAGGGAGACGACAACATGAAGCTCACAGGGGCCCAAGCCCTGATCAAGGCCCTCGAGATGGAGGGTGTCGAAGTGATGTTCGGCCTGCCGGGTGGCTGCATCCTGCCTGCCTACGATCCCCTGCTCGACAGCTCCATCAGGCACATCCTCGTACGCCACGAACAGGGCGCCGGCCACATGGCGGAGGGCTACGCCCACGTCACCGGTCGCCCAGGCGTCGCCATGGTGACCAGTGGACCGGCCGCCACCAACATGGTCACGCCGCTGTGCGACGCATACATGGATTCGATCCCCATGGTGTGCATCACCGGTCAGGTGCCGACGACCGCGATCGGCACCGATGCCTTCCAGGAATGCGACACCGTCGGCATCACGCGCAGCGTCACCAAGCACAACGAACTGGTGATGTCGGCGCAGAACCTGCCGATGGCCGTGCGCCAGGCGTTCCGCGTTGCCACCACAGGTCGTCCGGGCCCGACGCTGATCGACGTGCCGAAGGACGTGCTGCAGAACTCGATGGAGTGGTACTGGCCGACCGATGCCGAGGTCATCGACAGCCTTCCTGGGTTCCGGCCCAACACCAAGGGTCATCCGCGCATGATCAAGGAGGCCGCCAAGCTGATCCTTGCCGCCGAGCGGCCGATCCTCTACGTCGGCGGTGGCATCTTGAAGGCACGCGCCGCGGAGGCGCTGCGCGAATTGGCGGAGCTGACCGACATCCACGTCGTCACGACCCTGATGGCTCGCGGCGCGTTCCCCGATGATCATCGTCTGTGCCTCGGCATGCCGGGCATGCACGGCAACGCCACGGCGATCACGGCACTGCAGCGAAGCGACCTGTTGATCACCCTCGGCGCACGATTCGACGATCGCATCACCGGCAAGGTGTCGACGTTCGCCCCCGACGCCAAGGTCATCCACGTCGACATCGACCCAGCCGAGCAGGGCAAGGTTCGCCGCCCGGACGTGCCGATCGTCGGCGACTGTCGTCTGGTGATCGAAGAACTGATCAAGGCCATCCGAGACCTGCTGGAGGGCGGCGCGGTGCAGACCGACATCGGCGCATGGAAGAGTCGCATCAGCGGTTGGCGCGAGCAGTTCCCGCTGTCGTACGAAGCCAGCGAACCGGGCGAGGCGTTGAAGCCGCAGTTCTGCCTCGAGCAACTGCGCGACAACGCACCGGAGGGCACCATCTTGGTCAGCGGCGTCGGCCAGCACCAGATGTGGGCGTCGCAGTACTGGCGGTTCAACGAGCCGTACACCTGGGTCAACTCCGGCGGCCTCGGCACCATGGGTTTCTGCGTGCCGGCGGCGATCGGCGCGAAGGTCGGGCGTCCCGACCGCACCGTGTGGGCCATCGACGGCGACGGTTGCTTCCAGATGACCGCGCAGGAGTTGGTGACGGCCAGCGTCGAGCGGATTCCGATCAAGGTCGGCATCTTGAACAACAGCTACCTCGGCATGGTGCGCCAGTGGCAGGAGATGTTCTACGCGGAGCGTTACAGCGAGGTCTACCTGTCGCCCGAGCTGCCCGACTTCGTCAAGTGGGCCGAGGCCATGGGTTGCGTCGGCATCCGAGTCGATTCGCCCGAAGAGGTGCAGCCGGCGATCGACAAGGCCAACTCCATCGATGATCGTCCGGTGGTCGTCGACTTCCGTGTCGACGCGCGCGAGAAGGTGTTCCCGATGGTGCCTGCAGGCATGGGCAACGACGACCTGATCCTGCCCGACTCGCAGATGCAGCGAAAGGGCGCCCTCAAGTGACCACCGACATCAACCACCACATCCTGTCCGTCCTCGTGCAGAACAGGCCCGGGGTGCTCGCACGAGTCGCCGGGCTGTTCGCCCGTCGCGATTACAACATCTTCTCACTGGCTGTCGCGCCTGCGGAGGAGCAGGGTTTCAGCCGCATCACGATCGTCGTCGATGTCGACTCCGCGCCGCTCGAGCAGATCACCAAGCAGCTGTTCAAGCTCATCGAGGTGGTCAAGATCAGCGAGCTCGATCCACGCAAATCGGTTGAACGCGAGCTGTTGCTGGCGACGATCCGGGTCAGCCCCGACAATCGCGGTCAGATCCTGGAGCTGGCGACGATCTTCGAAGGCAAGATCCTGGCCGTGGGTGTCGAGGCCATCACCCTCAGCCTCGACGGGCACCCCGACAAGCTCGACGATTTTGAAGAGTTGCTGACCGGATATGGCATCGTGGAGCTGCAGCGCACCGGCCGGGTGGCGCTCCCCAAGCTCGATCGTGAAGCACGCTTGCGTGCCGCGGGTTCAAACTCCAAGAAAAGCGACTACGGAAAGGCTGGCTGAGATGGCCGCGAAGATGTACTACGAGGCGGACGCCGACCCGTCGATCATTCGAGGTCGCAAGGTAGCCATCATCGGCTACGGCTCGCAGGGGCACGCGCACGCGCTCAACCTGAAGGAATCAGGAGTTCCCGTGGTGGTCGGGCTGCGCGAAGGCAGCAAGTCGGCTGCAAAGGCGGAGGCTGCTGGGCTGACCGTGATGGAGATCGGCGCCGCCGCCAAGTGGGCCGACGTGATCATGATGACCATGCCCGACACCGAGCAGAAGGCGACGTACGAGGAGTTCATCAAGCCGCACATGCGCAAGGGCAAGGCGATCGCATTCGCCCACGGCTTCAACATCAGGTTCAAGCGCATTCGCCCACCGAAGACCGTCGACGTGATCATGATCGCGCCGAAGGGTCCCGGGCACCTCGTGCGCCGCACCTACACCGAGGGCGGCGGCGTACCGTGCCTCATCGCGGTGCACCAGGACGCCACCGAGGGCGCCCACGCGCTGGCGCTCAGCTACGCGGAAGCCATCGGCGGCGCTCGCGCCGGCGTCATCGAGACGACGTTCAGCGAAGAGACCGAGACCGACCTGTTCGGCGAGCAGGTCGTGCTGTGCGGCGGCCTCACCTCGCTGGTGCAGGCGGGCTTCGACACGTTGGTCGAGGCGGGGTATCAGCCGGAGATGGCATATTTCGAGTGTTTGCACGAGGTGAAGCTGATCGTCGACCTGATGTACGAGGAAGGCATCGCCGGGCATGCGCTACTCGATCAGTGACACGGCCGAGTACGGCGACGTCACCCGCGGACCGCGCATCGTCAACGCCAAGACCAAGGCGGAGATGAAGAAGATCCTCAAAGAGATCCAGTCCGGCAAGTTCGCCAAGGAGTGGGTCGCCGAGAGCGAGAGCGGTCGAGCCAACTTCAACGAACTGCGCGAGGCCGGTCGCGTGCACCAGATCGAAGAGGTCGGTGGTCGACTCCGTGCAATGATGCCGTTCCTCGGAGCGGGCCGCCAGAAGGTCGCCGACGTCAGCGGCGGCTGACAACTTCATGCGGCGGGCGGGCATGCCGGTCGTGGTGCTGCGCGATGCTGTCGGCCTGCTCGGACACGACTCAGCAGGCGGTCGTCCCGACGACAACCGAGACGGTGGCGGTAGCCACCACTGTTGCGCGGACCACCACCGTGCCGGCGATCGTCGTCACGACACCACCTACGACGGACCCGGTGAGGGAGCCGCCGCCGACCCGGCCGGCAACGACGACGACACTGTCGCGGCGCCGCCCACGACCCAGGCGCCCGTCGTCACGGCGGCCGCGGTTGGCTGGCCACCGACCTGGGCGAGCTACGAACCGCGGCCGGGCATCGCCGGCGTTGCCGCACTGACCAACGCCGCGCGTCCAGACCTCGAGAACGTCCCGGCTCTTGCGGTGAAGATCGACAACCATCCTGCCGCTCGCCCGCAATGGTCGCTTGCTTCGGCGGACGTGATCTTCGAGGAGAACGTCGAGCACCTCACGAGGTTCATCGCCATCTTCCATTCGCGTCTGCCCGCCACGATCGGCCCGATCCGATCGGCGCGCACGAGTGATCTCAACATCCTCGCCGCCTTCAACCGGCCCGTGCTCGCGTGGTCCGGAGGCAACAAGAACGTCACCGCCGCGGTGCGGTCGGCGGCGGACTCCGGCATCCTCGTCAACATCAGCGCCCAGTCGATCGGGCGCTGCTATCGGCGCGCGAGCGGCAGGAAGGCTCCGCACAACCTGGTCGTCGACCCGTCGTGCGCGCTGGGCGCTGCGGAATCCGCCGGTCCTGCGCGTGCTCCGTGGACCTTCGACGACGCCTACCTACCTGGGGGCGATCCCGACACGGCGTTCGACGTCCGAATGGACGGGGTCGACATCACGTGGGTGTGGGATCCGGCATCGGGCAGCTACCTTCGCCACCAGAACGGCAGGGCCCACCTGGCCGCGGATGGAACACAGATCTCGGCCACCAACGTGGTGGTCATGTCGGTCCAATACATCCCCAGCCCGGCAGATGTACGCAGCCCGGAAGCGCAGACGCTGGAGGCCGGTGACGTCGTCGTCCATCGCAACGGCATCGCAGTGTCGGGAACATGGTCTCGTGCTACACCGACCGATCCCTTCTCCTTCGCCAACTACTCCGGCGCTGCGATACCTCTGGCCAGCGGCACGACGTTCGTCGAGCTCGTCAGAGCCTGACCACAGGTCGCCGTACAAAAGCGGGCGGAGACTTTGACGTCCCTTGGATGTTGCCAAGACGTCCGTTGGCAGGGGTGCTCGTACCGTGCCGAGTACCTACTGAAGGAGACACATCATGAAGCGATCACTCATCTGGACAACTGCGGGCATCGCGGTCATCGGACTCGCAGCGCCGGTGTTTGCCGCCCGCGGCGACGAACCTCGCCCAGAACTTCCGGCACCGACCAGCGTGACGGCTACCACCCCGACCAGCGCGGCACGCAACACCGACAACTCGGTGAGCGACAACACGGTCACCGCCAATTCGGTCACCGAGAACACAGTCACGGACGACTCGGTCACCGACAATTCGATCACCGACGACTCGGTCACCGACGACTCGGTCACCGACAACTCGGTCACCGACAACTCGGTCACCGACAACTCGACGGAAAATTCGACAGCGAACAGCGTCGAGGACGTCAGTGGGCCGTGTGACGAGGCCGAGCACGCCAACGATCCCCGCTGCACCGGCGCTGCAAGCGACGACAACTCCGGCCCCGGCAGCGACGACTCCGGTCATGGCCGCAGCGACGACAACTCCGGCCCGCGGCAGCGACGACTCCGGTCATGGCAGCAACGACGACTGACCTCATCAATCTCCCACGCAGATCCTGAGAGCCCGTTCGACAGATGTAAGTGCTAGTTGTGCAGACATTGCGCACGAGCGCCATCAGGGCAATCTGCGCTAACTGGGTCGCGCAAATGCTTGAAACGGATTCTCCCGCGTCAGTTTGTCGATTGTCGCCTCGTCTACCCCGGACTGGCGCAGCTTCGGTAGGAAGGTCTCCGACAGGTACGTGTACCCGTTACAGCGCGGCTGGCAGTCGGTCCGTTTGGGGTCGTACCAGCCACTGTCCATGCTGAGCAGGAGACGGTCACCGAGACCCGCGTCGAGCATGTGCTGAACCAGGTCGATGTGCATGTCGGTCTGCGCCGCGTCATTTCCTCGCAAGGGGAGCCCGATCTCGTCGAACTCCACCCACGCACCTCGGCGCGCCAGTTCCTCGCGCAAGCCCCAAACGCCTTCAGGATCGGCATCTATCAAGAATTCAAGGTCGGCGTGTATCCAGACGAAGCGCTCGGCCGGGTAGCCCGACCTTTCCACGATGTCCAGCGCGTCGCGGGCCACGATCCCGCTCGGGCTGTGGCAGCCGATGGCGGCGTCGGTCGCTGCGCCCGCGCGGGCAGCGGCACGCAAGCACTTGCGCTCGAGTTCGGTGAGTCCGCCGTCGCTGGCCGCGAGCTTGATCCAGCCGGCCTTCACGTCTGCCTCTTCCATTCCATCGACCAGTTCGCCGACCATCCAGTCGCGCAGCTCCTCCTCGCTCGCGGCCCGCGCCCATTCAGGTATCGACCGATCGAGATAAAAGCCGGTCGGCACGACCACCGGCAGGCGGGCAGCCCGTGACACCGCCACGATGATGTCGGCCCGGCGACCGAGACTCGGCGAACCTGCGTCGACCAGCACGGCAACTCCGGCAGCGCGCGCCTTCTCCAGCTCGGGTTGCATCACCTCGACCACGTCCTCGACCTGCACCGGATCAGACGGGAGGCCCAAGAAGATGTGTTCGTGAGGCAGGATGACGCCCGTGTCGGGTACCGCAAGATCGCCAAGCGTGGTGACAAGGCGCGGCCCTGGATTGTCGAGGCGCTCCCGGCCCGCTACGCACCCGGCTACGGCTAGACCAGCAGCTGCGCTCGCGGACACCCGGATAAACCGCCTGCGGCTCAGGTAGCGAACCGCATTCACCCGACTGTGGTGATCCATCCACTGGCCTCCGGAATCGCCAACGCTAGCCCTGGTCCGTCGGCCGACCGCGCAATCGCAAGGCAAGGCCGCCATATCTGCGCGAGCTCCGCGAGTCCGCCCGGCACACGCGAGAGTGCACTAAACACCCTTGACGACTCGGGTCTCGACAAGCGCGCTCGCGAACGGTCAGTATGCGCTCGTGTCAAGCTCGGGGGCTGGTTCGGACGATGGCCGCCTCGCAGACTTGCAGGCGCTGACTGACACCAAACTTGCGTCTCTCGACCTCGACAACTTGCTCGACGAGTTGCTGGCACGCGTGCGCGACATCATCTCTGTCGATACAGCAGCGGTACTCCTCTTTGAGAGGGGGGCGGAAGGGCTGGTGGCGAGAGCAGCGTGTGGCATCGAGGACGAGGTTCGCCAGGGCGTACGCGTTCCCGTCGGAATCGGCTTCGCCGGGCGGATCGCGGCAACGAGGCAGGCCGTCCGGTTGGACCGGGTCGACTCGACGACGGTCTCCAATCCGATCCTGTGGGAGAAAGGGCATCAAGACCATGCTCGGCGTTCCGCTTCTGCGCGGCGAACGAACTCCTGGGCGTGCTGCACGTCGGACGACTCGATGGCCGAGCGTTCAGCGACGCCGACGAGGTGCTACTCCAAGTGGTCGGCGATCGTATTGCGGGGGCGATCCAAACCCGCCAGCTCGCGGACGAACGGGCGGCGACCGGACTGCTTGAACGCAGCCTCTTACCGACGAAGCTGCCGAGCTGTCCGGGCCTCGCCTTCGCGACTCGCTACGTGGGCGCCGAACACAAGACGATCGGCGGGGACTGGTACGACATCTTCACCGTCGGGTCGGGTCAACTGTGGATCGTCATGGGCGACGTCGCCGGTCATGGTCTGCAGGCGGCGGTCGTGATGGGACGAATCCGAAGTGCGCTCCGCGCGTATTCGCTGCTCGATGAGTCGCCGGAGCGCGTGCTCGATCTTGTCGACCGCAAGGTGAACCACTTCGAGTTCGGAGCGATGGCAACGGTGGCCTGCGCCGTCCTTGACCCGCCCTACGAGACGATGACGATCGCGTTAGCTGGGCATCCACCACCGGTGATCGCAGCGCCTCGGCAACGAGCTGCGCTTGGCGGAGGTCGAACCGAGCCCCCCGATCGGAACACGCTCTCGTTCGGAAACCGTCGGTCAACGACGATTCCGCTCGCGCCCGATTCCGTGGTCGCGTTCTACACCGACGGCCTCATCGAACGCCCCGGTGAATCACTCGACGTCGGTTTCTCGCGTCTGCGGCAGGCAATGTCGCTCGGACCTCCCGAGGACGTCGCACGCGACATCATGCGACACGTCATCGGCGACTACGTTCCGCAAGACGACATCGCGCTGGTAGTCATGCGTCGGAGCGGTTCGCCGGTGGAAACGACGCCCTCAGCGCCATAACTGCCAGTGAGAGTGAGAGTGGGTGTGGGCTGTCGGTATCCCGTTTGTCACACTCGCCGATGAGTCTGCTCGGCGTCTATCGTCGGAAGGCATGCCCTACGAGGAAATCGATGGCATCCCCATCTGGCACGAGGAGCACGGCGACCCCACAGGACCGTCGCTCGTCGCCCTCCACGGCGGCATTCTCACCTTTCGCGGCAGCTTCGGCGACGTCCTCCCGTGGCTGACCGAGGGCCGCAGAGTGATCGGCGTCGAGCTCCAGGGCCACGGCCACACACCCGACACCGGCCGCGCCATGTCCATTGAGCGCTTCGCCGACGACGTCGCCGAGCTGATCGACCGGGTCGCCGGCGGCGGGCCCGTCGACGTCTGGGGCTTCAGTCTCGGTGCCCTCACCGCCACGAGCCTCGCTCTCCGCCACCCGGCCAAGGTCCGCCGCCTCGTGCTCGCTGCCTCGAACATCCGCCCCGACGGCTACCACCCCGAGATCACGGCACCTGAGCAAGATGATCCGCGCCTCCCGACAGAGCAGGAGTTCGCCACCTGGCAGGCCGACTACGAGGCGGTGGCGCCGAACCCGGCCGACTTCATCCCGTTCCTCCAGCGCATGCAACCAGTCGTTCACGACTTCGCCGGCTGGACCGCTGACGAGATCCGGTCGATCACCGCCCCGACATTTCTCGTGATCGGCGACCGCGACTTCGTCCGCCTCGACCATGCCGCCGAGATGGTCGACCTCTTCCCCGACTGCCGACTCGCCGTTCTACCTGCCACCCGGCACACCGAGGTCATGCAGCGCGCTGACGAGCTCCGGGCGCTCGTCAGCGCCTTCCTGTCCTAGCGGGCCAGTCGGCGGCAGCCCGCCGTGAGCGGTCACGCATTAACTGCCGCTTCCGCGCTCATCGTGATGGACCTTTCGACCCTTGCCGTCCCGCGCCGCACGGGACAATCTGCTTTGGCGTCGCCGAGCATGGTGACCAGTGGTGGAGAGGCGAGCATGGTGCTTGTTGTTCTTTGGGGCTTCCTCGTCAGGTCCTCGCAGGTCGGCGAAGGCACATTTATCTGTAGGTACTGCGGCAGCGAACAGCGATACGTGACGATTGAGCGGCGACGCTGGTTCCATCTCTTCGGGGTGCCTGTCCTGAAGCGCGAGATCATCGGTGTGTTCAACCACTGTCGCGGGTGCGGGCGAGTCGTGGAGTTCTACTGACTGCGTCCGAGCGGCACTCTGTCATACAACTGCCGGTCTCGCGCATTCCCAGGGAGTGCGCGACCGTGAATCACGGAGCGCCGAGATGGCGCTCGGCGCTCGGGTTGTGGACTGAACGTTCGTTCATTGTTCGTCAAGCGGTTGCGAACAGCGCGCGGACGGGGCACGTGACGCAAGGCGAAATGGAGGGCGTTGATGCGGGTACCGACAATGCGGGGAGTTGTCGAACGACGTCTACTGGTCAACTACAGCGCCGATCCTGAAATCGTTTCGCGACTTCTTCCTGCTCCGTTCGCACCACTACTAGTAAACGATCGGGCGGTCGTCGGAATCTGTCTGATTCGTCTGGGCGAGTTGCGACCACGAGGCATACCAAAGCTGGTGGGTCTAACGAGCGAGAACGCCGCGCACCGCATGGCGGTTCAGTGGCGCGACGGTTCGGTCTTGCACACAGGCGTCTACATTCCTCTGCGACACAGCAGCGCTCTCATCAACGTCTTCGTGGGCGACCGATTGTTTCCTGGCGTACATGGGCGAGCGGATTTCGAGGTGACCGAGTCAGCAGACAAGATTGCGGTTGCTTTGACCGCCCGAGACGGCGTCTGTCGGGTGGATACTGCCGTCTCGCTCACCGACAAGTTGGCCGACAGCGATCTGTTCGCCTCAACGGCAGTCGCGTCGGAGTTCTTCCGCGGAGGCTCCAAGGGTTTCTCCCCGTCTCGTCGCACACGCCGGCTCGACGGCCTGGACTTGGTGACCGATGCATGGCGGATTGAAGCGGCATCCATCGACTACGTCCACTCGTCGCTATACGACGACCCGAGTGTCTTCCCTGTCGGAAGCATCGCGCTCGATTCCGCGCTCGTGATGCGAGAAGTGCCAGTCGAGTGGCACAGCACAGGGTCGATCATCGAAGGGCAAACCGATAGCTGATCGGAAGTTCGGAGCTGTCCACAACTGCCGATCGGTGTGCTGGACAGCCGACTGGCGATCGGGCAGGCTGCGCTGCTTGGACGAGGACCTGGCACAGTCCTGGCGGCGCACGGACGCACCTTCTCCGCGCTCGTGCAGCACTCGGTGTGGACCTAGAGCTTCCATGGTTTGACGAGTTCCTCGCACACAACGAATTCGCGCTCGCATTCGACGTGCTGGTCGAATCTGGCGAGTCTGCCGCGGCCCCGCAGGAATTCTGGGTCAGCGCCATGGCCGCGGCTCAAGAAATGCATCTGATTCCCGACGAGGGCTTCCACGGCAAGTCAGCACAAATCGTTGCGGAGTGCGTTAGGCACAACGCGCCATAGCTGCCTGTTCGGTATCGCTACAAATCCATAGCGGCGACGGCGAGCAGGCGACGCCAAGAGTCGGGATGATTGGGTTCATTTTCGGGCTGGCTTGGCGAGCCACTGTGGTACACCCCTTTGGTATTGTGGGTACATGTGTTCGATCGAGGTGCCTGAGGTTGCCGATCTCGAGGGTCTCGGGCCGCGCCAGTTGGCGTCGCTGCTGGCCGCCACCGATGGTGCCCGGCGACGGATCGAAGCGATCATCGCCGAGATCGTCGGGTTTGCCGAACGCAGCGGGTTCTATGCCGAGGATGGTCATGCGTCGGTGTCGGGGTGGGCCAAAGCAACTTGTAACTGGTCCTCTGCGGAGACGACGACGATGGTCCAGAGCGCACGGTTGTTGCATGCCATTCCCGAAGCACGCCGCGCCGCGCATGCCGGGGTGCTCGGGCTGGCCCAGTCGCGTCTGTTGGCCAGAGTGTTCGCCAACCGGCGTTGCGCCGACCAGCTCCCGGCATCGGGCGAACTGCTGGTCGGTCATGCCCACAGCTTGTGGTACGACGAGTTCGCCGTCGTCGTCCGCCGTTGGGAGGCACTGGCTGATGCCGACGGGGCCCATGGCGCCCATGAGCGGGCCCACAGCGGGCGTGATGCCCATGTCAGTATCGTCGACCAGCGGGTCTATCTCGACGCGCGTGGTGGTGTTCCGGCGGGGGTGGTGATCGAGGAGATCTTCGAACGGTTCTGCCGCGCCGAGTTCGACACCGACTGGGACGCCGGTCAAGCCACCTGGGGTGAGCGGATGAACCCGTCACTGCTCGATCGCAGCGCGGCGCAACGCCGCTTCGACGCTCTGCTGGCGATCTTCACCGCAGCAGCCGGATCCGGCGCTATCGGCCGGGTTGATCCGCTGGTCAACATCATCGTCGACCACGCCACCTTTGACCATCACCTGGCCCGCCTCGCCGGAGCCGACCGTGACCCGATCGATCCGGCCACCGTCGACGGGCGGCGTTGCGAAACCAGTACGGGTGTTCAGCTCGACCCCAACGACATGCTCGCCGCCGCCCTCACCGGCCATGTCCGCCGGGTCGTGTTCGACACCGCCGGGGTCGTCATCGACCTCGGACGACGCTCCCGACTGTTCACCGGCCACTCCCGCGACGCGGTCCTGCTCGGTGATCGCTGGTGTCTGTGGCCGGGATGCGACCAGCGCTCCGGGCGCTGCCAAACCGACCACACCCAACCCTGGGCTGGTAACGGACCAACCAGCCCCGACAACGCCGGACCGGCCTGCGCCCGCCACAACCGATGGAAACACCAACACGGCTACACCACATGGCGCGACCCCACCGGACAGTGGCACACCTACCGACCCGACGGCACCGAAATCGGACCCCTCACCAACCCAACCGACAACGCAACCCACATCCGCCAATTCGAATTCTCCAGCGGCTAAACCGACTACGGACCTACGACCTCCGACCCGCGGCGCTAGCCGACGAAGCCGACCACGAGGTAGGCCAGCATGAGACCGGCAATCGCGAGAAGGGCGAGCCTGAGTCGAGGATTCACATGCAGGGTCCCGGCTGCAACGAACGTTTGCTTTGTCGCGGCGACGATCGTGGCGTAGATCGCCAACATGGCGAGGAAGCCGGCGACGGTGTGCAACGACCAGCCGAAGGAACCGACCAGCTGGCTGCCCACCAAGATCACCGGGCCCGATGCAACCAACAGGCAGATCACGCGCACATATCTGTGCCAGTCGACGCGGGCACGGGCAAGGCCACCGCCAACGACAGTTGGCAGCATGATGGCACCCGCCCCGACGAAGAGTGGCAGCATCCCGATCATGCCGAGCGTCCTACCCACACGTACGGCCCACCGACGCTTTGCTTGTCTTCGGACCACCGCAGCAACGGATTGGGTGACACCGAAAACCGTGAATGCGCCGAGGATGAAGATGGTGCCGTCCCACGTGAAGTCGGGATCCTCGGCGATCAGTCGCATCCAAGCCCGGGCGACGATGCCGAGCCCGAGTCCACCGAACAATCCGAAGGCCAGGACCGGCACGATGCGCGAGGGCGGCGCCGGCCTAGTTTCCGTCACGTCGGTTCGTACTGCGAATGCTGTCATAGCCATACAGACGAACGAAGCGCTCGACCGGGTGACACGTCAGGCTCCGGTCAGGCGACCAAAGACTCGATGTCGGCGATCGTCGTGAAGAGGCGGTACTGCTCGTCGCGCAGGGCGGCGACGAGGCCGGTGATCAATCGCTCTTTCAACTTGTCGGCACTCTGCGCGGCGCGGTACGAGCGCGAGATCTCGATCTGGATCGCGGTTGCTCCGAGCCGTTGAGCCCACGACGTCATCGTCCCCGGTCTGGTTGCACCGAATCCACGCTTGCCGCCGTCGGGGTCGGTCGTGATCCGGTTGGCCTCGAGGTGGGCGGCGATGCGCTGACCGAGCGCCGTCGACGAGGGTGAACCACTACCGCAGCCGATGATCACGTCGGCGCCGTGACCGTCTTTCATGCCGTGCAGATCGATGTAGACCGTGCGCTCGTCGATGTGTCCGAGCTTCTCGACCGCGGCCTTCAACGGGTGGTACTCGTCCCAGTTGGCGTCGCCCATCATCGGCACGCTGCGCGTCACCACGACCTTCGAGCAGCCGACGATGTTGCTCAGCGCCATGGCCAGGCCCCCGGTGCCGGCATCGGTGTTCTTCCAACGTCCATCACGCACATGGTCGACGGCATGCACAGCGGAAACGGCCAGCGGGCCGCGCCAGTCGATGATCCAGCGCGGACCTTCCATCGGACCACGATTCGAGTTCGAAGCGAACGGTGCGTTCATCTCGGTCCATTGACGGACGAGTGGGCTCTGTTTGAACAACATGACCTAGCTATTTCGGCGCGTTGTCCGCAGTGCTTTAGTTGTCGTCGTCTCGTTGATCACGAAGGAAACGTTCGAATTCCGCGGCCAGGTCGTCGCCTGACGGAATTGCCTCTTCCGATCTCTGGTCGTATTCGCGTTCCAGCATGGCGACGTAGGCACTGGCCTGCTCGTCGTCGGCCACCGCTTCGTCGTGCAACGCCCGTCGCCGCGCCGCCTCGGCAGCGAGACGCGCTGTGTGAACCGGCACGCCGAGAACGTGGTGCAGATGTTGCAACAACGCGATCGAGGATTGCGGATGCTGCGCGTTGCCGAGGTAGTGGGGAACTCCGACACGCAGCGAGATGGCCGGTATGCCGGCGTGATCGAGGCGCTCCTGCAACACGCCGACGAGCCCCGTGATGCCCTGGTATCTCGGAGCCGACAACCCGAGCGCGGTGAGGAGATGTGCGTTGGTGGTGCTGCCGACCACGAGTGGGGGCCGGGTGTGCGGGATCGTGTCGGCCACGGCGCCAACGGTGACCACCACCTCGCACTTCGACAGCTTGGCGACTTCCAGCACGCTGGCTGCAAACGTGGCGTAGCGCAGATGCGGCTCGACACCGGCCAATATCACCAGGTCGTGCGGTGTGCCTGGGAAACGAGCGAATCGGAACTCGTTGAGTGGCCAGTGGATCTGACGGACCTCGTCGTCGTCGAGTTCGACGAGCGGTCGCTCCTGCGTGAAGTCGAAGAACGGATCCGGATCGATCTCGGCGACGATGGGCGCGATGCGATCGACGAACAACTCGTTGATTGCGGCCGTGGCAACCTCGGCGATGTCGAACCAGCCGCGCAGCGCCAGCACCATGATCGGCCGGTTCAACGGCGCGACACCCTCGAAGTGGGTCGACAGGACGTCGTCGACGTTCACCCTGAGAGTGCCTCCACGACGTAGTCGATGCACCCCGTCAACAGGGCCACGTCGTCGGGTTCCACGGCAGGAAACATGCCGATCCGCAACTGGTTGCGACCGAGCTTGCGATAGCTGTCGGTGTCGACGATCCCGTTGGCGCGGAGCGCGGCGTTGACGTCGTCGGCGCGGACCGCCTCGTCGAGGTCGATGGTGCCGACGACCGCGGAACGTTGTGCCGGATCGGTCACGAACGGAGTTGTGTAATCGGTCGTGGTCGCCCAGTCGTAGAGATGCTTGGACGACGCAGAACAACGTTGGAAGCACCAGTCGAGGCCGCCGTTGTCGAGCATCCACTTCAACTGCTCGTGGAGCAGCACCAGCGTCGCCAGCGCCGGTGTGTTGTACGTCTGATTCAGCAGCGAATTGTCGCGAGCGATGCTTGAGATCGAGTGACGCCGGGATCCAGCGGCCCGATGCCTTGATCGTGGAGATCCGTTCGATCGCCGCAGGAGAGCAGGCCGCCAACCACAGTCCACCATCGCTGGCGAAGCACTTCTGCGGTGCGAAGTAGTAGACGTCGGTCTCGCCCGGCGACCACGGCAATCCGCCGGCTGCCGAAGTCGCGTCGACGACGACCAACGCGTCGCCCGCCGGTCGGCACAGTTCCATCGCGACACCGGTCGATGTTTCGTTGTGTGTGAGTGCGACCACATCGACGCCGTCGGTCGCCGGCTCGATGGCAGGGTGGCTGCCGGGCTCGCTGCGAAGTACCACTGGGTCGCCCAGTGTGGGGGGCACTGGCAGCAGCTTCGGCGAACTTCGACGAGAACTCTCCGAACACGTAGTGCTGACTGCGATCGGCGATGAGGCCGAACGTGGCGACGTCCCAGAACACGGTGGATCCGCCGTTGCCCAACACGACCTCCCAACCTTCTGGGAGGGAGAACAGTTCCGCGAGACCCGAGCGAACGGCTCCGACAAGGTTCTTGACGGGCGGCTGGCGATGCGAACTGCCCGAGCAGGTTGCTGTTGGCCCGTGCAAGCGCCAGCGCCTGCTCGGGCCGGATCTTCGATGGCCCGCACCCGAATCGACCGTCGCTGGGAAGCATCGAGCGGGGAATGTCCACCATGGTCGGAGCCGTCGTCACCCGACCAGTCTCGCCCGCGGGCGCTGAGGGGCCAACGAAGTTTGCCGAAATGTCTCCCGGGCCGTCAAAGGGGTGGCCACTAGGCTCTCGACTCGCAACTCCATCGAAGGGCTCATCAGTGAACCGCACGTCTGCACGTCTCGCCGCCATCGCCGAATCGGCCACGCTCGCCGTCGATGCAAAAGCCAAGGCGCTGAAGGCCAAGGGCGAGAACGTCATCGGCTTCGGTGCGGGTGAGCCCGATTTCCCGACGCCCGACAACATCGTCGAGGCCGCGGCCGCGTGCCTGCCGCGACCCGAAGAATCACAAGTACACGCCGGCGGCGGGTCTCCCTGAGCTCCGCGAGGCGATCGCCGCGAAGACCTTGCGCGACTCGGGGTTCCAATGCCAGGCCAACCAGGTCCTGGTCACCAACGGCGGCAAGCATGCCGTCTTCACGGCGTTTGCGGCGCTGTGCGATCCCGGCGACGAGGTGATCTGCCCGGCGCCGTACTGGACGACGTATCCCGAAGCCATCACGCTCGCCGGCGGGGTGCCAGTGATCGTGCAGACCGACGAGACCACTGGGTTCAAGGTGACAGTCGAACAGCTCGATGCCGCACTGACGCCGCGGACCAAGGTGCTGCTGTTCGTGAGCCCGGACAACCCGAGTGGCGCCATCTACTCGCCCGATGAGGTCGAAGCGATCGGTCGGTGGGCGGTCGACAACGGCGTCTGGGTGCTGACCGACGAGATCTACGAGCACCTCGTGTACGGCGACAACAAGTTCGTCAGCATGCCGACCGTTGTGCCGGAGCTGGCCGACCAGTGCGTCATCGTCAACGGCGTGGCAAAGACCTATGCCATGACCGGTTGGCGCGTCGGTTGGATGATCGGGCCGGCCGACGTGATGAAGGCGGCGATCAACTTCCAGTCGCACAGCACGTCCAACGTCGACAACGTGGCCCAGGTCGCCGCGCTGGTCGCCGTCAGCGGCGATCTCTCGGCCGTCGCGATGATGCGCGAAGCCTTCGCCAGGCGTGCCGTCACCATGCACAACATGCTCAACGACATCCCCGATGTCACTGCCATCGTGCCGCAGGGCGCCTTCTACTGCTATCCCAACTTCACCGGCCTGCTCGGCCGGCCACTCGGCCCCAACGGCACCGTGAGCGCCACCACGTTGGAGCTCGCCGACAACGTGCTCAGCGAGGCAAAGGTGGCGTTCGTGCCCGGCGAGGCGTTCGGCACACCGGGTTACGCCCGCTTCAGCTTCGCGATGGCCGACGCCGACATGGAGGAGGGCATCCGCCGCATCCACGAATGGGTCAAGGCCTGACAATCCGTTGGCCCTCGGCGGGCTAGTACTCGATGCCCTTCTTGGCGGCGATGCCCTTGTCGTAAGCGTGCTTCACCTTGCGCATCTCGGTGACGGTGTCGGCGATGTCGACGATCTCGGGGGGACAATCGCGGCCGGTGACGATGACGTTGACGTTGTCGGGACGATTGCGCAATGCCTCGACCACGGCCTCGGTGTCGATCCATCCCCACGTGCACAGGTAGGTGAGCTCGTCGAGGATGACGAGTCGATGCTTGCCCGCCGCAATGAAATCGGCTGCGACCTGCCAGGCGTTCTGGGCGACCTCTTTGTCGTGATCGAGGTTCGTCGAATCCCAGGTGAACCCTTCGCCCAGCGAGTGCCATTCGACCCCGAGCTGACGGCCGATCTTCTCCTCGCCGACCTTCCACTCGCCGCTCTTGACGAACTGCAACACGACCACCGGCCACCCCATCGCAACCGAGCGGAGCATGACACCGAATGCTGCGCTGCTCTTGCCCTTCCCGTCGCCGGTGTTGACGAGCAGCAACGAACCAACGCGAGACAGTCCATCGGGTCGAGGATCCTCGGTCAGCGGTGTGTCGGTCATCGACATCGAGCATAGGCACCTGGCGGCGAGGGCCGAAGCTACGACGGCTCGTACCAGCTGTCGCCGTCGAGGATTCGATCGGCCTGCGCCGGACCCCACTCGCCCCGGAAGTAGGGATTCACCGGCCCCGGCGAATCCAACGCGGGCTGCACGACGCGCCACATCAACTCGACGACATCCTCGCGGGCGAAGCGACGCGGCGAGCCGGCGATGGCGTCTTCGAGCAGACGTTCGTACGCGTCGCGTCGCTCGCCGAGTGCGGCCGCGAAGTCGACGGAGATGTCGACGTTCTGGCTGTCGAGGTGCGGCCCGGGCGTCTTGGCCTGCAGCGTGAAGGTGACACCGTCATGCTGACCCGAGACGGAAGCGCACCAGGTTGCGCGATGGCTTCGGCCCGCCCGCCTCGTCGAAGAGCAGGCTTGGTGGCTCGCGGAACTCGACGACGACCTCCGTCGCCGACTTCTTCAGTGCCTTGCCGCAACGCACGTACCACGGCACGCCCGCCCATCGCCACGAGTCGATCTCGAGGCGGGCGGCAGCGAACGTCTCGACCGTGGAATCCGCGGCCACACCCGGCTCGTCGCGGTACCCCACGTACTGCCCGCGCACCAGCTTGGCAGGGTCGATCGGCAGCATCGCCGCGAACACCTTGGCCTTCTCGTCCTGCAGGTAGGTCGCCTCGGGACCGACCGGCGGCTCCATCGCCGCCAACGCGAGGACCTGCAGCAGATGGTTCTGCATCACATCACGAATCGCGCCGACGCTGTCGTAGAAGCTGCCGCGTCCTTCGACGCCGATGGTCTCGCTCATGGTGATCTGCACGCTTCGCACGTAGTTGCGGTTCCACACCGGCTCCAGCAAGGTGTTGGAGAATCGGAAGACCAGCAGGTCTTCGACGCTCTCCTTGCCGAGGTAGTGGTCGATGCGGAAGATCCGCGCCTCGGGGAACACGACGTGCAGCGTCGCGTTGAGCTCGATGGCGCTGCGAAGGTCGCGACCGAACGGCTTCTCGACCACGATGCGGCCGCGCTCGTTGAGGCCGACGGACGCCAGCGACTGGGCGACCGTCGGGAACATCGTCGGCGGGAATCGCCATGTAGAACACGGCGACCTTGCTCGTGTGCTTGTCGAGCGTGCGGCGCAGCGACTTCCACGTGTTGGTATCGCTGTAGTCGCCCTGGATCAGGTCGAGCCGCCCCATCAGCGCCTCGACGACGTCGGGGTCGGCGTCGGGCTCGGCCTTGAGGATGGCTTCGCGGGCGTTGTCGCAGAACGCCTCGTCGGTCCAGTCGCTGCGGGCGACGCCGATGACTGGAATGTTCAACTTGCCGTGGCGCTCGAGGTGGTACAGCGCGGGGAAGAGCTTTCGCTTGGCGAGATCGCCGGTCGCGCCGAACAACACCAGGGCATCAGCGGGAGGTTGTGTACCGACAGTCATTGCTGCGTGCCCCGTTCCTTCGACGTGGCCGCCGAACTGCGCGCGAAGCGCCGACAGGATCTTGTGTGCCGTTGTGCGCCCTGCCACGGGAGTAGAAGCGGTCGTACAGCGCTGCGCTCAAGCACCGGTGCCGGCACACCTTCGTCGATCGCGGCATGGATCGTCCAGCGACCTTCGCCGCTGTCGCTGACATATCCCTCCAAGCCCTTCAACTCCGGATCCGCACCCAACGCAGCAGCCGCCAGGTCGACGAGCCAACTGGAGATCACGCTGCCACGCCGCCACAGCTCGGTGATCGCCGCGAGGTCGAAGTCGTACTGGTAGTACTCCGGGTGGGTCAGCGGCGCCGTCTCGGCGTCCTTCGGCCGGTCGGCGGAACCGACGTTTGCCTCGTGCAGGATGTTGAGGCCCTCGGCGAGGGCGGCCATCATGCCGTACTCGATCCCGTTGTGGACCATCTTGACGAAGTGGCCGGCGCCGGTCGGCCCGCAGTGCAGCCAGCCCAGTTCGGCTGGCACCGGGTCGCCCTTGTAGACGGGTGTGCGGATGATCTCGCCTGGTCCTGGTGCGAGGTCTGTGAAGATTGGTGCCATTTCGGCGACCGCATCGGTCGGTCCGCCGACCATCAACGAATAGCCGCGGTCCAGTCCGAAGACGCCACCGCTGGTACCGACGTCGATGTAGTTGATGCCGATCTTCTGGAGCGGCGCCGCCCGCTCGATGTCGTCGTGGTACCACGAGTTGCCGCCGTCGATCAAGGTGTCGCCGGGCGACGAGCAGCGGGGCGAACGCCTCGATGGTGTTGCTGACGTACGCGGCGGGAACCATCAACCAGATGTGACGAGGTGCGGTGAGCGCGTCGACGACTTCCTGCGGCGTGCTCGCACCACGTGCTCCATCGGCCACGGACCCCAGGATCGCTTCCGGGTTGAGGTCGTAGGCGACGCAGTCGTGGCCGGCGCGCTGCAAGCGGCGGACCATGTTGGCGCCCATGCGCCCCAGACCGACCATTGCGATTTGCATGTCAGCAAGGTTGCCACGTTCGCGGGCCGTATACGGTGAGAAGTCGATGAGCGATCTCGACCGAGACCTGGCTGGCGCAGCAAAAGCACACGACGTCGTGATCGCCGCGCTGCAAGATCTGACCGACGAGCAAGCGAGGCGGCCGTCGCTGCTACCGGGTTGGACGGTCGGTCACGTCGTCACCCACATCGCCCGCAACGCCGAGGGTCACGTTCGAATGTTCAGCGCAGCAGCTCGTGGCGAGGTAGCGGCTATGTATCCCGGCGGCCGCGATCAACGTAACCACGACATCGAGGCAGGAGCAGGGCGCCCAGCCGCCGAGTTGGCTGCCGACGTCACGGCAACTGCCGCACAGATCGAGGCGGTGTGGGCAGAGATGCCCGCACAGGCTTGGGCGGGCCGTGGCCTGACCAATGCGGGCGAGGTGGTGATGGCAGACCTGGTCTTCATCCGTTGGCGGGAGGTCACGGTGCATCACGCCGACCTGGGTCTCGGCTATTCGTGGTCGGATTGGGACAACGAGTACGTGCGACTGGAGCTGGCGCGGCTCAACATGCTCTGGGCCAGTCGCAAGCCGATGGGCATGACCGACCTGCCACCCCAGGCGATGGCAGTCACACCGCACCAACGCGTCGCCTGGCTGCTCGGTCGGGCAGAGATCAAAGGCCTTGGTGCTGCGGAGATCATTTCTTGATGCAATGGCAGCGGGTTGCTGTGGCCGGTGCGCTGGCCCTTGTTGTACTCGCGCCGGCCCAGCAAGTGTTCGCCCACGCCGGGCTGGAAGCGAGCGTGCCATCGGCGAACGCGGTGCTGGAGGAAGGGCCCTCCGAGATCGAGCTCGATTTCAACGAAGCGGTCGATGCCGAGCTCGCCGACATCGAGCTCTATGACCAGGAGGCGAACCTGGTCGCAACAGGTTTGCCGGAGAGCATCACCGACGACACGATCGTGCAGGCGTCGGTCCCGGAGATCGGCGACGGCGTGTACGTAGTGGTGTGGCGCGTTCCATCCGCCGATGGGCACGTCGTCAACGGCGTGTTCAGCTTCCAGGTCGGCGTGCAGTCGGGTGTCGATGTCGGTGCATTGATCGACAAGGTCAGCGGCGGCGCGACGGCCACCTCGACCGTCGGGCGGCTCGACACGGCAGCGCGCCTCCTGGCACTGATCGGGCTCATCGTGGTGATCGGTGGCGGCCTGCTGGCCGTGCAATCCGCGGATTCGTCGCCGAACCGGATGCTGCTCTGGCTGGGATGGGTCTTCTTGTTGGTCGGCTCGCTCGGCTCGTTCGGCCTCTACGGCGCGAAGGTCGTCGCCGGCGCACCGGCCGACGCGATCAAGCCCTCGGTGTGGGGCAAGGTCGTCGGTTCGCACACCGCGTCGGTACTGCTCGTACGCATTGTGTTGGTCATCGCCTTCGGAGGGATGTTGCTGACGTTCGCCCGTCGCCGCGAGCGCCGTGTGGCGCGGTGCCGCCCTGACGATCGGCGTCGCG
Source organism: Ilumatobacteraceae bacterium (assembly GCA_963746365.1). Lineage (GTDB taxonomy): Bacteria > Actinomycetota > Acidimicrobiia > Acidimicrobiales > Ilumatobacteraceae > JAENVT01. The sequence goes on along the minus strand of CAVVBH010000022.1, from coordinate 37,123 downwards.
CTGGTGCTGACGTATTCGAGCATCGGCCATGCCAACGCGCAACACCCGGCGCCGTTGTGGATCGCCATCGATGCCGTGCATCTCGCCGCGATCTCATTGTGGATCGGCGGGCTGCTGATGTTCGCGTTCGGCACCGAGCGCGTGGCTGACAGATCCCGATTCCGAGCGGATCGTTCGCCGCTTCAGCGTGATGTCGATGGTGGCCGTCCCCGTGATCGTCGCCACCGGAATTGCGCAGACGTTGAAGCTCGCCGGCAACCTCGACGATGTGACCAGCACGTCGTGGGGCCGCACGTTGCTGGTGAAGGTTGCTGTCGTGACCGTGCTCGTGGCGATCGGCGGCGTATCACAATGGCTGCTGCGCAACGATGGCCCAGCGGCCCTGAAGCGAAACGTTCTCGTCGAGGCGGTGATCGGTATCGCAGTGGTCGGTCTGGCGGCAGCGTTGGTGGCGCTGCCACCCCGCAGCGTCGCAGCGTCGAAGGTCTTCACCACGACGCTGACCAACCAAGGAGTGGCCGCCGGTGTCACGGTGACGCCCGGCAGAGTCGGTCAGAACGAGATCCACCTCGTCATCACACCGCCGGGAGGCAGCATCTCGCCCGTGATCTCGACCACCGTGCAGGCCGTGCAAGCACCGGAGGCGACGCCCGTGCCGGCAGTACTCGAGTCGATCGGAACGAACCACTACATCGGCACGATCTCGCTCGCCGCCGCAGGCGATTGGACGCTTCAGATCACGGTCGAAGCGACACAGGGTCAAGCAGTGGTGCTGAGCGCAGTGGTGCCGATACCCGGGTCGGGCTGACGTCTACGACTCGGTAGCCGTCGCCTCGATGACACCGCGGAAGTCGGGGGGCGCATGTGCCGGGGTGTGCTGAAGGTTGGCCGCGATCCGTTTGCCGAGATTGTTTTGATCCGTGATCGCCCTGGCGACGATCGATCCGAGCGGCCCACCGACCGGGATGCGACCTGCGGCCACGGCTGCGATCAGGGCGCTCGACACCTGAGCCGCCACCGGTTGCACCTTCGACCATTCGACGTGATCCGCCATCGACCGCATGGTGCGTGCCACGTCGTTGGTTCGCTCCGCGGTGGCCGCTCGGACCTGCGCCCAATCGACGCCGCGCAACGCCTCGGCAACCTCCTGCGCGTCACGATCGAGAGCCTCATCGCCACCGGTCTCGCTCGGCGATGGTCCATCGATCTGCGCACCGTCGGCCTTGGTCGAGGAACGGAACAGCTTCTTGAATGCCTCGAGCTGCTGTTTCGGCGTCGGCCAGATGGGCTCCGGCGGCGAGTCGTCACCCGCGAGACCGGCGGCATGCTGCGCCTTCAGTGCCGACACGACTCCTTTGGCCTTGACGCCCCACTTGGCAGATTTGGCAGCTCGCGCAACACGGTGCACAGGGTTGTCGCTGTCTGCTGGGGCCATTCCTCACACAGTACCTGTGCGTGCCAACGGCCTACTCGGCGTGCAGCCACACCTCGGTGAACTGCCGGGCATCCTCGATGGTCACTGCGGCCGAGCCGACCGCAAAGGTCGTCACCGACGATGGGTGCGACGGGACCTCGACGACCTGCAGGCCCTGAGGCGGACGAGCGACGATCGTTCTCCCATGCGCTTCGACTCCCCACGTCGACGAACGCAGCACGACAGCGACCGGGTGTTGTGGCACGGGCGCAGGCGCCAACGGAGGCACCGTGATGACGACGACGCTGGCCACGCCCAGTTCGACGGCGACGTCGAGTGGAACGTCGGCGACGACACCGCCGTCGATCAAGGTGCGGCCGGCGAGCAGAACCGGAGGGAACACCCCGGGAAACGCGGAGCTGGCCACAATCGCGAACACCACATCACCGGACTCCAGGATGAACGGCCGTCCGGTCGCGAGATCTGTGGCGATGATCGTCAGAGGGATCGGCGCATGTTGGATGAGCCGTTCGCCGAGATGCTTGCGCAGGAAGGCAATGCCGTGTCGGTTGTCGAGGAACGATGTCCGCTTGCCGGCGAGTGCCAGCGCCAGTCGTCCCGGATGCACTCGCAGCAGATCTCGTCGCTTCACGTTGGACCAGATGCGCTCGAGCCGACGAACGCCGTCGGCGTCGCTCGACCAGGCGAACAGTGCCGCGTTCATCGCCCCTGCCGAGACGCCGATCAGGCGGTCGGGTCGCAGACCTTCGGCGGTCAAGGCGTCGAGCACACCGACTTGGTATGCGGCAAGCGCGCCTCCGCCGGGAAGGATGTAAGCAAGCGGTCGAGGCAGCGATCGCAGCCTGTCGATCTGCATGATGCATTGTGCCTTACTCCGAACAGTTGATGAAGAGTTGACCCGTGAGCACGCACGTGCGGGTCGGTTCCTGAGACGTGACCGTGAAGCGCAGGCCGCCCCACGACGTCTGCTCCGACGTCAACTGTGCAGCGACCCAATGTTCGGTCGACGCCAACATCCGGGCCTTTCCGTCGATGAACGAGACGGTCTGATCGTTGTCAACGATCAGCAGCACGATTCGGCTCGGCCAGCTACCCCACGCGAAGACCGGGGCGTAGTCGCTCTGTGGGCACCCGTCGTACTCGATCACGCCGCCGACCCTCAAGGTTGCGCACCATCGACTCCACTCGATCAACGACACCGTCTCGAGCGGCATGAACTGACCGGCCACAGTGACCACAGCGGTCGTTGGCGGGGCGACCTCGATGCCCGATGACAACGATGGGTCGCCGCAACTCGCGCCGACGATTGGCGTCAGCCACAGTACGCAGAGAGCCTTCAACGTTCGCTTCACAGCTCCCACGTCCCCCAGTGATCGACCATCGGCGCCGCCGACTTGGTGAAGGTCCAATGATCTGAGCTCTCGAACCGCGGCGATTGATCGACCGCGTGAAAATCGGGTGCGGTGTCGGGGAAGAACATCCCTGAATATGTGGACGACGACTGCGAAGCAATCGTGACACTCTGGGTGGGGTCCTGATCTCCAGGCCCGATGCCCACGTCGATGTCACCGACGCTGTCGTCGGTGCGAATGATCAGGTAGCCGGACACTGTCGCCCGCGTCGTGAGGTCGAGCAAGGTCTCTGGGCCGTCGTGCCGGTCGTACGCGGTCAGCACATGCACGGCGGAGGTGATGCGCGCATCGGTCAGGTAGAGGACCGCCAGGCTCGAGTGCTCGTGCCAGCCCACGGGCAGTCCATCCGACATGAAGTCGATGAACTTCAGAATGTTCGACGTCGTATCGGTCGTGCCGATCAGCTCGGGGTCGGTGGCAGCGAATGTGAGCGATGTGTAGTGCGCGCCAACTCGGCCGTTGGCGTCGAGGGGTGGGGTCATGGGAACCAACACGCCCGAGCTCACATCGGCAAGGACCTCATCGAACGTTCGCAGACGTGGTGCCGGTGGACCCAGCGGCAATGGATCGGTGGTGACCTCCCATCCACGATCGTGAGCTGTCGAGTACGCCGACTGGAAGACGTCGCAGCCGTCGATGCCCGCTGGACGATACGACGTCATTGCCTCCGAATGGAGGATGTCGTGCACCCGCGGCAGGCACGTCTCGCTGAGCGTGCGCGAGGCGAGTCGGATCGTCCGCATCGCTTCTGCTGCGTTTGGATCGTCGCAACGGATGCGAGTGAGATCGTCGATCGCGGCGCCGATCGCGGCACGGAGCGAGTCGAGCCTCGAGCGATCAAAGGCCAGCAGGGTCACTGCCCCACCAGCTTGGAGCTCGCGAGTTGAAGCTGCACGGCGTCGGCCTCGCGTTCGAGACGGCGCGCCACATCGCTCGACGACTGCTGAGCCGATTGCAGTTGCCGGCGCATGGTCAGCAGCGCGTCGTCACACCGCTGTGGAGTGGGACCGATCCACGTGTCGAGCCCGGCGAGCTTGTAGACCGTCAGTGCCCGGCTGGCGCCGATGCTTGCGGCAAGTGAGCGCATGCGCATGGCCGTGGCCCGCAGCTGCTCGGCCTGTGTTGGAGTGCTCATTCACCGCAGAGATGCGCAGTGAGTTCGCCGGGTCGGAAATCGTCGGGGTCTAGCCGAGGCGTTTGGTGATGAGGTGATGGGGTTTGGCGGTGTGCTCGTCGAGGAAGCCGTCCCCCTCGATCGTGAAACCGTGACGCACGTAGAAAGGGACCGCAGTGTCGCGGGCACGGGCCCAGACCAACGGAACAACCGTCGCGGCCCGTGCGCATCCCGCCTCGAGCAGGATTGCCCCGAGACCTCGGCCCTGCAAGTGCGGGGCAATGGCCATCCCGCGCAACTGCACTGCCGCCTCGCCGAGGAATGGCTTCGGAACCCAGGTGGAGACGGCGACGATTGTGTCGCCGTCGCGTATGCCGAGGTGCGTCGTGCCCGGCAACTCGTCCTCCGCAAATGTGACGGCTCTGCTGGGTGTGTCATTCCGCAGCACCTCGAGACGCAGCGGGTATGTCTCTTCAGCGGTGAGTTCGTCGACCGTGTAGTCAGCCATGACCGATCTCCAGGAATCCGACACGCAACTGATCACCCATCCGGGCGACGGTACCCGATCGATCGAGGGCGCATCATGTGTATCCATGCGGCGCGTATCTACACACGTCGTGCGTGACTCCATTGACGACACGGACAAGAAGGAAGCCTGCGATGTATTCGAGGATCGTGGTTGGCACCGACGGAACCGATCGCTCGCTCATCGCCGTCGATCATGCCGCGAGGTTGGCGGCGGTGTTCTCGGCCGAACTGCATGTGGTGGCCGCAGCGTCACCTACTGAGGCGTCCGGAGTAGAGGCATCGCAGCTCACGGACGTTGTCGCCTGGATGTCGGATGTCTCGGCCACTACTGCGGCCAAGATCGGGCACGACGCATCCAAGCGGCACGGCGTCCGCGTTGTCGAGCACCCGCGGGTCGGCGAGCCGGCGAGTGTGCTGATAGCCGTCGCGGACGCCGTCGACGCCGACCTCATAGTCGTCGGCAACACGACGATGTCCGGCCAGATCCGCAAGTTCACGGGTTCCGTGCCCAGCCGCCTGGCCCACCAATCGCACCGCCCGATCCTGATCGTGCACACCGGCTGAGGCGAAAATCTGCCGAGCAGGTCACGAGATCTCCGGCTGCACCGGATATGCGGTGACTGGCTTCGTCGAGGCCTGCAGTTGGCTCCACTCGACCACCCGGCTCGGCGAGCGCGGTCGCCTCGTCGTGATCGTGGGTCACCAGGATGGCGGTCGTCACTGTCGCACGCAGGACGTCGCCCACTTCACACAGCAGGCGATCGTGCAGCTCGCGGTCGAGTCCTGTCAGCGGTTCGTCGAGGAGCAGTAGCGCCGGCCGCGGTGCCAGCGACCGGGCCAGCGCGACGCGCTTCTTCTCGCCGCCACTGAGTCGCTCGACGCGTCGGTCACCGAAGCCGTCGAGTCCGACGATGTCCAGGAGCTCATCGACACGCGCGGCGGCGTCAGCAGCCGGCCACTTGTGCATGCGCGGTCCGAAGCCGATGTTGGCGGCCACGTCGAGATGGGGGAACAGTTGCTCGTCCTGAAACATCATTCCGATGTTGCGGAGGTGGGCAGGCCGGTCGGTGACGTCGTTGCCATCGAGCGACACCGTTCCGGAATCGGGTAGCAGCAAGCCGGCAATGATCCGCAGCAGCGTGCTCTTCCCGGCACCAGACGGACCGAGGACTGCCACGATCTCGCCGTCATCGACGTGCAATGACAACCCATCGAGCACGGGGCGCCCGTCGAAGCTGATCGTGAGACCGCAGACATCAAGCATTGTCGGAGCTCAGATGTTCGTGGCTTCCAGACGCCATCACGATCACCGTCGACAGCACCAGCAGGATCGTTGCCATCGCGAATGCCTGGGCCCTTGGCAGTGCCCCTGCCCTGCCCAGCAGGCGGCCAATGGCGATCGGCAGTGTTTCGCTGCCCGAGCGGCTCAGGATCGTGGTGGCTCCGAATTCACCCAGCGAGATGGCGGCGGAAAATCCTGCACCGGCAAGTAGTGGTCGACGAAGGGCGCGCCCGTCGACCTCCCACCACGCTCTGATCGGCGTCGCTCCCAATGTCGCGGCTGCGGCGCGTAGATCCCGTGGAATCGTGCGGAGGACCGAGAGCAGCGCCCGCACGACGAAGGGCACCGCCACCAACGCGTGTCCGAGGGGTACCAGCCACCAGCGTGCTCGCCAGTCGACGGGCGGAGTATCGAACGTGATCAACATGCCGAGGCCGATGGTCACCGCCGATGTCCCGAGCGGCAGCATCAACCCCGCATCGAGAAGCTTGCCGAGACGTGGCGAGGTGTTGATCGCCGTCGCAGCGAGGAAGCCGATGATCGTGGCGATCACTGCGGCCACGAGCGCGAAGCGAAGAGACGTGGCCACAGCTGCCAGCGGATCCACGCCGAGTCCGACCCCGGGCCGGATCTCTGCGCTGCCGAGCCTTGTCCACGCCGACAACGACCACGTCCCGCCGACATCGAACGATCGACTCACGAGTGCGAACACCGGCGCGCCGACAATGACAGCGACCCCGACGCCGACCCCGCCAACCATCAGACGCTCGCGGCGGCTGCGCGGTCGACGCGGGGCCGTCGCCCCGTGAAGTTCGACGGCCGAGCGACGTTGCCTTCGAGAGGTCCAGACGATCACGACGGCAAGTAGCACCAGTTGCACCAGCGACAATGTTGCGGCGCCACCGACATCACCTAGTTGCGTAGCACGGCGCACGATCTCGACCTCGAGCGTCGGACGTGTCGGCCCACCCAACAGCTTCGCCACGCCGAACGAGGTGAAGCTGAACAGGAAGATCACAGCGGCGGCGGACCACAGCGCAGGACGCAACAGTGGCAACACGATGGCGCGCGCTGCGGCGGCAGGCGATGCTCCCAGCGTGCGCGCTGCACCGACGAGATCGTGGGGTATCACGGCGATCATCGACCCCACCAGCCGGACGACCACGGCAATGTTGAAGAACACATGCGCCAGGATCATTGCCTGCGCGGTGCCGTGCCATGACGAGGGCAGCAGAGCGATGAACGCGGCGCCGACGACAACCGTCGGCAACACGAACGGCACGGTGGCCGCCGCCAACAGCAGCCTGCGCCCGCGGAACGTGTAGCGAGCAAGCACGTACGTCGGCACGATCGCGATGGCCAGTGTCAGAGCAGTGCTGGCGGCCGCCTGCCAGGCTGTGAACCAGATCACTCCGCCGACGTGGTCGAACAGTGAGGTTCCGGCAGAGCTGCGTCGCAATGTCGTCCACAACAGGGTCGCCACCGGCCATACGTAGAGCACACCGATGAACAGCACCGGCGCTGTAGCGAGCAGGGCGACGAACCACCGTGGGGGGCGGTTCAGCGCAGCACGATGGTCGTCCACTCGTCCTGCCACTGTTGCCGGTTTGCGGCGATGTCGGCCGGGTCGATCGTGAATGGCGACAGCGGAACAACCGCGAACTTGGTGAACTCCGCCGGAAGCCTGACGTCGGTGCGTGCGGGGTAGACGAACAGGTTCAACGGCAGTTCGTTCTGGAAGTGAGCGCTGATCAGGAAGTCGACCAACTTGCGGGCCTCGGGCTCGTGGTCGGTGCCGCGGAGCACGCCGGTGAACTCGACCTGCCGGAAGCACGTCGATTCGACAACCCCTGTGGGAGCGTCGGTGCGTGGCGGATCGGCGAAGATCACCTCGGCTGGCGGGCTCGATCCGTAGCTGACGACTAGCGGCCGCGTTCCCGTCGAGCCTGCCGCTCCCGAGAACTCGTCCTGATACGCGGTGGTCCACCCGTCGACGACTTCGACACCGTTGGAGCGCAGCCCCCTCCAGTAGTCCTGCCAGCCGTTTTCGCCGGCGTGCGCGATCGTGGCCATCAGGAACGCAAGGCCCGGCGAGGAAGTCGACGGGTTCTCGACCACGAGCAGGTCCTTGTACTCGGGTCGGATCAGATCATCGAGGCTGCCCGGCGGATCCAGATCGTGCGAGTCGAACCAGGCGATGTCGTAGTTGACGCACACATCGCCGAAATCGACAGGCGTGAGCTCGTGCCCGGGAACCAAGGCGGTGAGCTCTGTGGAGATCGAGTTCCAGTCGTTCGGCTGGTACTTCGTGAAGACGTTGCCCTCGAGGGCCGCCGACAGCAGTGTGTTGTCGACGCCCCACATCACATCGCCCTCGGGGTTCCCGGCTGTCAACACGGCCTTGGTGACCATCGTGCCGGCGTCACCGGCAATCACGACCTTGACGGCGATGCCGGTCGACGCGGTGAACTCGTCGAGCGCCGCGTTCAGCGTGGTGTCCGACGGTGGGAACGAGTCGTAGGCGACCAGCGTGATCGCCGCCGGTTTGCCGGAGTCGGACGATCCGCATGCGGAGGAGAGCGCAGCGAGCGCAACGACGAGGATCAGACGTTTCACGGAACCACCACGGTGAGAGTGCCGTCGGTGACGGCGACGTACAGAAGACCGGTCGACTCGTTGCTGACACCGAGGGTGCTCCACGTATCCAGCGCCGCGTCGGCCAGCGGCCAGCGCGCGCCGGTCACGTCGACGCCGGCGCACGCTCCGTGTAACGCGAGCAGCGAGAACAGCGAGCCCTGCGGCAGGTCCAGCGTGATCGACCGACCAGCGTGCACCACGTGAACCGCGGTCTCGTCGAGCTGCAAGCGGATCGACTGAAATCGGGCCAGCACGGGATTGCCGAGGGCTGAGATCGTGCCGAGGGCATGGTCGAATCGATCTCCGATTGCACCGAACACGAGGAGATTCTCCGCATCGGTTTCGGCGGCGCGAAGCATTGCAAGCTCGGTATCGGTCGAGCCCTTGTCGACGGGATGCTCGTCGATCTCCAGCTCGTGCGCGTACGCCCACATCTTCCCGTGGGCGGAGATGCTGTCGAGGTCGCCGACCAGCACCGTCGGTCGCAATCCTGCCGCTACTGCGTGATCGAGCCCGCTATCGGCGGCGATGATGGTGGCGTCGGGCATGACGTAGCTGATGGCACGCGGCGACAACTGCCCTCCGCCGATCACCACCACCACTTGCGACATCGCATCCCTCCGCTGGCATTACCCAGATCAGGTTCCGGTCGGTGGCGGCGCCCACCCTCTCAGCCCGCCGATCCTGCGAGCTCCCCGTTTTCGGTCGCGATCAGCCTAGCCGTGCGTCGCTGGGTCTGCACGACGACGACGGCGAGCCCGAGCACAACCATCACCATGCCGAAGATCTGCAGAGCGCGGAGGGACTGACTGAGGAAGACCGCCGACCAGACGACGGCCAACGCCGGCTGGCCGACCTGCATCAGCGACATGATGCCGATCGGAACCTTGCGCTGCGCAAACACGATCAATCCGTGTGCCACCACCCCGGTGAGCAGCGTGAGGATCACGATGTAGATCATCGAACGACCATCGAACTTGCCGATGTCGTGGTTGATCAACACGACCGGGAGCGTGATCAGCGTGGCAATCGGGAGGGCCGACGCCATCAGCGTCGCCACGCTCATCCCCTTGCGCAGCTGGCGGCTGGCGAGCAGATAGCCGCACCATGACGCCAGCGCCAACACCGCCAGCCCGTTTCCGAACCAGGTAGCAGCGCCGCGCTTCGGAGCGTTGAACACGACCAGCGCAAGACCGGCGATCGAGATCAACCCGAACAGGGCTGCGCGGCGATCCACCTTTTCGTGGAAGAAGATCGCCCCGGCGGGCATCAGCATCAACGGGGCGAGCGCAGCTATGAACTCGAGGTTGGCCACGCTGGTGCGGGTGGCGGCCGTGTAGAAGAGCAGGATGTTGACTCCCAGCACGACGCCGGTCACGATGGCGCGTCGCCATTCCTCGACGGTGACGAAGCGACCTTCGCGAATCCGCAAGAGAGCCGTCCAGATGAGGCTGGAGCCCAGCATGCGCCAAAAGGCAATCGTCGGCCCTGGAGCTCCAGCTTTGCGGATGATCGTGGAGCTGGCACTGAACGTCAGAACCGCGGCAACCATCGCTACAAGGCCGATTGGGCGGGCGTGTCGAACGGGACTGCGAGCGCCGCTCACGTAGGCGACTGGCGGAGGATGTCAGGTTCGATGTAGATGGTCGTGGCTTTCGGGACCGCGGCCCGCACGGCGCGTTCCGCGTCGTCGATGGCGCGGGCGAGCTGCTCGACCGACAGCGAGTGATCGAAATCGACCTTGGCAGCCAGCAACAGGTTGTCGGGGCCGAAGTGCACGGTGCGCAGGTGGATGATGGACTGCACATGTGCCGACGAAGTGAGTGCCTGCTCGATCTGCTCCTGATCGATGTCGGACGCCGATTCGCCGATCAGCAGGGGCTTCATCTCCCTGGCCAGCACGAAGGCGATCACGACCAGCAGCACGCCGATTGCGATGGAGCCGACGGCATCCCACCGCGCGTTGCCGGTGACCTCGGCGAGGATCAGCCCGCCCAGCGCGACGAACAGACCCACCTCGGCGCCGACGTCCTCGAGCAGCACCACCGGTAGCTCGGGCGACTTCGAGGTTCGAATGAACGAGGCCCAGCTCATGCCCGGCGGGCGGACGTGATTCGCCTCCTTGACCGCTGTGCGAAGTGAGTAGGTCTCCAGCGCGATGGCGAACACCAGGATCCCGAACGCCACCGCGGCACTCTCGACCTCGTGCGGATGCCGCAACTTGTCGATGCCCTCGTAGAGGGCGAACAGCCCGCCCATGCTGAACAGCACGAGAGCGACGACGAAGGCCCAGAAGTACCGCTCGGGTCCATAGCCGAACGGATGGGCCTTGTCGGCCGGGCGTCTTCCGCGCTTCGAACCGAGCAGCAGCAGTGCCTGGTTGCCGGTGTCGGCGAGCGAGTGGCCTGACTCGGCGAGCAACCCGGCCGACCGGGTGATCAAGAACCCGACGAACTTGGCGATTGCGATGCCGAGGTTGGCGAAGAACGCGGCGATGATTGCCTTGCGGCTGCCCTCTTGCATGGACGCAAGGTTGGCACTGCTGCCAGGGACAACACAAAGGGAGGCGCAGATGGGTCAACTCGATGGGCGCGTTGCACTGGTCACGGGTGGGGGTCGAGGCATTGGCCGCGGCATCAGCGAATTGCTGGCCGTGGAGGGTGCGACAATCGCCGTGAACTATCGCCGCGATGCCGATGCGGCCGCGGCAACCGTTGCCGCGATTCACGATTCCGGGCGTGCGGCGAGAGCATTCCAAGCTTCGGTCGACGACGCCGACGCCTGCGCGGCGATGGTCGACGCCGTGGTCGCCGAGTTCGGTGGTCTCGACATCCTGGTCTGCAACGCCGGCATCGCCTCACGTGGCAACTCGGTTGCCGACACCGACCCGGCGGAGATGATGCGAGTGGTTGCTGCACACGCATTCGGGCCACATCACCTGGTCCGCCTGGCGCTGCCCTATCTTCGCAACGGCGATCGCGGCGACATCGTGATGATCTCGTCGATCGCCACCTCGAACTATGCGGCAAACGGGGCCCCGTACAACATGGGCAAGGCGGCCATGGAGGCGTTGGCTTTCACCCTCGCCAGGGAGGAACGGGCGAACGGCATTCACGTCAACATCGTGGCGCCGGGTCTGGTCGAGACCGATATGGGTGTTCGTCTGGCGCGGTCGATCACGGGAAATCGCAACCTCAGTGACCTGCGGTCCCTCGACGCCGCTGCGCCGTTCGGGAGGGTGTGCCAGCCTCTCGATGTGGCCAAGGTCGTGCTGTGGCTGTGCAGCGAAGGTGCTGCGTACATCACCGGGCAGCGCATCGTCTGCAACGGCGGGGGGTAAGTCATCCTTTTGAAATCGTCACGCCTGGATCGTGCCGATAGCCTTAGTGGCGTGAGTCCACTTGCCGCAGAGGCCGCACAAACCGACGTCGGTCAAATCATCACTGTCACGCCCGAGGCGTTGCAGGAACTGGTGAAGCTCCGCGACAGCGAGCCAGAAGGCGACCGGCTGGGCCTTCGTCTCGAGATCGTCAGCAATCCGGGTGAGGATTTCAAGTACGACCTCAGCTTCGACATCGTCACCAAAGCAGCTTTCAGCGACGAAGTGCGCACTCACTCGCGTCCCGAGATCGGCAGCCTCAAGGTCATCATCGCCGCCTCGGCGCTCGACCTGCTCGAAGGTTCAACCCTCGATCACACCGCGACCCAAGGCCTGGTGATCCGCAATCCCAACAAGCCGAAGGCGCCGTCCGTCGAAGGCCTGATCTCCAACGACGAGCTCAGTGCGGAGGTCGAGGCCCTGATCAAGGGCGAGGTCAACCCGGCACTGGCGGCTCACGGCGGCTTCGTGTCGTATGTCGGCCACGACGGCGAGGGCACGGCGTACCTGACGATGGGCGGCGGTTGCCACGGTTGTTCGATGAGCCGAATGACGATGCTCGACGGGGTGCAGACGATGATGGTCGAGCAGATTCCAGAGATCGAGCGCGTCCGCGATCTCACCGATCATGCGTCGGGTGAGAACCCGTACTATCACTGACGGTTTGGCTCACGGCATTCGCGACGAACTCGACGATTGCCCGCTGCAGAAGGTCTCGCTCCCGGTCGAGCGACGCGACGTGACCGCTGTGACGCAGTCGTAGGCGCTGCACATCACCGAACAACGAGTCGGCGATGACGTCGGACGAGGCAGGGTCGACCACATCGTCGTTGGCGCTCGTCACCAGCAGCACCGGCCGGTCGACCGCCGCGAGGTCGATGGATGCAACGCCTTCGTTCATCGCGATCAACGCATCGATCGGTAGCCGCTCGTAGGCGATCTCTCCAACTGTCGACGCGGCGACGTCGATCCATGTATGGCCACGGCTCTTGCGCCATTCGAGCCCTTCGAGGGCGTCCGGATGCGGTGCAACTGGGTTGATGCACACGGCCGCGCGGCAGCGGTGCTCGGCGACGAGTTGCAGAGCCAGATCGGCGCCCATCGACTGACCGACGACGACGTCGGCTTCCCACGCCCGTGCAGCTTCCAACCATTCGGCCCACGTCACGCCCACCAAATCGGCGGGGTCCGTGCCGTGCCCCGGAAGTGTGGGCGCCAGGGTGGTGAACCCAGCGTCGATGCAGGCCGCCACGATCGGCCACATGGTCGCGCCGGTGCCTCCGATGCCGTGCAGGCACAGCACCCTGGTCATCGAGGCAGTGCAGCGGTGAGATCGCTCACCAGATCAGCCGTGTCTTCGAGACCGACCGAGATTCGCAGAAGCCCTTCGCTGACGCCCATCGTCGCTGCTTCTTCGGGTGTCAGGCTGGCGTGCGTCGATGTGGCCGGATGGCAGACCAGGGTCTCGGGGCCGCCGAGTGACGTGGCAACGCGGACGAGCTGCAACGACTCGAGGAAGTGTTCGGCAGCGGGTCGCCCGCCGGCCAGCTCGATGGCCAGCACCGTGCCGCCATTGCGCATCTGTCGCTTGGCAAGGTCGAACTGCGGATGCGTGACGCAGACCCGGGTAGTGCACGACGGAGACCGACGGCTCGTCGACCAGTGCTTCGGCGATGTGCAGCGCTGACGCCGCTTGATGCGCCGTGCGCACGGCCAGCGTGCGGATGCCTCGGATCGCGTTGAGGGCGTCGTACGGCGACGGCGTGGAGCCGTGGAGCACCGAGTACGCCCAGATGGCATCGATCAGTTCTTGCTCGCCGGCGATCACGCCGAGCGTCGCGTCGTTGAGCCCGGCAATCCCCTTCGTGGCCGAGTGCAGCGACAGGTGAACGCCGTGCGCCAACGGCTGTTGGCCGAGAGGGGTCGCGAAGGTCGAATCGACGACGGTGATGGGTCCGCGCAACGAACCCAGCTCGTCGAGATCGACCAGCTCGAGGCGCGGATTCGACGGTGTCTCGGCCAGTGCGAGCATGGTCTTGCCAGGTCGCAGCGCGGCCGCAAACGCACCGGGCTCTGTGCCGTCGATCAACGTGAGTGTCGATGCCCATGCGTTGGCACGGGCCCTGCAGGAACGCGAGTGTGCCGGCGTAGAGCTGGCGCTGCGCCACGATGTGATCGCCGGTGGAGCACAGGGCGAAGATCACCGTGGCGATGGCGCCCATGCCCGACCCGAACGCCAGTGCGTCGTCGGCGCCTTCGAGCGAGGCGATCGCATCCTCGAACGACCGCACGGTGGGGTTGGAGTATCGGCTGTAGAACTCGCCGGCGCGGGTCGCCGTAGCCCGCCGGTTGGCGTCGACGAGCCCTTCGGACTCCCACGTCGTGCTGGCCCACAGTGCCGGGGCGAGCGAGGTTCGACTATGAGCCCGTCCGGCCGTGATGGCCCGCGTCGCCGGCTGCTGACTCTCGCTCATCGAGACAACGCTACGTGGTCCGGCACGACTGTTCCTACCGCGTTAGCCCCGGGTGAGACGGCACGCCGGAGGCGTGCTGGCTCACGCGCACCGATACGGGGCCGCACCACTCAAACGCTGGTGGTGCGCAGGGACTCGATGTGATGGTGCAGGAGACCGTTCGAGGAGACGGCGGAGTCGTTGAGGTAGGTGCGCTCGCCGTGACGATCGGTGAATGTTCCACCCGCTTCCTCGACCACCACCATGACGGCGGCGAGGTCGTACGGGGCGAGGCCGATGGCGTCGATGGCCAGGTCGACCGCCCCCTCGGCGACCAGCATGTGCTGCCAGAAATCGCCGAAGCCGCGCGCCCGGTAGGCGCGCTGCTGCAGCGCGACCAGCCGGTCCGTGAGACCGGCATCGTCCCATCCGCTGGAGAACGTGACGCTCACCTGCGCCTCGCTCGAGCCGGGCGACGGTCGACACGCGACACGACCTGCCGTCGGCGAACGCGCCGAGCCCGCTGGCGGCCCACCAGCGTCGGGCGAGCGCAGGCGCCGACACGACGCCGACGACCGGCCCACGATCGACGTGGGTCAAGCGCGATCAGCGTGGCCCAGACCGGGATGCCGCGAACGAAGTTGGATGTTCCGTCGATCGGATCGATCACCCAGCGCCACGGCGAGTCGGCATTGCCGACCAGGCCGTGCTCCTCACCGAACAGGCCGTCGCCCGGGCGCTGCGAGGTGACCTCCGCTGCTGATGGCCCATTCCGTCTCGCGATCGGCCTCGGTCACCTCCGTGCGGTTGGCTTTCCAATCGAGGCTGAACGATCGCTGCTCGTAGTACGGCAGCGTGATCGCATCGGCGATGTCGGCGAGGTCGAGGCCGAACGCCAGGTCGGCGGCAAGATCGCGGTCGCCATCCGGTGGGGTGCTCATCGAGGGAACTCGGGCCGACGCTTCTCGCGGCAGCGCGGCGAGTCCCTCGGCCGCATCCGGCCCGAGGAAGGTGAGCATCTCGTATGCCAGCGATGCCTCGAAGTTGGGCAGTGCCTGGCGAAGCCAATGGTTGAGCGCCCGCTTGGTCAACAGGGTCGCCTCGCGTGGGCCGGTCGCCAGCCGCCCGGCGATCGCGCAGTGCCTCCGGAAGCACCTCGTCGGCGGGCAATGCCTTCGAAACAAGGCCGATGCGCTCGGCCTCGCGACCATCGATGAAGTCGCTGGTCAGCAGGTAGTACTTGGCCTTGGCCATACCGCACAGCAGCGGCCAGATCGCGACAGCGTGGTCGCCGGCGGCGACCCCGAGGCGGATGTGCCCGTCGGTGAACTTCGTGTCCTGGTCGATGATCGAGATGTCGGCCATCAAGGCGACCGCCAGGCCCGCGCCGACAGCGACTCCGTTGATCGCGCTGATGATCGGCGTGTCGCACTCGATCATCGTTCGGACGATGTCGCCTGCCTCGCGCATCACACTCATGGTGCGCTCGTGGTTGCCGACCTGCTCGGCGATCCAGTCGAGGTCACCGCCTGCGCTGAACGCCTTGCCCTCACCGGTGACGACAACAGCCCGCACTTCCGGACTGGCATGGATGTCGGCAAAGATCAGTCGACAGTTCGGCATGCAGTCGTGCGTCGGTCGCGTTGAGCTTGGCCGGGTTCGACAGCGTGATCAGCATCACGCCGTGCTCGCGATGCTCGATCTTCAGGCGCGTGTAACGCTCGAAACGTTCGGTCGCCACGGTCAGACGGTGTCGGCGAGACGACGGCGCACCGTCGCGGCGATGCCCTCGGAATCGAGCCCGAGTTGGGCGAGGATTCGGTCAGGCTTTCCTTGGGGGATGAACCTGCTCGGGCAGGCCGAGCACCTCGACATGCACGTCTCGGGCGATCGCGTGGATCTGGTCGGCGATGGTCATGCCGATGCCGCCATCGCGGATCCCGTCCTCGCATGTCACGACGACCTGATGAGTCGCCGCATCCTGGATCATGGCCGGGTCCAGTGGGGCACACGACCTGACGTCCCACACCGTGGCCTCGATGCCCTGCTCCGCGAGATGGGCGGCGGCCTGCTTGGCAAACGCGACCAGCTTGCCGACGGCCAAGATGCACGCCGTTCCGTCGCCCCGTCGCAGTTCGTGGGCGTGCAGACCGACACCGACCTCGTGTTCGCCCACCTGTGGCGCGGTGCCGTTGGGATAGCGAATCGCGATCGGGCCCTCGTCGGCCAGTTCCAATGCGTCGTGGAGCATGACCTGCAGCTCCTGGGCGCTCGATGGAGCAAGGACTCGCATGCCAGGCACCTTGGCGAGCAGCGCAAGGTCGTAGACGCCGTGGTGGCTCGGACCGTTGTCGCCGGTGATGCCGGCGCGGTCGAGGCAGAACACCACCGGGAGCCGATGTAGAGCGACGTCGTACACGATCTGGTCCCATGCCCGATTCAGGAACGTGCTGTAGATCGCCACGACAGGCCGGAGACCACCCATCGCCATCCCCGCGGCGCCGGTGACGGCGTGTTGCTCGGCGATGCCGACGTCGAAGAATCGCTCGGGGAACCGGACCTGGAACGGAATGAGCCCGGTCGGTCCCGGCATCGCCGCGGTGATCGCAACGACCCGCGAATCGGCGTCCGCCTCTTTGATGATCGCTTCCGCAAAGGCCTGTGTGTATCCGGACGGAATCGCCTTCGGTGGGCCGATTGCGGGATCGAAGACCGGGGCATCGTGCAGGTGCTTCTCGTCGTCGTCTTCCGCCGGCGAATAACCACGGCCCTTCTGGGTGAGGACGTGCACGAGGATGGGGCCCTCGGCGGACAGTTCGACTGCGTTGAGGAACGTTCGCTCCAACTCGGCGACGTCGTGGCCGTCGATGGGACCGACGTAGCGCACCCCGAGCGCCTCGAAGAACGACGGGGGTTGCAGGAACTCGCGTACGGCGGCCTTGAAGGCCTCGACGCCCTTCTCGGCCTGCGGGCCGACATACGGCAACTCGCGCAGGAACTGTTCGAGCTTGCGCTGCCTCTTCACGTAGACCGGGTTGAGACGGATGTTGGTGAGGCTGTGAGAAAGACGATCGGTGATGCGTGCCGGCAGGCTCGGATGGTCGGCCATCGACCGATCGAGGGGCGTCGGCCCAGCCGTGAGATTGGAGATCGTCGGCGCGTAGCTGCGGCCGTTGTCGTTGAGGACGATGATGACCCGCTGGCCGGAGTGGCCGATGTTGTTGAGCGCCTCGTACGCCATGCCCCCTGTCATCGAACCGTCGCCGATCACGGCCACGATGTGCCGACGTTCATCGGTGCCGGCATCGCGGGCAACCGCCAGGCCGTAGGCGTACGACAGGATGGTCGAGGCGTGGCTGTTCTCGACGAAGTCGTGCGGGCTCTCCTCGCGGCTGAGATAGCCGGACAGGCCGCCGGCTTGACGCAGTTGATCGAATTGATTCTGTCGGCCCGTGACGATCTTGTGCACGTAGCCCTGGTGCCCGGTGTCCCACAGGATCGCGTCGGTTGGTGAATGAAACACGCGATGCAGCGCAAGAGTCAGTTCGACCGCGCCGAGGTTGGACCCGAGATGTCCGCCCGTCTCAGCCACCGCCTGCACGACGAAGTCGCGAATTTCTCCGGCTAGGTCGTCGAGCTCGGCGTAGCTCAGAGCCCGCAGATCTGCAGGCTGACGGATCTCGGGCAGCGACATGACGGTCACGAAGGTTATCGCTCGTCATGTGCTGGCCGGTATTCAGGGTGCAATCAGCGGTGCCGGACGCGCAGGGCGTGGCGTAGTCTCGGAGACGGAGGTCAAGGTGCTTGTCGACATCGTCGGGCGAATCGTGCAGCGCGCCCACCTGTCGCGGTGGCTGGCCGCGGCAATCAACGGTCAGCCCGTGGTTGTCGTCATCGACGGACCACCGGGTGTCGGCAAATCCACGCTGGTCGATTGGCTGATCGGCGCGGCGCGCCAGGCGGGCGCGACCGATCGAACCGTCGTCGTGCCAGAACGGGGGGACGTTGCCGACGACCTCCGTCGGTGCATCGCCGAGACCGACGAACAGATGCGTCGTGGTTCGCCCCAACTGCTCGTCATCGACGACGCTCATTGGCTCGACGACGCGGGCCAGCACCTGGTCGAGCACCTCGCGTTCCGATTGGGCACGGCGGCGGTGACCGGTCAACCCGCACGCGTCTGCCTCGTCCTGGTTGCGCGCGACGAGGCGTCATCACGCTTGTTGTCGCACCTCGTCGACGAGCCGATCACGAGACGGCTCAGCCTCGAAGCACTCGATGATCGCGAAGTCCGGGAGTTGGCCAGGAGGATCTCTCCGGGCATCACGGATCGACGCACGATCGCTCGGCTGGCCGAGCTCAGTGGCGGCAACCCGCTGACGCTGAATGCGCTCGCCGACTCGATCGCGCTGGGCGAAGTACTGCCCTCCCCGGCGTCCACGACCGGCACCATTCCGGTGGAGGTGGCGTGGCGGGCGCGATTGTCGACCCTCTCGCCCGAAGCGCTCCGTGCGGCGGTGCTGATAGCGCTCGCCGAGCAGGCCCAGCAGCCAGGTCCCGACGACGTCGACCCACTTGGCGGCGCCGATGCGGCGATCGATGAATTGCAATCGATCGGCGCCGTACGACGGCGCGGCGGAATCGTCGTCTTCACGCATCCACTGCTGCGCACAACGGCGCTCGATCTCGCGCCGAAAGAACTCGTCGTCGCCGTTGCCGGCGAACTGCTCGATGTGCTCGACGGCGGCGCCGGTCGCAACACCGCAGCGGGCACGCTGGTCCGCCTGTCCGACGCGGCTGGGCGAACCGGAGATCCTCACCACCGCGATCTCGTGCAGGCTGCCTACGTCGCGGCCGTCGAACACGGCTCGTGGTCGGCTGCGGGAGACCTCGCCGAACACATGATGGAGTCTGCAACCGATGATCCTGGGCGTGCCCACTGGCTCGATCGCATCGGCAAGGCACGCTTCAACGAGCTCGATCGCGACGAGGCCACGGGACGACTGATCCAGGCAGCGGAGCTGTATGCGGTGTGCGCAACTGCGGACGGCGTTTCCGAGGCCGAATCGGGCTCGTACCGCAACAGTCGCGCCGAATGCCTGTTGCTGGCACTGCGCACCGACTTCACACGCAGCGGGCAGCGCCGTCACCCCCAACTCGACGAGCTTGTCGCAGACCTCATCGACGATGAGTCGATCGATCATCTGTGGCGTGCGCGATCCGCGGCCATCCTGGCGGAGCTCTCGTGGTCCGCTCCGCGACACGATCGCCGGCAGCAGTACGTCGAGACCGCCCGCCGCCTGGTCGATGATGTCGACGAGCCACTCACCGAGTTCATGGTGCATGTGGCCACGGGGCTGCATCGCCTGGCCCTGCTCGAGCTCGACGACGCCGCGAAGTCGTTCACGAGTGCCCACGAGGCGTCGCAGTTGAACGCCGACCCGTGGTGGATCGGCGGCGTCCTCACACGTCGCGGGCTCGTCGCACTGGTTGCCGGTGACCCGATGACTGCGATCACCGATGCTTCTGCCGCAGCAGACTCATCGGCGCGTGCATCGAACTGGGCGGAGCACGGCATGGCGCTGGCTGTTCGCTCGGTCGCCGCCACTCGGCTCGGTCGCTTTGCCGACGCCGACAACGACACGGAATCCACCATCCTCAGCGCGCGCCGCGCCGATGCCGGCGACCCGTTCCTTGCGTCGCTCTCGGCGGCAATCTGGAGACGGGCGGTTCGCGGAGACGAAGTGGGTGTCGCCGCGCTCAGAGACATCGGGCGACAGCATCAGATGTACCTGCCGTTTGCCGAGTTCACCGCCGTCGCACTGTTGGCCGGGGTCGACGAGGCGTTCGAAGATGTTCGGCCTCGTTGGACCTCCCCGCGCAATGGTCTGAGCTTTCGCAACATCGGATTCCATCTCGCGCAGTTCGAAGCGGCGGTCCTCGCCGGCAACCTGGAGGTCGTCGACGACCTGTTCTCGTTGTTCGACCGGGTGTACGAACAGGGTGTGATCGCGAGTCACGACTGGCCGACGAGCGTCGCGCTTGCCATGTCCGCAGCCGCGATCGAGATCGGCGACAAGAACGCCGATGTCTGGATCCAGCGTTCGCAGCAGGGTGCGTCCGCAGCGGGCTCCGTTCTCGAGCAGGCCATTGCCGACGTCTATCGGGCGAGACATGCGTTCGCGTGCGGTGAAGGCGACCAGTCCGAGCTCGATCTCGGGCGAGCTGCGCTGGAGACGCTCGATGCCTTGGGGGCACCTCTGCTCGCTCGGCTGCAACGCGAACGGCTCACGTCGGTGGTCGGTCAGGTCGGGATGCCGGCTGGTCGCGTTCGAACAGTCATGTTCACCGACATCGTCGATTCGACCTGGCTGATGTCGAGTGCCGGCAACGCCGCCTGGGCCGTCGTCCTCGGCGAGCACCACCGACTCGTCCGCACCGTCGTCGGGCGTTATCGAGGGTCGATCATGACGTCGACCGGCGACGGATTCTCCGCGTGGTTCGAACAGCCAGGTGATGCTGCGGATGCGGCGCGGGCGCTGCATCAAGCGATCGAACATGCCTCGCTGGTCGTGCCTGGCGGCGCTGTGCGGCTGCGGATCGGTCTGGCGAGCGGCTCGGTGTTCGATCTGGGGACGGACGCGTCGGGCATGGCCGTCGCCGAAGCCTCGCGGGTGATGTCGACGGCAGGTCCCGGCGACACGCACGTCTCGCAATCGGTCATCGATCACGGATTGGCACGACCGGTCGGTCCCTCCGTCGGCGTCCATTCACTCAAGGGTCTGCCACATCCCGTGGAGATCTTCGAACTGGTCCGAGCTGATTCCCTGTAGCAGTATCCCTGTAGCAGTATCACGGACGGGCCTTCGGGACTCTTACACGCGACCGCAACCGAGAGGGGACAACCGTGGGCATCATGCCGTACCACCTGGAGAAGGGTCACTATCTCCTGTTGCTCGAGGAAACCCTGAACGAGGGGATCGAAGCGGTGGTCGACGACGACACGGCTACCACCTTCCCCGGCTTGGACCGCCGGTATTCCATGCTCGAGCACATGCGCGACGTCGTTGCCCGACCTTGCGACTTGACGCATGGCGAGAGTGAAACTGGCGGCTTGCTGGCATGGCCGGAGTTCATGGATGACGATGCGGTCGGCTTCCGCATCTCCCGGATCATCGCCAAGAACTGGTTCGGCTACCGCATTCGCAACGACGGCACCGCTCGATACCAAGCCGCACCCGAACAAGCCGACCGGCATGTGGGATGGCTACCAGGGCAATGTCGAGCGGATCATTGCCAACACGCTGGTTCGTGCCATCGAGGTCTCACTCGGGCTCGACCACGACGCGGCCATCCCGACCGGCTCGCCACCGCGAAGCTGGCCCATCTACTTCTTCTTCAAGTGTCAGCAACCATTCTTCGAGGGCTGGGTCACGTGGCAATGTCACAGCGTCAATCGACGCGCGGCCGGGCAGGTCACGGTGATGTTCGCGACACCCGGTCACAACCACCCGGTCTCCGACCACCCGATCCCGATCGACACCGACGGAGACCACAAGGACGATTTCGTTCCGACCTTGCGCAACGACGGCGAGTTCCTCGAGGAGCCGGTCACGGCGTCCGCCGCAGGATCCTGCCGGCAATCCGCACCAAGGGGTGTGGGTCGTGACGCATCGCGATCACAAGAAGCTCAACGTGTTCGACACGTCGGTGCCTTCGTCCTACCTGGAATGGGGGCCGCCACTGCTGCCGATCATCGGCCCCGAGAACTTCTGCGACGTCGTCACGGTGCAACCCGCCGCACTCAGCGGTGGGGTCGACGCCTTCAAGCCGGAGTATGTGGCGCCATGAGCACCAAGAACTCATCCTTCGACCTCGGCGTTGCTCAGGCGGCCGTGCAACTCGATACCGCCGGCGTGTTGGGAAAGTTCCTCGACGGCAAGTTCTCGCCCGACGAATCGATCGGTCAATCGCAGTGGCGCAGCGACGACGAGCGAGTTCTTCGCCATTCGTTGGCGATTCCAAGGTCAACACACCGGGCCGATCGACGGGTTCGGCCACACCTCCATCGCGGCCACCGGCAACGAGGTTTCGATTTCGGGGCTGACATTGGTGGAGAACACGGTTCCCGGCCAGAAGGTGCCACATGATCTGGAGAAGCTCCTCGAGTCGAAGACGGTCACGTTCCACCGCTTCATCGATTGGCTGTCTGTGTTCGCCCAGCTCGGTGTGCTGCACCTCGGACGGCCGATGTCGCTCAGCAAGATCAGTTTCGTTCCGCCCCGACGTGGCACGCGTCGCCGACCGGGATACAACGACGAGGCCGGGGACGACTAACCGCGCAGTCGTGCGACGGCGAGCCCAACCAGCGATGTCTGGAACACTGGCTCGATGACCATGACCCAGCACGATCGAGGGCCACGCAGGCCAGCAGGCGATCGCGGCGATGCTGGCGTTCGGCACCGACGTGATGTTCTCCTTGAACGGTGGTCACATCTGGCCGCTCTACGAAGCGGCACGCGATCAGGGCATGCGCGTGGTCGACACGCGCCACGAGCAGACGGCGACCTTCGCCGCTGAGGGGTGGGCGAAGCTGACCCGCCGTCCAGGTCTCGCGGCCCTCACGGCCGGGCCGGGCATCACCAACGGAGTGTCAGCGATCACGACCGCCCACTTCAACGGTTCACCGCTGGTTGTGTTGGGTGGCCGGGCGCCTGAGTTGCGATGGGGGTCGGGCTCGCTGCAGGAGATGGATCACATCCCGGTGGTCTCGTCGATCACGAAGTCGGCCGCCACCGTGAAGGAGGCGGCCCAAGCCGCAGCGATGGTGCACGCGGCAGCAAGCCTGGCGATGACTCCGCACCGTGGACCCACGTTCCTCGACTTTCCGCTCGATGTCTTCGGGCCATCAGCCGGCGAGTTCGATGTGGTCGATCGAGCGGTCCGCTTCGGCACGGCACCCGATTCCGACGACGTCGACCAGCTCGCGGCGTGGTCGCCAGTGCTGAGCGGCCCGCTTTCATCGTCGGCAGCGACGTCTATTGGGACGGCGCGTGGGACGAGCTGCGCGCGGCGGTCGAGGAACTACGGGTGCCTTGTTTCTTCAACGGGCTCGGACGCGGCATGTTGCCCGCCGACCACGAGCTTGCGTTCCTCCGCACGCGTGGGTTGCTGAAGCAGCGCGCGGATCTCGTCGTGGTGCTCGGTACTCCGCTCGACTTCCGTTTGGGCTTCGGCAGGTTCGGCAATGCGGCCATTGCACACGTCGTCGATGCCCCCACGCAGGCAGCGCGTCACGTCGAGGTCACGACCGTCGTCGGTGACTTCGCGGACGTCTTGCGATCATTCGGCGACTACGCGGGACCCCGGGCCGACCACGACGCGTGGATCAACGAGCTGCGTGCGGCCGAAGCGGCCGGCCGCGAGTCGGATCGGTCGATGCTCACGGCTGCCGACGCGCCGATCCGTCCGTCTCGGATCTACGGCGAGCTGGCGAAGCGACTGGCCCGCGATGCCGTCGTGATCTGCGACGGCGGCGATTTCGCCTCGTACGCCGGCAAGTTCGTCGAGGTCTTCCAGCCCGGCTGCTGGCTCGACACAGGGCCGTACGGATGCCTGGGCAACGGGCCCGGATACGCGATCGCGGCACGGGTCGCCCGACCGTCGAGCCAGATCGCACTGCTGTTGGGAGATGGTGCCGCAGGCTTCAGTCTGATGGACGTCGATTCCATGGTTCGCCACCACCTTCCGGTCGTGATGATCGTCGGCAACAACGGGATGTGGGGCCTCGAGAAGCATCCGATGCAGATGATCTACGGCTGGGACGTCGCCTGCGATCTCCAACCAGGCTGCCGGTACGACGAGGTGGTGCGCGCCCTCGGCGGCGGCGGCGAGTTGGTCACGGATCCCGAACAGATCGGCCCAGCGTTGGATCGAGCGTTCGCCTCCGGGCGTGCCATACCTCGTCAACGTGCTGACCGAACCCAGCGACGTCTACCCCCGCACCTCGAACCTCGGCTAACCCGTGTGGAGTGTCTCGGGGCACCCAGGTGGGCGCCGAACACTCCACTCTGGGTTTTCGGGTGTCAGCTCAGGTGCAGACGGTGCCGGGTGCGGCGACGACCCTGCCGTCGGCGGCGATGTCCATCAAGACCGATTCCTGCCGGATGTAGCCGTCTGCCACCATCGCCGACTCGCTGACCGCGCTGTCGGGCTTCAACAAGGTGTACGCCTCGACCGCGCTCTCGATCGTCGATCGCTCCTGGGCGCAAGCGGCGGCGTTGCCGGTGTCGATCTCCTCCACCGCCTGTTCGGCGCGGTCGCCGGGATTACAGGCGGCCAGGGTGCCGAACGCCAACATCACGACACACGGCGTCAACCATTGGCCCATCCTCATGCTCTTCTATCGGCGCAGTAGCGGTCCGCGATGAGCGGAGATTTCCCGGTGATCGGCCCCGCTGGCGCGGTCATTCGACACGCTGGACCTCGAGGCACTTGTCGGTAGGCTCGCCTGATGAGCGTTGGGATGGAGAGCAACAATGGCCGGACATGATGTAGTCGAAACCGACGTTCTCGAACGGGTCCTCGGCACGGCGATGCGTACCGGCGGCGAGTTCGCCGAAGTCTTCATCGAAGACAAGCGCTTGACGATGGCCGGCTTGGATGACGGCCGGATCGAGCAGGTCACCAGTGGCCGCGACCGTGGCGCCGGCATACGCGTGATCAAGGGCGACACCACAGGCTTCGCCCACACCGCCGACCTCAGCGAGGCGGGCCTGCGCGCCGCAGCCGAGGCTGCAGCGGCGGCCGCGAGCCAGGGCACCGGCGGCGCAACGTCGTCGCGCTGACCCGGCAGCCCGAGCGGCACGTGAGCCCCGTCGAGCGGTTCGCCGATCAGGTTTCCAAGACCGAGAAGGTTGCGTTGCTGCAACGCGTCGACGAGGCTGCCCGTGCCAGCGGCGGCGCGATCGTTCAGGTCAGCGCGGGCTACGCCGACAGTCGCAAGCGCATCATGATCGCCAACACTCACGGTCTGCTGGCGTCCGACGAGCAGGCCCGCCAATCCGTGCGCATCAGCGTCGTCGCCAATGGCGACTCCGGGATGCAGACGGGCTTCCAGAGCACCGGCCACACCTTCGGCTTCGAGATGTTCGATCGAATCGACGTCGAGGAGCTCGCTCGCGACGCGGCCCGACAGGCGCTCGCCAAACTGGGCGCTCGCCCGGCACCCAGCGGCACCATGCCCGTCGTGATCAAGCGCGGCAGCGGCGGTGTGCTGTTCCACGAGGCGTGCGGGCACGGCCTCGAGGCCGACCTGATCGCCAAGGGCGGCAGCGTCTACCGCGGCAAGCAGGGCGAGCTGGTGGCCTCGCCGCTCGTGACGCTCGTCGACGACGGGACGATGAGCGGCGAATGGGGTGCGATCGGCATCGACGACGAGGGTCACCCCAGCCAGTACAACGTGCTGATCGAGGACGGCGATTCTCACCGACTACATGTGGGACTACCTCCGCGCTCGCAACGAGGGCCGCAAGCAGTCGGGCAATGGTCGTCGCCAGAGCTACATGCACCTGCCGATGGTGCGGATGACCAACACCTTCGTGCTCAACGGCACCGAGGAGCCCGACGACATCGTCCGCGACACCGAGCACGGCGTGTACGTGGCCAAGCTCGGCGGCGGCAGCGTCAACACCGCGACGGGCGACTTCGTCTTCGGCATGACCGAGGCATACCTCATCGAGAACGGCGAGATCACCGAGCCGTTGCGCGAGGGCAACCTGCTGGGCAACGGTCCGCAGGTGCTCCGCGACATCGATCTGCTGGGCAACGACTTTGCGATGGGCAACCCAGGTACGTGTGGCAAGGACGGGCAGGGTGTGCCCGTGGGCGACGGTCAGCCGACGCTTCGGGTCAAGGCCCTCACCATTGGCGGCACTGCAGCATGACGGCCCGGACGAGCACGAAGGGCGCGGGCAGCCGGACTGGGACCGCCGAACTGCAAGCCATCGCCGATCGAGTCGTGGCGCTGGCTCAGCCGGGCGAGCACATCGAGGCGTTCGTCTCGCGTGACGCCGAGACCGACATTCGCATCTACGAGGGTGAGGTCGAGCACTTCGTCGCGGCACAGACCGAAGGTGTCGGCATCCGCGTCATTCGCGACGGCCGCACCGGGTTTGCCTATGCGGGTGTGCTCGACGAGGCAGCCGTCGCCGAAGTGCTGGCCGAGGCCCGCGACAACGTGCAGTTCGGCACGCCCGACGAATGGGCCGGTCTCGCCGAACCCGACGGCGTCGACGTGATCGAACAGGACCTGTGGAGCGAGGCGCTCGCCGAGTACACCACCGACGGCAAGATCGCACTTGGCGAAGGAGCTCGAACGACTGACGCTCGCCGTCGACCCGAGGATTCGCGTCGACGATGCCAACTACGCCGACGTCGCGTCCGAGTCCGCGGTGGCCACGACGACCGGCATCCGCCGCACGGGTCGCGAGAACGGCTGCTACGTGGTTGTCAGCACGCTCGCCGACGATGGCGACGAGACGCAGACCGGATTCGGTTTCAGCGTGGGGCGATCTCCCAACGAGTTCGACCTTGCAAAGGCCGCCAACGAGGCCAGCGACCGGGCCACCCGATTGCTGGGCGCCACGAAGCCGGCCACCAAGCGAACCACCGTGGTGCTGGACCCGTACATCACGGCCAGCTTCCTCGGCATCATCTCCAGCACGCTCAACGGCGAGAGCGTGGCCAAGGGTCGCAGCCTGTTCAAGGACCGACTCGGCGAGAGCGTCGCGAGCTCGATCGTGACGCTGGTCGACGATCCCACCAACCCGAAGGCGTACACCGCGACCGATCTCGATGGCGAGGGCCTTGCTGCGCGCCGCAACGTGTTGATCGATGCGGGCGTGCTCGAGAAGTTCGTGCACTCGTCGTACTCGGCGCGACGCGTCGGCACGAAGAGCACCGGCAACGCGATTCGCGGCGGGTTCAAGGGCACGCCCGGCGTCGGCTGCCTGGCGTTGCAGTTGATGCCTGGTCGGCGCGATCAGAACGCGTTGATCGCCGACATCGACGATGGCGTGTTGATCCAGTCGGTCAGTGGGCTGCACTCCGGCGTCAACGCGATCAGCGGAGATTTTTCTGCCGGTGCCTCCGGACTCACGATCTCGAACGGTCAGCTCGGCAGCCCCATCCGCGAGTTCACCATCGCCTCGACGCTGCAGCGCATGCTGCACGACGTCGTCGAGATCGGCAACGACGTCGACTGGCTGCCGATGCGCGCAGCCGGGGTCAGCCTGGTCATCCGCGACGTGACGATGAGCGGTACCTGACCGCGCGGACCTAGCCGACCGGATGGCGTCTGAGCGTCTCCGAAAGTGGGCGGCACTCGATGCCGTACGAGCTCGCCAACGTCGTGTCGAGCACAACACGGCCCGGACGAATCGTGCCCGACAGCGCCATCGTTCCCGTGCTGAGGCCGCGCGGATCGAATCCCATCCATCGGGCGAACGTCTCGGCAAGTTCTGCCCGACTCACTGCTTCCGGCCCGGCGACGTTCAGCGGGCCGCGGATCTCCGGCCACGCGGCCAACGAACTGAGAGCTGCACCGACGTCGGTTGCGTGCGCTGGGCAGCGGTACTCGTCGGTGAAGAACCTCATCGGCCGCTGACCTGTCAGCGCAAGCTCCACGTCGGTCTGTATCGCCGCGACCCGTCGTGTGCCGTACAACAACGAACTGCGCACCAGCACAGCCCCCGGGCACTCCGCTGCCACCGCCCGCTCCGCCTCCAGCTTCATCACCCCATAGTCGGTGATGGGAAACGGGGCGTCGTACTCCCTGTACGGCGCGGGTCGTCCGGGGAAGATGGCGTCGGTGCTCATGTGCACGAGGCGCGCTCCGCAGATCGTCGCGGCCTCGGCGACGTTGCGGCTGCCTTCCACGATGGTGCGTCGATCGCCCTTGAGATAGGCGAGGTGCACGATCGCCGTGGGTTTCCAGGCATAGAACTCCTCGATCACCCGGTCTCGCAGCCGAATGTCGACCATCGTCGACGGCGGCGCGAACAACTCCCAGTCGTCAGCTTCTGACGCGATCGCGAGGTGCTGGCCGAGGAAACCTCCACCGCCCGTGATGAGCATGAACCGCCTGCGGCGTGGTGACCAACGCACACAACGAGCCTACGGGGTACCGTTGCCGCTCGTGCCTGCCCCACTCGCCGCCGCCGTGGCTCGCCACCCACATCTCGGCACTTCACTGCCGACGGGTTGGGTGCGCGTCGACATGCACAGCCACACGATGTGGAGCGGTGATTCGACGACGACGCCAGACGAGATCGCGGCGGCCGTCACCGAGTCGGGAATCGACGTGTTGTGCATCACCGATCACAACGCGATCAAGGGTGCCGTCGACCTCGTCGGCACCTTGTCGTGTCGCGTGATCGTGGGGGAGGAGCTGCGCACGCACGCCGGCGAGATCATCGGCCTTTTCCTCGACGAGCGGATCCCGGTTGGTGTGCAACCGGGCGACGCGGCCAGAGCCATTCGACGCCAGGGTGGCGTGGTGTACATCCCGCACCCGTACGACCCGATGCGCCGCAACATCAGCGAAGCGGCGCTTGATGCTCTGATCGACGACGGGCTCGTCGATGCCATCGAGGTGATCAATGCCAAGACCTCGCTTCGGAGCTTGAACGAGCGCGCCGCGTCGATCGCCGCCGAGCACGAGCTCGCCGCAGGTGCCGGCAGCGACGCTCACGTCCCCGATGCGATCGGCGCGGCGTATGTGGAGATGCCCGACTTCGACGGACCGACCGACTTCCTCGCCAAGTTGCGGCTCGGCAGGCCGGTCGGTCATCACTGGGACGAGCCTCGGCCGTGGTCCTCGCGAGTTCTCCCCGGCACGACCGTCGAGTAGACAACCGCAGTGCCGATCATCCATGCGGTCGTCCTTGGCCTTGTGCAGGGACTCTCCGAGTTCCTCCCCATCTCCTCGAGCGGGCATCTCCTGCTCGTGCCGTGGTTGTTCAATTGGCACGACTTCGACAATTCGTCCATCGAGAAGGCGTTCGATGTCGCGTTGCACCTCGGAACGCTCGCCGCAGTCGTGGGTTACTTTCGCAGAGATCTCGTCGTGTACGTGCGGGAAGGCGTTCGCCTGGTGGTGCGGCGTGAGCGGCCAGCGGATCCCGACGGTCGGCTGGCCTGGTTGTTGGTGTTGTCGTCCCTTCCGGCCGCTGCCGTCGGCGCGTTGTTCGAGAAGTCGATCGACGACAAATTGGGAACCCCTGCGCTGATCGCCGTGTCGCTGATCGTGTTCGGTGTGCTGTTGGGCATCGCCGATCGCCGCGCCGGGAGTCGCCAGCTCGCGGACTTCCAGCGGGACGACGCGTTGAAGATCGGCGCGGCGCAGATTCTCGCGTTGAACCCAGGCACGTCGCGCTCCGGCATCACGATGACGGCGGCGCGGTACGTGGGCTTCACCCGCGATGCGGCGGCGCGGGCCAGCTTCCTGATGGCCATCCCTGTCACCGCAGGGGCCGTTGCCTACAAGCTGCTGAAGCTGGCGGGCGACGGCGTGCCCGACGGCCTCGGCGTGCCCATGGTCGTGGGAATCGTCACGGCCGGGGTGTCCGGCTGGGCCGCGGTGTGGGGCACCTTGCGCCTCATCCGAACCCACAGCTTCATGCCCTTCGTGATCTACCGCTGCGTCTTGGGCCTTGCCGTCCTGGTGATCCTCGCCACCAGCTGGCGCTAGAGCGCTCGGCGTCTTCGGCCTGATGCACCCCGGTCAACTGCGTTTGACGACTGGCGCCCGTATGCGGGGCCGGAGTTGTCAAGCGCAGGTGGGTGACGAAAGCGTTTGACGTCTGGCGCCCGTATGCGGGGCCGGAAGCGTCAAACGCTTGCTCGCGAGCTCAGGCGGGAGTGAGGGCGAGGGTCACGGTGTCGGCGAGGACGGCGGCGGCCAGCGCGGGAGCGGCACCGACGGGGATCGCGACCATCACATCCGATTCGCCCACGTCGACGACCAGGCCCGCGGCGATGAACTGGTCACCGGAGTAGACGTTGAGATGGTCGCCTACTGCAAAGTGCGCCACCGGCGCGGCGACGGCGAACGCAACCCAGCCTTCGGGAATGAGGCCGACCGATCCGGTCGCAGAAATGTCGGAACCCACGATGATCTCGCCGGGCCCGATGCGTTGCCGGGCGATCGAGCCTTCGGGCGTGGAACCCACGGCGCCGGTCGGCACGACGGCGCGAGGCACGCTGCGGGCGCCAGCCAGGATCGGTTGACCTGGCTCCGTTGCAGCTGCAGCGACCCACACCGTCTGCTGCTCGCCCCACGACCGACGAGCGGCATCGACGTCGGCCAGCGCTCGCGCTGCGCCGAGCCCGACCATGCCGGCCACGACCGTGATCGACAACCAGTAGATCCACGGGTGACGCGCCACAATCAGGCGCACCCACGCGAGCTGGTGCATCTGACCTCCCTCGACAGATCGAGTCGACGATTGGGGGAAGTCGGAGGCCGACTGTATCGGCCGGGTCAATCGTTCAGTCGGAAGTCGACGCTGACTTGGCTGGTGTCGACGCTGAAGCAGCAGGCGTCTTGGAGCCGGCGCCCGAGTCGCTCGACTTGCTCGAATCGGATGACGATTCCGACGACGAGGTCGAAGTCGAAGACGACGAGTCGGTCGATGTCGAGCTGGTCGACGACGACTTCGACTTACCACCGCGACTGTCGGTCTTGTAGAAGCCGCCACCCTTGAAGGTGACACCCACCGGCGTGAAGACCTTCCTCACCTTCATCCGCGTGCCCGTCGTCGGATGTTCGACCTCGGTCAGCGCGTCGTCGGTGAACGCTTGCTGCACCTCGACGGTCTCGCCGGTCTCAACGAACTTGTAGACGTAGGTAGGCATGTCGGCTCCGCCAGGTGATTTAGCAGTCGAACGGTTCGACTGCTAATGCTAGCGGGCCGTGCGGACGCCGTAACATCCACCGGCATGCAGGTTCGTACCGCCGTCATACCCGCAGCGGGAATGGGCACGAGGTTTCTCCCGGCGACCAAGGCGGTTCCGAAGGAGCTCTTGCCGATCATCGACACGCCGGCGCTGCAGTTGATCATCGACGAGGCTGTCGGCGCAGGCATCGATCACATCGTGATCGTGACCAGTCAGAACAAGCCGGCCATCGAGGCCTACTTCGAGCCGTCTGACGAGGTGCTCGAGAAGCTGAGGTCCACCGATCGCCATGCCATGGCCGATCGGCTCGAGTCGATCGGGCGCGACACGCGTGTCAGCTTCGCCTATCAGCATGCGCCGCTCGGCCTCGGTCACGCGGTCGGTTGCGCGGCGGAGGCCGTCGGCGATGAGCCGTTCGCGGTGATGCTCCCGGATGAGTTGATGGGCGACTCGTCGCTGCTCGACCAGATGGCCAGGCTGTGCGAGTCGACCGGCGGAAGCGTCGTCGGTCTGAAGCGCGTGCCCCGCGAGCAGGTCAGCTCGTACGGCGTGATCGAACCGTCGACCGAGCTCGACGAATCGGGGGTTGTCGGAATCCGCGGCATGGTCGAAAAGCCCGCTGTCGACGACGCACCGAGCGATCTGATCATCATCGGTCGGTACGTGCTGACGCCCGACGTGTTCGGTGAGATCGAGCGGTTGAAGCCGGGCCGCGGCGGCGAGATCCAACTCACCGATGCCTTGCAAGTGCAGGCGGCCAGCGGACCGTTCCACGGCGTGCTCTCGAGCATTCGCCGCTACGACACGGGTACGCCGCTCGGTTGGCTGAGCGCAGTGGTCGACATTGCTCTCGACGACAAGTCGATCGGCGACGAGTTCGGTGCCTACCTGCGTTCCCGGCTCACGTGACCCGTCGGAACCTGCCGGGGTAATCGACCACCAAACCATGTTGGTCGACGTCGAACTCGACCGAGTGGTCGCCATGCGCGAACGCCCACCGGTGTGTGTCGAGTCGCAGGTAGCGATGCGTCTCGGGGCGCACGTCGAGTGTCTCGACGTCGACCGTCACGACGGGTAGCTCGGCGCTGTCTCCGACGTGCAGCGGCAGCCGTCGGATCGGCAGCGAGTTGGTGAACGGCGTGATCGGAAGAGCGATGTCGTAGCAACCGTCCAGCTCCACGCGATGGGCACCGTTCATCTCCCCCCACCGTGCCGTGCCGTTGGTCGCGAGCCACAGGTCGGGCTCGTCGAGGTCACGGAACAGGAGGAACTGACGCATCTGCCACGATGCCGACAGGCGAATCACGTACTGCACGCTTTCGCGTTCGACCTGTCCGCTGATGGTCCATCCCTCGTTCTCCCAGGCAAGCTCGGTCACTTCGACGTCGTCACCATCCCATGCAGCCCACCGCACCGTGTGGCCACTCGCGGGCAGCGCGGTGTAGTTGCTCACTGACGAAACGGTACCGTTCGATGTGTGATCAGCGAACACGAGGCTCGTCGATATGTGCTCGATCGTTGTCCCGTCGGTGAGGTGATCGACGCCTCGATCGCCGAGGCTGTCGGCGCAGTTCTGGCCGAGCCAGTCGTGGCTCGGGAGGACGTGCCCCCCTTCGCGAATTCCGCCGTCGACGGCTATGCAGTCAGGGCCGCTGACGTTGCCGGCACGCCGGCGCGGCTGCGGGTCGTGGCCGAAGTTGCAGCGGGTTGGTCGACCGATCGTGTCGTCGGTCCCGGCGAGGCGATCCGCATCATGACCGGTGCGCCCATGCCTGCCGGCGCCGACGCGTCCGTGATGGTCGAAGACACCGAACGAGACGATGACGAGGTCGTGATCAACCGTTCGGTGGCTCCAGGGACATCGGTGCGAGGAGTCGGCGACGACGTGCACATCGGTACCGAGATCTTCGCTGCCGGCACTGTGGTTCGCCCTGCCGTCGCAGGCGTGCTGGCCAGTATCAACGCCAACCGGGTGCGCGTGTATCGCAAGGCTCGCGTCGCCGTCTTGTCGACGGGCGACGAGTTGATCAGCGACGGTTCTGCGCTCAGGCCCGGCCAGATCCGCGAGAGCAACAAGGCCATGCTCCTGCCCCTGGTCGCAGACACGGGTTGTGAGGCGGTCAACCTCGGCGTGGTGCGCGACGACGAGGCTGAGCTGGAGGCGCTGCTCCGCGACGCTGCAGTGTCGTACGACGCGATCATCACGAGTGGCGGCGTCAGCATGGGGGAGTACGACGTGGTGAAGGCGGTGCTGTCACGTATCGCCGACATGCGGTGGATGCAGATCGCCATCAAGCCGGCCAAACCGTTCGCCTTCGGAGTGCTCGCCGCCGTCGACAGATCGACGCCGGTGTTCGGCCTGCCGGGCAACCCGGTCAGTTCGATGGTCAGCTTCGAACTATTTCGCGCGCCCGGCGCTGCGCAAGATGATGGGTCATACCGTGCTCGACCGCACCACGGTCTCGGCGATCGCCGACGACGGCCTGCCTCGCCGAGGCGACGGAAAGACCCACTACATGCGGGTTTCCGGTTCGTTCGAACCCGATGGCCGGTACCACGTCCGCTCCGTGGGCGCCCAGGGCAGCCATCAGTTGGCCGCGACCTCGTTGGCCGATGCCATGGCCATCGTTCCCGACGGCGACGGTGTTCCGGCGGGCGGCTCCGTCGAGATCATGCTGCTGTCGATAGCCTGACGGTCATGGATCTCGTCGATCCCTTCGGACGCACCATTCGTGACCTGCGCATCTCGGTCACCGATCGCTGCAACTTTCGCTGTACCTACTGCATGCCCGAAGAGGGCATGGTGTGGCTTCCGCGCAGCGAGGTGCTTGACGTTCGAGGAGATCGAGCGGCTGGCACGGATCTTCGTCGAGCGATTCGAGGTCGATGGGCTGCGACTCACCGGTGGCGAGCCAACGGTTCGCGCCCACCTGCCCGTGCTCGGTCGACAAGCTCGCCGCACTTCGGGTGCCGGCCGACCTCGGCATCGTCGCTGGCCGGCACGCACCCGACATCGGCGCTCACCACCAACGGGGCGACGTTCCGACTCGTCGCCCACGAGTTGCGCGAGGCTGGGCTCGACCGTGTCAACGTCAGCCTCGACACCCTGCGCGCCGATCGCTTCGTGGAGATGACCCGCCGCGACGAACTGCGTGCGTGTGCTCGACGGCATCGAGGCGGCGAAGGAAGCCGGCTTTGCGCCGGTCAAGATCAACGCAGTCGTGCAGCGCGGAGTCAACGACGACGAGATCGTCGACCTCGCCAGGTTCGGGCGCGACAACGACGTGGAGGTTCGCTTCATCGAGTTCATGCCCCTCGACGCCAGCGGCCATTGGGTCAACGAACAGGTCGTCACTCAGGACGAGATCGTCGCCGCCATCGACGAGGTGTTTCCCCTCGAGCAGATGACGTCTCGAGGTGCGGCGCCCGCCGATCGTTGGCGCTACCTCGACGGTCGTGGAACGGTCGGAGTCATCCCGTCGGTCTCCAAGCCGTTCTGTGGTGACTGCGATCGTGTTCGTGTCACCGCCGACGGTCAGTTCCGCACCTGTCTGTTCACCACCACCGAGTTCGACTTCCGCAAGCTCATGCGCGACGGAGCCGACGACGACGCGCTGGCCGCAGAGATCCAGCGGGCCGTCGGTACGAAGTGGGCGGGGCACCAGATCAATCAGGTGTCGTTCGTACGGCCGAAGCGAACGATGAGCCAGATCGGCGGCTGACCCTGGTGTCACGTCGCTGGCCGATCGCGGCGGTCCTCGTGGTCGGCCTGGGCATCGCTGCGGTTGCCAACGCGGCCCCCAGTTCGATCGTCACCGGGGCGACCGCCAACGAACCCGCAGTCCGCTTGCGGCCACCGGGCCCGCGCATCAATGGATGCCAGGTCTTTCCGGGCGACAACGCGTGGAACCAGGAGATCGCCTCAGCGCCCGTTCACCCGCTGAGCTCGCAGATCGTCAACCACATCCAGGCAGTCGGCACCGATTCGTTGCACCCCGACTTCGGCGAGAACCTCGCCTACGGCATCCCGTACATCGTCGTGCCCGCTTCACAGCCGCTCGTGCCGATCACGTACACCGCGTACGGTGACGAGAGCGATCCGGGCCCGTTCCCGATCCCCCTCAACGCTCCGGTCGAAGGAGGCAGCGACCGGCACGTGCTGGTGGTGCAGGAAGGCACCTGCCAGCTCTACGAGTTGTTCGTCGGTCGGCCGACCGGTCCAGGACCCGGTTGGCTGGCGGCTTCCGGCGCGAAGTTCGACCTGAACACCGGCGCGCTGCGGCCGGTCGGCTGGACCAGTGCCGACGCCGCAGGGCTTCCGATCCTGCCCGGTCTCGTGCGGTACGACGAGGTCGCGTCGGGATTCATCGGTCACGCGATCCGCGTCACCTTCTCGGAGACGCAGCGTGGGTTCGTGCTGCCGGCCACGCACTTCGCTTCTGACGATCCTGACCCGACGTTGCCGGCCATGGGTATGCGCCTACGGCTGCGCGCCGATTTCGACGTCGCTGGTCTCACGGGTCAGGCCAAGGTGATCGCCACGGCGATGCAGCGCTTCGGTTTGATCGTCGCCGACAACGGCAGCAACTGGTTCTTCCAGGGTGCGCCCGCCCTGGGATGGGACGACGACGACCTCAACCAATTGAAGTCGATACCCGGCACAGCATTCGAAGTCGTCGACACCGGACCGGTGCGAACGGGCTAGGTGTCGAGCCAGACGCCACCGGATTCACTAGTGTGTCGATCTAGATGAGCGATCTCGCCTTCTCCCACCTCGATCCCATGGGTCGAGCGCGCATGGTCGATGTGACGCCGAAGGACCCGACGCACCGTCGGGCCGTCGCCCGTTGCAAGGTCTTCATGGCGCCCGACACCACCGCCGCCATCGCCAATCGCGAGGTGAAGAAGGGCGACGTGCTCGCCGTCGCACGTGTCGCGGGCATCCAGGCTGCCAAGCGCACCAGCGACATGATTCCGCTGTGCCATCCATTGCTGGTCGGATCCGTACACGTCAACTTCGAGATCGGCGACGATCACGTGGCCGTCGAGGCACAGGTCGACACCGTCGATCGCACCGGGGTGGAGATGGAAGCGTTGCACGCCTGCGCCATTGCTGCGCTGACGATCTACGACATGTGCAAATCGGCTGATCGCGGCATGGTCATCGGCGAGCTGGCTCTGTGGGAGAAGACGGGCGGGCGGTCCGGAACGTACCGGAGAGCTGATAACGTGTCGGCCACTG
This sequence comes from Ilumatobacteraceae bacterium, assembly GCA_963746365.1. Lineage (GTDB taxonomy): Bacteria > Actinomycetota > Acidimicrobiia > Acidimicrobiales > Ilumatobacteraceae > JAENVT01. The sequence goes on along the minus strand of CAVVBH010000022.1, from coordinate 682 downwards.
TTACGAATGTAGTAGATTCGTAATGAAACAACGCCTCCGGTTAATGTCGTGTTAGCCGGTGTGCCACTCAGAAAGATCGTGAACAGATCGTGAACAGTTGTCTGACGAAGGAATCCCATAGTCGATGAGCAAAATCGTGCTCTTGGCCGTTCTCGCCGCTTGGGCGGCGGTCTTGATTCCACCGCTACTGCGGTCCAGAGTCGAGAATCGGCCCAATTCCTCGGTCACAGATTTCCGACGCCAGCTCTCCACCCTGCAGCGCGCCGTGCCCACCCGCACGATGGTGCCGATGCGGTCGATGGGTCGTCCGCTCGCACCGTCCCCGCTGTCTCGTCCGGCCGCACCCGGCCGACCCGGCCAGATGCATCGGGTTGCGACGCCCGCCGTCGCCGGCCAGCGCATGCACGCGGCCACGCTCGACCGCACCACCGGCCAGCACCGGCAGTCGCACCTGCACAAGGTCAGCCAGCGCGAACTGATCCGTCGCCGTCGGGCCAACATCTTCTTCATGCTCGTGCTGGTCACGGGCGTCACCGCGTTCCTCGCGGCAACGACCAAGGCAAACGCCATGGTCTATGCGTTCGCATTCGCATTCATGTCGCTGTGTGGCTACTGCTACAAGCTGGTGCAGATCCGCTCGCTCGAAGCTCCTCGCGAGGCCGAGACCAACTGGTTCAACGCG
>CAVVBH010000021.1:0-5919 GCA_963746365.1 Ilumatobacteraceae bacterium | reverse complement strand
CGGCGGCCACCGACGCCGACGTCCGTCGTCTCCCACGCCTCTACACGGCGGCGGGTTACGCATGCTTCGTCGGACGTGCCGAGGCGGCTGCCGCCAACGCGCACCGAGCCACCGAGCTGGAGACCAACCCGGCTACGACCCTTGCGAGCCCGGCTACGCCACCTTCATCGAGGCTCTCGGCGAGGTCTACTGCGGCCACCTCGATCGCTACGTCGAGCTCACCGGCACGGTGGCGGCGCTCCCCGCGGTGTCGACGCAGGGCTACGGGATCGCGGCATACGTCGACGGCCTCCAGTCGGCCGGTCGGGTCGACGAGGCTCTCGAGTTGACCGACTCGGCGGTCGCCGCGGCTCGAGAGCTCGGCAACCCCTACTGGATCTCCTACACCCTGTGGATCGTCGGGTTGGCGTTCTCCAAGGTGGACGCGAAGCGAGCACTGCTGGCCTGGGACGAGGGCGTCGAGTTCGTGCGAGAGCACCGCGTCAAGTTCTTCGAGGGCTTCATCGGACGCGACGCGGCGCGTCTGCACACCTCCGAAGGCGAGCCCGACGCTGCGCTCGCACTGTTCGGCCCCGCCATCGAGTCGTTCCACCAAGTGGGCAACGTGCCGCAGCTCATCATCACCCTGGCCAGTGTGCCTGCGCTCTTCGAACGCGTCGGCCGCCTCGATGCCGCGGCAACCCTGCTCGGTGCGCTCTCGCGCGAGTCGTCGAGCTTTCACCACGTTCCCGAGCTCGTCGATCTCGGCGACGCGTCTCACCGCACAACTCGGCGAGTCGCGATCGAGGGAGCTCGCGACCGCCGGAGCCGTGCTCGATCTCAACGACGCCGCTGCGTACGCACGGGAGCAGATCGAGCTTGCTCGCAAGGCGCTCGCACGGCATGCACGCCACACGATCCCAGCCGGCCTGACTCGTCGAGAGGTCGAGGTGCTGCGACTGATCGCGGAGGGGAGAGCAACGCGCGAGATCGCCGAGCAGCTGTTCATCTCGTCGAAGACCGCGGACAACCACATCCAACACATCTACACGAAGCTCGCGGTCACGAACCGCGCCGCGGCGACCCGTTGGGCCGTCGAGCACGAGGTCGTCAGCAGCACTGCCGCGGCTGAGCTCGAGCTGCCTCGGCGACAGTTTCTCGGCGGAAATGAGGAGGTCTCCTCATGCGCCGTCGATCCGTTGCGAGCGCACGATCGGACGTACGCCAACCAACCGGGTTGGCGAGCAGCAGTCGACGACAGAACGGAGAGAGCAATGATTTTGGCAACGACGAAGGTCGAAGACGTCGACCGGTTCCTGGAGGTCTTCGCCACCAAGGGCGCAGTGAAGCGAGCAGAGCACGGATCGAAGGGCTCGACGGTCTTCCGCGATCCGAGCGAAGAGGACCGCGTGTGGGCGCTCTTCGACTGGGACGAGCAGGGCTGGCTGAGCTTCGTGTCCGATCCCGACGGTGCCGCCGATCCTCAAGGAAGCCGGGCACGTCGGCAAGCCGCAAGCCGCGCGTGCTCGCCGGCACGTACCGGGCGTAGGCGACGATGGCTACGTCAACCGACCGACCGGCTCGCGTCGGCATCATCACCGATCAAACCGGGCCGCTCTCGTTCATGGGCATCGCCAACACGAACGTCGCCAAGATGGTGATCGACGACATCAACGCCGAGGGCGGCCTGCTCGGCCACCCGATCGAGTTGTTCATCGAGGACAGCGCGACCGAAGACGCAGCGGCGGAAGCCGCGGCGACGAAGCTCGTCGAACAGGAGCGGGTCGATGTCGTCCTCGGCGGCATCTACAGCTCGACTCGCCAGGCCATCAAAGGCCCGGCGGTCGAGCAGGGCAACACGCTGTACATCTATCCGGAGCAGTACGAAGGGCAGGAGTGCCACCCGCTGATCTTCTGCACCGGTCCGGTGCCGGCGCAGCAGGTCGAACCACTCTTTCCCTGGTTGATGCGACACACCGGGGCGAAGACGTTCTACATGCCGTCGGCCGACTACATCTGGCCGCACACCATGAACAAGAAGGTCCGTGAGGTCGTCGTCGGCCGAGGGCGGTTCGGTGGTCGGTGAGGAGTACTTCCCGATGGACCACATGGACTACGAAGGCGTCGTCAACGACATCATGGCGAGTGGTGCCGATGTGGTGTTCAACACCATCGTTCCTCCGGGCCTGACGCCGTTCCTCGAGCTTCTGTACAACGCCGGCTTCACGAAGCGGGGAGGACACATCGTCTGCACCTACTTCGACGAGAACTTCCTGAACCTCGTGCCGGCCGAGCATGTCGAGGGCCTGTACGGATGTCTCGACTTCTACCGAGCCGTCAGCGATCCGTTCAGCACGGCGCTGCTGGCGAAGTACGACGAGCGCTATCCCGGCAGCGCGATGTTCACTGCCGGCAGTGCATGCTCGGGCATGTACCGGGGCCTGAAGCTGTGGGAGGCGGCCGTCAACGAGGCCGGCTCGCTGAGACAGGACGATGTCGTGAAGGCGTTGGACCACGCCAGCATCGCCCAGGGGCCCGGCGGTCCTGCCGAGATGGTGCCCGGGCAGCACCACGTGCGCATGAACATGTACATCGCCCAGTCGAGAGGGCGGCAGGTTCGAGGTGGTCAAGAACCTCGGCGTCATCGACCCGAAGGAGTGCGAAGTCCAGGCGATGACTTGGGCGGGGGGTCGCTGTCGGGGTCGTCCGGCAGCGGTCCCGCCTATATCGCGATCGGTGTACGGCGCTACAGCCAGCCGCCGGTGAATCCCGCCTTGCGGAGACCCTCGCGGATGGGCGGGCATTTCTTCATCAGCTCCCAGACAAATCCGGTGCGATAGTTCTCGATCATCATCACTATTGGCCCCTGGTCGAGACCGTAATAGCCTTCGGATATCCAACCTTGCTCGCCTTCCGCCTCGCCCACGAAGGTCGGATTGAAACTGCACTTGAAGCCGTATTTGCTCGTAACTTCAGGGTAGGTCTCATTGAAGTACTGCAGCGTCGGCAAGACAATCTCTGGCGCAAAAGGTACCGATGCCACTGCCGCCCAGGGTGCGATGGTGCCATCGTCCGGGCCAAATGGGACTCCGCGTGCCTTGTAAGCAAAGAACTGCCGCTCGGCCTGGTTGATCCCGAGATTGACTGGACCCGGACCGTCACTGGCCGTGATCCCCCAACAATGCTGATTGTAGCCCTTGCAACCTAAAGGGTTTCGGATGGCATATTGCTGTTGTATGTAGGTGGCGCGTCGACTGTTCTCAAAATAGTCGATTCCAACGTCGCGCATGAACGCGTCTTGAATTCCACGAAAGTCGATCCACATGTGAGACAGCTGGTGAATGAACAATGGGCCGGCATAGAGAAAGTCGTGGCCGTACAGCCGCTTCCAGCGATACTTTCTCGTCTGAGCTCCGTAGCTCGCGGCAGGGATTGGATGCGTTGGCGAGGCGAGCGCCAGGATGTAGAGGATCAGGGCCTCGCTATAGCCCTCCCATCGATACCGCAGGAATCCGCGTTCCGGCTTCCAGCCCATCGAAACGCTTTCACCCGCATTCAGCATCCATTCCCAATCAGCCCGGGCGTAGAGCTCGTCGGCGACCGCGCGTATCTCGCGCTCTTCGGATGTATCGCCGTCGAAGTACGCAGCGGCGGTCAACATACCGGCGAGCAGAAATGCCGAATCAATCGTCGACAATTCGGACTGCCACGCGCGCCGTCCGGAATCCATGTAGAGAAAGTGGTAGTAGAAACCCTTGTAACCGGTGGCGTCGGCCTCCGCGCTCTGCTCGCTGTCTCGGAAGAATCGAAGCGTCGTCAGGGTGCGATCGACAGCATCCGTACGCGTGACATATCCGCGCTCGACGCCGATGGTGTAGGCCGTCGAGCGCGAACCCAATCGCGGCGATGCTGGCATGCGAACCCAAACGAGTGTTGTCGGGAACCATTCCGTTGGCAGGGTTGGTCTCCCTGACGAAATATTGGAACGTAGCCCGCTGGAGATCGCCCAACGTTGCGTCGTCCATGCTTCGACTGACGTTCACAGGTCGCCGGAACGTTGCAACACCACAAGAGCGCCCCAGCCTGGGAGCAACGGAATCCAGAACGTGGCGAGTCGAAACAGGATGACCGCGGCGACCGCAGTGGTGCTGGCCATTCCGGCTGATGTCAGTCCGGCGATCAGGGTCGCTTCGACGGCTCCGATCCCGCCGGGGGTGGGGGCGACCGACGACACCATGGAGCCAATGAGGTAGACGAGTGCGACCGACGTGAACGCAGGGCCGGATCCGAACGCTGAGACGGCGACTGCCAAGGCGAGGATGTAGCCCATGGTGATGATCACGCAGCCGCCGAACAGTTCGATCATCTTGCTGGGCTGGCGGGCGATCTCACTGACGTTGGCGAGCGAGCGCTTCGTTGCGGGGAGCACCCGGGTCGTGAGCAGTGCGCGGCTCCACGGAACGGCCACACCGATTGCCGCGACCGCGCCGACTCCGGCGGCGATCAATCCGATCGCGCCCAACGATGGCAGGTCAAATGTCCGCAGTCCCGAGGAACCCGCGAGCGCTATGAACAGCCCGGCGAGCGTGAGGTGAACGATCACGCCGGCAATCGTGTCGACGCCGACCGCGGCGACAGCCGTCGGGGTGTCGATGCCGCGCTTTTGGAGGAAGCGGGCGGTGAGCGCGAGCCCGCCGCCGGGTGCGGCGACCCCGACGAACGACGTCGCCACCTGCACTCCCATGTTCGGGCCTAGCGGCAGCCTTTCGGGCACCGAGCCGTCGAGTGCCAGGGCGGCACCGACATAGGTAACGGCCGACAGGGCGAGCGCCGCGGCAGCCCACCACCAGTTGGCGTGTAGCAGTTCGCCCCACAGCGACCCGACGCCGAGGAACTGAGGAATGAGCGCCCACAATGCGAGTGCAACGACCGCGATGGTCACCACCGTGCCCGTCTTGATCCTCTCGAGGTCCGCGATCGGAACCTCGTGGGCGCCTGTCACCCGTTGGACCTCGTTGCGAAGCTCCTCGATGCATCCGGCAGCCTTGACTTCGGCTCGCGTCCGGGGGGTCAGCGCAAGGGGCTGCAGGCGCGGCAGTGCGGCCGCGACCGCGGCGGGCCCGACGCCGGCAACCGCGGACTCCACGGCGCGTTGAACTCCGAGCTGCGCCGCCGTGGCGGCCAGGACTTCGGCAACATCCGTCGAAAGGGCGGAGCCGACGACGCCCAGCGATGCCGAGGCGAATCCGACGAGCACGACGGTGCCATCATCGTCGACCCAGAGGGCGTCGTCGTTGAGACGGCGATGCACGGTGTGACTTCGTTGAAGGGCATCCACGATCGCCCAGACCGAATCCAGGAGCTCGGGTGTGCGACGCGAGGGCTCGAGATCCCGCAAACATTGGCGCGTTTGCGCGTCGAACGCCATCATCATCGCATTCGGCGGGAACTCGGCGACCACTGCCAGGCGGGCAGTCGGAACTCCGTCCGAGTGGGCCTTCAACGCGCACAGGGCCTCGTGTTCGACGGCCGAACGAAGGGACCGGAACGGTCGGTCCTGGCCGACGTCGCGGAATCGCGCTGCTCGGTACATCTGCACGGGGAGAAGGCTTGCCCGCAGATCGCGACTGATGACCTTCACGATCAGCTGCTGGCCGCCGTCGATGTACACGCTGAATCCCGCGAAGCCGTGGAAGCCACCGAATCGTTCTACCGATGAGACCTTGTACCCCAGGCGTTCGAGGATCTCGCCCACCGCCACAGCCCGAGGGCTGGTGTTGAGCGCGCCGAGGATCAGCTGGACCAGCGTCGACGCGGCCGCTGCCATCGCGATGGCGGTGACGATCGTGGCCGGGTCCGCCAGGCTGACCCCGAGCCGCGCCGCGACCCCCAGCACAAGAACGAGCCAGCCGATTCGTCGCCAACGGTCGGGCCAATGAG
>CAVVBH010000020.1:0-18781 GCA_963746365.1 Ilumatobacteraceae bacterium | reverse complement strand
GTGCGCGAAGTAGTGAAGCCGGCGGTCGTCGCCCTCGGCGGGCGGCCACGGGCTGGCCGCCACGCTCGCAGGCGGTCCGCGCGCTACGCCGGCGACATCACCGCCATCGTGTCGGTGGCCGACGACGGCGGCTCGAGCGGGCGGCTGCGCGACGCGCTCGGCATCCCGGCGCCCGGCGACCTCCGCCGGTGCCTCGTCGCCCTGGGCGACCCCGACTCGCTGTGGGCACGCGTCTTCGAGCACCGCTTCGAGGCGCGGCGAGCTCGAGGGCCACGCCCTCGGCAACCTCGTCATCGCCGGCCTGGCCAGCGCCACCGGCGACTTCGCCGCCGCGCTGGCCGAGGCGGGCCGGCTGCTCGACGCGGCGGCACGGGTCCTGCCGGCCACCACCGTGCCCGTCGTGCTCAAGGCCGAGGCGGCCTCGGGCGCGGTCGAGGGCCAGGTCAAGGTGGCCGACGCCGGCCGCATCGTCCGCGTCTCGCCTGGTGCCGCCCGACGCCGCCGGCACCGCGGCGGCGCTCGACGCCATCGCCGCCGCCGACCAGATCGTGCTCGGCCCCGGCTCGCTGTTCACCAGCGTGCTGGCCGTCGTCGCCGTGCCCGACCATCCGGGACGCCCTCGGCCGCCACCCGGGCCCAGAAGGTCTACGTCGCCAACCTGCGGCCGCAGATACCCCGAGACCGCGGGCTACGACGTCGCCGCCCACGTCGACGCGCTCATCGCCCACGGCGTCGATCCCGACGTGGTGCTGCGGATCCGTCGGCTCCGCTGGCCGGCGAGCTCGACGTGCCGGTCGTCGAACGGCCACTCGCCCGGCCCGACGGGCTGGCCCACGACCCGGCCCGATTGGCGGAAGCCCTGGCCGATCTGGTCGGATAGCGGAGACAACCGAGAGGAAGCTGACATGGCAGTTCGCGTCGGCATCAACGGCTTCGGCCGCATCGGCCGCAACTTCTTCCGGGCGGCCAAGCAGGCCGGGCGCCGACATCGACTTCGTCGCCGTCAACGACCTCGTGCCGCCCGCCACCAACGCCCACCTGCTCAAGTACGACTCGACCCACGGCCGGCTCGACGACGAGGTCAAGGTCGACGGCGACGGCATCACCGTCGGCGACGACGTTCAAGGTGCTCGCCGAGCGCGACCCGAAGGCGCTGCCGTGGGGCGACCTCGGCGTCGACGTCGTCATCGAGTCGACCGGCTTCTTCACCGACGCGCGACAAGGCCGCCGCCCACATCGAGGGCGGCGCGCCGCGGGTCATCATCTCGGCGCCGGCCACCGGCGTCGACGCCACCTTCGTGGTCGGCGTCAACGACGACACGCTTCGACCCGCCGACGCACACGGTCGTCTCCAACGCGTCGTGCACGACCAACTGCTTCGTGCCGATGATCAAGGTGCTCGACGACGCCTTCGGCGTCGAGCGGGGCCTGATGACCACGGTGCACGCCTACACCAACGACCAGAACCTGCTCGACCTGGCCGCACAAGGACCTGCGCCGGGCCCGTGCCGCGGCGGTCAACATCGTGCCGTCGTCGACCGGCGCCGCCCGGGCCACGAGCCTCGTGCTCGAGTCGATGAAGGGCAAGCTCGACGGCACCGCGCTGCGGGTGCCGGTGCCGGACGGCTCGATCACCGACTTCGCCGGCATCCTCGACCAGGAGGTCACCGTCGACGAGGTCAACGCCGCGTTCAAGGCGGCGGCCGACCAGCGGCCCGCTGGCCAAGGTCCTCGTCTACACCGAGGACCCGATCGTGTCGCTCCGACATCGTCGGCTCGCCGGCGTCGTGCACGTTCGACGCCCCGCTCACGATGGCGATGGGCAACCTGGTCAAGGTGCTCGGCTGGTACGACAACGAGTGGGGCTACTCGAACCGCCTCGTCGACCTCGCCCTCATCGTCGGCGCCGCCAACAAGTAGTGCGTGAACGCTCCCGCTCCTCGAAGACCTGCCCGACCTCGGCGGGCAAGCGCGTCCTGGTCCGCGCCGACTTCAACGTCCCGCTCGACGCGACGGCGCGATCACCGACGACCTGCGCATCCGCGCCGCGCTGCCCGACGCTCGAGTGGCTGCACGAGCAGGGCGCCGACGGTCACCGCGTGCACCCACCTCGGCCGGCCCAAGGGCAAGCCCGACCCGAAGTACTCGGTGGAGCCGGTCCGGCGACCGGCTGGCCGAGCTGGCGCCCGGCGTCGAGCTGCTCGAGAACCTGCGCTTCGACCCGGGCGAGGAGGGCAACGACCCGCCTTCGTCGACCAGCTGGTCGACGGCCACGACCTCTACGTCAACGACGCCTTCGGCGCCTCCCACCGCGCCCACGCCTCGATCGTCGGCCCGCCGCACGCCTGCCCAGCGCCGCCGGCCGGCTCCTGGCCCGGGAGGTCGAGGTGCTCGGCGGCCTGCTCGACGACCCGAACCGGCCGTTCGTCGCCGTCCTCGGCGGGGCGAAGGTGAGCGACAAGCTCGGCGTCATCGACGCGCTGCTCGACAAGGTCGACAAGCTCGTCGTCGGCGGCGCCATGTGCTTCACGTTCTTCGCCGCCCAGGGCCACGAGTGGGCGACTCGCTGCGTCGAGCCCGACCAGGTCGACACGTGCCAGGCAGCTGCTCGACGAGCCGGCGACAAGCATCCTGCTGCCCGACGGACATCATCGCGCTCGGGCCCGACGACGACGTGCGCCAGGTCGGGCGCGCGTCGATGCCCGACGGGCTGGAAGGGCCTCGACATCGGCCCGGGCACGGCGGCCGAGTTCACCGACGCCATCGCCGAGGCGCCGCACCGTGTTCTGGAACGGCCCGATGGGCGTGTTCGAGGACGAGCGCTTCGCCGCCGGCACCCGCGCCGTCGCCCAGGCGGTGGCCGACTGCCGCGGCTTCACCGTCGTCGGCGGCGGCGACAGTCGCCGCCGCCGTCGCCCAGTTCGGTCTCGACCGACGACATCGACCACGTGTCGACCGGCGGCGGCGCGTCGCTCGAGTTCATCGAGCAGGGCGACCTGCCCGGCCTGGCCGCACTGCGAAAGGCGTCCAATGCCCGCGGTGACAGCGCAAGCCGCTCATCAGCGGCAACTGGAAGATGCACCACAACCACTTCGAGGCGATCCAGCTGGTGCAGAAGCTGGTCTTCCGCCTGACCGACGACGACTACGACGCGCGTCGACGTGTCGGTGCACCCGCCGTTCACCGACCTGCGCTCGGTGCAGACGCTGCTCGACGCCGACAAGCATCCCGATCGCGCTCGGCGCCCAGAACTGCCACTGGGAGGACAAGGGCGCGTTCACCGGCGAGGTCAGCCCGGCGATGCTGGCCAAGCTCAACGTGCGCCTACGTGATCGTCGGCCACTCCGAGCGGCGCGAGCTGTTCGGCGAGACCGACGAGTTGGTGAACAAGAAGGTGCAGGCCGTCCTCGGCACGGCATGACGCCGATCATGTGCGTGGGCGAGACGCTCGAGGAGCGCGAGGCGGGCGGCACCGAGGCCAAGGTCGACGGCCAGGTGCGCGCCGGGCTCGCCGGGCGTCGCCGCCGACGCGGTCGGCCGGCATGGTCATCGCCTACGAGCCCATCTGGGCCATCGGCACCGGCCGCACCGCCACCGCCGAGGACGCCCAGGCCATGTGCGCGCTACATCCGCGGCGTCGTGCGCCGACGTCGCCGGCGCGGACGCCGCCGACGGCGTGCGCATCCAGTACGGCGGCTCGGTCAAGCCGGCGAACATCGCCGAGCTGATGGCCCAGCCCGACATCGACGGCGCCCTGGTGGGCGGGGCCAGCCTCGACCCCGACGAGTTCGCCGCGATCGTCCAGTACCACCGGCGTCTGACTGCTACCGTGGATCGCGCCATGTTCGAGTGCATCTGCTCACCGATGCTGACCGGCGTCGTCGTCGTCGTGCACGTGCTCGTGTCGTTGCTGCTGATCCTGCTTGTCCTGCTGCACAGCGGCCGCGGGGGCGGGCTGTCCGACATGTTCGGTGGCGGCATCGGGCAGCGCCGCGGCGGGCTCGACGGTCGTCGAGCGCAACCTCGACCGCATCACCGTTGGCACCGCGCTGGTCTTCGCCTTCACCACTCTGATCCTGGCTATCCGCCTTCAGTAGCCCGCACAACAGAGGAGGTGCCCGGGTGGCCGTCAACCGGACGTCCGTTCGTCTGGCTGCTTTCGCGTCCTCGTTGCGTCTGTCGCGCTCGTCGCTGCCGCGCGTGCGGAGGCGACGACGACGACGGCGACAGCGACCACCGCGACCACCGACCGGCGACGTCCAGCAGGGCGGCACCCTCGTCGTCGGCGCCGAGCAGGAGCCCGACTGCGCCGACTGGATCGCCAGCTGCGCCGGCTCGAGCTGGGGCACCTGGACCATGCAGGTCACCACGCTGCCGCGGCCGTTCAACATCGTGAAGGAGGGCGGCGACTGGGTCTACGAGCCGTCCGACCTGCTCGACCGGCGAGGCCGAGCTGAAGACCGACGCCCGAAGCAGGTCGTCACCTACAAGATCAACCCGAAGGCCGTGTGGTCCGACGGCACGCAAGATCACGGCCGACGGACTTCAAGCTACACGTGGGACCAGATCGCCAACGGCAACGACATCTACGACAAGACCGGCTACGCCGACATCGAGTCGGTCGACGCCACCGACCCGGCCATCGCCGGTCGTCACGTTCAAGAAGGTGCTACGCCGACTGGAAGGGCCTCTTCGCCGGCAACTACTCGCGTCCTGCCCGTCGCACCTGCTGAAGGGCAAGGACCGCAGCAAGGAGATGGCGAACGGCTACACGTTCTCCGGTGGCCCGTGGAAGATCGAGTCGTGGCAGAAGGGCATCGCAGGCGACGCTCGTCCGCAACGACGCGTACTGGGGCACCAAGGCCAAGCTCGACAAGGTCGTCTTCCGGTTCATCACCGACACCGCGGCCGAGTTCCAGGCGTTCAAGGCGGGCGAGACGTCGGTGATCTACCCGCAGCCGCAGCCCGACGTGGTCGACCAGATCAAGGCCGGCCTCACCGGCTTCAACTCGATGTTCACGGCCGACACCGGCAACCTCGAGGCGCTGTGGTTCAACAACGGCAAGCCGCCCGTTCGACGACGTGAAGGTGCGCCAGGCGCTGGGGCTACGCCATCGACCGCGACGCGCTCGTCGAGCGCCTGTTCGGCCCGCTCGGCGTCAAGGCGCCGATGCAACACGCTCGACGCCGCCGATCCTCAAGAAGTTCACCGACACCGAGGCGTGGAGCAACTACAAGCGCGACCTCGACAAGGTCAACGAGCTGATGACGTCGGCGCGGCTGGACCAAGGGCACCGACGGCATCTGGGCCAAGGGCGGCCAGAAGTTCACCGCGGTGTTCAAGACGACCACCGGCAACAAGCGCCGTGAGCTCACCCAGCAGATCCTGCAGCAGCAGCTGAAGGAAGCCGGCTTCGAGTTCACGATCAGCAACCAGAAGTCGGGCGACCTCTTCGGCGAGCCAGCTGCCGAAGGGCGACTTCCAGGTGGCGCTTACGCGCAGGTGCCGACGTCGCTCGACGCCGAGCAACTGCACCATCCTCTGCTCGAAGAACATCCCGACCGCGCCCGGGTTCAGCGGCCAGAACTGGCAGCGGGTGAACATCCCCGCGGTCGACCCGTTGCTCGACAAGGTCGACAACAGCCTCGACGACGACGAGCGCGCCACGGCCGAGAAGGCGGCCGACAAGATCCTGGCCGAGAACAATGTCGCCCTCCCGCTCGACCCGCTGCCCGAACATCTTGTTGTGGAGCAAGAAGGTCGTCGGGCCCGCTGGGCGACAACCCGACGATGGGCCCGTTCTGGAACATGCACCTGTGGGGCCTCAGTCGCCTGACTCAGCGCAGTAGCGGCAGGCAGTGCTGGCCTTCGTTAGTCGGCGCTTGCTCTACTCGATCCCGGTTCTGTTCCTCGCGTCGTTCCTGCTGTTCGGGTTCGTGCGGGCGACGTTCGACCCGACGGCGCGGCTGCGCGGCCTCGCGTGACCCGCACGCGGTGCACGCGGGAGCGGCACCGCCTCGGTCTCGACAAGCCGCTCGTCGTCCAGTACAGCGACTGGGCGGTGCGACTTCGTCCGGGGCGACTGGGGCGAGAGCTCGCGATCACGGGAGCGACGTGTTCCCGATGATCCGGCGCGCGCTGTGGAACACGGTGCAGCTCATCGTGTGGGGAATCCTGATCTCGGCCGTCGCTCGCCGTCGGCGATCGGCGTGTTCTCCGCGGTGCGCCAGTACTCGGTGCTCGACCACGTGTTCACCGGCGCGTCCTTCGTCGGGCTTGGCCATGCCGCCGTTCTGGTTCGGCCTGATCGCGATCCAGTTCCTCGCGGTCTACCCGCAGCAGTGGTTCAGCCTGGATCACCCGCCGTTCTTCTTCGTCAACCTGCACAGCGTCGACTCGTCGCGGCTTCGGCGACTACGCGCGCCACCTTGTGCTGCCGGTGCTGACGCTGACGGTGCAGATCGTCGCCGCGTGGAGCCGGTACCAGCGCGCGTCGATGCTCGACGCGCTGTCGGCCGACTACATCCGCGCCGCCCGCGCCAAGGGCGTGGCCGTCGCACCGGGTCGTGCTCAAGCACGGGCTCCGCAACGCGCTGATCCCGCTCGTCACCGTGATGGCGCTCGACATCGGCGCGCTGTTCGGCGGCCTGGTCATCACCGAGCAGATCTTCAGCATCCCCGGCATGGGCAAGCTGTTCATCGACTCGCTCGTCGTCGGGCGACGCCAACGTGCTGGTCGTGTGGACCGTCGTCACCGCGTCGTTCGTCATCCTGTTCAACCTGCTCGCCGACGTGCTGTACGGCGTCGCTCGACCCGCGGGTGCGGCTGGCGTGATCCCGCAGTCGGAGGTCGAGCGTCCTCGACGCCCCGAGGTCGCCGGCCGAGGCCGAGCTCGTGCGCGTCGCCGCGGCGGCCTGTTCGTGCGCCGGTTCTTCCGCCACAAGCCGGCGGTCGATCTCGCTGGTCGTGCTGATCCTGCTGATCATCGGCGTGCTTCGGCGCTCGCTGGCTGCGCCCCGTACGACAAGAACCACCAGGACCTGCTGCTCGGGCCGACGCCGCCGTCGGGCGAGCACTGGTTCGGCACCGACGAGCTGGGCGCGACCAGCTCACCGAGATCATGTTCGCCGGCCAGATCTCGCTGAAGATCGGGCTCGACCGTCGCGCTGCTGTCGACCCTGGTCGGCACCGCGATCGGCGCCGCCGCCGGGTACTTCGGCCGGTGGCTCGACCAGCTGCTCGTGCAGGTCACCAACCTGTTCCTCGTCGTGCCCGCCATCGCCGTCCTCGCCATCGCCATCAAGAAGTTCGGCAACAACGACATGACGATCGTCCTCGTGCTCGCCGGGCTCGGCGTGGATGTACATCGCCCGGGTGCGTCCGGGCCCAGGTGCTGGCGATCAAGGAGCAGCGAATTCGTCGAAGCGGCGCGCGCCAGCGGGCGCGCCGGCACGGCCGCATCATCGTCCGCCACATCCTCCCCAACACCGATCGGCCCGATCCTTGTCAACGCCACCCTGGCCATCGCCGCCGCGGTCGTCACCGAGTCGACGCTGTCGTTCCTCGGCTTCGGCGTGCAGCCGCCGACGACGTCGTGGGGCCGCATGCTCTCCGACGCGCGGGGCTACGTCGGCACGCCGAAGGCGCATCTGATCTATTTCCCGGGCCTCGGCTCTGCTGCTCGACGGTGCTGACCGTGAACTTCATCGGCGACGGCCTCCGCGACGCCTTCGACCCGCAGTGCGCGCCGCCGGTGACCGAGCCCGACTCGAGTCCGAGTGCCGGCCCGGGCCGACGTGCCGCCGGGCGCCGTGCTCTCGCGTCCGCGACCTACGCGTCGAGTTCGACACCGACGACGGCGTCGTCACCGCGGTCGACGACCTGTCGTTCGACGTGCAGGAGAACGAGGTGCTGGCCGTCGTGGGGGAGTCGGGCTCGGGCAAGAGCGTGACCGCGCTGTCGGTGATGGGCCTGCTGCCGCGTGCCGCACGGGTCACCGGCGAGGTGCTCTTCCGGGGCGAGCCGTTGCTCGGGCTCGACGACCGCGACCTGTCCAAGCTCCGGGGCCGCAGAGATCGCGATGGTGTTCCAAGATGCGCTGACCGCCTTGAACCCCGTGTTCTCCCTGACGAAGGGAGGCGGCGGTTCGTTTCGTCGCGATGGTCTTCGTCTTGCTCTTTGTCGCGCTTGCCTGGCAAAAATCCTTTGTGGCTCTTGCGATCGACCAGGATGGCAATGGGCTGGCTTGGGTGACCAACCTGATCATGATCCTGCTGTTCATACGCAGCGCGCTCACCCGGCCGGACCTCCACGGGCTGTCGGTTGGAGCCGCATGGGCGATGCTCGGCGGTAACCTTGCCTTCGTGACCTACGCCTTCCTCAACGACTTCGCCGTGTTCACTCCCTGGCCCCGACAGGTCACCATCTGTCTCATGCTCGGTGTGGTCTTGTTCAACATTTTCTACCTTGTCGTGCTCTGGGCCAGGGGCGCGGACCTCGCCCATTGGAAGGCCATCGGTGCGAGGCTCCCCCATCCAGCGACCTCATGATTGCATCCCGATGGTGGCCCCATGCTAATCCTGATTCCAGCAGCTGAGCCGACAGCAATGAACACCGGACTGGCCGAGGCGATGGGCTACGCGGGCTTCGGACTGTGGACCGTCGCGTACGTATTCTTCATCGTGCGGGGCTGGAAGGACAACACCTACGGCGTCCCGCTGGTCTCAGTCTGCCTCAACTTCACCTGGGAGCTGTACTTTGCCGCGCTGTGCCCTTTGGTACAAGGACAAGAGGAAGACCTCTGCACCGCGACCGGAATGGTGCGCTTTGCTCTGATCCTCTGGCTCGTGCTCGACACGGTGATTCTCTGGCAGCTGTTTAAATTCGGCTGGAAGAGCGAGCCTACGCTGTTGCGCCATGTCCCTGAGCGGGGGCGGCGGCCCATCTTCTACGTGTTCCTCTACGTCGTACTCCTGGTGGCGCTCTACTGGCAGTACGCCTTCGTAAACCTCTTTACCGACCAGGACGGCAACTCGCTGGCTTGGCTTACCAACTACATCATGGCCTGGCTGTTCGTTGCCAGCGCGTTCTTCCGTCGTCCGCACGCTCGCGGCCTGTCCTATTGGGGCGCGTGGGCGATGCTCGGGGGTAACGTTGCCTTCGTAGCCAAGGCCGTTCTCACGGACTTCGTCGAGTTCACCGCTTGGCCCCAAAAGTTCACCATCGCGCTCATGTTCGGCGTGATCTTGATCAACCTCTTCTACCTGTTTGTGCTTCGGTATAAGACCAGGAGCGCGGAGGTCCTCGCTCCGAACGCCTTCACTGCAGCTGTCTCATGATTGCCTCCTGCCCCGGCGCGCGCGGTCTCACCACCTGGTGGTATGGCTCGCCGTCGGAGCGGCGATGGTTCCGGGGTCGCTCAGAGGTCAGACGGCCACCGGGGTCCTGCGTGGCGAGGTCGTGGGATCGGACGGCCGAGGCATCCAGGGCGTGCAGGTGCAAATCGAGGCGACCGACCGCCAGGCGTTCACCAACGCAGACGGGGAGTTTCAGTTCTCGATGGTTCCGGTCGGGCCCCAGGTGGTAGAGTTCCGCCGAATCGGCTATCGGGCCTTGACCACGACCGTCAGCATATCGGCGGGCAAGACCCAACAGCTCACGGTTACGGTGCAGATCGCTCCGGCCCAGCTGGGAGAAATCGTGGTGACCGGCGCCTCTCGGGGACCGGAGCCGACCATCGACGCGCCGGCCGCCGTCAGTACCATCGACCCTGCCGTCAGCGCCCAGCTCGCCCCCACCGGACAGGCCGCCCTTGCCGTCGGTCGCCTGCCCGGTGTGGACCTGACCCAGAACGGCATCAACGACTTCAACCTCACGGTGCGGGGGTTCAACACCACGACCTCGCGCCGAGTCCCTCGTCCTGCAGGACGGGCGCGACCTCTCCTACGCGTTTCTCGGCGCCCAGGAGTGGCCCGCATTATCCATGTCGCTGGAGGATTGGGGGCACGTCGAGCTGGTGCGGGGACCGGGCTCGGCGCTCTATGGTCCGAACGCGTTCAGCGGCGTCCTCGACATCACCACCCCGACGACCAGGGAAACGCTGGGGAACCGGGTGACCGCCACGGCGGGAGAGCTGAGAACCAAGCGCCTCGATCTGCGGCACGGCGGCATGCTCGCGGGCGACCGACTCGGGTACCGCCTCTCATTCGGTTACGGCCGAAGTGATACCTGGAGCCGCTCGCGCACCAATCTCGGGGACCTCGAAACGGAGTATGCCTCGGCGGTCGACACCAGCAAGTACCCCGTGCACGACCCGTTTCCCGGCTTCGAGCTGCTGCCCCTGAGCGGCCAGACCAAGGAAGGACCTTTCGGTCTGCCGGGACCGGTCACCGGCGATCGCGACGATCTGGTGAACTACTTCGGAACCGGCCGGGTGGACTATTACGGAAGCTCCGGATCACTCCTCACGCTGGAGGGTGGGGACGCCCGGACCGAGAATGAGGTGTATGTGACGAGCGTGGGGCGATTCCAGGTCGGCGGCGCCGATCGTCCCTGGGTTCGCGCCGCCTATGCGACGCCGGGTCTCAACATCTCGGCCTGGTATTCGGGGCGGATCTCCCGCGACCAGGTCTCTCGCTGCCGGAACGCCCATCCATGAGGTCTCGAACTTCCTCCACGTCGAGGCTCAGGCCAACCGGCAGATTCTGCACGGCGCGGCACGGATTGTCGTCGGGGCGTCGGCCAGACGGGCGTATGTGAACAGCGACGGGACGCTCCTGTCGCCGGACGACGACGGGCGAAGCGACGAGTACTACTCCGGCTACGCTCAGCTCGAGTACACCGCCGTTCGGCACCTGCGCCTGATCGCGGCCAGTCGGATCGATGGGAGCGATCTCTACGATACGCAGTTCTCCCCCAAGTTGGCGGCGGTCTACTCTCCGGATGAGGACAATTCCTTCCGGTTGACGTTCAATCGGGCGTTCCAGACCCCCAGCATCACGGAGCGGTTTCTCTCGGTGCCGGCAGGGCTTCCTGCCGATTTCACCGCACTGGAGGATGCCCTGCGCGCGTCCCCACTGGGGCCAGCACTCGCCGAGGTGCCCGAGGGCACCTTGTTCACCACATCGTCCGCGATTCCGGTCCTCGGGCTTGGCAACGAGGACCTGGACGTGGAACGGATGCTGAACTGGAAGCGGGATACAAGCGCCGGTTGGGCTCGCGCGGCTTTGCCACCGTGGACCTGTTCGTCGCCGAGCTGCGCGATTTCGTGACCGATCTTCTTCCCGGGCGAATCCCGCCTTCGGTCCCTGGACCGCGCCATCGCAGGTCCCGGCCGACGCTCGTGCTGCGGTCGAGCAGGCGGTGCAGGGTGCCCTGATAGCAGGCGGTTCCCCGGAGGCGGCGGTCGGCCTGACCCGACTGGCCGATGGCTCAACCGCCATCGTGTTCTCCCAGGGCAACGCCGGCCGGGCGACAGAGTATGGGGTGGAGTTATCGGCTGCGACCGCGATCGGGAGCCGTTTCCTGGGGGGCGTGAACTACTCGTACGCCGGATTCGATCTGGACTCGTCCGCGGCGGTGGTGGGTCAGGAGGTGCTGCCCAACGCACCGAGCCATAAAGGCAACGTCTTCCTGTCGTATTTCGGGCCGCGAAGGTCTCGAGCTGCGAGCTGACGCCCGTTTCGCCTCGGCTTATGACTGGGCCCAGGGAACCTTCGCCGGGCGGGTACCGCCCTCGGCCATCGTGGACCTCACCGCCAGCTACCTATGGGGAGGCCGGTTTCGGGCTCAGGTTCTCGCGACCAACCTGTTCGACCGGAACGCCTATCAAATGTATGGTGGGTCGCCGTTGGGCCGCCGGACGCTCCTGCGCCTGACAGCGTATTTCTGAAGGCACGGTCTCACGCCAGGCCCACCGAACGGAGCAGCACCTGAAATCGTGGATTGACGTCGGTAGAGCACCCACCCTTCCCGCCAGTGCGCTTCCGCCCGCTGAGCAGTCGGTTCGCCCGCCTTGGACACCTGTCGATACCTGGCAATCGCCTCATCGAACCGTGCCTCATCTTCCAGCCAGATTCCCGCAAATAAATTGATCTGTCCTTTCTGTTCCGGACGTCACCGTTCGCTTCGAGAGTGCCCGGCAGAGATCCAATAACTTTTCCCCGACCCCCTGCCTGAGATACACCCTCCCCAACCATACGGTCGCTTCATCCGCCCGAGGTCCTTGCTCAGCAGTCAGCGCATAAAAGGTGTCGCGCGCCTGATCGTACAGCTTCAACCGAACTTGGGCGATTCCCAATTTGAGTTTGGCATCCCCGCGGTGGGGAGAAGCCGGATCTCGCGCCAAGAACTTTCTCAACTCCTCGATGGCCTCCGCATGGAGCGACTGGCCGAGGAACGCCTGAGCACGCTCATAATGGGTGTCGGGCGCCGCAGTCCACGGCGTTCCCCCGATATTGCTCCCGAGCAGCGTCTCGGCTTCCTTGGCCTCTTTTGTCTGCGGAAACCTGACCCAAAGCTGCTTCAGCGTTTCTCGTCCTTCCGTCAATTGATTCTCTCGAAGATAACAAGACGCCAACCGCAGCCAGGCCTGGGAGATCTGCGGATCCTTATCATTTAGATTGACGGCCTTGACGAACCAGGACACGGCCTCGGGACAGCTGGACGCCTGATACCAGGCTTCCCCGGCACGGATCGCCACCTGATTGAGAAGATTGGAATCGGGGACCGCTTGCGTTATTCCCTCGAACATGCCCGCCGCCTCCTTGGCCTCCCCTAAGCGCAGCAAGGCTTCTCCGATCCAGAACCGAATATAATCATCGAGCACTGGAAAGTCCCGCTGAGCTGCCCGCAGGTATGGCAGAGCGCCTGCGGGATTCTGCTCGATCAAAATTACTCCGGACAGCAATCCGGCACGCTTGGCCCACAGCGTGGCGGGAAATTCTTCCGTTACCTTTCGGAGACGCTCCACTTTGAGCGCTACCACTTGGTCTTTCGTCAACGCGTGACCCAGTCGCTCCTTCGGCCAGGCCGCCGCCGCAAAACAATCTTCCGCCGTCGTACAACTGTTGGCTGTCGATTGTTCGGACGACTCGACCTGCGCCGTATGCCCGTCACTTGAGAGAACTCCTCCAAGCACGAGCGCCAGGCTGAATGCAACTGCCGGCCCGCGGCCACCGATGGAATGATACTTGAGGTCGGTCTTCATGACGTCCTGTCCATTATGATCCGCGTTCATTATATACAGAGCCGTCTGCAATGGAAGAAGTTTCAGGGCCTGATGATAGGGTCATATGCGGCATGACTTCCGCTATGGTAGGCTCTTAGCCTTGAGGATGCTATTGCCGACTCTCCCTAGTACCATGACAACGCTTTTAAGCCTCACCGAATCTCAAATGATGAAGTTTGTTCGCGCGCAGCGCTGGCCGGACTATCGTGCCAAGCAAATCTTGCGGTGGATCTATCAACGGCGCCTACGAGCCATCCCCGACATGACGGATCTCACTATCCACGATCGATTGTTGCTGTCTCAATCCGCCACGATCGGGCGCTCGGCCCATGTCACGGTGCTGCCGTCCCAGGACGGAACGCGCAAATTGCTGTTGACCCTTGACGATGGCATGACCATTGAATCCGTCCTGATTCCGGACGACGAGCGACTGACACTCTGTGTGTCCACACAGGTTGGTTGCATGTTGGATTGCGGTTTCTGTCTGACGGGACGAATGGGGCTTCAACGCAACCTCAAGCTTCACGAAATCATCGATCAGATCCTGACGGCGCAAGATCTGCTGAGTCCCGAAGAACGCCTCACTAATCTCGTTTTTATGGGGATGGGAGAACCGCTGGCCAATGTGGACAGTCTCAAGGCTGCCGTGACCGCATTGACCAACAAGCCCTGGGGTCTCGGGTGGTCGCGTAGGCGGGTGACGGTGTCGACGGCGGGATTGGCATCTCGGCTTCCGGAAGTCGCGGCGCTCGGCGTCAATCTCGCCGTCTCGCTCAATGCCACCACTGAAGAACAGCGGCGAGAACTGATGCCCGCCGCCAGCGAGATCGCTTCACTGAAGTCACTGCTGGCTGCCTGTCGCCGCTATCCGCTCGCTTCTCATCAACGATTGACCTTCGAGTATGTGCTGCTCGCCGGTGTCAACGATCATACGGCTGATGCCCGCCGATTGGTGCAATTGTTGCGAGGCATAAGGTGCAAGGTCAATTTGATTCCGTTTAATGAATTTCCAGGCAGCCCTTTTCATCGCCCGTCCGAACACACAGTTCTTCGTTTTCAATCTCTCCTCCGTGACGCCGGCCTCGATGCGTTCATTCGAAAGAGCCGCGGACGGGACGTGCTCGGGGCCTGCGGACAACTGGGAGAGCTCTCCGTTACACAACCATCCCTTACCTTGACACCTATTGAAACTCGTTGCTAGCATGCTGAGTTCCACCTTAGTCATAATCATGCGGACTATCCCCCATCATTGGCACATCAACCTTTTGGCGGCGCTTCTGGTCTTGGGATCCGCCTCGATGTCGGTCGGAGCAGAACCGAGCGAGTACATCCTCTCCAACGGCATGAAAGTGCTGCTGGTCGAGGTTCCCAAGGCTCCGGTGGCCACGGTGCAAGTGTGGTACAAGGTCGGGTCTCGAAACGAGGTCATGGGCCGGGCCGGACTCTCACACATGCTTGAACACATGATGTTCAAGGGTACGACCAGGTATCCCGAAAGGCTCCTTTTCCCGCATCATCAGAAAGAACGGTGGGATCGACAACGCGTTTACCGGACAAGACTTTACGGCTTATTTTGAGAATGTGGCGGCAGATCGTGTCGGACTGGCTCTCGAATTGGAAGCCGATCGTATGCAAGGCCTCCTTTTCGATCATAGCGAATTTCAGACCGAGCGCGACGTCGTGAAAGAAGAACGTCGCCTCAGATCGGAAGATGACCCGCAGGGCGCGCTGGTTGAGGCGCTGTTTGCCCACGCCTTTCTCAGTCATCCCTACCATTGGCCCGTCATCGGATGGTTCGCCGATCTCGATGCGATGTCCCTCGAAGACTTACAGCGCCACTACGACACATTTTACTCTCCCAACAATGCGACCCTCGTAGTCGTGGGTGACATCAAGGCTGAGACGCTCCTGCCGACGATCAAACGTCTGTTTGAGCCGATCCCTAGAGGTCCTTCACCCAAACAAACCCTGTCGCCGGAACCGGAACAGCGAGGCGAGCGCCGTTTTCTCCTGAAGCGCGAAGCGCAGGTCCCGTTTGTCATGATGGGATTTCGCGTGCCAAACTATACGAACGAGGACTCGTATGCTCTCGACATCCTCGAATCGATTCTGTCTCACGGGAAAAGCTCCCGCCTCTACCAGAGCTTGGTCTATGACCAGAAGAATTCATTGGCCGTCGGCGCCGAGTATAGCGTGCTGCAGACGGATCCCGGCCTGTTTTATTTCTACTCATTAGTGAATCCAGGCGCAAAGGTCGAAGGGGTCGAAGAAGCCATCCAGCGTGAGATCGTGAAACTTCAGAATGAGCCGCCGTCCGAGCAGGAGCTGCAGCGGGCCAAGAACCAAGTGGAAGCGGCGCGCGTCTTCGAACAAGATTCGAATTTTCGCCATGCCATGTTGATGGGGCAGGCGGAATCCGTCGGTGCCGGCTGGCGGCGCGTCGATCAGTTCGTTGAGCGTATTCGCGCGGTGACGGCGAAGGATATTCAGCGGGTGGCCAGACAATACCTCACGCAAGACAATCGGACCGTCGGGAGTCTCATTCCTTTGCCCCCCAAGCCGCCCGAATCGAGCCCCACCGCGGTCCACGAAGGAAAGTCCTAAGCGACCATGGATGACGCACTGCACGTCAAGAAGCGCCACTGTTTGGATCCTCAATCTGTTCGACAGCGATCGAACGCCGGCATGTTGTGGGGGGTCCTGTGCGCGACGTTGTTTCTGTGCGTCCCGGCGACCGGCCATGCAGCGGACATTGCACCGACGAAATTCACCACCCCGAACGGAATGACCGTTTTGGTCTTGGAACAGCATTTTCTTCCCATCGTGGAAATCCATGCTCTCATCAAAGCCGGCTCGGCGCAGGATCCTCCGGAAAAGGCGGGCTTGGCAAATCTTGTGGCAAGTCTTTTGGACGAAGGCACAACGACGCGAACCTCTAAACAGCTCGCCGAACAGATCGACTTTGTCGGTGGCTCGCTGAGTGCCCAAGCCGGCGAAGATTTTACGACGGCCTCGGCGCGCACGCTGAAGAAAGATACCGATCTCGGGTTCACGCTCCTCGCCGATATTCTTCAGCGCCCGGCTTTCCCCAAGCAGGAATTCGAACGAATCCGATCGCAGATTCTTGGAGAAATCACCAGCGACAATGACGATCCTGGGCATGTCGCCATGAAGACCTTCAATCAGTTGATCTTCCAAAATCATCCCTATCGGTGGCCGGTGAACGGGATGGAGGAAACGTTGGGCAAGATCTCTTTGTCGGACGTGCAGAGCTTCTACGCCAAAGAGTATCTCCCAATCAAGTGATCCTCACCATCGTCGGTGATGTGACGGCGGAACAAGCGACGACGCTCGTTCAGACACATTTCGGATCCTGGAAGAAAGGGGCGGTGCAGCCTCGGTCGGTCAGGAAGCCGGCGACCATCGACAAAAAGGCCGTGCAGCTCATCGAACGGGACTTAACGCAATCAACGATTGTGTTGGGTCATCCCGGAATCAGTCGGACGAACCCGGACTTCTACGCCGTGACCGTCATGAATCATGTCCTCGGTGCCGGGGGGTTTTCGTCGCGACTCATGGATACCATTCGAGATAAACAGGGGCTGGCCTACGGCATTACCAGTCATTACGACGCCCGATCGATGCCGGGTTCTTTCTGGATCAACCTCCAGACTCGCACCGAAACCACCAATCAGGCCATCACCGGCGTCTTGGCTGAAATGAAGGGCATTCGAGAGGCTCCGGTCAGCGATCAAGAATTGGCCGATGCCAAAGCATTTTTGATGGGCAGCTTCCCCTTACGGCTGGATTCCACGGCGAAGCTGGCCCAAGTCATGGCGCAAGTGGAGTTTTTTGGGTTGGGGTTCGACTATTTTAGTCAGTACCCAAAATGGATTGAACGCGTGACGAAAGAGGACGTGCAGCGCGCGGCAAAACTGTACCTGGATCCTCAGCGCTACGCACTCGTCGTGGTCGGCAATATTGCGAAGGCAAAAGTTCGCCAGTAGCAGGATGTTGAAAAAGTCCTTCAGCTTCGTTCTCGCGTCGCTCAGAGACTCACCGTACAGCGAAGCGTAAGACCTCGCCTCTTCGCTCGCTGCGGCCTTGCTGGGAAGCTCTTTGACACCCGGCTGGCTATTCTTGAACATCCGCGCTTCCCGGCGGTCGAAGTTTGCAAGTGTTAATATAGGTTTTCAACAGACTGCTAGCTAGAGCAAGCCACTATGCAACCGTCCCTTATCCAACAGAAGCTCGATCGGCTCCGAGCCCTCCTGACGGAGATGGGTTCGGTCGTGGTGGCCTATTCCGGCGGAATCGACAGCGCCTTCGTCCTGAAAGTCGCGCACGACCAGCTCCACGAGAAGGCGATCGGCATCACGGCCGTCTCACCGACGTTTCCATCGATTGAGTTGGAAGCTGCCGAACGAGTCGCGCAGCAAATAGGTGCACGTCATGAAACCGTCCACACGGATCAGCTGGCCATTGATGACTTCGTCAAGAATGACGCGGATCGTTGTTTTCACTGTAAAACCGATTTGTACAAGCTTCTCGGGAATCTGCGGCAATCATGGGCTGTCGCGCATGTCCTAGATGGAACCAATCTGGACGATCTGGGCGATGACCGACCCGGCATCAAAGCCGCTCGAGAGTGGGGCGTGCGCAGCCCGCTCGTCGAGGCTGGGCTGTCCAAAGCCGACATCCGCATCCTTGCCAAGGAGCTTGGGCTTTCGAATTGGGACAAGCCGGCCGCGGCCTGTCTTTCGTCGAGAATCCCACGCGGGATCGTGATTACCAGCGAGCAATTAAGCCGCGTCGAAGGGGCGGAAGCCGTGCTTCATCGTGAGGGATTCCGTCACTTTCGAGTGCGAAATCACGGTGAGATCGCGCGGATCGAATTGACGCAGGACGAACTCCCTCGGCTCATGGAGTCGAATCGTCGCGCGCAGATCACTGCGAGGTTGAAAGCGCTGGGATTCAAATTCGTGACGGTGGATTTAGAAGGGTATCGGCCGGGTGGAGTCACTCTGGGCTGACTCCACCCGGCCGATTGCGACCGGTCAGCGTGGGTGTGACTTCGAAAGAGCTTCAAGCGCGTCGTCCGCAAACTTTTTCTGATCAGCATCCGTCAAGCTCCGCTGCACCACTTTTTCCGCCACCATAAGAGCGAGTTCGGTCGTCTGAGTTCGAATATCTTGCAGCGCTTTACGACGCTCTTGATCGATCTGGCGCGTGGCGTCACCTCTGATACGCTCCGCCTCCGCAGTCAACCGCTGTTCGTTTTCATCGAACAACCGTTGAGCACGTTCCTTGGCCGCCGCGAGAATGGCCTCGGCTTCCTTCCCTGCCGCATTGAGCTTGGCTTCATATTCTTTAAGTCGCCGCTCGGCCTCGGACCGGTGCTGCTCGGCCTGATCGAGGCTGTCTTTAATTTTCTTTTCCCGCTCTTCCAATGCGCTCAAGATTCCGGGGAATGCATACTTGTAGAGCACGAACAAGAGAATCCCGAACGAGATGATCTCCCAGAAAATCAACGACGAAAAAAAATCAGGTT
>CAVVBH010000019.1:0-268664 GCA_963746365.1 Ilumatobacteraceae bacterium | reverse complement strand
TAACGTTTAATCCTTCTCTGCGATGATCTTGTGGCGTATCTGCAATGATTGAAAGGGTCAGCAGGGCTACTCCAGAGAACCAGGCGATAAAAGCCGCGACGTGGCCATACTCCCATTGCTCGCGCAGTTTGAGGTAAGATTCCACCACCGCCGAACGCGGCCCTGTCTGCAAAACGCTGCCCCACTCGACCCTGACGGATTGTACGAGCACAAACCACAAAACGAGCGAGATCATCAAACAGAACCGTCCCAGCTACCGTCAGCCCAAACCCCGCGAGAGCGCCTAGTCATAAATGATAGGATAGCCGACGCCAACAAAGCCAAAACTTGATCTGTCCTCCGACGGTTCCGTAATATCTGTAGAGCGTGCTCGTCACCTGGGCATACAGCTCAGGGTCGTAATTCCTGGAACCAGCTCCAGAGCGTGAGCTGCTCCCTAATGCTATGCCGAGTGACTCCAGCATCAGCGTAGAAAAGCGCATGATCCTTAACAACATAGTACCTCTCCCGACAAGAAGATTTGCTGCTGATAGCTACGGCAGGCGAAAATTGTTTAAGTGATTACAGCGCGTGGCCTGACGGCTCCACTTCTTGTACTCACTGAAGCGCTATAGTCTAAACAATGCCAATCCTAAGGTCCGATGACTTCCGGCATAATCTTTTAAGTTTTTCATGCAAACTTGTTGATTCGTTTATGAGGAAGTGATCTTGTGCGGTTAAGAAGAATCCAGCATAGGAGCTACCTATGAATAAACAAGAAATTCAGGAGAAAATTAGATACTCGTCGATATCGCATGCCCGCACGCATGGGATCATCTCGAAGAGGAAGCGGACTTCTTGCTGGATGAATACATGAAGGAGTATAAGGACGCGCATCCGCGACCTGAAAAATGACTGTTGGATGTGCCTCAATCATCAGCCCTTCTTCAGAGCCTTTTACACTGCGAATCTTTGGTGCGTAGTAATATTCCTGCACTTGCATAGCCTTATCTGGTTCTAAATTTTACTTATAGTGTAAACTTACTGCTTCCGCTCTCGCTTTAAATTCCGCGAACCGTTTCCAGGTCATGGAGTTATCTAGTCGCCCTCTGGATTCTCATAGTCGCGTAGAATTTCATTGGCTTAGATTTTGATTGGTAAGTTAGACCTCTAACCGCGATATTTGATAATTGTCGTTTAAGGATGTTCAGCGTTCCCCACACTGGGCGACGTAGTTACCTTTCCGAGTTCCGCTGAGCTGGAAGCATAGGCGTGGATAAACCTCTTAACCATCAGCTCTAAAAGCGGCGCCGTGCAAATTCCCCATCCTCAGCTTCACCCGTCGGAAGGGCAAGAAACTGGGATCATCCTGCCGTCATTGTCGAAAGCCGTCGCTAGGCTTCTTGTCTAGGCTCTAGGTCGGGAATTTTCCTCAATTCATTTGTTCCCGTATAGAACTATCTCCCACCACATTTAAGAGATCAAATTAGCCATCAGCCATTTGACAGAGGGAGATCTCTCGATTAGCTTCGCCGAAGCAACTATTTACTCCGGAGTGGAATTGATGACCATACAAGAAAAACTCGCTTTGGCGTGCCGGATTTTAGCCATGCACGGGCATAACGATTTTATCTACGGCCATGTATCGGCGCTGACGGACACTCCCGGGCAATATTGGATCAAGGGGTCCGGGATTGGCTTGGAGGAAGTTACCGAAGACGACCTCGTTCTTATCGATTTCGCAGGCAACAAGATCTCCGGCAAACGCAAACGGCACAGTGAATTTCCGATTCACAGCGAAGTTTATCGGACCAATCCTGAAATCCGCTGCGTCATCCACACGCACCCGGTCTACTCCACAATTATCGCCTCTTCGGAACACCGTCTCCTGCCGATCACCAACATGAGCTGCGCGTTCTATCCGCCGGCATTGAAAAAGTTCGAGGAATCATCCGATCTCATAGTCACGCCCGAGCAAGGGATTGCCGTTGCCGGATTACTTGGCGAGCACAAGATCGTCCTGCTGCGCAATCATGGGATCGTCGTCGCGGCCAGCTCCATCGAGGAAGCCTGCGTCCGCGGCGTGCTCCTCGAGCACAGCGCCAAGACACAAGTTGCCGCAGCATCCATGGGGGCTTTTTCCTGGGCGACTGACGCCGAGGCACTGCTCAAGCGCAAGCGCTTTTACCACCCCGATGCGGTGCACAATCTTTGGAATACTTCTGGCAGGCAACTCCGTCGCGAACAAAGATAGCTCATCTGTCGCAATATCGTGAGCTGCGGGTCTTTTTAGTATATAACCCGACTGTTTTCCGATTGTCACAAAACTACGCGACAGCCTCCAGAATCATACGCATGTCGATTGTTGACCGTAGGACGATGTGAATCAGGTGCCTCGGAATTGACCCTGACGCGACCGGACTCGCACATGTTTCGACACAGTCTCGTATTAATTGCGCCGCTTCTCTTCTGCACCAGGGGGATATCATCCCGACACTCTGACTCGAAATACCTTGCTATTAACGGCTGGTTCACGTGGGCGAACAGAACTGAATGTTGTTGACCACTGCAGCGGGATGAGATAGGCATGATCCGCACGAAAAAATGTCTAGGAGATCGACATGCTTGAAGCTTTCGTCAGTGGGTTTTGGCAAGTCGTAGCGTGGCCGGCTTTCGGCTACATGTTGGTAGGTATCTTCATCGGCTTCTGGATGGTCCGCTTCCCGGCATCGGCGGCTTATCGACTCTTGCACTGATGCTACCCTTCTCGTATTCAATCAAAGAGCCGATTTCCGCGTTTGCCTTTCTCCTCGGCATGCTCGCCGTCACCGGCACGACAGGCGATCTCACTTCAATCTTATTCGGCATTCCTGGCGAGGGTTCATCCGCTGCGCTCGATACTCGACGGCTACCCCATGTCCAAGAATGGCGAAGCCGGACGAGCGCTCGGCGCCGCGATCATGAGTTCGGTCTTAGGCTCCGTCATCGGCGCGCTTTCACTAGCTCTTTCGATTCCGATCATGCGTCCGCTTGTCTTACTCTTTGGTTCGCCGGAGCTATTCATAATAGCGATCATGGGCATCACATTCATTGGCACACTGGCCGGGCCTTCGCTTATCAAGGGTCTACTGGCGGGCGGTATAGGGCTGATGCTGGCAGCGATCGGCGTCGATCCGCAGACCGGTTCCCTGCGTTATACCTTCGGCAGTCTTGATCTGCGCGATCGGCTCGATCTCATTCCCGTGGTCGTCGGCTTGTTTGCCATACCTGAGATCGTCGATCTTGCTGTGCGCGGCACCAGCATCTCCGGTGGCAAAACCGGAAAGCTAACCGGCGTTATGGATGGGGTCAAAGATACGTTTCGCCATTTTTGGTTGGTCGTTCGTTGCAGCCTAATCGGCGTCTACTTCGGCGTCCTACCGGTTTTAGGTGCCAATGTTGCCCAATGGATCTCCTACGCCCATGCAGTGTCCGGACTGAAAGACAAATCCAGAGCCGGCAAGGGCGCCATCGAAGGCCTGCTCGGCCCCGGAGCGGCGAACAATTCAACGCGCGGCGGCGACCTCATCCCGACAATTGCTTTTGGCATTCCTGGTAGCGGCGCCATGGCCCTGCTGCTCGGCGCCATGTTGATCGTCGGACTTAATCCGGGCCCGGAAATGCTCAAATCACGCCTCGACGTGACGTTTGCCTCATGGTTTGGGTCCGACTACTGCCACGATCGTCGCCGGAGTTTGTTTCCTCTTTCTAAATCAATCCCGCCATATCCATACCTCTGGCTCGACGGGGTGCTGCACGGCAGACGCTCGCAGGAGCAACTGGTGCAGCTCTTCGCCGGCGAGCACCCACCGACGTTCGTGGTCGGCTACCAGTCCGCGGTGTTCTGCAACCCGTCAGGCGAGGTCGACGCCCTTCTGAAGGAGCGTTATTCGCCGACCACGGGTGTCGACGGCACGTCAATCCTCAGCCTTCGCGATTCGACCTGAGCGCTTCCGCCGCCGGGTCGACGCACGTTTCCGGGCATGCGTAGAGTTCGGCTCTCATCTCGGATTATGACCGGAGGCACGCATGGCACTGAGCACTCAGACGATGACCGACGAGCAACGCAAATCGGTTGCAATCGAATATCTGAAAGCGTTCGACAACGGCGGTGTCACCTCGGATGGCGGCAGCATCCTCGACCTGTTCGCCGACGACGCGCAGGTCTATTTCCCGAAGTGGGGCCTCGCCAACGGCAAGGAGAACATCGGCAAGCTGTTCGGCGACGTCGGCGCGACGTTGAAGGGCATCACCCACCACTTCTCCCATTTCAACTGGATCTTCTCCGGCAGCGACACCATCGTCGCCGAAGGCACGAGCCACGGTGAGCATCAGGACGGTCCATGGCGTGCGGGCGATCCCGAGTCGGGTGCCGGACGTTGGTGCGACGTGTTCGAGATCCGCGACTGGAAGATCCAGCGTGTCTTCATCTACCTCGATCCCGACTACGCCGGCAAGGACACCGCCCGCTATCCCTGGCTGAAGAGCTGACGCTTCAGCGCACTCGCGTCGCGGTCGACGGATCAGGCAATCCATGACGGTCGGGATGCAGGATCGAGGCGAAGATCGCGACGCCATCGACCACCCGCGGGCTGGGTCGCACGACGAACGCGTCGGCATCGACGGCCCACACCTCGACGCCCTCGGGTAGTACGCCCTTGGCGACGACCTCGTGGGCCAACTCGGTCGCGCCGGGTAGCCGAAACCCGCACGGCGCGACGATCACGACCTCCGCTCCGCATACGGCGACCTCGTCCCACGTCGCGCCCTGCGAGTTGTGACCGGGTCGGCCCATCACCGAACGCCCTCCCGCAGCGGCGATCATGTCGGGCACCCAGTGACCATCGGTGAACGCAGGATCGGTCCACTCCAGCAGCAGCGTCGGTCGGGCCGCGACACCATTGAGCTTGGCCGCCACACCCGCGAGGCGGTCGTAGCACTCGGCGATGACGACTGCTGCCTCAGCGACACGCCCTGTGGCCTCGCCGACGAGACGAACCGACTCGATCACCTCCTCGAGCGTCATCGGATCCAGCGTCAGGATCGCCGCGTTGCAGCCGAGGTAGGCGACGGCATCGTCGACCTCGGTCACGTCGACCGCGCAAACCGCACACAGGTCTTGGGTGACGACGAGGGTCGGGTCGATGTCTGCGAACGCCCCTCGGTCGAGGCGGTAGAGGTCTTCGCCGGCAGCGAGTCGCTGCTTGACGACCGCGTCGATCTCCGAAGGCGTCAACCCTTCGGGCAGCGCCGAGGTCGACACGATCCGCTTCGTTCGTGCTTCTAGTGGAAAATCGCATTCGAACGTCACGCCGACGACCTCATCGGCCAGGCCGAGTTGGAACAGGATCTCGGTCGCAGACGGCAGGAGGGAGAGGATTCGCATCTGCAACCGATGCTAGGTCGAATGTGCCCGATGACCCGCCTGACGGGCCAGAGGTCCCTATCGACGGCGGCGCCACCCGCCCTACGGTTGTCGTTGGCCCACAGGAAGAGGCGACCATCGAGGCGCCGCGACAACCGTCATGACAACAACGAGGTGATGACCTTGCTCGAGCTCAGCTCGCCGCCGACCTATCCGAGTCAATGGGAGAGCGATGTCGTGCTGTCCGACGGAGGTACGGCACACATCCGCCCGATCCGGCCCGACGACCTCGAGCAACTTCGTGCCCTGCACAGCCGGCTTTCACCACAGACGATCTACTTCCGGTTCTTCTCACCGATCCCCAAGATTCAAGAGGGTCAGCTCCATCACCTGGTGGAAGTGGACTACCGAGACCGGTTCGCTCTGGTGGCCGAGCTCGACGGACTGGTCGTCGCGGTCGTTCGATACGACCGGGGTGGCTCGAACGACACGGGGGCAGAGGTCGCATTCGTCGTCGAGGACGGCCAGCAGCGCCGAGGATTGGCGACCGTGATGCTCGAACACCTCGCCGCAGTAGCAAGAAGCAACGGCATCGACCGCTTCGACGCGGAAACGCTGCCAGAGAACCGGGCAATGATGGACGTGTTCCGCCACGCCGGATTTGCCGTCAGCAGTCACTTTGATGACGGCCTCATCAACGTCACCTTCCCCCTGGCTCCGTCGGATGATCTCGACGAGCACATCGAGGACCGCGAGCGCAGTGCGGTCGTCGCGTCGATCCGGAGGATCCTCAGCCCCGCGTCGATTGCGGTCATCGGCGCCAGCCGTACACCGGGCACCATCGGCTTCGAACTCGTGCACAACCTCGTGCGAGGAGGGTTCACCGGCTCCGTGCTGCCGGTCAACCCACACGCCGAATCGGTCGGGGGAATCCACGCGTATGCACGTGTCGGCGACGCACCGACACCGCCCGACCTGGCGATCATCGCGGTGCCGGCGGGTGCCGTCGAGGGTGTCGTTGCCGAATGCGGCGCGGCTCACGTCGGCGGCATCGTCATCATCAGCGCCGGATTTGCCGAGCTCGGCACGGATGGTCGAGCGGTCGAGGCGTCGATCGTGAAGTCGGCGCGGCGCTACGGCATGCGCATCGTCGGCCCGAACTGCATGGGATTGGCAAACACCGATCCAGCGATCCGGATGAACGCCACGTTCGCACCAGTCGATCCAATTCCCGGCAACGTCGCCTTCATGACGCAGTCAGGGGCCCTGGGCATCTCGTTGATCGACGAGAGCGCGAGACGCGGCATCGGTATCTCGAGTTTCGTGTCGGTCGGCAACAAGGCCGACATCTCCGGCAACGACCTGCTGCGATACTGGGAGAGCGATGACGCGACGGCTGTGATCGCGCTCTACCTCGAGTCGTTCGGCAACCCTCGCAAGTTCGTCCGCATCGCCTCGCGCGTAGCCCGGATCAAGCCGATCGTCGCCGTCAAGTCGGGCCGCAGCCCGGCCGGCGCACGCGGCGCAATGTCACACTCGGCCGCCTTGGCCACCTCCGACGATGTCGCTGAGCTCGTTTTGTCGCGCGCGCGGAGTGACGCGCGTCGACACCCTGGAGGAGCTGTTCGACACGACGCAGGCATTCGCCAGCCAACCATCGCCGCGTGGGCGACGAGTCGCCATCGTGGGCAATGCAGGCGGTCCGGCCATCCTGGCCGCCGACGCCGCGACGGCTCACGGATTGCTGGTGCCGGAGCTCAGCGACGCGACGCAGGCTCGCCTGCGCAGCTTTCTTCCACCATCCGCGGCAACGGGCAATCCGGTCGACATCGTCGCCTCGGGATCGCCGGTCGCCCTGGAGCAAGCACTCCGCGTCGTCCTCGACGATCCCGCCATCGACGCCGTGTTGGCGATCTACGTGCCACCGCTCCCCGATCGCGACCGATCGATGCTCGATGCAATCGCGACGGCCGCAGCAAGCCGACCCGACAAGACGATGCTGGCCACGGTCCTCGCCGGCAACGAGACGGTGCAACTCGATGGGATCAAGGTTCCCACGTATCGATTTCCCGAATCGGCCGTGCGCGCGCTGGCCCACATGGCCAGTCGATCGGAGTGGCTGCAAGCCGACGTCTCAGCGCCGCCGGAGCTGCTGATCGACGTATCGCGGTCGCGCAATGTGGTGCTCGATTTCCTTCGCGATGTTCCCGCAGGTGGCTGGCTCGACATGCCATCGGCGGTCGCGTTGGCAGCGGCCGCAGACCTTCCACTCGTCGAAACAGCGATCGTCGCGGACCTCGACGACGCCGTGGCCGCGGCGAGGCGGTTGGGCTTTCCCGTCGCCCTGAAGGCTTCCGGATCCTCGATCCTGCACAAGACCGATCTCGGCGCCGTCAAGCTGTCGCTGCCCGACGAGGAAGCCGTGATCGACGCCGGGTCAGCCATGCGTGAACGACTGGGCGACACCATCGAAGGATTCGTCGTGCAGAGCATGTCGCCGTCAGGCGTCGAGCTGCTGGCGGGTGTCGCCACCGATGCGTCGTTCGGCCCGCTGGTGATCTTCGGGGCCGGTGGTACCGCCGCGGAGCTGCTGAAGGACCGCGTCGTGCGTCCCGCTCCGCTGGCCGCAGGCGACCCCGCTCGGATGGTCACCGGGCTGCGAATCTCTCCGCTCCTCGACGGTTACCGCGGCGCGGTTCCCATCGATCATGCACCCCTCGAAGCGCTGCTGATTCGACTCGGCCAGCTGGTCGATTCCATACCTGAGATCGTCGAGATCGATCTCAACCCGGTCATTGCGACGCCTGAGGGTCTCTCCATCGTCGACCTGCGGATTCGGGTGGCACCCAACGTCAGCCACCCCGAACTGTCGGTCCGCCGGCTGCGATGATCGACCAGCTCGGTCGCCGCTCGCCACCAGACCCTGGCAGACTTTTGCCATGACTGAAACGACGGCAACTGACCAGGAACGCCAGGCTGCCAGGGCCCTCGCTTGCCTCGACCTGACGAGCTTGAACCTCGACGACACGCCCGAACGAATCGACGACCTGTGTGATCGGGCGCTCTCCCCTGCGCCCGGCATCGACATCCACCCGGCTGCGGTGTGCATCTACCCCCGATTCGTTGCGCAAGCCCGGGCCCGGGTGAGCGGCAGTGGCATCTTCGTCGCCGCTGTCGCCAACTTCCCGTTGGGCACCTCACCCCTCGGCGAAGTGGTCGCCGAGGTGAGAGGGGCGCTGGAGGACGGAGCCGACGAGATCGACGTCGTCTTCCCGTTCCGTGCATACCTCGCTGGTGATCACCTCGCCGCCGGCGAGTTGGTGCGACACGTCGGCGAGCTGGTCCACCGCGGCACCAGCCAATGCAAGCTGAAGGTCATTCTCGAGACCGGCGTGCTGCACGAACCAGACACGATCAGAGCAGCAGCAGCGGTGGCGATCGCCAACGGCGCCGACTTCGTGAAGACATCCACCGGAAAACTGGAGCCGGCTGCCACGCCCGAGGCCGCGTCGGCCCTGCTCGATGTCATCGCCGCCGCGCAGCGAAGCGGGCAACGGATCGGGCTCAAGGTGGCCGGAGGCGTGAAGTCCGTCGCCGACGCCGCCGTGTATCTCGACCTCGCCGATCGTTGCCTGGAGCCCGACGGCGCTCACCCCGGCAACTTCCGCTTCGGCGCCAGCGGACTGCTCAACGACATCGTGCGGGTGCTCGGCAGCTCGCACGACACGAAGCTGTCGGCGGACTACTAGTGAGTTCTGGTTCGCTTCCTTTTCTGCCGCAAGAGATCATCCGTGCCAAGCGAGACGGTCTGAAGCTCACCGATGCCCAGATCGAACAGTTCGTACAAGGCATCACCGGCGGGAGCGTCGGCGACGCCCAAGCCGGTGCGTTTGCGATGGCCGTGTTCTTTCGAGGGATGGACGTCGACGAACGCGTCGCGCTGACCCGGGCGATGTCGCAATCCGGAACCACGATGCAATGGGATCGTGCCGACCTCCACGGGCCCGTGCTCGACAAGCATTCCACCGGCGGTGTGGGCGACAAGGTCAGCCTGATGCTCGCTCCATTGGTCGCCGCGTGCGGTGGCCATGTGCCGATGATCTCGGGCCGCGGGCTCGGCCACACGGGCGGCACGTTCGACAAGCTCGAGAGCATCCGCGGCTACCAGACGCGGCCCGACAACGACCTGTTCCGCAAGGTCGTCGCCGAGGTCGGCTGCGCGATCATCGGCCAGACATCGGATCTCGCGCCCGCGGACGGTCGTCTCTACGCCATCCGCGACGTCACAGCGACCGTCGAATCGATCTCGTTGATCACAGCGTCCATCCTCGCGAAGAAGCTCGCTGCGGGGCTCGATGCACTGGTCATGGACGTCACGTTCGGCAGTGGTGCGTTCATGAGCGATCTCGCCCAGGCGGAGGAGCTGGCCCACAGCATCGTCTCCGTTGCGCGCGGCGCCGGGTTGGTGACGACCGCGTTGCTCACCGACATGAACCAGGTACTCGGCAGAACTGCCGGAAATGCGCTGGAAGTGCGAGAGACGATCGACTGGCTCGTCGGCTCCAGCGACGATCCCCGGCTGACCGAGGTCGTACTCGCCCTCGGCGCAGAGATGCTGGTGCTCGGTGGATTGGCCGATGACATCGAATCGGCTACCAGCAAGCTCGTCGTGGCGCGCAGCGACGGCAGCGCGGCCGAGCGCTTTCAAGCCATGGTGACGGCTCTCGGCGGGCCTGCCGATCTCGTCGAAAATCCGGACGCGCACCTGGCTTCCGCTGCCGTGACACACCGGGTCGAGCCCAGCCGCACCGGCTACGTCCAATCGATCGACACGCGAGCGGTGGGAATGGTTGTCGTGTCGTTGGGGGGAGGGCGCATGCAAGTCGGCGAGGAGATCGACCACTCCGTGGGAATCGGCGACGTCCTCGGCCTCGGCGAACACGCCGACAACGATCACCCGCTCGCGGTCATCCATGCCCGCACCGAATCCGACGCAAAGATGGCCGCCGAAGCACTGCGCGCCGCATATTCCATCGGCGATGCCGCGCCGACGGTCGGTCCCGTGGTCGCGACGCGTATCGCGGAGTAGCTGATCCACCGACGACACCCTGAGATTTCGTCAAGGAGAGTCCAAAGCCCCTACCGGCGAGCATTCGCTCGCGCGACGCTGGGAAGCCGAAAGGAACGCGCATGCACCGTCATGTCTTTCACGATCGCCAGTCAGCAGGGGCACTGCTGGGCGCCGACGTGTCGAAGGCCGAACTCCAACAACCCGTCGTGCTCGGTCTGCCACGCGGAGGAGTTCCGGTCGCCGCACGAGTCGCCGAGGCGATCAACGCTCCACTCGACGTCATCCTCGTCAGGAAGCTCGGGGTCCCGCACCAGCCTGAACTGGCGATGGGCGCGATCGGAGAAGATGGTGTCGTCATCGTCAACCACGATGTCGTGCGAGCGACCGGGGTGGGTGACGCCGAGTTCGCCGCGGTCGAATCACGCGAGCGCGCAGAACTGGCTCGCCGACTCCGCTACGTGCGTGCCGTTCGACCACGCGAGCCTCTCGCCGGGTGTTCGGCCGTCATCGTCGACGACGGCATAGCCACCGGCGCGACGGTTCGTGCCGCAATCGGCGTGGCCCGCGCCAACGGAGCACGAGAAGTGACCGTCGCGACACCGGTGGCACCCCCGGAGGTCGTGGAGTTGTTGAAGTCGGAAGCAGACCGCGTGATCTGCCTGGCCCAACCCGAACCGTTCGGATCGGTCGGCCGTTGGTACCGCACGTTCGATGCGGTCAGCGACAGCGAAGTCGTCGAGCTGATGGCGATGGCAGCGAGCAGCGACCGACCGTGATACCGATCTCGGATCTTCTCCTCTCGACGGTTCTCGACTGCACGACCGACGCCGTACTGCTGTCTGATGGCGATGGATCGATCGTCTACATCAACAACCCACTGCTGCGCCTGTTTCGGTACGAGGCCCACGAGTTGATCGGTCAATCGTTCGAGATCCTGATGAGCTACAGCGACGACCTCGACATCGAAGGTCGACGCTCCGACGGCTCGCTCTTCCCGGTCGACGTGCAGCTCAGCGCTCTCCCCGAATCTGCGCTGGTCGTTGCCGTCGTGCGTGACATGACTGCGCAACGACAATCGGTCGTCGACAGCGCGATCGCCAGGATCGACCTGGCCAATGCGAACAGTCGAATCGAGTTGCTCCAGGAGTCCCTCGACCTCGTGATCCAGCGGTTGTTCGCGCTCGGCACGTCGATGGTCGCAAGCGCATCGAACGGGTCGCTGCTCTCACAGCGCATGGATACAGCGCTCAAAGGCATCGACGAGGTCATCGAGGCAGTGCAGCACAGCCGGCACGTCGTGGCAGGGACATGATGAACCGCAAGGGACCTTGGTCCTTGGCGAACTCCGCCCGATGTGATCCCATAGGAGAAATGGAAACCGCTCCGAGCAAGGTCACCGTGTTCCTCTTGGACGACCATGAGCTGGTTCGAGAGGGTGTTCGACAACTCCTCGAGGCTGATGGAACCATCGAGGTCGTCGGAGAAGCGGGAACCTGCGCCGACGCGGTCGCCCGAATACGGGCGACCCGTCCGCAGGTCGCAGTACTCGACGTCCAATTGCCCGACGGAAGCGGGGTCGAGGTGTGCAGAGATGTCCGCAGCCTCGATCCGAACCTGGCGTGTCTCATGCTGACGTCGTTCTCCGACGAAGAGGCGCTGTTCCAGTCCGTGGTGGCTGGTGCTGCCGGGTACGTCTTGAAGCAGATCCGAGGCAACGATCTCGTGTCTGCGGTACATCGCGTTGCGCGCGGCGAGTCGTTGATCGATCCTGCCGTGACCGGGCAGCTCGTCGAGCGGCTACGCAATCCGCGTCACGACCAGGATCCTCGACTGGCCGCCTTGACAGAGCTCGAGCGAACAATCCTCGACCTCGTTGCCGAGGGTCTCACAAACCGTCAGATCGCGGTCAGGGTGAATCGAGCGGAAAAGACCGTCAAGAACTACATGTCGTCGATCCTCATGAAGCTGGGTATGACGAGGCGCACCGAGGCCGCGGTCTTTGCAGTGCGTTCCAAGAGCGAGCGCTGATCCGACCGGCGACCCCACCTGGTGATCAGGAGGGTCGGCGAGGCACCATCCAGCGCACTTCAGTTCCTCTGGGAACACCGCGCACGAACAACGCTTCGCCGCCCAGCAGCGCGGCTCGCTCGCTGATGTTACGCAACCCGAGCCCGCTGGTGTTCGTTGCGCTGGATTCCACCATGCCAACGCCGTCGTCACGGATGACCAGGGTCACCGCGTCGGTCGCGACGTCGAGCGACACCTCGGTCCTCGTCGCCTGGGCGTGCTTGGCCACGTTCGTCAGCCCCTCGCGCAACACGGCCAGCAGCTGGGAGCCCATTTCGGGCGAGATGTTCACGAGAATGCCGCCGAGCCGCAGCGTCGGCCGATGACCCAACAATCGAGCCGCTTCGTTGATGCTGGCACGCAGCGCTGCTTCCAAGCCACTGTCGAGCTGTGCGGGCCGATGCAGGGTGAAGATCGCGCCACGGATCTCACGGATGGCTTCGTCGATCTCGTTGACGACGGCCGACACACGATCGGAGATGTCTGGGCGATTCGTCGATGCCTGCAGGTGCAACCCGGCGGCGAACAGTCGCTGGATCACGCTGTCGTGCAGCTCACGGGCAATTCGGTCGCGGTCGTCGAGCACCTCGAGACGGGTTTGCGCCTCGGCGAGCAAGGCGGCGGTCTCGAGTTTCTCGGTGACATCCCTGACCGTGGCAACGGTTGCGCTGATCGGTCCGCTGAGCGGACTCAGAGCGATGTCGACCGGTACTTCGCGGCCCGAACTGTGCATCGCGGTGAGGAGCATGCCGCCCAAGGGCCGAGCTCGCGGACCTTCGGCATATCCCTGCCGGAGCGAACGATGCACAGTGTCGAGCCGTTCGGGTACAAGCATCTCGATCTGCTGACCGGTCAAGTCTGCAGGTCCCCAGCCGACGATCGCAGAGCAGCGCTCGTTCGCATACAGGATCACGCCGTCGCTGTCGACGACGACAACCATCTCGGGGATGCTCTCGAACAGCGCCCAGGGGTTTGCGGCATCGTTCGCCAATGGAGATCTAGCCCGTGCCAGTGCTGACGGTGCTCGTGCCGATCTGCATCTTCATCCACGGCGCAGAGTTGTGGAAGTTGGCAACAGCGCTGCCAGGCGGGCAGATCTGGTCGCACGCGGCGATGATGTCGGCCGGGATGGACATCTCCATCAGCGGTAGCAGATGTTCGAGTTGCTCGACACTCTTCGGTCCGATCAGCGGCGCAACGACGGCCGGCTGCTGCATCACCCAGGCGATCGCCAACCGCGCCGCGTCGACCCCCGCCTCGCGCGCCAACCGCACGAACTGATTGCCGGCTTCGACCGCGCGTTGGCTGACTCGATCGGCGTAGATCCCGCCGCGGAGAGCGGCACGCGATCCCTCCGGACGGATGTTGTCGTCGGCGTAACGACCGGCGAGCACACCCATTGCCAACGGTGACCACGGCAACAGTCCGAGGCCATACTTCAGGGCCATGGGCACCAACTCGTTCTCGATCCGCCGGTCGAGCAGGTTGTACGGAGGCTGCTCGGTGACGAACGGGACGAAGCCCTTCAGCTCCGCCAGCAACACGGCCTCCAACACCTTCCACGCCGGCGCGGTGGAACTGCCGATGTAGCAGACCTTCCCCTGGTGGACGAGGTCGGTCAATGCGCCCAGCGTCTCGTCGATCGGGACATCGAAGTCGGGCCGATGCAACTGGTAGAGATCGATGCGATCGGTCTGCAGGCGCCGCAGCGATTGCTCGCACGCGCGCATGATGTGCAATCGCGAGTTGCCACGATCATTCGGTCCGGGCCCGGTCGGGTAATGCACCTTGGTGGCGATGACCACCTCGTCGCGGCGCCCGCTCTCGGCCAGTACCCGACCGATCACACGCTCGGCCTCGCCCGACCCGTAGCTGTTCGACGTGTCGACGAGGTTGATGCCGCCGTCGAGCGCGCGAATGATCATCCGGCTCGACTCGTCCTCTGGCGTCGGGTTCAAGATGTTGTCGGTGCCGAGTGCCAGCGGCGCTACCAGTGCTCCCGTACGACCCAGCCGTCGATGCTCCACCGCCTACCTCGCTCCGTAGCCTGCGTCGACGCTGACCGTCGCACCGGTCATGTAGCTGGCATCGTCCGACGCCAGGAAGCACACGACTCGGGCAATCTCGTCGGGATCGGCAAGCCGCCCCATGGGAACCGTCGCTGCGATCGCCGCGAGCAATTGATCGGTGACCGCCTCCGATCGCTCGGACTGCAACATGGGCGTGTTGACCTCGCCCGGGCACACTGCGTTGACGCGGATGCCATCTCCGGCGTGATCCATGGCCAGAGCTCGCGTGAGGTTGTGCACGGCGCCCTTGGATGCGCAGTACGCAGCCACGCCCGACGAACCGAGGTCACCCCAGATCGAACCGAAGTTGACGATCGCTCCGCGATGCTGAGGCTTCATCACGCGAAGCGCTGCCCGGCACATGTAGAAGGTACCGCTGACATTGACACCCATGATCCTCGCCCACTGCTCGTCGGTGGTGTCTTCGCCACTGGCCCGCACGATCACCCCGGCCGCGTTCACCAGGACGTCGAGCCCGCCGTGCTTGTCGACGGTTTCGCTGACGGCACGATCGCAGAAACCCGAGTCGGCGATGTCGCCGATCATTGCCGTTCCGCCGACCTCGGCGGCCACGGCTTGAGCCAAGTCCGCGTCGCGGTCGACGATGACAACCCTGGCACCAGCACCCGACAAACGGCGCACAGTGGCCGCGCCCATTCCCGATGCACCGCCCGTCACGATCGCAACACGGTCCGCGAAAGTCATAGACACAATCTTGACTCATGGGGGAAGGGGCCGCGCCGATACCTGATCCATGTGGCGGCGGCTGGCCGGGTCCATTTTGGCGTTGGCGTGCATTGGAGCCGTCGCGCTCGATCGACTCCGGCCCGGCGGCGTTGGCCGTTCGGGGACCCAACGTCATCGTCAACGAGTTGATGGTCAACCCGCAGCGCGTCTACGACTCGCGAGGGGAGTGGATCGAGCTCTACAACGCCGGTGACGAGGCGACGAACCTGGCCGGCTGGACCCTTGGCGACGAGGTGCGCGACCGTTTGGTGCTCCCTTCGCTCGACATCGCCCCCGGCCAGTTCCTGGTGCTGGCACGCGACGCCGATTCCTTCCGCAACGGCGGCGTGTCGCCGCGATTCGTGTACGGCAACCGGATCGTCCTGTCCGAGGTTAGCGATCGGTTGATCCTGCGCGACCCATCGGCGACGGA
The DNA here is from genome assembly GCA_963746365.1 of Ilumatobacteraceae bacterium. Lineage (GTDB taxonomy): Bacteria > Actinomycetota > Acidimicrobiia > Acidimicrobiales > Ilumatobacteraceae > JAENVT01. Next base: position 252,915 of record CAVVBH010000019.1, on the reverse strand, counting down.
GCGCGACCGTGTCGATTGGAGCAGCGGGTTCACGGTGCCGGAGGGGGCCTCGATGTCGCTCGGAGACCCGTCCTCCGACAACAGCAAGGGCGCGAAATGGTGCGCCGCGGTATCGGTCATGCGGCGCGGCGATCTCGGGACCCCGGGCGCGCCGAACCGCTGCCAAGGGTCGACAGAACGGCTCGTGATCACGGAGGTCATGCAGAACCCTGGAATGACCGGCGATCAGCGCGGCGAGTACTTCGAGGTGTACAACCCGGGTGACCAGCCCGTCGACATGACCGGGTTCACCGTGAAGGACGACGACTTCGACAGCTTCACGATCACCACCGCCGTTGTCGTGCCGGCGCATGGCTATGCGTTGTTCGCCGCCAAGCCGTCGGCCAACGGCGGCCTGAAGCCGGACTATTCGTACGGCAGCGGCATGGTCTTGCAGAACGACACCGACGAACTCGTCATCGCTGACCCCGATCTGGTGCAACTCGACCGGGTTCGATGGGACAACGGGAAGACCTTCCCCGATCCCGACGGCGCGTCGATGTCGCTGCGCGACCCCAGCCTCGACAACAGCATCGGCGCCAACTGGTGCATGTCGACGTTGCCATGGTCGGCGGGCGATCGTGGGACCCCTGGTTCGGCATCGTGGTGCCTCACGCCCGGACAGCAGCCGATTGCGATCACCGAGGTCATGTTCGACCCCGAGATCCCGTCCAGCGAGCGCAACTCGGAGTGGTTCGAGATCACCAACCTCGGAACGGTGCCTATCGACCTGACCGGTTGGACGATCGTCGGGGGCGACCTGAAGACTCACACGATTACGTCGTTGACCGTTGCCCCTGGCGCTCACCCCGTACTCGCTGCGAACGGTGATCCAGCCGCCAACGGTGGCATTACGCCGGCGTACGTCTACGGCACCGGTGTCCCGCTCTACAACGCCAGCGGCCGAGTTGTGTTGAAGTCGCGCGGCGGGGCCATCGTCGACCGCGTCGAGTGGAGTGCCGCGGCAGGCTTTCCCATTCCGTCGGGTCGATCCATCAGCCTCGGCCTCCCATCGGCCGACAACGCCCTCGGCGCCAACTGGTGTGAGTCGACCATGCCCTTCGGCGCCGGAGACTTCGGCTCGCCCGGTTCCGAGAACTCGTGCGAGCTCCCGCTGCCGCCACCAGCGGTCGTGATCAGCGAAGTGCTGCGCAATCCAGCGGCCGTCGGCGACAGTGTCGGCGAGTGGTTCGAGGTGCACAACACGACTCCTGATCCGGTCAACCTCGCCGGCTGGACCCTGACGGATGGTGCGTCGGACCGTCACGTCATCAAGGGCTCGCTCGTCGTAGCCGCCGACGGGTACCTGGTGCTGGGTCGCGACACTGACGTTCAGCGAAATGGCGGAGCAACGGTCGCGTATTCGTACGGAGACAGCTTCGTGCTCAGCAACGACACCGACGGCATCGTCCTGACCGATCAGTACGGGCAGCGCGTCGACGAGGCTCGTTGGCAGGCCGCGGTCGAGCCGCGACCCAACGGTGCATCGATCGCACTCGTCGATGGGACATGGTGCGAGAGCGCACCGCAGTTCGGTCGTGGTGATCGCGGCACGCCTGCAGCCGCCAACGACTGTTCTCCGCGCCCACATCGGGGTGTGGTGATCAACGAGGTCCACCTCGATCCCAAGGCGCTCAGCGACACCGTCGCTGAATGGATCGAGCTCTACAACGCCGGCAACGAGACCCTCGATCTCAACGGCTGGGTGCTCCGCGACGACGACTACGACGCGTTCACCATCGTGTCTGCGGGGCCGTTGCCGCTCGCCCCAGGCGCGACGTTCGTGCTCGGGCGTGACACTGCGGAACTCAACGGCGGTGCACACGTCGACTATGCCTACGGCTCGGCGTTCCCCCTGGTGGAGGCCGCTGACGAGATCAACCTGTACGACGCCTCCTTGGCACCCGTCGACCGGGTGACGTGGACGCCCAACAGCCAACTGCCGTACCGGATCGGCGCTTCGGCTGCCCTTCGTTCACCTGCCGACGACAACGCGGTCGCCACGAACTGGTGCACCTCGGTGACGACATACGGATCGCTCGGCGAATTCGGTACCCCTGGCGCACCGAATGTTTGCGAGGTCATCGCACCCACGACGACCAGCGAGGAGTCCACGACGACGACGCAAGCGGCGACGACGACCACCGACGAGCCGGCGACGACGGAAGCACCGATGATCGAGGAAACGACCACCACGCAGGCGCCGGCCCTCGGCGATCAGACGACGACCAGCACGTTGCCTCCCACCACGACGTCGACAACGACGACGACAACAACAACCACAACGTTGCCGCCCACGACCACATCGACCACGACCACGACCACGACCACGACGAACACCGCCGACGACCGCGGCGGTCGCGCCGACGACCTTGCCGGGTCAGACGATCCTGTCGCTCCTCGGGCCGTCGTGCGGTAGCGGTCTGCAGATCACGGGGAGCAAGGCGTCGATCACGGGCGATCTGCGCAGCAACGGCAACGTGCAGATCTCGGGTGGCTCGGCCGCTGTCTCGGGCAGGATCTCGTATGGCGGCTTCAGCAGCATCGGTCACGGTGTTTCGAGTGCCGGTGTCGTCTACAGCTCCACACGGGTTCCGTCGGATCTGCCGTGGGCGATCAGCGACTTCGCCCCGGGCGGCACGTACTCGAAGGTGAGCGGCTACGCCGCACACTCCGACAGCATCGTCGTCGCCAAGGGCACCCTGACGCCTGGCATCCACTATGTCGCCGGCGACGTGCTGATCTCGTCATCTTCTGCTGTGCTGACGGGTGTCACCCTCGTGGCCACCGGCCGGATCACGATCACCGGCAGCACCACGATGAGCCCCGCGGCCGCGGGCCTGCCGACCCTGCTCGCAGGCGGCGGGTCGTGCTGGCTCACTGGCATCCACCTCTGCGGGCAGCCATGTGTCGTGGACGGGCACGATCGCCGCGGTCGGTGGCGGCATCCATATCAGCAGCTCCCAGGTGGTCGGCGGCCGAGTGGTCGGCGGCAACGTGCACCTGTCGGGATCCAACATCACACTGGGGTAAGCATCGCAGTGGAGTGTTTGGCGCCCGCCTGGGTGCACCCGGGCACTCCACAAGGTCAGAGTGGAGTGTTCGGCGCCCACCTGGGTGCACCCAGACACTCCACTCGATCGTTAGGGACCGAACTAGCATGGGCGGATGAAGTCGTCGCTCGTCGACCTCGGCCCCGCCGACGCCGACATCACCGATCCCGACACGTACGTGGCCGGTGTACCGCACGCCACGTTCCAACGACTGCGCGACGACGACCCGGTCAGCTGGTGGCCGGAGCACGACGGCGGCAAGGGGTTCTGGGCGATCACGCGCTACGACGACCTGCTGCAGGTCAGTCGCAACGTCGACACGTTCTCCAGCGCGCAAGGCATCACGTTGGAGGAGATGGACCTCGACGACTTCGAGGCCCGACGCAACATGCTGGAATACGACCCGCCACAGCACACCCGGTATCGCCGCTTGGTGTCGAAGCCGTTCAGTCGACGAGAGGTCTACGCCTACGAGAACGGGATCCGACTGTTCGCACGCGCCGTCATCGACGACGCGCTCGCATCGCGGCACCGAGTTCGACTTCGTCGAACGAATTGCCAAGCAGTTGCCGATGCGCATGCTCGGCACCTTGCTGGGGGTGCCCGAGAAGGATGGCGACTGGTTGGTCGAACGCGGCGATGCGTTGCTGGGCAATTTCGATCCGGAGTTCACCGAGCATCCCGTCGGCCTGTCCGACACTGAGGAGTTCAAGTCGATTCCGTTCCGCTCGCCCGCTGCTCTGGATCTCTACCGCTATGCCGAACGCCAGGCCGAGCAGCGACGAGCCAACCCCACCGACGACGTCATCAGCGACATCCTTGCTCCGACGATCGACGGTGACCGATTGACCGAGCGCGAGTTCAAGAACTTCTTCGTGCTGCTCGTCAGCGCCGGCAACGACACCACGCGGTACACCATGGCGGCGGGCATGAACGCCTTGATCGAACGCCCGGATCAGCTTGCCGAACTGCGCGATTCGGTGATCGCCGGCGAAACCGCCCTGATGGAGTCCGCGGTCGAGGAGATCCTCCGGTGGGGCACGGTGACCATGCACTTCCGGCGCACAGCGACAGGCGACACCACCATGCACGATCGACAGATCAGACGCGGCGACAAGGTCGTGATCTGGTTCAACTCGGCCGACTTCGACGACCGTCAGTTTCCCGACCCGTACTCGTTCGACATCCACCGCTCGCCCAACGACCACGTCGTCTTCGGCCGGATGAGCCCGCACCTGTGTCTCGGTGCTCAACTGGCGCGGATGGAACTGAAGGTCGTCTTCGAAGAACTGCTTCCACGCATCAGCGACGTCCGCTCGAACGGACCCATCGAACGACTTCGCTCGAACTTCATCAGCGGCATCAAGCGGCTGCCGATCTCGGTGACAGCCGCATGACGAGACGTCCACTGATCGGGATGTCCGGCCGGCGGTGGCCGGTCGAGCGCGTCTCGCACCTGCCGCTCGACGCGCTGCAGGGAGAAGAGGTCGATCTGCACCTCAGCGAATACCCGAAGGGCATTTCCGCGGTCGGCGGACTGCCGGTGCAACTGACCCGCGACGCGGACCCGGTCGACATGATCAGCCGCCTCGACGGTCTGGTGATGACCGGCGGGGCCGATCCTGACCCGTCGTTGTACGGCGAGCACCCTCATCCAGAGCTCGGCGAGATCGAGCCCGGGCGCGACGAATGGGAGCTGGCATTGATCCGTGCCGCGCTCGATCGTCGACTCCCGATGCTGTGCGTGTGCCGCGGCGCCCAACTGCTGAACATCGCACTCGGCGGCACGCTCGTACAACATCTCGACGAGTCAGGCACCCATGCGATGTGGACCACCCTGCGCACCGACCTGTGCCACATCGTTCAGGTCAGCGCCGGCAGCCGGCTGGCATCGTTGTACGGCGAGACGGTCGCCACCAACAGCCTTCATCACCAAGCAGTCGGGCGCCCCGGCCGCGGAGTCGTCGTGACCGGAACCGCGGAGGACGGCGTCATCGAAGGCTTCGAGGTCGACGGTCATCCGGAGGTGCTCGCCGTGCAGTGGCACCCTGAGATGCTGGCCGAACAGCCTGACCCTGCCTTCGCCTGGCTGGTCGAAGCAGCCCGCCAGTTCTCCACCCCCAACTCCTGATCGAGTGTTTCCTGCCCACTCGGGCCTGACGGAGTGTTTGCGACCACCTCGGGATGACCGGAAACACTCGTTCAGGGCTCAGAGGTCGATGGCTTCGATCGTGCGGAGGATGGTGCGCAGAAAGCGGGCGAGATCGTCCTGTTCCGTCGCCGTGAGGGCTTGGGTGACGAGTGACTCGTGACGGTTGAACGCCGGCATCACATCACCCACGACGATGCGTCCTCGAGCGGTCAGCGACACGAGGATTCGTCGGCCATCGACGCGATCACTCTTGCGTCGCAACAGGCCGCGCTTCTCGAGCGTCTTCATCACACCGGTCAACGTCGCCGCGGTGACGCCGGCCTCGGCGGCCAGCGAACGTGCGTCCATGTCGCCCCACACCCGCAGCACGAACAGCGTGGTGAACGCACTCCACGACAACTCGTGTTGGGCCAGCACGCCGTTCTCCATGTGGTTGCGCACGGAGGTCGCAGCGCGGAAGATGTTGGAGACGGCGGCAAGCGATCGGAGATCCAGATCGAGATCGCTGAATGCCGCACCCACATCGCGTTCGGCGCGAACCAGATCACGATCGTCGTCGCTGGCGAACAACAGCGGCATCAGCTGGCCTTCATCAACGCCAGTTCGTCAGCGATCATGGTGCGAACGCGGTCGCGGAGTGACGACACGTCGTCGAGCGTCATCCCGGTGGTCTCGATGGGGTCGAGCACGCGTACCTCCGCGTCGGTGACACCGAATCGCCAGTCGCCCTTCTGCAGCGCAGGATGAGTGCCGTCGAGCACCAACGGCAGGATGGGAGTGCCCGTCTCGATGGCCAGGCGGAACGCCCCGTCCTTGAACTTGCGGACCTCGCCATCGGTGCTGCGGGTGCCCTCCGGGAAGATCATCACGCTGACGTGCTTCGACAGGCGGTCCTTGCACGACTCCATCGCCGCAACGACCGATTCCTTCTTGCCGCGAATGAGCTTGATGTCGCCGGCCATGCGCATGAGCCAACCGACGAGCGGGTACTTGAAGAAGTCCTCCTTCGACAACCACTTCATCTCCCACGGCAGATGCGAGATCAGCAACATATCGACGAAGCTCTGATGATTGGCGACGACGATGTACGGACGGCGAGGGTCGGTGATCTTCACGCCCGAGGTGCGGAACCTCCACAGCGGGTTGAGCAGTTGATGCACGACGGTCAGTTTGCGGAACAGGTAGCCCGCGGCATAGCGACCCTTGTCGAACGGCGCCGTGACGAGACGGACGATTGCCACCAACGGCACCCACACGATGACGACGATGCCGAGCACGAGCCACGCCCACACTGACAGCACCGTCCGAACGACCGAATTCTCGAGCACACGATGGCGAATCAGGCGAGCGGCCATGTCACATCGTGCCATGGATAGCGGACGGCGCGCACATAGCCTCACGGCGTGCGTCGCACCTGCTTGATCGGCCTGCTCGTGCTGGTGTCGTGCACCGATCCAGCGCCGCGGCTTCCGTCGGCCGTGCAGTCGGTGATCGACGCCACCGACGAGACACGATGGATGACGACGGGCGACGATCCGTGGGACGTTTTCGTGTGCCACGTACCGACCGACACGCGCTCGATCGTGTACGCCGGCCTCCCGCTCAGGCTGCCCCTCGACCCCGGCACACTGGCGACGATTCTCAACGCCAGGGTCAGCGCGTACTTCGACACGCTGTCGCGCGGTACGTACCGACCACAGTTCACCGCGGCCGGCGAGGTGACGATCGCTGCAGCCGACGAGCCGCAATCATGTGTCGACAAAGCCCTGGCAGCGGCGAGCGACGCCGCCCACGGAGTCATCACAATCGCCGACGCCGAGCACAACGCCACACAACCCGGCGGCTTCGCCAATCCAGGCGCTGCGTGCACCGCTCCTCCGTGCATCGTGTCGGTGACACGGCGCTCTGTCTACGTCGGCGCGGCAGATTTCGGATCGCAATGGGGTGACGAACCGCCGATGGATCTCGTCGAGCACGAGATGGGCCATGCGCTCGGCTGGCCCCACAGCGGGTACGACGAAACGCAGAGCGAGCCGAATCGCAGCGCGATCGATCTGATGAGCAACAGCGCGGCGCCGCGCGAGGTGCACCCCGATCGCCGCGACGGTCCAGACACGCTGGCCATCAACCGGCTCGCCGCCGGCTGGCTGCCGACGTCGGCTGTGGTCGCGATTCCGACGTCGGGCAGCACCGTGGCGCTCGCACCCTCCAACGGGCCTTCGGGAACCAGACTGGCTGTCGTCCCGATCGACGATCGCCGATTCCTGACGGTGGAGCTGCTCACCGCCGAAGGCTTCGACGATCATCTGCCGGCGAGTGGTGTCGCCGTGCACTTGATCGAAGGCAGCAGTGCGTCGCGTACGCAGACCCCTCTCGTCGGTCTGCCGCCGTACGACGATCTTCTCGGCGTGGGCGAGACGTTCGTCGGCATGGGCTGGAGCGTTTCCATCGCCGATGGATGGAGGGCGACGATACAAAGGAGCGGTGACGTGCCTACTGTGAGCGGCTGATGGAGCCCGACGTGGAAGAACTGTTCACCGCCGCAAGGGCGGTTCAGGCCCAGGCCTACGCCCCGTACTCGAACTTCCCCGTGGGCGCAGCGCTCCGCACCGCAACCGGTCGCGTGTTCTCTGGCTGCAACGTGGAGAACGCTGCGTACCCACAGGGCTCGTGTGCCGAAGCGGGGGCGATCGCGGCCATGGTGGCTGCGGGCGAGCGCGAAATCGTCGCAGTGGTCACGGTGTGCGACGGCGAAGCCATCAGTACGTGTTGCGGCGGCTGCCGCCAACGTCTCCGGGAGTTCGCCGCGGGCAACACGCCCATCTACGCCGCCGGTCCCGACGGCATTCGGGCGACTTTCACATTGGACGGTCTACTACCACATTCATTCGGGCCGGAAAATCTCAATGAGTTCAGACAATGAGAATGGAGCAAATCATGACTCAGAAGAAGCGCAGCATCGTCCTCGGAGGTGCTTGTCTCCTGGCCTTCGTCGTACCGGCGTGCAGTAGCGACGACAACAGCGACAGCACAGGTGCTCCCGCGGCAACAGACGCAGCAGCCTTGGGCGATACCACACCCGCAGATTCGTCGGCCGGAATGACCATCTCCGGAAGCGCCTTCTCGAGTCCTACGGTCACCGCAGGAACTGAGTTCACCATCACCAACGAGGACGGTGTGGGGCACACCGTCACCGACGACGGCGGTTCGTTCAGCGTCGATGTCCCGGCCAATGGAACTGCCACGCTGACGATCCCGACGGCTGGGACGTACGCGATCCACTGCAACATCCACAGTTCGATGCACGGCACGATCAACGTCACCTGACGGGCCTACGCTCTCGGCGTGTCGTCAGCGCGCCTTCCATACCTCACCGCCAAGCTGCAGGGCTTCGGCACCACGATCTTCGCCGAGATGAGCTCCCTTGCCGTGTCAACGGGAAGCGTCAACCTCGGCCAGGGCTTCCCCGATACCGACGGGCCCCGTGAGGTGCTCGATGCAGCGATCGCGGCCATCAACGGCGGGCTCAACCAGTACCCGCCCGGCCCGGGAATGCCGGTGCTGCGCCAAGCCATCGCCGCGCACCAACAGCGGTTCTACGGGTTGCAGTACGACCCCGATACCGAGGTGCTGGTCACCGCCGGAGCGACCGAGGCCCTGGCGGGATCTCTGCATGGGCTTGCTCGACACCGGCGACGAGGTCGTGCTGTTCGAGCCGATGTACGACAGCTACCAGGCGTGCATCGCCCTCGCCGGAGCGGTTGCGAAGCCGGTCACGCTGCGACCTCCGTCGTACGGGTTCGATCTCGACGAGCTCCGCGCCGCGATCACACCGAAGACGAAGCTGCTGCTCATCAACACGCCGCACAACCCGACCGGGCATGTGCTGAGCGTCGACGAGCTGCAGCTGATCGCCGACCTCGCCATCGAGCACGACCTGATCGTCATCACCGACGAGGTCTACGAGCACCTGGTGTTCGACGACGCACGAGCACATCCCGTTGGCGACGCTGCCCGGCATGCGCGAGCGCACGCTGGTGATCTCGAGCGGCGGCAAGACGTTCAACACCACCGGCTGGAAGATCGGCTGGATCTGCGCTCCGCCCGCGCTGCTCGCGGCCGCGCGTACGGCCAAGCAGTTCCTCACGTACGTCAGCGGCGGCCCGTTCCAGCCCGCCATCGCCGTCGGCCTCGGTCTGCCCGACTCGTTCTTCGCCGAGTTCGCCGCCGACATGCAGTCCAAGCGCGACCGCCTGCTGCCCGGTCTGCTCGCGGCCGGCTTCGACGTGTACCCGACCCACGGCACGTACTTCGTCACGGTCGACATCCGGCCGATGCAGCCCGACGGCGACGGCATGGCGTTCTGCCGCGCGCTGCCAGGACGCTGCGGCGTCGTCGCGATTCCCAACGAGGTGTTCTACGCCAACCGGCACGAAGGACGGCACCTCGTGCGGTTCGCGTTCTGCAAGCGGCTCGAGGTGCTCGACGAGGCCGCCGAGCGTCTTGCCAAACTGGCCACCGGATATGATCGGCGGATGCGACGATGCGCGTCGCCGCGATCCAACACGACATCGCCTGGTGCGACCGGCAAGCGAACTTCGCCCACCTCGCGCCGCTGATCGCCGGCGCCGCGGCTGCCGGCGCCCGTCTCGTCCTGCTCAGCGAGACGTTCTCCACGGGCTTCGCCACCGATCGCGAAGACCTCGGCGAGCCCGAGGGCGGACCGTCGTCGCAGTTCCTCGCCGAGCAGGCTCGGCTGCACGGCGTGTGGGTCGGCCGGCTCGTGCCCGGAGATCGCCGCCGACGCTCCGGCCGACGACCAGCGCCCGCACAACACGTTCGTGCTCGCCGCGCCCGACGGCACCCAGCATCGCTACCGCAAGATCCACCCGTTCACGTACGGCGGCGAGACCAAGCACTTCCGTGGCGGGCGATCAGTTCGTGCACGGTCGAGGTCGAGGGACTGCGCGTCACGCTGTTCGTCTGCTACGACCTGCGATTCGCCGACGAGTTCTGGACAGCTGGCCGGCGACACCGACGTGTACCTCGTACCCGCCAACTGGCCGGAGGCTCGCCGGCTGCCGTGGATGGCACTGCTGCAGGCGCGGGCGATCGAGAACCATGGCGTACGTCATCGGCTGCAACCGCGTCGGCAGCGGCAACGGCCTGCCGTACAGCGGCGACTCGCGGATCATCGACCCGCTCGGCGAGATCCTGGCCAGTGCGGCGCAGACCGAGAGCATCCTGCTCGCCGACATCTCCGCCGAGCGTGTCGCCGAGGTCCGCGATCGCTTCCGCTTCCTGCAAGACCGTCGATAGCCCGGTCGATCAGCCAGCTACCGTGCGTTCGTGGACAGCGGACGGTTCCCGATCGTGTTGCTCGGATGCTGGAAGCGGGCGTGGATCGAGTTCCCCGATGGAACGCTCGACGACACCACCATCGTCGTGTGGCTGCAGACGGAATCATCGATGGTCGACGTGCGCATTCCGGCGCGACCGTCCGTATCCATTCGGATCGCGCAGCGCTGCACGAGTGCAGCATCGACGAGCTGCGCGCCATCGCCTGCGAGCGATGCGAGCAGCGGGTTCACCGAATGCGGTCCACGTCGTCGATCGCCCCGACGGTCTGCGCAGTCCGCGACGGCCTCGTGGCACACGCGCGGCCACGGCGTGAACTTCCAGCCTGTCTCCGGCGTTTCCGGAACCTGGCCTGATGACGTGGAACGATGACGGGACGGTGATGATCGAACGGGCACCCAGTGGTGCGTACGTGGAGGAATGGCGGCTCGTTCCCGGCAGCCGCGATCCACTCGGCGTCACGTACGACCGCTGATGACAACGATGTACCGAGCCGGGCATGTCGCGGTGCTCGTCCGCGATCGCAGCGTTCCGATTCCACGACCGGCGCGGCTGGTCGAGCTGGTCGACGAGCATGCCGACGACCGACCGATGATCGAAGCACTGCTCGACTGCGAGTTCAGCGTCGCCGAACGCGTCGGAGGCGAGTGGACGGTCGCCGCGTCCACCCTGCCGTGGAGAGAAGGCAAGTGCTCGATGTCGATGTCGGCTGACTCGATCTGGGCTGAGCTCGCCGCACATGCGCCTTGCCATTCGAGGCAGGTCGCATGCTGCCGCCGGCCGCGTACACGTCGCCCGACGTGCTGGCGGAGGAGCACCGCCGCATCTTCTCGACCGAGTGGTCGTGCGTCGGTCGCACAGCCGATCTGCCGCATGCGGCGACTACCTGACCGCCGAGATACCCACCAACGACCACACCAGACCCGGCGCGCATCGTTCGATCATCGTCGTGCGCGGCGACGATGGCACCGTCTCGGCGTTCGACAACGTGTGCGTGCATCGCGGCTCGCCGCTGCTGCATGGCTGCGGGAACGAGGCGCGCATCACGTGTCCGTACCACGCGTGGGTGTATCGGCTCGACGGGCAGTTGATCGGTGCTCCGTACATGAATCGCACGGTCGACAGCAATGGCAAGCCGTTCGACGCGGCAGACCATCACCTGACCTCGCTGCGAATCGAGGAGTGGGAGGGCTTCCTGTTCGTCACGCAAGACGCCAGATGCCGCTGACCTGGCGCAGCGGCTGGCGGGTCTCGCCGATGTCGTCGGTCGGTTCCACATGGCCGGCTACGTGCCGGTGCATCGTCAGGTCGATGTGTGGGACACCAACTGGAAGCTGCTGTACGAGAACTTCATGGACGCCTACCACGTGTTCAAGGTGCACAAGAACAGCTTTGCCAAGAACGGCGACAACACCCTGCAAACCACGATGCACGCGGGCACCGATCACTTCGCCTACCACCTCGTCGGCCACGATGCCGACGCACGATCAGGTGTTGCGCATCCATCCAACACATCGCTCGAAGGCGACTGGCGGCACACGATCGTGCTCGGTGCAGCCTTTCCGACGCACGTCATGCAACTGCAACCCGACTGGCTGTGGTACCTGCAGCTGAGCCCGCTCGGTGTCGGCCAGGTTCGAATCCGGTGGGACGTGTCGGTCGCACCGGAAGTGCTCGCCGACCAGCGAGACCCCGACGCGTACGTCGGCGAATCTGCTCGACCTGCTCAACACCGTCAATTCAGAGGATCGGCCCATCGTCGAGGGCGTCTTCCGCGGCGTGCAGCGCACCACCTTGCAACGCGGCCCTCTGTCGTACTTCGAACGCAATGTGTACGACTTCGACCGTTACATCGCTCGCTCACTGTCCGACGGCCGCGACGCCGGTTGAGGCCTGGCGCCGTTGCTTCGCGCAGGCGACATACTGGGCACGATGAATCAAGTCGCGATCCGCCCGGTTGCTCCTGCGTGCGGTGCTGAGGTCGTCGGCATCGATCTGCGCGAACCGTCATCCGAGATCATGTCGCTGATGAACCAAGCGCTGGCCGAACATGCGGTGCTGTTCGTGCGCGACCAAGACCTGACACCCGAGCAGCAGGTCGACCTGACCCGCCGGTTCGGCGCCGTCCTGCGCGTGCCGTACATCGTTCCCGCTCGCGGACCATCCGGATGTTGTCGCGGTGCTCAAGGAACCGGACGAGCGCAACATCTCCACGTTCGGCGGCACCTGGCATTCCGACTTCTCGTTCCTCGACGAGCCACCGAGCCTCACGTTTCTCTACGCCCTGGAATTGCCGGAGGTCGGCGGCGACACGCTGTGGGCGAGCCAGTACGCCGCATACGACACGCTTTCAACTGGAATGAAACGCCTGCTCGACCCGCTGAGGGCCATCCATACCGCCTGGCCACACGGAACGAGGGGGCCGGACGCCACGGCCGCCGTCAGCAGGTCCGTGATCATGACCCGCAATGACCCGTCGGCCGACCGCGAGGTCGTTCATCCCGTGGTTCGTGTGCATCCGGTCACGGGCAGAAAGGCGCTCTTCGTCAACCCGGTCTACACACAGCGCTTCGAGGACATGACCGTCGAGGAATCCCAACCACTGCTGCAGCACCTCATCGGCCACGCCACGAGCGCCGAGCTCACCTGCCGCCTCCGCTGGGCACCGGGAACCCTTGCCATCTGGGACAATCGATGCCTGCTCCACTTGGCGATCAACGACTACGACGGCAGTCGACGCCTGTTGCACCGAACGACCGCGGCCGGGGAAGCCCCGGCGCCCAACGGGTTCGCTCGACACTAGATTCTGAGACCGATGACGACGAACGGATTCGACCATCTCTATGTGGAGACTCACAACTGGGGCAGGGCCGTCGCCTTCTGGCAGCGGCTCGGTTTCGCATTGGACTTCGACACCGGTCACGGCTCGGGAATGCTGAGCCACCCGGCGGGTGGGCCGACGATCTTCCTGGCCGAGCAGTCGATCGAAGATCCTCTTGCCACCGAGATGTACCTCGGAGCCGGCTCGGATTACGTCGTGCCTGACGGTGTCGATGTCGTCAGTCCGTTCGTCGAGACGCATTGGGGCACGAAGGTGATGGTGATCCAGGATCCCGATGGGCATCGTTTCCGCATCCAGGCGCCAGTATAGCGACTGACGCGCGACATTGGGCCAGCGGTAACGTCAGTCGGCTGTCGCGGCCCGGCAGCGCCACGATTAGGGTGACCAAAGTTGGCCGAGAGGGGGACTCCTATGGGACGTATCGTTTTTGTAGGCGGCGGGATCGTTGGTACGTGTGCGGCCATGATGCTCGCCAACGACGGTCACGAGGTGACCGTGCTCGAGCGCGATCCCGCTCCGCCGCCTCCACCGCAGAACGCATGGGACGACTGGGACAGGCGCGGAGTCAATCAGTTCAAGATGCTGCACTTCTTCCTGGCGAGGTTCCGTCATGTCGCCGATGCAGAGCTTCCCGGACTCACCGATGCGATGGTCGAAGCCGGCGCGCTTCGCATGAATCCATTCGTCGGAGTTCCCGCCGAGATCAGCGGCGGTTGGCGGGAGGGCGACGAACGCTTCGGAAGCGTCACTGCGCGGCGTCCCGTTGCCGAGTCCGTTGTAGCCACCATGGCTGCATCCACATCGGGTGTCACCATTCGTCGCGGCGTCGGCGTGGCAGGCGTGCTGACGGCCAACGGCGCCAACGGCATCGTCCAAGTCGCTGGTGTCCGCACCGAAGACGGCGAGGAGATCACGGCTGATCTCGTGGTCGATGCGGGCGGACGCAGGTCCGCCATGCCCACCTGGCTGCGCGACGTCGGTTCTCCTGGCCCTCACGAGATGATCGAGGACTGCGGCTTCGTCTACTACGGCCGTCACTTCCGGTCGGCAGACGGATCGGTACCGCCGGCATTCGGCGGGCTGTTGCAGCACTATGGCTCGGTCTCGGTCCTCACACTCCCGGCCGACAATGGCACTTGGGGCGTAGGCGTGATCACCAGCTCGAAGGACGCAGCACTGCGCGGCATGTTGGACGTCGACTGCTGGGAAAAGGTCGTGCGCGCCTTTCCGCTCGTTGCCCATTGGATCGATGCAGAGCCGATCACCGACGTCAAGCTGATGGCCAAGATCGAAGACCGTCAACGGACGTACGTCGTCGACGGCACACCGGTTGCCACCGGGATGGTTGCGCTTGCCGATGCGTGGGCGTGCACGAACCCGTCACTCGGGCGCGGGATGTCGATCGGGATCGTTCACGCTGCCGCGCTTCGATCGATGCTTCGTGAGGAATCACTCGACGATGCCAAGGGCCTTGCGATGCGATGGAGCGAGCTGACCGACCAGACCGTTCAGCCGTACTTCGCCGAGACGCTTTCATTCGACCGCCACCGCCTGGCCGAAGTCGAAGCCGCGATGGAGGGACGGCCATACGAATGCGACGACGCCGACTGGGTCATGGGCCAGGCGCTTGCTAGCTCCATCCTCGGGGATCCGGATCTGCTCCGCGGCTTCATCGATGTGGTCACGCTGCTCGATCTCCAGGAAAACGTGCTCGCTCGACCGGGCATCGCCGAGAAAGCTGTCGCTCTGGCCGATTCGACACCTCCTCCGGGGCCCGAACGTGCCGAGCTGCTCTCGCTCGTCGGCGCCTGAGACCTCGGACTGAAGAAAGGGATACGACGTGAAGAACATCACTCTCGGCGATCTCACGTTCGCGGTACAGGACGAAGGCGAGGGCCCGGCCGTCGTGCTGCTGCACGGCTTCCCCGACTCGCACGCCCTGTGGCGCAACCAGGTGCCGGCACTGCTCGACGCCGGCTACCGGGTCGTCGCCCCGGATCTCCGTGGCTTCGGTGAGTCATCGAGGCCAGAGGGCGCCGACAAGTACGGCATCCTCGACATCGTCGGCGATGTGTTGGGCACTCTCGACTCGATCGGTGTGCAGCGCTCCCACGTCGTCGGGCACGACTGGGGAGCGGCTCTCGCATGGGCCATGGCCGCATTCGTACCCGACCGCGTCGACCGCCTCGTCGCGCTGTCCGTAGGCCATCCCTCTGCGTTTCGCGACGCGGGATTCGAACAGCGACAGAAGTCGTGGTACATGCTGCTGTTCCAGTTCGAGGACATCGCCGAGCAGTGGCTGTCGAACGACGACTGGGCCAACCTGCGCGCCTGGTCGAGTCACCCCGACGTCGACCAGGTCATCACGGATCTCTCCCGCCCCGGTGCGCTCACCGCTGCGCTCAACTGGTACCGAGCCAACCTCCACCCGCGCACGTTGGTCGAGCCGCCGCTGGTCTTCCCGCCGATCCAGTCACCGACCATGGGCATCTGGAGCTCTGGCGACATTGCGCTCGAGGAGTCGGGGATGAAGTCGTCGCAACGTTTCATCGACAACACCTGGCGATACGAGCGCATCGACGGTGCGGGCCACTGGATGCAGCTCGAAGCGCCAGATCGGGTCAACGAGCTGCTGCTCGACTTCTTGCCTGCTCCGTAGCGCTGCTCAGTCGGGCCGGTCGTCCGACAGCAACTCGTGCAGCCGACGAGTCACGGGCCATGCCCCATCCGACGTGTTCGAGATCACCGTGTAGGTGAGCTGTGACGACGGGTGGTGCCAACTGCGGAACGACACGCCGGCGTCGAACCCCTCCAACCTCACCGCATCGCCCGCACCGGCGAGCCAGAACCCAAGCCCGTACCGCTCAGTGTCCGAAATGACACTGTGAGGGCGCACCATCTCGGCGACCCACGTCTCGGGCACGAGTCGGCCGGCAAAGAACGCTGACCAGAACGAGCGGATGTCAGCGACGGTCGAGTAGATGCCCCCGTCGCCGTTCCCCCGGACGGGAAGGTGAAACACGTTGCTGCGCATCACGCCGTCGACCTCGACGTACCCGAGCGCGGCACGCCCCGGCAATTCGTCGGTGCGCAGGAACGCGGTGTCGACCATTCCCGCCGGCTCGCAGACCCGTCGATGGACGAGATCGTGGAACGAGATCCCGCTGACTCGCTCGGCAATCAAGGCGAGCACGACGAAGCCACCATTGCAATACGCGAACTGCTCACCTGGTTCGAACTGGCTGGGAAAGCCGTCGAGCACGGCCAAGAACTGTTCGGTCGTTGCCAACTCGTGCACCGGCACGGGCATGAGGTAGTCGTTGATGTCGGGCTCGGCGCTCTCGTCGAGATAATCACCGATGCCGGATCGATGCGCCAGCAGGTGTTCGATCGTGACGCCGTCCCCGATGAACGCCAGATCGCCACCCAGAACCGCGCGCGCCGGCGTCGAGAGCTCCAGCAACCCGTCGTCGACGAGACTCACGACCGCAACGGCGGTCATGCCCTTCACCGCGCTGGCGATGGCGAACTGGGTATCGATCGCATTGGGCACCTGTAGTGCGACGTGCGCCATGCCGTAAGCCTTGGCGAGTTCGACGTGGCCGGCGCGATCAACGTGAACGACCCCGGAGAAGTCCTTGCCCTCGGCGACCTTGTCGACCTCGTTCTCCAGCGACTGCATGCTTGCGAACAGTACTCAGCGCCCTTGGCGGTCATGGCAGGAGTAATCGCAGCGCATCTCATCGCAACGGCTGCGAGGAGTGTCACGCTGGGCACCTACGATCCACTGTGTCGACCGATGGAAGGATCTCCGATGACCTATCGAACCTGGATGCGCATTGCCCTCGGGTACCTGGCGCTGGTATCGCTCGAGATCGGGTTGTGGGCGCAGTTCGCACCGCGTTCGTTCTTCGACGACTTCCCCGGACTCGGTCGTGCCTGGGTCGACGTCGATGGGCCGTACAACGAGCACCTCGTGCGCGACATCGGCGGTCTCAACCTGGGTCTCGCTGCCGTGCTGATCGTCGCGCTCATCACGCTGTCACGGCCGACGATCGTCGCCGCCTCCCTGGCGTCCCTGCTGTACGGCGTTCCGCATCTCGTCTACCACATCGCCAACCACGATGGCCTCGACGACAGCGACGTCGCGATCAGCCTCGGCGGGCTGGCGCTGTTCGCCGTCCTCCCCATTGCGCTGATCGTCGTCGCGCTGCGGCGATCGACCGACATCACGCCGCTCGAATGAACGAAGGCGAGCTGGGTGCCGGATTGGCACAGACGCCCAACTACCGGTATGCCGACCAGGTCGGTGGACGGCTCTTCGTTGCCGGCCAGGTTCCGCGCGATGCCGCAGCGAATGTTGTCGGGCCCGGCGATCCGGTTGTCCAGACCCGCCAGTGCCTCGACAACCTGTTCACGCTGATTGCGCATCACGGCTTCTCACGTGCCGACATCCATCAGCTCACGATCTACGTCGTTGGTCCCCACCAGAACCTGCTCGACGCCTGGGGTGAAGTGACCGCCTGCTTCGAGCAGAACGTTCCACCGGCGACGCTGCTCGGCGTCACGCTGCTCGGCTACGTCGATCAAGTCGTCGAGATCGACGCCGTGATCGAGCGAGCCGTCTAGCCCGTCACCTCGCGGATCAGGTCGTGTGGAGTGTTTGGCGCCCACCTGGGTACCACGAAGCACTCCACGACCGACGCTGTCAGCGCACTGGGCCGCCGGCGCCCATTCCGCTGACAGCGACGCGCGAGCAGGGCGCTGGGTTCAGCCCAGCTTCAGAGCCAACAGGCTCACCGTCTTGTTGCCGCCATCGGTGTCTTGCTGACCGACCTCGCGAAACCCGATCGAGTGATGGAACAACAGCGACGCCTCGTTGCGCGGGCGCACGTTGACCTCGCACAACAGAAGGGGATAGACCCCGGTGAACCGCTCGACCACGCGCTCGTAGAACCCTCTGCCGATGCCGTACCGACGGTACGCAGGGTCGACCGCGATCCTGTCGAGGTAGACGAAGCCGTCGTAGTTCCGGCTGAACCAGCCGTAGTTCAAGCTGGCGTAGTCGACACCCGGAGGAAAGGTGATGCAGAACCCCGCGAACGCACCGTCGACCTCGGCGGTCAGGGCCAGCGAAGTCATACCCAGCAGGCGCTCGATCTCATTGGCGTCGAGCTCGTTCAGGGCGGGGACGCTGCTGTTGTTCAGGGCCAACGCAGCAGGCAAATCGTCAGCAACCGTTTCTCGAATGTTCACCACGCGAACGGTATTCGACCGGGTGGATACCTCGTAGCCTTGAATCATGATCTTTCACAAGAAGCAGCAGATGATCACGCGCGGAAGACGCTCTGGCCGGGCGCACCGATCAGACGATGCCGGTGCCGGCGCACCACTTCGTCAACGGCAAGCCGCTGGTCGGGCCGTGGCCCGATGGGTTCGAGACCGCCGTGTTCGGGCTGGGCTGCTTCTGGGGCGCCGAGCGCAAGTTCTGGCAGACGCCCGGGCGTGTACTCGACCGCGGTCGGCTACGCCGGCGGCTTCACGCCGAACCCGACGTACGAGGAGACGTGCAGCGGCCTGACCGGCCACGCCGAAGTCGTGCTGGTCGTGTTCGACCCGTCAGTCGGTCAGCTTCGACCAGCTGCTGAAGGTGTTCTGGGAGAACCACGACCCGACGCAGGGCATGCGGCAGGGCAACGACGTCGGCACGCAGTACCGCAGCGCGATCTACTACACGACCGACGCGCAGCGTGCCGCGGTCGACGCGTCGCTGGCGATGTACCAGCAGCGGCTCAGCGCCGCCGGCTACGGCGAGATCACCACCGAGATCGAAGCCGCTCGGCGAGTTCTACTACGCCGAGCCGTACCACCAGCAGTACCTGGCGAAGAACCCCAACGGCTACTGCGGCATCGGCGGCACCGGCGTCAGCTGCCCGATCGGCCTCACTGCGTAGCAGAGTTCCCGCGCGACAACGGTCCGCCAGCGCATCCGGTACAGGTCGTCGATCGATCGCACGAGCAACCGTCAACGAGCATTCGATCATCAGATTGATCACCTCGTGGTCGAAGCGCCGTCGCCAATCCGTGTGCAGACCGATGATGGGCTTTCCCAGCGCGAATGCGTAGCCGAGCTCCCATGCGGTGCCATCGTCGGTCGTGATGCCGTTGAGGCTGGCAACCACCACATCGCACTCGTCGATGCCTCGCCGATCGTTGGCGAAGATGTCGGCGACGTTGTGCTCGTCTTTCGGCGGGTTGTCGCGATGCGGCAGGAACGTTGTGAAGCCGCGCATCGGCCACGGTCTGTTCGATGCGTTCGATCCACCAACGCTCGCCCTCGTCGAACAGCGGCCCGGCGACGTACGCCCGCAGCTTCGGCTCTGCACCGGTCACTGAGTCTCCCCTGTCTCGTCTGTTTCCGCCGATTTGCCAGCTTCCTCCGAGTCACGGACGGTGCCCCAGCCGTGGCTCGAATCTCGTCACCGTCGGCGTCGAGGGCACGGCCCTGCCATCGCAGCGCGCCCGGCGTGGCAGTGAGCTTGGCGATCAGGCCCTGCATCGGCGTGCCGTCGACATCGACGATCGCATCGCGGGCGGCGTAGTGCGGGTCGGCGGCGATGTCGGCCATGTCATCACCGGGCCGATCGCCGCTTCCGCGGCGGTGAACGGCATCCATCACCTCGGCCTGCGTCCGCTCGGCGCACCACGCCGTCATCACCTTTTCCAACTGCCTCGCGGTTCTCCATGCGGGCCGGCGAACGTGGTGAATCGCGGATCGTCGCCGACGCCGAGCAGGTTCAGCACCCGATCGCCACCGAGTCGCTCGAAGTCGACACGCCGACCCACTGGCCGTCGCTGCACGGTAGGTGCCTCGCGGCACCGTGTACGGCAGGCCGGCGCCGAGCCGCGGCTTGCATCTCGCCGGTCAGCTCGTACAGCGAGATCAGCGGGCCCATCAGCTGGAACAGGCTCTCGAGCAGGCTGACGTCGACGACCTGGCCGACGCCGCTGTGCAGCGCCACCATCGTGGCGAACGCGGCGACGACGCCCGGTGACCTCGTCGGTGAGCGCGATCGCGCGGCAGCAGCGGCTGCCCGCCGGGTTCGCCGCTGATGCGCTGCGAGGCCCGACATCGACTCGGCGATCGTGGCGAACCCCGGTCGATTCGCGTACGGGCCGGTCTGGCCGAAGCCGGTGACGCGGGTGATGACCAGCGACGGGTTGATCTCGCAGCAGCACGTCGGGGCCGAGCCCGAGCCGCTCGAGCGTGCCCGGCCGGAAGTTCTCGACAAGCACGTCGGCGTCGACGACCAGCCGGCGCAGCACATCGACGATCGTCGTCGGACTTCAGGTCGAGCGCGATCGTGCGCTTGTTGCGGTTGACCAGCTTCCACCACAGCCCCTCGCCGTCGCGCGGGTCGCGCCAGGCCATGTTGCGCAGGCTGTCGCCGCCGTCGGGCCGCTCGACCTTGATCACGTCGGCGCCGAAGTCGGCGAGGTAGCGGGCACAGTTCGGCCCGGCGAGCACCGTCGACAGGTCGATGACGCGCAGACCGTGTAGAGGACCGTGCGGCGGAGGCGTTGCCATGGCCATCGAACGTTAACGACGGATCTCGGCTAGCCAAGCACGCTGTAGTTGGCAGGCAACGTGCCGCGGCCGGTCAGTGCCGACAGCAGACCGATGGGTTCGGCAAGCTCGGCCATCAGCCCGACAACCATCGACGACGTGGCGGGCGTCAGTGTCGTCGGCTGCCCGGTGGCACGTTGCAGATCCAGGGTGTGCAACGCGATCTCGGCTGCTCGTGTTGCGAGGTATTCGATGAACATCATCTTGCCGAAGGTGGTCTCGACCACGTCGTCGTCGGCAGTCGAGGCAACCAGCGCAAGGACGCGCTGCGCGGAGGCTTCGGTCTCGCCGACAGGATCGGTCAGGCGGGCTCCGGCGTCGCGGCCACGCTCGGCCACGGAGCTGTGCACGTTCGGATCTGACGAGCGCGACGCGGAAGAACTCGGCCGCGTCGACGATCAATCGGTCGATCTTGGGTTCGGCAGACAAGTATCGCTCGATCGTCGTGAAGCCGCGCAGGGTATGCGCGGTGAGCTCGCGAACGTTCCAGACGCCGAGCCCCGGCAGATCCCACTGGTGCGATTCGATGCGATCGATCGTGGTCAGCAGCGTGGCGGCGGCATCCTCGAATGCTGCTCTCACCGCAGCGGGATGTTGAAGCACCTGTCCTCCAAGTTGCCCAGCGCGTACGTTTCGTAGTCGAACCCGAAGTCCGACATCAGGTGCCGGCAACGTTCGCTCCAATTCAAGGCCTCCGGCGACGACATGCGGTGCACGACCTGGGTGATGCCGCCCTCGTAGACGCGATACTCGGCCCACGTGCCCGGGAAGTCCTTGACGCAGCCGACCTCGATCGTCGGCACGCCACACGCCATCCGCCTGACACGATGACGGTGCGTATGCCCGGCGGTGTAGGCGAGGATTCGCGGACGGCGCGCGGCGACCTCGGCCAGACCGTCGCTGCTGTCGGGATCGAGACCGAAGTACTCTCTGTGCCGCTTTCCCGAGACCCATTGTTGATGATGACCCATCACGAGCACCGGACGATCCGCTGTGGCCGACAGGTCGTCGAGCCACTGCAACTGTTGGGCGCTGATCGCCCCTGGCGTGTGTTCGGGGCGCACCGTGTCGAGCAGGGCAACTGACACGCCGGGAAGATCGATCCACTCGTCGCCGGTATATAGGTGCTGACCGTGATACGAGTCGTGATTGCCGCGCACGACATGGAGGCGATCGCCGAAGGCATCCCGATAGAAGGACTCGAACGAGGCGAACTCGTCGTCCGCGCCATCGCAGGTGAGATCGCCCTTCACCACAACAGCGGCAAGATCGGCACCCAGCATCTCGGTGACGGCCGCGTGGTTCATCGTCTCGGGATGTGGCGGCTCACCGGGCGCGACTTGTTGAATCGGGCCGCGGGGATCGTCGTCGATCCTGCCGCACTCGACTTCTCCGAGATGCAGGTCGTTGACTGTCCCGATCCGACAGAGCAGCTGACCGTCGGGGCGGGACAACGTGCGCACCTCGTGGGTTCCGACGTGATGGACGGAGCCCGGCTCGAGGTCGGAGAGACGGACGACGACACCGGAGGGCCCGCCCTGATGGGCCACGATCAGATCGTCGGCGACGGTCGTGATGTCCACGCCGACGAGGGTAGCGGCGCTCGGCGTGCACCTAGTGGCGGCGTGGCCGCTCGCGACGGGTAGGCAGTGGGCTGATCCACCATCGATTGCTGAACCGCCACGTAGGTTTGCGTACCGACGCGGCCGACTCGATCACGATCGCACGAGGCCACATCGCCTCGACCGCCGCAACAATGGCAGCCACTTCCTCATCAGTAGCAGAGGGTGAAATCTGGACGTTCACAAGGTCATCCGCACAAATCCGGGTGCGGTCGGCGAGCGACCGCCAGGGAGCCGCCGACACAGTGCGAGGAGCCAAAGCGAGCGCAGCGAGCGGAGGCGAGCGAGCACGCTAGCAAGGGCCAGGCGCAGCGAGCCGGGAGGGAGCAGTCGAAGCGAAGCGGAGACCAGTCCCGACCATTCATAACGGCACGTTGCCGTGTTTGCGACGCGGCAACTCTTCGCGCTTGGTGCGCAACATGCGCAGCCCGGCGACGATCTTCTGGCGGGTCTCGGCGGGGTCGATCACGTCGTCGACGTAACCGCGCTCGGCGGCGTTGTACGGGTTGGCGTACTTCTCGGTGTACTCGGCCACCAACTCGGCGCGGCGGGACGCAGGATCGGCGGCCTGCTGCAGTTCGCGGCGGTAGACGATCTCGACGGCACCCTGCGGGCCCATCACGGCGAGCTCGGCGGTGGGCCAGGCGTAGGCGAGGTCGGCACCGATCGACTTCGAGTTCATCACCACATAGGCGCCGCCGTACGCCTTGCGCGTGATGATCTGGATGCGCGGCACGGTGGCCTCGCAGTACGCGTACAGAAGCTTGGCGCCATGGCGGATGATCCCGCCGTACTCCTGGTCGACGCCCGGTAGGAAGCCGGGTACATCGACGAAGGTCAGCAACGGAATGTTGAAGGCATCGCAGGTGCGCACGAAGCGGGCGGCTTTCTCGGAGCTCTCGATGTCGAGCACACCGGCGAGCATCAACGGTTGGTTCCCCACGATGCCGACGGGATGGCCATCGACGCGACTGAATCCGCACACGATGCTCTTCGCCCAGTGTGGGAAGTACTCGAAGAACTCGCCGTTGTCGACGACTTCGCGGATGACAGCCTTCATGTCGTAGGGCTGATTGGCGCTGGCCGGCAACAGCTCGTTGAGCGCAGGGCACAACCGGTCGGGATCGTCGCCGGTATCGACATGCGGTGGTTCTTCGATGTTGTTCGACGGAAGGAATCCGAGAAGGAAGCGGACGTCCTCGAGGCACGACTTCTCGTCGGGCGACACGAATGTGGCCACCCCGCTCTTGGAAGCGTGGCTCATCGCTCCACCCAACTCCTCGAGCGTCACCTCTTCGCCGGTCACCGTCTTCACGACGTCGGGCCCGGTGATGAACATGTGGCTGGACTCGCGGACCATGAAGATGAAGTCGGTCATCGCCGGGCTGTACACGGCGCCGCCGGCGCACGGGCCGAGGATGACCGAGATCTGCGGCACCACGCCGCTCGACAACACGTTGCGGTAGAAGATCCCGCCGTAGCTGGCCAGCGAGACGACGCCCTCCTGGATGCGGGCTCCGGCACCGTCGTTGAGCCCGACCACCGGCGCACCGACCTTCAGGGCAAGGTCCATCATCTTGTGGATCTTCTCGGCGAACACCTCTCCCAAGGCACCACCGAACACGGTGAAGTCCTGGCTGAAGACGAACACCTTGCGGCCCTCGACGGTGCCCCATCCGGTGACCACGCCGTCGGTGTATGGCCGCTCCTCGAGGCCGGCCGCGTGTGCCCGGTGGCGGGCCAACAGGTCGAGCTCGTGAAAGCTGCCGGGGTCGAGGAACACGTCGAGTCGCTCGCGGGCCAGCATCTTCCCCTTCTCGTGCTGGCGTTCGACCGATCGGGGAGAACCGGCATGGTAGGCCTGCTCACGGCGCTGTCGGAGATCTTCGAGCTTGGCTTCCATCGGATTGCTCATTGACGCCCACGCTACTTCCACCGCGCGGCAGGCTCACACCGTCCAGATACGCAGACGAGCTACGAAGACGTGAGCTCGTAGACGACCGTGACCGACACGGTGAGATCCTGCGTGCCGGTTTCGATCGGCGTCGACGCGGCGGCACCGGCGGCGTCGGCCGCCGACCTTCGCAAACATCGGAATCGGATTGCTGATCGAGACCTCACTGATCTGAACGACGCCACCGACTGTCACGCCGGCCGCGGCGGCGTATTCGCCGGCTCGCTTCTTGGCATTCGCGATCGCGTCGGCGCGGGCCGCGCCGATGAGCGCTTCGGTGTCGTCGACGTAGAACGACACGCCGCCGATGGTGATGTTGTCGCCTGCCGCTGCCGCTGCTGCGTCGATCACCGGGCCGGTCGCCGCGATGTCGCGCACCGTGACCGTGACGTTGTTCGCTGCCTGGTATCCGGTGATCACGTTGCCGGTCGAGCCGTATTGCGGATAGATCGACAGGCCCGATGTGGTGATGTCGTCGTCGCCGATCCCTGCCCCCTTCAACGCCGCGATCAACGCGGTCATGCTGGTGTTCGCCTGGCTCAGAGCCTCCGTTGCTGTCGGCGCTGTCGCCTGCACACCGACGCTGAGCGACGCCGTATCCGGCCTGACCTTGACCTTGCCTTCGCCGTTGACGGTGATCGACCTGACGAGCGAACCGGCAGCCGGCGCGGGCTCGGGCGAGGCGACCGACGTCTTCGGATCGTCTCGTCCGATCCAACTGGCCGCGCCGACGGCCAGCATCCCTACAACGGCTCCGCCGACGATTGACCAAACCAAGCGTGCACTCATCTGATTCTCGCTCCCTGCTCTCGTTTCTTCGAGTCACAGGTTGGACGTTCCTCGGGAGTGTTCGGTTCCTGACAAGCTGGAGCCGATGTCCATGTCGTTGCCAATTCAGCCACCGCTGTCGCCGATGCTCGCCAAGCTGGCGACCGACATCCCCACCGGCGATGGGTGGCTCTACGAACCGAAATGGGACGGGTTTCGATGCATCGTCTTTCGCGATGGGGACAGCATCGAGCTGGCGAGCCGCAACGAGCGACCGTTCACTCGCTACTTCCCGGAACTGCTGGAGCCGTTGCTGACGTCGCTGCCGCGACGCTGCGTCGTCGACGGCGAGATCGTGGTGCCCGCCAACGATGACCGCGGGCTCGACTTCGATGCGCTGCTGCAGCGCATTCATCCGGCAGAGTCGCGGGTCCGTCGCTTGGCTGCCGAGACACCCGCTTCGTTCGTCGCGTTCGACCTGTTGGCCCTCGGGGACGAGTCGTTGCTCGATCATCCGCTCGTCGAACGGCATCGTCTTCTCGCCGAGCAACTGAAGGCTGCCGAGCCACCCATCTACCTGTGCCCGCACACCACCGATGCGGCCGAGGCCCAGCGTTGGTTCACCGAGTTCGAGGGCGCCGGGCTCGACGGCGTCGTGGCCAAACGACTCGCCGATCCGTACACACCCGACAAGCGCACGTTGATCAAGGTCAAGCATCAGCGCACCGCCGACTGTGTGATCGCCGGTTATCGCGTTCACAAGGATGGCAACGGGGTCGGCTCGTTGTTGCTCGGCCTGTACGACGACAACGGCCAGCTGAACCACGTCGGTGTCGTGGCGTCGTTCTCGGTCAAGCGGCGAGCCGAACTGCTGGCAGAGCTCGAGCCGCTGACGCACGACGCGCTCGAGAACCATCCATGGCGCGACTGGGCGGAGTGGGCGACGCGGGCCGAGGAACCGGGTTCGCGCATGCCCGGCGGCGGTAGTCGCTGGAACGCCGGCAAGGACCTCAGCTGGGTTCCGCTTCGCATCGAACGCGTCGCCGAGGTGACGTTCGGCCAGCTGCAGGAGGGACGGTTCCGGCACGGTTCGCAGTTCGTGCGATGGCGGCCGGACCGCCAGCCGGAATCCTGCCGGTACGACCAGCTCGAGGTGGCGAGTCCCGTGGCGTTCGCGTCCGTCGTGGGGCGTGCCAAGAGGAGTAGTGGAGTAGTAGCCGGCTAGGGAGTCGTGGTCAGCACGTCGAGTGACGTGTCGCCGGTTGTCACCGTCGTGCCATCGGTGATGAGGACGGTCTTCGAACCGATCGGCTCTGCACCGAATCGCACGCTCACGGTCCAGACACCGGGCGAGCCCAGCGGAACGCCTTGCTCGATGGGCAGCAGCGCGATGCCGGCCTCGGTCAGCGGCACATTCAGCGTCACCGCGGGTACGGTTGTGCCGGCCGGTGGGCTGAAGTCGATTGCCAGATCAGCGATACCGGTCTCGGGCTTGTCGACTTCAACCCTCACGGCGTTGAGGCCGACGACTCCACTGAACTTCACGGTCACGTCAGCCGAATCGTTGGTGATCTGCAGCGTGGCCGCGAGATCCCTGGTGCTGTCGGCGGTGGCCGCAACCTTTGGCGGAGCCAGCGACAGCATCCACGCCGTGAGCGTCAACACGATGATTCCGCACGCCGCCTCGATGCCAACCGCTCGACGCAGCCTGACGGCCAGCTGACCGGTCATCGCATCGACCCTGGCGACGCGCTCCTTGATGAACTGCCGAGCGGCCACGCCGAGGAACACCATCGCACCGACGGCGATGGATTTGAGGAACAACACGCGGCCGTGACTGCTGGTGAAGATCTCTCCCCAATCGAGGCGGTACATCTGGATGAAGCCGGTGAAGATCGTGACCGCCAGTGCCGGGGTCGAGATCCTGGCGAAGCCTCGAACGGCGTGGACGAGGTCCTCCTCGCCGGGGCCTGCCAACACGACACGCGCCAGCAGGATGAGACCGCCCAGCCAGACCGCCATCGCCAATGCGTGAGCGATGCCGGCGGCGTAACCCAGGAAGGGCAACTGGCCACCACTTCGACTGAAACCGAGCGTCGCCACAGCGAGACCCGGTAGCGCCAATGCCGGAAGCTGGGTCGTGGGGTCGATGACTCGCTCGGGACGCATCACGACCCAACCGGTCAGCAACACGAAGACCACACGCGCCAACGCAGCGATTCCCGGAGTTGTATCCGTGAGGCCGTTCCACGACGTTGGTGACAACGAGCTACCGATTCCCTCGCCGGTGATCTGCGCCGCAACGCACGCCGTGTTGAAGATCGCAAAGGCGAGCGTGAGCAGCCAGGCCGACCGCAGGAAGCGGACGGTGAGGATGTACTCGACACCCTCTGGCCAAGCCGTGGCGATCAGCACAAGGGACCCGAGCAGCACCGCCACGCCGAGCGTTACCAGCAACCGCGACAGGCCAAGTGGACCGCCCGACCCGGTGTCGGTTGTGATCTCGCCGTCCGTGGACGTCGTCGCAGCGGGCGCGACCGTCGACGCGGTCTGCGGCGTCGACCCGGTCACCGGGACAGTGGCGAGCGTGGCGACGGTGTCGTTGGCGATCGTGAACAGGAACGTCGAGCTGCCGCCGCTGGTTCCATCGGGCTGGCTGACCTGCCACGCGACTACGCACTCACCCTTCGGCAGGGCGTTCGGTACCGACACGCTGAGCGAGATCCCGTCGGATCCCACCGCGGGCGTGCCGACCGCGACCGACGAGCCGTTGCACGCCACCTCCACCACGTTGGTCGCGCCGAGCGGGTTGGCGAACGTGAGCAGCAGCGACGGTGGCGACGTCTCGACCGTGGAGCTGGCCGCGGGTGACGAGGAAACCAACGTGTTGTCGACGGCGGCTGCGTGTGGAACGGCGAAGGCGCCGACAGCGACGGCGCCGGCGATCGCGATGAGGGCGCGACAGACGGCGCGGGTGGGCTTGAAGGTCCTATTCATGCTGGTAGCTCAACGCTAGAGGATGGGCGCGAGCTGCCGACGCCACCCCGACCGGGGCCCGAGCCGACCCCGACCAGACCCCCGACTGGATGCGGTAGACCGGTCTCGTCGAACCCAATGTCGCACCCCCTGAGTAGGCTCGATGCCGATGGCCACACAGTCGCTCTATCGCCGATACCGGCCGCGCCGTTTCAGTGAGGTGCGCGGGCAAGAGCATGTCGTTCGCGCGCTGCGAAATGCCGTCATCAATCAACGCGAGGGACAGGCTTACCTGTTCTCCGGCCCGCGTGGCACCGGCAAGACCACGTCGGCGCGCATTCTCGCCAAGGTGCTCAACTGCGAGCGTTCGGTCGATGGCGAGCCGTGCTGCGAGTGCGACTCGTGCCTCGCCGTCGAACGCGGCACCAGCTACGACGTGCACGAGCTCGATGCGGCGAGCAACAACGGTGTCGACGCGATGCGCGACCTCATCGAGAAGGCTTCGCTGGGCACGCCCGGTCGCCACAAGGTGTACATCCTCGACGAGGTGCACATGCTGTCGAAGGCTGCAGAGGCCGCACTGCTGAAGACCCTCGAAGAACCACCTCCGCACGTCGTGTTCGTGCTGGCCACGACCGACCCCCAAAAGGTCAGCGACACCATCCGCAGCCGCACGCAGCACCTGCAGTTCCACCTCCTGCCGATGGACGTGCTCGAGCAGCACATCAGATGGCTGGCTGCCGATGCGGGCATCGACGTCACCGATGCAGCCGTCCAGGCTGTGCTGCGTCAAGGTGGCGGTTCTGCCCGCGACACCATCTCCGCGCTCGAACTCGTCGCCGCCAGCGGTGGCGAAGCGCCCGAGGCCACACCACTCGACGAGTTCGTCGAGGCGTTCATCGAGCACGACCCCGGCCGAGCACTCGCCGTCGTCGCCCACGCCGTGCTGCAGGGCCGCGACCCGCGCACGTTGACCGAAGAGATCATTCGTCACCTACGCGATTGCTTCTTGGCACTGATGGCACCCGAGCTCGTGCAACTTCCTGTTCGAACGCGAAGAGGAAGTGTCGTCGCAGGCGGCCAGGCTCGGTGCAGCATCGATCGTGCGGGCGATGGAACGGCTCGGCGAGATGTTGGTCGAGATGCGCCACGCTCCCGACCCGCGACTGCTGCTCGAGGTCGCCCTCGTGCAACTGACCAACGACGCGGCTGGTGCAGATCTGCACAGCCTGATGTCGCGGCTCGAACGTCTCGAGCAGACCGTTGCCGCCGGCGCCAGTGAAGCCGCGACCGTCAAGGCTGTACCCACCGACCCGACAACAGGGCGGGCCACCATCGGCGGTCGAGCCAGGCGCGAGCCTGCGCCCGCGACAGCGAGCTCATCGTCGTCATCATCGACGCCGTCCAACACTCACCCTTCGCAGCCGTCCGGCGACCTGCCGGCCGCATCTGCGTCCTCCGCCGCATCGACCACGACGGCGGGCGCGGCGGCCCCCGTCGACAACAGTCAGATTCCCTCGCTGTTCGAGACGCAGGTTCGTCCGGCGTTGCGCGGCATGACCAAGGCGATCTACATGGGCGCACACGTCGGCACCATGGCTGGCGAGGCGTTGGTCATCAGCTTCGCCGGCGAACCTCACCGCCTCCGTGCGGAGGAGTACCGGCACGATGTCGAACGCGCATTGGCGGCCGCGGCGGGTCGGGCCATTCCATTGTCGCTGGTGGTCGATCACGTCGGCCACGACGACAACGTGGTGCAACTCAAACGTGCCGAACCGGCGCAGGCCGACGAAGACGTCGACACCGGCGATCTGGTCGACGTCCCACCCGATGCCATCGTCTCACCGATCGACCGACTGACGCAGGCGTTCCCCGGTTCAGAGATCATCGAAGAGCGCACCTGATGGCGGTCTACACCCAACCGGTGCAGGCGCTCATCGACGAACTCGGCCGGCTACCGGGAATCGGGCCGAAGTCCGCGCAGCGCATTGCGTTTCATCTTCTCAAACTCCCGACCGACGACGTCTCCCGACTGGCGATGTCCATCACCGACGCAAAGGCACGCGTGCGTTTCTGCGTGCGTTGTTGGAACTTCGCCGATGGCGAACTGTGCCCGATCTGTCTCGACGATCGCCGCGACACGACGACGCTGTGCGTCGTCGAAGAGTCGCGTGACATCGTGTCGATCGAGAAGACCGGCGAGTTCCGCGGTCGCTACCACGTGCTACTCGGCGCCATGAGCCCGCTCGACGGTGTCGGGCCCGAGCAACTGAAGATGAAAGAGCTCTTTGCTCGGCTCGAGCCCGAAGGCATCACCGAGGTGATCGTCTGCACCAACCCCAATACCGAGGGCGAAGTGACCGCGCTCTACCTGGCGCGGATGCTGCGTCCGTTCGGCATTCGGGTGACGCGAATCGCCAGTGGCCTGCCGGTCGGCGGAGATCTCGAATACGCCGACGAACTGACGCTGGGGCGTGCCCTCGAGGGTCGCCGCGAACTCACCGCCTGAGCCGGTCTCGCACTGAATCGCACGACCTGGCCGGAAAAATAGGCTGGGGTACCACTCCTGGACCTGGTAGCGGGCGGACGGGCCAGCTCCAGAGGCGGTACCCCAGAACTCACGTTGGTAACGGGACGGTGTCACTAACGTCTATGTGACGTTTATATTACGGGGGCGGTCCAGAGATGTCAAGCATTTTCTACCAACAGCGTTCAGCCAACTACTGCATGCCGAACTTTGGGCCAAAGAGCCCTCAAAGGCTACGAATGAGTAACGCGTCGCCCTGACCGCCGCCTCCGCACAACGCGGCGGCGCCGAGGCCGCCACCACGTCGCCGGAGCTCGTGCAGCAACGTCAGCGCGAGACGGTTTCCACTCATGCCAATGGGGTGACCGAGGGCGATCGCGCCACCGTTGACGTTGACGATCTCGTCGGTGATCCCGAGATCGTTCATCGACGCGATGCCGACAGCCGCGAACGCTTCGTTGATCTCGAAGAGGTCGACATCGCCGACCTTCATCCCCGTGCGCGCGAGCGCGGCGAGGATCGCGCGGCTCGGCTGATGCAGCAACGACGCGCTGTCGGGTCCTGCCACCATGCCGTAGCTGACGACTTGCCCGATCGGCGATGCGCCGCGCGCGTTCACCGCTCGTTCACTCATCATCACCAGTGCACTTCCGCCGTCGCTGATCTGCGATGCGTTGGCCGCGGTGATGGTTCCGTCTTTGTCGAACGCCGGCTTCAACGCGGCAAGCGATTCCATCGTCGTGCCCGGCCGCACACCCTCGTCGGTCTCGACGAGGATCGGCTCGCCCCGCCGCTGTGGGATGGTGACCGCGGTGATCTCGTCGGCAAGCCGGCCGTCCTTGATCGCGTTTGCTGCACGCTCGTTCGACTTCACCGCGACTTCATCCTGCTGTTCGCGAGTGATCCCTCCCGTGGCGTAGCGCTCGGTGCCGAGACCCATCAGGCACGCGTCGAACGCGCACCACAGCCCATCGGTGATGATGGAGTCGGTGAGCTCGGCATTGCCGTAGCGATAACCGCTGCGGGCACCGGCCGCGAGGTACGGAGCGTTGGTCATGCTCTCCATCCCACCGGCAATGACGATGTCGGCCTCGCCCGCCGCGATCATCTGGTCGGCGAGATAGATCGTGTTGAGACCCGAGAGACAGACCTTGTTGATGTTGACGCTCGGCACGCTCATGGGGATGCCGGCCTTCGCAGCCGCCTGGCGCGACGGAACCTGGCCCTGGCCGGCCATCAACACCTGGCCCATCAGCACGTGCTCGATCTCGTCGGGCGCAACGCCGGCACGCTCGAGAGCTGCCTTGATGGCCAGCCCACCGAGATCTGCCGCACTCAACGCGGCGAGTGCGCCTCCCAGCTTGCCGATCGGCGTACGGGCTCCGGCGACGATGTACGAACCTGCCATGGCGGTGCTCCTGTCTGACGATGTGGCTGACGCCGCAACGTTACGGCGTCGTGCCGGCGAGCGCGGTATAGACGCCGGGAGTCTCATAGCCAAGGGCCCACAGCACCACGCCTCCCCAACCGGCGTTCACAGCCGCCTGGGCGTGCATCTGGATCGTGACGGGATCGGGGTAGTAGACGAAGTGGCGAACGGTGCACGACAGTTCTTCGCCCGGCGGCGAGAGTCGCAGGGCCGGCTGCAAACCTGCGTCCGTCGCAGACGTTGCAACGGTGCGCACGACGCGTGTGGGAGGAACGTACGGCGGTGCCGGGATCGGCGATGTGCTGAAGCCCGTCTCGACGACGTCGTACGAGAAGTACCTCTCGCCCGAGTTGTGACGAATCGGGTCTGCAGCTGCATGATTCTCGACATGCGCCTGCATGTTCTCCAACTCGACGCTTCTGGTCGTCAACGCGCCGTCGGGACAGATCTCGTCGGCTTTGAGCTTTCGTCCCCAGTCGCGTCCGTATGCCGGGATCCCGAGTTGCAACTTCTGGTTGGGGACGATCGGATCGTTGTAAGCGATGACGAGGTTGACCCACGACATCGGTGAGATCGGCCCGGGCGAGGAGACGCTCCAGTCGTACACCATCAACTTGACACGATCAGCCACCGCTCCGATTTGCTGGGGCACGTACACGGGATACCCGCGGACGACGCCTTGATCCATCCACGTCGGCGGGATCGTGACCGACAGCAGCTTGTCCTTGGCATGGAGCGCAGATGCCAGCTCGGTGACGAACGCAACCCATACCGGTTGGGTGGTGGGCCACGATGCCGAGCCGTCGGAGAACGCGAAACCCTCGTAGTCGAGATCGATGCCGTCGAAGCCGCTGTTCATCACGAGATCGACGATGTTCTGCACGTGCTGGGCACGGCTGGTGGTGTTCGCGAGGATCACGGTGGCCATCACCCACTTGCCGCTTCCATCGGTGATCGACGGAAGCACGTTGATGCCGCGTGCGTGTGCTGCATCCACCGTCAGCTTCAGCTGCGATGCCGAGCCGACGAGGCCGATCGTTCCATCCGGTAGTGCGCTGAAGAAGAACGGCGAGACGTCGTTGAACATCCCCGCGGTTGCCGGATCGGAGAAACCGACGCGACCCTCGGCGGCATCCCAATACGGAACCCATCCGTTCACGAAGCGGTTCGGCATGCACGCGCTGAGGGCGATCATCGCAGCCCCGACCAAGCGTGGCGCGCCAATAGCCGCTTCTGCGTACGTGGGGCACGGTCACAAGGGTAGTGGTCACTCGATATGGCCGTTCCGCGGGGCTTTGGCCCCGGCGGCGGTGTCAGTGAAGCGACAGCGCCTTGGTGGTGCCACTGCTGACGAGCCAGCCCTGCTCGTGCATGCGCTCACCGACCAGTTCCGAAACCTGTGCACGCAGTTCTCGGTTCTCCTCGAGGCACTGCTGCAACGCGGTGGTCGCAGCCGCGAGCTGGCGTTCCACTCGGCCGACGCGACTCTCGGCATCGTCGGAGAGGTCACCACCGGCTTGGCGGCGCTCGAGACCGTCGAGACGACAATTGACTTCGTTGCGAAGCTTCTCGAGCAGGCCGATCAACGTCGATTGCGAGCGGTCGAGGTCTGCTCGACCTTCTGTCTTGCCGGCCTCGAAGTCCTGCTTGGCAATCGAGGCGTAGGCGGCCATCGAGGTGTACTGCGCCATCACCTGCTGCTCGAGCTTGACGAGACGCTTGCGAAATTCGATCGCTGTGGCCGTGGCCGCCTCGACGGACTCCTCAGGAAGGAACGGCTCCAGCATCTCGTCGAGTTCGGCCCAGCTCTTCTCGTTGCGTCGCATCGTCGTGTCCTTTGCTTCCTGCTTGGTTCTCTCGCTGGTTCCTTCTTGCACTGCACACGCCCACGCGAGCGCACGTAGGACTTATCGGTCGCGACAACTTGATTCTTGAACGCGAAGGTCTTGAGAAACGATTGAGGAATTTCCACTCAAGCACGGGACGAATCCATCCGATTATTCATATGCGCTAACGGGAACCCAATGGCGTTCACAACGTGGATTCATCACCTTAAAGCGGGAGGAACGCTCAATCATGGAAAACCACATCGAAGTAGAAGAGAAGCAAGACAAGGGATTCACCCTCGTCGAGCTCCTGATCGTCATTGTCATCCTGGGCATCTTGGCCACGGTCACCGTGTTCGCCGTTCGTGGCATCACCGACCAGGGCAAGACCAGCACCTGCAAGGCCGACTCGAAGACCCTCCAGGTCGCCTACGAGGCCTACGTCGCACAGTACGGCGGCACAACCATCCCGACCACGGCTGCCGGCACCCTGCCGGTCGGCGCAACCTGGGCACTTGGTGCGGACCCCGAGCTGACCCTGGTGAACGCCGGGTTCATGCGTGGCACGGGTTCCAGCAACTGGGCGTTGAGCGCTGCTGGCGTTCTCACCGTCGAGGACAACGACGCAGCTACCGCCGGCGTGCAGAGCCTGAACAACTGCACCGCAGCGATGATCTGATCCGACTTCGGATCAAGTTCGATAGGAGCCGGGCCTTCGGGCCCGGCTCCTGCCGTTTTGCGATGAACCCAGCCGTTACTCCTGCACCAGCTCGATCAGCGTTCCGAGGCTGCCCTTCGGGTGGACGAACGCCACGGTGGTGCCACGGCTGCCGGGCGCGGAGCCGTGTCGATGGGGGTCGCTCCGGCAGCCACCATGGCCGCGAGCGCCGCTGCGCAATCCTCGACCCGATAGCCGACGTGGTGCAGTCCCTCGCCTCGCTTCTCGATCGATTTGGCAATCGGTGAATCGGGCCTCGTCGCCGCGGTCAACTGGATGTAGCTGTCGGCAACCTTGATCAACGCTTCCTCGACACCATCGCTCTCGACGATCTCGCGGTGGTGAACCTCGGCGCCGAACGCCCGGCGGTAGTAGTCGATGGCCGCCTCGAGGTCGCGAACGGCAATGGCGATGTGGTCGATCTCCGTCAACAGCATCAGCCCAGTGAACCAGATCTGGTCAGCGGCGGAAGCGGTGGAGCTTGTCGCCGACCTTCTCGCGCATGGCCGGGTCGGTGACGCCGAGGCCCTCGCTGGGCGCCAGGCACAGCACGCCGATCTTGCCTTCGTGCATGTTGTGGTGCACCTGGTAGGCGGCCTCACCGGTCTGCTCGAGTGGGAACACCTGCGACAGCACCGGATGAATCATTCCTTTCGACACCAACCGGTTGGCCTCCCATGCCTCCTTGTAGTTGGCGAAGTGGCTGCCGACGAGACGCTTCAACCGCATCCAGAAATGGCGGTTGTCGAACTCCAGCATGAATCCACTCGTCGCCGCGCACGACACCACGGTGCCACCGCGTTTGGCGACGTACATCGACGCGGCGAACGTCGAGCGACCAGGATGCTCGAAGACGATGTCGGGATCCTCGCCGACCAGGTCGCGGATGTCCTTGCCGAAACGGCGCCACTCGCTCTCGTCGTGGGTGTGCTCGTCCTTCCAGAACCGATAGTCGGCATCCCGCCGGTCGATGACCGCCTCGACGCCCATCGATCGCAGGATCGCGGCCTTGTCGGCGGACGACACGACGCACACCGGGATGCCACCGCCGTTGAGCACGTACTGGGCGGCATACGCGCCGATGCCGCCGGTGGCCCCCCAGATCAGCACGACGTCGCCCTGTTTCATCGCTGCGCCGTTGCGCGACACCAACATGCGATAGCTGGTCGAGTTGCACAACGCGTTGACGGCCGACTCCTCCCAAGTGAGGTGAGTGGGCTTGGGCAGGAGTTGATTGGCCTTCACGACGGCGAGGTCGGCGAGGCCGCCGAAGTTGGTCTCGTATCCCCAGATGCGCTGGTTGCTCGCCATCATCGAATCGTCGTGTGCCGACTGATCCTGGTCGTCGACGTGATTGCAATGGACCGTGACGCGGTCACCCGGCTTCCAATTGCGCACCGCGGCACCGACACGAACGACGACACCTGCGGCGTCGCTCCCGACCACCTGATATGGCTGGTCGTGACGCAACGCCCACTCGCTCTCGCGCGCGAGACGAGTCGAGTGAACCGAAGGTGCTGACCGGCTCGAAGATGCTGCTCCACACCGTGTTGAAGTTGATGCTGCTCGCCATGACGGCCACATACGCCTCGTCGGGCGCGAGGGCCGGCGTCGCCACGTCGGCGATGTGCAGGCTGCGGCGTGGATCCTTGTCGGCGGAAGCGACACCGGCCCACATCTCCTGTTCGGATTTCAGAACGTGGGCGGCTCGATAGGCCTCCGGCACGGGCAGGTGAGCGATGTCGTCGCCGCTCGCTCCCTGCTCGATGGCCTCGGCCAGATGCTGCATCTGCCGATGTTACCCATCGGTAGTCCCTGTGGAGTTCTTGGCGCCCACCTGGGGGCCTCGAAGGACTCCACAGAGCGTTGACCCACCCAGATCTGCGATCTGGACCGGCCGGTTGCTCTACTGTAGCACACAGTGCTACAGTAGAGCGCATGACACAGACGATCACGCAACGAGAGCTGCGCAACGACAGTGGCGAGATCATGCGTCGCCTTGATCACGGAGAGACTTTCATCGTCACGCGCAACGGCACCCCAGTCGGAGAACTGACGCCGATGCGCCGCCACCGATTCGTATCTACTGACTCCGTCGTTGCGATGTTCCGCAACGCGCCGGCAGTCGACGGCGACAAGTTCCGCACCGATCTCGACGCGATCGCAACGCAGGACCCCGCACCGCGTGGCTGATCCCCGACGGCCACGGGGCCTGCTCGACACGTCCGTGATCATCGACCTCGAACGCCTCGACCCCGAGCAACTTCCCATCGAGTCGGCGGTCAGCGCAATCACGATGGCCGAGCTTGCCGCAGGACCTCACGCCACCCGGGATCCAGACGAGCGAGCCAGAAGGCAGGACCGTTTACAACGCGCGGAGGCCGTCTTCGATCCTCTTCCGTTCGATTCAGACGCATCTCGCGCGTACGGCCGCGTGTACGCCGCCGTCGTCGGAGCGGGCCGAAAGGCTCGCGGAGCGCGAGCCGTCGATCTCCTGATTGCAGCCACAGCATGCTCGGCTGGTCTTCCTCTCTACACCCGCAATCCCGATGACCTCCAAGCCCTCCACGAGTTGGTAGAGGTCGTCCACGTCTGATGCGAGGCGATTGTTAACGAACGAGCTCCATCCGCATTCCGGTGTCGTCCCAGTTGGGATCCATCGGCAGGCGACTCATCGCCCGGCCGGCCGATCGCCGCGCGGTCCACACCAATGCGCAGGCCTGCATGATGTGCAGCTGCGCGGCACCGGCCGGAGGCACCCTCGTGATGACCTCTTCGACGCCCGGCATGCGGTCGCGGATCAGCTGCATCCTCTCGAGCACGCCTTCCGGATGATGCGGCGACGTCGTCAGCGGCTGGTCACCGTTGAGGCTCGTGTAGCTGAGGTCCGGATGGGCCGCGAAGAACGTTCGCTGGTGGAAGGGCTGGAACTCGCGCTCCGCCTCGCGCCACCACTTGAACCTGCGGAAGTCGGCATTGGTCAGCCATGGTTCGATGGCGCGTGCTTCGTCGCGCGACTTCGCCGCGCAGGGCAGCGCGCGATGGCATCGGCTTGACACCGACGACTCGCGGCCAGCCGACCAGTTCCCGCGCTTCGCTGTCGCACGGCCTGTATGGGCCGACCGGCATTTCGTAGAAGCCGATCGGTGCGTACACCGCGGCAGCGTCGAACTTCGGTTTGTACTCGAGCACATCCATCAACTGACGAACGACCTCGGGCTCCTCGACGTTGACGGTGATACCGGCGAGGCGCGCCGGCAGGATCAGCCAGCCGCCAGGGCACGGCACAATGCCGCCAAGGGTCTTGTAGGGAAGCTTCGCGGCAAGCATGCGAAGGACGTGTCAGACGCCGACGAGTTGACCGGAGCCGGTCGAGGCCGCCTGGCCCGCGGCAACGGTCGCCTGGGCCTGTGCCTGCGAACGCTGCGTTGCCGCCTGCGCCATGATCTCCTTGGGGAAGGCACTGGCACCGGCAGCTGTCTCGAAGCTGATGATTCCGCTGGCGACCAGACGGGCGAGGTCCATCTCGATCGTCTGCATGCCTTCGCCTTGACCGGAGATCATCGTGTTGCGCAGCTGACGGGTCTTGCCCTCGCGGAGGAGGTTGCGCACTGCGTCGTTGGCGATCAGCACCTCGTAGGCGGCAACGCGGCCGCCGCCTTCGGCAGGCAGCAGACGCTGGCTGACCACACCCTGCAGCGAGCCGGCGAGCATGATCTGGATCTGGTCGCGACGCTCGGCGCGGGAACACGTCGACGATGCGGTCGAGCGCCTGCGAGGCGTCGTTGGTGTGCAGCGTTGCGAACACCAGGTGGCCGGTCTCGGCGAGCGTCAAGGTGATCGGCGATCGAGTCGAGGTCGCGCATCTCGCCGAGCAGGATGACGTCGGGGTCTTCACGCAGTGCGCTGCGCAGGCCGTCGGTGAAGCTGTGCACGTCGGTGCCGACCTCGCGCTGGTTGACCATCGCCATCTTGTGGCTGTGCAGGTACTCGACCGGGTCCTCGATGGTGAGGATGTGCACGGGCTTCGTTTCGTTGATGCGGTCGATCATCGCCGCCAACGTCGTGCTCTTGCCCGAGCCGGTCGGGCCCACGACGAGCACGAGTCCGTACGGCCGGTTCAGCAGATCGAGCGCTGCGTCAGGCGCACCGAGCTCTTCGAGCGAGCGCACCCGGTACGGCACGACGCGGAGCGCCAGGGCGTATGTGTTGCGCTGCTTGAAGGCGTTGGCACGGAAGCGCCCGAGGCCGGCGATGCCGAACGAGAAGTCGACCTGCTGTACTTCGTCGAGCTCCTTCTTCTGAAAATCAGCCAACAGCGAGAACACGATGCGCTCGGTGTCGTGCGGCGCGAGCAGACTGACGCCCTCGAACGGCACCAGGATGCCGTCGCGACGCGCAGTCGGGGGTCGACCGACAGACAGGTGCAAGTCGCTGGCACCAGCTGCGACTGTTGCCTGAAGCAACGTGACCAAAGTCTGGTCTGGATTGAACATCGGACTAGCCTCCCGTTTTGCCCGCCGCCCCGTGGAGTGGCTCTCATACCTATGACGATTGTTTTCTCGGCCGTGTATGGCCTCTTGCTCGGTTCATTCCTCACCGTGGTCGTCGATCGTGTGCCTCGTGGCGCATCGATCGTCTCTCCTGGCTCGGCTTGCGGAAACTGCGGCCTGCGCCTCGGTTTCCTGGATCTCGTTCCGGTGTTCAGTTGGCTCGCACTGCGAGGCAAATGTCGCCGCTGTCGTATGGATATCGGCAAAGAGCCGCTCATTCTTGAGTTGCTTACGGGCCTGTTGTTCGGATTGTTTGCGTGGAAGTTCGGCCTCGATTGGGCGCTGCCCGCGTTCTGTGTGCTGGGCGTCGGTCTGATCGGTCTCAGTTGGATCGACCTGCGCACCAAACGACTGCCACGGCAGATCATCTACGTGACTGCGGCGATCGGCATACCCCTGCTCTGCATCGCCGCCCTCGTACGTCACGAGCCGCGCCGGATCTGGACGATGCTGCTGGGCGCCGGCTGCGCGCTTGCGTTCATGGCGATCGTCTACGTCGCCAGTCGTGGAGGAATGGGTGACGGCGACGTACGCCTTTCACCACTGCTCGGCGCCTACCTCGGTTGGCTCAATCCCGGTCTGGTCGCCGTTGGGCTGTTCATGGGATTCTTGGCGGGCGCGGCAGTCGGCGTGGCGATGATGGCGCGGGGTCGCGCCGGACGAAAGACCGCCGTGCCGTTCGGTCCGTTCCTCGCACTCGGAACGATTGTTGCCGTGTTCGTCGGTCAGCAGTGCATCGACGTGTTCATGGGGCGATGATCAGTCGACGACTCGCCACGAGTTGACCGCCAGCTCAGAGCTGGTCGGCCTGAACTGCACGACGGCTTGGATCGTGGTCGAACGGCCGTCGAGCGTTGCTGTGGAGGCCAGCAGATAGCGCGCATCGCGCGGACTGGTCTCGATGCCGATGGAGAACGCAGAGGCCGACGCCGACGCCTGCGTGTCGAGTCGGGCGACGACCAATCCACCGAGGAGCTGGCCGTTGGCGGCATTGGTGATGTTCCCGAGGCTGGCGGCCGCGCGGGGAGCCCAGAACAGGCCGTGCACGGCAACGTCGTTGTTACTGCCCGACTTCGTTTCGAGGATCCAACCACCGGCGTCGTTCCAATTGAGTGTGCTCGCCGTATAACCGGCTCCGGAGGTGCCCAGGGCAAAGATGCTCAGATAGGTCCGATTGATCAGCCGACGAAAGATCTCGAACCCGCCGCCGTTCTCGATGTGGATCTTGCTGGTCCCGCCGAGGTAGAACGTCGCTCCGCCGTTGCCGCCGGGCGCAGTTGCCGCAGCATCGGCCTCTTGGGCTGTCAGACACGCTGGTTGATTGATCTTGGCGCTGTCGCCGGCGTTGAATGGGAAGCCGGCGACGACGGTCGCGTTCTGCACAACGATGTCGACGTTCTCGAAGTAGTACTCGCCGGCCTTGAAGTAGTTGTCGTTGCCCAGGGCAAGCGACGTGTACTTACCGGGCGAGAAGATCTTGCAGCCTCCCACGACCACAGGCGGCAGCAGAGGAGCCGCGGTCGGGGGCGTAGGATCCACCTCGGACCCGGCGACAAGCACCTTGGGCGGGTTGAACAGACCGGTCCAGGGCAGGTCGGCGCACTCCACGCCCCTGAAGAAATCGGGAACGAACGTCAGATATCCGGTCGCGATCGCCGGAATCGACAGCGGCACGTTGCAGTTGGTGGACGAGTAGTACAGATCGCCGTCCTCGATCTCCATCAGAGCGCCCATGTCCATCCGCGTTGGGTCGGCGATGTACACAGGTCCGCTGAACGTCTTCACGTTCTGGGACTGCCCGGCTCCCTTGGTAGCGAACATCGGCTGACCGTCGGGCACGCCCTCCCCGGTGACGATGAGACCCCAACCGTCGACATCCGAGAGGAGGCTGCCGACCCTTCGGCAGGTGACCGTTGTGGTCGACCCGTTGATCACGGGCGGGAACTGCTGGGTGTACCCGCCACCGGTGGCGGCGGCGGTCCCGCAGAGGGCACCGAGCTGTCCGTGGAAGTTCCGCAACTGCTCCACTCCGTAGCGCAGACCACCGTCGGCCGCTGCCAGCCGGTCGGCGCGATCTTCCACAACCTTGCCGTAGCGCAGGTCCGTGGTCACATAGCTCGCGAGAGCGAGTACCACCATCGCGCACACCATCGAGATGACGAGGACGATCGGCAGGATCATCCCCTCGTCGCTGTTGTCTTCTTGCCTCATGTCACAGTCTCACTTCACGTCGAGGATGATGGAGCCGTACGGGCCCCCGGTCGGGCTGTAGAACTGGATCAGGCGGTTGCCGTCGGCCCACAGCTCGGAAGAGCTGGGATAGCTGGGGAACGTGACGGTGTAGCCGGTCTGTGTCGCGGTGAAGTTGTGGAACAGCTCACCATTCGGCGCAGCGGTGGTCGCACGGGCCTCGAGACCGTTGCAGTAGCCGGTGGTGGTGACCGTGACGGTCACCGGCGACAGCAAGCACGCCGACGCCCGTTGCACTGTTGCCGTTGCCGTTCGGATCCGTGTTCTTCACGCTCGTCGGCGAGATGGCGGATCCGGTCACCACGCAAGGCGGCGGCGACGTGGTCGTCGTGACGGGTGGCAATGTGCTGGTGGTCGGGGGCGGCGGGAAGAGCGTGCTGGTGGTCGGTCCGGCAGCAATCGTCGTGGTTGTCGTGCTGGTCGATGTGCTCGGAGCGGTCGTCGGCAAGGCCACACCACTGGTTGTCGGCAACGACTCCGCCGGGTTCTTCGGGGCGGCGTCGACCGAGACGACCTGCCCATCGAGGTTCGTGATCGCGAATGTCACAAGGGTGACGTTGCCACCGCTGCGCACCACGGTGATTGCCGCGGGCGCCTGGCCCTGCACCCAGGATCCGGGCAGCGGCGGTAGTGGGCTCGACACACTCTGGACCTTGCTGTTGGAGAACGGTTCTGCGCCCGGAGTGCCGGAACATGTGATCCGCTTGATCCGGTAACGACCATCGGCCAGAACGTGCCGGTAACTGGCGATGTACTTGACCGGGCCACTACTGGTGGAATTCTCGATCCACTCCATCCGCAGCAGGTTCGTTCCCGAGGTGTCCGAGCAACCGGTGACGGCGGTCGATGACTCGTCGAACCCTGTCGCCGGCGTCGAGTCGACATCCTGCGGCAACCACGTGACAACGCCCTGGAGGGTCTTTGCGTTGTCGATGCGCTCCTCGGTCTTGGGGGTGTTGCGCACGACAACGCTGAAGGTACTGGCAAGCACGACCGAGATCAGCCCGATCAGCGAGATCGAGATCGTCGCCTCGATCAGGGTGAACCCGCTGTCGCGGGCAGCGTGGGCGCGTCGGTGAGAGATCATCATGTTCAGCCCTTCACGATCTGGATCGACTCGATGATTTTGTTATCCGGGCCCTTCACGCGCAGCGTGATCAGTTGCAGGTTGATCCCCATGTCGTCGTAACAGGTCGACGTGTACACGTCGCCGTTCCAGAAGAGGATCGGCCTGACGATCTCGATCGTCCCGTTCCAGTTGAGCGGCTTCGGCGCACCTTGGACGACGACGTCGTAGGCGGTGAACACCGCGTTCTCGTCGGCAGCGGCCACGGTTCCGCAGTCAACACGCTCGTCGCCGTACAAGATGTCGGTTGCCGTCTGCAACCAGGCATGCGAGTTGATGTGGTCCCGATCGAGTGCCGACGCTTTCACCGATATACGGAGCGTCGTGAGCATGGCCATTGTGACGGTGCCGATCAACATGATCGACACGAGGACTTCGACCAGCGAGAAGCCCTGATCGGCACGAGGCCGATCGGGCTCACTCGACGACTTCGATCGCGACCTCATCCCGCGTCCTTTGCACCTTGCAGCACGCCGTACATCGCCGACACGAGGGCGACGGCGACGAAGCCGACGATGACGCCGACGAACACGATCATGATCGGCTCGAACATCGTCGTGAACTTCTTGATCCGGCTCTCGAGCTCGCGGTCGAAGTAGTCGGCTGGCGACCTCGAGCTGCTGGTCGAGCGTTCCGGTCTCCTCGCCGACCTTGAACATCTGCCGGGCGGCGCCGGGGAACAGCTCGGTGTCGATCAGCGGCTGCGTGAAGCCGCCGCCCTCGAGCATCTGCTGCCTGGGCGATCTCGAGCTGCTCGCGGTAGACGATGTTCGTCGGTCGCCTCGGTGGTGGTCTCCATCGCCGTCGGGCAGCGGCACGCCGGCGCTGATCATCGCGCGCGAGGATGCGGCAGAAGCGCTCGAGGATCGCGT
Source organism: Ilumatobacteraceae bacterium (assembly GCA_963746365.1). Taxonomy (GTDB): domain Bacteria; phylum Actinomycetota; class Acidimicrobiia; order Acidimicrobiales; family Ilumatobacteraceae; genus JAENVT01. The sequence goes on along the minus strand of CAVVBH010000019.1, from coordinate 209,223 downwards.
ACTCGACGATGCCCTTGATGATCGGGATCTTGAGCACCATCCGGTCCTTGAGCGTCCTTGCCGCTGTCGGCTCTTGAACAGCCAGAACGACGATCGCGCGAAGAACAGCAGGAAGAACGCCGACGGTGATGTACCACGAGGTCGGTGAAGAAGCGTGGCGACGAACAGCAGCATCCGCGTCGGCAGCGGCAGGTCGGCGTCGAGCTCCTCGAACAGCGGCTTGAACTGCGGCAGCACGTAGCCGGCGAGGACCAGCGACCGTGAAGAGCGCCATCACCATGACGACGCACGGGATACGACGAGCGCCGCCGACGACCTTGGAGCGGGTCTCGATCTCGCGCTCGAGGTAGCCGGCGAGGCTCGTCGAGCGTCTCGTCGAGCTGACCGGTCAGCTCGGCCGACTGCAGGATGCCGATGTAGTAGTTCGGGAAGCACCTCGGGGTGCTTGCGCGGCCGCCTCGCGACAGCAGTGCCGCCGTTGCGCAGGTCGCTCGACCATGCTGCGTGATCGCCCGCCGCAGGGCGACGTCGGTCGGTCTCGTCGCCGATCGATCGTCAGCGCCTCGGTGATCGGGATGCCGGCCTTCACGAACACCGCCAGCTGGCGGGTGAAGTGCATCAGCTCCTTCTTCTTGACCTTCTCCTTGGTCAGCTCGAAGCTCGAGCATGCCGCGGCGTCTCCTCGATCTTGATCGGGATACAGGTTCTGCTCGACCAGGAACGAGCGCGCGTCGCCGATCGGTGTCGGCCTTGGTGACGCCCTCGATCGTCGACGCCGGTGGCGTCGATGGCGGAGTATGCGAACTTTGGCATTGTGGTGCTCCTTTCGAGCTGCGATCAGTTTGCGAACAGGGTCTTGACGACTTCGGGAATGGTGGTGACGTCGTTCTCGACGAGCTGCCATGGCTTCGCGCAGCATCGTGCGCATGCCTTGGGCGACGGCGAGGCGGCGGAGCTCTTCGGTGGTTGCCCAGCCGACGATCAGGCGGCGCAGCTCGGGCGTGATGCGCAGCAGCTCGTAGACGCCGATGCGGTCGCGGTAGCCGGTGCCGGCGCAGTAGTTGCAGCCGACGCCGTGGAAGAACGTGCGTCTTGTCGCTGCCGCCGCTGTGCTGCCGGAACACGGCGAGCTCGTCGGCGGTCGGGCGTGTACGGCTCCTTGCAGTTGTCGCAGATGCGGCGCAGCAGGCGCTGCGCCGACCACGCCGACGACGGCCGAGGCGATGAGGAAGGCCTCGATGCCCATGTCGAGGAAGCGGTGCAGCGCGGCGACGCGAGTCGGTGCCGTGCAGTGACGACAGCACGAAGTGACCGGTGAGCGCCGACTGGACGGCGATGCGGGCGGTGTCGGCGTCTCGGATCTCACCGACGAGGATGACGTCGGGGTCCTGACGCAGGATGGCCTTCAGGCCGGTGGCGAACGTGAGGCCGGCCTGCTCGTTGGTCTGGATCTGGTTGATGCCGGGGAACACGTACTCGACCGGGTCCTCGATGGTGGTGACGTTCTTGCCGGTCGAGTTGATCTCCTGCAGCGTGGCGTACAGCGTCGTGGTCTTGCCGGCGCCGGTCGGGCCGGCGCAGATCACCATGCCGAACGGCGCGTGGACCATCTTCGAGTACGTGTAGGTACGTCTCGCGCGGCATGCCGAGCTCGTTCGAGGCCGATCATCGACCGGCTCTTGTCGAGCAGATTCGCATGACGACCTTCTCGCCGAACACCGTGGCGACGCTGGCGACGCGGACGTCGAGCGGCCGTGCCGTCGATCGTCGGTCGAGAACTGGCCGTCCTGCGGCGCGCGCTTCTCGACGATGTTCATGCCGCTCATGATCTTGAGGCGGCTGATCGAGCGCGGTTGTGGGCGCTCATCGGCAGCTTGAACGCCTCGACGAGCTGACCGTCGATGCGGAACCGGACGCGCACGTCGTCGTCGAGCGGCTCGATGTGGATGTCGGTTGCGCGGTCGCGCAGCGCCTGGCTGACGATGCGGTTGACGAGCTGGACGACCGGCGCCTGGTCGTCGAGGCTGACCTCGGCTGCGGTCGCGGCGGCCTTGTGTCTGGTCGTCGCCGAGTTTCGAAGCTCCGCGACGAGCCGTTCGATGTCGGCGTCGGCGCGGTAGGTGCGATCGATGAAGGTGCGGATCGTCGCCGGGTCGGCGACCGTCCAACGTATGGGTCGGCCTGCGGCGGCTTCGACGGCGCGACGCCGAGCGGGGGTCGGATCGGCGGCGATGACGACGAGCGATCCGCCCTCCTCGGCGATGGCGATCACGCAGTGAGCCCTGACGATCTTCTCGTCGAGGAACTCCTTGGCGTTGTCGGGCAGCTCGATGGCCTTCGAATCGAGAAGGGCCACCTCGGTGACCTCTGCGATCGCTTTCGCAATCTCATTTCGATCGACGGCGAAACGTCCGAGGACGATGTCGGCGAACTGCAGCAGGTCGCCGTTGGCTCCCGCCAGTGCGGTTGCAAGATTCTCGGGTCCGAGTTGTTCACGCTCGACCAACAGCTGGCCGACGCGCATGCACTCCGCCGCCGCCTCAGCGGGTTCGGCTGCCGGCGCCTGAGGGCGCGGCAGCGAGGGTGCAACCTCGGGTGAATCCTTTGTCTTCTGGAATAGTGCCATAGTGCCCGTCTCCCGCCAGTGGGGCGATCAGCTCCGTCAGTACGACGAGAAGCTGGGTTCCGATGATGTGTTCGCACTGTCCGCCGACAGTGTTGGGGTGTTGCTGGATTCTGAGAATCCGCCCCCGCGCTCGCCTCGACCTTGCGGACGAATTGATTTGGGTTGAGCTCGAGTAGTGCCCGCTCGATCTCTTCGAGTCGCTCCAGTTGCACGGCCTCGCTGACGTCCATGGTGTCGGCCAGCTGCGATTCGATCTCTGCCAGCCGCAACGCGGTGGCGTCGAACTTCTCATCCTGCGTCGCGATGAACCGATCGACCTCGATCCGCACCAGCATTGCTTCGCCGACGGCGCTCGAAAGCTGTTCCTTCACGGCATTGATCGCCTCTTCGTCGACCTTGGCGATGTCCACTTCCATAGCGTCCATGCGGTCGCCGGCTTCCAGCAGCTTTGCCTCGAGATCGACGAGTCGCTTCGACAGCGCGCCCATGACGTCGTCGAAACCGGACCCGAGGCGGCCGATCGTCGCTTCGAGGTTTGCCATCTTCACGCCGTTGTGTTCGTTGATGCGCTCTTCCATCGCCATCGCCCGATCGACCATCTTCATGTCGATGGCGTCGACTCGTTGCGACAGGATCTGGCCGTGCTCGGCCAACTGGCGCGCCACGTCGGCGCCGGTCTGGTCGACGAGGCCGTGCAGGTCTCCGAGGCGTTGTTCGACCGTGCGCGTCACGGCCTGGTCACCATCGTCCATGCGCCGATAGAGGGCGGCGACGGTTTCGTTGATGTGGGTCACGATCGAGGCGGCCTGCTCGTCGAAACGGCGGCTGCTCTTGTGCAGTTCGTCGATCTGCGTCTCGACCGCAGCTGTCTTGTGCTCGAGGTAGTCACGCAACCCTCGGCTGACGACGGCGAACTGGGCCGGCAACTCCGCCTGCACCAATGACGGAAGGCTGGCCAGCTTTCCGTTGATCGTTGTCAAGGTCTGGTGCTGATGATTCGCGAACTCGGCGAGACGTTCCTCCAGAGCAGCCTGAAGGGCGGCCTGGTACCGGTCGTTGGCCTTCTGGTTGCCATCGATTCGAGTGGTCAGCGCCTCGAGTTGCCGAGCGAACTCGGTTTGCATCTCCAGGCGCGCAGCCTCAGCGGCCTGACGCGTCGTTTCGACCTGTTGCGACATCGTGGTCATGTACTGCGTGAGCTGCCGCTCGACCGCCCCGGCGATGGTCGCTGCAATGATCTCGGTCGACGACGGCGGCGCTGCCACGTGCGCGGGCGGCGGAGGTTCGCTAGGGGCCGCAGGCACCCATGCCGGAGTCGTCGGAAGTTCGTTCGCCACGGTCAATTCATCGGCCGACCTTGCCCCAATCTTGAGAGATCTTTGCCGACTACGGTGGCCCTGTGCGCGTCCATTTGATCGACGGAACCTACGAATTGTTCCGCCAGCATTTCGGCTCAGGCGGCCCATCACTCCGAGTCCGTACCGTACGCCGCGACGATCGGCGTCGTGGGTTCGACCTTGCAGCTCGTCAGCGATGGCGCAACGCACGTCGGGGTCGCCAGCGACCACGTCATCGAGAGCTTCCGAAACGAGATGTGGGCCGGCTACAAGACCAGTGCCGGCATGGACCCCGAGTTGCTCGAGCAGATTCCGTTGATGGAAGAAGCCCTGGTCAGCGCAGGTTTCACCACGTGGGCGATGGTCGAACACGAGGCCGACGATGCGCTGGGGGCCGCTGCTGCGGTCGCCGACGCCGACCCCCGAGTCACCCAGGTGATGATCGTCACCCCCGACAAAGACCTCGGCCAATGCGTGCGCGGCACCCGCGTGGTGCAATACGACCGGCGCAAGGGCGAGATCGTCGACGAGGCGGCCGTGACGATGAAGTTCGGCGTCGGACCAGCATCGATACCCGACTATCTGGCGTTGGTCGGTGATTCGGCCGATGGCTACCCGGGGCTCGCCGGATGGGGCTCCAAGAGCGCAGCGACCGTCCTCGCCAAGTTCGGATCCATCACCGAGATACCCGCTTCGTCGGGCGACTGGGGGCTGCCCGGTCTCCGTGGTTCCGAGAAGCTGGCCGTCACGCTCCGCGACCAACTTGACCTGGCGTTGCTGTTCCGCCGGATCGCCACGATCGAAACCGACGTCGACGTCGGCACCGTCGACGACTGGCACTGGACCGGTCCCACCGAGGGCTTTGCGGCGCTCGCCGCGCGATTGGGTGCACCGCAACTGGCGGAGCGGGCCGCACGTCTGGCGCAACGAACCACACCCGCCGAGTGAGGTGACGGCCAGGCTACCTGCGGCACACAAGCGCTACCGTTGAAGGCTGCTACCTCCCGGTCCTGACCTGATTCCCGGGCACCCGTCGCACAGGGCCCGACCGTCACCTCACCCGGCGGGTGCCGAGTTCGGTAGTGCCAAGCCTAGCGTGACCGGTACCCTTGCGCTTTCCCAGGAGGGGTGCGAGAGCGGCCGAATCGGCACGCTTGGAAAGCGTGTGAGGGGCAACCCTCCGTGGGTTCGAATCCCACCCCCTCCGCTGTGATGGCACCGCTGACCGACGACGATGCGATGCGATTGGCGCTCGACCAAGCTGCCGCTGCGGCCGCTCACGACGACGTGCCGATCGGCGCGGTCGTCGTGCGCGACGGCGTGGTGATCGCGGCGCGTCACAACGAACGGGAACTGACGGGCGACCCGACCGCGCACGCCGAAGTGCTCGCCATTCGCGACGCAGCGCACGTGGTCGGACACTGGCGATTGCTGGACTGCACGTTGTACGTCACCCTGGAACCGTGCGTGATGTGCGCCGGTGCGCTCGTCAACGCGCGTATCGGTCGTGTGGTGTTCGGCGCCGCGGATCCGAAGGCCGGCGCCGTGGTCAGCCTGTACGAAGTGTGCGGTGACCCGAGACTGAACCACCGCCCGCCTGTGACCGCAGGAGTGCAGGCCGATGAGGCCGGCGCCCTGCTGCGGGCGTTCTTCGCCGCCCACCGCACGTAGAGCGAGGCTTCTTGACGGCGGTGTCGTCGGTGCGGGCGGTGCTATGGTCCCGTGGGGACCAATTCGACGCCCACGTTGCGGTTTTACTCGGCAGTCGTCGACGTGAGGGGTTACTGACCAGCGCCCATGCCTGCGAAGGCACGCTTGATGGCTTCTGCCACCTCATCGGCGATGGCCGCTGCGTCGACCTCGTTCGGGGCCGGGGGTGGAGTGATCGGGATCTGAGCCGTTGGAGGCGGCATCTGCATCGCGGGGACCTGTGTCGTGATCGGCGGGATCGCCGGCACGGTCTGCGTGATCGGCGGCGGGGGAACAGGAGTCGCACCGACGGGTGCGGTCACCGGCACGGCCTGGGTGATCGGCGGTGCGTTCAGCTTGTTCCTCGGCTCCGGCTTGGGTTGTGCTTCTGCGCTGACCGGTGCGTGAACCTCAGGCTTGCTCTCCATCGTCATCTCTGCGTTCACCTCTGCTCTGGTTTCCGTTCGGACTTCGGGCTTCGCCGATGCCTTGACCTCTCCGGTCGACTCACCCTTCGCCCGCTTGACCGCCGGCTTGGCGGGAGCCGCAGCTTCCGCTGCACGGGTGGGGATCGAACGGCTTGCCTCTGGCTCGCTGTGGCGACCCGTGACCGGGACGCTGTGCGGGTACCAACGGTCGATGCCGCTCGGGTGCCGTCGATACAACGCCATCTCGTATCCGTCGATGATGGTGTTCGCAGCGTCGATCAGCACATCGTCGGTGAACAGTTCGGCACACAGCTCCACAGAGGCGCGATCGATCGTCGGGTCGGCATCGAACATGCGCCCGACGTGCTCGATTCCGTTGACGATCACCATGGCGCGCTGCATCTGGTCGCGGGTGATCACGCCCTCCATCATCAGGCGGATGGGCAGTGTGCCGTCGGTGCTCCGCTCGGCGAAATACACGTGACCGTCGCTCATGTAGATCTTTGTTGCAGGGGTGGTGCGGATCGTCAGCTCACCGGTGAGGTACTGGCGGCGCGCCGCTTCGATCACCTGCCAGGCAGGTCGAGGGGTAAATACAGCCTCGTCGGGAAAGAGATTCGCGTCCGCCACGAATGTTCCATCGGCACGCTCGGCGGGCGTCTTGAGGAAACATTGCCGGATAGAAACGCCCGCCGGTGCCCGCTAGCCTGCCATCCGGAAGGATGCCAGAGTGGACGAATGGGACGGTCTCGAACACCGTTGAGGTCTTATGGGTCTCCGTGGGTTCGAATCCCACTCCTTCCGCCAGATCCACTGCCAGGTCACCCGCAGCGCAGGCCCTCAGCGGGTAGATGGCCGACCGGATCGACCAAGTAGTCCTCGACAGCCGCCGTCGAGCATTCGTTGAGGCCGTACCCGGTGTGTCGGTTGCCGACCACGACGACGAGCCTCCCCTGCTCGAGCGCCGCCGCCATCGCGCGGGTGCCCTCCAGTGGCGTCGCTGGATCGCCGGTCGTCCCCACCACCACGATCGGTCCGGCCCCTTTGCCCGTGATCGCGATGCGCGGGTCGGATGCTGGCGGGAAGAACGTGCAGGAATAGTCGCCGACGGTCCTGACGGCAAAACGGGGTGCCACGGCATGCAACGTCGCCGCGGTCGCATCCTCCTCCTCGATGCTCGGCCGTTCCGCAATGTCCATGCAACTGATCACCTGGAAGGCCTCCAGAGCGTTCGCCCAGGTTCCGTCGGGGCGGCGCACGTAGTACTCGTCATACAGCTCCAGCAGACCGGAGCCGTCACCTTTCTGACCATCGGCGAGCGCGAGTGCCAACTGCGGCCAACTTGCCTCCGAGTACATCGCCTGAGCCACGCCGGTCAACGCCACCTCCTGATTGACGGGCGGGCGGCCCTCCACGGCAGGAATTGGTGACGCGTCGATCGAATTCATCAGTTGGTCGTACGCGCCGGCTGCGTCGCCGCCGTTCCGGAATGGGCACTCCCTGTCGGCACTACAGGTCGTGAGAAACGTGTTCAGCGCGGCATCGAAGCCCTTGACCTGCTGCAGCTCGCCTTCGGTCGCGTCCGCGTTGGGATCGACCGCGCCGTCGAAGACGGCAGCGCGAACAGTGGTCGGGAAGAGGGTTGCCCACGTCCCACCGAGCTCGCTGCCGTAGCTGAATCCCAAGTAACTGATGGTGGGTTCGCCGAGTGCGGCGCGTATGGCGTCGATGTCGCGCGCCGAGTTGTTGGTGCCGACGTACTGGTAGTACGCGGCATTCTTCTCCACGCAGTCGGTGGTGAGCTCCAACGGCGAGATCGACCAGCTGCTTGGCGCTCCGCCTGATCCTCCGGCGTGATGTCGCCGGTGGCGAAGAAGCGGTCGTAGTCGTCGATGCAGTCGATCGGCGGCTCGGTCTCGCCGGTGCCACGCGGGTCCCAGGCGACGATGTCGAAATGATCCAGCAGCTTCCGGCCGAAGTTCTGCTCGGCGAAGACGGCGAAGTCGGTGCCGCCGAAGCCGGGCCCGCCAGGGTTGACCAGCAGGCTGCCGATCCGGTCCTTCGGCTCGGCCAGGTGGCGGGCGATGTCGATTTGGAACATGCCCTTGGATGGATCGTTGTAGTCGACGGGCGCGGTGAACGTACCGATCTCGACACGACCGGTATCGCCGAACCGTGTCCAGCCGAACGGATCGTCGGCGGGATCGAACGTGGCGTCGCTGTGCTCGGCATCGGTCGCCGCAACTCCCGGATCCGCGGCGCAGCCGGCCAGCAGCCCGACACAACAGATCACCGAAGCCACTCGCCGCATCAGGGGCTCAGCGTAAGCCCAGGCAAGTCGCGTCGCTCTGTCGCACCCGTATCCTCGAAGCATGCGCATGAGCCCTCACTCGCTGCTTCCCGGCGACAACGCGGCGTTGAAGGGTGCACGTCTGAAGGGCAGCGCTGTACGGCGGGCATGGAAATTCGCCAGGCCGTACCGCACCATCATCATCGTCTTCCTGCTGACGATCTTCGCCAGCGCCCTGCTGGAACTGGTGCCGCCATTCGCGTTCAGGGCCATCCTCGACGACGCGATTCCCAAGGGCGACCGCTCGTTGATCACGGTGCTCGCCGCTGTCGTTGTTGGTTCGGCGATCGCCGACGCCATGCTGGCCATCGTTCAGCGGTGGTGCTCCGCCCGCATCGGTGAGGGGTTGATCTACGACCTGCGCGTGGCACTGTTCGGCAAGGTCCAGCGCATGCCGATCGCGTTCTTCACCCGCACCCAGACCGGTGCTCTGACCAGCCGCCTCAACAACGACGTCGTCGGCGCCCAGAACGCCGTCACCAGCACATTGGGCAGCGTGGTCAGCAACGTCGTGGTGCTGGTCACCACGCTGATCGCGATGCTCGCGCTCGAATGGCGGCTCACCCTGCTCGCGCTGATCGTGCTGCCGCTGTTCATCATTCCTGCGAAGCGGGTCGGCAAACGGTTCCAGGCTCTCGCCCGCCAGCACATGAACACCAATGCCGAGATGAACTCGCAGATGGCGGAGCGGTTCAATGTCGCCGGCGCCCAGTTGGTGAAGTTGTTCGGCAGATCCAACGACGAGACGACGTTGTTCTCCAGCCGGGCAGCGCAGGTTCGTGACATCGGCATCAAGTCGGCGATGTATGGACGAGTGTTCTTCGTCGCCCTCGGGCTCGTCGGCGCTCTTGGCGCAGCCGCCATCTACGGCATCGGCGCGCACCTGGTCGTCGACGGCAACATCACCAGCGGAACGTTGGTCGCGCTCGCCGCGCTCGTCACCCGTGTGTACCAACCGCTGACCGGGTTGACGAATGCTCGTGTCGACCTGATGACCGCCATGGTCAGCTTCGAGCGGGTCTTCGAGGTGCTTGACGCGCCGGAAGGCATCACGGATCGGCCGGGGGCCATCGACCTCGTCGAACCGAAGGGACTCGTCGAGTTCAAGGATGTGATGTTCCGATACCCGACGGCCGCGGAGGTGACGGTCGCGTCGCTCGAGGCGCCGAATGCGTTGCTGGGGCACGACCCCGACCGAGACGTCATTGCCGGCTTGAGCCTGACGCTGAGCCCCGGCGAGACGGTCGCGCTGGTCGGCGCATCCGGCTCGGGCAAGACGACGCTGGCCGGTCTGATCCCCCGGCTCTACGACGTCACCGGCGGCAGCGTCAGCGTCGATGGCCACGACGTTCGCGATCTGACGCAGGACACGCTGCGCGCCGCCATCGGAGTCGTCACCCAGGATCCGCACCTGTTCCACGAGTCGATCGGCGAGAACCTGCGGTATGCCAAGCCCGATGCCACCATTGCCGAGCTCGATGCCGCGTGCCGGGGCGCACGGATCTACGACACGGTGGCGGCGCTGCCCGATGGCTACGACACGATGGTCGGCGAGCGGGGCTACAGGTTGAGCGGCGGCGAGAAGCAGCGGCTGGCCATCGCCCGGCTGCTGCTGAAGAACCCCGTCGTCATGATCCTCGACGAGGCCACCAGCCACCTCGACAATGAGAACGAGGCCCACGTGCAGGCGGCGTTCGAGGAAGCCCTCATCGGCCGCACGGCGTTGGTGATCGCACACCGCCTGTCGACCATCCGAGATGCCGATCGCATCGTGGTGCTCCACGAGGGTCGGATCGTCGAGGAAGGCACCCACGACCATCTGATGGCCATCGACGGGCTGTACGCCGCCCAGGTGCGAGCGGGCGAGAACACACTTCTGCCTGGCTGACCAGGTCTTTCGCGGCTAATTCGGGCCTATCCGCGAACCCTGTCACACCCCCTCGTCATGATGGTGTCCATGGAGATCGCACTCGTCATTTGCCTGGTGGCCGCCGTGGCCGCTTTGACCTGGCTGGTCGCCCGACGCAATGCCGCGGTCGCCCAACCAGCCGTCGCGCCCACCATTTCGGCCGATGTCATCAGCGAGGCCGCCAGGATGGCGGTCGAGCAGGCCATCACGATGAGTCGCGAACAGCTCGGAGCCCACACCCAGGCCAGTGACGCTTCACTGGCGGGTCAGCGGCAGTTGATCGATCAGCGCCTCGGCGAGGTGCAGACCGGTGTGCGCACCGACATGGACCGCTTGTCTCAGCTCGTCAAGCAGCTGGGCGAGGCCACGTCCGAGCGGTTCGGTCAGGTCGATCGTTCGTTGCAGGTTCATTCCGAGATCACCCAGGTGCTGTCGTCCACGACCAACAGCCTGCGCGAGGCGCTGGCCAGCTCCAACGCTCGTGGCCAGTGGGGCGAGCGGATGGCCGAAGACGTGCTGCGCCTCGCGGGCTTCCACGAGGGCGTCAACTACCACAAGCGCACCGCCGTCGTCGGCGAGGGCACCGGCATTCCCGACTTCACGTTCCTGCTGCCGAAGGGTCACGTGCTGTTCATGGACGTGAAGTTCCCTATGGCGTCGTACCTGAAGTACCTCGACGCGACCACCGAGGCCGAGCGCTCGGCGCACCGAGCCACGTTCGTGCGCGATGTGCGTGCCAGGGTGCGAGAGCTGGCTCGCCGCGAATACGCCAACACCGACGACCGGTTCGCGGTCGACAACGTGCTGCTGTTCGTTCCCAACGAAACGGTCAGCGCCTTCATCCACGAGAGCGACAACGGGTTGATCGAAGAGGCGATGGCTTCCAACGTGGTCATCTGCTCGCCACTCACGCTGTTCGCGTTCCTCGGCGTCATTCGCCAGGCGTTCGACAACTTCGTCATCGAGGAGACCAGCCAGGAGATCCTGCAGCTGCTGGGCAAGTTCGGCCAGCAATGGGGCAAGTACACCGAGTCGGTCGACAAGGTCAAGCGTCAGTTCGACACGCTGAACCGGTCGTTCGACGAGTTGGCCACCACGCGTCGTCGAGCGCTCGAGCGGCCGCTCAACGCCATCGAAGACCTGCGCCGCAAGCAGCAGCTACCCATCGATGGGCAACTCTTCGGCGTCGACGAGACCGATGAGCTCGACAACGTGCGCGAACTCGGCGCCTGACGGGCCAGACTCTGCATCGTGAGTCAGGTGGCGTTCGATTTCGATCTCGACGACGGCGGAATTCCGACATATTCAGTCGGCGAGCTGGCCGAGGCCATCAACTCGTCGCTGCGCCGGCGGTTCACCGATGGGGTCTGGGTTCGCGGCGAGATCCAGGGCTGGAGCGAACGCGGACCACACGCCTACTTCCGTTTGGTCGAGGAAGGGGAGGAGGGCAAGGCGGCCATCAATGTGCAGTTCTTCGCCAACTCGCGCATGCGCCTGCGCCCGATCCTCAACAAGCACAAGCTTCGCCTGGGCGACGGCTTGAAGGTTCGCATCTTCGGCCATCTCGACTACTTCGCGCCGTCGGGCCAGCTCGGGCTGAAGATGAGCGGTCTCGACCCCCGGTTCACTCTCGGCGAGATGGCGTTGGAGCGAGACGACGTCGTGCGGCGGCTCGTTGCCAACGGTCTGTTCGACGCCAACCGGCGTACCCGGCTGCCCGCGGCTCCTTTGCGAGTCGGGGTGGTCGCAAGTACGGCCAGTGCCGCCTGGGGCGACTTCACCCACGAGCTCGAACGCAGCCGGCTGGCTTTCCGCCTCAGGGTCGTCGACGTGAGGGTGCAGGGCGAGTGGGCGGTCGACATGGTGTCGAGCGCACTGCGCACCTTGACCCGTCACGACGATCTCGATGTCGTGGTGCTGATCCGCGGAGGCGGCTCGAAGACCGACCTGGCCACCTTCGACCACGAGTCGATCGCCACCGCCATCGCGACATCGCAGTTGCCGGTGTTCACCGGCCTCGGTCACGAGATCGACCGCAGCGTTGCCGACGAGGTCGCCCACAGCTCGCTCAAGACACCAACGGCGTGCGCGGCGGCGCTGGTCGAGCTCGTCTACGCGTTCCAGGCCGACGTCGAGCGGGTCTGGTCGGCGATCGATCGACATGCCAATCGGGCGCTACGCGATGCCAACGCGTCGCTGGCCACCGCTGCCCACGGTGTTCGCCGTGCAACGGTGTCGGCGGTCGAACGCAGCGACGACCGGCTCGGTCACCGCCGTCAACGGCTGGGCACAGCCGCCAATCGCGCGCTCGAGCGAGCAGCCGATCGACTTGTCACCGCCCGGGCCTCGCTCGGGCGGGTTCCGGCACGGCTCGAGCCCGAGCTGCGCCACGTCGAGGCGGTGGCCGCCAGGGTTCGCCTGCTCGACCCGGTGCACACGATGGCCCGTGGTTGGAGCATCACCCGCACCAGCGATGGAACGGTCGTGCGCAGCGCCGACGACCTTGCCCCCGGTTCGACGATCACGACAACATTCGCACGGGGCAGCGCACGAAGCCGCGTCGAGGAGACCAGCACATGACCGAACCAGTCGCCACCGGATACGCCGCTGCGCTCGCCGAGCTCGAAACCATCCTCGGTGAGCTCGAACGAGCCGACGTCGACGTCGACGCATTGGCGACTCAGGTCAAGCGCGCCGCCGAGCTGATCGCGTTCTGTCGCGATCGCATCGGCAACGCACGGCTGCACATCGAGCAGGTCGTGGCCGACCTCGGCGAGGATCCGGGCAAGACCTGATACCGTTTTCCACCATGTCGGCAACATCATCGATCTCCACCGACGTCGCGATCGCAGCCAAGCGCGAGCTTGCAGCAGCGTTTCGCGCCGCGGCGTTCTACGGCTTCAACGAAGGCATCGACAACCACTTCTCGCTGGCCCTTCCGGGTCACGACGACCTCTTCCTGCTCAACCGCTACGGCCCCCATTGGTCCGAGATCACCGAAGCCGACATCTTGACGATCGACTTCGAGGGTCGCGTGGTCGACGGCGAAGGCGAGTGGGAGACATCGGCGTTCATGATCCACCGCGGCTGCCACCGAGCGCGGCCCTCGGCGCGAGCCGTCTTCCACACCCACATGCCCTATGCCACGGCGCTGTCGCTGACGGTCGGCGGGTTCGACAGCAAGCTCAGCCAGAACGCGATGTTGTTCCACAACCGCGTCACCAACCTGGCATATGGCGGGCTCGTCGACGCCGCAGAGGAGGGCTGCCGGTTCGGCGAGGTCATCGGCGACGACATCACCGTGGTGATGCTCTCCAACCACGGTGTGATGGTGATCGGCACCGATGTGGCCGACGCTTGGAAGAAGATGTACTTCTTCGAACGGGCTTGCCAGGTTCAGGTTCTGGCGCAATCGACCGGCCAACCGCTCATCAGGGTCAGCGACGCCATCGCCGAGCACACGGCTGCGCAATGGCTGAAGGAAGCACCGAAGGCCGCCGAGCAGTTCGCCGCTGTCCAGCGGGTGGTCGACGGCACGGGTCAAGGCGTTCACGCCTAGCCTGCGGGGGTGCCTGCAGCCGCCCCACCTCCATCGCTGGCGCGCATCGCAGCCGGCGTCGAAGCAAGGTTGCGCACCCTTCTCGACAACGAAACGTCGCGTTGGGCGGCGTTCGACGAAGACCTGCTGCTGCCGATGCAACACATCGGTCGGTTGGTGCTGGGAGGCGGCAAACGTCTGCGTCCCTCGTTCTGTCACTGGGGCTTCGTCGGTGCCGGTGGCGACCCCGGCGACCGGCGGATCGTGGATGCCGGCGCGGCCTTGGAGCTGATGCACGCCTTCGCGCTGTTCCACGACGACGTGATGGACGACGCTGTCAGCCGCCGTGGTGTGCCGACGACACACACGGTGTTCGCCGAGCACCCATGCGGCCGCCGGTTGGGCCGGCGAGCCACGACGCTTCGGCGAAGGCGTGGCCATCCTGGTCGGTGACCTCGCGTTCGTCATGGCCGATGAGTTGCTGATCGATGCGCCGACGCGACGCCTGGGTGATCTGGAACGATCTGCGCACCGAGCTCAACATCGGCCAACTGCTCGACATCGTCGGCAGCGTGCGCGGCGACCGACGCCTCGACAAGGCCGAGCGGATCTGTCGCTACAAGAGCGGGAAGTACACCGTCGAGCGGCCGTTGCACCTCGGCGCCGTGCTGGCCGCGCCCGAGCGGGCGGGCGAGCTCCTGCCGGCGCTCAGCGCATACGGGTTGCCGCTGGGCGACGCCTTCCAGATGCGCGACGACGTGATGGGCGCGTTCGGCGACGAGGCAGTCACCGGCAAACCGGTCGGCGGGGACCTGCGCGAGGGCAAACCGACTCCGCTGCTGGCCCGCGCCGTTCATGCGGCGACCGCCGCGCAGCGAGCGGTGCTCGACGAGGTGGGATCGCCCGATCTCGACGACGCCGACATCGCCGACATGCAGCAGGTGATCGTCGAGACCGGTGCACTCGGTGCGCTCGAAGCGCAGATCGAGATGCTCACGGACGAAGCGGTCGCGGCCATCGAGTTTGCGCCGATCACTCCGGAGAGTCGCACCGAGCTGATCGCATTGGCGCGACTACGTCAGTCGGCGCGACGTCTAGGACGCGTACCGCCGGAGCCGCCAGCGAGGCGAGCAGTTGCGACGCGTCGATGATCGTCGACCGGATCTCGACAGCGGCCGCGCCGTCGGGCTGAGCCACCGAGAGCCACGCCTCGCTGACCCGCATTCGTGTGGCTTGCTGCAGCGCGGCGACATATGCCGACATCTGCGGCTGGTAGCGGTGGGCGAGCTCGCTGGGCGAGGTGATGAGCGTGTCGGTCTTGAAATCCACGAGCGTCAGCGTGCCGTCGGGGTTGACGAACACCGCATCGACGTATCCCCACACGGTGACCTCACCGAACTGCGCACCCACGTACATCTCCCGACGGCAGTTGCTCGACGACTGCATCCGCCGGAACAGACTCGCCTTTCAGCAACGACTGGACCATCATCTCGATGTCGCGCGCGACGATCGAGCACGCCTTCCGCCTCGGACGCGATGTCGACGAGCGTCGGCAGACCACCGGTCGGATCGTCGAGTGCGACCTGCTGCATGACGGCGTGGACGGCGCTGCCCTTCGCGGTTCCGAACCTGCCACCCCGACGGCTGGGGCGGTCGTTGGGACCGGGCTCCTTGCGGTTGCCAGGATCGGTGGCCTCGTGATCGTCGCTGTCGGGCTGTCGCCGGCCACCGCAGCGCCGAATCGCTCGCCCGGCGCGACGACAGCCTCGTCGCCGAGCCTCGTCGCCCACCTCGTCGTCGACGGCGAACAACGATCCCTGCACCAAGCTGACATCGGACGTCGGCCCGGCCGCATCGCCGAGCGCTTTGGCAAGACCGCTGGGCGTCCAGATCCTGCGCACCTGGCCGGTCGTGCGATCGAGCTCGTCGGGCTCGTGCGCCCTGCGAGTCGGTCCGGAGCCGGCAGGGCGTCGTGGCTCGGAGGATGCGCGATCGGGTAACTGCGGATCGGCGCACACGGCGCCTGGCAACGGCATCGGCGGCGGTGACCGCGCGACAGAGCCGGCCGGCAGCACAGTGCGCATCTTGTGATGCATCGAGACGACGAGATGATCCTTGGCGCGGGTGAATGCGACGTACAGCAGGCGCGCCTCCTCCGCACGAGCCCTGGTGCTTCCAACGCCGTCATGTCAGCCGAGCCCGCGCTGGTCATGCTGCCCGAGTCGAACCAACGGCTTGCCGTCCTGCCAATGCAGACCCGTGGACGCGTGTTCGAGGCGTCGGCGCCGCCGAGCCCGGCGACGACCGTGATCGGGAACTCCAGCCCCTTGGCGGCGTGAATCGTCATGATCCGCACGGAGTCCTCGCCCTCGTCGGTGCTCAGCTCGACACGATCGACGTCGTCGATGCGCCGATCGACCCATGCCAGGTACTCGGCCAGCGTGCCACCGGTTGCATCGCTCCATGCCCGAGCCTCGTCGATCACGTATCGCACCCGGCGCCACGTTTCGCGTGCCACCTGCTGGCCCTCGCACAGCGCTGCGGCAACGCCTCGCCAGCTGTCGTACAACTCGGCGAGCAGTTCGGCGGGCGTGCGCTCGTGCTTGCGCCGACCGAATTGATCGAGCGTTCGCAGCGCGTCGCCGACGATGCCCGGCTCCTTGGTGAACACCCGGAAGTCCGTGGGGAACCGGTCGGGCTCGGCCCCGGTTCCGAGGCGGTACTGCATCAGTTGGCGGTCGTCGATCCCGAAGATCGACGTGCGCAGCGCGGTGACCGACCTTGAGCTGGTTGGTCGGGTCGTCGACGGCGCGCAGCACTCGCAGCAGCTCGTAGACCTCGCGTGATCCGTAGATCAGCGTGCCGCCTTCGACTCGGTATGGCACGCCGGCCTGACGAAACGTGTGCTCGAGCACGCCCAGGCGCGTACGGCTGCGGATCAGCACCGTGATGTCGCGGATAGCTCGCCGGTCGATCGGCGGCCCGTCGCTGACCGTCCACCGATCGCTGCCGGTGACCGACCTGCTGCACCAGCGCGGCGATGTCGGCGGCTTCGGCACGTGCCGTGTCTTCGGCCGACTCGTGCTCGATCTTCGACCAACCCGGCATGCCCAGCACCACGACACCGGGGCCATCGCCGGGCGTGTTTGCGCTGCGCTGCGGGTCGAGTGGGCATGTAGGCGACCTGATGGTCGGCCTCCGCCGAATCGTCGACCTGCGTGAATCGCTGACCGAGCACCGCGTTGATCCATGTGCACACATCGGCGCGTGTCCGGCGGTTGACGGTGAGCTGGCGGCTCGCCGTCTCGCGGCGAGCAGGCTGGAGAACAGCTCGACGTCGGCGTGGCGAAAGCCGTAGATCGATTGCTTCGGATCACCAACAGCAAACAACGACGAAGGCGGGACTCTCGAGGATCGGGGGAGGTGAGCTCGGAGATGACGTCGAACTGCACCTGGTCGGTGTCCTGGAACTCGTCGACGAACAGATAGCGATGCCGGGCGCGGACCTCGTCGACGAACGTCGGCGATTCGTTTGCAGCAGCGCGACGCGTCAGCACCAGCAGATCGTCGAACGACAACTCGCCGCGGCTGATGCGATTGCGCGCCGCATTCGATCACGATCGGCGTCAGCGACGACATCAGTTGACTGAGTGCCGGCTCGAAGCTGGCAAATCGCATCGCCGCTTGGAATGGAGCCCACGGCGGCGTCGACCCGTGCCGACGGTCGCCGATTGCAACGGCGGCCGCGGAGAGCATCGGCACGGATCTCGCACGAACTCCAACGTGTCGCCTTAGCTTCGGCCACCGCGTCGTCGAGCTCTGGCCGCGCATCATCGGCGCTGGCCGACAGATACCGCTGGTCGAGGGCGACGCGGTCGAGCATGCGCATCACGGCGGCATGGGCCACGGCGATCGACATTGGCGTATCGGGCTTGGAATCGCGCGAACCGCAGCCAGTCGTTGTCGATGGCTCTGACGAGCTCGGGCAGGAACCGCATGGCACCGAACGAGGCGATCACCATCAACGCCTCCTCGATCGCCTGCTTCTTCTGCGCCAGGTTGTAGAGCGTTTGCACCGCCTGCTCGGCGCGCTCGTCGGCCATCGCCCCCGACGTCAACTCGTCGGCGGTGGTGAACTTCGGAGGCAACCCGGCCTCGATGGGATGTCGCCGCAGCAACGACTGGCAGAACCCGTGAATGGTGCCGATGAATGCCTCGTCGAGCGACACCGAGCTGCCCGAGCGTCTCGCGCAGCCGATGCGAGACCTCACGTGCCGCCTTCTCGGTGAACGTGATCACCACGAGTTGGCTCGGTTGCACCTCCGGGCATCGCCATGAGCGAAGCCACCCGGGCCGACGAGGCTCGTGGTCTTGCCGCTGCCCGCGCCCGCCGACACAGCCATCGAGCACTGCGGGTCGGCCTCGACCCACGGCGGCAGTACGATGTCGTCACCGGCGGAGCTCATCCTTCCTCCACGATCCGCGATCTGCCGCATTGCCGGGGAACAACCGGGCCCGCTCGGCGAGCTCTTCGACACCGAGTGAGTCGACGCAGCACATCAGGCATCGCCCGTTCAACGGATGCGGCCGCGGCAGGAATTGCCCGATTGCCGATCTCGTCGAGCCATCGCCGAACGTACATCTCGAACTCGGCGATCAACGCCGCGTCGAGATCAACCGGCCGGGAACGGCTTTCCATCGCGCACGTGGAGGTAGCGCGCGGATCGCAGCGGGAGCGTCGCCGCCGTCTCGACCGGCGAGCAACGCGCGATCGTGATCCGCAGCACGGGCGTACAGCGGCAGCTGCAGGCGCCGGCCTCGTCGAAGACGTTGCTGATCGAGCAGGGCCTGCTGGTCTTGAAATCGGTGACCCGCAAGCCTCCGTCGGGCATCACGTCGATGCGATCGATCGTTCCGCCGAACGAGCGCTGCCGACCATGACCCCGGTGAAGGCGTGCTCACAGGCGACGGGTTGGATCGCCTCCGACGCCTCGGCATCGAGCGCGGCGACGATCGACGCACGATGTGCGCACGCTCGGCGCTCCATGCGCTGGCGTGGCCGAGGCGATGGTCGAGTGCCGATCGACTCCGCCAGCTCGTCGAGCACCTCGATCGCTCGTAGGTGCATTGCCGGCAAGGTGATCGGTCCGCAGCCACGGCGGCCGTCGGTCGGCGTCGAGACCCAGCCACTCCGCCGCCACTTTCTCGAGCACGGCGTGCACCAGAATGCCCCGCTCGGCGGGCTCGATCGAGATGATCGTCGCCGCGTCCGTCTCCTCGCTGACTCCGAGAACGTACTGGCCGAAGTAGCCGAGGCCGCATCTCGCCTGGCTCTCGATCGCGCTGATCGACCACGACCTTGTCGGCAGGCGCGAACGCCGGATGGCTGACCGACCACGCCGTCGAACTCGGTCGGGCTGCGGATCGAGACGGGCGCGCAGGCGCATTGGCGCGCCGGGCGAGGCGGGGCGAGTCGAGGTGCGAATCGACGACCCTGGCCAAGGCGTTCGGATGTCGTCAGCACTTCGCCGTCGAGCAGGCCTCGGCATGCGACTCGGTGCTGCTCGATCGGGATACCGGCGAGCAACGGTGACGGGTACACCTCGCCGCCTCGGCGCAGGTCGGTGCGCGCCAACGTCGCCGTGACCGCCGCATCGCTGTGCAGCAGGGCGTTCCATGCCCGCTCGGCCGCGAGGCCGGCACGCGTGGCCCCTCGATGACGGCTGGCGGCCGCGTCGGGAAGGTCGCGACCGAGCAGCAGATCGTCGGCGGTCGACGCGGGCAGCACACCCTCGTTGAGTCCGACGACGAACACGTGGGCAGCGTCGATGCAGACCGCACCACCGATGTCGGCGATCGACACGGCACCGGCGGCGTCGCCTCGGCGGCGCACCGGCGTGTCGAGCAGCGTGCCGATGACCTGGCCGCATGGTCGCCGGAGTGAACGGCACGGCAATGCCGTCGTGATCCAGTTCGGCAAGGCCGGCGACGACTCGCTCGACATGATCGGCCGCATTGCGCTGCCATGCCGGCCCGTCGGCCCAGGCCCGCTCGCGCCACGTGGGTACGCCGATGTGATCGCCGAGGATCGCGAGGAGCGATTTGGATGCCGCGCCCCACGTCGTGGCGCGACGCACCCGCCTCGACTGGTTCTGCAACCGATCGACCAGCGAGAGCAACCGATCCAGCGCTTCGGCCTCGGAGGACTCGCGATGAGTCGGAGGCGCATCGATGTCGGCCGTCGACCAGCGCTGTCGCCGGGCGACGTTGGCTGCCTGCAGCACGTCTTGCGCTCGCGCCCAGTCGCCAGCGGTCACCAGACCGAGCTTGCGGCACAACGACGTCCACTGACCGATGCGTCGTGGCGCGCCGAGCTCCCCGACTGTGTACATCGGAGCCACCGAAAGCAGGCGGAACACATTCGGACGATCCCATTCGCCCACGATCCCATCCACGACGTGACGCAGGACCTGACCGGCGACCGAGCCGCGCAATCGCTCGACGGCGCCCCCCGACCAGGCGATTCCGGCACGTTGCAATTCGTCGCGGACCGGTCGGCGATACGTGGCGGCCGCGCAGACGATCGCGATGTCGTCAGCGGGCACTCCACCGTCGATGAGCCCAGCGCATTGCCGGATCGTGTGGCGCACCTCCTCGTCGGGATCGGGACACGAGACCACCCGCGGCTCCGCGCCCGGCGGTTGCTGGGGCACGTCGTCGCAGCCGAGTCGACTCAGCTGGTCGAGCAGTGCGGTATCGGAGGCAGCAGGAACGACCGACACCGTTCGGCACAAGGGTTGGCCGGCGAGCCGCCGCAGGAACGAGACCTGTGCCGGATGGAAGGTGTCGGTGACGACCAGTACGACGCGCAAACTCGCCAACGTGGCGTCGTCGACAGCATCGACGGCAGCCAGGGTGGCACTCTCGTCGCGGACTCCCAATGCCACGAGGCATGCCCTGGCTCGCACGACCACGTCGACCAGAGCCGCTGCGTACCGATGACGGGTCGCCCGCCAGTGACCGCAGTGCCGCCGGGGCCACGTGCGCAGCGCGGAGCGCCACCGCCATGTCGACAAGAGCGTCGATGGTGGCTGGGTGATCGCGCACACCGAGCAGGACCGCGGGGCAATCGTCGCTGCTCAACACCGACGTGATTGCCGCGAGCTGGAGTTGGGTGGTGACGGCTCGCATCGTGCTGACCGATGAATCGACGAGCTCGACCGCCAGATCGATGGGCGTCAGGAAGCGGACACCGGCGAGACCGCCTGAGACTCGGGGCAGCAGCCGCCGGAGCGTGCCCGCGGTCGCACCGGGTGGCACCACGACGATGACCTCACTGAGTCGATCGTCGCCTTGCAGCTCTTCGATCGCCCGAGCCGCACCCTCGGCAACGCCGCGGCCGGGACGAACCCAACGCGCGGCCATCTAGGTCGTGCCGCCACGCTTGGTGGGTCGCTGCCGATGATGCTGGAGTAGATGTAGGTGTAGGTGTTGCGCGCCGATGGTGATCACCCCTGTACGTGCATTGTCTCAGATGGGTATCACGCGGTTGCCTGCATGAATGTGGCCAGGGCTTCGGCAGTCGAACAGGTGGTCACCCCGAGCTCGTCGACGACTGCCGCCAGCCATGGTGGGCGCACCACCGCAGCAACGGCGATGGGTTCCTCGAGGCCTGATGAATCCACCGCCATGCGCACGAACAACGTCGCGTAGTCCGGCGGACGCAGGTCGCGCGACATCTCGAACAGTGCGTACGGATCGGGAGGGTGTGGGCGCGGCGCCAGCGTCACGAAGCTCTGCGACGTCGGCCCGATGGCGCCACCGGCCAACCCCGGTCCGTCGCACAGGACCGCACCGCGCACCTGTTGAGGACGGGCGCCGGCCAACATCAGCGCCACGTAGGCCCCCAGGCCGCGTCCGACCAGCGTCGCCTTGCCCAGCTCGGCGAGGGCAACGTCGGCATCGGCCAGCAAGATCTCCGCGGTGTACCCGCCACCTGGAGGAATGGTCGAGTGCCCGTGGCCCGTGAAGTCGAGGGCGACGACGGGGCCCGGCCAGTGCGCTGCCGCGTGCGGGGGCTCCGTCGGCGAGGACTCACCGAGGCCGTGCAGCAGCAGGAGCGCCGTGCCTTGGCCATCGCGCAGGGTGTGCAAGGCAAGGTCGATCTTGTTGTGACGCAGCATCGTGATGGTCACGACGACCCCAGGAAATCGAGAACCATCGAGGCGACCAGGTCGGGCTGCTCGATGTGCACGAAGTGGCCGGCACCCTCGAGCACATGGAGACGGCCCCCTTCCGGCAGGAAGTTCTCGAGATGGTGCGGCAGCGTGCCCCATCCCATCTCCTCCAATTCAGAGGCGAGCACGCCGAGGAAGGGCATCCCGAGGCCCGGCAACCGCGTCACGGTCCACTCCGGCCGCCACGGTCCGAAGCCGCCGAAGCGCATCGACGCGTCGATCTTCCACCGCCAACCCTCCGGCCCCTCGCGAGCGCCGACCGTGACGAGGTGGCACAACCACTCGAACGAGAGGCGCGGATTCATCCGTCCCCGTCGTCTTGCGAGCTCCTCGATCGTCCCCGGATATCTGGCGAGATCGGCGGTGCGACGGCGGTGGTCGAGCCAGCCGGAGATCTCGCCGGCGACCATCCGAGTGCGTTCGTGCTCGGCCACATCGGGAATCCGGCGCTTCGAGGGCAGACCGTCGAGGTTCACCAAGTGGGTGAACCGGTACGGCTGGGCGTCGGCCAATTGGATCATCAACGACCCGCCTTTGCTGTGCCCGATCACCGGTGCCGGCCGTTGGGTCACGGTGTCCATCACCGCCATCGCGTCACGGATATCGGCGTCCCAGCCGTACAAAGGGGCGTGATCGCTGTCGCCGTGACCACGTTGATCCCAGGCCACAACACGCCATCCGGCGGCTGCCAGCTTGGGTGCGAAGACCTCGTACGTGCGGCTGAAGTCGAACCCTCCGTGGACCAGAAACAGGGGCTGACCAGCCTCGTCGCCCCACTCGTGCACCGCAAGACCGAGGCCACCGACGTCGATCTGGTACTGCCGGAGGGGCGCAACGGCACCTGGGTACTCGCCCGACGACATGGCGCCCAGCGTACGGCGCCATGGAAGTCGGGGCCGAACCCGCCTAGCATCACCCTCCGTGAAAAGGGCGCGGCTGTGGGGGATGGTCGGAGTAGCGACGACGTTGCCGTTAGCTGCAGCATCCTGCGGCGACGACGGTCAGGCCGCCAGCACGCTGCCACCCATCGTGACCGTGTCGACGACCACCACCATTCTCATCACGACCACCACCGTCCAGAAGTACTACATCGTCAAGCGCGGCGACACGCTCGGCAAGATCGCGAAGGCATTCCAGGTACGTCTCGCCGACTTGCAGGCGTTGAACGGGATCACCAATCCGGACGACATCCAAGCGGGCGAGGAACTGCAGATCCCCACCGGTGCAGTGGTGTACAACACATTGCCTACACCCGATACGACACCGGTAACCACGTAGGATTTGGGCCATGAGCTTCTGGCCCACGCAAGATCACTGGAGCGTGCAGATCCCGCTGCAATCGGCGCATCGGCGGATGCAGGCGCTCGCCGAGACGGGCGTCGTCGTCTCTTGCCGACATCGACTTCGACATACCGTCGAGCGAATGGCTGGGCCTGGAGTACATGGACTGGAAAAGTGGTGGCGACACCAACTTCGCGCCCCTGGCGTCGGCCGACGGCGAACTCGACTGCCGTGGGTTCTGGGACAAGGGCAAGACCGACAAGGGCGCACTGTGGACATCGAACGCCGCCCTGTCGCCGACCCTGCGCTCCTACGTCGACTCGGTGGGTGCCAACTTCGGACGGGTCAGGGTGATCAAGCTCGAGCCGCAGACCCGTGAGCAGGCATTTCCCTCGATCCACCGCGACGACAACAACCGGTTCAATCCCGAGGATGAGGGCTGGGTCGTTCGCTCCTGGGTCGAATTGACCGACAATCCCGACAGCTACATGCTGCTGATGGACAACGGTCCCGACGGTCTTCCCGATCCCGCCACCGAGATTCGCGTGCCACTACACCGCGGCTCCCGATACGTGGTCGACACCCAGCGCCTGTGGCACGTGGTCGTCCACACCGGCGATGCCCCCAGGTACGCCCTGATCACCAGCTTCGAGACCAGCCCAACCCTCGAACGCTGGGTCGACGCCAACCTCCCCGCCCGAGTCTGACCCCCCTGCACCGCCCCGACCCGCGCCGTGGGCGCGGTATTACGCGACCTCTTCGGCACCACGACCCAGCGGGAGATGCAACAAGATCACGAACCGGCTGGTGCGCTCGACGAGAGTCCCGACAGCGCTGCGTCCGCCGGCACCGATGATCAGATCGCCTTCCCAATGTCCAGGCACGGCACGATCAGTAACCTCGGCAGGCCGCTCGGCGATGTTGATCATCCCCGGGATCTTGCCGACGGTGCTCGAGCGATGCTGCTGGCGACGGATCGCACGTCCCGTGCGCAGACATTGGGCCAGCTCACGGCGCAGTTCCCCGCGCCCTTGGACATACAACGACTTGTAAATCGTCTCATGAGAGATGTTCATCGTCGGGTCTCCTGGATGCAGCTCGGCAAGCACACGCGAGATCTGCTCAGGAGACCATAAGGTCCCCAGTCCATCGATCACCGCCAGGCACAGGCTCGGATTGACATCGAGCTTGCAAGGCTTCGGACGTTTCCCGGCGGCGATTGCCAAACTATGCGCGGCCAACGGCCGATACCTACCCCCGTCTTACCCACCTCCGTCACCCACGCCGCCGCCCGTGGCCGCGGTATTACGCCACTGGTGGCCACTCTCCCGCCCAGTTCGCCTGCCTGGGCGCGGTATTACGCCACCGCTGGCCACTCTCTCGCCCAGTTCGCCTGCCCGTGCGCGGTAATACGCCACCGCCGGCCACTTTCGCGCCCAGTTCCGAGAGAAGGTACAAAGTCCTCTCGGTTCGCAAAGTTCGAGGAATACCTTGGCCGCCTTGAACGGAGGCCAATGAAGCACTTGATGCGGCGAGTCTTTGGTTGTTGTGTGGCGCTGGGAGTCCTGATCCCGGCAACATCGGTGCAGGCGGAAGGGTTTCCGACGATCGATGGACAATTTTCTGGTATCGGTCCAATCCTGCCCGGCGGGGTCCTGAACCTCACGGTCACCGGGCGCGGCGGAGTGCCAGCGACGGGAGTCGACGCCGTGGCGATCAACGTCACCGTGACCGAGCCGACCGGGAACTCGTTCCTGACCGTGTATCCAGCGGGCTCGCCTCGACCGACCGCGTCGAACCTGAACTTCTCTGCTGGCCAGACGATTCCGAACATGGTGATCGCCAAAGTGGGGACCGGTGGTCAGATCTCGATCTTCAACCTGGCAGGTTCGGTGGAAGTCGTCGTCGACGTTCTCGGATGGTTCCCGACCGGTGGTTCGTACACCGGCCTATCCCCGGCGCGACTACTGGAAACCCGTCCAAACCTGGCCACCGTGGACGGGCAGTTCAATGGGACTGGAGCGATGGGGCCAGCAGGCGTCCTCACCGTGCCCGTGTTGGGACGCGGAGGAGTGCCGGCCACCGGAGTGGATGCTGTTGCCCTCAACGTGACAGCAACGGGAGCAACCGGATCGTCGTTCCTGACCGTGTGGCCAAGCGGCGCAAACAGACCGACGGCGTCGAACTTGAATTTCGCAGCCGGGTACACGGTGCCAAACATGGTGATTGCCAAACTCGGCGCAGGCGGCCAGATCTCCATCTTCAACCTCGCCGGAGGCGTGGACGTGATCGTCGACGTGCTCGGTTGGTTCCCATCCGGCGGGTCGTACACCGGATTGTCGCCGGCCCGACTGGTCGAAACTCGTCCTGGGCTGGCGACGATCGACGGGCAACTGAACGGCGTTGGTGCGATGTCACCAAGCGGTGTACTCAACTTTGCCGCCACAGGCAGGGCAGGTGTACCAGGCACAGGGGTTGACGCCGTCGCTCTGAACGTGACTGCTACAGGCCCGACCGCATCGACATTCTTGACGGTGTGGCCGACCGGCGCCGGTCGGCCGACAGCGTCGAACCTGAACGTGGTCGCCGGGCAAACCATCCCCAACATGGTGATCGCCAAGGTTGGGTCGGGCGGGCAGGTGTCGATCTTCAACCTTGCCGGAAACGTCGACGTTGTCGTCGACATCCTCGGCTGGTTCCCAACGGGGGGCTCATACACGGGACTCACCCCGGCGCGACTTCTCGATACCAGGGTTGTGCCACCTCCGCCGCCTCCGCCGCCCCCGCCTCCCCCACAGACGTATTCAGCCGGCACGTATCAGGTGAACGTGACCATCCCCCCGGGTCGATACGTCGCTGAAAACGCACACAACGGCTGCTACTGGGAGCGCCTCAACGGATTCGGCGGAACGCTCGACGAAATCAACGCGAATGATTTCCAAGGTTTCACGGGGCGCGTGATCGTCGACATCCTTTCAAGTGACGTGGGGTTCGCCTTCGATGCGGACTGCGGATTGTTGAAGACCTACCAGCCGTCGTCTGCCCTTGCGACCGTGATCGTTCCGGGCAACCATGTCGTTGGGCAGCACATCGTCGCCGGGACCTACTCGACCAACGCCGCCTATGGTTGTTACTGGCAACGCAGCAGCTCGTTCGACGGGTCGTTCGACGCCATCATCGCCAACGACTTCGTCTCGTCGGGAATGACGATCGTTGTCTCGATCAGTCCGAGCGACGTCGGCTTCTACACAGACGCAGATTGCGGCACCTGGACCCGACTCTGAAATCTCGCACCTCACTCGGCGCGGTGGGACTCGGTGAGGTCGGCGATGTCGGACATGATCTTCGCGAGTTGGAAGTTCTTCGGGGTGTAGATGGCGGCGACGCCTGCAGCCATCAGCACGGAGCGGTCCTCCTCGGGGATGATCCCTCCGACGATGACGGGGGCGTCGACGCCCACCTCGCGCAGCGACCTCACGATGGCTGGTACCAACTCGAGGTGTGAGCCACTGAGGATCGACAGGCCGACCACGTCGGGGTCCTCGTCGCGTGCGGCGGCGACGATCTGCGCCATGGTGGAGCGGATTCCGCCGTACACCACCTCCATGCCGGCGTCGCGGGCGGCGACCGCAATCTGTTCGGCGCCGTTGGAGTGACCGTCGAGGCCAGGTTTGGCGACCAACAATCGGGGCGGACCACCTGCCATCGACTTGACGCGCGCGGCGACGCCGGCCAGATCGCCGGCGTGTCCCCCCGTCGCCGCCGCCGCCACACCGGTTGGACCGCGATATTCGCCGAACACGCTGCGCAACGCTGCTGCCCATTCGCCCGTCGTCCCACCAACCCTGGCCAACTCGATCGAGGGGCCCATGATGTTGGTGCCGTCGGCTGCAGCCGAGGTCAGCGCAGCCAATGCGGCCGACACGGCGTCGGGGTCGCGTGCCGTCCGCCAGGCCCTGACGTCGGCAACGGTCTCGGCCTCCAGTGCCGGATCCACCGTCAAGATGTTGCCCGTCGTCTCCAGCGGCGACTCCGCTGTCTCGGTGAAGGCATTCACGCCCACGACCTGTTGCTGACCCGACTCGATCCGACGCGTGCGCTCGACCATCGAACGCACCAGCCTGCCCTTCAACTCATCGATCGCTTCGAAGGCGCCACCGAGCCCGATCACCTCGTCGAGTTCCACCAAGGCGGCCTGGCGCAACTCGGACGTGCGCTGTTCGATCACGACGGAACCGTCGAAGATGTCGCCGTACTCCAACAGGTCGCTCTCGAATGCCAGCACCTGCTGCATCCGCAACGACCACTGTTGGTCCCACGGACGAGGCAACCCCAGCGCTTCGTTCCATGCCGGCAGCTGAATCGAACGCGCCCTGGCACGCTTCGACAGCGTGACGGCCAGCATCTCCAGCACGATCCGCTGCACATTGTTCTCGGGTTGGGCCTCGGTGAGACCGAGCGAATTGACCTGCACCCCGTACCGGAACCGGCGAGCACGTTCGTCGGACACCCCGTAGCGCTCGAGCCCGATCTCGTCCCACAGCTCCGTGAGCGCCCGCAACTTGCAGACCTCCTCCACGAAGCGGATCCCGGCGTTGACGAAGAACGAGATCGAGCCGTAGACCTGAGCGAACTGCGCCGGTTCGACCTGGCCGGAATCGCGGACCGCGTCGAGCACGCCGATCGCGGTCGCGAGTGCGTACGCGATCTCTTGCACCGGCGTAGCACCGGCCTCTTGCAGGTGGTAACTGCAGACGTTGATGGGATTCCACTTCGGGGCGTTGTTGGCGCACCAAGCGACCATGTCGACGATCAGCCGGCGCGAGGCATCGGGAGGAAAGATGTACGTGCCACGCGACAGGTATTCCTTGACGATGTCGTTCTGGGTGGTCCCGCGTAACTCGCTCGCGGCCACACCTTGCGATTCGGCATTGGCGACATACAGAGCCAGCATCCACGCAGCCGTGGCGTTGATGGTCATCGACGTGTTCATCTCCGCCGGAGGGATGCCGTCGAGCAGGGTGCGCATGTGGCCGAGGTGGGCAACCGGGACTCCAACCTTGCCGACCTCACCGTGCGCCAACGCATCGTCGGGGTCGTAACCGGTCTGAGTCGGAAGGTCGAAAGCGATCGAGAGGCCCGTCTGTCCCTTGGTCAAATTGGCGCGATACAACTCGTTCGAAGCGCTGGCCGTCGAGTGCCCCGAGTACGTCCGCATCAGCCACGGCTGGTCGCGTTTCGGTCGGTCGACTCCTTCCGGCATCGGCAAAGTGTGGCACGCAAGATTTCCATCAAGAAAAGCTCAAGTTGGTCACCGTGCGCTCCGATTCATCAACTGCACGGTGCGAAGGGTTCGGCGGAACTTTCTAAGCGGGCGGAGTCAATCGGTGGTGTCCGGGACGGCGGCGACCAGGGCACAGCGGTTGAGTGCCGGTGCCGGTGGGGAAACCCACCGGCACTGCGCACCACCACCACGATGCCTCACTCGGCATGCCTCAATCGGCGTCTACCGCTTGGGCGAGCAGATTCAAGTACTCACGCCGAGCGATGTCGACGGCGCCTACCGACGTGAGGTGTGGCGTCGTCCATTGCACATCGAGCAACAGCGCGCCGGACTCGACGAGCCAATCGACAAGGCTGACCAGCGCGACCTTCGACGCATCGGTTGCGTCACTGAACATCGACTCACCGGCGAACAGCCGTGCGATTCTGAGGCCATAGAGACCGCCGACGAGGTGGCCGTCGAGATACGTCTCGACGCTGTGCGCCCAGCCCAACCGGTGCAGTTCCTCGTAGGCGTCGACGAACGCCGGGGTGATCCAACCGTGCGGCCGGCCGGGATCGGCGCATCGTTCCATCACCTCGCGGAACCGCGTGTTGAATCGCACCTCGTAACGCCGGCAACTCCTCCGCAGCGATCGCGAAACGATCAGTCCATCGAGCGGGATCACGCCGCGTGGATCCGGCGACCACCATCCCAAGGTCTTCTTGCGCAACGGCATCGGGAAGATCCCACTCCGGTACGCGGCCAGCAACGTGCCCGGCGCCAGATCTGCGCCGATCCCGCACAGACCGTTCTCGTCGGCCAGCTCAGGCGACGGCAGCCGCCAACGGTTCGGCGGCGGCTCGATCGGAGGTCGACCCATGTGCACCTCAACAGTTTGGAGCAACGAGGCGGATCACAGCCGATCTATCAGTACGCGTAGAAGCCCTGTTTGGTCTTGCGGCCGAGATGACCCGCGGCAATCTTGTCGAGCAGGGTCTGTGCCGGGGCGTCGGCAGGATTGCCGAACGACGCGTGAATGGTTTCGAGGATTGCGACCGAGGTATCGAGTCCGACGAGGTCGAGCAGCGCGAACGGGCCCATGGGAAAGTTGCACCCACCCTTCATCGCCGTGTCGATCGACTCGATCGAAGCCGTCCCTCGTTCGAACATCCGCACGGCGTTGTTGAGATACGGGAACAGCAGGGCGTTGACGACGAAGCCGGCGTGGTCCTGCACCTCGACGGCATCCTTGTCGCACGACTCGACGAACGCCACAGCCCTTTCGATGGTCTCAGCGCACGCGCTGAGGGGACGCACAACTTCCACCAACCTCATCAGAGGTGCCGGGTT
Source organism: Ilumatobacteraceae bacterium (assembly GCA_963746365.1). Lineage (GTDB taxonomy): Bacteria > Actinomycetota > Acidimicrobiia > Acidimicrobiales > Ilumatobacteraceae > JAENVT01. The sequence goes on along the minus strand of CAVVBH010000019.1, from coordinate 179,212 downwards.
GAAGAAATGGATGCCGCACACCTGTTCGGGTCGAGACGTGGACAACGCCAGTTCGATGACCGGAAGGGTCGAAGTGTTGGTGGCCAGGATCGCCGACGCCTTCGTGGCCCGGTCAAGCTCGGCGAACAACTGCACCTTGACCGCCATCTGCTCGATGACCGATTCGATCACGAGGTCGCATTCGCCGAACGAATCGAATCCCTGGGTCGCCGTGATGCGACCCATGATTGAATCTCGCTCGTCGGCAGTCGCCTTCCCACGGTCGATGGCCTTGGTGAATCCGGCGCCGATCGTTCGCAACACCCCGTCGGCGGATGCCTGCGAGCGTGATGCCACGATCACGTCGTACCCGGCGCGAGCGGCAACCTCGGCGAGCCCCGAGCCCATGATTCCCGAGCCGACGATGCCGACCGTGCGGATGTCACCTGACATGGCGCCGACTGTAGCTACCCGTGGGTAACTTCGACAAAAGGCTACGGTCGAGAGGTGGAATCCGACGTGCCATTGGCCGACCAGCCGCCAGAAGCGGCAGCGATCGAGGCCGCCCTGGCATTCTTCATGGAGGCCGACCTGTTGAAGGGTGTCGAACGACAGAATCGGCTGGCGGACGGCTCTCGTCGCGAGAACACCGCCGAGCATTCGTGGCATCTCGGCATCGCGGCTCTGGTATTGGCGCCGTTCGCGAGCGAGCCGATCGACGTCGGAAAGGCGGTTGCCATGGCGTTGGTCCACGACATCGTCGAGATCGACGCCGGCGACACGTTCGCCTACGACGATGCAGACGGTGCCGCCACGAAACAAGCTCGCGAGGAAGCCGCTGCAGACCGGCTGTTCGGTCTGCTCCCAGCCGAGACCGGGCGGCTGTTTCGCGGGATGTGGGACGAGTACGAGCGTGGCGACACCGCGGAGGCGAGATTCGTGATGGCCATCGACCGGATGGCACCGATGATGCTCAACCTTGCGGAGGGCGCGTCGACCTGGCGCGAACACGGCATCAGCCGATCACGCGTGATTGCCCGTAACGGGCACCACATCGAGAAGTCGCTGCCCGGCGCATGGAAGGTGGTGCTCGCCCAACTCGACGCCGCGACCGAGGCCGGTGTCGTCGACCCGGCGTGACAGAGTTCATCGGCAGTTCACCGGCACCAACGGCTCTGAGGCAGATCCCCTCGGTACCCTGGACACCGTGACCACAGAACTCTTGAGCGACCTTCACTCCGACCCGGAGCGACTCGTCGTTCTCGAAGCCGTGCACAACTTCCGAGATCTCGGCGGCTACGCGACGGCCGACGGGCGAACGACGGTATGGCGCAAGCTGTTCCGAGCCGACGGCCTGTACCGCCTGACACCTGCCGATGTCGCCGCGCTCGAGCCACTGGGTCTGCGAACCGTCATCGACCTGCGCAGCGTGCCCGAGCTCGACGAGCGCGGCCGGTTCCCAGTCGACGCGCATCCCGTGGTGTTCCACCATCTCCCGATCGTCGACAAGACATGGGCCCACGGCGACGCACCCGAGTACGACCGCGACGAGGACTTCCTCATCTGGGCCTATCAAGACATGCTGGCGGTGGGCGCGCCGAGGTTCGCCAAGGCGTTCGAGGTGCTGGCCGGGGCTGACGCGTTGCCCGCTGTGTTCCACTGCGCTGCAGGCAAGGATCGCACCGGTCTGCTCGCGGCGCTGCTGCTCGGTTCACTCGGCGTGTCGCACGACGACATCGTCGCCGACTACGCGCTGACCGTCGAGGGCATGGCGCGCTTCCGCGAGTGGGCCACCCGCGAATGGCCGGAGTGGGCCGAGCGAGCCGCGTCGATTCCGCCTGCGTACACCGCAGCGCTGCCCGATTCGATGAGCCACATCCTCGACGAACTGCGCGCAGAACACGGGACGATCCGCAACTACGTACAGTCGATCGGCGTCAGCGAGACGACGCTCGAACACCTTGGAATCCGTGCTCCTCGCCTGACCAAGCGTACGCTCGCCGCGATGAACGGCATCCTGGCATTGCAAGGCGGCGGCCCGTTCGCCGCCAATGACGATCTCGATCGCCGGCTGCTGTCCGATGTCGGTTCGACCCGAGTCGTCATGTTGCCGACGGCCGATGCCTACGAGCACCCCGAACTACTCGTCGCCGCGGCAATGCACTGGGGCGAACGGCTCGACGTCGAGATCGAAGCGCTGATGGTGATGAGGCGTAGTGAGGCCATCGACGAGGGTGCCGTCGCAGTCGTGCGCGCGGCCCGAGCCGTCTACCTCGTCGGCGATCAGCCGCTGCACCTGCGCTCGGTGCTGAAGGGGACACCCCTCTGGGATGCGATCAAGCAGGTGCTGGCCGATGGCGGTTTGGTCGCTGCGACTGGTGGCAGCGCCGGGGCGATGTGCGACCCGATGGTCGATCCACGTGGCGGCGCGTTCACCTTGGGTCTCGGGTTGATCGAGGGCGTGGCCCTGGTGACCGAGGCCGAGACCTGGTCGACCGATCGCCTGCATCGAACGCTGAAGCTGGCGAACACCCCGGTTGTCGAGATGCCGAGCGGGACAGCGTTACTGCACACCGAAGACGGATGGGAACGCGTCGGCGATCTCACCGTGCACGGCGACCTGCCCTGACGTTCTGACAGTCGGCGCGATCCTCGACGCAGGCAGCGAAATGGGCCGCCGGCGCCCATTTCGCTGACAGCGATGCCCGCTGTGGCGGCTCAGCTCTCGGTGATCGTCACCGACTGGACGACGATTTGCTTCAGGGGCGGCACGCCGTTGGCGGCCGTGTCGGGGTTTCCGAGCGCATCGAGTGCCACCACCGTGGTGTCGAGGCCATCGGTGACCTGGCCGAACAGCGTGTAGTTGGGGTCCAAGGCCGCGCCGTTGTCACCCGTGATGATGAAGAACTGACTGCCGTTCGTGTCGGGGCCGGAGTTCGCCATGGCGATCGATCCGACCTTGTACGAACCGGCGGCGGGTAGCTCGTCGGCGAACGTGTAGCCGGGACCACCGGACCCGGTGCCCGTCGGGTCGCCACATTGCACGGCGAAACCCGGGATGGCCCGATGGCAGATGGTGTTGTCGAAGTAGTGATACCGGGCCAAGACCACGAAGTTGTTGACCGTCAGGGGCGCCGAGGCGGCGTTGAGCTCGATGGTGTACGCCCCCTCGCTGGTCGTCACCTCAGCCGTGTAGGTCTTGGCGGCGTCGGTGCAACTCGGCGGGGCTTGCGCGAACGTGATGGTTCTCGGCGAACTGCCGTCTGCTGCCGGGCACGGTGTTTCGCCGGTCAGAGTCGCGCCCGCGATGGTGCTGGGCAACGGGGTCAATGTGGTGGTGGGCGCGTTCGGATCGAGCGTCGTCGACGAGAATGGGTCGATGGTGGTGGAGGTACTGGTGGCCGCGCCGTCGTCGCTGCCGACCAGCTTCACGATGCCGTAGAGGGCAAGCGCACCGATCGGAATCAGGAGCAGGTACATCCCGTTGCGCTTGCGCTTCGTCGTGCGTGCCTGGCGGGCAAGTTCCTCCAAGCGCTGCTGGCGATTGGCCTTCTGACGTTCACGCTTAGGGGTTCCCACGAACACGTGAGGCTAGCGGGCGGCCTGCCCAACAACGCTGGCACCGATCAACGCGGCGCACTCCTCAAGTCGCAATGCCCTCGTGCCGATTCCAAGTTGAGCAGGCGGACCGAATCTGCGACACCTACGACCAAACGAGAAGCCAGCAATGAATGGACGGGCGCACAGAACTGGACGCGGCTTGACGTGTCTGGGTCTGCTGTCAACCGCGGGATACCTGGGTTGGCGCATCGCAACCCTGCCCAGTCAGCCTCCTGTTTGGCTGGTGGCACTGGCGATCGTCGTCGAGATCGCCGGCTTCTTCGGCTCCGGCATGTTGATGTGGGCCCTGTGGCATGGTCCGCGTGACACGACAGCGGAGACAACGCTCGCCGATGCGGAGCAGCCTCCGATCGATGTCGCCGTGCGCGTCGACGATCAACCCGTTCATCAGATACGAGCGACCCTGTTGTCCCTCCAGACGATGACCACCGGCCGGCACATCGTGATCGACCTGCAGGCCCGCCCCGAGGTCGCCTCGCTCGCCGCGGAGTTTTCCGCCGTCTACGCCGCGACAGACGTCGCGGATCACAATGGGCTCAAGACCTGCAGCGCAGCCTCGAGTACCTCCATCTTCTTGCTGCTCGACGCCGGCGACGTACCCAGCCCGTACGCCATCGACCGGCTGATGCCGTCGATGCAGAACGACCGCGTCGCCGTTGCCATGGGCCAGTCGGTGATGGCCGACGACGACTCGGCCGAACATGGCCCGAACGGCTTGCACGAACTGACGTTCGAGCGCGAAACCCTCAACCCGGCGCTCGGACCGCGCGGTGCTGCGGTGTTCAGCGACTCGGGCGCACTGATCCGGTGCGCGGCAGTCGACAGCGTGGAGGTGGGCAACGAGGAGCCGATCGAGGCACAGGCGTATTGGTCGCTGGATCTGATGACCCAGGGCTGGCGAGTTGTTGCTGCGACGGGCGAGCCCGTGCTGGCACGGCAGGTCGTTCAGTCACAGGACACGGTGTACGAACGCCGCGTGCTGCATGCACGAGCCTGCCGAACGATGATCTTCGGCCACGACGGCATTCTCCGGCCGAACTCCCTGCGACTCGGCCAACGATTGGCGGTCCTCGCGTCTGCCGTGCGCCCGCTATCGGGTCTGCGCCGCGTCGGATTCATGGCCGTTGTGGTTGCTTCTCTGCTGACGGGTTACTTGCCGTTGCGCCCGAACCTCACGGTGTTCGCGTCGATGTGGGCACCCGGATGGGTGCTGACAGCCGTCGGCCTCGGGCTGATGAGCGGTTGGACGTTGCGGCCGGGTGACCGCACCCGCTGGTCGCTACGGAACCTCGGAGCGTCATGGCAGGGCCTTCGCCATCCCATGGCCTTCGATCAGCGCCGGGCACCGATCATGACTCCACATGTCTTGCAACACGGCGGAGCTCTGGTCGCCTCCTTGGTGGTTCTCAGCCTCGTCATGATGATGCGGGGTGTGAGCGAGCAGTGGACCCACGCCCTCGGCTCCATGCCCTTCGCCTGGCTGATCGGGCTCATCACTGTTTCGTTGTGGACACTGACGATGTCGCTCGACGTACTGCGAATGTTCGGCAAGCGCAATCAACTTCGTCGTGCGGCACGCGTGGTGGCAGCGATTCCCGCCGAGGTCAGTGGCGTTCCCGTCGCGGTCTTCGACGTGACAGCCCTCGGTGCCGGGTTCGAAACCAACCACGAGCTGTCGGAAAAGCAGCAGCTGTCGCTGGATGCGACGATCACAACGTCGACGCGGTTGCGAGAATGTGACGTTGCCGATCAATGTGCGCAACGTCCGCAAGGTCTCGACCTCACTGGACCCCGATGGGGTGCAGCGGTGGAGGGTGGGAGTCGAGTTCGCCGACCCGCGGCCCCGGGCCATCAACTCGTTGGTCTCGTACTGCATGATCGAACCCGCGCGGCAGCGGTTGCGCCGGTCACCCACGGCGTCGGCGGAGGATGGCTTCGCCGAAGCAGTCGCCCGACCGGTGCTCGACGGTCGTCGAGTCGCCCTTCGGCTGATCTCGTTGTCGGCGATCGCCGGCGCGATCGCGAGCGCCCAGCCCGGCAAGGGGACGCTCGTCACCACGACCATCTCGGTGATCTCCGTGTTGATCGCCGCCGGTGTGCTGGCGGGTTCGGCGCGGCCGCGCCGCGCACCGTGGACCGCCGATCAGTCGACTTCGTCGCCGTCTCCCGATTTGGCAATCAGGTACCCAATCGAACGCTCAGCCTTCGGGTACCGGTACACCAGCCGCCAGAAGTCGTCGTTGTGACCGAGGACCTCGAGGTGGGCAAGCTCGTGGACGATCACGTAGTCGATGACCCAGTCGGGGAAGGCAGCAAGACGAGTCGAAATGCGGATCGTGCCGAAGGGACGGGGTGCACGATCCCCATCTCGACGTCATGTCGTCTGCCCATCGATGCGTGTCGGGACGTCGTAAGTCGTATCGGCGCGCCAACGTCTCGGCGCGCTCGTCGAGACGCAGGCGGTCCGCGGAGAGCTTGCGTTGGAACCGCCCGCTCATCTCTCGAACCCAGTGCGCTTCCTCGGCCTTGCTCATCCACGACGGAAGGGCGATGCGCAGCACACCGCCCACCAACCGGGCGCCGACAGTCTTTCGTCGTTTCTTGGATCGCGTCACCTCGATCACGAACGGTTCGACCACGGGCAGGACCGCAACCGGTTCGTCGTCAGGTCCGAGGCCAGGGAGGTGCGCTGCATCGCTCACGGTCAGCGACGGTATCGCCCGGTACGCTGGCGACAATGGCGACACTGCGAATGTTCGCATCGGCTCGCGAAGCCGCCGGCACAGGCACGCGCGGAGTTCGCCGGCACGACAGTGGGCGATGTGTTGGCTGCCGCGATCGCCACATTCGGGGATGGTTTTGCCCGGGTGCTGCCATCGTGCAGAGTATGGGTCAATGGTGAAGCCGCTGATCCGGCCGACCCCGTCGGCGCCGGTGACGAAGTGGCGGTTCTGCCGCCCGTGAGTGGAGGATGTTGCCCGTGATGGAGGATATTGATGGCTGAAACCGTGGATCCCCGGCAGCTCTCGTTGGTCGAACTTCGCGCGCTGCGGGCGAAGCTGCAGAACGACGACGACGCCGTCTCGTACGTTCGGCGGCTGGCACAAGCCCGACTCGACCTGGTGCAGGCCGAGAAACGTCGGCGACTCGACGGCGGAACCGAGAGCCTGTCGGACGAGCTCCCGTCGATCCTGTCGACCCACCTCACCGGTGGCACGCCACGGCCACCACGTCCGGCCACCGACTTCAGCGGTCATCCGCTGGCCGAACAGTTCGACGCGTTGATGGATCGCGCCGGTGACAACGATCTGTCGTCGCTGACCGGCGACGAGCTCATCCGCTATGCCGATGCCCTGCACGAGTTCGAACAGGCACGCTCGCACGAGCGGCGCGAGCTGTTCACGCGCATCGACGTGCTCAGTGCAGAGTTGGTACGTCGCTACCGTGACGGCGAGGCCAACGTCGACGGCCTTCTCGCCGCTGAGGACTGAGCACGAACCGCGTGCCTTCGATGCGCGACGACCTCGACAAGCGATTGGCCGACGTCGGTGAGCTCATCAAGTCGCAGCGCGAGGTGGCACGCATGAGCGTGCGCCGTCTGGCAGAACTGGCCGGCGTCAGCAATCCGTACCTGTCGCAGATCGAACGCGGCCTGCGCAAACCTTCCGCCGACATCCTCCAGCAGATCGCCAAGGCGCTGCAGATCAGCGCTGAGTCGCTGTACGAGCGGGCTGGCTTCCTGTCGCCCACCGACCGGCCGAGCGCGACATCGGCGTTCGGAGGCCATCGCCGTCGATCCCCAATTGACCGCCGAGCAGCGTCAGGCCCTCCTCAACGTGTACGAGAGCTTCGTCGCCAGCGGCAATCAGCGAGCGGAGACGTCACACGGGATCGTCGCTCGAGGAGCGTCGGCAAGCGGAGACCAGTCCCGACCACTGAACGGAATGTTGATCGGTTCGGTAGCGTTTCCTATCTCCGTGCAACGTGTCGCCGTGCTTTCGCTCCACACCTCGCCGCTGACCCAGCCGGGCTCGGGCGACAGTGGCGGCATGAACGTGTACGTGCGCGAGCTGGTTTCGGCGCTGGCGCAGGCAGGCGTCGACTGCACGACGTACACCCGGGCCACCCGCCCCGGTCTTCCCGACGTCGTGCAGGTCGAGCCCGGGCATCGGGTCGTGCACATCCCCGCCGGCCCGTACGACCTCGCCAAGGAACACCTGCCGCAGTGCTCAGCGAGTTCGGCGACGCGGTGGTCGACCACATCAAGAACGACTCACCGGCCGATGTGCTGCACGCCAACTACTGGCTCAGCGGACTCGTGGCGCATCGCATCAAGCACGAGCTCGACCTGCCGTTCGTCAGCACGTTTCACACGCTGGCAAAGGTGAAGGCAGAAGGCGGCGATCTCGAGCCCGAATGGCGCGAACGAGCCGAGGCCGAGATCATCGGTTGTGCCGACGCCATCTGTGTCAGCTGCACCGAGGAGGAACGCCAGTTCCTCCGCCTGTACGGCGACCCGGCGGGAAGGATCGAGATCGTCGCGCCCGGTGTCGAGCATGCGTTCTTCGCTCCGGGCGATCGCGGCGGGGCACGCCACGCCGCTCGGGCTGCCCACCGAGTCGCCGGTGCTGCTGTTCGTCGGCCGCATCCAACCGCTGAAGGGCCCCGATGTCGCCGTGCGAGCGCTCGCAGCGCTGCAATCGTCCCGACGCCTTGCTGCTGATCGTCGGCGGCGCCAGCGGGCTGGACGGCGACCAGCGAGATGATGCATGCTGCAGGACGCTCATCACGGAGTTGGGCGTCGAGCGGGCAGGTGCGTTTCGTCGAACCGCAACCGCACCACATTCTCAGCACCTACTACCGCGCCGCCGATGTGGTCATCGTGCCCGAGCCGCAGCGAGAGCTTCGGGCTCGTCGCGCTCGAGGCCTCGGCGTGTGGAATGCCCGTCGTGGCGAGTGGCGTCGGCGGGTTGCTGACTCTGGTCGACCACGGCGAGACCGGATTCCTCGTGCACGACCGCGATCCGCGCCAGTACGCCGAGTACATCTCCGAGATCCTCGACCATCCCGACACGGCGCGGCTCAGATGGGCAGGCGCGGCGCTGCCAGGGCACGGCAGTACACGTGGGGGTTCGCGGCAGCACGATTGCGACGCGTTTACTCCGACCTGACGGTCCGCGAGCTGGTGGCCTGCGCGTGAGCGATGTGCACGACGACACCGCGGTGTCGGCGCTCGCAGCACAGATCGACGACTGGCTGGCACAGCTGGCCGCGGTCAATCCCGCCGTCGAGGCGGTCGATCGCGGCGAAGGTGACGAACATCGGTGGTATGTGCGCCTGCGCGGCGAGGAGAAGGATCACATCACGGTGTGGCTGACGCTCGGTCAGCGCACGCTGCGATACGAGGCATACGTGATGCCGGCTCCAGAGGAGAACGTCGCCCAGGTCTACGAGATGGCACTTCGCCGAAACGAGAAGCTTGATCGGTGCCCACTTCGCGATCGGTGTGGAGGATGCGCTGTTCCTGCGCGGCGAACTGCCTCTCGTCGCGGTGTCTTCCGAAGAGGTCGATCGCGTGGTGGGATCGATCTACGCGTATCGCGAGCTGAGCTTCCCTTCGCTGATCCGCCTGGGCTTCGCGAGCCACTTCGCCAACTGACGTCGCGCGAAAGTTTCACGATGAAATTTCCTGTTCGGCGAACTCGTGGGGCATCCCTGTCAGTGCCGGGCGGATGGTGCTCTTCGGGGAATGTCGTAGCGCCGTCCGCTCCGGCGCCATGTGATTAGCCTGCGGCCATGACCAACTATCGATTGGCCGTGGTGGGTGGGGGCAACATGGGCGCAGCCCTGGTCGGCGGTCTCCTTGCCAGCGGATGGGACGCCGCTGATCTCGCCGTGGTCGAAGTCGTTGGGGCGCGACGCGACGAGCTCAGCGAGCTGTTTCCCGATGTGGCCGTCGACGCAACGGTTCCGGCGTGTGATGCGGCGCTGATCGCAGTGAAGCCATACGACGTCGCGGCTGCAGCGACGGCCGCGGTCGCTGCCGGCGCGAGGCGCGTGCTGTCGATCGCCGCTGGTGTTTCCATCGAGACGTTGCAACAGGCGTGCGGCGACGGGGTCGTCGTCGTGCGTTCGATTCCCAACACTCCCGCGTTGCTGGGCAAGGGAGCCGCGGCAATGTCCGGGGGGCGGTTTGCCACCGACGACGACCTCGATTGGGCGGAGGGGATCCTCGGCGCGGTTGGCACGGTTGCCCGCGTGGCGGAACCGCTGCTCGACGCCGTCACAGGGCTGGTCGGCAGCGGACCCGCCTATCTGTTCCTCGTTGCCGAAGCCCTCACCGACGCAGGAGTGCTCGCCGGACTGACGCGACCGGTCGCCGATGCGCTGGTTCGCCAACTGTTCGTCGGCTCGGCCGCCATGCTCTCGGAGTACGGCGACCCGGTGTCGCTTCGGGCGATGGTCACGTCGCCTGCGGGCACGACAGCAGCCGGCCTGCGGGTGCTCGAAGAGCGCGGCACCCGCTCGGCCTTGCTCGAAGCCGTCTTCGCCGCGACCGAACGAAGCAAGGCCCTCGGCAAGCCTCAGTGATCGACCGGTACAGACGATTCGGAGCCGAACGATTCGTCACGAAGAGCGCTGGTAACGCCACAAGAGTTCGAAATTTCTTGGTGTGACTCTTTTCTCAGTACCCACGGTGTGTCTAACCTTTCACCCAGGTCAAAACGACCGCCGCGTGATTTTCACACGGAGTCGCATCCGCAAGGATGCGCCGACAGGGCTGGTGCCATCGGGGGGTTGGCATCGGCCCTCGTCGATTTTTGCAGCACTGCTCGTGCCCCGTCGGTAGGTTGTCGCTCATGGGCCGCCGCTACGACACCTTCTCGATGCTGACGGACTACGGCCTCGTCGACGAGTTCGTCGGTGTCGTCAAGGCGGTCATCCACGACATCGCTCCGCACGCTCACACGATCGATCTCACACACAACATCGCGCCGTTCGATGTGCGCGCCGGAAGCCTCGCTCTGGCTCGATGCGTGTCGTACTTACCCAGTGGAGTCGTGCTCGCCGTGGTCGATCCCGGGGTCGGCAGCAGCCGCAAGTCGATCGCGATCGAGGTCGCCGATGGCGAGGCGGTGTTCGTCGGCCCCGACAACGGATTGTTGGCACCGGCGATCGCAATGGCGGGCGGCGCCGGACGCGCCGTGCTGCTGACCAACGAGCAGTACCAACTTCAGTCGCACGGTGTCACGTTCGCCGGCCGCGACATCTTCGCCCCTGTCGTCGGTCATCTGTGCAACGGCGTCGACCTCGCGGAGCTCGGGCCGCTGATCGACTCCGACGAACTGTTGCCCGGCATGGTTCCGCTCCCGCGGCAGGAGGCCGACGGCTTGGTCGGCGAGGTCCTGTGGGTCGACCACTTCGGCAACTGCCAGCTCAACGTCGGTCCCGACGAGATCGCCGACTGGGGGCCGCAGGTGATGGTCAGCTTCGGCGAATCCCAACGCGTCGCCACTCGTCAACGCACGTTCGGCGATGTCGGTACCGGCGCCATCGGTCTCGTCGTCGACAGCTGCGGCATGTTGGCATTGGTCCTCGACCAACGATCGGCGTCCAGCGATCTCGGCATCGGCCCGGGAGATCAGATCACCCTGGCGCCATTGACCGACGCGGTGCCGGAGGGCGTGACCAGCCCGGTCAGCCTGCGTGCCCGCTAGGTTGACGACATGCGCCCGGCGACCACGCTCACGCTTGCCCTTCTGTTGATCCTCATCTTGACCGCCGGCGTCATCTCGTTGCTCCGCCTGTAGACGGCGGACCGCGGTGAATCTGGCACACATCATCGACGGGCATACGCCCTGGCATATCGCGATCGTCAGCCGCGGCGTCGAGACCACCTACGGTCAGCTTCGCGCCGACGTCGCCAAGGTCCGCGGCGGACTGGCCAAGCTCGGAGTCGGACCCGACGATCGTGTCGCGCTGCTGTGTGGCAACGGGTTGGTCTTCGTCGAGGCGTATCTCGCCGTGTTGGGGCTCGGCGCCGTCGTCGTGCCGTTGAATCCGCAGAGCCCGTCGCCCGAGATCCAACAGGAGATCGCAACGGCGGGCGCGACCGTCGTCGTTGGTCGAGCCTGCCGTCGCCGCTGCCTGGAACGGACTCGACCCAGCCGCGATCCCGTCGGTGCGCCACGTCATCGCGACACAAGGATGCGACGTCGATGCAGAACTGAGCTTCGACGACCTCGTTGCTGCCGAGCCGGTCGACATCGTCGAGGTGGAGCCCGACTCGTTGGCGGTGCTGATCTTCACCAGCGGCACCGCCGGCTCTCCCCGCGCTGCGATGCTCAGTCACGGCAATCTGCTGGCGAACATCCAGCAAGGTCGATCCGCGGTGGCGCGCATCAATTCCGACGATGTCGTCTTCGGCGTGTTGCCGATGTTCCACATCTTCGGGCTCAACGTCGTGCTCGGCCTCAGCCTGGCTCAATGGCGCGACCATCGTGTTGATACAACGTTTCGATCCATCGACTGCGCTCGACACGATTCGCGAGCGTGGCATCACCGTCATTCCCGGCGCACCGCCCCTGTGGCTGGCGTTCAGTCATTTCGACGACGCGCCCGCCGACAGCTTTGCCACGGTGCGTCTCGCCCTGACCGGCGCCGCGAAGATGCCGGAGGAGGCGACGCGACGGCTGCAGCAGCGCTTCGGGTTGCAGTTGTCCGAGGGCTACGGATTGACCGAGGCGTCGCCGGTCGTCACCAGCTCCGCAGGCATGCCGACGAAGGTCGGCTCGGTCGGCAAAGTGCTCGACGGCATGTCCGTCAGGCTCGTCGACGAGGACGGCGACGACGTGTTGCAAGGCGATGCCGGCGAGATCTGGGTCAAGGGACCCAACGTGTTCATGGGATACCTCGACGATCCAGAGCAGACCGCGCGAGTGCTGACCGCCGACGGTTGGCTGCGGACCGGCGACATCGCGGTGACCGACGACGACGGCTACATCTTCCTCGTCGACCGAGCCAAGGACCTCATCATCGTCAGCGGGTTCAACGTCTACCCGGCAGAGGTGGAGGAGGCGATCGCCGAGCATCCGGCCGTCGCCGAGGTCGGCGTCGCCGGTGTACCGCATCCGCATACGGGCGAGGCGGTGAAGGCTTGGGTGGTCGTGCGAGACGGGATGTCGGTCGACGAGGACACGCTGATCGCGTGGTGCAGTGAACGACTGGCGCGCTACAAGTCCCCGTCGAAAATCCTCTTCGTCGACCAACTGCCGCGCAACGTCAGCGGCAAATTGCTACGCCGCTCGCTGATGTAGCGACCGCAACGGTTGGCGTGACGTCGTCGACGCCACGAGGAATCCGGCGAACAGGATCGCAATGCCGATCAGCAGCGTGACTGAAAACGCAGTGTCCTTTCCCAGCCTTCCGGCCAGTGTGCCGCTCGCGGACAGCACGATCGTGCCGGCGGCGATCAAGAGGTTGCCGACAACGAGTTTCTTCGGCGACGACATCGTGCGACGCACCCCCGACAGCGAAGGTTGACGGCGCCGCGCCATGCGGTAGACGCTCCACAGCGCACCGGCGATGATCACGATCGCGGCGATGCCAGAACCGGCCGCCGCCAGCACACGTGGCGCGACACCGAACACGTCTTTGCCCGTGGGCAAGTCCGTGCCCGAGACGCCGGAGCGCGTCGGCGCGAACAACACCACCCCGGCGCTGAGCCCGGTGAACAGTACGAGCCACCACCGCACCCGATCCCCCACGGTCCGCCCGGCGAGCAGATACACGGTTCCGAGCGCGAGCCACGGCACGTTCAGCACGGCGCCCGCAAGGTAGAAAACGCGAAAGCTCGCCAGGCTCCAGCCACGCGCCTCCGCCCACCACAGCGCCCCGGCACCCAGGGCGAACAGCGCCAGCGAAACCGATCCACGCCAAGTCGTGCGGGCGACGCCTGCGCAGCCACCGATCCATCGTGCTGAGAGCAAAACCCATGGCGACCAGCGTCGCAGAGGCGGCCAGCGCGGCGTCCATCGCCTTCCGACGGTAGTGGCCGCGGGGCCAATGGTCACACCTGCGACAGAAAATCTTCGGCGAACCGCCCCGCTGCTTTGTGAACGTGTGCACGAGTGCCTAACGTTGGTTCCAGGTATGGCTCCAGAACGCGCTCGCCGACGCATCCCCGATGCCACGGTCGCCCGGCTACCGGTGTACCTGCGGATCCTCACCGAGCAAGGCGACGAGGGCGTCGACAGCATCTCGTCCGAGCGTCTGGCCGAGTTGGGGGGCGTCAATGCCGCGAAGGTGCGCAAAGACCTGAGCTACCTCGGCAGCTACGGCACCCGCGGGGTCGGCTACGAAGTGGCCTATCTCGTCTACCAGATTCGCCGCGAGCTCGGCCTGACCCACGACTGGCCCGTCGTCATCGTCGGCGCGGGCAACCTCGGCCAGGCCCTCGCCGGTTACGGTGGTTTCGGTGAGCGCGGTTTTCCAGTCGCAGGCATCGTCGACATCGACGAGGCAAAGGTCGGTTCGGTGCTCAGCGGTGTGCGCGTACGTCACATCGACGAGCTCCCGCAGATCGTGCAGACGAAGCGCGTCAGCATCGGTGTTGTCGCCACTCCGGCAAGCGCCGCGCAGGATGCCGCCGATCGTCTCGTCCGCGCGGGGGTCACGAGCATCTTGAACTTCGCTCCGGTCGTCCTCGCGGTTCCTCGTGCCATCGAAGTACGCAAGGTCGACCTCGCGGTCGAGTTGCAGATCCTCAGCTATCACGAGCAGCGACGCGCGGGTGGCGCCATCCACGCAGTCGGTACTCCTCGACCGGCGAGCGCATAGGTCGCTGCCATGTCGATCGTCGTCATCGGTGTCAACCACCGCACCAGTTCGTTGTCGTTGCTCGAGCGATTGGCGATTCGCCCGGAAGCGCAGGGCAAGGCGATCGCCGGCCTGGTCGCGCGGCACAACATCCGCGAGGCGGTGGTGCTGAGCACTTGCAACCGCACCGAGATCTACGCCGTCGCCGAGCGCTTTCACGGCGCGTACGCAGACATTCGCGATTTCTTCTGCGATCTCGGTGGTCTCGATGCCGACGAACTGCACCCACATCTGTACAGCCAGCACGACGACGGCCGCGATCGCCCACCTGTTCGAGGTTGCCGCCGGTCTCGATTCGGCTGTGCTCGGAGAGAGCGAGATCCTCGGCCAGGTTCGCTCGGCTTGGGAACTCGCACAAGAAGAGGGTGGCGCTCAAGACAACTCTCAATCTCTTGTTCCGCCACGCCATCGAAACGGGCAAGCGTGCCCGCACAGAGACGTCGATCGGTCGCGGCACGGCGTCGGTCAGCCACGCCGCTGTCGAGATGGCGACCGAGCGACTCGGTTCACTCATCGGCCGCCGCGTGCTCGTGGTCGGTGCCGGAGAGATGGGCGAAGGGATCGCCGCAGCACTGATCCATGCCGGCGCAAACAACGTGCGAGTCACCAACCGCACGCTCGGGCGCGCTCATCATCTCGCCACGCGCATCGGTGGCACTGTCGTGCCGTTCGACGATCTTTCGTCAGCGCTCGGCGAGGCCGATGTCGTGCTCACGTGCACAGGTGCCGGTACCACTTTCATCGATCTCGATTTGCTCGAATCCTCGCGCGGTGTCTCCGGCTCGCCGCTGCTCATCGTCGACATCGCGGTGCCCCGCGATGTGTCCTCCGATGTCACCCGCCTCGCCGATGTGACCCTGCTCGATCTCGACGACCTACGCGACTGGGCCGGTCGGGCGTTGATGCTGCGCGCCGAAGAGGCTCATCGGGTCCATGACATCGTGTCTGAGGAAGTCGAACGCTTCGGCGTGGAATCCACCGCCCGACAGGCGGCCCCGCTCGTTGCCCAACTCCGCCAGCGCGCCGAGACGATCCGGCAGGCGGAGATCGAGCGATTCACCGCACGCCTCGCTTCGCTCGACGACACGCAGCGGGCCGCGGTCGAAGCGGTGACCAAGGGAATCGTCGCCAAGCTGTTGCACACCCCGTCGGTGAAGCTGAAGGACGACGCCGGCACGCCGCAAGGCGAACGCAACGCAGCCACCCTCCGCGACCTCTTCGACCTCGGCTGAGCTGATGCACGGCGACCGGCCGCTGCGTTTGGCCACACGAGCCAGTGCTCAGGCACGAACCCAGTCGCAAGCCGTCGCGGACGCATTGATGGCAGCTCATCCCGGCCGCGACGTCGAACTCGTCTTCGTCGACACATTGGGCGATCGCACTCAGCACGCGGATGTCCCGCTCCACACGATCGGTGGCCAAGGCGTGTTCGTGAAGGAGGTTCAGAGCGCGGTGTTGCGCGGCGACGCCGACATGGCTGTCCACTCCGCGAAGGATCTTCCACCGGTGACCCCCGACGGTCTTCGCCTTGCTGCGTTCTGCAAGCGGCGCGACGCACGCGATGTCCTGATCGGCGCAACGCTCGACGGGCTGCCGCCTGGCGCGCCGGTGGCGACGGGGTCGGTTCGTCGCCGGGCCCAGCTCGCCGTGGTCAGGCCCGATCTGCAGTTCCTGGAGCTGCGCGGCAACATCCATACCCGCCTGCGGCAAGGTGCCGCAGGGTGGCGCGATCGTGATGGCTGCCGCGGCGCTCGATGTGCTCGGGTTGATGAGCGAGATCACCCAGTATCTCGACCCTGCGACGTTCGTTCCCAGCCCCGGGCAGGGGTGTGTCGCCGTCGAATGCCGCAGCGACGACGACGCGACCAACGAGTTGCTCGGTGCCATCGACGACGCCCCGACCCGACGGGCAGTCGAAGTCGAGCGCGCCTTCCTCGCCGAACTCGGCGGCGGTTGCTCACTGCCGGTCGGCGCGCATGCGGACGAACGACTCCTGACTGTCTTTCTTGCGGCGGCCGACCGTTCCCGACACGAGATCGAGACGCTGGAGCTGACCACCGATCACGACACCGCGTTGACCCGCAGTGCGGATCTCGCTCGGTCGATACACAGTCGCTTGCAATGAATTCGCTCGCAGGTCGAACCGTGGTCATCACCCGCGCCGCGGAGCAGGCCGATGACACGATCGAACTGGTCAAGTCGTTCGAGGCGACGCCGATCGTCGTCCCGTTGATCGAGATCGTCGACGAGCCGACCGGGATGGCGCATCTAGCGGCACTCGATCTCTCCGATGCCGATTGGGTCGTGGTCACGTCACCGAACGGAGCCCAACGTGTGGCGCCGATGCTGCAACCCGAATCCACCGCACCGAGAATCGCCGCGGTGGGTTCCACATCTGCGGCTGCGCTCCCACGATGCGACCTCATCGCCGAGACGCAGAGCGCCCGTGGTCTGTTGAAGATGTTCCCCACCGGGCCTGGTCGAGTCGTGGTGGTGCAAGCTGTCGATGCTGCCCGAACCCTGGTCGATGGCCTGATCGAGCTCGAATGGGCCGTCACGGCCGTCAGCCCATATCGCACCGTGTCGACAGTGCCGTCCACCGACCAACAGCACGCTGCACTCACGGCCGACGCCGTGTTGTTCGCCAGTGGCTCGGCCGCGCGGGCGTGGGTCGAGGTCTTCGGAAGGCAGCCCACACCGGTCACGGTGGCGATCGGGGAGGAAACAGCGGCAGCTGCCGAGCGTGCGGGACTCAAGATCACGGCAATATCTGCCGATCACACGGTGTACGGGATGTTGGTTACCCTGCGCAAGTATTTTTCTGGCCAGAACTAGCATCTACACGGGGTTGGTCGACGGAAGCGGTACGGAAAACGATGAAGGACATTCGGGTGATGGGACGGTGGCCGCTCGCGGCCCTCGCGAGCGCTGCGTTCGTCGCGCTCGGCGTCAGTCACGTGTCTGCCCAAATCGGACTGCCCAAGGGTCTCGCCCAGGCCCCTACTGTGGCCCTCGAATCGCAGGCCGGCACCAACCCCTCGGTCTCGGCTGACGGCAGGTTCGTGGTCTTTGCCGGTCCTCCGGCGACCGAAGGCGACGAACGAGGCAGCACCGTGTGGTTGCGTGATCGGTCCAACGGCGGCGAGGTCGAACTGACTCAAGTCGCGCCCGGCGTCAAAGTGGGCGACAGCACCTTGCCGGTCATCAGCGGCGACGGCTGCTATGCAGCGGTGCTCACACAGATGCCGTTCGACCTGTTCCGCGATGACGACGGCGGCGACCGGTGGGACGTCTACCGCACGCAGTTGCCGTCTTGCGGCGGCTCGCTCAATGCCTGGGAGCTGATCTCCACCAACGCGTTCCGTGGCGCTGCCGACTCAGCAGCTGCCGACGATGTCGATCCCCGATTTCCACCCGCCATCTCGGGCGCCGGTTCGGTGATCGCCTACACGCACCAGTTCGATGCAGCCCAACCGGATCTGTCCGGGATCATCGTCGTCGACCTCACCGTGCCGATGGGCCAGCCCGGCCATTCACTACCTGTGGCGGGCACGCCCACTGCGGCACCCACCACCACCTATCTCTATGCCGGCCAGCGCGAGCCATCGGTGTCGGACGACGGCCAATACGTCGCCTTCACCTCCGACGCCAACTCGTCGAAGGCCAGTCCTGACTGGAGCTCCGGGCAGATTCCCGGCGACTACGCCAGCTCGCAGGTCTACGTGTGGGACCGCCTCAATCCCGATCCCAACTCAGCCGTCAAGCGGGCATCACTCGGTCCCGACAGCACGGCCAACGGTGATGCGGGCTCGCCTGCGATCTCCGCCGATGGCACCTACGTTGCTTTCAGTTCCACCGCCGTCAACCTGGTGATCGGCGCATCGCTGCCGCCATGCATCGACAGCTGCCCACCGCAGATCTACCGCTACAACCGACTCGACGGCACCATCGTGCTCGTCAGCCGAGTGCCCCCCGACCTGAGCCCGCAGATCATCGGGAGCGACCTCGGCGCAACCCAACCCGCAATCAGCAGCGACGGCAGCCAGGTCGCATTCGTCACCCGGTCGACCAACCTGCTGCCGACACGCCCTGCGGTCGGAGGCACTGCCACCGATGGCGACATCATGGTCAGCGACGTCGACCTCGCGAAGATCTATCGCGCCTCGGTGCTGCCCGACGGCGTCACGCCGGCCCCGGCTGCCAATTCCCATCCCAAGCTGTCGGCGACGGGTCGCGTCATCGTGTTCGACACGCTGGCCGGTACCTCCTTCAGCCCGCTCGAACCGCGGACTCCCAATTCCATCCGCCAGGTCGTCGGCATCACCCAACAGCCTCAGCTGTCGATCGCCGACATCAACGTCGGTACGGGAATCGTCGGTTTTGCCGGTTCCGAGTGGTTCGTGCGTCTGTACAACGCCGGCCCGGGTTCGTTCGTGCCCAGCAAGGTCGAGTCGACCAACCCTCAGTTCGGTATCACCTTCGGTGAATGCATCGAGGGCTACGCCGTCCCGCCGGGCGGGTCGTGCGGGGTCGCCGTCATCCTCACACCAAGTAGCGAAGGATCGCTCAGCGGTCTGATCAAGATCTCCGAGACCGGTTTCGGCGCCCTCAACGTGCAGTCGAAGCTGACGGGTGCGGGTGGTTTCCCGGCACTCACCGCCGACCAGGGCAGCTATCACCATTTCGACACCCTGGTGGTCGGCGAGAGCAGCGATGCCAACCAGTTCACGATCTCCAACGTCAGCCTCGTGCCGGCCTGGGTGACCAAGGTGTCGATCCAAGGGGCCAACCCGAAGGACTTCAGGATCGTCGCGGCGAAGTGCCGCAATGCGGTGCTGGAGATCGCCGCGGGCTGCACGGTCAACGTGGCGTTCGCGCCGAAGGAGGCCGGCCACCGATCCGCCACCGTGGTGGTGGCGACCGACACCGGGCAGTACACCAGCGTGCTGGTCGACGGCGACGCCCACTACACCCCCGCCATTCAGGCCGCCGCAACCGACGTGTTCGCAGGTAACGAGATCGGCATCGGAGGCTCGGGCTTCGCGCCCGATGCCACGGTGACCTTGCTCTGGGCCGACGGCGCCGGGCAACGCACCACCGTCCAGACCGACGCATCGGGAGCCTTCCTGCTCTCGATGCAGGTGGCAGGCAACGAGCGCCCCGGCGATCGGCTGCTGGTCGCCCAGACACCCGGCACCGGCACCGACCCCGCCTCGGTCGTCCTGCGAGTGATCTCCAAGCCCGTCGAAGAGCTCGACGCCGCCTCCCCCGACTGGCCCGGCGCCTAGCCGTCGGTCCCCCACGGCCGGGTCTCACGTCGCCATTCCCGGCGTGTGGGCGCCGATTCGGTCCGGATAGGACGTATTCGGCACCCGCGTCGGGTCATGCGGCCGAAGTCAGCGCTTCTCGCAGGCGGGCGATCACCCATGCGGGTCGATCGCGGATGTCTTCGTAGGTGAAGGTGATCACCCGGAGACCGCGCAACGTCAGTTCGGTGTGCCGCTGCGCGTCGATCTGACGCTGCCGGCGCGTCGAGTGCGTGCCGTGACCCGAAACCTCGACCACGAGACCGCCCGGGAAGTAGGCATCGACCCGGGCGAGCACGCGGTTCCCATCTCGGTAGACCTTCTGCAGCATCGGCCGCTGTAGCCCGGCCTGACGCGTCAACCGCAGGAACCATCGCTCCAGCCGACTCTCGCCGCCGGCGTCGACCAACGCATCGAGCAGCAGCCGGCTGCCGTTGACAGCGCTGCAATGGTCACGGATCGCTCTCGTGCGCAGCCGTTGTTCGGCGACCAGTCGAAGCCGAATGGCCGAGTCGATCGCGTCCTCGATCTCGCCACGGGTGAACGCGAACTGGGCCGATTCGAGGATTAGCCGTTCGGCCGTCAGACACCTGAAACCCTGCACGGTGACGATGTCGGCGTTTGTCAGCGGGCGGCGCGTCGAACACACCAAACCCTCGGTCGAGTAGTCGCGATGGGCTCGAGCCACGAGGAATTCGGCCGAGCTCCTAGCGAACCCGTCGAGCCCGTACAACCGCGCGCCTCCACGACCGGCCACAACACCGAAGCTGTCGAGGTCGGCAAGCCCGGCCGCCAGCGATCGCTCGAAGGTTGCCGACGATCCGGCCAACGCAAACGCGCGCGGCCCGAGCCGGTTGATCAGTCCAGCTCGTTCCCACTTGCAACGCATCGACGCGCTGACCCCGTGAGACTGCAGCTCACGCAGCGAGATGACACTGTGATTGTCGGCGGCCAGTGCCGCAATGGCGCGAAATCGATCGTCCATCGTCGCAGTGTGCCCCATGGGTGTGACACCATCCGTCGCCCCGGCGCGGGCGGCGAATACGTCCGAGGAGGACCGAATCGGCGCCCACAACATCATCGGCGGCGAGGCGTCCGGGCGAAACCCGGGCGCGGGCGCCGAATACGTCCCAGGAGGACCAAATCGGCGCCTACAACCGCTGGCGCGGAGAGGTGGCTAGCCGGCGGGGGCGGGTGGGGTGGCGGGGATCATGCGGCCGGAGACGAGCATCGAGGTGGTGCAGTTGCCGGAGAGGTCGCCGCCGCCGTTGCAGGTGACCTGGAAGACCAATGAGGTGCCACCGATCACCTCGGGGGGCGACACCCACGAGACACGCTTGTCGCCGAGCTGCACGTCACTGAGCGAGACCCTGTAGATCGGCGTGGCGCCGTTCATCAGCACGGCGATGCCGGCGTCCTTGTCGGGGTTCTGGAGCGCGAAGTCGGTGAGCTGGAACGTCGTCCCGGCGGGAACGTCGACGGTGACCGATGTGGTCTGTCCTGCAGGCGCCGCCGGCTCGAGCAGTTTGCTGAACAACGTGCCCTCGTCGACCGTCGGAGCGGCGATCGGCACCACGCTGCTGACCGGTACGGAGTCGGTCGGTGATGCGACGACCGGCGCGGTGGCCACCGATGTCGACGAGATCGCAGCCGGGAGTTGTTCGGTGACGGCGTCGTCGGCGGCATCGCGGATGGCGGGTTTGACGATCCCGAACCACACGCCGGCGAGCGCGGCAACGGCCACGGCCAAGGCGAGCAGCCGACCGAAGAGGCGCTCGGGGATCATCGAAGCCTGCACGAACGTCACCGGTGCGCTGGCGGTGGGGCAGCCGGGTTGGTCGGCGTCGATCGTGAACTGCACGGTGCGCGACCGACGTTCCCACTGCAGCCGGTTGGCGTGGACCTTGAGGCGGATCAGGGAGCTCGCACCTGGCTCGACACCAGCGGCGGGCGGATCGAAATCGCCGTCGACTCGGCCGGTGGGATCGAGCAGGTGAAGCCGGCAGGAAGCCTGCGTGTTGCCCTGGTTCTCGAGCATCATCTCGTAGACGGCCGTGCGCCGGGCTCGCAGCGCAGGCTGCAGCATGTGCAACCGTCGCGTGAACGTCGGCCCGACCTGCAACGTCGTCTCGGACGAGCCGACATCGTCGGGGTCGCTCTGCGGCACGATTCGAACGTTGAGGGCCGTCGGTCCGGCCGTGGTCGACGGCAGCAGTGGTGGCTGCACCTCGACGTCGACGACCTCTTGAGAGCCGCCGAACAGGGTGACCGAGCCCGGACGGATGGTCGTCCATCCAGCGGCGAGACCGACGGGCGCCAAGGAGAACGTTTCGGTGGTGTCGCCGAGGTTGACGATGGTCAATTGGAAGACCGCCGAAGTGCCGGGGACCACCTCCACATCACCACGCGAGAACCACGCCTGAGCAGCCATCGCAGCAACGCTACTGGTGGTCGCCTCGCCGGGGGCGTCAATGCCGCCGCAATCTGTGGGCGAGTCGACTGCCGGGGCGCCGGATATCAACGAAAGCTGATCCGATCTCGGCCGGCCAGCTTGGCTTGACGCAGTGCATCGTTCGCGGTCGCCAAGAGACTGGTCGCGTTCGAAGCGCCGCTACCGACCGTCACGCCGACGGATGCGCTGAGCTGCACATCTGCGGGCAAGGCCGACCAACTTCTCGCCGAGATCAGTTGGCGGATTCGTTCGAACACGACACGGGCATCACCGGCCGAGGCGTCGCGCAACACCATGACGAACTGGTCGCCCCCGGTGCGCACCACCGAGTCGCCTCGGCGACACACCCGCTCGAGCACGGCGGCAATCTCCTGCAGCACGCTGTCGCCGGCTTCGTACCCGAAACCGTTGTTCACGAACCCGAACCGGTCCATGTTGAGCGCACCGATGCAGACCGGCGCGTCGTCCGACAAGATCTCCGGCAACCACCGGCCCAGGAACTGGCTGTTCGGCAGGCCGGTCAAGGCATCGGCTTCGCCCGCCAGCGCGTGACGAAGTCGATCGACACCGGCGCGCACGTTGTCCCATCGATCGGCGTTCTGGGTGTGGAGCTTGGCGTGAAGGTGCTCGATCTTGCGTTGCAGCACTGCGCGGGCGTCGTCGTGGCGTCCCATGCTCCACAGCACGTCGACCTCGACGTCAGCCAGTGGGCGCACGCAGTCGTCGACGTCGAGACCCTCGGCCAGAGCCTTCGCTTCCTCGATGAGCGCGAGGACGGTCGTGTCGAGCGAGGAGTTCCAACGGGCGATCACCTCGCCGACGGTCGCAATCACCTGCTCGCGACGCATTCCCTGTTCGACGGCCATTTGGCGGGCGCGACGAGCGTCGGTGAGCGCGGACTCGTGGTGACCGAGATGCGCGAACAGAACGGAACGGTGAGCGAGCGCCACACAGACGGGGCCGGGCTGCTGAGCGCCTTCCGGATCGAGAGCCGCGGTGGCCGCATACAGGCCATCGCGAAGGTGACGACGGCGCCGATCCGGGTCGGCCTCCGCTGTCGCGGCGGCGCAAAATGCGGCCGTGAGGTTGGCATACGCCGCCTGGCGATCGTTGTCGGTGACGGCGAGTCGCAGGCATCGGTCGTACAGAGCAAGGGCTGACTCGAAGAAGCCCGACTGGTCGCACGTGACGGCGAGGTCGTAGATGACCGGGAACGCCGAGGGCTCGTGCGGAAGTCGCTCGACTGCATGCATCACCTCGGCAAGCAGGAGCGCACCACTCGACGGCTGGTCAGGCACCTCGATGTCGTCGTGAATGTCGTCGCTCACCCGCTGAATCCCCCTACGAACGGCCTACGATGCCCCTTCGTGGCCGGCAACTTCCCTGTTTCACGTCCCCGACGACTGCGGACCTCGACCGCCCTGCGGCACCTGGTCGCCGAGACCCGCCTCGACGTCGCTGATCTCGTGGCGCCGCTGTTCGTGCGCGAGGGCATCGACGAACCGCAGCCCATCGTGTCGCTCCCCGGCGTGGTGCAGCACACACGCGAGAGCTTGCGCGTGGAGGTCACGGAGCTGGCCGACCTCGGCGTTGGCGCCGTGATTCTGTTCGGAGTCCCTACCACCAAGGATTCCATCGGCTCGAAAGCCTTCGACCCTGAGGGAATTGTGCAGCTGTGCCTGGCAGATCTGGCTGCCAAGGTCGGCGACCGAATGGTGCTGATGGCCGATCTGTGCGTCGACGAGTACACGGATCACGGCCACTGCGGCGTGCTCGACGGGCCGGCCGACGACCCCAACACCTCGGTCGACAACGATGCCACGCTCGACATCTACGGTCGGATCGCCGTTGCCCAGGCCACCGCCGGCGCCCATGTCGTCGCCCCGAGCGGGATGATGGATGGCCAGGTCGGCGCGATCCGGAGCGCGCTCGACACTTCCGGCTTCGCATCGACGTCGATCCTCGCCTATTCGGCCAAGTATGCGAGCGGCTTGTACGGCCCGTTCCGCGACGCAGTCGACGTGCAAATCGCCAGCGGCGGGAACCGCAAGGGATACCAACAGGATTTCCGCAACGCTCGTGAGGCGTTGGTCGAGATCGATGCCGACCTCGCCCAGGGTGCCGACATGGTGATGGTCAAGCCGGCACTGTCGTACCTCGATGTGATTGCGGCGGTACGCGCCCACGTCAACGTGCCCGTCGGCGCGTATCACGTCAGTGGCGAGTATGCGATGGTGAAGGCTGCCGCGGCGAATGGCTGGATCGACCACGACAGCGTCGCAATCGAGCACCTCACCGCCATCAAGCGAGCCGGGGCGGATCTCATCCTCACGTACTTCGCCCGCTGGTTCGCAGAAACGCAGCAATGAGCACCAACGTCGAACTGTTCGAACGCTCGTGCCGGGTCATCCCCGGCGGTGTCAACTCCAGCATCCGAGCGTTCAAGGCAGTCGGCGGCACCCCCTACATCGTCGAACGCGCCGAAGGGCCGTACGTCTGGGATGTCGAAGGCAAGCGGTACATCGATCTGGTGCAGAGCTACGGCGCCATCATCTTGGGCCATGCCCACCCGGCCGTCACCGCAGCAGTCACGGCGGCGGCGGCACGCGGCACGTCGTACGGCGCGCCGACACCGGGCGAGATGTTGCTCGCCGAGGCCATGACCGAACGTGTCCCAAGCTGCGACATGGTGCGGTTGATGAACTCTGGGACCGAGGCAACGAGCACGGCCGTGCGCCTGGCGCGCGGGTTCACTGGACGTGATCGCCTGGTGATCTTCCACGGCAACTTTCACGGGGCAACCGATGCGTTGCTGGCTGCCGGCGGCAGTGGCGTGGCCACCCTCGGTCTGCCAGGAACCGCCGGCGTCCCCGCGAGCGCTGTGGCCAACACGATGGTGGTGCCGTACAACGTCGTGCCTCAACTCGACGATCAGGTTGCGGCTGTCATCGTCGAGCCCGTCGCAGCCAACATGGGTGTCGTTGCGCCGGCACCGGGATTTCTGCAGGGCCTGCGCGACGAGTGCGACCGCGTCGGTGCGTTGCTGGTGTTCGACGAGGTGATCACGGGCTTCCGCCTCGGTCACGGCGGAGCCCAGGTCGTGTACGACGTGCGTCCCGATCTCACGACGTTCGGCAAGGTCATCGGTGGTGGCTTGCCGATCGGTTCGGTCGGCGGGCGACCCGAGATCATGGAAACGCTCTCGCCGCTCGGCCCTGTGTTCCACGCCGGGACGTTGGCCGGCAACCCGTTGGCGACGGCCGCAGGTCGAGCCGCGCTGCAGGAACTCACCGACGACTTCTACGACGAGCTTGCAAAGCGAGCCGCCCGCCTGTCGTCGGTGTTGGGCGACGCCTGCGCTTCGTCCGGCATCGCCGCGCAGTTCCCCGTCGTCGGCACGTTGGTCGGCATGTACTTCGGGCCGGGTTCTGCGCCCACCAACTTCGTCGAGGCAAAGACCACCGACGAGAAGGTCTACCGCACGTTCTTCCACGCGATGTTGAGCGAAGGCATCGCGCTGGCACCCGGTGCATACGAGGCGCTGTTCGTCGGGCTCGGGCACACCGACGACGTCCTCGACGCAATCGGCGAAGCCGCCCAACGAGCCGCAGCCGCCACCGCCACGCACCTCGCCTGACCTAACCTCGCCACGATGCGGCAGTTCGTCTCGCCACGCTTCTGGCTCGCCATCATTGCGTTGATCGGCTTGACCTACGGCTTGTGGTACGTGTTGGTGCGCAAGGACGACAGCGTCGCCGTGCTCGGTCAGCCGGCCCCCGCCCGAACAGCTGAGCATCGCATCAACCTGCTGCAGCCCGTCTACGGCATCCAGGCCGACCCGAGCTTCGCCATGGTCGACGGAGTCGCCAGTGCAGAGATGCACCTGGCGCTCGACGCCACTCGCACCATGGTCGTCAAGGCGGGCACACCCGGCCAGATCACCTGCGGCAGGCTCGCAGAGATCAACCAGTGTGTCGTGGCTGCCGACCTGCTGGGCGACGCAGTGGTGTGGTTCTCGCTGATTCCCAACCCGCAACGCGCCAACCTTCTGCTGCCCGGTGTCACCGAGGTTCGCAACGACAATTGGGTGTTGTTGTCGAATGGATGGGAAGTAGCGCGCAGCGAGGTCGTTGAACGCAACTGCGATGTTTCGGGGCTCGAGGACTTCGTCGACCAGTTCGGCGGTGACCTCAGCACATCGACGTTCAGTTTCGAACAGCAGAAGATCGTGAAGGTGACGTGTCTCGAGGCGCCCGAGACGCCGACCACGACGTCGACCACGACCACGGTGCTGCCACCGGTCGTCGTACCCATCGACACTTCGGTGATCCCGGCAGAGGGTGTGCCGGAGGAAGGCGTCCCGACCGACACCGTTCCCGCCGGAACCGTTCCGACGGGGACGATCGCCGGCTGATCAGTTCGGCGAACGCCGCTGACGGGCGATCTCGTAGGTGGCCAGCGCCGTCGCCGCGCTGACGTTCAATGAACTGAGCCGACCCAACATGGGGATGCTGACGATGAGGTCGCAACGCTCGCGGGTGAGGCGCGACAGACCGGCACCCTCGGCACCGAGCACGAGGCAGACACCCTCGACAGCAAGGTCGCCGATGTCGAACAGGTCGCGATCGGCGCCGTCGTCGAGACCGATCACCCAGATTCCAGCGTCCTTGATGCGAGCCAGTGCTGCGGGCAGGCCGCCGACCAACGCCATCGGCACGTGCTCGACCGCTCCCGCCGCTGCCTTGGCACACGTCGGCGTGATGTGGACGGCGCGATGACGGGGCAACACGACACCATCGACTCCGGCGCCATCGCAACAGCGCAAGATCGCGCCGAGGTTCCCGGGATCGGTGACGCCGTCGACGGCGACCAGGAACGGTGCTCGGCCCGGGCGACGCTTGATGAGCTCTGCGAGCTCTGTCTCGACCAATGGTGCCGCGAAGGCGATGACACCTTGCGGTGCCTCGCTGCGCGCCTTGGCCTCGAGTCGCTTGCGGTTGACCTCTTGGACGGGAGCGCGCACGCTGTGGGCGATGTCGACGATGTCGGTGACGATGTCGCTGGCGGACTCGCCCTCCAGCAGGTCGGTTGCGACCCACACCTCGCTGACCTTGCGCTTTCCGGCAAGCAACAGTTCGCGCACAGCCTGGCGGCCTTCGACCTGTTCGCCGCCGAGCGTCTTCTCGGGTTTGCGGCGTTCTTCGCCGGTCGGTGTGATCCGCCCGGTTCTGCCGGCGCCGCGCGAAGCGAACTGACGCGACGAGGAACGAGCAGGCGCGCCGCGGCCCTTCGCTGCAGGCGCGGCGCGACCCTTCGCGCCAGACGCCGCCCGACCTCGGCCGGCAGGGGCGGCGGGTGCGCCGCGGCCACCCTTGGCGGCGGCAGGGCGCGCTTGCCCGGTGCGACGGCCTCCGCCATCGCTCCCGCCACCTCGTCGTGCTGCCATCAGTGCTACTCCTTCGTGATCACGGCGACCGCCCAGCAGGCAATGCCTTCTTGACGCCCGAGAGCGCCCAAACCTTCTGACCGCCGACCCTTCACGGTGACCGGTGCGCCGCACGCCTCGCTCAACCTTGCCTGCATCTCTGTTCGGTGCGGCGCCAACTTCGGCGTGTCGCACACCACCGCGCAGTCGACATTGCCGATGGACCAGCCTTCGGCGCGTACCAGTGTGCCCGCATGGGCGAGCAACACCAACGAGTCCGCGTCCTTCCACGTTGGGTCCGTGTCGGGGAAGTGCTCGCCGATGTCGCCGAGGCCGGCCGCACCGAGCAGCGCGTCGGCAACGGCATGAGCGATGACGTCGGCATCGCTGTGCCCGTGCAGACCACGGGCTCCGTCGAAGACGACTCCGCCCAGAACCAACCGCCGCGCAGGATCGTCGCTGAAGCGGTGGATGTCGAATCCCTGACCCACGCGTGTGCCGCTCATCGTCCTTCCTTTTCGGCCCATTCGCGCGCCCACGCGAGATCCTCGGGGTGGGTGATCTTGCGATTGGCCGGCTCGCCGGCCACCACGACAACTCGACCCCCGCAAACCTCGACAAGCGCCGCATCGTCGGTTGCGTCGAGGCAGCCTTCGTGTGCGGCGCGGAGTGCTGCCGCACGAAATGCCTGTGGTGTCTGCACGGCGACCAACGTCGCCCGCGGCGGTGTGTCGATGACCATCGACTCGCTGTCGATCCGCTTGATCGTGTCGGTCACGGGAACACCGGGAACCGCGGCGTCGGCGCCCGCCGACACCGCTTGGATCACGGCTTCGAAGAGTTGCGACGAGGCGAAGGGGCGGGCGGCATCGTGGACGCACACGACCGTGGCTTCGGCGGGAACCGCCGCGAGACCGGCACGAACAGAATCGCTGCGGGTGACACCGCCGGCAACTCCGTTCTCCGCCACGACATCGGCAGGGGGCACCACGACGACAACACCATCGCTGACCGACCGAGCGGTGTCGACGGCATGATCGATGACCCGCCGGGAGCCAACGTGCTCGTACTGCTTGGGGCGACCGATCCGCGAGCCACTGCCGCCGGCGACCACGATGGTCCAGACATTCTCTGCCTCGTTGAGCGACACGACCGGCGAGGGTAGTACCGTTCGACGGACATGGCTCACGAAGACCTCCTAGCCCACACCGAATTTTTCGCCGACGCGCCAATCGACGTGCTGGTGCCGATCGCAGCCGCCGGGCGCGAGCAACATTTGATCCGCGGCGATGTGTTGTTCCACGAGGGCGACATCGCCGACTCGCTGCATCTCGTGCTCCGCGGCCGCTTGGCCATCGCGATCGCCAATCCCATCGATCACCGCGAGACGGTGGTCGCGCTGATGGAGCCCGGCGATCTGCTGGGCGAGATGGCCATGCTCGACGGTGGCCCGCGCTCGGCGATGGCCCGGGCTCTCGAACCCAGCGCCGTCCTGACCATTCCGTTCGAACCGGTGATGGACGCATTTCGTGGCGACCCACGGTTGCTGTGGGGTGTCACCCGTCTGCTGGCTCAACGGCTCCGCGTGGCCGACGAGGCCTTGGCCGACAGTGTCTTCCTCGACGTCACCGGACGCACCGCAAAGCGGCTGCTCGAGTTGTCAGAAGGCGTCGACGACTTCATCCTGCCCGTCACGCAAGAAGAGCTGGCGGGAATGGTCGGCGCCTCGCGCGAACGCGTCAACAAGGCGATCGCCAGCTTCATCCGCCTCGGATGGATCGATCAGCACGAACGCAAGTACACGATCCTGAAGCGCGACAGCCTCGACATCCGCGCCCGCTAGGTCGACGTTTCACGCGTCGCGCCGTGCAGTGATCAGCGCGCCGACCAACAAGACCGCCGCAGTCGCCGCTGCGAAGTAGGCACCGCCGGCCACGCGGCTGAGCCTGTCGGAGTCCGCCGCGTTGGGATCACCCAGACCGAATCCCGAGATGTACGGCAGGAACTTCTGCGGCTGATCGACGCCGGCGGCGCTGAGGATGAGGATGATGATGTTCTCGACGACCAAGGGCCACAGGATGAGGACTGCAACAGCAGCGGGCGTGTTGCGGATGACCATGCCGAGGCCGAGGCCGAGCAGGCTGACGATCACGGCGAAGATGACGATGCCGATCAGTGCTGCGCGCGCCTCTGGCTGACCGTCGAGCGACACGGTGGCTCCGCGAGACGACGCGATGGACGACGACACCAAGAAGCAGAACGCGACCACCAGCGTCTCGGCGACGGCCGCAAACACGGCTGTGACCACGGCCTTGGAGATCAGCACCCGCATTCGACGCGGCGTCGCCGCGAACGTCGGCCGGATGGTGCCATGCGCGAACTCGGCGCTGATGGAGACAGCGCCGACTACGCCGAGCAGGAGTGCGGTGATCACCGACGAGCCCGTGACGAGACCGGCAACGTCAGACGCCCGGAGGTCGGTGATGTCGCCGAGTGAGGCCACGAGGATCGAGACGATCACCGGAAACGCGACCGCGATGATGAACAGCACCAGGTTCATCCGCACGGTGCGCAACTTGATCCACTCGCTGTTGATCGTGCTGATCACGTTGCCACCACCGGCTGTGCGGCGAACTGCTGGGCCGATGCAGTCGCCTGCAGGAACGCATCCTCCAACGAACCGGTCTGCGGTGACAGTTCGTGCAACACGATTCCGTCGCGTGCTGCCAACTCGCCGACTTCGACAGAGGTAATGCCTCGCAGCTCCGCAGTGGTTGCGTCGATCATGGTGGCTTGCGCCCCTTGCGATGTCGCCGCACTAACGAGAGATTCGACCGCGGGGCTCTTCACACGGACCCAACGCTTGGCGTGACGCTCGACGAATTCCTGAACCGAGCACTGCTCGATCAGACGACCTTGACCGATCACGACCAGGTCATTCGCCATCTGCGCCATTTCGGACAGCAGGTGGCTGCTGACAAGAACGGTGCGACCCTGCGAGGCGAGGTACACCAACACGTCGCGGATCCAGCGGATGCCCTCGGGGTCGAGCCCATTGGCCGGCTCGTCGAGCACGACGGTCTGAGGATCTCCGAGCAACACTCCGGCCAACCCGAGTCGTTGACGCATGCCGAGCGAGTAGGTCTTCACACGGCGTCGGCCGACCGAGGTCAGCCCCACCAGTTCGAGCACTTCGTCGACCCGGGATCGCGGCAGCCGGTTGGACGCCGCAAGCCAGCGAAGATGATTGCGACCGCTGCGGCCCGGATGCACGTATCCGGCATCGAGCAGCGCGCCGACCTCGTGCAACGGCGATGAGAGCTGGTGATACGCGCGCCCGTCGAATGACGCACCCCCGGTGTCGGGGCGATCGAGGCCGAGCATGCATCGCATCGTGGTGCTCTTGCCCGATCCGTTCGGGCCGAGAAACCCCGTGACCGTGCCTGGCCTGACATCGAAACTGAGATGATCAACTGCCCTGGTGCGACCAAACCGCTTGGACAGGTCGACGACGCTGATCATGTGCCGGCACTTCCGACGAACTCGTTGGCAACGATCTCCGGCGAGGCACCCTCAGCGGCCATCCGAGACATCAGCGACCGAAAGGATTCGGGTGTCAAGCGGGCGCTGATAGCGGCGATCGTTGCCAGCACGTCGTCGGTCCCCGCGTCGGTGGTGACCAGCGGCACGATCACATCGTTGGGCACCAGCGTCTTGTCGTCCTGCAAGACGGTGATGGTGGTTGCCGACAGCGCAGGATCGGCTGAGGATCCGATGCCACAATCGGCCGTGCCGGCCTCGACCGCCTCGAACGTCTTGCCGGTCTCTGTCGGAACGATCGACTTGAACTCGATCTGGTATGTGTCCGTCAGTGCGGCTCCGCCGAGCGGGGTCGCGGTGTCGAAGCCTTCGGGCGCTGCAAGCGTGGCGATGCCCGGCTTGGCTCCGAGATCCGTCAGCGTGGCAACGGTGTTGGTCTGAGTGAACGTCGTGGCGCAGTAGACGACATCCTTGTCTTCAGCGGTCGACGGTGCACCCATCTTGACGTTCGCCGGTAGGGCCTTGGAGATCTCATCCGCCTGGGCTGCGGTCGTGTTGGCCTCGGCGGGCGCAGCGCCGTTGTTCAACAATGCCAGGAGGCTTCTGCTGCTCACGCCCGTCAACTGCACGTTGCCAGATGACATCGCGGCCAGCAACTCTCCTGATGTGTCGAACGGTGTCCTGCGGGCGACGCGGAACTCGGCATTCTCCAGCGATTGCCCGTAGATCTCAGCGATCAGTCGGCTGACAGGATCGGTGGTCGAACTGATGGTGATCTTTGCCTTCAGAGCGACCGTGCTCTCACTCGAACCGGAGTCGCCGCACGCGGTGAGCACGACGAGGGTGACGAGAGACAGTCGCAGGGTCGACGAAGCACGCACGACGCAAGAGCGTAGGGCGCTCTCCTGCCTTATCGCATGCAGGTTCGTCGTCGGTCATCGCGGCCGTAGACGAAGGCCGGCCATGCCACCGTCTACTGCCAGCGACGTGCCGGTAGTGGCTCCCGCTTGTGGACCGGCAAGGTACAGCACGGCCGCGGCGACCTCGTCGGCGGTCACCAGACGACCCGACGGTTGCCGTGCCTCGAGAGCGGCGCGTTCGGCGACGGGATCGGGTGCACTGTCGAGCAGCCGAGCGATCCACGGCGTATCGGCCGTTCCTGGATTCACGCAGTTCACGCGGATCCCCTCGTGAAGATGATCCGCCGCCATCGCGAGGGTGAGCGACAGCACGGCACCCTTGCTGGCGCTGTACAACGCGCGATCGGGAAGGCCTGCAGTTGCGGCGATCGAGCACGTGTTGACCACGGAGGCATGATCGGACTTTCGGAGGTGTGGCAGTGCGGCGCGCATGACCCGAACCATCCCTAGGACGTTCACCTCGAACACGCGACGCCATTCGTCGAGCGAATTCGTCTCGACCGTGCCTTGGGCGCCGATGCCAGCGTTGTTGACGACGACGTCGATGCCCCCCATCGCCTCGGCGGCCTGAGCGACAGCCTCTGCCACAGATTCGTCGTCGGCCAAGTCGGCGCGTCCACAGATCGCACCGGCGGGCGCCGTCGATGGATCCAGGTCGAGCACGGCAACTTGGGCGCCACGACGAAGGGCCGCCGACGCGACGGCGTGTCCGATGCCAGACCCACCGCCCGTGACAAGGACGCGGAGGCCGGCGTAGTCGTCTTGCATGATTCCTCCTGATCGCCGCCACCGTCAGACGGTGCCACCGATGCTTCTGGTGTCGAGTGCGTAGACCTTGGTCGCGTTTCCACCAAAGATGGCGGCTTGCTCGTCGGTGGAGAGTCCGGCGACGAAGCTCTCGGCGACACCGACGATTTGCGCGTACGAGGCTGCGAGGGTGCAGACCGGCCAGTCGGTTCCGAAGACGAGGCGGTCGGGGCCGAACTCGGCCAGCGCGTGGTCGAGGTACGGACGCAGATCCTCAAGCGTCCACGTCGACCACTCGGCCTCGGTCACCAGCCCGGAGATCTTCGCCGAGACATTTGCGCAAGTCGCCACCGCAGCCAACTGTTGCGCCCACGGCTCCCACGCCGCCGTGCCGATCGCCGGCTTGGCCAGATGGTCGAGCATGAATCTGCTCTCGGTCACGTCGCTGATCGCGCTCGACCACAGCGTCGAGCTGATCCGGAATGACCAGCAACTCGTTGACACAGGCCGCGTCGCGCGACCTCGCGCAACCCGGCGCGCACCGCCGGGCGCGAGAGCCAGGTCGGATCGGGCTCGTACTGCACCAGGCTGCGGATGCCGACCAGCCATGCGCCGGAGGGTCGCGCCAGCAGTCGGTCGAGCTGATCGCCGACATCGGGTGCAACTGAGGTCGACCCAGCCGACGACGCCGGCGACGAGCGGGCACGCTGCGGCGAGGTCGAGCAGCTCCTCGGTCTCGGTGATGTCGCGCGACGGTCTGCACGACGAACGCTGGCGTCGATCGCCGTTGGCCTCGGCTTCGGCGACGAGCTCGTCGATCGCCGAAGTCGCGCCGCATCGGCGCCATGCCGTCGCCGGTGATCCACGGCTGGTCGCGGACCGCCAGGTCCCACACGTGGTGATGGGCGTCGATCCGTCGCGTCACGGAACGGACCGTGCGTCCACGCCGGGCCGTCCGGGAACCGGAACTCGGCGATCGACGCGTCGAGCATGCCGCGCGCCGCCGCCGGGCGTCGTCGGCGCCCGGTAGCGCCCGCCGGTCGACGACCACCGGATCGGTGAAGTGCTCGTGCAGGTGGTCGACGTACTCGATCCACCGGCCCTCCGATGTTCCGCTGACGGCGACGAAGTCGAACATCGCCAGGTGCTGCACCATCTCGCACAGACCGACGCCACCGGCGTGCGGGCACACCGGCACGCCGAACTTCGCGGCGAGCAGGAGGATGGCGAGGTTCTCGTTGACGCCGCCGACCCGGCAGGCGTCGATCTGCACGACGTCGATCGCCTCGGCCTGCAGCAGCTGCTTGAAGATCACCCGGTTCTGGACGTGCTCGCCGGTGGCGACCCGGATCGGGCGCACCGCGTCGCGGATGGCGCGGTGGCCGAGCACGTCGTCGGGCGAGGTCGGCTCCTCGATCCAGTACGGATCGAACTCGGCGAGCCGCGCCATCCAGTCGATCGCCTGACCGACGCCCCACCGCTGGTTGGCGTCGACGGCGATGCGCGCGTCGTCGCCGGCGGCGATGCGGGCGACCTGCAGCCGGCGAATGTCGGACTCGATGTCGGCGCCGACCTTCAGCTTCAGCATCGTGAAGCCGTCGGCGACCGACTCGCGGACGAGGCGCGTCCGACCTTGTCGTCGTCGTAGCCGAGCCAACCCGCCGACGTCGTGTACGCCGGCAGGCCGTCGGCCTCCAGAGCCGCGATTCGCGATCGGCGCGCCCGACTGCGGACGCTTCGAGGATGTGCGAGCGCCTCTGCGGGCGTGAGCGCGTCGTCGATGTAGGTGAAGTCGATCTGGCGGACGATCTCCTCCGGGGTCAGCGCCGCGAGCACCCGCCACAGCGGCTGGCCATCGAGCCGGCAGCGCAGGTCCCACGCTGCGTTGACGACCGCGCCGATGGCCATGTGCATGACGCCCTTCTCCGGGCCCAGCCAGCGCAGCTGGCCGTCCCACGTCAGTGTCGCGGGCCAGCGCGCCGACGTCGGCGACCAGGTCGTCCACGTCCCGCCCGACGACGTAGGGCGCCAGCGCCCGCACGGCGGCGCAGGCGACGTCGTTGCCCCGCCCGGTCGTGAAGAGCAGCGAGTACCCGGCGACGTCGGGATCGTCGGTGCGCAGCACGACGTAGGCGGCGGAGTAGTCGGGCTCGGGGTTCATCGCGTCCGACCCGTCCAGAGCCTCGAGAGGTCGGGAACCGGACGTCGATGACGTCGAGTGCGCTGATGCGGGTCATCGGTCCGCTCGCGGTCGGTGACGTCGGAGGGCCGCCGAGAGGCGCGGCGAGCGTCCTCCGGTGCCTTGAGTCAGCCGCCGAACTCGGCGGCGTTGTCCGCGGTGACCATCTCGGTGCCCGTGTCGATGCGGCTCGACGGCCTCGCCGTTGATGGCGTCGAGCGCCGCCTGTGCCCCGATCTCGCCCATCTTGGCCGGGAACTGGGCGACCGAGGCGAGCTCGTCGCCGGCCACGATCGCCGCCACCTCGTCGGGGCCGGCGTCGAAACCGACCACCTTGATGGTCTTGCCGGCGCTCTTGATCGCCTCGATGGCGCCGATGATCGGCGGGCCGCAGGCGCCGTAGATCGCCGTCACGTCGGGGTTGGCGGTGAGGATGTCCTGGGCGGCGTCGAGGCCCTTGGTCTGGTCGCAGTCGGTCGGCAGCGAGGCGACGATCTCGAAGTCCGTCGCCGAGACCCTCTTTGAAGCCGGTCGACCCGGTGCTGCAGCGACGGCGCGCCGGCGACGCCTTCGAGGATGGCGACGGTGTCGCCGGGCTCGAGCTGCTCGGCCATGAACTCGCCGGCCAGCACGCCGCCGGCCAGGTTGTCGGTGGCGACGAGCGACGGTCTTGCCGTCCCAGCCGGGGATGTCGTTGTCGACGAGGATCACCTTGATGCCCGCGTCGACCGCCTTCTGCAGTGCGTCCTGCACGTTCGGGCTCGTCGGCGTGATCGACGATGGCCTTCACGCCCTGGGTGACCATCGACTCGATGGCGCTGATCTCGCCCTCGTCGTCGGTGCCGCTGGCGCCCTGGGCGAAGATCAGCTCGACCTCGGGATGGTCCTCGTTCCAGGCCTTGGCCGCGTCGACCATGGTGTCGTAGAAGTCGACCGGGAACTTCGTGATGAAGCCGATCTTGCTGGTGCCGCCCGATGCTGCGGTGTCGGGCGGCGGCGTCGGTGGGCGCCGGCGCAGCCTCGGTTGCAACGGGTGCCGCCGACGTCGCATCGCTCGCGTTGTCGTCGTCGCTGCCGCAGGCTGCGGCAGCGAGCGCGAGGGTGAGCGCACAGCAACAGCGGTGCGACTCGGGTCCTTCGCTTCATGGTTCTGTCTCCTTGTGATGGCGGCAGGTGCCGCCGGGGCGCGTCGACCAGGGTCTGGCCGATGCTGTCTGACGTGTCGTCGGATCGCCGGATGCGCCGTGCTCGGTTAGTGGATCGGCGGGCTCAGCCGAGGTGCCGACGATGAGCGCGACGATCCTCTCCTGGCTGTCGGGGCTGGGGATCTCCTCGCCGACCTTGCGGCCGCGTCGCATGACGACGGCCCGGTCGGCCACCTCGGTCACGTGATCCAGGGCGTGCGAGATGACGATGACGGCGTGACCCTCGGCGCGGAGGCGGAGGATGAGGTCGAGCACGCGGCGCGACTCGCGCACGCCGAGCGCGGCGGTCGGCTCGTCGAGGATGACGACCTTCGAGGCGAACGCGGCGGCGCGGGCGACGGCGATCACCTGGCGCTGCCCGCCCGACATCAGGCCGACGGCGGCCGAGCGGTCGGGCAGCGACACCTGCAGGCGCTCGAGCACGCTCGACGGTCGCGTCGGCCATCGCTCCGGCGGCGCAGCACCCGCAGCGGGCGGGGCAGCCAGCGTGGGCCCGGCGTCCTCGCGGCCGGCGTAGAAGTTGGCCGCCGGACCCGAGGTTGTCGAACAGCGCGAGGTCCTGGTACACGGTCTCGATCCCGTGGGCGCGAGCGGCCGCCGGTGAGGTGATGGTGGCCGGCTGCGCCGTCGATCTCGATCTCGCCGGCGTCGAGGCGGTGCACGCCGCTGATGCACTTGATCAGCGTCGACTTGCCGGCGCCGTTGTCGCCGAGCACCGCGAGCGACCTCGCCGTGGTGCACGTCGAGGTCGACGGCGTCGAGCGCCAGCACCGCGCCGAACCGCTTGGTCGCGCCGCGGACCGACAGTGCGGCGTGACGTCGGTCATGACAGCGCCGCCTGCAGCACCCGGAAGCGCTCCTCGAGCCGCGCCCGCAGCACGTCGGACTCGACGGCCAGCACGATGACGACGCCGATGACGATCGGCTGCAGGAACGCGTCGACGTTGAGCAGGTTCATCCCGTTGCGGATCACGCCGATCATCAGCGCACCGACCAGCGCGTTGGCGACGTTGCCGCGGCCGCCGAGGAAGCTGGCGCCGCCGATGATGACCGCGGCGATCGAGTCGAGCTCGGCGAGGTTGCCCGCCGTCGGCGAGCCGGCGTTGAGTCGCCCCGAGGTGATGATCGCGGCGACTCCGGCCAGCAGACCGCACAGCACGTAGACCGAGATGAGCACCGACTGCACCGGGATGCCGGTGCGGCGGGCGGCCTCGGGGTTGCCGCCGGTTGCGTAGATCCAACGTCCCCACACCAGCCGCGACAGCACGACCGGCGACGAGCAACGCGATGCCGACGACGAGGAAGGCCGAGTACGGGAGCCAGCCGATCGACGACGTTGCCGATGCGTCCTGACCACGTCGGGCACGCCCCGCTTGGGCTGCCCGCCCGAGAGCTGCAGCGCGAGACCCCGGGCGATGCTGAGCGTGGCGAGCGTGATGATGAACGGGTGCGGCAGGCGCCCCCACACGTAGACGGCGCCGTTGACGAAGCCGACGGCCGCGCCGGTAGCCAGCATGACGACGATGACGACCGACGCCAGGCTTGCCGTGCTCGAAGGCGATGGCGCCGACGACCGAGGCCAGCGCCAGCGTCGAGCCGACCGACAGGTCGATGCCCCGGGTGAGGATGACGAGCAGCTGGCCGATTGCCAGCACCGCGATCACCGCGGTCTGCGACAGCACGTTGCCGGCGTTGCCCGTGGTCAGGAAGACCGGCGAGAGCAGCGTCATCGCCACGATCAGACCGGCCAGGATCAGCACCGGGTCCCAGCCGGATGACGCCGAGGGCGATC
The DNA here is from genome assembly GCA_963746365.1 of Ilumatobacteraceae bacterium. GTDB lineage: Bacteria > Actinomycetota > Acidimicrobiia > Acidimicrobiales > Ilumatobacteraceae > JAENVT01. Next base: position 141,168 of record CAVVBH010000019.1, on the reverse strand, counting down.
CGTAGCAGCCGGAAGTGGCGATGCTGCCGATCGTCGGCGGGAGTCCGCAGCTCGTGCGGCGTCGAGGGCACGACCGTGGATCCAGCGTCGGCGGGAGCGGGATCCGGCATGGCTTGGTCATCCTTTCCGCCGACACTCGCCAAGTTGGTCATCGTGTCGTCCCCCCGGTACGGTTCCCCAAGACGTCGCCAGATGGTGGCGACCGGGCTGTAAAGTACGCCATCAAACATCAGATGTCTAGAGTCAAATCTGAAATTGCTGCGAGGAGGTGGACCACCGTGGCAGCACCACTGACCGAAGCCGCCATCGAACAGGTGCGCCACCTCATCGCGACCGGGGAACTGGTCCCCGGCCAGCGCCTGCCGCCCGAGGCCGAGCTCGCCGAGTCGCTCGGCACCAGCCGCAGTACCGTTCGCGAGGCGGTTCGTGCGCTCGTGACGGCACGTGTGCTCGACGTGCGTCGGGGCGACGGCACGTTCGTCACCAGCCTGCGTCCCGAGCTGCTGCTCGCCGGCATCGGCGCCGCCGCTGACCTGCTGCAGCACGGATTCACGCTCGAACTGCTGCAGGTCCGCCGGATCCTCGAGCCAGCCGCCACCGCGATGGCCGCGACGCGCATCAGCGATGCGACGCTCGCCGAGCTCGACGACCTGCTTACATCAGATGTCTACGGCGCCTTCGCACGACGAGCTGGTGCAGTTCGACGAAGAGTTCCATCACCTGGTCGCCACGGCCAGCGGCAACGCCACGCTGGCCTCGATGCTGAACGGCGTGTCCAGCCGCACGACCCGCGGCCGAGCGTGGCGCGGCGTCATCGAAGCCGGCGCAATCGAGCGGACGATCTCCGAGCACGCCGCCATCCTCGCCGCCCTGCGCGCTCGCGACCCGCGGCTCGCCGAAGCCGCCGCCCTGCTGCACGTGTCGACGACCGAGACCTGGTTCCGCAACGTGTTGAGCGCCAGCGCCGAGGCCCCTGACGCCGGTGTCGTGGAAGCCCCTGTGGAGTCTTTCGGCGTACCCAGGTAGGCGCCGAACACTCCACTCGGGGTTGGGTCAGTCGTCGGCGGCGAACTTGGGACGCATCGGCAGGGATGTGCGCCACTGACCGTCGTAGTCGCGCAACGCCGCGGCTACAGCAGGCGCGGTGGGAACGAGGCCGATCTCGCCGACTCCCTTGATCCCGTACGGGGACTTCGGCTGCGGCACTTCCACCAGTTGCACCTCGATCGGGGGCACGTCCTTCGCCCGGAGAATGCCGAGCGACCGAAGGGTCATGTTGGTGGGGAACCCGGTCGCCGGATCCGACGGGAAGTCTTCCGTCAACGCATACCCGAGGCCCATGTGCACGCTGCCCTCGATCTGTCCCTCGCACAGGATCGGGTTGACCGCCTTGCCGACGTCGTGGATGGCGACGACTCGCTCGACATTGCCGTTGTCGCGATCGATCACGACCAACTGTGTTGCATAGCCGAAGGCTGCGTGGATCGTCGGATTCGGGTAGTCGGGATCACCGAGATGTTGCGTCCAGTCGACGAGATGCTCGCCCTCGTAGTCGACGTCTGGTTGGCATCCATCCGCCAGCGCTGCGAGACATGCGTTGCGAACTGAACCCGCAGCCATCAGCGTGCCACGCGACCCGGTGGTCTGTCCGAAGCCGAGCTCGCGGGTCGTGTCGACGATCACCTCGATGCGATTCGGATCAATGCTGAGCTCCTGTGCCGCGATCTGCAAGGCAACCGTATGCACGCCCTGGCCCATCTCGGTCCAGCCGTGGCGTACCTCGACGACGCCATCGCTGCGGAATCGCACGACAGCGCGGCACAGTTCGCGGAACCCGTTTCCAAGACCGGAGTTCTTCAAGCCGAGACCGAGACCGATGGCCTTGCCGTCGGCGCGAGCAGCGTCGTAGTGCGGTTTGATCGCGTCGAGGCACACCTCCGCGCCGCCGCAACCATCGTCCATGATCTGGCCGGGCCCCCAGATCTCGCCCGGGTGGATCACGTTGCGCTTGCGCATCTCCCAGCCGTCGATCCCGACCATCTCGGCCAGGCGGTCGATGACACCTTCCATCGCGAACTGCGCCTGGTTGGCCCCGAACCCTCGGAACGCACCGCAGATCGGATTGTTGGTGCGCACTGCGACGGTTCGCACGTCGATGGCCGGCACGTGATACGGGCCGCTGCTGTGGCCGGCGGCGCGCTCCAACACCTTCATCCCCACGCTGGCGTAGGCACCGCTGTCGCCGATACCGCGTACGCGCAACGCGGTCAGATGACCATCGGCGTCGCACCCGGCCCAATACTCGAGGCGTGATCGGATGTCGCTTGGGGTGGATGAGCAGGCTCTCCTCGCGCGACAGCGTGCACTTGACCGGTCGATCGAGCAGCCACGCCGCAAGTGAGGCATGCGGCTGGTTGCTCATGTCTTCCTTGCCGCCGAACGCACCGCCGTTCGACACCAATGTCACGGTGACCTGATCGTTGCCGACGGAGAGCATCCTGGCGATGTCGTTGCGATCGTCCCACACGCCTTGGCCGCCTGAATACACCTGCAGATGCTTGGCACCATCGACCGTCGACGGCACGGCGAGTGTGCTCTCCGGTTCCAGGAACGCGTGCTCGATACGTTGCGTGCGGAACGTCTCGTGCACTGTGTGAGCAGCAGTTGCGAGCCCGCCGTCGACGTCGCCGCGTGAGTACTCGCTGACGCTGAGCACGTTGCTGTCGGTACCCCAAACCGCGATCGGCGCATCCTCTTCCAACGCGGCCTCGGGATCGGTGACCGGAGTCAGCACGTCGTAGCCGACCTCGACCAGCCCGGCTGCGGCACGCGCTTGCTGATTCGTTTCGGCGACGACGATCGCCAGCACGTCGCCTGCGTAACTGGTGCGTCCGCCGATGGGAATCATCACCGGCCAGTCCTTGTGGATGATGCCCGACGCGCAGTTCGCCGGGGATGTCGGCAGCGGTGAACACCGCAACCACACCCGGCGCCGCCGCCGCGGCAGTCGTGTCGAAGGAGAGGATCTCGGCACGCGAATGGGCGGTCAGGTGCAACGCGGCGTGCAACATGCCGGGCACGCGCATGTCGTCGACATAGTCGCGATCGCCGAGCGCTAGTTCGCCCGCCTCGTACTTGGCACCCGACCCGCCGACCGTCGCGGCCAGTGCGGGCTCGAACTGCTTGCCCTTCGCCACCGCATCGATCGCTTCGAGGATCTTGACGTACCCCGTGCAGCGGCACAGGTGCGCACCGAGATGGCGCGCCATGTCGCTGGGCTGCAGGTCGGAACCCTTCTTGTCGATCTGCGCCTTGGCACGCATCACGATTCCAGGGATGCAGAAGCCGCACTGCAGACCCCCGCACGCCGCGAACGCGTCGGAGAACGCCGTGCGCTCGTCGGCGGCGACACCCTCCAACGTGGTGACGGCCTTGCCGGCGGTCTTTGCCAGCGACTGCTGGCAGCTGACGATTGCCTTGCCGTCGATGTGCACCGTGCAACAACCGCACTGCCCCGACGGCGAGCAACCGTCCTTCGGCGACGTGACGTTCAACTCCTCGCGAAGGGCAGCAAGGAGGTGCGGGTGATCGTCGCGAACGGTCACCGCGGTGCCGTTGAGTACGAATTCGATGCCCACGGTTTACATTTTGTCAAAGTCCGGCGGGATTTGAAAGCAGCTCGGTCAACGGACCTGGTCAATGCTGTATGAGTTCGGGGTCGGGCTCACACTGCAATTCGCTCCGTGTCCGCGGATGAGGGGAGCGCGAGCGGCATCGATGGCGACCTGGACCAGCACGGCGTCACCGTCACTGACCAGCCATGCCAGGCCGGGTCGCGGCGCGATCGGGAGGCGTCGCGGGATGACAGCACCCAGGAGATCGCCGTCGAGATCGTTGGACGCAGCGGCGACGAGACCGAGCCTGCTGCGTCGTACGACACCCGTCCAGTGCCCGTAGCTCTGGCGCAGCGAGTCAGGCTTGCCGGAGGCGACGATCATCAGACCTGCGCGACGCGTCGCCGCCATCGAGGCGAGCATTCCGCCAACGTCGTCGACGAGCTCGGCGTCATCGACGGCGATCAGCACGTGACCGGTCGGCGGAATGTCTTCGAGTATCTCGGCGAGTGATCGCCGTCGGTTGAGTTGGTCGGCGGTCGTGCGCCGCGGGGCAACGACGCGCCACCAGCCGTCCGGATACACCTCGACCCATGCTCGAACGATTCGCTGCAGGGCGGTGCTGCGTCCGGACCGTGGGGGTCCGATGATCAGCAGGTGTTCGCCATCCGGCACGTCGAGGTTGCAGACTCGCCCGTCGCCGAAACGGAGCCCGATCGACAGCAACGTGCCGTCGGACCGTTGTTGGCCCGACGGAAGATCGTCAGCGTGCAGCACCGCCGGCAGGCACTCGACCGGCGCTGGAGTTTCGCCCTCGACACACGACGTGCAGTGGCAGCGAGCCCGCCATCAATTGCGCCTCGAGACCGGTGGAGGTGACGAGGATCCGGCCCGGAAGCCGCTGCGGAACGTCAGCGGGTGCGACACCGATCCCAACCGCGTCGAGTGGATCCGTGAGATGGAACAGCCATCGGTGCGCGCAGCGCGCCAGCACGCTCGAAGGAAGTGCAGCGACACGATCGACGGCGCAGATCATCACCACGTCGTGCGCTGGGCCGACGGCGAGGATCGAGTCGAGCATCTCGGACTCTGCGGCGGTCGCGAAGTCATCGAGCGACTCACGAAGTTGATCCAGACCGTCGACCAGTACGACGATCGGAAAGCGCGGTCCCGTCGGGCGCGCGATCCGACGACCCAGTTCGTCGGCGAGCCGGCTGAGCATCCGAAGCAACCGTTCGCGCTCGTGAAGCAGGACGACACCCGCGCACCACGGCGAGTGGTCGAACGCCGCGAGCGCCGCGTCACCACGACCATCGATCACGTAGATGTGGGACCCACTTCCATCCGTTGCCGCCACCGTGCCGAGCAGAACCAGCGCCGACGTGACGCCGCTGCCCGACGCGCCGACCAGGAGCAGGTGACCGTCGGCGCGGGTCCAGCGCAGCGGCGCCATTCGTTGCCCATCGGGGTCGTCGACGATGCCGACGATGCCATGTGCGACCGCCGATTCGTCGATCGGCACGAGCGACGCAAGCGGGGGCAACCACGGCGACGATGGCGGTCGAACGCCGGCCAGCTCTGCGGCGGTGCACACGGCGTCGACCAACAGATCGAGTTCGCTGCCTCCGTCGGCCAGCGGTGCGGTGCAGCGGGCCGTCTGAAAGGTCAGCACGTCGTCGGGCCCGAGCCGCATCACCGCACGGCCGGCCAAGCCACGCGGTATCGCCGACGGTGCGCGGTCGCCGACGACGTCGAGCGCGTCCGCGCTGTCGTGCAATCGAAGTGCCAATCGCAGGTTGGTGTTGGCGCGAATGTCGTCGCTGATCACGCCACTGGGGCGTTGGGTCGCCAGGACCAAGTGCACGCCCAGGCTTCGACCGCGCTGCGCGATGCCGACGAGCGCGTGGAGGAAGTCGGGCTGCTCGCCGACCAACGCGGCGAACTCGTCGATCACCACGACGAGGCGAGGCAGGACTTCGTCCGGCGCCGACCGACGGTACGCGGGCAGATCGGCGGCGCCGACGGCACGCAGGAGTTGTTCACGTCTGCGCAATTCGGCGTGCAGGCTTCGCAACGCGCGAGCGGCGAGATGGTCATCGAGATCGGTCACGACACCGACCACGTGCGGCAGCCGAGCGCAGGCATCGAACGTCGAGCCGCCCTTGTAGTCGATCAGCACGAACGTGAGGTGATCGGGGCTCGAGGTGACCGCCAAGCCGACGACGAGCGTTCGCAGGAGCTCGCTCTTGCCGGCGCCGGTCGTTCCCGCCATCAGCGCGTGGGGACCGTCACGATCGAGATCGATGTCGACCACCCCGTCCCCGGCAATGCCCATCACCGTCCGCGCGGCAGGGTCGACGCCTGCTGCAAACCACGCTGCGGCGATCGCTGCGGGCTCGTGCGACGGCAGCAGTGACAGCAGGGTGACGTCCCGCGGAATTCCGCCGACCCCGCCGAGGGGATCCTCCGGGTCGATCAATCCGCTGAGACAACTCACCAGCCTCATCGCGCTCCGCTCGCTGACGCCTGAGCACCGTGCCTGCACCGGCAGCGACGCGAGCGCAGCATCGGCGTGCCACCTGCCGTGGATCGGTCCATACAGGTCGAGCAGCGACGAGCACACATGCGGTATCCCATCCTCGGCCTCCACCAGCACGATCAACGCGGTGGAACGCTCGGCGACCACGACTCGACGCAACGGGCCGGTACGAGCCGCCAGCATCTCGGGCGCATCGGTGATGATCACCAGGTGGGGATGCGGGGCGACGTCGTATTCGGCGACGGTCTCCAGCAGCTCCGACTCCTCCACCACGGCGACGAGACCCGCGGCGGTCATGGCATGCGGCAGACCGTCGAGCCAGCGCCACCGGGCGGGCTCACACGAGACCACGACGATGCGAACGTCGGCCGGCCCGCAGTTGGCGGCCAGCTGCAGCACGATCGAGCGAACCGTCGATCGTGCTCGATCGGGATTGCCGCGGACAGCCAGCCGGCAGTTTGCGCCGACCTGTGCGACCAGCGCCACGTCGGCGAGCATGGCCATCGCACCGAGGTTCCCCGTCGCCTTGCCGACATCTGTCGGGTCGTCGAGTCGAGGGCTCCAGGCGACGCTCCCGAGTCCGATGGAGACGGCGAAGCCGTCGACGTGTGTCGCCCGGCGAGCCCACAGTTCCTCCGTCAACCCCTCGATCGTCTGTCGCGCCGACACCGGTGTGGAGTCGTGGGCGAGATGATGGGCCAGGAATGCCGAGCGCTGCGCGGCGACGGCCCGCTCGAATTCGGCGACCTCGTCGTGCTGACGCTTGGCGTCTCTGCGCCGATGGCGGACGAACGAGATTCGCTGACCTCCCCACGTCCCGAACGCCACGATGGCGCCGAGGGCTCCGAACAGCAGGAACATCGGCTGGTGCAGGAGCACGGCGATCAACCCGGATCCGGCGAGGGCCAGGACCGCGGGCAACAAGGCTCCGGTCACCTCGGTGCCGGCCATGCGTTCTGCCGGTTGGCTCAACGCGTCGGGATCCCACGTCGTGGCCGCCCGTGGACGCCGCACCACGACGCTTCCACCAGACGTGACGGTGATGTTGACGGAATTTGCGCTGTGACCAGGGGCGGTGAGATCTCTCCGGCAGAGCGAGAGAACACTATGACCGACCTCGAGCCGTGCCGACGCGACGATCGTGGCCGAATCGGTCAGCACCTCGCCGTCGAGACGCACAGGGACACGACCTGTCAGTTGACGCACGCGCGCGCCCGCCGCAGAGATCTGGATCAGCAGGTGATGGGGCTCCAGCGCAGGGTCATCGCACCGCGCCGCGGCACCCGGCGAACGGCCGACGATGTGGTCGCCGTCACCAAGTACCGCCATGCCGCCGGCGTCGGGCCCCGCGGTCCAGGTGACGGTCCAGGTGTCTGTCATACCGACACAAATCCACGGTCGCGAACCGGGTTCGGAAGGCAACCGGGACGATTTTCGACAAATCACGAATTGATGGACCAGGGTGAGAGCAGCAGTGAGACAAGCAGTGAGACCGGCGATGAGATGTCGAGTGCACTCTGCGGCCATGACATCCCTCCCCAATCACAGGTACCTCCTCACCAGGCTGCAGCGCGAATGGAACCTGCTCAGCTGCCGGCGCTCCGCCCTCGATCGAGCCGCCCTCTGGAAGCTGACACCGCGCATCCTCGGTTCGCTCGACGAGTTGCTGGTGCTCACCGGTCTCGGGCCAGGGCCCGCGCATCCGTCGAGCGACGAGACCCTGCGCCGGCTCGTGACGCTTGCACGGCACGACGATCTGGCCGCACGCGTCGTCTTGCAACGCATGTTGCCCGGTCTCAGCGTCTGTGCGAAGCGCAACTCCAACGGGTTCGACAACCAGCTTGAGGCGCTCGACGAACTGCTGTCAGAGGCCTGGACCGTCATCCGGTCATTCCCCATCGAACAGCGCGATCGCTACGTGATCAAGAACCTGCTGCGAGACTGCGAGTACCGCGCCTTCGTCAAGGCCCGGCGCAGACTGCTGGTCCACGAGTTCACCGACCCGAGCGATCTGGATCGTGTCGCCGAGAGCGAACCGGACCGCGAGTCGTTCGGCGTCATCGTCGAGCTGCTCGCACGAGCGTGGGCTGCCGGGATGAGCGATGCAGACGTTGCCGTCGTCGCGACCTTGCTCAACACGTCAACGGTGAAGCAGGCCGCGATCGCACTTCGGGTGACCGACCGAACGGTCCGCAACCGTCGCGAGTCGGTCGTGCGCCAGTTGCGAGCCCTCGCCGACGTGGCATGACCCTCAACCGCTTTCGCTGACCAACCACTCCAGATGTTCGACCAGCGGAGGAACCGAGCGCTCGATCACATCGAACATCTCCGCGTAGGCCTTCGGCCCGTGGCCCCACGGATCGGTGAGGTCTTCGTCACCGGGCATCGCGAAAGGGTCCCACCGGCGCAGCAGCTGAATCTGAACCGGTTCGACCCGGGAGTACACGACGCGCCGCGACTCTTCTCCACCGCGTAAGCGCTCGAGATCGGAGGCGGAGTCGCGGTCCATGGCGATGACGAGATCGAAGCGACCGAAGTCGTCGGGGTGGATCTGCCGACCGATGTGGCTGACCTGATAGCCGCGCATCCCACCCTCGTGCGACGCCAACGGGTGTGGGAGCTCACCGATGTGACTCCGCCCGGTCGAAGCCGAATCGAAGGTGACGTGTTCGGTCGCACGTGCTCGTGCCACGTGTGTCGCCACTGCCTGCACGGATGGCGACCGGGAGTGGTTTGCCAGGCAGACGAACAGCACACGGAGGGGTTGCGGCATGACGGCGATTCAAGCGGTCGGAGTGAAGCGTCGCAACCGCAGGCTGTTGGTGACGACGAAAACGCTCGACGAGGCCATCGCCGCACTGGCGACGATGGGCGACAACAACCACGACATGGCGAGTGGGATCGCAGCGACGTTGTAGGCGAACGCCCACACCAGATTCCCCTTGATGATCGTCAGTGTGCGGCGGCTGAGGCGGATCGCGTCGGCCGCTGCCCGGAGATCCGGGCGCATCAGGGTGAGATCGCTCGCTTCGATCGCAACATCGGTTCCTGAGCCCATCGCGATGCCGAGGTCGGCCTGGGCGAGCGCGGCTGCATCGTTGACCCCATCGCCCACCATCGCGACGACATGCCCCTCCGATTGCAACCGAGCGACCGTGGACACCTTGTCGGCCGGCAGGACCTCGGAGATCACGTCCTCGTCGGGAATACCGACCTGCAACGCCACGGCCAGCGCCGTCGCCCGGTTGTCACCGGTCAACAGGATGGGATGCAGGCCGAGCGAGCGCAGCGACTCGAGGCCGGCGACGCTGCTCGACTTGACCGTGTCGGCGACGACGATCAGGCCGACGCACACCCCGGCGACGACAACCGTCACCACCGTGCGCCCCTTGGCCTGTTCGCGCGCCTTTGCATCGGACAACGACCCGGCGTCACCGCGACCGACCACTACGTCCTGGCCGTCGATGACCCCTCGCGCAGCGACACCCGCCTCGACCGACAGCGAGGTTGCGGGCTCGAGGGCACCGAGTCGTTCGAGCGCATGGCGATTGATGGCAGCAGCGATCGGATGCTCGCTGCCCGCCTCGACCGCGGCCGCCTTTCGCAGCACCTCATCGGCGGCAAACCCGTCGGCAGCGATCACGTCGACCACGCTCATGTTGCCGCTGGTCACCGTGCCGGTCTTGTCGAGCACGATGGTGTCGACGGTGCGCGTGTTCTCCAGGACTTCGGGGCCCTTGATCAACAGACCCAATTGGGCCCCGCGACCGGTGCCGACCAGCAACGCCGTCGGCGTGGCCAGACCGAGGGCGCACGGACAGGCGATGATCAAGACCGACACGGCGGGTGCGAATGCCTCCGCCCAATGGCCTGTGCGCGCCAGCCAGAAGCCCAACGTGGCGGCGGCCAGCACGATGACGACCGGCACGAAGACGGCACTGACCCGGTCGGCAAGGCGTTGAACGGGCGCCTTTCCCGTCTGTGCTGCCTCGACGAGTCTGGCCATCTGGGCCAGCGAGGTCTCGGACCCGACGCGGGTGGCCCGCACGATCAGCCTGCCCGACACGTTGATCGTCGCCCCGGTCACGGCGTTGCCCGGTTCGACATCGACGGGCACACTTTCGCCGGTCAACAGCGATGTATCGACGGCGGAGGTTCCTTGCTCGACGATGCCGTCGGTGGCGATTCGCTCGCCGGGCAGGACGATGAATCGATCCCCGACCTGCAGTTCGTCGATCGACCGTTCGACCTGTTCGCCGGTCGGTAGCACAACGGTCGCGCTCGTGGCACCCAGTCGAAGCAGGGCACGCAGCGCACCGCCGGCCCGACGTTTCGCCCGTGCCTCGAAGTACCGGCCGAGCAGGATCAGGGCAACGGTGGCGGACGCCACCTCGAAGTACAGATGATGGTTGTCGCCCCGCGTCGGCACCAACGACATCGACATATTCATGCCTGCGTCGCCGGCGGCCGTGAAGAACAACGCGTACACGCTCCAGCCGTAGGCTGCCAGAACACCAACCGAGACGAGCGTGTCCATCGTCGCCTCGGCATGGCGTGCGTTCTTCCACGCGGTGCGATGGAAGGGCGCCGCTGCCCATGTGGCGACCGGAGTGGCCAACGCGAGCGCCACCCACTGCCAGTTGTGGAACTGCGCTGCCGGCACCATCGACATCAGCAAGACCGGCGCGCCCAGCACCGTGGCGACGACCAGCCTGCGCAGCAATCCTCGGCGCACGCGTTCGGCCTCCTCGTCACCGCCGTCGCCCGTGCCCGAGGCAGTCGGTAGCTCAGCCCCGTACCCGATCGACTCGACCGCGTTTCGCAGGTCGTCGGTCGAGACCACGGAGGGATCGAAATCGACCGTGGCCCTCTCCGTCGCGAAGTTGACGGTAGCGGTGACTCCATCGAGCGTGTTCAGCGTCCTCTCGATGCGCACTGCGCACGCTGCGCAACTCATGCCGCTCAGCGACAGGTCGACGCGGTTGGCGGTCTTCACGGCGCTCATGCCTGCACCACCTCGACCTCAGGCTCGCAGAAGGCGCTCGACGGCCTTCGACGCTTCGTGTACGAGGTGTTCAGTGCGATCGCCGTCACCGCTTGCCGCGGCACCGGCCACGCAGTGATGGAGGTGTTCGTCGAGCAGCTTGACGCCGACACCCTGCAGGGCCTTGCTGACTGCGGCCACCTGCGTCAACACATCGATGCAGTATTTGTCTTCCTCGATCATGCGCCCGAGCCCACGGACCTGGCCCTCGATGCGGCGGAGTCTCGCCAGCAGTTGTTGTTTGTCGTCGGAGTATCCAGGTCTCGTCGTATCCACGGCCTCACGATACCCCCTAGGGGTATCGATGACAACCGGCGGCTATGGACGGTCGGTGTAGGTAGCTCGTCGCTTCTCGAGGAACGCGGCGATCCCCTCCTGGGCGTCGTGCGTGGTGGCCGATCGCGACATCAGGTCGACGGCAAAGGCATAGGCGTCGGTCTGGCCGAGCTCCGTCTGCGCATAGAAGCCACGCTTGCCGGCAGCCTTCGACGCGACGCTGCCACGCGTTGCACGCGACAACAGATCGTGGACGGCGGCGTCGAGTTGGTCGTCGGGCACGGCGTAGTTGATGAGGCCCCACGACACTGCCGTCGCGGCATCGATCGCGTCGCCGGTGAGGGCCATCTCCATCGCCCGCTTGCGGCCGACGTTGCGAGCAACTGCAACGAGCGGCGTGTGGCAGAACAAGCCACCCTTGCCGCCCGGTATCGCGAAGCTTGCGCTCTCGGCGGCAACTGCCAGATCGCAGGACGCCACTAACTGGGTCCCTGCAGCAGTTGCCAGCGCGTGAACCTTGGCGACGACCGGCTGCGGGATCGACTGGATTGTGTTCATCATCTCGGTGCACACGTCGAACAGGTGGGTGACGTGGTCGAGGTCGGCACCCGCCATGTCGGCGAAGTTGTGGCCGGCGGAGAACACCGGGCCGTTCGCCGCGAGGATCGCGCCGACCGCGCTGCTGGACCCGACCTCTTGAAACGCCTCGGTCACTTCCAGCATCACGTCGAGAGCGAGGGCGTTGCGCTTCTCGGGCCGGTTGAGGGTGATGGTGGCGAATGGCTCGCCGTATTCGACGATCACATGCTGATAGCTCACCGGTCCAGTGTGCCATGAAAGTTCGGGAACGAACAGAGGCCAAACACTCCACACAGCGCCTGTGGAGTGCCTCGAGGGACCCAGGCAGGCGCCAAACACTCCACACCGCGCTGGTGGAGTGCCTCGAGGGACCCAGGTGGGCGCCAAGAACTCCACAGACAGTGACCCTGGCCGGAAGCGTCTACTCGTCGCTGTGGCTCACCATGTTGATCACGTTGCCATCGGGGGCGCGGACGAAGAACCTCCGCACACCCCATGCTTCTTCGGTGAGCGGATGAACAATCTCGTATCCGCGCCGCTGTGCCTCGGCGTACGCCTCATCAACGCCGGAGCCGACATGAACTGAGATGACCGAGTCGTGAGGTGCCGTGGCGTCTCGGGTGACGAGCTGGACGGAGGCCTCGCCATCCGGCGACGAGTAACGCGCCACCCAGCCGAGATTGAATCCCTCGATGCTCAACCCGAGGTATTCGGAGTAGAACTCACGGGCAGCGGCGATGTCAGCCACTGGCAGGTTGGCAACGATGCCGGTCACTCGCATTTGCCCCTCCACAAAGATGAGGTGCCCCCCCGGGGTCTCGAACCCCGAACCAACGGATTAAAAGTCCGCTGCTCTACCGTTGAGCTAGAGGGGCGGGACCGGTTGAAAGACGGAAGAGAACCTCCGCGATTCGGGCCGGCGCCCGGTGGGAGAGGTTATCGGCTCGGTCTGGTGTCGCCAGTGGCCGAATGGGCTGCCTATGAGAGGCAGCGACGGTGCACAACAATGACGATGGTTGGGAGTCAGCCGACCAGAGATCGCAGAGATATCGGCCGGTCAATCTCGAGAGCGTGCAGTGGTGCAGGAACAGTTTCCAATTCGTCCTTGGTCTCGACGCCCTCAGCCAGGATTTCAGCGCCGGTGTCGGCAGCGAACACGACGAGCGAGGTGACAAGCGCGGCGGACGGGGTCGATGTCGATGCCGGATATCAGCTCCCGGTCGAGCTTGATGTAGTCGGGAGCGAGTTTGAGGATGTGGGTGAGGCTGGAGTACCCCGAGCCGGCGTCCGCCGTCGACGCAGGGTTGCTATCGCCTGACCGTGACGCTGGCAGATGGAAGATCGCACACCGCGATCTTCTCGATGAAGAACTGAGAAGCGTCCGTAGTTCGGAGAAGGCCCGGGAACAGTCGTTTCCGGGCCTTCTGCGCGACGGGCAGTCGATCACCGAGAACGGCGGGCGATGATCCTCGTTCGGTCGCACAGTGCGTCGAACAACGGCGCCAGCTCGGGCGCCCTCTCGATGACCGCCTCTCGGTGCAGAGCAACCGTGTCCTCGTCACCGCGCGCGATCGGGCCCGTCAACGCGCCGCGTGCGCCCAGCGCCGCCCAATTCTCGACAGTGGCTCGCACCAACGGCACCAACACCGATCGGTCCGCTCCAGCGGTCCGCAGCAACGTTTCAGCGGCGTCTTCCAGGGTGATGAGAAAGTTCGACGCGATCGACGCCGCCGCGTGATAGGCGGCGCGGTCGTCATCAGCGATCTCGACCGCATGCGTGCCGAGGGCGGCGGCAAGGTGATGCGCGGCGTTCAGGGCACGAGGTGTACTGCCGGCCACCGCGGCACTCGCGCCCGCGAACTGCGCTCCTTCGCCGACAACAGTCATCAGCGGATGCAGCCCGAAGGCTTCGTGTGGCGCCAACACATCGAGCCCGAGCGCGCCCGCACAATGCCCGACCAGTGGGCCGGGTCGGATAGCGACGGCTCGCGACCGATCTCACCATCGGGGACGGCCAATATCACGACGTCGAAGTTCGCTCCGTCGAAGCCGCGGCCGAACGGACCCTTGAACCAGGGAAGAGCTGCGACGAGCGCACGGCCCAATCGCCCCTGACCGACCACCGCGCAACGGCCGAGGGGAGCCTCAGCGCCGACCACGCGTCACTCCCCCGTGCCACCTGCACGACTGACCGCCGCCGGAACATCGCGGCAGTGGGTGGAGGCAAAGATTGGACAGTCGACACCAGACTTCTCCGCGAGAATCGTGCGCATCGTCGTACATCCAATCGGTCGGGGCCAGAAAACCCGAAGCTGGGCGTGTTAGCCTAACATCGATCGGTTAATGAAGTGAGAGGATCACCCAGATGAGCGCAGGCACTCGGCTTCCTTCGACCCCCGACCCGATGTTGTACTGGGTGGGTGCCGGGGGGCTGCGTCTCGCCGGCGACGCCTGGGGCGATCCGCGAGGTCCACTCGTCCTGCTTCAGCACGGCGGTGGCCAGACACGTCACGCCTGGAAGGGAACCGGGCAAACGCTCGGAGCCGCCGGTTATCACGCTGTCGCGTTCGATGCGCGGGGCCACGGCGATTCGGATTGGGCCGCCGACGGCGACTACAGCCAGGACGTCATGGTGGAAGACCTCACCCGCATCATTGCCTCGATGGGAGGTCATCGTCCCGTGTTGGTCGGCGCGTCGATGGGTGGAGGTACCAGCCTGGTCGCTGCCGGCGAAGACCACGTCGACGCCACCGCACTGGTTCTCGTCGACATCGCCCCTCGGGTCGAAATGAGCGGCGTCGACAAGATCAGGGCCTTCATGAACCAGAGTCCCGAAGGGTTCAACTCGCTGGAGGAGGTCGCTGACGCCATCGCCAGCTATCAACCCCACCGGCCTCGGCCACAGAACCTGGCCGGTCTCGGCAAGAACGTCCGCCTCGGATCAGACGGCCGCTATCACTGGCACTGGGATCCACAGTTCCGTCTCGGCGTGCGGAATCTCGAGCAACGCCAAGCCCGTCTCGAGGCCTGCGCCCGCAGTCTCAGCCTTCCGACCCTTCTGGTGCGAGGTGGGATGTCAGACATCCTCACCGAAGCTGGTGCCAAGGAGTTTCTGGAGCTGTGCCCACATGCGGAATTCGTAAACGTGGCCGGCGCAGCCCACATGGTGGCCGGTGACCGCAACGACATCTTCGCTGACGCAGTCATCGATTTTCTCACACGAAACGTTCCCGTCGATGGCGAACCCGTGCAGCCTGCGCACGACCCGCACCCCCGCCCCGCAGCCGCATTGGACAGGCTCATCGACATTCCATGAATCCGGTGATTCAACCCGGCGCGACGGGATACCGTACGCCGATAGGTAAGTCAAGCGTGCTGATTGACGCTCCAACGGCCCGTGTTAGGTTGCGCCTTCAGGGCTTGAAGAGCTGGGCACCTGAAGGGGGAACCGTGATTCATCACACCGCCATTGCCGTCAAGGACCCCGACAAGGCCCACGAGTTCTACACGAAGGCAATGGGATTCGAACTCGTCAAGATCGTCAAACGCCTCGGCCCCAGCGGCGGTTGGACCAAGCACATCTTCTACGACACCGGAAACGGCGAGCTCTTTGCGATCTTCGACCTACGCGGGATGGAAGACGCTGGCGTCCTCGATCCCGACGCGTGGCGAGGCGGCATGTCGAAGCCTGCCGGTTTGCCCTACTGGGTCAATCACTTCGCGTTCGGGTGCGACGGCGCAGACGACCTCGAGCTGAAGAAGAAGCATTGGCTCGCCTACGGGCTCAACGTTGCCGAGGTGGAGCACGAATGGATCCACTCGATCTACACCCGCGATCCCGACGGAACCTTGGTCGAATTCACGTACGACACGAGGCCACTCAACGACAACGATCGCCGGGAGGCGGAAGAGTTGCTGGTCGACAACTCTCCGGCAACCCAGCCGGAGTACGAGGCAAAGGTCTTCAAGGCACCTGTGTCTCTCGAGGTCGCCGGCGAACAAGCGGTCTGATCCTTTACTTCTCGTCAGCCTCCAAGACTCGCACGCGTCGCTGACCTACGCTAACAGTGTTAGGTTTAACCGAGATGCACGGACAAGGGATCGTTGTGGTCGCGATCGATGGAGGGTGGACGGCGGTCTAGTCAGACAGCGTCCGGCGAGGCCGAATCGTCAACGGGCCCGTCGAGCAGATCCCAGGCCGCGCCGATGATCGTTGTCGGGTCGATTCCATAGGAGGCGTACAGGTCGTCGATGTCGCCCACCTGTCCGAAGTCGTGGACCCCCAGGTTGGCGATCGCTGTTCCGTTGACGCCGGCGAGGAACGAGAGCGTATGGGGATGCCCATCCAGCACCGCCACGATCGGGGTGCGGCGTGACGAGGGAAACAGCACCTCGATGATGCGGTGGTCACCGTTGACGAGACCCTGTCGGGCCTGCAGGGCTCGAAACACCAGGTCGGCAGACGTGAGGCAGACCACATCGCATTCGACGCCGGCCTTCTCGAGAGCATCGGCCGCGGCCAGCACCTCGGGAAGGATCGCGCCCATCCCGACCAGTGTCAGTCGGGGTGCGGCGGCCGATCGGCGGATGACGTAGCCGCCGGCGATGCTCTGCCGCCTGCGCTGCTCACGCAGACCGGGGTCGGCCGGGACAGCCGCGAGCGACTGGTCGATCGGTCGCGTGCTGAGCCGGAAGTACGCGGACGAGCCTTCCGGACGACCGAGCCTGCCGAGCGCGTGGAGCATCGTCCATTCGAGATCCTGGGCGAAGCACGGCTCCCACGCCACGCATTGCGGCTGCTCGAGCCCGATGGACGGAGTGATCACGGATTGATGGGCACCACCCTCCGGAGCCAGCGTGATTCCCGACGGCGTGCCGACGAGGATCGACTGCCCACCGGCATAGATTCCGAACGACCAAGGCTCCAGGGCGCGTGTGACGAACGGGTCGTAGATGGTGCCGACTGGAAGGAGACGTTGGCCCCAGCGGGACCACGTGGTGCCCAGCTCACCGAGCAGTCCGACGAGGTTGCCCTCGGCGATGCCGAGCTCGATGTGCTGACCGCCGTGGCCCTCGCGCCATTTCATCAGTGTTTCCGCGTCGTCCGAGAACCAGTCCTGCCGATCGATGGTGTTCCAGACACCCACCCGGTTGATCCATGCACCGAGGTTGGTCGACGAGGCCACGTCGGGGCTCACCGTCACGACGCGCGCCGCGGTCTCCGGTGCTGTCTGGGTCAGGTCGACGAAGAACCGGCCGAGCGCCTGCTGGGTCGAGCCCAAGGACGCGTGGGGTCGACCAAGTTCCACGGGCACGTCCAGCTCGACCTCCGCGGGGAACGCGGTGCGCTCCAGCCGCCGCGCCGTATCCCGGCACAGTTCGGCTTCCGCCGAGGCTTCTGGGAACAGGGCCCACGGATCATCGGCGTCGGCTCCCAACTCGGTAGCCAGTTGTCGCCACTGATCGGGGGTCAACAGCGCCGAATGATTCGCCGGATGACCCTGCGTTGGCAGGCTCCACGCCTTGATCGTGTACGCAAACACGACCGATGGGCGGTCGGTCTCGTCGTCGGCTTGGTTGAACGCGCTGACCAGGTCGGCGAGATCGTGGCCGCCAAGATCGCGCACGGCGAGGGCGACTTCGCGATCATCGAGATCGGCGAGCAGCCGCTTCAGGTTTGTTCCCATCGCTCCGTCGTGGATCAATCGCTCGCGCACCTCGGCGGCCGGGGCGCGCAGCATTCGTTGGTATTCCTCGTTGCTCATCTCGTCCAGGCGTTGACGGAGTGCATCGCCATCGGGCCGGTCGAAGAGGTTGCGGAGGCGGCGCCCGTACTTGACGTTGATCGTCTGCCAACCGGCGGCCGCGAACATCGCGCCGATGCGGCCCGCGGCGATGTCGGGCACGACGCGGTCGAGAGACTGGCGGTTCAGATCGACGATCCACAGAACCTCGCCGAGGCGCGGCACCTGCGGATCGACCAACGCCTCCCAGATCGCGCCCTCGTCCAGCTCTGCATCGCCGAGGATTGCGACCTGGCGACCCCCCGATGCGCCGGGTAGGTGCTGATCGGCGTAGCGCTTGGCCAGCGCGCTCCAGATCGTTGCGGTGGCCCCGATGCCGACCGAACCGGTCGAGAAGTCGACTGGGTCCGGATCCTTGGTCCTGCTCGGGTAGCTCTGCAGACCGTGGAATGCTCGGAGCTCTGTCAGATAGCGCGGCTCTAACCGCCCGAGCAGATAGTTGACGGCGTGCAACAAGGGGCCGGCGTGCGGCTTCACCGACACTCGATCCTCGGCACGCAGATAGCGAAAGTACAGCGCTGTCATGATGCTGACCATTGACGCCGACGACGCTTGATGTCCACCCACCTTGAGCCCGGACCGAGACGGACGGACGTGGTTCGCGTGGTGGATCATGCTCGTGGCCAGCCACAGAACCCGACGTTGCACGCTCTCCAGCGCCTGCTCGTCGGAAGCCGGCGTTCGATTCAACTCTGCGATCTCCAAGCGTTGCCTCATTTCACCGAATGTTTAACAGCAGTGGCACCGGCGTATTGCAGTTGCATCATCGCGAGGCAGTGGCCGCCTTCCTCGAGAAGCGCGTCCCGAACTTCCGCGATCGCTGATCGCGCCGATCGTCACTCGGCCATCAGCGACCGGGCGGCGGCAACGATGTTGGCGCTGCCCGGAACCCAGACTCGTTCGAGAGACGGGGCATAGGGAGCTGGAGTGTACGGAGCGCCGACACGGCGGATTGGTGCGTCGAGCGACCAGAACGAACCGTCGGCGGCACGAGCCGCAATCTCGGCACCGACGCCGAAGTCGGTCACCGCTTCCTGTGCAACCAGCAACCTTCCGGTTCGACCGATCGACTCGCTGACCGTCTCCCAGTCGAGCGGCACGATCGTGCGGAGGTCGATGACCTCTGCTTCGATACCGTCAGCCGCGAGCTCCTCAGCGGCCTTCAGGGACTCGAGGACCATCCGCGACATCGACACGATTGTGAGGTCACGGCCCGTTCGGATGACGGCGGCTTGACCGATCGGCACGATGTGATCCGGCACGCACCGCGCATCTCGCTTGCCGTACAACGCGCGGTTCTCGATCACGATCACCGGATTCGGATCCTGAATCGCAGCGCGAAGCAAGCCGTAGGCATCCGAGGCGGTGGAGGGCATCACAACGGTGAGACCCGGTATGTGGGCGAGCAGCACTTCAAGACTCTGCGAATGCTGGCTTCCGGATGACCGGCCTGAGCCGAACTGCGTGCGCACGGTCAGCGGCAACGTGACGGCGCCGCCGGTCATGTAGCGCAACTTGGCTGCCTGGTTCAGCAACTGGTCGAGGCAGACTCCGATGAAGTCGAGGTACATGATCTCGACGACCGGCTTGAGCCCAGTCGCTGCGGCACCGACAGCCAACCCGAGAATTGCAGTCTCCGAGATCGGCGTATCCCTGACGCGGTCCGGCCACCGGTCCCACAACGATCGGGTCAGAGCGAACACGTTGCCGCCTTCACCGACGTCGATTCCGGCGAGGAACACATCGGGATCGTTGACCAACTCGTGCTCGAGCGCGGCCTTGATCGCGTCCATCATCTTCCATTCCTCGGCAGGGCTGACGCGAACGGCTTGGGTCGCGATGGACGGTGCCGCACGAGGCGATGTGACGAATTCGTACAGCGTCCCTGGATCGGGTTCAGCTCCTGCGCGAGCCTCTTCGATGGCCAAGCCGACTTCGAGCTCGACCGCTTCGTCGACGGCGTCGATGCGGGATCCAGCGACCCCACGCTCGAGAAGTGTGCGATGGAGTCGTCGGATGGGATCGAGCTGCTCGTATGCCTCGCGCTCTCCCTCCGGCCTGTACTGCTGCGGGTCGCCCTCGTAATGACCATGCCAACGATGCGTATTGGCCTGAACCAGGAACGGGCCTTCGCCCCGGCGGACCTTGGCGACGAGATCGGTCATCGCTGAAGCAACGACCTCCACGTCGGATCCATCGATCTCGACCCCGACCATGCCGTAAGCCGGCGCCCGTTCGACGACGGGGACCGGATGCTGCGACGCCGTGGCAGAGAACTCGGCGTAGCCGTTGTTCTCGCAGAAGAAGATGATCGGCAACTTCCACACTGCGGCCAGATTGACGGCCTCGTGGAACGCGCCGGTAGCCACGGCCCCGTCTCCGAAGAAGGCGACCGTCACGCTGTCGTTGCCGCGCAAACGAGCGGCGAACGCGGCACCGACGGAGATCGGCAACCCAGCGCCGACGATTCCGTTTGCACCCAACATTCCGATCGAGGGATCGGCGATGTGCATCGAGCCGCCGCGGCCGCGACACGCACCCGTGTCACGTCCGAACAGCTCGGCGAACATCGGGCTCATGTCCATTCCCTTGGCGAGGCAGTGACCATGGCCTCGGTGGGTCGACGAGATGTAGTCGGTCGTTCGCAGTGGCCAGCAACCCCCGACCGCCGTCGCTTCCTGCCCGATGCTGATGTGCACGAATCCCGGCACTTCGGCCGACTTGTACAGTTCCGACACCCGTTCCTCGAAACGGCGGATGCGCAACATGCGCCTGTACAACTCGATCAGATCGGCCTCATCGAAGGCAGCGCCAATATCGTTCGCAGCGACATCGTCGCTCACGTTCATCACCATGTTCAGACCCTTCTGTAATAACCAAACATCATTTGATACAGTACTCATGGACGGCTCGGACTTCCACCGTCGCCCAGAAGCAAGATCTGGCCGCGGCCATCGCGACGATGGGTGATTGGGTGAAGTAGCACAAGTTCAGCGAGTGACGGCGGCGCGACGAGCGACACCCTTGACTGTTGTCTTTCGCGGGGCTCGAGCTCGGCGCTCGTTCTCGGCGCGGACTTCGTCGATGATCGCGGTGACGCCAGCCTGATAGGCCTGCGCAAAAACGCGATCGATCGAGGTCTCTCGCTTTTGCGCAGCCTTGCGAAGGTTCTTGAAATCCGTGGGCGGAACGCGTCGCCCGGAACGGTTTTCCGTCTCGGCAAGAGCACACACGATCGCGAGGACTTCGCCATAGTCGAGGATTGGGGCGATCGCCCCCAGCGGAACGCCCTCCCGCTCGAGCAGGCCCGCGGTGGCGTCGAGTTCGGCAACGCCGATGCCTAGGAGCTCGCGTCGCATCATGATGGGTATGAGATCGGGATGCGTTACGAGGGCGTTGCGGAGTCGTTCGACGTTGCGCTCGATCCACACCGTCCAGTGCTCGTCGCGGGTTTCGGGCGTGCGGACGTCCTCGAGCGCGAGGCGGGCTGCACCGGCGAGGATCTCCTCCTTGTTGCTGAAGTGGTGATAGAGCGACGCGGCATTGACGTTCAACTCGTCGGCGAGGCGCCGAACGCTGAGGGCTTCGAGGCCTTCCTTGTTGATGATGTGCAACGCGGCCTCGAGCGTCTTGCGCTTCGAGATGAGTGGAACCTTTGGACGCGGCACGCGGGTACTCCTTGTTCACGGGCCTGATCGCTCGACCCTCGTTCCGATGCCCAAACCTAACACCTATAGGCAACATGCAAGTTTGATCATCGTTGTTCCAACAAACAGTCACACAGCGTTGATGGTTGTCGTTGCCCTCACCTGACATCGTTTGGTTTCCGAGCATGACAAGCAATTCAACCCGAGACGACCTTCAGCGCGTCCGCAGGCGATGGGTGCGAAAGTGTGCGAGCGCTCGGCGAATCCGCCGGTGCACGCGCCAGGCGATGTACAGGCTCGCAGCGAGGAACACCGCGGCAACGGCGGCAGCCATCCAGGGCGAGACGACAACGAGCGCGATGACCGACCCGACGGCCAGGTCTTCCCCGAGGCTCGCGGTGATGTTCGTGACGGGTTCGGGTGAGAGGTTGATCACCAACCTTGCTGCGGCTTTGCACAGGTGGCTGGCGAGCGCGGTGAGACCGCCGGCGGTGGCCGCGACGGCCTGCCCGAGCGTGTCGGCGTCTCCGGCGACGAGGAGGCCGAGCACCGCGCCGATCGTCGGCCGGATCACCGTGTGAATCGCGTCCCACACGTTGTCGAGGTAGGGAATCTTGTCGGTCACGAACTCGATCGCATACAGCACGGCGGCGGCCACTATCACGTCGGTGCGGGTGAGCGCGTCCGGCACGTTGTCGGCGCCGAAGAACCGTCCCAGCACGCCGAGTTGCAGCACCGCCAGGTACGCGCTGACCCCGCTGGCCCATCCACTGCTGAACACCGTCGGGAGCAACACCTCTGAGCGCATACCCAACGCTGGGCAAGATGAGACAGCCGGGACGCGAGGTTCACGCCCAATCGGTCGTCCAATAAGCTCGTTGATCGATGACGGATCAAGCACCGATCGACGCCAAGGACGTGGCCCGGATCCTGCGGCGTGCAGGCGATCTCGAGCGCACTGGCGATGTCAAGGACGAGGCGGGCACGATCGCCGAAGCCTCGTTGATTGCCGCGGCGGAAGAGGTCGGGCTGTCTGTTGATGCCGTTCGCCGATCGATTGCGGTCGAGCGCCTCGGGCCGCTACCCGCCGCGCGCCTCGGTGACCGGATAGTCGGGCCCTCCCAGGTGTACGCCGACGGCGAGGTCGATGTGTCCGCAGTCGACGCGTTGGCCAGGGTGGACTCGTGGTTGGTCGATGGTCACCACCTTCGCCGTGACGTGCTGCGGCCCGGGCACGGGGAGTGGAGCAAACGCTCGGGCATCGTCGGCGCCACCGTACGGACCGTTCGCAGCGCGACAGGCGAGGGCAAGCTGGGAGACTTCGAACGAGTCAATGCCGAGGCCCGCGATTCGGGAAGCGGTTCATCGGTGGTCCGGATCACGGTCGACCGAACGGCCAATCGGCGATTCGCGGGCGGCGGTGGGACGGTCATTGCCGTTGGCGGGATGTCCGGGGTCGTGGTGGCCGCAGTGGCGGTGACGCCTGTCGTGCTGCTGGCGATGCCTGCTGCGATGGTGGCAGGCGCGGGTATGGCGTTGACCGGTCGGAAGCGAGCCCGCAACACCGAGCGTGAGATCCGGCGGCTGCTCTACGCCGTCGGCGCCGGTGACGATCCGAAGCGGCTGAGCGTGGAGGTGGTACGCCGGGCGACAGGCAAGGCGACTGCCGCCGGTGCGAGTGCCCTGCGCGCCGTCGGTCGAATTGCACCACCGCCGCCCCGTCCCCCGGCCCGTCTCGACCCGCCGCGCCTGCGCCCGCCGATCAGCCGACGTCGCGCAGAGAAGTGAGCGCAGCAGCTAGTAGTAGCGCAGTTCGACCGTGGCGCCGTCCGGGTCGCGGACGTACAGCGAAGTTCCGTCGCCTCGTGCACCCGACCTGGTGACTGGTCCGTCGAGCACCTCGAATACACCGCTGGCGGCGACCTCGTCGAGGTCGGTCGGAGCGATGACGAGACAGAAATGGTCGAGCCGTCCGTCGCCATGATCGCCGGAGATCAGATCGAGGATGGTGTCCTCGTTGATTCGCACGGAGGGGAATGGAGCGCTGCCGTCGCGCCACTCCTCGACACGAACCGGGGCGAGACCCAGCCGGTCGATGTACCAGGCGAGGGTCGTCTCGATGTCGGCACACTTCAGCACCAGATGGTCGACGCAGGTCACGGTGACGGTACTGGAACGCATTGCTCGCTCGCTCGTGTCGGTCGCCGGCGCTGAAGCACGGCAGACGGGTGGCTGGGTCGTTGACCGTACCACAGGGCTGTGAGCACGAGCCCCTCTCGAATCGTCAGTGACGATATGAGCCCTCGCTGCGTCGCCGATCTGGGCGCCAAGCTCCGCCGAACCTGCTGGCGAGCACTCGACCGTGGCGCCCAGATCCGTTGAACGAGCTGATTGAAACGTCACGGACGATTCGAGAGGGTGCGGTTCTCAGCTGGGGGAGGCCCGGGTGAGCGGGAAGTCGTAGACGGCCTCGCCCTTCGAGCTGGTGATGTGAACGTTGAACGTCGAACCGACCGGGGCAGTCGGGAACTCGAGGCGAGCCGACCACTTGCCCTCGGCGTTCGACTCGACCTGCTTGCTCCCGTACTCCGACGTGATCGAGATGACCGCACCTGATGTGGAGGTACCCCAATATTCGTTGAAGGGTGTCGCCGCATCGGTGGTCGTGAAGGCGGCGTTGGCCGTGAAGTCGACCGTGGTCGGGGTCGGCTCGCCAGGGCGGTGGAGAGTGAACTCGCGAACCCTGTCGGTGGTGCTCGACGTGATCCGGACAGCGACGTTCGTGCCGGGTGGAACCTCGTGCATCACCAACGTGGTCTCCCACTTGCCACCGGGTCCGGCGGTGGTCTCAGCGACACCCCATTCGGAGCCGACGCGGATCGCCGAACCGGGTTGGGCCGTTCCGAAGAAGCCCTGTGTCATCGGCGAGTTCGCCTGACCGTCGGCGCCGAGGTTCGCTGTGAACTCGATTGTTGCCGGACCAGGGCGCACGAGCGCGAACTCGCGGACCCTCTCGCTCGTGCTCGACGTGATCCGCACCGCAACGGTGGCACCATTCGGGACCTCGCGCATCGTCAGCGTCGTCTTCCACTTTCCGTCCCCGTCGGCGGTTGTCTCCGAGACGCCGTAGTCCGACGCCACACGGATGGCCGATCCAGGCTGCGCAGTGCCATAAAAGCCCTGCTTCATGGGGGTCAGCGCCCGCCCATCGGTGCCCAACTTGGCAGTGAACTCGATCGCCGCCGGTGGCAGCGTTGGCTCGGTCGGCGGAACTGTTGGCTCGGTCGGCGGAACCGTTGGCTCCGTCGGCGGCACCGACCGATCCGGCACCAACACGGGCTTGACCACCGAGGGCTTCACCACCGTCGACTCGACAGCGTGGTCGATCGACGTCGTCGTCGGTTCCGTGGTGGTCGGTTCTTGCGTGGGTTCGGTCGCGGGCGTGGCGGCCGGCACGACGCGCGTCGACGGATCGTTCGTGATCCGCTCCATCGCGAAGGCCGAGCCGCCCACCAGCACGAGGCTGGCCGCAGCAACGGCGATCCAGCGCGGCCGATAGGTGTGCCCCTCGTTCGGCACGGGCGTGACCGTCGGTGTGAACAGCGCATCGACGTCGGAGCGCGGGTGCACTGACCAGGCAACGTCGTCGAGCAGGGCAGTGAGACGGTGTTCGAAGTCATTCATCGCAGATCTCCCAACTTGCGCTGCAGGGTCTCGAGACCCCGCCTGTTGTGTGTGCGGACTGAACCGATCGACACGTTGAGTGTCGCGGCGATCTCGCCTTCGGTCATGCGCAGCCAGTGACGCATCACGACGCACGCTCGCTGACGACCGGGCAGTGCCGAGACGGCGTCGAGCACCGCACCACGCCCGACCCGACCCATCGCATCGTCCTCCGCTGACTGCACAGCCACCAGATGCGGTGGCTGCTTGCGCTCGGCCACCAGGCGGCGTCGGTGCCGGCCGCGGCTGAGATTGACGATCGTGGCGCGCAGGTACGCAACGGCGCGGTCGTGATCATCGAGCCGATCCCACGCGTCGTAGATCCGCGTGAACGCTTCCTGTGTCACATCCTCGGCGGCGTGGACGTCGCCCATGATGAAGGTGGCAAAACGGACGAGGTCGACATGATGCGTCTCATACAGCGCTCGCACCGCCGCTTCCCGATCGCTCGGAACTGCAGGGAGCACTCTGAGTGCCGCGCCTGCCCGTTCCCCGGGTGGATCGCTCAGTGCTCGCATGGTCACGCTCCTATACACGCGCAGCGGCGTCGTATCTAGGACAAGAATCGGCGCTTTCTGCGCGCACTTGACCACCGAAGGTGAACCACCTGGTCAGGAGAATCGTTCCCGCTGAGGGCGACCCAGCACTACGGCGTCCCGATGGGAATAAGTGCGGTTCTCTCGGCGGTTGCGCACGCAGGCGTGCTGTCGGTGCGTCCGCACAGCCATGCCAGCGCCTGACGTAGGTCGTGAACGACGACGACGGCAGTCGTTCCTGGGTGGCTGGCCGCAATGCGGCCCGCCTGTTCGTAACCCACGACGTTGAGCCATTCGCCGGCCGTGTAGCCGGCGTCGGGCAGGCGGGTGTGCTGGGATTCGACAATCGTCACGTCATCGATCGAGCTGGGCGCGCTCGTGGTGAAGACCACGTCTGGCCGGGTCAGCATCGCCGAGGCAACTTTGACCTCGAGCCCGAACGCGGGGGACACGACACCATCGTCGCCGATACCGCCGGTGCCGGCGACCCGCAGATCGCCGACCAGAGGTCCTGGGGTGAGCACGTCGATGTAGGCGAGGGTGAACATGAGACCGGCTGACAATCCCTTGTCGTTGCCAGTCCGGGCTCGAGCCCAATCGGGGAGCCGGTCGGACGAAGCCGAGCCGTTGGCTGTCCCAGTCGCCAGTTTGGCCAGTCGCCAGGCAATCTCCTGGCTCAGCTCCATGTCCGATCCAGAAGCAGGAATGGTGGCGGCGTAGTGCTCGAAAACTTCCAGTCGTGTGCCGCCATCGATGTAGGCGAGCCGATACCAGGTTGACGATCCATCACCGAGTTCGATCCGGGCAGCCCGACCTCCGCGATGACTCACGCCCTCTGCGCCCCAGGGCTGTGGGCTCGGTACATCGATGGCTGGGACGATGCTGGCCTCGGCTGGAACGGCCAAGCCGACCGAAGGGCCGCTGGCGAGGCCGTCGCCGGCAAGCAGCGTGAGGAGGGTTGCGATGGAGGCGAACATTGGTGTCATGTCCGCACCGTGAGCTTGAGCGCCCCACAGGACGGCGACAGCGAGGGGCGCGATGTTGCAGTTCGTCAACAAGAGCGCTGCTCGCTGCGGCTGGGTCGATCTCCGACGAGGCGTTGTTGACGATCTGCAAACGCTGTTTGGCACCATGTCGTACGATTCGCCCAGTAGATGGAGGCGCGCGATGCGCTACGAGGTGCTCGGCCCAGTTCAGGCCAAAGTCGACGATGTCGTCGTCGCAGTCGGCGGCCCGCAGCAGCGTCGGCTTCTTGCCCTGCTGCTGTCGCAGCCCGGACAATCCGTGTCATCGCAACGTCTGGTGGATTGCCTGTGGCCCGACGGGTTAGCTCCCGATGGCGCCGGGCGTTCGGTGATGACGTACGTGTCACGACTCCGGGCGGCGCTGGGGGAGTCCTCGATCTCGACAGTCGAGGAGGGCTATCGCCTGGAACTCGGTGAGCGAACTAATCGACTCGCAGCAGTTCGAGACGTTGCTTGCCGAGGCCGGCACCGAAGAGCCTGGGCGGGCTGTGGAGATCTACGATCGGGCGCTCGCACTGTGGCGGGGCAACGCGTACGGCGATTTCGGCGCCGAATGGTGGCTCCTCGCCGAGGCCAATCGGCTCAACGAGATGCGCACCGTGGCGATGGAGGAACGCGCAGAGGCCCTTCTTGCCATGGGCCAGCACCATCGCGCCGATCCCCGAGCTCGAGCGGCTCGTCACCGACGAACCGCTGCGCGAGCGGCCAACGTCGTTGCTGATGCAGGCGTTGTTCGCAACCGGTCGTCATGCTGACGCACTTCGGGCGTTCCAGTCGTTTCGCACTCGCCTCGGCGACGAAACCGGACTTGATCCTTCCAGTGATCTGGTCACGTTGGAACGATCGATGGCGTCAGGGAAGCCGATCGCGAATCTCAATCGCGCGTGCGAGGTTGCTGCGCGGCTATACAGTTCACGAGGTGCTCGGCGAGGGAGCGTTCGGCCGGGTGTTCGCGGCGACGCAACCGGGCACCAACCGCGAGGTCGCGATCAAGGCGATCCGCCCGGATCTCTCCAACAGCGCCGAGTTCATCCAACGATTCGAAGCCGAGGCTCAACTCGTCGCCAGGCTCGAGCACCCCCACATCGTGCCGCTCTACGACTACTGGCGCGAGCCTGGTGGTGCCTATCTCGTGTTCCGCCTCCTCCTCGGAGGCACCGCGTTCGCGGCGATGGTCAACGACGGGCCATTCAGCGTGGCCCGCGTCAGCCGAGTGGTGGAGGAGGTCGGCAGCGCGTTGCTTGCGCGCGCACACGGCCGGAGTCGTCCATTGCGACATCAAACCGTCGAACGTGATGTTCGACGAGACCGGCAACGCGTACCTCTCGGACTTCGGCATCGCCGTCACGACGTCGACGAGTCGGTCGAGGTGGCGAACGAACACGCGCCTACGCCGCTCCGGAGCTGATCGACCGAAGCGGCGACACGGTTCGCTCGGACATCTTCAGCTTCGGGTGCATGGTGTGGGAGCTGCTTGGCCGGCACGTCGCCGCTGTCGGTGATGCAGTCCAACGGCCGCTGGCGCCTGCCGAGCCTGGCCGGCTGCTGTCCGAGCCAGCCGAAGCGCTCGACGCCGTGCTCGCCAAGGCAACGTCGATCGATCCGGACGTGAGGTTCGAGTCGATGGCCGAGCTGATCATCGCCTGGCGTGACGCGGTCGGCCGTCCCGAAGGCGTGCTCTCCCCCATGGGTTCGCCGTCGAGCAGTTCGCTTGGGTCCTCTCGGCGTCGGGCCGTGTTCGCCCTGAGCACCACAGTCTCGGCAGCGGTGAACCCCTACAAGGGTCTGCGTCCGTTCTCAGAGGCCGATGCGGCCGACTTCTTCGGCCGCGACGACGTCGCGACCGCGTTGCTCCAGACTCTGACTCGCGCGAGGCTTCGTCGTGGTCGTCGGGCCGTCCGGGTCCGGCAAGAGCTCGCTGGTCCACGCCGGCCTCGTACCACTGCTTCGCAACGACGGCGCACGCGTGGCGACGATGGTCCCAGGCGATCGACCGATCTCTGCGTTGCGGCAGGCACTTCGCCAAGTCGCCGCCGACCGACAGCGACTCCGACGATCCGATCGAGTGGCTCAGAGAGGCTGCCGCTGAGGGCTCCGGGAAGATGGTCCTCGTCGTCGATCAATTCGAGGAGTGTTGGACATTGGCCGACGACGGCGAGCGGGAGCGTTTCCTCAGCGCCATCGTCGTTGCCGGCAGTTTCGGGATTCGTTGCGTGACCACCGTTCGTGCCGATCTCTACGATCGCCCGCTGCAGCACGCGTCGATTGGCCGAATGGTCGCCGACGGAACCTTTGCTCTGCCCCCGCTGAGTCCCGCAGGCACTCGAAGAAGTCGTCGCTCGACCCGCTGAACGAAATGGCGTCTTCTTCGACGATGGTGTCGTCACGGCCATCGTCGCCGAAGCCAGCGCCCACCCTGCCGGTCTGCCACTACTCCAGTTCGCGATGGCGGAGCTGTACGAGCGCCGCATCGACAACTGCGTCACGTCGAGGAGCTTGGAGGAGTTGGGTGGCCTGGGCGGTGCGATCGGACGTCGAGCCGAGGATATCTACAACTCTCTCGACGAGGAGATGCAAACTCAAACACGTCAACTCTTCGGTCGGCTCGTGGCCCCCGGCCACGGCGCCCCGGACACACGCCGCCGAGCGCGGTTCAGTGAGCTCTCCGAACGGGACAAGAAGGTCGCCGACCGATTCGTCCAGGCCCGCCTGCTCGTCGCCGACCGCGACATCGCCACTCGCGAGCCGGTGATCGAGGTCGCACACGAAGCGTTGCTGGCGAACTGGCCACGACTCCGCGAATGGCTGGAAGCCGATCGGCGATGGCTCGCTCAACTCCAACACGTCGCGACAGCGACCCGGGCTTGGGATGAAGCGGGCCGTCCCGACGGCGAGCTCTACCGCGGTGCTCGGCTCGAAGGGGTACTGGAAGCGTTGCCGGACCGCGGCCAACAGCTCAGCAGTACTGAACGCTCCTTCGTCGACGCCAGTCGAGCGACGCGAGATGCCGGGCTCGAACGAGAGCGACGCAATGCACGCAGGCTCCGACGCTTCCTGGTTGGCACGGCTGCACTTCTCGTCCTCGCGCTCATCGCAGGTGGTATCGCCTTGACGCAACGCCAACAGGCCCGCGACTCAGCGCAGACCGCGAGGACCGCGCAGGGCATTGCCGAGTCGGAACGAGCAAATGCGCAGACCGCGCAGGGTGCTGCGGAATCGTCGCAGCGCGAGGCACAGCTCGAAGCACTGATCGGCAGGTCGCTCTCTCTTCGGGCGACTCAACGCGACACCGCTGCGTTGCTGGCGGTCGAGGCGTATCGAATGGCCGACACACCACGAACTCGGTCGGCGCTGTTCTCCACGTTCACCACGAACATCGGCGCGCTCGAAGCGCACGAGTTGCCTGACTCACTTGGGAGCGACACAGACGCACGGCATCGTCCTCCCGGACGGCACGACGGCCCTCGTCATGGGGGACGATAGGCAACTGCGCCCCTACGACCTCGACACCGGCGACGTGGGCGAGCCCTGGTATCGCTGCTCGACACACCTCCCTGGGTCCAGAAGTTGATCAGCAGCGCCGACGGCCGTTTCCTCGTTGAGCTCGACAACCCACGCGAGGGCGTGACCGTGATCGGGGTGCACGACACGCAGAGCCACGAACTCGTCACCGGACCCCTCCACGTTCCGTTTATTCTCGACAACGCGACCTTCAGCCCCGACGGCACACGACTCTACGTGTCGGGTGGCGAGGACGGCGACGTCATCGGGTACTCCATTCCAGACGGCAAGGAGATCGGTCGCCTCGAGGGATTAACCCACGATCCGGACTCGTTATACAACGGCGGGCCTCGCCTTCGTGGAGGGTGATCTGCTCGCTGTCGGATCCACAACCGGCACGGTACGTCTCGTCGATCCCGGTCACCTTCGCGGATGTCGGCTCGCTCTCGTTCCCACCGGGGAAGTCGAACGTACTCACGGCATTCGACGATGGCAGGAGCCTTATCGGTGAGGGGTCGACGGGGAGGATCCGATGGGATCTCGGGTCACCGACCCCAAAGTGGCAGGTCGATGAGACGACGTTCGCTCTGAACTCCGGCTACGAGTCGTATCCGTCCGCGATCGCGGAAAAGATCGGATCGGCTGTACTGCGCGGACGCGGCAGGTCGACTGGAAGAGCGCGATTTGTCGACGGGGGGCGTGATACGCGCCTTGGATGCGCAGAACGGCAGTGCTGGTTCGCTGTGGATCGCCCGCAACGGCACCGAACTGGTCAGCATCGCCAGCGAGAGACAAATCGTCTCACGCTGGCGTATAGACGGCTCGGGACCCGTCAGCCGACGACTGGGAACCGGCTACGTGCCTTTTTCATACAGCCCCGACGGCCGGCGACTCATCGCGTGGCGAGCACCGGCAGCCGCCGGTTCGAGGAGGCTCGTGGACGTGTCCCATCTGCCCGGCGTGACCGACCTGGCGTTACTCGATGCCGCAACCGGAAAAGCGATTGATACACCCACTGGATGGTTCTTCGCCGGATGGACGGGCGACCGCACGTTGATCGGAGCGAGAGTGGCGTCCGACGGAACGCTGGTCCTCGAGGGGTACGACCTCGCGACCAAGACCATCTCTGCATCGACCTCGTTTCCCGACGTGGACGTCTCACACAACGACTGCTCAAGATCAGGAGAATGCCGGCTCTTGCACTTCTTCCAGAGCGAGCATCGTGTCTGGATCGCACTTTCCACGAACGACATCTTGACGATCGACAAGGACACGATGCAGCGGATCCAACCGACGCTCACCGTCGCCGGGTTCGCCTACGGATCAGGCAGCGACGACGGATCGCGCGTGGTGGTTTGGAGTGACGAAGGCACTGTCGTTTTCGACGGCCAATCGGGCGCTCGGCTCGGCGAGATCGAGGCTGACTCGTTCGGCGGCACGAGCACCGTGGCGCGTCTTGCCGTTGCACCGGGCGGGCGACTCGTCGCCGCTACAGCCGAAGGCGACGTTCTGGTATACGACCTCGAGACGCAGGAGGTGCTTCACACCCTGAGCGGTACGCGAGGATTTACCGAGGTTGGCGTCGACGGAGACGGGAGGGTCGCGATGGCGACAGGCCTGGACCATTCCGTGACCCTCTACGACGTCGAAAGTGGCGAACAGATGGGCGACCGGATGATCATCCCCAATTCGGAGGCTGTTGCCAGTGCCATTCGACCCGACGGCTTGGAACTGGCAATGGGCGGCGGGTTCGGCCAGGACTTCTTGGTGTGGGACCTCGACCCCCAGACGTGGGCGACGGCCGTTTGCACGCTCGCCGGCCGCAACCTCAGGCAGGAGGAATGGGACACCTACATCGGCGATCTCGCCGAGTACCACATCACCTGCCCCGAGTACGAGTGACGTCAACGAAATGTCCACAGCTAAAGCGTTCAGTCGTACTCGCGTCCGTCACCTGTGCGTAGTGCTGATTGGTCTTCTTCACAGTGGCGGTTGCGGCGCCGGCCACACGGCGGAGCCATCCACGACGGTCCCCGTGTTCGACCCGCTGGTTGGCCGCAGTGAGGTCGAGTTGGTCGACGACGGGTATGGGTGGTCCGAGGGACCGCAGTGGATGACCGACGCCGGCGTGCTGCTGTTCACCGATGCGAACGCCGACGCCATCTACCAGGTCGCGGCCGACGACCAGGTCACGGTGTTCCGGCAACCGAGCGGCTACGCCAACGGGCTGGCAGTCGACGGTCAGGGGCGGCTTCTCGCCGCAGAGGAGCGTTCGCGTTCGGTGACTCGCACGGAGAGCGACGGCACGGTGATCCCTGTCGCCGCCGATTTCGAAGGCGTTCGATTGAACCGACCCAACGACATCGCCGTTCGATCGGATGGCACGATCTACTTCACCGATCCACTCTTCGCTGACTTCGAGCACGAGCTCGATTTCCGCGGCGTCTTCCGGATCGCTCCGGACGGCGGCATCACCGCCGAGCGCAAGGGCGCAACCACCGAGGCCCCAAACGGAATCGTGTTCTCGCCCGACGAAACAAAGCTCTACGTCTCGAACTCCGAAGCCGACCTGGTGTGGATCTTCGACGTTGGTGCCGACGGCTCGCTGTCCGAAGCCCGAACGTTTGTGAGCACCGGCGACGTCCCTGACGGCATGGCGATCGACACCGCAGGCAACCTGTTCGTCACCAGCCGCCGCGGCATCGAGGCCTTCGCTCCAGACGGCGACGCCTGGGGCGTCATCCCCGTGCCGCAGCCTCCTGCCAACTGTGCGTTCGGCGACGCCGATGGCCGGACGCTGTACATCACCGCGAGGAGGGCTCTACCGGGTGACGTTGGCGCATGCTGGTCTCTACTGACCACACGGCTCGTCGGCTCCGTCGACTTCCAGCCCCGACAGCTCGACCGATGCGCTCGCCGCCTGACGATCCGGAAGTCAGATCTCGACCTGGGTGCCGACTTCGAACACCTGCTCGGCGGGGAGGTTGAAGAAGCGGCTGGCGCTGTCGGCACCGCGGTTGAGCAGCACGAAGAGCTGCTCGGCGAGAGGAGTGCATTCCCGGCGCCTTGCCGGCGACGATCGACTCCCGGCCGATGAAGTAGGTGACGTCATCCGGGTCGAACTTCGAGCCCGCGGACCTTGATGCGCGGCGAGCTCAGCGGGGACGTCGGGCTCCTCCATGAACCCGAAGCAGAGCAGCACCTGAAAGACGCCCGGCTCGACCTTGGTGACCTCGGTCCGCTCGCCCGTGGGCACACGTGGCACCTCCTCGGTTCCCGACCGACACGATCAGCGTCGTCTTGTGCAGCACCTTGTTGTGGCGCAGGTTGTTGACGAGCGCCGGCGGCGCCTTGCCGAGGTCCTTGAACATGAACACCGCCGTGCCCGGCGACGCGGGTGACGTCGGAGGCCTCGTCGAGCACCTCGGCGATCGGGCGCTCGCCGCGTTGGATGCGCTCGGCGACGAGATCGCGGCCACGCCGCCACGTCGCCATCTGCACCAAGAGCACGAGCGCGACCAGCAGCGGGAACCAGCCGCCGGCCGGGATCTTTGGCACGTTCGCGGCGAAGAACGCGATGTCGATGATCAGCAGCGGCAACGTGACGAGGAGGACTCTTGCCTCGCGACCAGCCCCACCGTCCGCGGGCCAGCACGGCGAACAGGATCGTGGTGATCACCATCGTGCTCGTCACCGCGATCCCGTACGCGGCAGCGAGGTTGCTCGTGCTGCCGAAGCCGATCACCAGGCCGATGCACCCGATCATCAGCAGCCCAGTTCACGAGCGGCACGTACACCTGCCCCTGGTGCTCGCCGGAGGTGTGGCGGATCGCGAGACGAGGAAGGTAGTCGAGCTGCACCGCCTGCACGGTGAGCGAGAACGCGCCGGAGATCAGGGCCTGCGAGGCGATGACCGACGCCATCGTCGCCAGGATCGCGAGCGGCGTCACGCCCCACTCCGGCGCCATGCGGTAGAACAGCGCGCCCGACCTCGTCGGTGTCGCAGATACAAGGGCGGCCTGGCCGAAGTAGTTCAGCAGCAGCCCCGGCAGCACGAGCGCGTACCAGGCGACGGCGATCGGCCGCCGCCCGAAGTGGCCCATGTCGGCGTACAGCGCCTCGCCGCCGGTGACGACGAGGAAGATGCTGCCGAGGGTGAGGAACGCCCTGCCAGGGTGCTCGGCGAAGAAGTCGACGATGTGGACCGGGTTGACCGCACCGAGCACCTCCGGTCGGGCGACGATCTGGCGCAGACCCAGCACGCCGAGCACGGTGAACCAGACGACCATCACCGGCCCGAAGACCCTTGCCGATGCCACCGGTCCCCCGGCGCTGGACGAGGAACAGACAGAGCAGGATCACGCAGGCGAGCGGGATGACGTAGCTCTCGAACGCCGAGGACGCGACCTCGAAGCCCTCCACCGCGCTGAGCACCGAGATCGCCGGCGTGATCAGACCGTCGCCGTAGAGCAGGCAGGTCCCGAACACGCCGAGCATCACGAGCGCGCCGCTGCGACCCGCCGGCGATCCGGCTCCTTCGGCATGATCAGCGCGGTGAGGGCGAGGATGCCGCCCTCGCCGCGGTTGTCGGCGCGCATCACCAGCGCGAGGTACTTGACGCAGATGATGACGACCAGCGCCCAGAACGCGAGCGACGCGACGCCGAGCGCGTTGACTCGGGACGCAACGAGGTCCTGGTGCTCGAACGACTCCCGGATCGCGTACAGCGGGCTGGTGCCGATGTCGCCGAACACGACGCCGAGCGCGCCGAGCGTCAGCGCCCCGGCGCCCACATGTGTGAGGTGTCCGCGCCCGGTCGAATCAGCGTTCTCGCCTGACGCAGCGTCGTCCGCGGCAATTGGCTGCTCGTCGACGGCGGATGTCGCTGGCGTCTCCGTCCCGTCCCCCGCAGCCTGCTCCTCCACAGAGGTGCAACCTAATCCGCGTCACCCCACTGGGCGCGGTGATCGGGGTTGAAAGCTGCAAGTCCGTCGCGTCGACGGTCACACCACAGCAGTCAAGCCACCGTCGACGTAGAGGATCTGTCCGTTGACGAAGCTCGACGCGTCGCTTGCCAGGAACACGGCGGCTCCTCCGAGCTCGTCGACGCGTCCCCAACGTCCGGCCGGCGTCCGCTGGGCGGCCCATCTCGAGAACTCCTCGTCGGCCACCAGCTCCGCGGTCAGCTCCGTGGAGAAGTATCCGGGCGCGAGGGCGTTGACTTGAATGCCGAGCGGCCCGAGGTCGGCGCACATTCCGCGGGTGAGCATCTTCAGCCCGCCTTTGGTCGCTGTGTAGGGCGCGATCGTCGGGCGACCCAGTTCTGACTGAATCGAGCAGATGTTGACGATCTTGCCGCGACCGCGTGCTGCACCATGTGCGTCGCGACGGCCTTGCCGACCGTGAACGCGGCAACCAAGTTCACCTCGATGAGCCGGCGAAAATCCTCGACGGTGTAGTCCAGCAACGGGGCACGCTTCTGCACCCCCGCGTTGTTGATGAGCACATCGATCGGTCCGACATCACGTTCGACCGCGTCCACGTTATCGACGACGGCGCTGGGGTCACAGACGTCGAATGCCCGGCAGTGCACCGTGAAACCTTCGTCGCGAAGCATGTCGGCTGCCGCCCGAAGCGCGCTCTCGTCCCGAGCGTTCACGATGAGCTCTGCGCCGGCCTGACCGAGTGCCCGGGCGAGCGCGAGGCCGATGCCTCGGCTCGAACCGGTCACGAGAGCGATGCGTCCCGACAGGTCGAAGGGCGAGGCGGTCATGTCGGCACGTGACATGCCCGCATCGTAAGTGCACCCGACCCAACTCTTCGCGAAAGACGGAATGCCACCACCGTCGGGGTCGTTGCAACCGGCTACGCCGCAAGGAGGACTCCATGGCCACAGCCGTTCGTTTCTGGGTCGACCCGGTCTGTCCGTGGTGCTGGACGACATCGCAGTGGATCCGTCGGATCGCCGCGGACAAGGACCTCGAGATCACGTGGGAGCCCATCAGCCTGTTCGTGAAGAACGACGTCAAGCCCGACAATTCCGGGTACGAGCGCGTGGCGTGGACTCACGGTCTCTTGCGCGTGATGGAGTCGGTTCGCGCCGCAGGTCACGAGGATCGCCTGGGCGATCTGTACACGGAGTACGGCCGGCGCATCCATCACGACGGCGAACGCAACTGGGATGCGGCACTCGCCCTCGAGGCCGTGGGTCTCGACACCTCGCACTCGACCGCCGCGACCGACGAGGCATGGGACATTCCGTTGCAGGAACGGATGAACGAAGGACTGGCACTGGTGGGTGACGAGGTCGGTACCCCGATCATCGCGTTCCACCGGCCTGACGGACGCGAGGTCGCGACGTTCGGGCCTGTCATCACCAGAGCCCCTGAGCACGACGACGCGCTCGCGCTGTGGGATGCATTCGTCACGGTCACTTCCCTGGACGAGTTCTGGGAGTTGAAGCGCACGCGCAACGTCTCACCTGACGTGGGTGACGCACCCTGAGGTTGCGGGTCCGAGCGTTCCATCACGCTTTCAGCCCACGGAACACCGACGGACCATAATGTCAGGATGGGTGACGAGCAGGGCATGACGGCGATCGTTGGTCGCCGCACCGAGCTCGACCTGCTCGGCGGAGTACTACGCAACCTCGATCGTGGCTCGGGTGTCACCGTCCGCTTGCGTGGCGATGCCGGGATCGGAAAGACCACGCTGCTCGACTGGATGGCAACAGAGGCGAGCGGGGTGGTCATTCGCGTGACGGGCTCCGAGTCCGATGCACAATTGGCGTACTCAGGCCTAGCAACGGTGATGAAGGCGCTGAGCACCTTGCAGGTAGAGATTCCGGATCCGCACGCCCAGGTGCTGTCCGATGCCATCGGCGATGGTTCGAGCCAGGGTCAACTGACAGTCGGGGGCGCCACGCTCGCCGCCCTCGCCGCGGCCAGCGACCAGGCGCCGCTGTTGTTGCTCGTCGACGACGCCCAGTGGGTCGACGATCCGTCCTGCGCAGCGTTGGCCTTTGCCCTGAAACGCTTGCCGGACGAGCCGGTGGGGGCAGTCATCAGCGAACGGTCCGGCGTGCCATCGACGTTCGGCAACGCAGGTTTCGAGACCATCGAGCTCAGGGGGCTCGACGTCGACGACGCGCTGATCTTGATGGGCGACGGCACCGATCGCGCCGTTGCACTGCGGTGTGTCGAGGCCGCCGAAGGCAGCCCGCTCGCGCTGGTCGAACTGGCGCGACAGCTCAACCACGATCAACTGGCCGGCATCGCTCCGCTGCCAGACGAGCTCTCCGTCGGCAACCACCTGGCTCGCTCGTTCGTCGATCGAATCAACGCGCTCGACGACAGCACAAGGCGTGCGCTGGCCGTCGTCGCCGCGGCTCACGACTCGAACGCGGCCGAGATCCATCGTGCCGTCGAACGCGTTTCCGCGGAACCCGCTGATCTGGCGACCGCAGAAGCCGCGGGCATCACCCGGATGACGTCGGATTCCGTCGAACTCAGCCATCCACTGATGCGAACGGCGATACGCGACGCCATCGGGCCTGCCGCGATGCGCGAAGCGCATGCTTCCTTGGCCCTGGTCGTCGGCGATGCCGACAAGCGGGCGTGGCACCTGGCCTCTGCGAGCATCGGGCCCGACGAGGCCGTCGCCAAGGTCCTCGAACAGGTTGCTGTTGTCGCCGATCGTCGTGGGGCGTGGGCGACGGCCGCGGTCACTTGGGAGCGCGCCGCCGTGTTGTCGACCGAGGAAGCCGAACGCCATCGCCGGCTGTTGGCCGCCGGCACATCTCGCTGGAATGCAGCCGATCCGTATCGCGCCATTGCCGTACTCGACGAGGTCGTGTCGATGTGCGCAGACCCACTGGTTCGGTGCGACGCGATCGGCATTCGATCGGAGGGCATTGCCTGGATGATCGACGAGAGCCGGGGTGTCGACCAGCTCGCTGCCGAAGCACAGGTGATCTCGGCGATCGATCCGGCGCGTTCGATCGGCCTGTTCATACGCGCATCGCTGCACAGCGGGTTGGCCGGTCGACCACTCGACTGCCAACGGTTCGCTGATTCGGCTTTCGCAGCGGCGCAGTCATTGGGCACCCCCATGCTCGTCGCCGCACAAGGTGTGCGAGCCCTGTCGTCGCAACGTCTCGGCGACCGTAAGGCCGCCGCGGCCGATCTCGAGGCGGTCCACATCCTGCGCGAGCTGCCCGTCGAGATGCTCGACGCCAAGCTGCTGCCTATCGTGCAGGCCGTCGCGTTGACATACATGTCGCAGGAACGATGGACCGAGGCCGAGACAATGCTCGATGTCTCGATGACAGCCGCCCGCCATCACGGCCTCGCATCCGTGCTGGGCTTCAGCGGCGCCCTGCAGGGCGAGCTGTACCTGCGTCGCGGACGATTCACCGACGCCGTGCTGTCGTCGTGGCTCGATGTCGATCTCAACGACACGCCCGATCTGCCGACCGCCTCGTTCGGTCAGGCTGTGCTGGCTCGGGTCGAGGCAGTCCTCGGACGCACGTACTCCGCACGCATGCACGCCGATGCAGCGATCGCCCGGGCCCGACGCGTCGGGATGAGGGTTCTGGAGACATGGGGTCTGACCGCCCTCGGTCACGTCGCGCTGACCACCGGCAACTACGTCGAGGCCGCAGAACACCTTCGGCGGGTGCACCGTCTGCATGCGGGGGTACTCGACGCGGGCGACCTCTGGTACCAGGGAGACCTGCTCGAGGCACTGCTGGCCATTGGCGCGACCGACGAGGCCTCCGATGTGGTTGCGGAGGTGAGAGCGAAGGCGGACCTCAGCCGATCGAAATGGGGCTCAGCAGTCGCCCGTCGAGGGCAGGGCATGCTGCACGACCGACGCGACGAGCTGCGCAAGTCGGCTGATGAACTGGCCGAGTTGGGAGCGCCGTTCGAACAGGGCCGAAGCCTGCTGCTGCTTGGCGAGCGTCATGGCGATCACGAGGCCTCGCGGGCCGCCCTGCGAATCTTCGAGCGTCTCGGCGCAGAGCCGTGGGCCGCCCAGGCCCGTCGGATCGCCGGACCCGTTGCGCCCACCAGCTCGTCACTGGCATCGAGATTGACCACCGCTGAACTGCGCGTCGCGGTGTCGATCGCTCGTGGTCGTTCGAACCGCCAGGTTGCCGACCAGCTCTATCTCAGCCGGAAGGCCGTCGATGCCCACTTCGAATCCATCCTGCTGAAACTCGGGGTCAGCGACCGCACGGAACTGATCCAACTCGTCACACGCGACATCGAACAAACCACCACCTGATCACCCCGCGGCGCGCCGACGTGCGCGATGAGAGATGTGCGGTCTCGGGCGGCTCATCTCTCATCGCGGGTCAGCGCGGCGAGGTGGGTCAGGCAGTCGAAGACGTCGGTGAAGCGCGTCGTCAACGGCGAGCAGCCGATGCGGACGATGTCGGGTTCGCGGTAGTCCGTGATCACGCCGCGATCACCAAGTTCCGTCACCAATCCCCGGGCATTGGCATGAACGACGGCGACGTGACCTCCACGGCGAGCCGCGTCCGGGGGCGTGGTCGACACGAGACCGATCTGACCGCACAGCGTCAGTCCGAAACCCGTCAGAGCGCCGGCCTTCGCGGCAATCGCTTCGATCCCGGCTTCGACCGTCATGGCGATCCCTTCCTCCGCCGCAGCGAGCGCGAGGATCGACGGCGTGCCGAGCAGCAGCCGGCGAATGTCGGGCTGAGGTGAGAACTTCGGTCCCATGTCGAACTGGTCGGATTGTGCGAACCAGCCCCAGATCGGCTGCGGCAACGTCGCCTGCAGATCGCGTGCGACGTAGCTGAACGCCGGCGAGCCCGGCCCACCATTGAGGTACTTGTACGTGCAGCCGACGGCCAACTGCACGCCGGCCGTACCCAGGTCGATCGGCAGCACTCCGGCTGCGTGCGACAGATCCCACAACACCATCGCACCCGCGGCGTGAGCTCGCGCCGTTTCACCCACGACATCGGCCACCTCGGCCGTGCGATAGTCGACGACCGAGCGGACCGTCACGGCGACGTCATCGAGGTCGTCGAAGTTGTCCGACACCTGCAGTCCACGCGCCGCGGCGATCCCCTCGACGACGTAACGATCCGTCGGGAAGTCGGCGGGGCTGACCGAGATCACGCCGCGATCCGGTCGCAGTGCGCACGCCGCGTCGACGAGTTGGAAGAGGTTGACGGTCGTCGAGTCATGAACGACGACCTCTCCCGACGCAGCGCCGATCAAGGGCGCCAGACGGTCGCCCACCTGCTGTGGAAGGTCGATCCAATGATCCCAGGATCGGATCAAACCACCTGCCCATTCGTCGTGCAGCACGGCGCGAACACGCTCAGCCGTGCGCAACGGCATCATCCCCAGTGAGTTGCCATCGAGATACACGATGGAGGGATCGGTGATGGCGAACTCGTCGCGCCACGGCGCCAACGGATCCTGTCTGTCCATCGCCAGTGCGTCGTCGCGGGTCAGCCTGGACGTCACTCGATCAACCCGATGAAGCTCGATTGTCGCACGTATCCCTCATTGGTGAACTCGGTGATCTCGACCGTGGCGCGCAACTCGGGGCGCACCCAGGTGGCATGACGCGAGTACTCGCGCGGCGGGAGCTCGCTGAACGGGCAGGTGTCGGTGCGAAGGCTCTTCAGCGTGGCCATCAGCTCCTTCAGGGTTCGCTGATTGAAACCGGTTCCGACGCCGCCGGCGAACTTCAGGCCTTTCGGGTCAGGAACGCCGACCAACAGCGCGCCGAACGTGCTCTCGCGGTTACCGGTCCCGGGCGTGTAGCCCCCGATCACCACCTCGACCTTGTACCTGTTCTTGACCTTCCTCCAGTTCGGGGTCCTCTTGCCTGGGAGGTAGGTGCTGCCGAGCCGCTTGGCCATCACTCCCTCCAGATCACGCTCGACCGTCGCCGCGACCAGCGCCGCGCCGTCGCCGACGCGATGCGCAGGCACCATCCAGTTCGGGCCCGCCTCGACGAGACCGCTGACCAGGTCGCGCCGCTGCTCGTACGGCAGGGCGATGGTGTCGTGGCCGTCGACCGACAGGACGTCGAAGACGTAGTACGCGACCTGCGTGGTGTGCTGTTGAATCAGTTGGAAGCTCGGCCGACCCTGCGAATCGAGCACGACCAGCTCACCGTCGACGATCGCGGATTTTGCATTCACCGATCCGGCGAAGTCGCGGAGCTCGGGATACTTGGCAGTGACATCGATCAGGTTGCTGCTCTGCAATCGCGTCTGACCATCATCCACGAACGCCAGCGTGCGATAGCCGTCCCACTTGATCTCGTACGCCCAGTTCTCGTCGTCGGGCGGCAGGTTCCCGATGGCCGCTCTCATCGGCGGAACCGGGTAGCGCAGCGTCATCGCCGTGGCAATCGGCTGGAGATGACTCCCTCGGCTTCCAAGCGGTCGAGCTCGACGTCGTCGAGGTCGAGCAACTCGCCGAGCACACCACGGTTGTCTTCGCCGCGATACCGCGGCTCGCCACGTAGGCCGACGTCGCCACTCGCGAAGTGCCACGGCGTATTGGGAATCCGTACTGTTCCGCCACCACGATCGCTGACTTCTACGACCGCACCACGCTCTTTGGCCCAGTCGGTGTCGCATACTTCGCGAAGCGACCGCAACGTGCCGGTGGCCAACCCGAACCGACCCATCTCCGACTCGATCACTTGCGGAGTGGGAACCGTCGCGGCCCAATCGCTGAGAATCTCGATGATCGCTTCGAAATGCTCGACGCGCGACGGCACGGTGGCGAACCGCGGATCGTCGATCAGGTCCGGTCTGCCGATCGCGGTCATGTACAGGTCGAACGTGCCGCGCTCGGCGGGATGTCCACTGATCACCAGGCTCTCGCCATTGGCAGCGGTCAGCACGGGGTACGCCGCCGGACCGAAGCTGCGGATCCATTCCGGTGGAACATCACCGTCCCACAACTGATCGTGGGCGTGCTCGTTGACGTACAGCATCGTTTCCGCCATCGTCACCTCGATGCGCTCGCCTCGACCGGTGCGCTCGCGACTGAAGAGCGCCGCCAAGATCGCCGAGGCTGCTTCCAGCGAGGTGTACACGTCGGCGTGGCTGAACAGATCGTTGGCATATTGACCGCCGCGGGCGTCACCCTGCGCCTTGGTGATGCCGGTCTCGGCACCCACCACCGGCGCATAGGCCCGCCGCGACGCCCACGGCCCGTTCGAGCCGTACCCGTTGATCGAGGCATAGATGATGCGCGGGTTGCGCGCGCGACACTGCCTCGTAGCCGAGCCCGATCCGTTCCATCACACCGGGCCGGAAGTTCTCGAGCACCACATCGCAGAACGGCACCATTCGAAGAAGTAGCTCGACCGCCTCGGGTCGACGCGTGTCGAGACTGATGTTGCGCTTCCCGGCGTTCTGCTGAACGAAGTACGTCGCGAGACCGTTGACCCGAGGGTTGGTGGTGCGGGTGATGTCACCCTCCGGCGGCTCGACCTTGATCACGTCGGCACCGAGATCGCACAACATCCGCGTCGCGTGCGGCCCGCTGAGCACCCGGGTGAAGTCGAGCACGCGTATGCCGTCGAGGGGCCGCTGGGTCATGCGGCCAGGGTAATTGCCGCGCTCACTAGCCTCGCATCGTGCACAACGACCTGAAGATCGTCGAGGCTCGGATCCAGCGGGAGTTGCACGAGCGAGTCCTTCCGGCTGTGTACGACCACTTGATTCCGATGACGGTCGAGGCGTGGGATGCGCCAGGCGAACCAGTGACGTACGACGAGGCGATGCGCGGTGAGTACCGGCCGTTCGCTGTCGGCGACCACTGGAGCCGGCCGTGGGGCACGACCTGGTTCCGGTTCTCCGTCGACGTGCCACCGGAGCTGGCCGGCCCGCAGCTCGAAGCCGTGATCGATCTCGGCTTCCATCCCGACGCGGCCGGCTTCCAGTCCGAGGGCCTGGTGTGGATCGACGGCGAGCCCGTGCAGGGCATCCATCCGCGGCGCACCGGGCTGCCG
The DNA here is from genome assembly GCA_963746365.1 of Ilumatobacteraceae bacterium. GTDB lineage: Bacteria > Actinomycetota > Acidimicrobiia > Acidimicrobiales > Ilumatobacteraceae > JAENVT01. The sequence goes on along the minus strand of CAVVBH010000019.1, from coordinate 97,857 downwards.
CTGCCCAAGGTCGCACCCGGTCCGTTCACCTTCTTCGTCGAGGCCGCTTCGAACCCGGCGTTCCCGGGATACCGACCGTCGCCGCTCGGCTCGCTCGGCGACCGCCGGCGAGCAAGCCGCTGTACCGGTTGCGGCGGGCCGTCGCATCGGTCGTCGCGACGACGTCGTGTTCGGTCTGCTGCTCGACGTCGATGTGCTGTTGGGGCTGGCGCGCGCGTTGCCCGTCGACGAGCCACGCCGCATCCGCGTGCTGCGTCAGCTGGAGGCCGCGTTCAACCCGCTCGATCTCGATGACGTCGCAGCGGCGGCCGGCGAGGCGCGTCGAGCCCTACGGCCGGCGCTCGGCCTCGGCGCGCAGGGCCGGCGCTCACCAGGTGATCGGTGTCGGCCACGCACACATCGATTCGGCGTGGCTGTGGCCGATTCGTGAGACGCAACGCAAGTGCGCGCGCACGTTCGCGTCGGCGATTCGGCTGATGGACGACTACCCCGACTACGACTTCACGCTGCTCGCAGGCCGCGCAGTACGACTGGATCGAGCGACGTCATCCGTCGCTGTTCCAACGCATCCGCGACAAGGTGGCCGACGGGTCAATGGCATCCGGTCGGCGGGATGTGGGTCGAGGCCGACATGAACCTGCCCAGCGGCGAGAGCATCGTTCGCCAGCTGGTCCTCGGACAGCGGTAGTTCGAGTCCAGGTTCGGGATGCGCAGCACGGTGGTCTGGATCCCCGACGTGTTCGGCTATCCCGCGTCGCTGCCGCAGATCTTCGACAGGGCGGCTGCACGACGGTTCGTCACGCAGAAGCTGAGCTGGAACAAGCAGAACGTCTTCCCGCACAACACGTTCTGGTGGGAGGGCCTCGACGGGTCGCGGGTGCTCACCCACTTCCCGCCGGTCGACACGTACAACGCGGAGATCACCCCGGCCGAGATGCGGTATGCGGAGACCAACTTCAAAGAGCACGGGTGGAGCGACTGGGCGCTGATGCCGTTCGGCCACGGCAACGGCGGCGGCGGGCCGACGCGGGAGATGATGGAGCGGGCCGGCCGGATGGCCGACCTCGACGGCGTGTCGCGCATCTCGGTGGGCACGCCCGACGAGTTCTTCGACCATGTCGAGGCCGAGATCGACGCGGGTGCACCGGTGCCGATCTGGGCCGGCGAGCTGTACTTCGAGATGCACCGCGGCACGTTGACGTCGCAAGCCGCGACGAAGGTCGGCAACCGTCGCTGCGAGCGCCTGCTTCGCGAGGCCGAGCTGTGGTGGGCGCCGCTGGCGGGGCGCCGCAGGAGATCGCAGACGAGCTCGAGTCGCTGTGGAAGGACGTGCTGCTGCAGCAGTTCCACGACATCATCCCGGGTTCGTCGATCGCCTGGGTGCATGCCGACGCTGAGGCGGCGCACGCTCGCAGTCGCCGAGCGACTCGAGGCCATCATCGCCGACGCACTGTGCGATCGCGGCGCCTGCGACGCGCTCCGTCGCCAACGCGGCGACGCACGCCCGGCGCGAGGTCATCGTGGTCGACGGCGAGCCGACCATGGTCGAGGTGCCGGGTTCCGGCATCGCCGAACTGGTCGACCCGCGGCCGTTGCGCCATCGCGTCGTGGTGCACCGAGCACTCGATGACCAACGGGCTGATCTGCGTCTGCTGGGACCTCGACGGCACGATCATCTCGATCATCGACGTGCACCGGGGCCGGGAGCTGTTGCCCGACGGGGAAGCGGATCACGCTGCAGCTCGCGCCGGACCATCCCGTCGAGTACGACGCATGGGACCTCGAGTCGTGGACGCGGTCGCTCGGCTCACCGATCTCGTCGGCGGTGTCCGTCGATCTAGCGACCACTGCACCCGTTGCTCGCCCAGCTGCGTCGTTCGCCGTCAGTTCGGCACGCTCGACGTCGACGCAGACGTACACGATGCGCGCCGACAGTGCGCGCGCTCGACATCGAGTTCGACATCGACTGGCACGAGGACGAGAAGCTGCTGTCGTTGATGGTGCCCATCGACGTGCACACCCAGGATGCGACGTGCGACATCCAGTTCGGCCACGTCAGGCGGCCGACGCACGCGAGCAGCCCGTGGGACGCTGCCAAGTTCGAGGTGTGCGCGCATCGCTTCGTCGACCTCGCCGAGCCGTCGTTCGGTGTCGCCGTGCTCAACGACGGCCGATACGGCCACGGCGTGTTCGACGGAGGTGTCAGCGTGTCGCTGCTACGCGCTGCGAAGTATCCCGATCCCGACGCCGACCACGGCCGCCACGTCGTGACCATCAGCGTCCTGCCCCACGGGCCCGGGCCTGCACGACGTGCTGCACGAGGCCGAGGCGCTCAACATGCCGTTGCGGATCGTCACCGTCGGGCCAGGCCGCAGCTCGCGGCCCAGCCAGTGGTGACGCTCGATCATCCTGGCGTGCAGTTCAGCAGCGTGAAGCACGCCGACGACGGAGCGGGTGATCTGATCGTGCGGCTCTACGAGGCGTGCGGCGACCGCACGGCGGTGACCGTGCGCACCTCTGCACGCATTCGCGGAGCCCTGCGATGCAACCTCTTGGAAGAGCCGTTCGACGGGATCGAATGTAGTGACGGCATCGTGTCGTTGACGCTGCGACCGTTCGAGCTCGTCACCCTGCGCCTCGTGCACAGCTGATCCAGCTCGCAGCGTTCACCCACCGAGGTGGCTGAGCGCCAGTGCCGCGTACATCGCTGTGCCGTGACCATCGCCTCCTCGTCGAACACGACGCGGTTGGAGTGGTTCGGCGCAGCGGTGGCCAGCTTGCGATCCGCGTGGCGTTCCGCCCAGGAACACCATGGCGCCGGGGATCTGTTGCAGCACGTAGCTGAAGTCCTCGGCTCCCATGAGCGGGTTGGGAAGTCGCAACGTCTTGTCGGCGCCGACGAGCTCATCGGCGAGGCCGAGCACCACATCGGCCTGTGTCTTGTCGTTGACGGTCACCGGATAGCCGTCGACGAGGTCGACGGTGACCTCGGCGTCGTGCGCCGCGGCGATGCCCTCGGCGACGCGCCGGATGCCGTCGTGGACCTCGCGCCGAGTTCGTTCGCTGACGGAACGGATCGTTCCCTCGATCTCGGCCGTCTCGGGAATGATGTTGCTGACCGTGCCGGCGGTGATCTTGCCGACCGTCACGACCGCGGGGTCGAAGACATCGATGCGCCGAGTGATCATCGTCTGCAAGGCCTGCACGATCTCGCACGCGATCGGGATCGGGATCGAGCGCCCGAAACGGCTCGCTGGCGTGACCGCCGCGACCCGTGACGGTGATGAACATCGTGTCGGCCGCCGCCATGATCGGACCACCGCCGGCAGCTCAACCAGCCCGTCGGCAACGACGAGGTGATGTGCAACGCGAACGCACCGGTGACCGGGGACTCGGAGCCATCGGACCGCTTCGGCAGGTCGAGCAAGCCTTCCTCCAGCATGAACCTGGCGCCGTGGTTGCCTTCCTCACCGGGCTGGAACATGAAGAGCACCCTGCCCGGCAATGTCGGCGCGCTGCGTGCTGAGCAGCCGTGCCGCACCGACCAGCATCGACGTGTGCGTGTCGTGACCGCAGGCGTGCATGGTGCTGTCGTTGCGGGACTGCGAAGTCGAGGTCGGTGGCTTCGGTCAGCGGCAGCGCATCCATGTCGCCACGCAGAAGCACCGTCGGCCCCGGCTTGCCGCCATCGAGCAGCGCGGCGATCCCGCTGGTGGACTCGTGCAGGGTCACGTCGAGCGGCAGGCCGTCGAGCGCTTCCAGCACGGTGTCGCGCGTGATCGGCAGATCGTTGCCGATCTCCGGCCACTGGTGAAGCGTGCGCCGCAGAGAGACCATGTCGCTCAGCAGGTCGTGCGCGCCGTCGTGCAGGTTGTCGAGGTCCATGCGGCGAATGGTAGACCTGAGCGGGTGGTGGAGGAGCTGGTCGACATCGTCGACGACGACGACAACGTGATCACCACCGTCACGCGAGCCGAGATGCGGGCTCGCAGGCTGCAGCATCGTTCGGTCGGTATTGCCGTGATGTCGACCGATGGTCGGCTGCTTGATCCATCGCCGCAGCCTCGGTAAGGACGTCTGGGCCGGGTTGGTGGGACATCGCCGCGGGCGGCGTCGTGGCCTCGGGTGAGACGTACGACGACGCTGCCCGTCGGGAGCTGGCGGAAGAACTCGGCCTGCTCGACACCGACATCGAATTCGTCGGTCAGTCGCGGTACGTCGACGACAGCGTTGCGGAGCTCTGCCGGGGCTATCGGGTCGTGCACGACGGTCCCTTCACCTTCGCCGATGGCGAGGTGATCGAGGCGCGCTGGGTGACCTTCGCCGAGCTCGACGAGATGCGCGCCACGCATCAGTTCCTGCCCGACAGCATCGACCTGCTGCTGCCACTACTTGTGCCCTGACCTTTCCGATTCGGCGGGACGGGCGTGTCTCTCTGTAGTGAGCAACCCTTGCTCGACAGAGGAGACACATGACCATGTATGGGGCCAATCCCGAGCAACTGAACAGCCTCGGCCGGTCGATGAAGCAGCAGAAGACTGCCATCGATGGGGTGATCGGCGCGGTCAGCTCATCGCTGGCCGGCACGGTGTGGGAGGGCCCGGCACGCCAGCAGTTCGAGAGTGAGTGGAACACGACCTTCAAGAACGCGCTGCATCGACTCAACGAAGCGTTCGAGGTTGCGGGCAGCGACTGCATCAACCGCAGCTCTGATCTCCAGCGGGTGATGGGCGCCCGCTGACGGCCACAGCGCGCCGGTCCGGCCATCCCAACCCATTCCCGGGCCGGCGCCGCTGCACGTTCGCTACAGTTCAGTCGCGTGCTGCTGATCGAGTTCACCATCGAGCCGTTTGTCGAGGGCGAACCAGGTCCTCACGTCACATCGGCTGCGGAAGCGGCTCAGGCACTGGGCTACGAGATCGATTTCGGGCCGTTCGGTACGAGCTGCAACGTGCCGGCGACCGAGGCCGGCGAGGTCGCCAGAGCCGTGCTCGACGCGGCGTTCGCAAACGGCGCCACGCACGTCAGCCTGCATGCCGAACGCCTGCCGGAGGCCCCGTGAGTGGCCTGCCCCGCCATCCGTTCGTGTTGGCGGTGAAGCCGGTGGTCGAGGCGCTCGGCGCCTCGCTGGTGCCGGCCGATGAACGGGAGCCCGGCGACATGCCGTTGCGATGGGAGGGCTCGATCATCGCCGCGGTGCGAATGGCGCCGTTGCACGGCGCACTCGATCGGCTGATCGACGCCGTCGAGCGCGAGTTCGGCGCGGCATTGCCGTCGTTGGCCCGCGAAGACAAGCAGCGTGCCATTCGCCTGCTCGACGAACGCGGGGCGTTCACGCTGCGGCGCGCGGTCGAAGACGTGGCCGATGCGATGGGCGTCAGTCGCATCACCGTCTACAACTACCTCAACGCCTTGCACCGGTGACCAACCGGCTGTGAGCGCGTTCGACGTGATCGGGTTCGACGCCGACGACACGCTGTGGCACAGCGAGGACGGCTTTCGTGCCAACGAAGTACGATTCGTCGAACTGATCGCCCCGTGGGCGCCGGACGGTGTCGGCGTGAAGGCCGCGCTCACGGCGACGGAACGCAAGAACCTGGCCACGTTCGGCTACGGCGTGAAGTCGTTCGGGCTGTCGATGGTCGAGGCCGCAGTCACGATCAGCGGCGGACGAGTTCCGTCGACCGTCGTCGCCGAGATGATCGAGATGGCCAGAACGCAGTTGGAGGAGCCGGTGCGGTTGCTCGACCACGTTCCCGAGGTCTTGGCCGAGGTGGGCGCCGAGCGACGGTTGATCCTGATCACCAAGGGCGACCTCATCCACCAGACCCACAAGGTCACCACCAGCGGCTTGGCGCACCACTTCGAACACGTCGAGATCGTGCTCGAGAAGGATCCCGAGACGTACGCCGGTCTGCTGTCCCGGCTCGGCATCGACCCGACACGGTTCTGCATGGTCGGCAACAGCGTGCGCAGCGACATCCTGCCCGTGCTGGCGCTCGGTGGGCACGGTGTGCACGTTCCCTACCCGATCCTGTGGGACCTCGAGCAGATCGATCACGATCAACACGTGGTCGAGTTGGCATCCCTCGCCGATCTCCCCGGCTGGCTGAGCGGCCGTTGAACTGTTCGTCGTTCTCAGAGGCGGCGCAGTGAGACGTCGGTGACGCGGTGATCTTTGCCCTTGCGAAGCAGGAGGGCGGCTCGCGTTTTGGTCGGAGCGATGTTCTCGCGCAGGTTCTTGCCGTTGATGTCACGCCAGATGGACTTGGCGGTGTCGACGGCGTCGTCGGGTCGAGAGATCGGCGAAGTGACGGAAGAAGCTGGCCGGATTCTGGAAGATCGTCTCGCGCAGCTTCATGAACCGCTGCACGTACCACTCCTCGATGAGTTGCTCGTCGGCGTCGATGTAGATGCTGAAGTCGAAGTAGTCGCTGACGAACTCTGTGGCTGTCTCGGAGGGCCGACCCACCTGCAACACGTTGAGTCCCTCGATGATCGCGATGTCGGGCTGGCTGACATCGACCGTCTCTCCCTCGATGATGTCGTACACGACATGGCTGTACACCGGTGCGTGCGCGGTGGCCGTTCCGCTCTTCAGCTCGCGTACGAACTGCAGCAACCGGCGCGTGTCGTAGCTCTCGGGGAAGCCCTTGCGGTTCATGATGCCGCGCTCCTCGAGCACCTTGTTGGGGTAGAGGAACCCGTCGGTCGTCACCAGATCGACCTTCGGATGATCGGGCCAGCGCGCCAGCAGCGCTTGGAGGATGCGGGCGAACGTGCTCTTGCCGACGGCGACGCTGCCGGCAATGCCGATGATGTACGGAACCTTCGCTGACGTGGTACCGAGGAACTCCCCCGAGACCTTGTGCAGCGTTCTGGGTCGCCGACGACGTACAGGTTCAGCAGCCGGGTCAGCGGCAGGTAGATAGCAGCAACTTCGTCGAGCTCGATGCTTTCGTTGATGCCGCGCAAGGACTCGAGATCCTGCTCGCTGAGGGTCAACGGCGTCGAGGCGCGGAGCTCCGCCCACTCGTCGCGCCCGAAGTTGAGATAGCGGCCTGCCGCGTCGGTCACGGGGTGGGACCCTACGCTCGGGCGATGCCGGTGTCACAACGAAAGCTGCTCGGGGCGTGGTACACACCGCCCGAGTTGGTCGACGCCGTCGTCTCCGAGATATTGCGCGACTTCACGCCATCGACGGTGCTCGATCCGGCGTGTGGCGACGGCCGCTTTCTCGAACCGTTCGCACACATGGCGATCTGCACCGGAGTCGACATCGATCCGACGACGTCGTGGACGCACGACGACTCATTGTCGAAGGATTGGGGCGACCAGCAGTTCGATGCGGTGGTCGGCAACCCACCGTTCCTCAATCAACTGGCCACCTCGACATCGCGCGGTGGCCGATCGAAGTTCGGCGGGGGACCGTATGCCGACAGCGCGGCGGAGTTCCTGGCGCTGGCGGTTCGGCTGGCCCGGCCAGGAGGACGGGTGGGGTTGGTACTGCCGCTCTCGATCCTGTCGACCCGCGATGTGGCCGCGATCCGCGACGACGTCTCGAGTCGCGCCGGCACTGCGGTGGATGTGGTGGTCGCCGACCCAGATGTTCGATGCCAACGTGCGAGTTTGGGCAGGGGTGTGGGAGGTCGGCGCGATGCAGGGCGAAGTGCGGCGGTCGTTCGGGCCCGCGTTCGAGCCGCGTGCAGCTATCGCAATGCCGAGGAAATGGGCAGGTTTGATCGCCGATACGAGCGAAGTGACGCACCATGGTCCGGTGCTCGGCGACATCGCCACGTTCACCGCCGACTTTCGCGATCAGTACTACGGCCTGGTCGGGTCAGTCAGCGATTCCGGCGCCGGACCGCCACTGATCACCAGCGGTTTGATCGAGCCCAACGAATGTTGGTGGGGCCGCGCGCACGGTTCGCTTCGCCAAGGCAGAGGTTCACCGCTCCACGGGTCGATCTGTCGTCGCTGACGCCGGAGCTGCAACGCTGGGCGGCCCAGCGACTGGTCCCGAAGATCCTGATCGCCAGCCAGACGCGCCGTATCGAGGCGGTGATCGACCGCGAGGGTGCGTGGCTGCCCAGCGTGCCGGTGATCACGTGTACCACCGATCGCCTCGACGATGTCGAAGGCGTGTTGCACAGCGAAGCCGCGACGGAGTGGGTGCGATATCACGCAGCAGGCAGCGGGCTCAGTGCCTCTTCCGTGCGGCTCACTGCGCGATTGCTGGCGTCGATCCCGCTGCCCGCAACCATGGCCTCGATTCCCATCGACGCCAGTTGACCAGCGCGCGAAGGGTCATCCACGACAGTTGAGCACCCCACAGGCCGGCTAGACCGAGCCGGGGGTACAGGAGTGTGGCGACCGCAAGTGGCGCGAACCCGGCCAGGTTGATGACCGCCTGCCGCGCCAGCCAGCGCTCGTCGTGCGCCCCGATCAGCGCGCCGTCGAACGCGAACGCGATTGCACCCGGGAATTGCATCACCGCCAGGATCAACAAGCCAGCCGTCAATCGGGCGTGGACCGCTGGGTCGCCGCTGAACACATGGGGCAACACCGGGCTCAACGCCGCCAGCGCAACGGCGAGCGCGATGGCGCACCACAGCGAGAGCCGATTGCTCGTGCGACCGACTAGCAAGGGCCTCGTTGGTGTCGTTCCTGCCGAGTGCGCCGGCCACCAACGACTGCGCGGGAATGGCCAACGCATCGAGCATCAGGGCCAGGAACGTGAACAGCTGGATCAACACCTGGTGCGCGGCGAGCGTCGGTGTGTCGACGTGTGCGGCGACAGCGGTTGCGATGTTCCAGACAGCGAACATCGCGATCGAACGAACCGCGAAGTGGACACCGCTGCGCAGCAGCTTCCGCATCCGCTCGGCGGTTGGGCGGTCGCCACCGCGATGGGGCCGCAGCACTCGCAGGAACATCATCGCCGCGCAGGCCTGTACGAACACGGTGCTCCACGCCGACCCCGCCACACCGAGGTCGAGCCCGTACACGGCGACGATCTCGAGGATGACGTTCGCGACGTTGGCAACGACCACGATCTGCAATGGCTTGCGCAGATCGTTGACGCCGCGCATCACCCCGTGACCCACGTATGTCACCAGCACGAAGGGGAGGCCGACGCAACTGATTCGCAGATAGGTGACGGCGTACCCGAGCACTTCGCCGCGTCCTCCGAGCAGCCGAACCAACGGGTCGGCCGCCAAGGCAACCGCAGCGCCCATCGGCAGACCGATCATCACCGCCAACCTCAGCGCGGCCGTGGCCACATCGCGTGCCTCGTCCGACCGACCGGCGCCGTGGGCGAACGCCACGTCCGGTGTCACGCCGTACTCCAGCGATGCCATCATCGAGATGACCGTGAGGAGAATGGTCGACGCAATCGCCAGTCCTGCGAGTTGCGGCGTGCCCAGCCGGCCGACGATTGCGGTGTCGACGAGCACGTACAGCGGCTCGATGGCCAGTGTTCCCAGTGCCGGAATCGCCAGCTTGATGATCCGCCGGTCGAGCTCGCGGCGAGAGCTGAACGTCGGCGACTCCACGTCGACGAGACTACGCACCCCCACCCCAGGCGGGCACTGACTACCAGCCCCGAGCCCCCTGCTCCGACGTCACCCCTCTCGAATCGTCCGTGACGTTATGGCGCCAGAGATTTCTGGATCTGGGCGCCAGCCGCGCAGAGTGGCCAGCGGAGATGTCGGCGTGTGGCGCCCAGATCCGGGCTGCATCGATCGCTCATATCGTCACGGACGATTCGAGAGGGACCCGAGCACGCACGGGTTCATATCGTCACGGACGATTCGAGAGGGACCCGAGCACGCACGGGTTCATATCGTCACGGACGATTCGAGAGGGACCCGAGCACGCACGGGTTCATATCGTCACGGACGATTCGAGAGGGACTCCGCAGCAGGCAGAGCCGCCCATATCGTCACGGACGATTCACGACGTCAGCCGAGGATGAGTTCGGCCTGCTGGGCGACGAAACGGTCGACGTCGGCCTCATCGTCGACCGGAAGCGGATAGACGATCAAGCGATCCACACCGGCGTCGGCATATGCACGCAACGAGTCGGGCGTGACCGGGCCTCGGGGAGTGATGCTGAACTCCAGCTCACCCAACTCGGCGGGACGCTCGTACTGACTCGTGGCAGCCCGCAATGCCGCGATCTCTTCTTCCGCCTGCTGAGGATCGAGGAAGAACCCATACCAGCCATCGCCCTGCTCGACCGTGCGCTTGCGAGCACCGGCGGTGCGACCACCGACGATGATCGGGATGCGCCGAGCCGGCCGAGGGTGCGCATCGATGCCCGAGAACTCCGTGTGGCGGCCGTGGAAGGCCACGGGGGCATCGTCGTACCAGATCGCCCGCATTGCGCCGAGGTAGTCGTCGGTGCGACTGGCTCGCTCGGCCAAGGTGACCCCGATCGCGTTCATCTCGGGCTCGAGGTAGCCAACGCCGACGCCGAACAGGAATCGCCCACTGGACAAGGTGTCGAGGCTTGCGATCTGCTTGGCGAGCACCAGCGGATTTCGTTGCGGAAGGATGATGATGCCGCTTCCCAGCAGCATCCGCTCGCTCGCCCCGGCAACGAACGCGAGATGGACCAGCGGATCGAGAATGGCGTCGGTCGGCTCCATTGGCGCCGGCGGCACCCGCGGGGATGGCAGTACGACGTGCTCGCCGACCCACCAGCTCTCGTAGCCAAGTTCCTCGCAACGCCGGGCCAGTCGCGCGGTGGCCGCTGGACCGGATGTTGCCTTGCTGTTGAGCCCGAAAACGCCGAGTTTCACCCGGTCAACGATGCCATGGCGCCGACGGCGACACTGCGCCGGGCGCGGTCAGCACGTCGAAGCCGTCGTCGGTGACCAAGATGGTGTGCTCGAACTGCGCAGTACGCCTGCCATCGGATGTGATCGCAGTCCAGTTGTCGTCGAACACCATCTTGTGCTGCCACGCCCCCATCGTGATCATCGGCTCGATGGTGAACGTCATGCCCGGGCGCATGATGGTGTTGGCTCGCTCGTCGTAGTAGTGCAGCACCTGGACGTCGGTGTGGAACTGCTCGCCGATGCCGTGACCGATGAACGCCTTCACGACGCCGTAGCGGTACTTCTTCGCATGGGTCTCGATGGCCCGGCCGATGTCGCTGATGGGCCGTCCCTGCTGCACAGCCTCGATCCCGTGCCACATGCATTCCTCGGTGACACGCACGAGTTGCTGACTGGCCGGGTCGACGTTGCCGACGAAGAACGTGGCGTTGGTGTCGCCGTGCACGCCGCCGATGTACGTGGTGATGTCGATGTTGACGATGTCGCCGTCCTGCAGCGCCCGCGAGTCGGGGATGCCGTGACAGATGACTTCGTTGACGCTGGTGCACACGCTCTTGGGGAAGTGGTTGTAGTTGAGCGGGCTCGGATACGAGTTGCGCTCGATGCACAGGTCGTGCACGTACACGTCGATCTCGTCGGTGGTGACGCCGGGGGCCACCATCTCGCCGGCCAGCCGCAGCACCTCGGCGGCAACCGCGCCGGCGTGGCGCATGCGCTCGATGATCTCGGGTGACTTCACCCGCGGCTCGGCCCACCGAACCGGCACGCCGCTCTCGGCGTACGGCGGACGCACGATGTGATCCGGGACCGACCGTCGGGGGCTGACGACACCCTGCATCACCCGGCCTTCGAGCGGCTTGTGACACCGCTTGTACTTGCGGCCGCTGCCGCACCAGCACGCATCGTTGGCCTGGGGCAAGGTCGACGGCGGTTGAGCTCTCTGCAACATCGCCTTCAGTGTAACTGGTCGACAATCGGGCGTGACCTTGGCATAGCGTGAGCAACCACTATGGGATCGATCCAGGTCAGCCACGTCGGATGGCGACGTCCGGGTGGCGCAGAGCTGTTGCGCGACGTCAGCTTCACCGTCGGCAACGGCGACCGCGTGGCGATGGTCGGCGCGAACGGCGTCGGCAAGAGCACCTTGCTGCGATTGATCGCCGGTGAGACCACGGCAACCAGCGGAACGATTTCGATCGACGGCCGGCTCGGCGTCATGCGACAGCTCGTCGGCGACAGCGAACAGACCGTGCGCGACCTGATGGTGTCGTTGGCCCCGCAGCGCTTGCAGAACGCGGCAGCTCGGCTTGCCCGCGCCGAGGCGGTCGCAGGCGACGAGCCGATGCGCTACGCGACGGCTCTGGCCGAATGGGGTGACGCCGGCGGATACGACGCCGAGGTCTTCTGGGATGCGTGTTGCACCAAGGCCATCGGCGAACCGTTCGCCGAGCTCGAACGCCGGCCGCTTCGCACGTTCAGCGGTGGCGAGCAGAAACGATTGGCGCTCGAGGCATTGCTGCGCAGCGACTACGACGTGCTGCTGCTCGACGAGCCCGACAACTTCCTCGATGTACCGGCCAAACGATGGCTCGAGTCCGAGCTGCGCGCCAGCCGCAAGACGATGCTGTTCGTCAGCCACGACCGCGAGCTTCTCGCCGCCACCGCGACCAAGATCGTCACCGTCGAGGCCAGCGGCGCTTGGACGCACGGCAGTGGATTCGCCGGCTATCACGACGCACGTCAGGCGCGTCTGGAGAACCGCGAGCACGCGTTGGCGTTGTACGCGGACGAGCGCAAGAGGCTGGAAGAGCTCGTTGTCGAGATGCGAAGGCGGGCGAAGCTCAGCGACACATTCGCCCCGCGCCTCAAGGCTGCCGAGAGCCGCCTGCGCCAGTTCCTCGAGAAGAGCGAGGCGCCAGAACTCGTGCGTGAGCAGCGGATCGACATGCGTCTCGGCGGGGCGCGAACGGGCAAGCGGGCGTTGGCCATCCGACAGTTGGAGCTCCATGGCCTGACCGATCCGTTCGATCTCGAGCTCTGGTACGGCGAGCGGGTTGCGGTGCTCGGCGGCAACGGCGCAGGCAAGAGCCACTTCCTGCGAATACTCGACGGTGACACGAAGGTGGCCCACAACGGCGACGTGCGTCTCGGCGCCGGAGTCGTGCCGGGCCTCTTCAACCAAACCCACGAGCACCCCGACTGGACCGGACGGACGCTGCTGCAGATCCTCCACGACAACGACGTCGTCCGCGGGCCGGCCATGGGCATGTTGCGTCGCTACGAGATGCAGGGCTGCGCCGATCAGCTCTTCGAGACCTTGAGCGGTGGGCAGCAGGCTCGGTTCCAGATCCTGCTGCTGGAGCTCAGCGGAGCGACCCTTCTGCTGCTCGACGAGCCGACCGACAACCTCGACCTCGTATCGGCGGAGGCATTGGAGGCTGGGCTCGCAGAGTTTCGAGGCACCGTCATCGCCGTCACGCACGACCGTTGGTTCCTGCGCGGCTTTGATCGGTTCGTGGTGTTCAACGAGGACTGCTCGGTCACCGATCACCTCGACCGACCGGCCGAATGGCGCTAGCTCGCGCGCCCGACGAGCTCTAGGCGTCGCCGAACCCGAGGTCGCCCGCCCACGGCGGAGCGCATGCGTACGGTGGCGTCCACGGCCCGCGGCCGCAGTAGACCCAGAGGTCGCTCGCCGCGTCGGCGCAATTCTGCATCGACTCCTTGACGTTGACGACGTTCCAACCACGGCGACCCAGTTCCCCGTGCGGCTCGAACATCCCTGCGAGCGCATTGAGCTGGAACGTGCAGTGCGAGTCGTCGCGTGTGGCGGGGTTGTTGTTGACAGTCTTCTCGTTGCAGCCACCCTCGCGTGACGCGATGTAGGCCGCCCACTGTTGGGTCGCGTCGTCGGCGCCGTCCTTGCCGAACTCCTCGGCGATGATGTTGGCGTTCGCCACGGAACAGGCCACGTGATTGCCGTAGAACGGGATGCCCTCTCGGCTGAGGTTCCAGTTGGGGAACGGCTCGCGCCCGGCAGGCCATGGGCCTACCCGCGGGGCTGCGGGCGTCGCGCCGGTCCCTCCACCCTGGTTGATGGTCTTGCCGCTCCAGATCCCCATCGCCGCCAGAGTTGATGGCCCGGCGACCCCATCGGTGTTCAACGGTGGTGTCGCGAACTGAAAGCCACGCACCGCGTCGGCGGTTGGCTTGTCGAACGTGCCGGTGGCCTTCTCGAGCAGGTAGCCGTCTTCGATCAGCTTGTCTTGCAGGCACTTCACTGAATCGCCCTTGGCGCCGATGTCGAGGCGGGCATCTGCCAGGCACAGTGGCGGAGGAGCGCTGTCGGTTCCGGAATAGATGCCCATCTCGGTCAGCGCAAGCGGACTGGCGATGCCGTCGACTCGCAGCGGCGGGTGGTTCGCCTGGAAGATGGCCATCGCCTCAGCGGTCGGCCTGTCGTACTCCTGCGTCAGCGTCTTGTGGTACAGCCCCATCGCAGCGAGCGTGAATTGCAGGCAGGCGACACTCGAACCGGTGGAGCCGATCGCCAGCCCGGCATCGCTGACACACCACGACAACTCGGGAACGTTGGCGCGTGCCGACGGCGCCGATGGTGTCGTCGCGCTCGCGACATTGAACACCAGCACTGTCGTGGCGATCAGCGTCAAGGTCCGGCGCCGCAGTTTCACGCACGTATTCTGCCGTGGATGGCTCGAGACCATGCCGCACCACCCAACATCTTGATGATCACGCTCGATCAACTCCGCGCCGATTGCCTGTCGTGCGCGGGCCATCCCGTGGTGCAAACCCCTGCGCTCGATGACCTGGCCAGCCAAGGCGTTCGTCTCAGCAGGCACTACGCGCAGGCGGCGCCGTGCTCGCCCGGGCGGGCGGCGCTGTACACCGGCACGTACCAGATGAACAACCGCGTCGTGGCCAACGGAACCCCGCTCGACACGCGTTTCGACAACATCGCCCACGCGGCCCGCCGTGCGGGGTACGTGCCAGCGCTGTTCGGCTACACCGATCAGGGCGTCGATCCACGCACGGTCGATGACCCCGATGATCCGCGGTTGTCGACCTACGAGGGCGTCCTCCCCGGCTTCGATGCCGTGCTCGACATGGGCGGGTGGCAGCTGCCGTGGTTGCACTGGCTCAACACTCATGGCTACGACTTCGCGGACCCCATCGAGCGCGCTCGAGCTCGAGCACGAGAGGCCCGCAGAGCTCTCGACGTCGACGTTCCTGACCAACGAGTATCTGGCATGGCTCGACACTCGGAACGCGCCGTGGTTCGCGCATCTGTCGTACTTGCGCCCACATCCTCCGTACAGCGCAGCCGGTGAGTTCTCCACCATGTACGAGGCGGCCTCGTGCCCGGCGCCGCTGCCCGTTCCGAGCAATCGCCACCGCCTGGTCGACATGTTGCTGAAAAGCCCGGCCGCCGCGCCGACGGACGAGTCGGAGGTCGCCCACCTGCAGACGCAGTACTTCGGCATGATCAGCGAGGTCGACGCTCAGTTGGCCCGGGTGTGGGCCTCACTGAAGGCGCGCGACGAGTGGGGCAACACGGTGATCGTCGTGACTGCCGATCATGCCGAGCAGCTGGGCGATCAGGGCCTGGTGCAGAAGGCCGGCTTCTACGAATCCAGCTATGCGATCCCGGGGATCATCCGCGATCCTCGGTTCGATCACGTCGGAGTCGTCGACGACTTCACCGAGAACATCGACATCATGCCCACCCTGTGCGAGGCGATGGGCATCGATGTGCCGACGCAATGTGACGGATTCCCGCTCACCCCGTTCCTGCGCGGCGAGCGTCCGAGCACTTGGCGTGACGCCGTGTACTACGAGTGGGATTGGCGCGACGTCTTCATCCCTCACGGCGATCACGACTGGCCTTGGGATCGCCGGCTGGAGCGTCAGAACCTTGCGGTACGACGCAGCCGCGACCGTGCGTTCGTGCACTTCGGTGACGGCTCGTGGCGGTGCTTCGACCTCGCCAACGACCCGACATGGCAGACCGAGGTCGCCGACCCCGAAGTCGTGATGGCCGAAGCAGCGCAGATGTTGAGCTGGCGGTCGCGCAGCCTCGATCGCACCATGACGGGCATGCTGCTGCAGGACGGTGGCATCGGCCGCTTACCCGCGCCGATCAGGCCGGCTGCTCCCTAGGCCGGCCCACTGACGCCAGCTTCACGAGCCCGGCAGCGAGCTGACATAGGCCGCGAACCGGTCCAGGCTGCTCTGCATGCCGGCCTGCGCCTCGGCGCTGAGGTACATCTCGGGCACGTTGGTCTGCTCGATGATCACCTCGGTGCGGCCGTCGCCGAGGTCGTTGAAGGTGAGCGAAGTCTTCATGCCACCCTCGACGTCGGGCTCGATCCACACGAGCTTCGTCGGCCGCTCGACCTCGACGTAGACCGCGTGGTTCGGGTACTCGGCCCCGTCCTCGTCGTTGATCATCACGGTGTCGAACGATCCACCGGGCCTCGGCTCGAGCTTGATGTTCTCGAGGGGGGTATGAACGCCGACCGGTCCCCAGAAGTGGGTGAGGTGCTCCGGGGTGATCATGCACTCGAACACGAGATCGCGAGGCGCGTCGTATGTGCGGGTGATGGTGAGTTCGCCGGTGGTGTGTGTTGTGTCATTCACGATGGTGCT
The DNA here is from genome assembly GCA_963746365.1 of Ilumatobacteraceae bacterium. GTDB lineage: Bacteria > Actinomycetota > Acidimicrobiia > Acidimicrobiales > Ilumatobacteraceae > JAENVT01. Next base: position 81,343 of record CAVVBH010000019.1, on the reverse strand, counting down.
CTTTCTGTGTGTGCTGGATTTTTCGGAGGTGTTCGTCGAGGAGGTCGAGCCGTTGTTGCCAAACCTTCCGATGCTGTTCGACCCATCCGATCGCTGAATCGAGTGGGTCCGTTTCGAGCCGGCACGGCCGATATTGAGCGTCTCGACCGCGACTGATCAGACCGGCTCGTTCGAGCACCTTCAGGTGCTTCGAGACGGCCTGCAGCGTGATGTCGAACGGCTCGGCCAGCTCGTTGACCGTCGCTTCTTTGACCGCCAATCGGGCGAGGATTGCCCGACGGGTCGGGTCGGCGAGAGCGGCGAACGTGAGGCTGAGGGTGTCGGGTTCCATGACTACTGATGCTTCTGAGCTGGATATTCAACTAATCAGTTGTTCAACTGATTGGTTGAGTATGCGTGCTACCGACGCCGATGTCAAGAACAAATTTCGAATGAGCCTCAGCTCAGCGATCGGTCCGCGTGGCGCGTGTCGTACTCGACGATGCCGTCCGCAGAGATGTCTTTGATCAAGGGCACGTTCACCGTTCGAGCGGATGTCGGTCGTCCCTCGAGGAACACCGCGACGTCCTCGGGAAACTCGCGCAGGATGCTCGAGACCACGAGTTGTTCTTCGGTTCCGAGGAAGCAACGATTTGCATCGGTCACCGTTCGCAGGCGGTTCGCGATCTCACCGAGGATCTCATCGCCTGCCTCGCCGTTGCAGATCGTCGCCAGGTCTCGAGTGATCGCGACCGAACCCAGCTTGCACGGCGGGCACTGCCCGCACGACTCCACAGCAAGGAACCGTGACAACTCGTAGGCAACAAGGGTCATGTTGACCGAGTCGTCGTAGACGACGAAACCGGCTGCGCCGAGCCCCGATCCGCGAGCCGCAAAGTCTTCGTAGGTCAATGGCGTATCGAAGGCGTCGGCGCGAAGCACCGCGTTCGACACTCCGGAGAACGCTGCCTTGTAGCGCCTGCCCGGCAATGGCCCACCGCAGAGGTCGAGCAGCTCCGAGAACGGCGTGCCCATCTCCACCTCGTGCACGCCCGGACGCACGACATCGCCCACCACGGTTGCGATGACCGTGCCGGGAGAAGCGGCGGTGCCCATCGACCGGAACCATTCGACACCCTTCGCCATGATGTGCGCAGCGGAAGCCAGCGTCTCGACGTTGTTGACGACGGTGGGGTTCGACTCGGCACGTCCCGACACGGGCCTGGACCCCGGCTTCCCAGCCGATCGCCACGTCGGTGGCGAACAGGCCGAGCTCGTACGGCGGCAGCAGGCGCGGCAGAGGATCTTTGCCCTCGATCACCTCCAGCAGAGCCTTCTCCTCGCCGTAGAGGTAGTCGTCGGGACCTTCGACGATGTTGACGCTGAGCTCCTGCAGCATCCCGGTCGCACTCATCTCGACGGCGGCACGCGTCAACGCCTCCACCTCGGGTCGATACGAACGCTTGGTCGCCAGGTAGACCGTTCCGGCGCCGACCGCGAGTGCTGCGATTGCCGCGCCCTCGACGATGCGATACGGGTCGAGGCGGATCAGCATTCGGTCCTTGAACGTCGCCGGTTCGCCTTCGGCCCCGTTGACGACGACGAAGCGCGTGCCCGCGCCACCATCGCGAACGGACGCCCACTTCCGGCCCGTGGAGAAGCCCGCGCCACCTCGACCGCGAAGGCCCGACGCGGCAATCACCTCGATGGTCTCGGAGTCGCCAATCCTGAGCGCGTTGTCGAGGCCGTCACCACCACCTGCGCTGAGGTAGTCGTCGAGCCGTTCGACCGGCGATGTCGGCAGCAGATACCGCCGCGACACTGGAGCGCCCACCTATCCGAGGGGTGGCCGCTTCTCTTTCTTCTCGCGCTTCGCTTCGCGCTTTTCCTTGAGGGACTTGCCGGCCTTCTTGGCCGACGGCTTCTGTGGCGTTTTCCCGGGCATGTTGCCCTCCTCACGGCTGACTCAGAATCGTGACCTTACCAGCGCTCAGGTGGCGAACCCGTCGGGCATTTCGGTGCCGTGGTCGTCGGCGATCCCGAGTCGTCGTATGTCGGACTCGCGATCGGGATGCGAGGCCAGCAGGTCGGTGACCGTGCCGCCTTCGAAGCACGTGCCGACGAAGCCAGGCGCCATCGTGCACCCGAAGAGTGCCCACCTTCCCGAGCCGACGAGCTCGCCCGCCTGCCAGACTCCGGCGGGTATCACGGTCTGCACCAATTGGCCGGCCAACACATCGGATCCCATGATCACGTCGCCGCTCGTACCGTCGGGATGGAGCAGCACGAGCCGCAGCGGGTCGCCGGCGTAGAAGTGCCACACCTCGTCGAACTCGAGTCGGTGGAACAGCGAACGACTCGGCGGATCGTTGCTGTACAGGCCGAGCATCGCCGTGCCGACCGGTCCGCCGTTCTCGGTCTCGGTGGCGCTGCGATACGTGCTGACGAAGAACGTGCCCTCGACCGGCAGCGGCGTCATGCCGAGCCGCTCCACCAACTGCTGCACGGCCGCGTCCATCTCGGCCTATCGCTCCAGCGTTGTCTCGTAGGCGTGAGCGACGCGCAGCAGATCGACGTCGCCGCGCGGGCGGCCGATCAGTTGCATGCCCATCGGCAGTCCCCGTTCATCGAAACCGACCGGAACGCTGATTGCGGGCAGCCCCGCGAAAGTGGCGTACAACACGGTTTCCATCCACCGGTGATAGGTGTCCATCGCTCGATCACCGATGCGAGCCGGCCATCGCTGCGAGGCGTCGAACGGCCACACCTGTGCAGTGGGCAGCGCGAGCACGTCGAAGCGATCGAAGAGCGCGGTGATGCTGGTGTAGAAGACGGTTCGCTCCACGGAGGCATCGGAGATCTGAGCACCGGTGACGTTCGCCCCGTTGTCGACCTCCCACAGCGCCTCCGGTTTCATCAGGTCGCGGTTCGCCGGATCGGCCAGATGCGGCCGGAGGTTTGCCGAGACCAGGAAATGGCGCCATACGAGCCACGCCTCCCACACCCGGTCGGGGGCCATGTCGAAGGCGGCCGGTTCGACCCTGCAACCGAGCGCTTCCATGTTGCGAAGTCCGGCCTCGCAACGTTCGATGATGGCCGGCTCCATAGCCAGATGTCCGTTGAGGTCGCCGAGCCAGCCCACCCGCGTCCCGGAAGCATCGGCGCGCAACTCGGCGCGGGCCGTCGCGACGGTCGCGAACTCGTCGAGGCGACCCGACAGCGACAGCGGCGACCCGTCGTCGTAGCCGGCCTGAGTCGCCAACAGCAGCGCAACATCCAACACGGTGCGACCCATCGGCCCCTCTGTCGCCAGCTGTGCGAGGTAGCTGTCGCGCTCGGGCCCACCCGGCACGCGTCCCTGGCTGGGCCGGAAACCGAAGACGTTGTTCCACGCCGCGGGATTGCGCAACGACCCCATGTAGTCGCTGCCGTCGGCGACGGGCAGCATGTTGGTAGCGAGAGCGACCGCGGCGCCGCCGCTGCTGCCCCCGGCCGTCCGTGTGAGATCGAACGGATTCAGCGTGGTCCCGAACACGTCGTTGAACGTGTGCGACCCGAGGCCGAATTCGGGCACGTTGGTCTTGCCGATGACGATGCATCCGGCGGCCTTCATCCTGGCGACCATCAGATTGTCGAAGTCGGGGACGAAGTGCTCGAACAACCGCGAGCCCATCGTCATGCGCATGCCCTTGGCCGCCGACGAGGTCCTTGATCGCTTGCGGCATGCCGTGCATCCAGCCGCGTGAGGTGCCCCGAGCGAGTTCGTCGTCGCAGGCCGCCGACTCAGCCATCAGGTCGTCGCGATCTCGGCGACTGACGATGGCGTTGACCGATGGGTTTCGCTCGTCGATGTGGTCGAGATAGGCGGTCATCACCTCGCGACACGAGACGTCGCGAGCATGGATCGACTCCGACAACTCCGCAGCGGACAGCTCGGTCACGTTCACGTTGCAAGCCTGGCACGCGGCCGTTGCAGCGGATCTAGCGGCGAAAGACGCTGACGCCGCTGACCCAGGTCTCGTCGACCGTGGCGTCTGATACCTCGTCGCCGGGGATCGCCGTGATGTCACGATCCAGTACGACCAGGTCGGCACGCGCTCCGACCACCAGGGCACCGGCATCGTCGTCGAACGCCTGGAACGCGCTACCCGCTGTGTATGCGTGTATCGCCTGGAGGATTGGGATCCGCTCCTCGGGCACCCATCCGCCGACCGGCTCGCCATTGCTGTTCTGACGAGTGACGGCAACGGCCAATCCGTCGAGTGGACGGTGCGACGACACGGGCCAGTCGGAGCCAAAGCTCACGTGTGCACCGAGCCGGGCGAGGGTGGCGATCGGATACTGCAGACGCGCTGCGCTGCGGTCCCAGTCGCGGGATGGTGAGATCGAGTTGCGAACCATCGAGGCATGCCCACAGTGGTTCGAAGTTGGCGACGACGCCGAGCGCTGCGAACCGCGGTCGATCCAGAGGATGGACGAGCTGGGTGTGGGCGATGACCGGCCGGCGATCGATCGCACCATTCAGACGACGCGGCGTGTTCGATGGCGTCGAGTGCGATTCGCACACCGGCGTCACCGATCGCGTGGATGTGGATCTGGAACCCGTCGGCGTCGAAGACGCGAACGGCCTCCTTCAATCCTTCGGCAGACCAGTTCGGTAGCCCGCACGTGTGCGGCGCGTCCTCGTATGGCTCGAGCAGGAAGCCCGTTCCCGCCTCGATCACGCCGTCGGCGAAGAACTTCACCGTGCGGGCGGTCAACCAGGCGGACGCGACGTGGTCTGCTTCGAGGGCGCGCCGCGCTTCGAGAAACCCGCTGCGCTGGCGAGTCCACGTCACTGGATCGGCCCTGAACGCAGCGTTGATCCGGCACGTCAACAGCCCGCGACGCGCTCCGTCGGCGTACACGTCGAGCTCGTCGAGCTCCACAACGGCGTCCTGGCACCAGACGATGCCTTCCGAGCTGAGCGCCTGCATTCCAGCCGCCAATCCACGCTCTCGCACAGCACGAGCAACAGGCGGCATGTGCGTCTCCACGAGCTGCATCGCGCCGTGCTCCAGCAGCATCCCGGTGGGACGTCGATCGCCGTCACGCACAATCGTGCCGAGCTCAGGGTCGGCGGTCGACGCAGTCACGTTCGCGATGGCCAGGGCGGCGCTGTTGGCCCACAGGGCGTGATAGTCGGTGGGGAACAGAACGACGGGACGGTCGCGACAGGCATCGTCGAGCCATTCCGCGCGGCCCAAACCACCGGGCAGCAACGGCGGGGCGTAGCAATGGCCGACGATCCACGGATCGGCAGGATGCGTCTCGGCCCATCGCCGTATCGCTTCGATCACGCCGTCGAACGACCCGACGCCCGTGAGGTCGAGCTCCCCGCGGTTGATCCCACCGTGCAGTGGATGCGCGTGACCATCCCGAAAGGCGGGAACGAGGGCACGACCATCGAGTTGCACGACCCGGTCGAACGTCCTCGACGACGTCGCAGCGTCGTCGCCGATTGCCACGATCCGATCGCCGTCGATGGCCAACGAACTCGCCGGCGGGCCTTCGAACGTGATGACGTGCCCACCGGTGAAGAGCACTCGTGACATCACACGATTAGAGCAGGCCTGACCGCCTGGTCCTGCAGCAACGGGCTGGCCGAGTGGGTTTGGCACCCGAAGCCGACGGGTACTTTCCGATGATCAAGAACGCCACCTCAGGAGGTAGGCACATGCCTGAAATCACCGCAAAGGCCACCGTCGTCGTGGATCGGCCACGGCAGGAGGTTTGGAAGGCCTTGACCGATCCCGACCTGGTCAAGCAGTACTTCATGGGCGCGACCGTGAAGACGGATTGGCAGGTCGGCCACCCGATCACGTTCTCGGGCACGTGGAAGGACAAGCCCTTCGAAGACAAGGGCGAGATCCTTTCCATCAAGCCCGAGAAGGAGATGACGTACTCACACTGGAGCCCGCTCAGCGGAGCGGACGACACACCCGACAACTACCACGTCGTACACATCGCGCTTGCCGAGGCCGACGGTGGCACGAAGGTCACCCTTGAGCAGTCCAACCTCAACGGTGACGTCACCGAGGCCGACCGTTCGAGCCGCGCCGAGTACGAGAAGAACTGGAAGTCGACGTTGCAAGGCTTGAAGAAGGTCGTCGAGGCCTGACCGATCCGCAGCTTGCAGATGGCGTAGATGGTGATCAGGTCGCCGGCCGGATGAGGAACTTCTGGCCGGTGGCCTGTCGCGCGTAGACCTTGATCGCATCGAGGCTCAACGCACCCGCGAGGGAGACTTCGTCGGTGTAGTGACTGGCGAAGGTAGTGGTCAACTCGGCCACGACCCTGTCGCGTAGTCGCAACATCCCTTCCAAGCCGAGCTTTCCGAGGAACGGCGTCAGCAGCCAGCCACCGATCCCCCAGGCCATACCGAAGTTGCGAGTGAACTCGGTCGGCGCACGATCGAGCCCACCGTAGATGTAGACCTGCTTGTGCACGGTGGATCCGTACCGGCTGTATTCGGTGGCAGTCGCGTTCGCGGCGGCCTCCATGCACGCCAGGATCTGGCCGACCTGTCGACCGCCGCCGATCGCGTCGAACGCGATCGTTGCGCCAGTATCGACCAGGGCGCTGGTGAGATCTTCCATGAACGTCGCCGAGCGTCGAGTTGCACACGTGAGTCGCGCCGAGATCGCGCAGGATCTGTTCCTGCTCGGGCCGGCGCACGATGTTGACGAGTGGGATGCCGTCGGCCGTACATATCCGCTGCAGCATCTGGCCGAGGTTCGACGCTGCCGCGGTGTGCACGAGTGCGTTGTGACCCTCCATCCTCATCGTCTCGACCATGCCGAGCGCTGTCAACGGATTGACGAAGCACGACGCGCCCTGCGCCGGGTCGGTACCGTCGGGCAGGGCCAAGCACTGCATCGCCGGAACGCAGCGGTACTCGGCGTAGGTCGCGCCGCCAATGATTCCGACGGTGCGGCCCATGAGCGCCTGCGCTTCATCGGACGACCCAGCGGCGACCACGACGCCGGCACCCTCGTTACCGACAGGCATCGATTGACCGCTGCGCCCCGCGAGACCGCGAAGAGTCTGCGGTGGGATCGTCGCGGTCACGACCGGGTTGTCGGCGGTACCCGTCGCCGTGGCGGTGTCGAGGTCAGCCGTTGACAGCAGCAGCCCGAGATCCGACGGATTGATGGGCGCTGCCTCGATGCGCACCAATACCTCGTGAGGCTTGGGTTGCGGCATATCGACCGAGGCGATCGACAACTCGAGCGTGCCGTCGGGGGTGACCAGCGACCGGATCTGTCGCATCGTTGCGGGAAGTTCGTTCGGCATGTCGGCACCTTACCGACCGCTCCCCCCAGCGTTTGACGCCGCGCGCCCCTATGCGGGGCCGCAACTCACAAACGCATCGAGCGGCCCGCAGCGTTTGACGCCGCACGCCCCGCATAGGTGGCGCAGAAGTCAAACGCTGGTCTCACCGGACGCCCCTACTGGTCGCTGGAGCTCTTCCAGAGGTTGATGTTCTCTTCGACTGCGTACTGGTCGATCTCGGCGAGCTCGTCGGTCGTCAGCGTCATGTTCGTGAGTGCGGCGACGTTGTCGTCGAGTTGCTTCACGCTGCTCGCGCCGATCACCAGCGAGGTCATCCGTGGGTCACGAAGTGCCCAGACGAGGGCGAGCTCGGCGAGGGTCTGACCACGTCGTTCGGCGATGTGGTTCAGTGCCCTGACCTTGTCGAGGCGCTCCTCGGTGATCGCGCCGGGCTGCAGCGCGCCACCCGTCGCCGCACGCGAGTCGGACGGGATGCCGTTGAGGTAGCGATCGGTCAGCATGCCTTGGGCCAGCGGTGAGAACGCGATGCAACCGGCACCGACCTCGTCGAGTGTGGCGAGCAGAGAGTCCTGCTCGGTCCAGCGATTGAACATCGAATACGAAGGTTGATGAATGAGCAGCGGGACGTGTTGCTCGGCCAACAACTTCGCCGCTCGGCGTGTGCGTTCGGACGAGTACGACGAGATGCCGACATACAGCGCCTTGCCCTGGTGGACGGCCGACGCCAACGCGCCGACCGTCTCCTCCAGCGGTGTGTCGGGGTCGGCGCGATGCGAGTAGAAGATGTCGACGTAGTCGAGCCCCATGCGCGACAGCGACTGATCGAGTGAAGCGAGCAGGTACTTGCGAGATCCGAAGTCGCCGTAGGGGCCCGGCCACATGTCGTAGCCGGCCTTCGTCGAGATCATCAGTTCATCGCGGTGGCCGGCGAAGTCGGTGGCGAGAATGCGGCCGAAGTTGGTCTCCGCGGCGCCATACGGTGGCCCGTAGTTGTTTGCCAGATCGAAGTGTGTGATGCCGTGATCGAACGCGCGGCGGCAGATCTCCCTCTGAGATTCCCACGAGCGCTCGTCGCCGAAGTTGTGCCACAGCCCCAAGGAGATGACCGGCAACATCACCCCACTGCGACCACAACGGCGGTAGGTCATCGACTCGTAGCGGGCAGGATCGGCGGCGTACGACATGGCAGCGACACTATGCGCGCGGCCGATTCCGTCAGGCGTCGACGGCCTCGAGTCGGAGAGTTGCGTCGACGCCGAGACGGAATCGACCGCGCCCGGTCTTCTCGATTCGCACCAACGCGTCGCGTTCGTCGAGGCGCCGCTTCAGCAGGATCAACCGACTCTCGAAGTTGTCGCGGAAATCGGGCAGGTCAAGCGTGGAATCCAGTCGCACTTCTCGGTTGGTGAAATCGGTGCGGCCTTCCGATTGGAACTGGCGCAACAACGACCACAGCAACTTGCCGGCGACACCTTTGATGACATAGTCACCGTCGAAGAACGTGCTGCCGTCGACGGCGAAGTGGCGCACGCGGCAAACGTGGCAATCCCACCTTGACCGGCGCAGGAGATCCGCCCGCCTCGACCGCACCGGCGGTGCGTACCTCGGAGCGCAACGTCTCGATCGAGCTCCCGACGATCGAGGCAATGACCGTCAGCGTCGCCGCATCGTCGTGGCCGAATCGCTCGCCACGAGGGTCCTCGACGAAGAGCACGCCGACGAGCTGCCCCAGCGCCAGTGCAGGCACTGCCATCTGGCTGCCGGGCTTGGTGAGACCGACCAGCTGTATCTCGTGGCCCGGCCCGATGTCGCCCCTCTCCTCGAACGACCGTCGAACCGAACGCGAGTACTTGCTCATCTGGCTGAAGTTGGCCACCGTGATCGGAGCACATTGCGATGCCGCTCGACCGATCACGCCTTCACCGATCACGACCTCGGCGCCGATGCCGGCGGCCGCGTAGCCGTGGCTGGCGATCGCGAACAGACGGGTGCCATCCTCGTCGAGCAGAAGCAGTTGCGAATGCTCGTAGCCGAGCAGATCCGCCAATCCATCGACCGTGACCCGCACGAGGCTGTCGAGATCTCCGCAACGGCTCAACCGTGCGCACAACTCTCCGAGCGATGCAGCGCCAGGTGCATTGAATGACGTGATCTCGGCGTCGCTGAGCCCTTCGACCTTCACCGATTGTTCGATATCCGTGACCCGATAGATGTCGGCCGACAACAGCTTGAACACGTCCTGCATGTTGGTGAGTGCTGCAATCATCGACAGGTCGTTGCGCAACCGGTCGAAGATGGGGCCGCGGCGCTCCGTGCGTTCGTACACGATGGTGAGGCGGAACTCCTCGTGCGTGTCGGGGCGGATCAACAGCAGGCATGCGTTCGGATTCTCGGCGAGGTTCTTCTTCGACTTCGACAAGAACTGGTTGGAGATCGCGATCCGCTCGTGGTCGACCGGATGGGCCCTCGAGATGTACGTCACGTTGGGGACGCCTCTGCCCCGAGACGGTGGCGATCACCGCAGGGATGAGGCCGTTGAAGCACCCGTGCAGATCGTCGATCGTCAGCGATTGATCCGCCACTAGGTCGCTCTCGCTGCGACCGGTGCACCGGCATTCGGGCCCGGTGTCTGGTTGTAGACCTCGACAATGTCGAACTCGCACGCCACGAGCTCGGTTGGGACCAGGCGCTCCATCAGATATCGGTCCACCGAGTCGACCACCATGACGTCGTCGAAGAACGCGTTGCAATAGCTCTCGAGCCGTCTCGTGTCGTCGTCGTCATTCAGCGGTTCGACTGTGGTGATCGGTCCCTTGAGCTGGACCGATCGCAGCGTGATCACACTGCAACCGGTGACCGCCACCATCGTTGAAACCTCGCCACCGGGCGGGTACCCCAGCCTGGCCATTTCGGCGCTCCCCACCAGCATCCGAACCCTGGTTCCCTCATCGAGCACCGTCATGCCCCAGCCGCGCGTCGCAAACGGCATGCCCTCCGCCGTGACGAACCCGATCAGCATCCCGCATCCCGATTCGAGTAGGTCGATCACGTCCGGCTCGAGCATGTCACTCCCGATTCCTCCCGCTTAGCAAAAACATAGCAACGCCGTACGACGGGTTCAGCAGCACGACTTTTCAAAATCCTTGATGATCGACACAGCGTCGCATCCGGCGGCGCCACCGCCAAAAGGAGCAAGAAATGTTCGACGCACGTTCACCCCACACCACTGTCCCTTTCGATCTGTACCGAGATATTCACAAGGCCATCCGGGTCAACCTCTTCGAGGTCGTTGTCGAGGCCGGCAACGTCGACCCGCACGATTGTGCAGCCCGCACGGCCCACGCCACCCGCGTGCACGACCTCGTAAAGTTCCTCGTCTTCCACGCGGAGCATGAGGATCGCCACGTCGACGCCGCCATCCAGCAGGTGCTGCCCGAGGAGGCGGCCGCGATCCAGGCTGAGCATGTCGCCCTCGAAGAGCGAATGGCTGACCTCATTGCACTGGCCGACCTCGCCTTCGAGGCCGACCGCGACGATGCCAGAGCCGCGATGCACAACCTCTACCTCGATCTGGCTTCGTTCACCTCGGCGTACCTGGCGCACCAGGACGTCGAAGAGCGCGTTGTCATGCCGGCGCTGTGGAACGCCTTCGGCATCGAACCGTTGCTGGCCATCCACGGAGCAATCCTCAGCGACATCGCTCCCGACGACATGGCCAAGAGCCTCTCGTTGATGCTGCCGGCGATGAACATCGACGACCGCACCGAGATGCTCGGAGGCATGCGCGCCTCCGCACCGCCTCAGGCCTTCGCCGGCGTGTGTGCCCTCGCCAAGGAAGTGTTGAAGGACACAGATTTCGCAGCGTTGAGCCAGCGCTTGGACCTGCAGCCGATCGGCTGACCAACCCACCCGCAGCGAGCAGCCAGGTACCAAATCTCCGGACATGCCGGAGATTTGGTGACTGGCTTCGTGGCTATCGCGCCGGGCCGAGGGCGGAACGGGAGGGATTCGAACCCCCGGGCCTTGTGAGCCTCCCGCTTTCAAGGCGGGTGCATTTGTCCGCTCTGCCACCGTTCCGGGTTCGAGACTACCGACACAACCGCAGTGGAGTGTTTCGAGGCACCCAGGTGGACGTGAGACACTCCACACGGTCGCAGTGGAGTGTCCCGGGGCACCCAGGTGGGCGTGGAACACTCCACACGGGTTGGGGTTACTGGATTTGGTCTCGCAGGGATTCGACCCAGTCGTCGGCTTCTCGCCATCTGGCGTCGGCGTGTTCGCGGGCGGTGTGGGCGTGTTCGCCCGACGCGGGGTACGAACCGAGGAACTTGACCTTGCCCTGTTTCGCTCGCAGCGATCGCACGGCGTCGGCGAGGAGCTCGTCGGCGATGTGGCCGTCGGCGTAGACGATGAAGCAGTAGTCGCCGAGGCCGCCGTCCTTGGTCGGTCGCGACAGCAGGTTCGACAGGTTGATGCGCCGGGCTGCGAACTCCTGCAGGATCGAGATGAGGCTGCCGGGCTCGTCGGCACGCTGGTAGATCACCAGTCCGGTTCGATCGTGACCGGTCCTCGCCGGCACACCCCGTCGGGCCACCAGGACGAATCGGGTCTGGTTGCCGGGATGGTCGGCGATGTCCTCGGCGAGCACCGCCAGGCCGTACACCTCGCCGGCGATCCGAGGCGCGATCGCCGCCGAGCCGGTTCCGGCTTCCTCGCTGACGATTCGCGCCGCTTCGGCCGTGGAGTTGGCGGCCCGCAGCTCCGCCGTCGGCAGTTCGGCACGCACGTATGCGTGACACTGCGCGGTCGCCACTGGAATCGAGAGCACCGTCTTCACGTCGGCCAACGTCGTGCCTGGCTTGGCCAGCAGGCAGTGTTCGATGTCGAGCACCACCTCGCGCTGGATCAAAAGCTCGTGGCTGAATGCCAGCTCGTCCTGAGTCAGGTTGACCGTTCCCTCGATCGAGTTCTCGATGGCCACGAAGCCGAAATCGACCTCACCGGTCTCGACGGCGTCGAGCACGTCGGGCATGGTGCGGTACAGCAGGTGCTCGGCCGCAGCCAGATCGGGCTGCAATTTCAGCGCCTGCTCGGTGAAGGTGCCGAGCGGCCCCAGGAAGCCGACGCGAGTTGTTGTGCCAATCACGTATCACAGGCTATTGGTCCGCGCTCTTTCCACCGAGCGATATGAGCTGCAACGCCGAGAGTCCCACAGCTACATCCGTGCCCGCAACCGTCACGGGAAGCGCCATGCTGGCGCGATCGTGGTACGGACAGGTGAAGTCGGCGTTCGGCAAACCACGGGTCACATTGATGGCCGACGATCGCGATCCGGCGACGATCAGCCACCCATCACAACCCGTCGCCTCCCTCCTCGGAACTATCCCCTCGCTGCGCTTTGCGACACCCGCTCGGCTGCGCGAGCTCGCCGACGCAACACAACGTGAACATGTTGACGTCGGCGAGTCGGTCACAAGGCAAGGCGAGTACGGCGAAGACGTGTTCTTCATCATCGACGGCACCTTCGACGTACTGATCAGCCACCTCGGCCACACCCCCGATTTCATCCGCGTGTTGAAGTCAGGCGATTCGTTCGGCGAGCTCGCGGTGCTCTACGGCGTGCCCCGGACGGCGACGGTTCGCTGCACGTCACCAGGCCACATCCTGCGGATCCCCGGCGAGGCTTTTCTCGACGCACTCGATACTGGGAGCTGATCGCCGCCACAATGGGCGGGTGGACGAACCGACGCTGCGCCAACTGATCGACGACGTGCGCTGCGGCACACTCGACCCCGACACGGCGATGGAACGGCTGCGACGCCTGCCGTTCGCGGAGGTTGGCGACGCCCTGGTCGATCACCACCGATCGTTGCGGCAGGGAATGCCCGAGGCGGTGTACGGCCGTGGAAAGAGCGTCGAGCAATGCGTCGCGATCGTCGGCGAGCTGATGACGCACGGCGTCGGACCGGTGCTGTTGACGCGTGCCGACGAAGCGCAACTCGAAGCCGTGTGCGCGGAGCATGGCCCGGGCGAGCAGGCGACCGGGGCAGTACTGTGGCGGCGGCCACCCGCCAGTCGCACCGCCAACGTGTTGGTCGCCAGCGCCGGCACCAGCGACGGTCCGATCGTCGACGAGTGCGTGCTGACGCTGCGGGCATACGGTTTCGAGCCCGACCGGCTCGCCGATATCGGCGTCTCGGGGTTGCATCGCCTGCTGGCCCACGTCGACCGCATCACCGCAGCAGACGCCGTCGTGGTCGTCGCGGGGATGGAGGGGGCACTCGCCAGCGTGATCGGCGGGCTGACCAGCGGACCGGTGGTGGCCGTGCCCACCAGCGTCGGGTACGGCGCCAGCCTCGACGGGATCACCGCACTGCTGGCAATGCACGCTTCGTGCGCGAGCGGCGTCACAGTGGTGGGAATCGACAACGGGTTTGGAGCAGCGTGCGCGATCGCCAGAATGATGCCGTGACCCGAACCGCTTGGTTTCACTGTTTCGCCGGTACCGCCGGTGACATGAGCATGGCGGCGCTGGTCGATGCCGGCGCAGATCCGCTGGCGATCGCCGAGCTCGTCGGTCGGCTCGACCTCGATGGCTATGCATTGACGTTCGAGGCCGTGACACGCTGCGGCGTTGCCGCCACCCAGGCGCACGTGGTCGTGCTCGACAACGAGCACAGCCAGGGCCACGAGCACGATCACGGGGATCGGCATCATCGCCGTGGCTATCGAGCCATCCGTGAACTGATCGATGCCGCGGGTCTTCCCGAGCGAGTTCGCGACCGAGCCCAACGAACCTTCGGCATGCTTGCCGATGTCGAAGGGAAGATGCACCGCGTGCCCGCCGACGACGTCGAGTTCCATGAAGTCGGATCGGTCGACGCCATCGTCGACATCGTCGGCACGTGCGCGGCCCTGGAGTCACTCGAGGTCGAACGCATCGTCTGCAGCTCGATCACCGTCGGCGAGGGCACGGTGATGGCGGCGCACGGCCAGCTTCCCAATCCTGCGCCGGCAGTCACCGAACTGCTCGCCGCGCCGCAACGCGCCGAGCCGTGGCATCGACGACCGCAAGGAGCTCGCCACACCCACCGGAGTGGCGTTGATGTGCGCACTGGCCGACGAGTTCGGTCCGATGCCCGAGTTCACCGTCTCGTCGGTCGGCTACGGCGCCGGCAGCGCCGACATCCCTGGTCGCCCCAACGTCGTGCAAGTGGTGATCGGCGACGCCGATTGCGACGAGCGTGATACCCGAACCTGGCCAGTTCGTTCGGCTGTTGGAGACCAACGTCGACGACGCCACCGGCGAGGTGATCGCCCACACGATCGCTTCGCTGATCGCTGCAGGCGCGCACGATGCATGGGCCACACCGATCGTCATGAAGAAGGGACGGCCCGCACACACCGTGCACGTGCTGTGCGACCCACCCGCCGCGGCACTGCTGGGGGCGTTGTTGCTGCGCGAGACCGGCTCGCTCGGTCTGCGAGGGATGGAACTACGTCGCTGGCCGCAACAGCGCAGCGAACGCGAGGTGAACGTGGAGGGCCACAAGGTGCGAGCCAAGGTCGCACTCGGTCGGGTGAAGGTCGAGTACGACGATGCAGCAGCGGCTGCAGCGGCACTCGGTCGCCCATTGCGCGAGGTGTTGGCTCAGGCGACTGCGCTCGCCGAACGAGACATTCAATGATCCCGCCGTTCGTCGATGCCGACTTCGTCACAGCACATCCCGAGGCAGTGCTCGCGGATGTGCGTTGGTATCTCGACGGCCGCGATGGCCGGGCCGCCTTCGAGGCCCGACACCTCGCCGGCGCAGTATGGGTCGATCTCGACAACCAATTGGCGGGCCACGATCAACCGGCCACCGAGGGCCGTCACCCCTTTCCGACGCCGGCGGAGTTTGCCGATTCGATGGGCTCGCTCGGCATCGCCAACGACACGCTGGTCGTCGCGTACGACGACACCGGCGGATTGACCGCAGGGCGGCTGGTCGTGATGCTGCGGATGCTCGGCTCCGATGCTGCCGTGCTGGCCGGCGGCCTCGATGCATGGACCGGGCCGACCGAGACGGGACCGGCGCGCACACCCTTGCGGGCCCAGTTCGTGCCCAAGGACTGGCCGACCGATCGCCTGGCCACTGCGGACGATGTCGAAAGGGTCGTTGCGGCGGGCGGCACCGCAATCGACGCCCGTTCGTACGAACGGTTCATCGGCCAAGTCACCCTGATCGACAAACGCGCCGGTCACATCCCCGGTGCGCGCAGCGCGCCCTGGTCGGCGGTGCTCGACGGCGACACGACCCCGCGGTCGGGCGACGAGGTGCGCGAGCACTTTCGCCGACTCGGTGTCGACGACGGGCACGACGTCGTGGCGTACTGCGGTTCCGGCGTCAGCGCGTGCATGAACGTGCTGGCGATGGAGCATGCCGGTCTCGCTCCGCCACGGTTGTACGTGGCCAGTTGGTCGGGTTGGTCCGCAGACCCGAACCGTGAGGCCGAAACCGATGAGTGACGCGGCACTCGACGTTCTGCACGATCTCAGACGCCGTCGCAAGCGGCATCGCCTCGGCGACATCGAATGGTTCGACGCCGCGTACCGCGTCTATCTCGTCGCGCTGTTCGGCGGTGGCACCGTGCTGTGGATCAGCAGCTCGATCGGCGACACGACCGTGTCGGATGCCGCCGTCGCCGACATTGCCAGGAATGGCCCGGCGCTGATCGGGATGGTCACAGCCGTGGCATTCCTCGCGGCTCTGCGCAGCGGAGCGCAAGGTGGACCGCTCGCACTGGAGTCACCCGACGTCACGTACGTCATGCTCTCGCCCGTCGACCGCCTGCGTGCGCTGCTGCGACCGGTCACCCAGCGGGCGCGCAGCGCGGCATCGCTCGCCGCTGTGTTCGGCGCAATCGTCGGCCAACTGGCGGGACGAAGGCTCCCGGGCACACCGGTTGCCTGGGCCGCAAGCGGCGCGGTGTTCGGTATCACCACCGCCCTGCTGTGGGCCGGTACCGCACTGGTCGCCCACGCCATTCGGCTGCCGCTGTGGATCGCCACATCGGTAGGTCTCGCGGGCGTCGGTTGGCAAGCAGCCGCGCTGGCGTGGCACATCCCCGGCCCCGCCAACATCGACGGCAGCTTGGCCATGTGGGGCTGGCGGCAACATCCCGTCGATCTCGCTGCTCCATTGATCTCGGTGATCGTGCTGCTCGTCGGCATCGCCATGCTGCAGCAGACCTCGCTCGATGCGCTCGCCCGGCGCAGCAGTCTCGTCGCCCAGTTGCGCTTCGCCGTCACGATGCAGGACCTGCGCACGGTGATCCTGCTACGACGTCAGTTGAACCAGGAGCAGACGAGGGGCCGGCCGTGGATCAGGGTGCCGCGTTGGATCCGCCAGCCGATCGTGCGGCGCGGCATTGCCAGCGTCGCCCGTTTCCCGGCCACCCGGCTGGTGCGTATGACCGTCTTCGCCGCAATGGCCGGTGCGTTCCAGGCGATGGTGATGCGCGGCACGACGCCGGCGATCGTCGGCACCGCGCTGATGTTGTTCGTGCTCGGTCTGGAGGTGATGGAACCGCTGTCGCAGGAGGTCGATCAGCCAGACCGGACCGACAGCCTGCCCATCGAACGAGGGGAACTGTTGGTGCGTCACCTCGTGGCACCGTCGATCGCACTGATTCCATTCGCGGTGGTTGCCGCGGCAAGTGCTGTGGCCGTGCTTGGCACATCGCGTGCGATTGTCCCTGCCGCCATCCTGGCCCTGCCCACCGTGCTCGGCGGCGCAGCCGGTGGCGTGGTCAGCATCGTCCGCGATGCCCCTGATCCCACACGCACGGGCGCGCAGCAAGCATTCGTTCCGCCGGAGATGGCAGGCATGTCGAGCGCTCTTCGCGTCGGCATCCCGATCGTTGTGAGTGCTCTCGCAGCCAGCACCATCCTGCTGGTGCGCCGAGCTGAACGGCTCGGCCAACCACCGGCCGGTGCAGCGCTTCGCGGCGCGGTCGGTGCAGTGCTGCTGATCCTCCTGGTCGGTTTCTGGGTACGGCGCCGCGACCAGTGGCGGCGCAAGTTCCGCCAGTTCATGTCCGAGGGCCAGGCCTTCGCCAAGCAACAGCGGAGCACGCCGTCATGACCGAACTGGCGACTCGCCAACTGACCAAGACATACGGCGACCGGCCGGCACTCGAACCGCTGACGCTCGGCATCGACAGCGGTGCCAAGGTCGCGCTGGTCGGCCACAACGGCAGCGGCAAGACCACGCTGATGAAGATGGCCGCGGGCCTGCTCGATCCCACGGACGGCAGCGTCAAGATCGGCCGCCACGACGCAGGATCACAAGAGGCCCGACGATTGCTGTCGTGGCTCAGCGACACACCGACCTTCTACGACGATCTGTCGCTGTGGGAGCACCTCGAGTTCGTCGCCCGACTGCACGGGGTCACCGAATGGCATCAACGTGCGGAAGACCTGCTCGAGCAGATCGGTCTCAGCGCGCGCCGCGACGACATTCCCACGACGTTCAGTCGTGGTCTTCGTCAGAAGGCGGCCATCACCCTGGCGTTCATCCGACCGTTCACGCTGCTGCTCGTCGACGAGCCGTTCGTCGGTCTCGACGAGCCCGGAAAGCAGGCATTGCTCAGCCTGTTCGACGCAGCCTCCCAGCGCGGCGCCACCCTGCTGATCGCCACTCACGAACTCAGCTTCGTGAAGCAGGTCGGGCGGCTGCTGGCCCTGCGCGACGGAGCGTTGGTCTACGACGGGGCACCCACCGACACCGACGTGCACACCCTCGTGCTTCCCAGCTGAGAGATCAGCCCGAAAAGTCGTCCTTGCGCTTCGTCCGACGTCTTCGCAACAGGTGCCGGGCACACTACGCTCTCCGACCATGCAGGAATTCGAATCGATCAGCGCCTCGTCCTACGATCCGTCGGCTCTCGCCACCAAGCTCACCGCGAAGGCAGGGGAGGGGTGGTCGGTGGTTGCCATCGTCCCGACCGGCGGCGATGTCACCGCGTTCCTGAGCCGCGACAAGGCTGACGATTCCGACTCGAGCAGCGCACCGGGCGAGACCAAGCCCGCGGTCGACACCAAGGTCGACGACAAGGACGACGCCGAAACCACGAAGGCCGCTGAGACGATTGACGCGATCAGCGACGACAAGCCCGACGACGAGCCCTCGTCGCTGCTGCTCCCTGCTAAGTCCGAGACCTCCTCAGAGACACAGCCTGAATCGAAGTCAGAGCCCGTCACCGAACCTTCGGGATGGGCGATCGCCCCCGAGCCTGCAACGCCATCATCGACACCCGGCACTCCCGGCTCACCCGGCACAGGCGGGACCGCCCAACCGACCGGCGTGCAGCCGTCCATCACCATCCAGCCGGCAACGACGTACGAGCCAGCCACGACGCCCGGCTACCAGCCGGCGCCCGCACCGACGCCAACTCCGGCGTCGACACCTGCAGCATCGACACCTGCTGCATCGACACCTGCAGCGACGACGCCTGCCGCCGCGACACCTGCACCGGCGACACCCGAGCCTGCCGCAGCACCTGCGGTGCCCGCAGGTTGGTACGCCGACCCGGCCGGCCGATTCGAATTGCGCTACTGGGACGGCAGCACGTGGACCGAGCACGTGTCGCGCAGCGGTCAGCAGTTCACCGATCCGCCAGTCGCCTGATACGCCGCCGCGCAGGCGAACGACAGGGCTGCGAAGCCCGATCTCCGACAACGCTCACTAACCTCGGTTCGAATGCGCGCCACCTCCGTCGGTCACGCCGGCATCTTGATCGACACCGTCGACGGGTCGATCCTGTGCGATCCCTGGTTCCTGCCGGCGTTCTTCGGATCGTGGTTCGTGTTCCCGCGCAACGACCAGTTGTCGCCGGAACTGATGGAACGGATCGAACATCCGACCTATCTCTACATCTCGCACTTGCACGCCGATCATCTCGACGAACCGTGGCTCGCGGATCACGTCGACCGCAGCACCACGGTGCTCGTGCCCGGCTATCCGACCCGCGAGCTCGAGCGCAGGATCCGGGCCCTCGGTTTCGAGAACGTCGTCCGCACCACCGATGGCGAAGAGTTGGCACTGGGCCCGAACCTGCGAATAGCCATCCACATCGAGACCAGCATCACCGACGGGCCCGGAGGCGACTCTGCGCTGGTGGTCAGCGACGGCACTGCTCGGCTCGTCAATCAGAACGACTGCCGAACCGACGATCTCGACGCGTTGCGCGCCCACGGACCGGTCGACCTGCACTGGCTGCAGTACAGCGGCGCCATCTGGTACCCGATGGTGTACGACGAGCCTCCGCAGCGCATGCGTGAGCTCGTCGACGCCAAGGTCGCCAGTCAGTTCGCCAGGGCGATGCGGTACGTCGAGGCGATCGGCGCAAGGGCGGTCGTGCCGAGCGCCGGCCCGCCCGCGTTCCTGGATCCCGATCTCTTCCGGCTCAACGTGATCACCGGCGACGAGCTGAGCATCTTCCCCGATCAGCGCAGCTTCATGGCGCGCCTCGTTGCCGCCGGGCACCACGGTGTGCTGGCCATCCCCGGCACGGCCATCGACGTCACGACCGATTCGATCAGCGTCACCCACCCCATCGCCGACGACGACGTCGAGGCGATCTTCGACGACAAGGCCGGCTACCTCCGCGGATACCAGGCCGACTGGATGCCGTGGCTCACCGACATGCACCGGCATTGGAGTCCCCCGAGCACCGATCTGCTGCCCACGTTGCAGGCATGGTGGGAACCGCTGTTGGCGATGTCTCCCTCGCTGCGGTCGGGCATCGGCGACAACTGCTTGCTTCGTGCCGGCGACCTCCAGGTGATCATCGACTTCCCCAACGGCCAGGTCCGCGAGTTCGCCGGCGAGGACCACGCGTTCCGCTTCGAGATCCAGCGCGAGCTCGTCGAGACGGTCGTTGCTCAACGATCCGTCGACTGGAGCAACGCGTTGTTCCTGTCGTGCCGATTCCGCGCCTGGAGGTCGGGCTCGTTCAACGAGTACCTCTACAACTTCTTCAAGTCGTTGTCGCCTGAACGGATGCGCCGTGCCGAGGCGGAAGCCAGGCGGCGGCTCGACCCGCAACGCAGCGATCTCGCGGGCGAGGAAATCCGGATCGGTGACTACATGGTCGAGCGGTTGTGCCCGCATCGCCAGGCCGATCTCAGCGTGTTCGGCGAGATCGAGGACGGCGAACTGGTGTGCACGCTGCACGGATGGCGCTTCGATCTCGAGACCGGTCGCTGCTTCACCGCCGACGATCGCAAGCTGCGGATCCGCCGGGCCGACAATTGACTCAAGGTCGCCGCCAAACCCGCCGATAACCGTTCATGGGGAGTAGTCGGAGACGTCTCGTCGGCATCGGCACCGATTGGCAGACGACCCTCGACGAATGGCTCTCGCTCATCCAGATCGATGCCGACCAGCAACTCGACCTCAGCATCGTCGACGCGGCAAGTCGTGTCGTCGAGGCACTCCACGACCGGCACGGACTTCGTGGCGCGTTGCGCCGACTCGGCAACACGCTCGGCGATCAGGGTTGGCCGCTCGAGCAACTGAACGCCTGGCTCGAAGCGCTCTCGACGCTGACCAAGCGCTCGCGGAGCGCTGAACTGCAGTCGTTCCCGTCGCTGGCCGCGTTCGCCGAGGGCTGGGCCGAGCGTTACGTACGCAGCACTCACGCGGGAGCATGCCTCGACGCCGTCACCGGCCTGGCTACTCCCATCGTGTTGCGCCTCCGGCTGAAGGAGATCTACCAGCACTGCCGAGCGTTCGGCATCACACCCACCGACGCCTACTGCTTCGTGATCGTCGATGCGAACACCGACGATCTCGCGCCGTTCGAGCGTGATGCAGTCATGATCACCACGGCGGGAGTCATCGCCGACGTCTTCCACAGCGGCGAGACCGTGGTGCGGCACCGCAGCAGAGTCATCGTCCTGGCGAGCAAGTCGGAGTCGACTCGCCACCGTGCTGCCGCTCTGGCACAGGCCCTCCACGATGCGCCCATCACACGTTCGGCGGATCCGAAGGTCTGGGACGGCGAGCTTCCGGCGACCACCATCGATCTCGACAGGCAACTGCGCGAACTGGTGGGCTGATCAGCTAGCTGTGCACCCACACCGTGATGCGCAGCGGCATCAGGTTCTGATCCCAGATGAAGTCCATCGCCTGGATGCTGAGGCGCACACAACCGTGTGACGCCGGGTGGTTCGGCACACTGGTCATGCCGTGCACCGCCACGCCACCGACGAAGTACTTCGGCCGGTAGATCTTGCCGAGGTCGCCTTCCCACCAACCCTCCGGACGCTCGCGGGTCGTGTGGAACAGGCCGTCGGGCGTGACGGCATCGCCCTTTTCGATCTTGGTCGGATCGTTCTTGTTCGCGGCCTCGTAGGGGATCCCGCTACCGGTCGAGGTGTTGAACGTCCATTGCGTCTTGCCGTCGACCACGATGAAGAGCAACTGCTTGGCCTTGTCGACCTCGACGAGCGTGCCGGTGTCGGCAGCGGCATGCGCTTTCTCCACGAAGTTGGCCAAGTAATCGGCGGTGGTCTGGTCGACCAGACCATCGGGTGGCAACCCGATGTACTTCTGGAACGCCATGACCGCCTGCTTGGTGCTGAAGCCGTACTCGCCGTCGGCGCCGGCGTTCCAGAAGCCGAGCTGCAGCAGCCTGGCCTGGATTGCGGCCGTCGCCTCGCCACTGTGTCCTCCGACTGCCTCGAGGGGGGTCGCGTTGGGGCCGACGATCTCGACGTTGGTCGGCAACGGAATGGTGGTCGTCGTTGGTTCCACCGTCGTGGTGGGCGCCTCAGTAGTGGTGGTCGGCTCGACGGTGGTGGTCGTCGCCTCGGTCGTGGTCGGGGCCTCGGTGGTGACCGGTGTGGTGACAACCTCGGCGGCGGTCGGTCTCGGCAGACCCGACAGCGTGATCGGCGGAGGGATGGTCTGCGCCGCCGCGGACAAGCCGTTTTGCGAGCACGACGAAAGGACGAGGGCCAAAACGGAGAACAGCAGCGGCAAGGTTTGGGACACAGCTCGCCGATTCATCTACAACGAATTTACTCGATGGAGCCGTCAGAAAGACGGCAACTCGAACCACACCGTCAATGCATATTTGATTCCGTCCTCGAGCGGAGCAGTCTCGTGTGGGTGGGTCACGAGCGAGGGCCACACCAGCATGTGCGCCGACGTCGACGGCCGAGTTGTCGAAGCGCTGCCTCGGAAACACCAGATCGGCCCCGGCGTAGCCCTCGTTGAGCTTGATCGAGCCGGAGACCTGAGCGACGTCGTGATGGATGCGCAGCGACTCCTGCTCGCCGAGCGCGTACCGGATGACGAAGGCATCTCGCAGCCCGTGGTAATCCACGTACGGCCACACCATTTGCACCTGCGGCCAGATCCGGGAGCCGAAGTCGTCCTGCACCGTTTCGAACAGGCGGGGGCTGATGACGGCCAACGACACCTCGTGACCTGGCACGGGATCGTCGGGCTGCGGCTCGAAGGCGCCCAGCGCCTCGGCGGCGCGCACGAGGGTGGCGCAGAACTGCGGCGTCCAACACGGTATGACGATCAGATCGGGGCCGACCAGATCGACGCTCATGCGTTCGTCGATCGCACCCCGATACCCGAACACTTGCTGCAGATCGTCGAACATCCTCCCGATCGTGTCAGAGTTCTTCCGGTGCGAGGAACCACGGCGTCGACGGCATCCGATCGGGATCGAATCGATCGATCAGGTCCCCCGCCATCACCGGTTTCAGACCTGTGTCGATGCCGAGACTCTCGGCCAGCCGCGCGCACACGTCTCCGGGCGACAAGCTGTGACGCTCGGCGAGGTCGGCCAGCGTCACCGCGCCATGACGTTTGGCCAGCCGGGTGCCGTCCGGCGCCAGCACCATGGGCACGTGGGCGAATTGTGGAATTGACAGACCCAGAAGCCGGTAGAGCATGACCTGTCGTGGCGTCGATGCGATCAAGTCGTCGCCGCGCACGACCTCGGTCACGCCTTGTGCCGCGTCGTCGACCACGACGGCGAGGTTGTAGGCGGGCACGCCATCGTTGCGTTGCAACACGAGATCGTCGACGCGTCCCGCGTGTGCGCCGCTGAAGCGATCGTCGAAGGATTCGTCTCGACCGTCGCTCAGCAACCGCAAGGCAGGCCGACGACCCTCGGCTCGCAGCCTCGCTCGATCGCGGTCGTTCAGGCTCCGACATGTTCCCGGGTAGCTGCCAGCGGGATCAACGCCCTGCGGTGCCTGCGAGGCCTCGCGAATCTCGCGCCTCGTGCAGTAACACTCGTAGACGAGGCCGGCCGACTGCAGCCGATCGATGGCGTCCCGATACAGATCGAAACGTTCGGACTGGCGGACGACGTCGCCATCCCAGTCGAGGCCGATGCTGCGCAACGAGGC
Organism: Ilumatobacteraceae bacterium; assembly: GCA_963746365.1. Classification (GTDB taxonomy): domain Bacteria; phylum Actinomycetota; class Acidimicrobiia; order Acidimicrobiales; family Ilumatobacteraceae; genus JAENVT01. The sequence goes on along the minus strand of CAVVBH010000019.1, from coordinate 57,606 downwards.
CAGCTGATCGGTCTCGTGAGCCGGCGCCGATGTGACCCTGTCGAGGTCTTCCATGCGCACGATGAAATCGCCACCGCCTTGGCGCGCCAGCAGCCACGCAACGAGCGCCGTCCTGAGGTTCCCGAGGTGCAAGGAACCCGTTGGAGAAGGAGCAAATCGGCCTCGCACCGGCCCATTCTCACGCAGAACGTGGCGCGGACAAGGTCAAACTATTCGAGATAGACCTCACGCAAAGTACGCATTTGACCGATAAACAACTCAGCGCAAGAAGGCGCGCGAGCCCGAGGAGAACACGGTGGCGGAGGCGGAATCGCCAACGACGGATGGTCACGATGCGTGCCTGCAGGATCGGGCGCTCGTTTCGGTCGCTACCAACATCGCCATCGCGCCCTTCTGGCTGCTGCCTTTCACCGTTCTCGTCGCCGCCCTGACGAGCGGCGAGAACAACCTTGCCCGCCTCGAGTGGTGGATCGGCGCAGCTCTCGTGGCGACGGTGCTGCTCACCGTCGGCACGGGCGCCTACCGTCGTTCAGCAGCGGCATCGAGCAGTGCGAACCAGGTGTTGACCCCACGCTGGATCGTGGCACTGCTGCGCACAGGTCTGATCTCCATGGGCGTGGTGTTCGGCATGACAACGTGGGTGGCCAGCCCGTCATCGGTGGAGATGGTGATGCTCTTCGCGGTGTTCCCCACCACTGCCAGCGCGATCGCAGCCATGCTGACCGCGGGCCGACGCGACATGTTTGCGAGCCTGCTGGTGCCGATGGCGTCGCTGTCGTCGTTCACCCTGGCGACATCGGCCGACATCCGCCTTCGTGGTCTCGCTGTGCTGTGGGTCTTCTATACGGCGGCGCTGACCGTGATCCACTCCACGTTGAGCAAGACGGCTCGCACCGCCATCGCCCTGCAGAAGACGAGCGAGGATCTACTTGCCGAGATCGAACGAGATCAGATCCAACTGACCGAGACCAACGCCCAACTCGCGATATCGATCGAGCAACTCACCCATCAAGCCACGCATGACGCACTAACAGGCCTGCTGAACCGGCGAGGGATGTTCGAGGCATTGGAAGGTCTCATCGGGGAAGAGGCATCTGAGCCGGTCGGCGTGCTGTTCCTCGATCTCGATCGCTTCAAGTCGGTCAACGACACACTCGGACACCGAGGGGGCGACCACTTCCTCCGCATCGTCTCTGATCGAATCGAGCGCTGCATCACCACCAACGGTGTCGCCGGCCGCATCGGTGGTGACGAGTTCGTCATTGCCCTGCCGGGCGCCAGCGAGCAGGCGACCGTCGCCGTTGCCCACCAACTGCAGGGTGTTCTCGGCCAGGCAATCCACGCCGCAGGGCGCGAGTTGCCATCCTCGGTCAGCATCGGGATCGCCCATGCACCGACGCACGGCGCGAACGTGAGCGAGGTCTTGGCCAACGCGAACCTCGCCCTCTACCGCGCCAAGTCGACCGGTCGCAGCAGGGTCACTCACTTCGACACCGAGCTCGCCCGCGAGAACAAGAACCGGATCGACCTCGAGTTGCGATTGCGCAGGGCCATCGACGACGGCGACATCGTGCCGTTCTTCCAACCGGAGCTCGACGCCAGCACGGGCATGATCGTCGGCGCCGAACTGTTGGCCCGATGGGTCCAGCCGAATGGCACGGTCATCGCAGCCCACGATTTCATGGACCTCGCGGTCAGGGCCGGCCTGCTCGACCGGGTGACCGAGCGAGTCTTCGGTGGCGCGCGCAGGCAGATTCGCCGACTGGCCGTGCTAGGCCTGCCCGAGGGATTCCGCTTCCGCGTCAACCTCGCGCCGCATTCGACCGAGCGCCCGTGGCGCGACAACCCCATCGATCTGCTCGTTCGGGGTATCGATCCCCACCTGCTCACGGTCGACGTGCGCGAATCGTTCGTCACCGTCGACCTTCCTTCGGCCGCATCGAACCTCTCGGAGTTCCGGGCCCGCGGTGGACGTGTCTGCCTCGACGACTTCGCCCAAGGTGTGTCATCGCTCAGCATGCTTCGGCGCCTGCCGCTCGACGAGGTTCGCATCGACCGCATCTCGATCGACACCATCACGACCCATCCTCACGATCGCGCGATCGTCCGGTCGATCATCGCCCTCACCCGCGAGATCGGTCTCGAGGTGACCGCCGATGGAGTGGAAACAGGCGCCCAGGCCGATGCGTTGATCGCGCTCGGCTGCGTGCGTCAGCAGGGTCACCTCTACGCGCCGGCCCTGCCCGAGGAGGCCTTCGAGAACTACCTCCTGCGTCGCCTCGCCGAACAGTACGTGCAGGCTGCCGACACCCGGCCGACCTGGAACACGCACGAACTCGCCGACTGACACGCTTGTCGCCTTTCGGGCGCGCCGTCCCGTCGTGCTTGACTAGGCCGATGTCGTCCGAAGATCCGCCGCGTCCCGTTCTCCTCACCGACGAGCTCCGTGCCCAGCTCAACTCGGTGTCGACCGCGACGTTGACCAACCAGCTGCAGCGCAAGGGCATCCGCTCGACGTTCCTCAGCGGATTGAAGCCGATCAAGCCCGGCCAACGCATGCTGGGGTACGCCCACACACTGCGTTACGTGCCGCTGCGCGAAGACCTCAATGCGCAGTACACATCGGGGCAGAATGCCCAACGCCGCGCCGTCGAGAGCATGGCGCCCGAAGAGGTGTTGGTGATCGAGGCACGCGGCGAGCCGGATGCGGGGACGTTCGGCGACGTGTTCGCGTTGCGCGCCCTGCGCCGCGGAGCCACGGGGATGATCACCGACGGAGCAGTGCGCGACACACCGGCCGTGGCCGAGCTCGACATCGCCGTGTACCACGGTTCGTCACATGCAGCGACGTTCGGCCGAACGCACATGCCCCTGGAGCATCAGATCCCCATCGCCTGCGCCGGCGTCACCGTGATGCCCGGCGACATCGTCGTGGGCGACGGTGAGGGTGCCGTCGTGATCCCGCCGTCGCTCGTGGTCGAGTTGGCCGCGGCCGCAGTGCAGCAGGAGGCGGAGGAGACGTGGGCGCTCGAGCGGGTCGACGCCGGCGAGAGCACCATCGGTGTGTTCCCGGTCTCGAAAGAGCGGCGTGCCGAGTTCGAAGAATGGTTCGCGGCCCGGCAACCACAGAAGAAGGACCACTGACATGCCCAGGCAATCCATCGAGGTCACCAGCTTCAAGCACGTGAACCCCATTCCGGCCGCCTCACGCATCGGACCGTTGCTGGTGTCGAGCGTGATCGCGGCACGCGATCCGGGCGAACAGACGGTGCCGGAGACCGCGGAGGCGCAATACGCCAACCTGTTCCACCACATCGGTCAGATCCTTCAGGAGGCCGGTGCAGAATGGCGGCACATCGCCCGCATCAGCTTCTACGTCCCCGACATCTCGTTCCGCGACAGTTGCAACCCCATCTGGGTCGAGCACTTCCCCGATCCAACGGCCCGTCCCGCCCGACACACCCAATTCATCGCCGACGCCAAGTTGGCAACCTGCGAGTTCATCGCCTACATCGACGACTGAGGCTCGCAATCGATGCGTCAGCGGGCGCGGAAGGTGACTTCGCCGAGGCCGTTGAACAGGGCTTCGACGTTGTCGCCGACCTGGAACGGGATGGCCTTGATGAACGATCCCGACAGAATCACATGGCCGGCCTCGGGTGAGACGCCGAACTCCGACAGCTTGTTGACCAGCCAGGCGACCGCGTTGATGGGGTTGCCCATCACGGCTCGGGCCATGCCGCTCTCCTCGATGTCACCATTGATCGACAACGTCGCTCCGACGTTGCGCACGTCGATGTCTTTGAGCTTGGTCGGGTTTGCCCCGAGGATCACCAAGCCGCAGGCGGCAGCGTCGGAGATGCTGTCGATCAGGGTGTTTGGTCCGCGACCGAGTTGACGCGTGTCGACGATCTCGATGGCGGGCAGCACGAAGTCGGTCGCCCTCATAACATCGGCGACATTGATCCCGGGACCGGTGAGCGGCTCCTTCAGCACGAACGCCAGCTCGACCTCGACGAGTGGACGGTTCATCGTGCTGCGCGGCACGATGCCGCCTTCCAACACGAACCAGTTGTCGAACATCGTGCCGTAGTCGGGTTCGGTGGCATTGGTGAGAACACGCATGGCCTTCGACGTCAGGCCGACCTTGTGACCCTTGATCACGCGACCTGCTTCGACCTTCATGTCGGTGACGGCCTGGGAAATCCGGTAGGCGTCCTCGATGTCCGCTGTCGGATACGTCTCGGAGATCGGCGTGATCGGCTCGTTGTCGAGTTCGGCCTGATACAGCGCCTGAGCTGCGGTTGCGACATCGGAATCGGAAAGATTGGGCACGGCCCGAACCTAGTCGGCGCACTTTGGAGCGCAACGATCGGGTTGTTTCGATCGGTGGTGGGTCAGCCCTTGCGCCCGAGCGCGGCCAACAGGTTCGCCTGCGGGCTGTCGTCAGCACTCGCGATGGCTGCCGTTCCGAAGGCACCGCTCGACTGAAGCAGCGCCAACTGTGGACGCACGACTTCCCAGCAACCATCCACAAGGTTTGGATCGAGATCCGTACCTTGGCCGGTGGCTGCGGCCACGTCCCATCCGTGGATGAGGACGTCGAGGAAACGGTGGCCCGCGTAGACCGATCCGGGCACAGGTCCGTACGACACGGCGCACGGCGCGTCGAGTGCACCCGGCGCCTCGAACGCATCTGCGGCGGCCTTGGCCGACGCGTCGTACGCAGCGACTGGGTCTGCACCCAACATGTCTCCGTCGAGAGCGGAACCGACCTCGTCGATGGTGCGGCCAGTCGCCAGTTCCGCCGCCCACAGGTTGCCGGCAACGATGTGGTTCACCAGTTCGCGAACGCTCCAGTCGCCGCATGGCGTGGAGAGCGCCCATTGATCGTCTCCGACACCGGCGACGAACTCCCGGGTCGATCCAAGCGCGCCGCGGTGCAGGGCGGCGATGTCGGTCGCCTTCATGTCGGATTGCTTCCCATCTTGGTCTCGTTTGACGTGATCTCGCGAACGGTACACGACCAGATTCGGCTGGTTTTCTGGAATGTGCACTTACGGCTGCCCGAACGACTCCTGCGCCGGTCGCGTGGTCGCGCTTGGGTGGTGACCATGGCCACCGTTGACGCAACGATCACCAACCTGCGGCTCGAGGGCCAGGCCCTCGCCTTCACCCTCGCTGTCACCGGTGACGAGGGTGGCCAGGCCTGGGCGATGATGATGGTGTACGACGCCGCCGGCACCGAACGCGGCCAGACGGAGCTCGGCACGATGTCGGCGGGACAGTCGTGGGATGCCTTGCTCGACCTGCCGGTCTCGAACCTCGACGACGGCGACTACGGCGCCTGGGTGTACGTGACCACATCGACCGCTGACGGTGACGGCGGACCGTCAGTCGAACAGGGAATCAGCTTCCTCGTCGGTCGCGGCCACGTCTATCCGTCAGGCGAACAAGCCGACAAGCGGACGTTCCAGATACCGCCGACGCTCTCGCCGTTGCGCCTCGAAGGCACATGGATCGTGTTCGACATGACCAACAACGACGGGTCCGATCTCGAGGTGTCCCACCAATTCACCATCTCGCTCGACGACGCCGACTACATCGAGACGTTCCGTGGGGAAGAACTTCTACGAGCGGGTGCGACACAACAGGGCCACTACCTGCTCCCCGACAACCTCGCCGACGGCAAGTACACCACTTGGGTGACCGCCCAGTACCAGGGCAGCGATTTGCCGGACGCCGCCATCATGAACATCCAGGTCGATGGCGGAGTCATCACCGTGATCCCGACACCATGATCACCACCTGAGCAGGCGTCGCGTCGAGAGGCGCCGGCGGTGCGCTCAGCCTCGGCGTCCAGTCCCTCGGACGGCGTGATGGTCCAACCGAGCGAGTCGTAGGCTGCCGACGTGTTCTCGATCTCGGTGCTGGGTCCTGTCGAGGTCAGACGCGATGGTGAACTGGTGCCGGTCCCGGCGGGCAAGACCTCGGAGTTGTTGGTTCGCCTCGCGCTCGACGCCGGCAAACCCGTGAGGACCGACCGACTCGTCGACGACCTGTGGGGCGACAGCTCGGTGCACACCAGCCGAAACACAGTGCAGTCGAAGATCGCCAAACTGCGTCGCGCCCTCGACGATCCGCCGGTCGTGGTCGGCGGAGATGGCGGGTACATGTTGGCCATTGACCCGTCCGATGTCGACGCACTCACCGTTCTGACGCGTGCGAACGAGGCGGCATTCCTCCTGGAGAACGGCGACGACAGCGCCGCCGCCGATCTGTGCGCCGAGACGCTGGAGATGTTCCGCGGCGAGGTGCTCGCCGGCGCAGGCGACGGTGAATGGGTCGTCCCGTACCGGGTTCGGCTCGATGCAGCTCGCATGCAACTCGTCGAGACCGGGATTGCGGCGCGCCTTCGACTCGGTGAGGGCGACGTGGTGGGTGAGTTGGAGGCCGCAGTCGTCGCCTACCCGTACCAGGAGAGCCTGTGGGTCTTGCTGATCACCGCGCTCTACCGAGTTGGCCGACAAGCCGACGCGCTGTCGGCGTACCAGCGCGTGCGAAAGCGATTGGCTGACGAGCTCGGCCTCGACCCCGGTCCGCAACTGCAGCAACTGGAGCAACAGATCCTCGTGCACGACGCATCGCTCGTCGCCGCGAGTGCCGTCACGATCCCGATCGACGGACCATCTGTCGGAAACCTGCCGTCGATGTCGTCCGAGCTCGTCGGACGCGGTGCCGAACTCGCTCTGATCGCGGATCAACTCTGCACCGATCGACTCGTCGTCATCGTCGGGCCCGGCGGGGTGGGAAAGACCGCGCTCGCGATCGCAACTGCCCGCACGTTGAACAGAGGCGGTGGCGTCTGGCTGGCCAGGCTCGAGACTGCCTCGACCGCGAACGACGTCACCGACACGGTGATCGCTGCGCTGAACGTGACGGGCGGCGAAGCCGCGCTGTACGACCGCCTGAAGGGCACCGACGCACTGCTGGTCTTCGACAACTGCGAGCACGTGGTCGATGCGGCGGCCGACCTCGCGACGCGTTTGCTCGACGCGGCGCCACACCTGCAGATCCTCTGCACCAGCCAAGTTCCGTTGGGCGTCGAGGGTGAGGCTGATTTCGAATTGGAGCCCCTGGCACTCGACGATGGCGTGGAGTTGTTCACGCGGCGCGCCAGGGCACAACGAAGGAATCACCCTGCAAGCGGTGTCGACGGCACGGTGCTCGAGTTGTGCCGATCCCTCGACGGTCTTCCCTTGGCGATCGAGCTTGCGGCAGCGCGGACCAAGACGCTGTCGATCGAGGAGATCACCCGCCGACTCGACGACCGGTTCAACGTGTTGAGCGATCCCACCAGCCGCAGACCCGAACGCCGCCGCGCACTGAAATCGACGATCCAGTGGAGCTACGAGCTGTTGTTCCCCGACGATCAACGCGGCCTGTGGGCGCTCTCCACATTCGCCGGCGGGGCACCGCTGCCTGCCGTCGAGTTCGTGCTCGAGGCCCTGGACGTGCCGGCCGCCGCCGCCATCGATGTCGTCGGTCGCCTCGCCAGCCGTTCCTTGGTGATCGTCGACGACGAGAGCGCCTCGCCGCACGTTCGGTATCGGTTGCTCGACAGCATCCGTGCGTTCGCGATCGAGGCGATGACCGATGCGGGTCGGATCGAGAGCGCGCGGGCGGCACATGCGGCTTGGTTCGCTGAAGCAGCCGACGAATCGACCGACGGTGTCCGCAGCAGTCGGCAGGCCGAGCATCTCGCCTTCGCCAGGGTCGAGCGCGCCAACATCGATGCCGCGCTCGCCTACTGCACGATTCACGATCCGCTCCTCGGGCTCAGAATTGTCAACGGTTTTGGCTGGGCGTGGGTCGTCCTCGGCGACAGTCGTGGTGCGCAGAGGATTCTCACGGCACTCGACGCCGCAGGAGATGCTGCCGATGTCCGGGACCGGGCGAGTGCCCTGCTGCTGGCGGCTTGGATCGAGGCGTCGACCGATCGTCTCGAGCTGGCGCGCGAGCACGTCGCCGCTGCCAGCGATCTCGCCGACTCGATCTGTGACGTGGATCTGCAGGCGCGCAGTTGCTACTACCTCGCGTACGTCGTGTCGCACCATGGCCAGTTCCGCGAGGCGATCGAGCTGACGGATCGCAGTCGCGTGCTCTACGCATCGCTGGACCGGCCGTGGGATCAGGTCGCGAGCTGGCTGTTCACGGCTCGAGCGGCGATATCCGCTGGCGACGTCGAGCGCAGCGTGGACGCCGCCGACCAAGTCGAGCGATGGCTGCGACGAGTCGACGATCCCTGGCAACACGTTCGCCGCGATGCGATGCTCGGGGAGCTCGCTCGCATCGAGCACCGGTTCGACGATGCGGTTGCTCACCTCGCACGGGCCGCGGAAGCATCGCGGCGTCTCGGGTTCCTGCAAACCGAGGCGTACCAGGTGTCCAGTCTCGGGCGTGCACAGTGTCAGGCCGGTGACTACGAGACCGGCTGCGCCACCTTGTACACCGCGATCGAAAAGGCGGAAGCCACCGGCGACGTACGAATGGCCGCGCTCGCCAGGGTGCATCTCGGACGCGTGCTACGCGCCCTTGGCGACGACGCTGGTGCGCGGGCGGTTCTCGAAGCCGCCAGCACGTGGCACAACGCCGCTGGGGGCGGCGAACAGGCTGCGCTCGGCGAGTGCCTGCTCGCGGCAATGGACCTCGCCGACGGGGTTCCGGGAGCACACGAGCGTCTCGGTACGATCCTCGAGGCTGCCACCGCAAAGGGCGATGCCCACGTCGAGGTGTTCGCTCTCGACGCACTCGCCCGCGCCGCGTCCGAAGATGGCGATGTCGACATGGCACGCGAACTGTTCGAGCGAGCCGACCGTCGGATGAAGGCGGCATCGCATTTCATCACCAATCGCGACCGCACCGACGCCGCCGCGGCGAGAAGCATCGAGCGCCGACGTTCAGTCGAACGTTGAGTACACCTGATTGAGGTCGACGACGAGCTCCGTGGTGGTCGTCGTGAACACACACACGGCGCGGGTCGCGCCAACCGGCACGGTCGCCGAGTTGGGCACCGTCTGGCCGGCCACGAAGTTGAGGTTGGAAGCCAACGGGCGACCCGACGAGCACGGGTAGACCGTGACGAAGCCCGATCCCTCGGGAGCGTCCACCGTCACATTCAGTGTCACGGATGTCGCGTTCGCCGGAACACTGCTCAGGCCGTTCAGATCCAGTTCTTGCACCGTTCCCCCCACGGCCGGAAGGCCGGTTGTCCGCGTGTCGAGCAACCGTTGTGGGCTGGCATTCGTCGGAAATCCCACCGAGGAGCTCGGCGAGTACCAACCGTTGACGTCGACGACGAGGTGCGTGTCGGTCGAAACGTAGAAGCACACCGTGTGATCGGTGCCGATCCTCACCACTGCGCTGTTGGCAATCGTCTGGCCGGCAACGAAGTTCACGTTCGACGCCAGCGGCACGCCGCCACCGCAGGGGTACGCCGTCACGAACCCGGCCGTCGTGGGATCATCGACCGTGAGGTTCAACAGCATCGCTGTTGCGTCGCTCGGGGCACCACGTCCGGAGACGTCGACGGCATATGACGTGCCGGCCGTCAGCCTGGAACCGCCGTCGCGGGTGTCGGCGATGCGGTAGGGCTCGGCGGCCTCGAGCCGGCCGACTCCTTGGCTGAGGCTGTATGCGCCGCTGATGTCAACGACGACGTCGGTGTCGACGTTGGAGAACAGACATGCCCCGCCGCCGCTGTCCAGCGACACGCTGACCAAGCTCGCCACTGTCTCGCCGCTGACGAAGTTCACGTTCGACGCCAGCGGCACCGAGGAACCGCACGGAAACACGGTGATGAAGCCCGACGCAGTGCCGTTGGTCGCGGTGACGTTCAACGCGACCGAGGTCGCATCCGCCGGGATGCCCGCGATGCCTGCGATCGGTAGGCGCCGCACAGCTCCGCCGATCAGTGAGTCGCCTGCGTCACGGGTGTCCAACAGACGAACCGGCGTAATGGCGAAGAAGCCGCCAGCGGGTTGGAGGACCGTCCCGGTGAAGGTGTTGGTGACCGCCGGGCCGATGCCGTTGAAGGCGCTGAGCGTGAAGTTGTATGAGCCAGCGGCCGACGCGGGTGGGGTGCCCGTGATGGCACCCGTCGCAGTGTTCAACGACAACCCTGCCGGCAACGCGCCGGCGCTGACGGCATACGTCGGCGTTGGTGTGCCGGAAGCGGCCACCCCATCGCTGACCGCCAAACCGACCCGGAGTGGAGCGGCGATCGTCTGATCGGTCCAAACGGGTGCCGCGACAACGGTGCCGGTGAACTGCTGGGCGACGTTGGGAACGCCGCCATTGTCGGCCGTGATCGTGAAGTTGTACCCGCCGGCGGCCGTCGGTGTACCCGTGATCGCACCGGTTGTGGCGTTCAACGACAACCCTGCCGGAAGTGTGCCGGCGCTCACCGAATACGTCGGAGCGGGTATGCCGGATGCAACAACGCCGTCATTCACTGGGACGCCGACCTGGAACGCAGCAGCGATCGTCTGATCGGTCCACGCGGGTGGCACCACAACGTTGCCGGTGAACTGCTTGACAAGATCGGGGACAGTGCCGTTGGTGACCGTGATCGTGAAGTCATAGGCGCCCGCGACGGTCGGGGTACCGGTGATCGCACCGGTCGCGTTGTTCAACGACAGTCCCGCCGGCAGACCCGCGCCGACCGAGTACGTGGGCTGCGGGCCACCGGATGCACTCACCCCATCGACATAGGGCACGTCGAGCTGCATGGTCCCCAACGTGGAGTCCTGCCAAACGGGTGAGGAGGTCTCTTCGAAGCGCAACGACCCAGCCTTGAGGAGCACGGCCGGAGGAACTTGGTCGTCCTTGACGTCGGCGACGACAATTCGAATGCTGACGGGTGTCTGGTTCGCGTTCGCATCGCTGACGTCCACGGTGCACGTCAACGGAACCGTCAAGAAATGGACGGCCCACAGGGGGTTTTCGGCAGCGTAGGCGAACTTCTGGTTCGGCTCCACGGTTGCCAGGGCGGCAGCCCTGTTTGCAGCGGCATTGCCCTGCGGGGGGACGATTCCGGCCGTCTTCATCGTCAGGTAGTCGCCCGCTCGACGGCACTGCAGCGCAGTTGTTCGCAGGTGACTCGCCGTTGACGAACAGGCCAAATCCGTCCGGGTACAACATCACATTGCCGTCCCATGCAGTACCCGCATAGTTGCCTGTTTCCGTCATCAGCAAGGTGTAGTCGAACTTGATGAAGTCGTCGTTCGGGACGATCGAGAAGGAGAGATCGGTGGCGTTGTGGATGCAGGCATCGGGGCCGGTACAGATTCCAGGCTGAGTTTCAAGCAGATTTTCGAGCGCCGTGTCGGGTCGATCGCCAGCCACGCCCCAGACGAACTCTGCTGTGGCGAAGCTGGCCGCATCGGCGTTCGCGGTGATGATCAAACCACCAGCGATCCCGACGTCGGCGGTGCCATTCGAGAAGGTGCCATACGAACGACGCCGCGGATCATTGAAGCCGAACGCCAGATCACCGTTGATGCGCGCCGCTCCACTCAGCGTCTCGCCCGGCTCGAGCAGCATGGTCGCCAACGTCGATGGCGTTGTGGCGTTGTTGGCGTTGGCGATGGAGATGGTTGGGGGCGCAGCGAGGACCGCCGTCGGAGCCGCGAATGCTGCCACCGTGGCACCGATGAGCAGCACAGCAACTCCCAGACCTGTTACCCGGGCCGGGGCGCCGAGCACACGCCTTAGAGAAGTGCCTTCACCGCGAATCATTCGAATCTCCTCAGACACATCAGACACATCGCATTTATCGACACGGTTGCGGGAACCTTGAGCGTAGGCCGACGTCGGCCTGACTGCACCGGCGCGATCGCTGTCTTGCAGTCGGCGCACGCTTTGTTCAGACTGTTGAGGTGTTCGATATCGATGCATTTCTCGCCGACCTGGCCGCCACCATTGACGAAACCGATCCGCGCCACGCTGCGAAGGAGGTCGTCGATCGGGCGATGCACGCGCCGCACGCGATTGCTGACGCCGTCTCGCGGACCGAGGGTGGCATCACCATGCTCTGCAACCGGCCCGAACTGACCGTCATCAACGTCGCATGGGCTCCGGGAATGCAGGTCATGCCGCACGACCACCGCATGTGGGCGATCATCGGCATCTACGCCGGCGCCGAAGCCAATCAGTTCTTTACGCCGCGGCGAGGACGGCATCCTCGTCGAACGGCCCGGTCGCCTGCTCGAAACTGGTGACGTGTGTGTGCTGGGGTCCGACACCATCCACGCCGTGTCCAATCCCGCTGATCGCATCACGGGAGCCATCCACGTCTACGGCGGAGACTTCGTCAACGAGCCCCGCAGCCAATGGGGCCCGGGCGACCTCGTCGAGCGTCCCTACGACATCACCGACATCGAGCGTCAGTTCCACCAAGCCAACGTGGCCGCCGGCCTCGCGACATAGCTCGGAGGAAGTCTCAACAAGCTATTTGGGGTGGGCGAGGGGGGACCTGAACTCTCGTTGAAGGGGTGTTGGCTGGTGTTGCTGAGTCCATCTCGTGCCGTCTGATCTGGGCTTTCGCGATTCGTCGTGCCGAAGCGTGTTGTGGATAAGTAGACCGTGGGTAGGGAGGCCGGAACAGGTCACGCCTTCGGAGGCGGCGGGATCTTCCTGGCGGCCGCCGGTTGAGTCCCTGATCTTGCTGCAGCGAGAAGTTTCGAGGCGAGCGCCACCGACACCGGCAACACCCTTTGCGGTCTTGTGCATCGACTCCCACCCGAGCATGAACGCTCCGGATGGGTCGGCGTCGGTGATCGCCCGTGCTGATGCCAGATGCGCAGCGGCCGCCTCGAACCACGCTTCAGGGGGCACCACGTTGCCGGGCTTGGCCTTCTCGGGCAGGTGTTGTTCGAGGCAAGGAATGATGTTCTTCTTCATTGGCGCACCTCAACGAGCGGTCCAGTGGTGATCTGGTCGAGTATCTGGTTCCGACCGCGGGCGGTGAATTCACCATTGCTGACAATCATCGGGTTGACCTCGATCCCGTACTGGCCCGACAGGTCGAGGCAGACGGAAGTGACGCCGTACTCGTCCGGCGTGCCGACCACGAGCACGTCGATGTCGCGTGGCGTCGGGCCAGGTTCGCCGAGGTGGCGGCGGGCCCACGAACCGAAAACCCACACATGTTCAACACCGTCCACGTCGTAGAGTCTCTTGAGGCTGACGAGCGGACCAACCGTGAGGTCGACAAGCGTGCGCAAGGCGTTGATCGCCGGGTGGTCGTCAACGACAGCCAACACCTTGTTGCGGCCGACAACGTTCCACTGGATGATGCCAGCGGCGAGCAGTCGCCGGGCTTCCGTGCTGACCGTCTGGCGCGACAGGCCGAATCTTTCGGCGATGGCCGACGCCGTGCGTGTGTGAGCGTCGTAGAACAGGCAGTACAACAGTGCCGGCTGGGCATTGCTGCGCCAGATCGGCATTGCCTCCGTTGTGGCGGTCTGTCCCATGAGCGACGAGTGTATCGCTACTCCTGACATATGTCATGAATAGCGTTACGATTCTCATCGTGCGCCAGGTCCCCGTCAACCTCAAGGACGCGTGCACGTCGCCTGACTTCGACACCAGCCAGACTGGGCGACATGTCGATGAGTCGTGCGACAACCGTGTCCAGCCGAGGGCAGCGGACGAGATGAATGCGGGAGAACGTTCGGTCCTGGTCGTCGGTCTTCATCGACGCTTGGTCGTCGTCTCGAGTGTTGGCTGAGGCGGGTCAGCGTGCCTTCGCGCGTGGCATGGCGTACCAGCAAGACCGGAGGGTCGAGCTCCTGGAGTTGGATGTGCGCCGGGTTCGTGCACGCGGACGAGGGACGATCCCCTATGGCGTGACGCTCGGACTGTCTGGCGGCGATGCGTCCTGGTCGTGCACGTACCCGGTCGGTGAGGACGGTTCGATGTGCGAGCACGTCGTCGCTGTAGCGCTCGCAGCGATCGGGGATGACGATGCTGAAGCCGCTGACGCCCACTCAGGTCCGAATCGGCTGGCGACGACCCGGAGTTGGCGCACTTCATCGCCGGACTCGATCACGACGAACTGGTCGCGATCATCGTCGCTCAGGCCGACGTGGACTGGCGGTTGCGCGAGAAGCTACGTGCCCGTGCAGCGGCCACCGTGAACGCGTCGGTTGATGAGCGCGCCTGGCGCAGACGGATCGCGGAGGCGTTCGCCGTACGGAGATTTCGTGGACTACCGCGAAGCGGCCGGATGGGCAGACGGGGTGGGCGACATGCTCGACGCTGTCGGCGAACTCGTCGATACCCACCCGGCGCAAGCCGTCACCCTGCTTGAGTACGCGTACGAGCAGGCGAATGCGTCGATTCGGTGGATCGACGACTCCGATGGCTACCTCACGGGCATCGCTTCCGACATCGCGGAGATGCACCTCGCCGCATGCGAGACCGCCGCGGCAGATCCGGTCGCGCTGGCCCGAGCGATTGGTGGACCTGGAGCTGACATCGGAGCTTGACGGGTTCCACCGTGCTGCGGCCACGTATGCCGATGTGCTCGGCGTCGTCGGCCTCGCCGAGTACCGACGGCTGATCGAACCGGCGTGGACCAAGATCGACGTCGGCGACGATCTCGGCAGCATCCGGGACTACGCGATCCGCGAAGCGATGATAGGTGTCGCGGCTCGCATCTGGAGACCCGGACGACGTGATCCGGGTCCGCAGCCGATCCCTGCGGACCCCCGACGACTACCTCGAAATCGTCTGCGTGCTCATCGACGCGGGACGGTCCGTCGATGCGATCGAATGGGCGCAGCGCGGTCTGACCGCGATGGCCGAGCGAACCTGGCAGACCCCGCCATTGCGCGAGACGCTCGCAGCGCTCCTCCGCGGCACGGGGGACACGGTCGGCTCAATCAGAGCTGTTCGACGACGAGTACCACCGCACTTCGTCGTTGACTTCGTACCGCCGTCTGCTCGACGAGACCGACTTGCTCGGCGAGCGGGCGACGTTCCGGACAAAGGCCCTGGAGCACCTGCGCCGCGAAGTCGCAACGCAACCGGCGACCGGTCGTGGCCGTCCGTCAGATGTGCTGATCGAGATCCTCCTCTTCGACGGCGAGATCGACGACGCCTGGGCGGTCGCCGGTGAACATGGATGCGACGAACGGCAGTGGCTCACGCTCGCCGGTGCCCGCCAGGAAGATCATCCACTCGACGCGATCCCGATCTACGAACGAGCTGCGCTCGCCGCGATCGGCGCCAAGAACAACAAGAGCTACGCCATCGCTGTCGACCACCTCGGCCGCGTCCGCCAACTGGCGGAGCTAACCGGCGCGCCGTCGCTGTTCACTGAGCTGATCGCCGAGATCCGGACGAAACACAAGCCGAAACGGAACCTGATGGCACTCCTCGATCGCAACCGCTGGTGAGCGATCGAACGTCCTGGACCGGACTCGCAACGCGGCGACCGACGCCCGAGCGCCAGTCGTCGACAGCAGCTCCTTCGGCCGCCCGGCGGGAGGGGGAGTGGCTGGCTGCCGGTGGTCCGTGGGCCAGTGGGCCTTCGTACAGGGCTGACACCTGGGCACCGTCGAACTCCATTACTGCGGCGCCCACGCCGGCATCGGCGTAGAGGTGGTCGGTGTAGGTGGGCAGATCATCACTGCCTGCCTTTCGTGTCGCGGCGGTATCGGCGTAGCGAAGTTCTCGTCGAGCGCGAGGTGATGCGGCCGACGCGGCGCCATCAGGCAGCTGTGACCGGGGTGCCGAGCGAGCGCTCCAGCTCGATCGCCTCGGCCAGGCCCTCGCGGGCATCAGAGATCTGGCTACGCCTTCGCTCAGGTGTCGAGGGAGGTGCCGATCACCTCTTCGTTACTGACTGCGACGGACACGTGTTCTTGGACGAAGTCGCCAGTTGCCGTTCTCGCGATGGAACACGGCGGTGATCCGGAATGGTGCCGCTGTGCCGTCGGGAAGGATGAACGCGGCCGCGGTCGGCTACCCATCCGACGGTGCCTTCCTCGTAGGCGACGATGTCTCCGCCGTGGTACGGTCAACTCCGGCCGCGGCCTGCGCGGTCGAGCATGGCTTCGACGGTCTGCGGCATCGTCATACCACTCGTCCGGGTCGGTGCCGATGAACAACAGCCCGTCGCGGCCGTGATCAGTTGCGTGAGGGTGTTCGCGTCCCTGTTCGACACGGCGGTGTAGATGCTCTGCAGCATCGCGGCAAGCTCGGTTGATCGTTCCATAATGTTTCCCTTCTATGCGCTCTGACGGCCCACAGCGGTGACGTCGCTGTGATGGTGCCTGGATACGCACGAGCAGGTGGGTCGATCTTGGGACAAGATGGGGACGTGAGGGAGACGCCGGAGAGGTAACGGAACCGTGTGACATGGGCAGTCGTCTCGCGTCTTTGCGAACCGTCTTCGGGTTCGCGGAGGAGGACTGGGCAGCGTGGATGGACGTCAGTCGCAGAGACCGTGCAGCGGTGGAGCCAGGTACGGCAGCGCCGGACGACCGGGTCGAGGCGAGCCTTGTCGAGTTCTGCGTCGAGCGGGGCGTGTTCGATCGGGCCCGTCGAGCATGGCGTGTCGATCGGCGTGGGCAGCATCGATGAGGCTGTGCGATGTCGTTTCCGCGCGCGCCGGCGTGCCCAGCACGTGTCGGACCTCTGTCCGTGGCGCCAGCCGAAGGGTTCCGTTCTGCTCGGTATGCGGCCGACGTGCTCGTCGACCTCCACCGGCTCCTCGGCGAGTTCCGACTGGTGACGGTCACGGGTCCTGGGGAGTTGGCAAGACCACGTTGGCTCGAGCTGCTCGCACGCCCGGCAAACGCATCGTCGTCGAGCTCGCCACCGTCCGCGATCCAGAGCTTGTGCTCGGCGAGATCGCGTCGCAACTCGGCGTCCGCGAGCATGGCGGTCGAACGATTCGCGACGGCGTTGTGCAACGCCTCGACGAAGGCCCGACCTCGCTCGTGCTCGACAACCTCGAGCACCTGCCTCAGGCGTTCCCGATCGTCGACGACCTGCTGGCCAGCTGCGCCGGCCTTCGCATCCTGGCAACCAGCCGCGCACCGCTGGGGTTGCACGGAGAGGCCGAGCTGCGCCTGTTGCCGCTCGGACTCGACGGCCCGGGATCTGACAGTGTCGCGCTTGTTCCTCGATCGTGCCCGACTCGCGGACCCGGCGATCCAGTTCGGGCCACTGGAGCTGGGACTGGTGGTCGAGGTGTGCGCCCGGCTCGACGGACTTCCTTTGGCCATCGAACTCGGTGCTGCGCGGCTCCGATCGATCGCACTTGTCGACCTGCACGCGCGGATCGACCGGTCGCTCAAGCTGCTCGGTCGAGGTCCACGCAACCAGCCCACGCATCAGCAGAGCCTGCGCGAGTCGTTGCGGTGGAGCTACGAACTCCTCGGGACGGATCCGGCGCGACTGTTCCTCCAGCTCGGCTGTCTCGTCGGAGGGTGCACGCTCGATGTCGCCGAGTACCTCGGAGCAGACGAGGCTCTCGACGACCTCGCCACTCTCGTCGAGAGCAGCCTCGTGTACCGCGACGGCCTTCGCTACCGGCTGCTCGAGACAGCGCGCGAGTTCTGCGCGGAGACCGCACACTCGACCGGTGTCGCGGACGAACTCAACGAGACATTCACCACGTGGGCGACCAACTTCGCAATCGAGCAAGCCGGCCGGATGCGAGGTCCCCACGCTCCCGCATCGCTCGCTGCCATGGCGAGCGAATACGCCAACCTCCGCGAGGCACTACAACGCCTGCTCGCGCGACGACGACGGCGCACGCGCACATCAACTGGCCGCGGCCCTCGCCGGCTTCTGGGACGGGCGGTCGCTCATCGCAGAAGCTCGTCGATCGCTCGAGTTGACACTGGCAACGAGCGGCGCCCATCCCGTCCAACGCGCCACGTTGCTCAACTGGCCCGCGTACTTCTGCCGCGCTCCAAAACGATTTAACAACCGCGTCTCGACACGCGCTCGAGTCACTGTCGGTGTGGGAGGCCGCAAAATCCACGCCGGCATCGGCTACGCCCAGCTCGTCCTCGGGCGCGTCGCTGCCGAGCAGGACCGGCTCGACGACGCCATAACCGAACTCGCCGCATCCGAGCAGCACCTCGACCAGGCCGGTGACACCTGGGGGATCGTCAGACCGATCAACGCGCTCGGCGAGGTCGAGCGCGTCCGCGGCCAGTTCGAGGCCGCACGAGCGCATCACCTGCGTGCGCTCGCCATCTGCCAACAACTCGGCGAACAGACCAGCCTGCCGTCGATCCTCTGTGACATCGCCCACGTCAGTCTCGACCTCGGCGACACCAGTTCCGCCTCCGAAGCGGCCGAAGAAGCGATCGCGATCGCGACTCAACTCGAGAACATGTCGGCATCACTAACGCCCTCGACGCCCTCGGTCGTTGCCGCGTGGCGCAAGGGATCCCGGCTACGCCGTCGAGTTGTGGGCCGCGGCGCAACTGCTGCATCGACAGCTCGGCCTACCCGTCGAACGCCGCGACCAACCCGCGCTCGCTCGAGATCTCGAAGCTGCCAAGACCAGCCTCGGCCCAGACCGTTTCGCGCACCACTGGGACACGGCAACACGATCGCCTCGAGTCTGGTTCAGTCCGGTTTCTCAAGACCCTTCGGTAGAAGTCCGGTAGAAGACGGGTCTCCAGAGACGAACAAGAGCCCTGCTGACCAGGGACTTTACCGTGGGCGAGGGGGGACTTGAACCCCCACAACCTTTCGATTACTAGCACCTGAAGCTAGCGCGTCTGCCATTTCGCCACTCGCCCGAGT
The DNA here is from genome assembly GCA_963746365.1 of Ilumatobacteraceae bacterium. Lineage (GTDB taxonomy): Bacteria > Actinomycetota > Acidimicrobiia > Acidimicrobiales > Ilumatobacteraceae > JAENVT01. The sequence goes on along the minus strand of CAVVBH010000019.1, from coordinate 38,766 downwards.
AGAGGGTCACCACGCTAGCAATCGCCATCCTCACCCCCAACACCCTTTGCGTCGGCGGTAGCGAACGCGAACGGGCTCCGGCGGCCACTACTCTGGCGCCAACTTATGGGATTGCAATCGTTCGAGCGGTCGCTAGAGCGTATGGTCGAGGGCGTGTTCTCACGTGGTTCTCACTCCAGCATTCGTCCGGTCGAGCTCGGCCGGCGACTTTTGCCGCGAAATGGACGAAAATCGCAGCATCGACGTCAAGGGCCAGCGAATCGTCCCCAATGACTTCAGCTTTCAGCTCAGCGGCAAAGATCACGCAGGCTTCTCGGAGATCGACGAGGCCCTGAACAACGAGCTCTGCGAAACAGCTCGTGAATACGCCAGAGCCGAGGGCTTTCATTTCATGGGCCCGGTTCGGGTCACGATGACCGTCGACAACAACCTCAAGCCCGGTCGGTTCACCGTCACGTCGCGTCTTCGCGAAGCCGGCAGCGGCGATGGCGGGCCTTCCACCTTGGTCTTGCCGTCCGGCGAGCGAGTGACCTTGAGCGACCGGGTCGTCACGATCGGGCGGCTGCCGGACTGCACGATCGCGTTGCCCGACGCCAACGTCAGCCGCAAGCACACCGAGGTGCATCACCGCGGCAACGCGTTCGTCATCGTCGACCTCGGATCGACGAACGGCACGAAGGTCAACGGCATCCGTATCGAGGGCGAACGCACATTGGCCGACGGCGACATCGTGAGCGTGGGGAGCACGCATCTGCGCTTCGAGGCAATGTGATCGCAGCCGCGACCGAGCCGTTGCTCGGCGTTCTCAAGTACGTGTTGCTGGCGTTGCTCTACGTGTTCTTCGGCAGGGTGCTGTGGGCCGTCTGGAGCGAAGTTCGCGGACCGCGTCAAGGCGTCGGTGGGCAGGCGCCGGTCGCCATCGGGCCCACCGATCCGACCGTCGCAGCTGCTTCGCCGATGGGCCCCGACATCAGACAGACCAAGCGCGCCACGAAGGCACCGAAGGGTAAACGCGGCAACGTCGGGCGGCTCGTCATCACCGAGCCGAAGGCAACCCGAGGAGCCGTGTTCGCGCTCGCCGAGGAGATCACCATCGGACGCGCCGCGACATGCACGATCGGAATGCCCGACGACTCGTTCGTGTCGCAACTGCACGCCCGCGCGTTTCGTCAAGCGGGTTGGACGATGATCGAGGACCTCGGCTCGACCAACGGCACGTACCTGAACGGCAAACGACTGGCCGCACCTGAGCGCATCACCAAGGGCGACCGCGTGCAGGTCGGCAACACCGTGTTCGAGGCCCAGTAGTGAGCGATCACGTTCCGTTCACCGACCAACCGGCGGTGCGATGGGGGGCGGCCACCGACGTCGGACTCGTGCGTCTCGGCAACGAAGACGCGTTCGTCGCCGAGCCGATGGTGTTCGGTGTTGCCGATGGCATGGGCGGGCACCAGGCCGGCGAGGTGGCCAGCGACATCGCGTCGCGCATCATCCGTGACCGACTGGGCACCGGCGCGAGCAACGTCGGCGTGGTGGTTGCCTCTGTGGTCGAGGCCAACGCGTCGATCTACCAGGCGGCTCACGCCAGCGTCGATCATCAGGGCATGGGCACGACGTTGACTGCGTTGGTCGTCCTCCGCGCCGACGAGTCGAACGTCGCCCGCTTCGCGTTGATCAACGTCGGTGACTCGCGCACGTACCTGTTGCGCAACGGCGATGCTGCACCGTGCAACGGTCGATCACAGCTACGTGCAGGAACTGGTCAACACCGGACACATCTCCGAAGATGAAGCGCGTGCGCACCCGCGGCGCAACATCGTGACCCGAGCGCTTGGCATCGAGCCCACGGTGCGGGTCGACACCTGGTTGGTGCCGATGGTGCACGGCGATCGCTTCATCCTGTGCAGCGACGGTCTGGTCGACGAGGTCCACGACGACGACATCGCGGCCATAGCAGTAGCCACCGCGGATCCGCAGGCCGCCGCCGAACAGTTGATCGCCAAGGCCAACGCGAACGGTGGCCGCGACAACACCACCGTCGTGGTTGTCGACGTCCTGCAGGGAGTCGAGCCGACCGCGCGAGCACCCAGCACTGGAGAGCGAGCCAGGGTGGCCAGGCTCGCGAGACGACCGGCACGATGATCGACGCCGACGCCAACAGCGTGCTCAGTGCGCCGGGCATCATCGCCACGACGGGCGATCCGGTACCGCCGGTCGTACACGTGGCCAGGTCCGACGAGGTGAACGTGCCGGGTCGTTGGGGAATACGTCGCTTCCTGAAACTCCTCGCAGCGGCAATCGTGCTCACGCTCATCACCACGTTGATCGCGGTGTTGGTGCACAACGGCAGCGAGAGTGACCCTTCGCCGGTGACCACGACCGTCGCGGTGACCGAGCCCGACACCGCCGCTCCGACGTCGACCCGCCCGACCACCACCACCACAAGCACGGTGGCTTCCACGTCGACCTCGACACCACGCTCGAGCACCACGAGCGTGGGCACGAGCACATCGGGGCCATGAGCTCGACGCCGATTGCCGCTGCCCGGCGTCGCACCGAACTCGGCCTGATCGTGATGGCCGCAACCATCACCGGTGTTGCCTACACCCTGGCATCGCTCGGCCAGAACGCCGTGATCCCGCCGATCCTGGTGCCGTTCCTGATCGCCGTCCTCGGTCTGCTCGTCGTCGCCCATCTTGCCAACCGCGTCTTGGCGAAAGGTGCCGACGGCACCATCCTTCCGCTGGCGGCGCTGCTGCACGGCATCGGCTACGTGATCATTGCCAGGCTCAGCGAGCGGTCCGCCGGGCTGCAGACGACGTGGACGTTCGTCGCCATCGTCGCGTACGTCGCGACGCTGGTGGTCATCCAACGCGCGGCCGACCTGGCGCGCTACCAGTGGAGCTTTCTGGCGATCGGCGCGACGTTGCTGTTGCTGCCGCTGGTGCCCGGGGTCGGCAACACCAAGGCCGGCGCGCGGATCTGGGTCAGCCTCGGGCCGATCAACTTCCAACCCGGCGAGTTCGCCAAGATCGCCCTCGCCCTGTTCTTCGCCGGCTACCTCGCCGATCACCGCGAGCTGATCGCCGCCGGCGCGTGGCGTGTGGGCCCGTTCCATCTACCCGAGCTCGCGACACCTCCTACCCATCGCCCTCGCCTGGGGCTTCGCCGTCGTCGTGATGGTCGCCGAGAAGGACCTCGGCTCGTCACTGCTGTTCTTCACGCTCTTCGTCGTGATGATGTGGGTGTCGACCGAGCGAGCCGAGCTACCTGGTGATCGGTCTGCTGCTGTTTTCCGGCGCCGCCTACGTTGCCTGGCGGCTGTTCGATCACGTCAAGACGCGCGTCGCGATCTGGCGCAACCCGTGGCCGCAATACGAGGGCAAGGGCTACCAGATCGTGCAGGCCATGTTCGCGTTCGCGAACGGCGGTACTGGCGGCACCGGTCTCGGCCTGGGCAGCCCCAACAAGATCCCGGTGGCCAAGACCGACTTCATCTTCGCCGCGATCGGCGAAGAGCTCGGACTGCTGGGTACGACCGCGATCCTGATGCGGCTTCCTGCTGATGATCGGCAGCGGCCTGCGCATCGCGATCCGCGCCGATCGGCCATTCGAGAAGTTGCTCGCCACCGGTCTCACGACGATCGTCGGCATGCAGGCGTTCATCATCATCGGCGGCGTCACCCGCGTGGTTCCGTTGACGGGCATCGCCTTGCCGTTCGTCAGCTACGGGGGCTCGAGCCTGTTGGCCAACTACGTGCTGCTCGCGCTGCTGGTCCGCGTCAGCGACTCGACCGCGCGCCGTCTCGGCGAGACACCGAATGAGCTGACGACGCAGGAGCGCTTCGAGGCGTACCGGCATCGGCGCGCGGCCGCGAAGGCGCGCTCGTGAACAAGCAGATCCGTCGACTCGCCGTCGGGCTGCTGGCGTGCTACCTGGTGCTGTTCGTGCAGTTGAACGTGCTGGCCGTCGGTCGTCAACGGGAGTTGAACGCCGACCCGCGCAACAACCGCCAGACGGAGCGTGATTTCAACCGGCCGCGCGGGTCGATCCTCGCAGCCGACGGCACGGTGTTGGCGCGCAGCGTGCCCCTGACGCGCGGTGCCAAGTTCAAGTACCAGCGCGAGTACCCGACGGGCGATCTGTTCGGCAACGTGACGGGCTACTACACGTTCAACTTCGGGTCGACCCAGATCGAGCGCACGCAGAACGACGTGCTGATGGGCGACACCAGCGAGCAGAAGATCCACGCGATCAGCGGCTTGTTCAGCGGCACCGACAACACCGGCAGCGTGGTGCTGACGATGCGTCCGGATGTGCAGCGGGTGGCCGCCGACGCGCTCGGCGACGCGCGAGGGCTCCGTGGTGGTGATGGATCCGCACACCGGCGCGGTGATCGCGATGATCAGCAATCCGCGCTTCGACCCGGCCGCCGTCGCGGTGCACGACGCCAAGAAGGCCGAAGACGCGCTGACGTTCCTCAACGCCCTGCCCGGCAAGCCGTTGCTCGCCAATGCATACCAAGAGCGGTACATGCCCGGCTCGAGCTTCAAGGTCATCACGACGTCGATCGCCTTCGAGAACGGGGTGACCTCGCTCGACCGGGTCTTCCCGCCTCGAGAGGAGTACGTACCGCCACAGACCACTGACCCGATCCAGAACTTCGGCGGCACGGTGTGCGGCGGAACCATGGTCGAGGTCTTCTTCCGCAGCTGCAACATCCCGTTCGCCCAGCTGGCCATCGAACTCGGGCCGCGAGCGGATGGTCGACGGTACGAAGAAGTGGGGCATCGGCGAGAAGGTTCCGATCGATCTGCCGGCGCCCGCGGCGAGCAGTTTCGGCGAGGTCGCCGACTTCACCGATCAACTGCCGCTGCTGGCGATCGGCGGGTTCGGGCAGGGCAGCGACCACGATGGTGCCGTTGCACATGGCGATGGTCGCCAGCACCATCGCCAACGGCGGCGTGATGATGAAGCCGCACGTCGTCGACGCGCACGCTCGACCACGGCGGCGACGTGTTGACGCGAACCGCCCCCTCGGCGTGGAAGAACCCGATCAGCGCGTCGACCGTCCGAGACCTTGACCTCGCTGATGATCGAAGTCGTCAATCGCGGAACGGGCCAGCCGATGCAACTCGAGGGCGGAATCCAAGCAGCGGCGAAGACCGGCACCGCGCAACTGAACACGACGGGACCCGAGCGCTCGAACGCGTGGATCATCGGTTTCGCTCCGGCAGAGGCTCCGCAATACGCCGATCGCGGTGGTGTTGAAGGGTGGCCCCGACGACGAGATCAGCGCCGGAACCGGCGGCAAACTGGCCGGGCCCGATCGCCAAGCAAGTCCTCGACTACCTGTTCGCCACCCCGGTCGCGGCAGGTGGGTGACGGGCTGGTGACGTCAGTTACCAGGCACCGCGTAGGTATCCTCGTGGCGCGTTCGACGCGCAGGAAAGCAGCGTAGGCAGCACGTGACAGACAATGGCGAGCGGACGATACTCAACGACCGCTACGAAATCCAGCAGCGCATCGGACGGGGCGGCATGGCCGACGTGTTCCTCGCGCGCGACCTGTTGCTCGATCGCCTGGTGGCGATCAAGGTGCTGTTCCCCGAATTCGCCACCGACCCGAACTTCGTCGAGCGCTTTCGCCGCGAGGCGCAGTCAGCGGCAAACCTGACCCACCCCAACATCGTCGCCGTGTACGACTGGGGCAAGTACGCCAACACGTACTTCATGGCGATGGAGTACGTGCAGGGTCGCACGCTTGCCGACATCCTGCGCGCCAATGGCCACGTCAATTCGGTGCAGGCCGCGGAGATCGCCAACGAGGTTGCCGCGGCGCTGGGCAACGCGCACGCCAGCGGCGTCGTGCACCGCGACATCAAGCCGGCGAACATCCTCATCGGCGCCAACGGCCAGGTGAAGGTCGCCGACTTCGGCATCGCGCGGGCGATGAACGCTCCGAGCGAGAACAACCTCACTCAGGTCGGCTCGGTGATGGGCACCGCCACCTACTTCTCGCCCGAGCAGGCGCAAGGTGCTCAGCCCGATCCACGCAGCGATCTGTATTCGCTCGGCATCGTGTTGTACGAGATGGTGGCGGGCAAGCCGCCCTTCGCCGGCGAGAACCCGGTCAGCATCGCGTACAAGCAGGTCCACGATCTGCCGCAGCCCCTGAACCAGTTGGTCGCCGACGTGCCTCGCCCGTTCGAGGCGATCGTCGCCAAGTTGCTGGCCAAGGATCCCGAACTTGCGTTACCCCAACGCCGACGCGCTGCGCGAGGACCTCCGCAGATATCGCAGCGGCGAGCCTGTGATGGCCTTGGCGTCCGTGGTTGGCGCTGCATCGGCGCCGCCGGCGCGCACCGGCGACACGGGGGCGGCGGCGAACGTCACTCGCGCGATGCCGCGCACGGTCGCGAATCCGGCGCATAGCGGGACCGTCGTCATGTCCCGCACGGCAATGATGCAGCAGCAGCCCCCACGGCGGCCAGAGTCCCGCACCAACTGGTACGGGATTGCCGCGTTCATCGCGCTGCTCGCCCTCGTCGCCGGCGGCATCGTGTTGTTCAACACCCTGAAGAACGACGAAGACGCGGGTGCGCCGTTCGCACTGCCCAACGTCGTCGGCGAGCAACTCGATGTTGCCAGCCAGATGTTGCAGGACCTCGAACTCACTATCAAGCCCGTGGAAGAGCCGACGGCCGGTGTCGCGGAAGGCGTCGTCATTCGTACCGACCCGATCGCGGAGACACTCGTGACCAAGGGTCAGGAGATCACGGTCGTCTACAACCCGATCAAGGCTCCCGTAGCGATTCCCGACGTGACAGGCAAGACGGTCGAGGAAGCGACGGCACTCTTGACGGCTGCTGGGTTCACGGTCTCACCCGACACGGTGTTCGTCGAGGGTTCCACGCTCGAGCCCGGCAAGGTGTTGAGCACCAACCCGCCATTCGGTGAATCGGCTGTGCAGGGTACCGTCATCATCCTGACGGTCTCCAAGGCTCCGGATCAGCAACCCGTTCCCGACGTCACCGGGCAGACAGCCGAGGCAGCCAAGGCGCTGCTCGAAGCGGAGCCATACACGTTCGAGGTCGTGATCACCCCTGAGCCGAACGCTGAGATCCCCGCCAACACCGTCCTACGCACCGACCCGGTCGTCAACACGCCGGTGGCCAAGGGCTCGAAGGTCAACGTCTTCGTCTCAGCAGGTCCGGCCAAGGTCAAAGTGCCGCCGGTCGAGGGCCTCACCGAGGCGGCGGCGCGCAATCAGTTGACCAACCGCGGCCTGGTGCCCGACGTGCAATACGTCATCGTCGCAGTGGGTTCGCCCGACGATGGTCACGTCATCTCGCAGAGCATTCCGCCAACCGATTCCGTCCTGCCAGGTACAACGATCCGGCTGAGGGTCGGCAAGGCGGCGGCGGCGCCGACGACCACGACTCCCCCGACCACGACGACTCCGCCGACGACGACCACGACACCACCGTCTGCCAACTTGGGGATCACCAAGGTCGGCACCGTTTCGGGGTCCACCGTGACCTACACCATCATCGCGAGGAACGACGGACCGTTCGACGTCACCGGAGCGCGGGTGACCGACAACATGCCGTCGGAGCTCAAGCTGGTCACCTGGACGTGCGATGACGACCCCGGCGCCAATTGCCCGGAAGAGGGATCGGACGACATCGACGTCTCGGTCAGCTTGGCCGTCGGCACGACGGTGACCTTTTTGGTGACGGCCACCGTGACGTCACCAGGGGAGCTGGAGAACACCGCCACCATCGCACTACCCAGTGGCGTGACCGATCCGTCGCCGGGCAACAACTCGGCAACCGACACCCGCACGATCTCGTAGTCGGCGTCAGGCGGCTTCGAGGAAGTTGCGCAGCAGGTCGTGACCGACTGCGGTGAGGATGCTCTCCGGGTGGAACTGCACGCCCTCGATCGGCAGCGTGCGATGGCGTATGCCCATGACGACGTCACCCGAGGTCGCTGTCACCTCGAGGCAGTCGGGGATGGTGTCAGGATCGAGCACCAGGCTGTGATACCTCGTAGCCGTGAGCGGTGAAGGCAGGTCGTGAAACACGCCGACGCCGCGATGCTCGATCGGTGAGGTCTTTCCGTGCATCAATGACGGCGCCTGCACGATGGAGCCTCCGTAGACCTGGCCGATCGCCTGTAGTCCGAGGCACACGCCGAGCACCCGAATGCCGCGTTCGGCGAAGACGGGTACGACCGGGCAGATGATGCCGGCATCCTCGGGTCGGCCGGGACCCGGAGACAGCAACAAGGCATCGGGCTCGAGCGCCAGCGCTTCGTCGACCGTGACCTGATCGTTGCGCACGACGATCGGGTCGGCTCCGAGTTCGCCGAGGTACTGCACGAGGTTGTACACGAAGCTGTCGTAGCTGTCGATCACCAGGACGCGCACCGCTGTCACGGCACCAGACTGCCGCAGAGCTACCAGTCGTGTCGAATGTGTTCTGTGCCCTATGCTCTCACGCCGTGGCTCCTCCCAAACGCAGGACATCGGGACGGGTGACCCCCAAGGGCACCAGACCAGGGCAGGCGACGACGCCCGAGCCCATCTCGACCTCGTCTGCCGGAGTGTCGGCATCGTCTCGGTACACGCCGCCAACGCCGAAGGACTTCTACGAGAGCCCGCGTTGGGTGCCCATCCTCATGATGACCCTTCTCGCCATCGGTGTTCTGGCCATCCTGTCCCGGTATGTCATCTGGGACACCACCAACACGCCGGTCCTGATCGGGCTCGGATTCCTGTTGGCCGGGCTCTGGGTCGCCACCAAATGGCGATGAGCCAACTCACACACTTGTAGTTTAAGCACATACTTATCCACAGGCTGTGGAGATCAGTCGTAGAGTGGCGCGACGACTTCCATGTCCTCGAGGCAGTGCCGGGGCGGTGGCGGATCCTCGTCCGGTGCCAGCGTGAGCTTGATTTCCAGGCCGCACACGCTGCAGCGGTACCTCACGTTGACCTTGCGGAGCTCACCCGCAGGTGGAGGTGGGGCCATCGGCGTGGTGAAGCTTCTCAGCAGGCCAATGCCGCTTTTCCACAGGACGAATGCGATCGCGAGCCCGGCGAGGAGCCAGATGATGGTCGACAGGGCCGGCACGACCCTCAGGCTACTCCTGAGGTTCGATCCATCGCAGGTGCTCCTCAAGGCGTTTACGCAGCGATGGGATCGTTGGCGTGGATCCACTGCACCACGTCTGCCGGGTCGATGCGATGCTCGCTGATCTCGTCGAGCATCGCTCTGATGCGAGCAAGCTCGTTCGACGCGGCGATGCCGAAGCGCAGCGGATTAGCGGTGGCGACCATGGCACAGGTCTTGCAGGCGCGCGGCTGCAGCACGTTGAAATGGTGACCGGCGAGCGGGGCCGCGAGCAGGCCGCACAGGGTCTCGCGTTTGCGACCCTCTGGGCGCACCGACGTACGCAGCGCGTGCACTCTGCCGTGCTTGCCGATGAGGCCGCTCACGCTGCGTTCGTATCCGGTGCCCGTCCACGTTTCGCCGCGGGCCTGGGCTGGGAGTGGTCGAACCGTTCGCTCGTGCTCGAAGCCGTGACGGTGTTCGTAGGCCCGTTGCCGGCAGGCGTGGTTGCAATACAGGCGTGGACGACCAGGACGACGAACGACGGCGAACTCGGTGGCGCACCACGAACAGGCCCGATGTGTCGGGCGAGGTTGACGGATGATCGGCATCAGTTCGTTGTACGCCGCAGGTGTGACAGGGTTGCCAGAGCGAATCCGTCAAGCTCGCACGGTCTCAGCTGCGGGCGATGACGGTATATGCGATGTCGTGCGGCGTGCAGTCGATGCCGTTCAGCTGCACCGGAGGCAGATCGTGCGGGCAAGCCGAGAGGGCCACGATGCAGTCCATTTCGGCCTCCAGCAGCACGTGGTCGCCAGGCTTCGACACCGGCGCCGCGATGGAGATGGTGCCGTTCGACTGGAAGATCACGTTCATCCAGAGATTCACGGCGTTCGGCACGGCCCGAGGCGGATCGACGCCGATCGCGCGCAGCGCACCATGGAAGTTGTCGGTACAGGACCCGTGATCGGGCGGCGCGCCCAGCTGCCGATATCGCTCGCTGTCGCACGATGGGATCAGCGTGTCGTGGACGCCCGGCGATGAGTCCTCGAGCAGGCGCAGGATCGGCCGCCGCAGGTTGGTGACGAGCACGTCGCCGGGTCGCGGGGCGAGCCGGTACCAGGGATTGCGGGAATGCGGCATCGACATCGATTCGAGCACGTCGTCTGCGGCCATCGCCCAGAGATCGACGACCTGTGAGCCGTGCGTGTTGACGACGCGCAGGCGGTCGCCGGTGCCGAGACGCATCGCGACGCCGGCGCGGGCGGGAAGTACCTGTTCAGCGGCCGTCATGACGGGTTGAGACGCTAGCAGTCACCGATGATGGGCACCGAAGGAGGCCGACGGCGATCCCCCACGAAGCGGGACGTCGAGCCGGACCAGCCTCGGCCGGGCCTGACCCCAACTCAGGTCGGGTCGGGTCGAGTCGAGTCGGGTCGAGTCGAGTCGGGCCGGGTCGAGTCAGTCGGTCGAGTCGGTCGAGTCGGTCGGCGTCGAGTCGGGTCGAGTCGGTCGAGCGGTGCCGGCGCCGGCACCGGCGGGACCCCGATCCGCGCAATCCCTCGTGAATGGTCGGTGACGAAATCGATCCGGGACGTTTCGTCACGGACGATTCGAGAGGGGCTCCGGCGCGGGACGGCCCGACGGCGGGTTTCGTCACGGACGATTCGAGAGGAGTCCGCGCAGCGAAGCCCGACGGGCGGGTTTCGTCACGGACGATTCGAGAGGAGTCCGACGCGGGAAGGCCCGACGGGCGGGTTTCGTCACGGACGATTCGAGAAGGGTTCGCGCACGCAGGGGCGCTGGGCGGACTCGACCACGATTGGGCGGGTGGGCGGGTGGGCGGGTTGGTGGATGGAAGAGGCCTAGCCGAGGCGTTCGATGATGGTGGCGTTGGCCATGCCTCCGCCTTCGCACATCGTCTGCAGCCCGAAGCGGCCGCCGGTGCGCTCGAGTTCGTTGACGCAGCGTCGTCATCAGACGTGCACCTGACGCACCCAGTGGGTGGCCCAGCGCGATCGCCCCACCATTGACGTTGACCTTGGCCATGTCTGGGTGCAGCTCCTTCTCCCAGGCCAACACGACGGAGGCGAAGGCCTCGTTGATCTCGATGAGATCGATGTCGTCGATCGACATGCCGGCCCGGGCCAGCACCTTCTCGGTCGCCGGAATCGGAGCGGTCAGCATCATGCGCGGATCGGCGCCGGCCAGCGAGAAGTTGACGAATCGGGCCCGCGGGGTGAGGCCAAGCTCAGCGGCCTTCTCCTCGCTCATGATGAGCAGCGCCGCGGCGCCGTCGGTGATCTGCGACGAGTTTCCGGCAGTGACGCGGCCACCTTCTTCCTCGGTGCGGAAGACCGGCTTCAACTTGGCCAGGGATTCGATGGTCGTCTCGCGCAACCCCTCGTCGACCGACATCATCTCGCCGTCGGTGCCCAGTACCGGCAGGATCTCCGACTGGAACCGGCCTTCCGTGGTCGCACGCGCCGCGTACTGCTGGGATCGCACTCCGAACGCATCGAGATCCTCACGAGACAGGTCCCACTTGTCGGCGATCAACTCGGCGGAAATGCCCTGCGGTACGAGGCCTCCGCTGGGCGCGTAGCGCGCACCCACCTTCGGACCGAACGGGAAGCCGAACTTGCCGTCGACCATCGACGCCCCCATCGGCACCCGGGTCATCACCTCGACGCCAGCGGCCACGACCACGTCGTATGCGCCCGCGATCACGCCCTGGGCAGCGAAGTGCGCTGCTTGCTGACTGGACCCGCACTGACGGTCGATCGTCGTGCCCGGCACCGACTCGGGCCAGCCGGCGGCGAGCACCGCGTTGCGAGCGACGTTGGCCGCCTGCTCGCCGACCTGCATCACGCAACCCATCACCACGTCGTCGACGATCGCCGGGTCGATGCCGGTGCGATCGATCAGCGCCTTCAGGGTCTCGGCGGCGAGGTCGACGGGGTGCCAGTCCTTGAGCTTGCCATTGCGGCGCCCGAGTGGAGTGCGAATGACATCGACGATGACAGCGGTAGGCATGACAGATCCCCTTTGATGGGTGTGCGTCTTGCAGTCTGCAACGTGCCGGTCCCGAGACTCAAACCGAACGGCGGACTCTGGAGTACAGCGACCCTGGTGACGTGAGAGAATGCGCCATGCCACGAATCTCCGATTGAAGAGGTCGACCGGGCGGTCGCCGGCACGAACGCACCGCAGCTGTTCCTGAAGCTGGCGCGCGAGCACCCCGATCTTCCTGCTCTGCATTCGTTGAAGACCGACGCGCCAGGGTCGTGGAACCGCTGGACGCTGCACGAATACGCCGAGACCACAGCAAGGGCGGTCGCCGGACTGCAGCAAGCCGGACTCGTCCCGAAGGAACGCATGCTGCTGATGATGCGCAACCGTCCCGAGTTCCATTGGTTCGATCTCGCCGCGCAGTTCCTGCGGGCGACGCCGGTCAGCATCTACAACTCGTCATCACCCGAGGAGATCCAGTACCTCGCCGACCACGCCGGCGCCGAAATCGCGATCGTCGAAGACAGCGGGTTCCTCGAGCGGCTGCTGAAGGTTCGCAAGAACCTCCCGCGCCTCAAGCAGATCTACGTCATCGATCCGCCCCCGGACGGATGTCCCGAGGGCGTCCAGCCGGCGTCGGTCCTGATGGACAAGGGATCTGCCGACCTCGACGCGCTCGCCGCGGAGATCCAGCCGGATGACATCGCAACGCTGATCTACACCAGCGGCACGACTGGCCCGCCAAAGGGCGTGATGATCAGCCACTACAACGTGGTGTACACCGTCGAGTCACTTCGGCACTGCTTCGGGCTCGACACCTTCTTCGGTCGGCGCGTCGTCAGCTACCTACCGATGGCGCACATCGCCGAGCGGATGATGAGCCTCTACCAATCCCTCATCCTCGGCTACAGCGTGTACTGCTGTCCGGATCCGAATCAGCTCTCCTCGTACCTCAAAGAGGTACATCCCGAGATCGTGTTCGGCGTCCCACGCGTGTGGGAGAAGATCTACAACGGCGTCAACGCTGCCCTGTCGGCAAATCCCGAGAACAAGACCAAGTTCGACGAAGGAGTCGCAGCGGCGATCGACATCAAGGCCGCCGAACGCGATGGAACAGCAACGAAGGAACAGCGCGACACCTGGGCGTTCCTCGACTCGATCGCATTCGCCAACATCCGCTCGCTCGTCGGGCTCGACGCCGTCGCCGCCGCCGTCACGGGAGCTGCCGCAATCCCTCGCCCCATCCTCGAGTGGTACAACGCGATCGGTGTGCCGTTGAGCGAGATCTATGGCATGAGCGAGTCGAGCGGTCCGATGACGTGGAGCCCCAACGCCAATCGGCCCGGCTCCGTCGGCCAGGCGATCCCCGGTTGCGATGTGGTCACTGCCGACGACGGCGAGGTGCTGTGCCGCGGCGGAAACGTGTTCATGGGGTACTTCGAGCACCCCGACAAGACCGCCGAGACCATCGTCGACGGATGGCTGCACTCCGGCGACATCGGCGAGATCGACGACGACGGATATCTCCGCATCGTCGATCGCAAGAAGGAGTTGATCATCACGTCTGGCGGCAAGAACATCAGTCCCGCCAACCTCGAAGCGGCACTGAAGACCATCCCGCTGATCGGTCAAGCAGCCGCCATCGGCGACAATCGCAAGTTCTGCTCGGCCATCCTGGTACTCGATCCGGAGGCTGCCGGCGTGTGGGCGAAGAGCCACGGCATGGCAGACACACTGCCGACCGAACTGGCCTCGAACCCCGACGTCGTCGCCGAGGTGCAGCGTGGCGTCGACGAGATCAACAAGCAGTTCGCGCAGGTCGAACAGATCAAGAAGTTCACTCTGGTCGGCGAGGAATGGCTTCCCGACAGCGACATGCTGACGCCGACCTCCAAGCTGAAGCGCCGCGGTGTCGACGCCCGGTACGCCTCCGAGATCGAGGCGATGTACGCCGGTCTCGACTAGTAGTCGAGCTTGCTGAAGATGCGCTGCAGCGCGGCGATGTCGGAGTCGCTGAGCACGTTCGCAAAGTGCTGCTGCACCATTCGGCGGTAGGTGATGTTTGCATCGCGCCATTCGGCCCGTCCGTCGCGTGTCAGCGACACGGTCACCGCGCGTTTGTCATCGGGCGTCGGCGTCGAAGCGCGGCCAACGAAGCCTTCGGACTCCAACCGGTCGAGGCGACGCGACAGGCTCGACGGCAGTTCGTGCAGTGCCTCGCACAGTTCGCCCACACGTAACGAACCGCCGGCTGCCTGGAGCGCGGCGAGAGTCTCGAACCATGCCAACGGAAGGTCGTAGTCGTCGACCAACCCCGTCTCGACCTTGCGCTGCAAGTCGGCAGCCACCACGCCGAAGGTACGCCAGGTGGCCACCCGGCCGGCATCGAGGCGCGGCATGTATTAGGCGGTGGCTTTGAGCGCTGCTGAGAACGCTGCGAGACCGAGGTCGATCTCACGCTCGCTGACCACGAGCGGTGGCATCCACCGCAGGCACTTGCCGTAGGTGCCCGCGTTCATCACGATCATGTGGCCCTCTTCGAGGCAGTGCTTCTGGATCGCAGCAACACGTGCCGCGTCGTGGAACTCGGTGCCCACCATCAGGCCGAGTCCGCGGACCTGGGCGATGACGTCGTGCTCTTGCTGGAGCTCGCGAATCCCGGACTGCAACTGCTCGCCACGGGCAACGACGTTCTCCAAGAACCCCGGCTCGCTCATGACTTCGATCGTTGCCAACGCCGCGGCGCACCCGATTGCGTTGCCGCCGTAGGTGCCGCCGTGACTGCCGGTCGGCCACTGGTCGTCGAGCTCGCGACGAGTGCCCAAGGCCGCGAACGGGAATCCGCTGGCGATGCCCTTCGCCATGCAGATGACGTCGGGCTCGATGCCGTAGTGCTCGACCGCGAACATCTTGCCGGTACGCCCGAAACCACTCTGCACCTCGTCGGCGATGAACAGGATCCCGTGCTGCCGGCAGCGCTCGACGAGGCCCGTCATGAACGCCTGCGGAGCGGGGATGTAGCCACCTTCACCGAGCACCGGCTCGAGGATGACCGCGGCGGTCTCGTCCGGCGCCGTCATGGTCTTCAGCAGGTGATCGAAGCCGTGGAGCGCCTCGGCCACCGCGGCGTCTTGGTCGTCCGCCAAGGGATCGGGGAATGGCGCGACGAACACGCCGGCAGGCAACGCGAAGTGGCCGGCGCGATATCCGGTCTTCGACGTCGTCATGGCCATCGCCATGTGCGTGCGGCCGTGGAAGCTGCCCGCGAACACGATCGTGTTGGGACGCTTGGTGACCTGCTTGGCCAACTTGATCGACGCCTCGGTGATCTCGGCGCCCGAGTTGGCGAAGAAGAACGTGTCGATCGACGGCGGTGCCAACTCGCTGAGCTTGGCGGCGAGCGGCTCGAGCAGATCGTGCTTGAAGACGTTGACCTGCGCGTGGATGAACCGCTGCGCCTGCTCACCGATCGCCTTGGCGACGTGCGGATGAGCGTGGCCGGTCGAGTTGACAGCGATGCCCGGCGGCAAAGTCGAGATACTCCTCGCCGTCGGTCGTGGTGACCCAGCACCCCTTGCCACTGGCAACCTGCAACGGAGTCACCGAGAACCAGACGTTGGACAGATGAGATGTCATCGCGCAATGTTACGCCTCGCGCTGCGGCCGGTGGACAGCCCGCGGGGTCAGTTCGCGAACGCCGCGGCGAGGACGTCGGCATAGGTGTCGGCGAGGTGGAATGTCATCGCCTCGCGAACGTTCTCGGGCAGATCCTCGAGGTCGGGCCCGTTGCGCTTCGGCAGGATCACCTCGGTGAGACCGGCACGGTGTGCGGCGAGCACCTTCTGCTTGAGGCCGCCGATCGGCAAGACCTTGCCCTGCAAGGTGATCTCGCCCGTCATGCCGACAGTCGGTTTGACCGCCCGGTCGGTGAGCAACGACACCAGGGCGGTGGTCATGGTGATGCCCGCGGACGGACCGTCCTTCGGAACGGCGCCGGCCGGAACGTGAACGTGCACTCGCTTGTTCATCGTTGCCAGATCGACGCCGAGCAGATCTGCGTGCGACCGCACGTAGCTGAGCGCGATCTGCGCGCTTTCCTTCATCACGTCGCCGAGTTGGCCGGTGAGGGTCAACGACGGTTCGCCGTCGATGGCGAGCGGGAACGCGGTGGTCTCGATGAACAACACATCGCCGCCCATCCCGGTGACCGCCAGGCCGGTGGCGACACCGGGCACGTTGGTGCGCTCGGGGATCTCGTCGTCGACCTTGACCCGACCGAGCCATGTGCGCACGTCGCCGCGTGTCGACCACGACGGGCGTCGAGCCTGGTGTCGATCGACACCTTGGCGGCGATCTTGCGCGTCAACTTGCCCAGCTCTCGCTCGAGCGAGCGGACGCCCGCCTCGCGGGTGTAGCCGGTGATGGTGGCGCGCAGCGCGGCCTCGCGTGAGCGTGACCTCGTCGGCGCGCAAGCCGGCGAGCTCGATCTGTCGCGGCAGCAGGTACCGCTCGGCGATGAAGACCTTCTCGTCCTCGGTGTAGCCGTCGAGGCGGATGAACTCCATGCGGTCGAGCAGCGGTGCCGGGATGGTGTCGGCGACGTTGGCCGTTGCGATGAACACGACGTTGCTGAGGTCGAGGTCGACCTCGAGGTAGTGGTCGCGGAACGTGTGGTTCTGCGCCGGGTCGAGCACCTCGAGCAGTGCTGCGGTCGGGTCACCGCTCCATCCGCCGGCGCTCAGCTTGTCGACCTCGTCGAGCAGTACGACAGGGTTCATCGACCCGGCCTCGATCATTGCCCGGGCGATACGCCCCGGCTGGCTCCCGACATAGGTACGCCGGTGACCGCGGATCTCGGCCTCGTCGCGCACGCCACCCAGTGACACGCGCACGAACTTGCGGCCCATGGCCCGAGCGACGGACTCGCCGAGGCTGGTCTTGCCGACACCAGGAGGACCGACGAGCGTGAGCACCGCGCCCGATTGCCTGGTCGAACCATCGCTCGGCTGGATGTCGCGGGCGACGCGCAGCTTGCGGACAGCGAGGAACTCGACGATGCGATCCTTCACCTCGTCGAGCCCGTAGTGATCGGCGTCGAGCACTGCTCGCGCCTGGTCGAGGTCGAGTTGTTCGTCGGTACGGATGTTCCACGGCAGCTCGAAGATGCGATCGAGCCACGTGCGGATCCACGAGTGCTCGGGCGACTGCTGGCCCATGTGCTCGAGCCGGTCGATCTCCTTGTTGACCGCATTCGCAGGCTTCTCGGGCAGGGCAAGCTCGGCGATCTTGGCGCGGTACTGGCCGACGACATCGTCGTCTCCCTCGCCCAGCTCCTTGCGGATGGCTGCCAGCTGCTGGCGCAACAGGTACTCGCGCTGCTGCTTGTCGACACCCTCGGTGACGTCGGCGCGGATCTGCGCGGTGACCTGCAGCTCGGCGAGATGATCCTTCGCCCACTTCATGACCAGGTCGACGCGGTCGGCCAGGTCGACGGCGAGGAGCACCGCCACCTGATGATCGAGATCCGACTCGCTCCACGTCGTGACGGCGTCGGCCAACTCGCCGGGCTCGGCGATGCTGCGCAGGATCTCCGGCAGTCGCCGGCTGTTGCGCAGCTTGGCGATCTCCTCCAGCACCACACGCAGTTCACGGGTTGCCGATTCGACGCGAGGAGTGGGTCGACCGTCGGCGAGCAGCGTGACGTCGACGTGATCGCTGCCGCGCCCGCTCGGGGTGACGGGCCACGATGCGGGCTCGTACTTCGGCCTGGACGATTGCAGCCATCTCGCCGTTGGGCATGGCCCCGGTGTTGGGAACGCGGGCGACCACGCCCATGTCGCCGGCCGCCTCGTTGTGCAGCACCAATCGGCCGTCACCTGCGGCAGCAGCTTCGACTGCCATCCGCAGTTCATCGGACGACAAGGCGAAGGTGAACACCGTCCCGGGCAGCAGCACGGTGGGCACGGTCAGCAGCGGCAGCGTGAGCTGGCGGGTATCGAGATCGCTCATAGGTAGTGAGGGTAACGACACAAAAGTTGAGTTACTACTGCTCAGCTTTATTGCGCGACCGTTGCGGCATAAGTCACGGCGTCATCCCACGAAGCCCGTTCGCCGAGGAGCTTTCGGCAGCGCATGACCGGCTTGGGCATGTTCACCCCGAGCACGCCTCGCAGCCGACCGGCATGCCCATACATGGCCATGAAATTGCCGTCGAGGTCGCCGGCGACGACACGCACCTCGTCGTCGCCGTGGGCCCGCCCGACGAACTGGATCCGGCTGTCGAACTGGTCACTCCAGAAGAACGGCACGGGCGCGTACGGCTCGGTTGCCTCACCCGCCAGGTCGGCCAGCAGGTTCTTCGCCGCGGCGACGCCCTGCTCGGCGGCGTTGGACCAGTGCTCGACGCGCATCTCCTCACCGACGTCGCCGAACAGGTTGTTGACCCAACGGGAACAATCCCCGGCGGCGTAGATTCCCGGCGCGGCACGAAGCGAGGCGTCGCACACCACGCCATCGCGGATCTCCAGACCGCTTCCGGCCAGCCACTCGGTCGTCGGAGACACCCCGATCCCCACAACCACCACATCTGCCGGCACGAGCTCGCCGCCGGCCATGCGCACCCCGCTGACCCGGCCATCGACGCCTTCGATCCCGGCAACGGAGACGTCGCAGCGAACCTCGACTCCGTGGCGGGCGTGGACCCTGGCGACGACCGAGCCCATCTCCGAGCCGAGGCCGCGGATCAGCGGTGCGGGCGCGCCCTCCAGCACGGTCACCGCGCAACTGCTCTGAGCCGCGGTCGCGGCAACCTCGAGGCCGATGAACCCGGCGCCGATCACGACAACACGCGGCCGATCCGCCAACCGACGTCGCAACGCCAGCGAGTCGTCGAGCGTTCGGAGCATCGTCACGCCATCGAGGTCGGGCTGGTTCGGCAACGGTCGTGGGGCACTGCCCGTCGCGATGATCACTCCATCGGCACTGATCGCCTCACCCGACTCCAACGTCACCGTTCGACTGGCCGCGTCGAGAGCCGTCGCCGTAGCGCCGAGCCGCAGATCGAGCCCGAGGCCGTCGATCTCGTCGGGCTTGCGCAACTGGATACGGTCCGCCTCCCAATCGCCTTTCAACAGTGCCTTGCTGAGCGGCGGTCGGTCGTAGGGCAGATGCAACTCGGAGCCGATCAACGAGATCGTTCCGGTGTAGCCACCCCCGCGGAGTGATTCACATGCCCACAGTCCTGCAAGAGAGGCGCCGACCACGACGATGCGATCCATGGCGATGAGCTTCGCGCATCGTCATACGATCGCCACGATGAGCGAGACGATCACCCTCGAAGGTTGGCGCGGGCCGTGGCCCGACGACGACAAGGATGCCAACCTGAAAGCCGACATCGCGTTGTATACGCATGTCGATCCGCTCCGAACGGTTCGCGGCCTCTCGGACTCGATCAACGTGCCGGTCGGAGCGATCGTGCACTACGTGCTCGCTCGATGGGCGAGCGAAGGTGCGTCGGGCCTGCTCGAACTGGGACCAACGATGTCGCGACGATTGCTGGGCGTCTGCACCGAGGCCGAAGCCGCCGGGTCGGACGAGGCGCGCCTCGCCGCGTACGAACGACTGCACCAGATGATCTCGTGGCTCAACTACCCGCTCGAGCATCCCGAGGTCTACGACGTCTAGCCGGGTGCCGTGCAATCCGTGCAGTGCACGTCGAGGTCGGGTTGGCGACGGATGAGGTCGCTGACCCAATCGACGAGGAGCACGCCTTCGACCGTCTCGGTGTAGAAGGTCGGACTGCTGAGCACCGTATGACCCTGGCCTGGCGCGATGTAGCTGCGGAGATCGACACCACTCTGTTCGATCTCGGTCTCGTTGGCGTCGATGACCGACACGAGATCGTCGGCCGGAAAGCCAAGCAGATTGGTGAAGATCTTCTGAACGAAGTCGAAGGCGTAGTCGTGCCTGCCGAAGATGATCTGCGGGTCGTGCTTGGCGGCCTGCACGAACAAATCGGGGGCGCTCCAGTCGGCGACGGTCAAACCGTCATTCTCGGGCCACGCCGGGATGACGGCGCCCCACAATGCACCGATTCGGGCGTTGACCGCCGGATCGCTGGGGTAGGCGCCAGATCCATCGGCGAGCACCGTGATCGCCGCGGTGGGCAGGAGATCGTGGGCCAACCCTGCATACAACGGCGTCGGCACCGAACCAGCACTCTCGCCGGTGACGACGAGTTGCGTGACGTTGGGGAACTCCGTGGCAAGTGCGTTCAACGCGGTCGATGCGTTGACATAGCCCTTGTGCTGCACGACGAGCTCCGGGCCGTACTCGTGCGATGCGTCGCCGAGATGGACGTCGCCCGTGCAGTACGGCGCGAAGACGAACGAATAATCGGCTAGCGGGTTGCGGGTGTCGGTGAAGTCGAAGACACCGCTCGAGAACCCAGTGGGGGCGTCCTGGGGCCCGATGGCCGATCGATAGGCGATGCTGCCGAACGCGCACGAGGTGGCATCGATGCACGCGCCACCGCCTTGCAGGAAGAAGACGACCTTCGTCGGGTCGGCTTGGCGAATCCAATAGCTGTACGGACTGCCATCGGAGCACATGCATTCGCCCGAGGCCGTTACCTGGCGCCAGCCGACGACAGGCGAAGCCACCGTCGTCTCGGCGGCAGGACTCGTGGTGGCGGCCGGCGTCGTGTCGACCGTGGTTGCCGGGTCTGCCTCCGGCTCCGACGTCACGACAACGGTCTCGGCCGGCGTGGTCGCGGCCGCGACAGTGTCGCCCGTCGTCGCGCTTGTCGATGATGATGCGACGACGAGTCGTCGCTGCAAGCGGCGAACACTCCGAGCACGACGACCGAAAGAACGACCAGCCGCCTCACGTGGCCATCACGGTGTCGAGCGAGGCCTTCAATGTCGAGACGACCTGCTCGAGCTCGTCGTCGGTGACGACGAATGGAGGCGCGACCATCACCGCGCTGGGTACCGGGCCTGAACCGGCTGGATATATCCACACGTCGCGGGACAGTGCCTCGGCGACGACCTTCTGCTGCGAGATGTTGATCTCGATGCCGTAGAACATGCCTCGGCCGCGAACGTCGATGACGGCCGGGTGATCGTCGAGCTCCGCGTGCAGGCGATCGCCGAGCACCGCACCCATCTTTGCAGCGCGCTCGACGAGGCCTTCGCGCTCCATGATGTCGAGCACGGCCACGCTGGCCGCGCAGGCCGCATCGTTGCCGGTGAAGGTGAAGTACATGAAACCGGCGTCGGTCAGCACATCGGCCACCTCGGTTCGCGCAGCCACTGCACCCATGGGCACGTAGCCGCCGCCGAGCCCTTTGCCGCCCACGATCACGTCGGGCTCGAACGGAAAGTGCTGGAAGCCGAAGTTCAATCCCGTGCGGCCATACCCGCACATCACTTCGTCGGTGATCAGCAAGATGTCGTAGCGGTGGCAGATGTCGGTGACGACCTGCCAGTACTCGTCGCTAGCGGTCAGGCATGCGCCCGCCGCACCCGTGATGGGCTCGGCGATGAAGCCGGCGATGGTCTCCGGCCCTTCGCGCTCGATCACCTCGACCACGGCCTCCGCGTCGTCCCACGGAACCTTCGGGAACGGCAGCAGCAACGGCTCGAAACCCGCCTGGCGGGTGTTGTGGCTGGCGACCGCGATGGTGCCGATCGTCATGCCGTGGTAGCTGGGGTGACGACCGACGACCTTCCATCGCTCGGGGCGACCCTTGCACAACTGGTAGCTACGGGCGAGGCGAAGTGCCGAGTCGGTGCTCTCGCTGCCGCCACTGGTGAAGAAGACCTGAGTGAATCCCTGCGGAAGCCAACGCTCCACCAGCCGGTCGCGCAACGCCAGCCGTTGCTCGCTCGGCCAGATCGGCACGGAGTACGCGCCGTTGACCATGGCTGCATGCGTCGCGTCGGCGACCTCGGCCCTGCCCCACCCGATGTTGCCGACGACCGCGCCGGCGGCGCCATCGAGAATCCTGCGCCCGTCCGAACAGATCAGCCAGCAACCTTCGCCGCCGACGATCGTCGGCTGCTGAGAGGTGCTGGGGACGAACTGATAGCGAGAGTCGTTCACCCGCTCAGTCTCGCACCTCGGCATCGGCCAGGTTGTGGCGGAACATGATCGACAACCGCGGGCCCGCGAGCGCAACTTTCGGTACACAATGCTGCCAGTCGTGCTGGCAGGAACCGCCCATCACCAGCAGGTCACCGTGACCCAACTGCCACGAACGCGACGGGCCACCCTCGCGGCGGCGTACGTGGAACGGGCGAGGTTGGCCGGTGCTGACGATGGCGACGGTGGGATTCTCGAGCCTGAACCGCTCGCGGTCGGAATGCCATGCCACCGAGTCGTGCCCGTCGCGGTAGAGGTTGAAGCCGACGGAGTCGAACGGCTTGTCGTAGTGCTCCGTGAGCGCAGCGCGAGCATCGCCGAGCACCGGAAATTTCTCGAGGTTCCGCGATGACGTGTTGCACCAGGCCGTCAACCTCGGTTCGGGCAGCCGCCGGTCGTACATGGTGACCTCGCGTTGCTGCCATGGCAGCTCGGCGATCAGTTCGCCGAAGATGCGGTCGGCCCCGTGCAGCCACAGCGGCGCATGATCGACCCACGACTCGTCGTCGAGCCACGTGCGCGTCAGTGTGGCGAAGGCGGCGTCGATGGACGGCTCTTCGAAGGCGAACAGACACTGCTGCCAGATCAGATCGGCGTCGGCGAGTTGGTGCATGCGATCATCTTCGCGAATCGAACGCACGTTCGCAAGGCGCGACATCTACAGTTCGATCGTGGCGATCGAGATCGACGACGTGCTCGACGCTCGACTGACGGAGTACCGCGGTCTGCGTGAACGCGGCAAGGAGAGCGACGAGTATTTCATCGTCGAAGGACTGTTGGCAATCGAGCGATTGCTGACCTCGGACTATCCCATCCGGTCGGTCCTGGTCACGCGGGCGACCCTCGCTCGGCTCGGGGATCGCCTGGGATCGGTCACCACCTACCTGCTGTCAGAACAGGCGATGTCGTCGGTGGCCGGCGTCAATCTTCATCGTGGTGCCGTGGCATCGGCGTCGCGCCTGCCGTCACCGCCGCTCGCAGCGGTACTCCCCGACGCACGTCGGATCGTCATGCTCGAGGGCATCAACGATCACGAGAACCTGGGAGCAATCGCCCGCACCGCACGCGGTCTGGGCGCCGATGCGTTGTTGCTCGACCCGACGTGTGCCGACCCGTTCTACCGACGCAGCGTTCGAGTCTCAGTGGGCGAGCTGCTGCACCTGCCGATCGTTCGCTGCCAGATCTGGACCGAAGCGTTCGCCGAGGTCGTCGCCGCAGGCTTCGAGATCTGGGCCTTGACGCCGTCACCCGATGCTGTCGACATCCTCACCTTGAGCCCGCCCGAGCGGTGGGCCCTGGTGGTCGGTGCCGAGGGCCCTGGGCTGTCAGCCGAAACGCTGGCGCGTTGCACGAACGTTCGAATCCCGATGCGCAACGGCGTCGACTCGCTGAACGTCGGTCATGCAGTCGCCGCGGCGCTCGCCCGCTGACGTGAGATGCGGCCGATCGCGTGGGCTGCCAATCTGAACGTGGTCAGCGCGCCGATTCCGTTGACGTCGCGCTCCGGTACGAACTCGACGACGTCGAACCCGACGATGCGTGCCCGGTCGGCAACGCCGTCGATGATCTCGATGGCTTGAAAGTACGTGAGCCCACCGGGCTCCGGTCCGATCACTCCCGGCACGATCGACGGGTCGAGGCCGTCGACATCGACCGTGATGAACACGTTGCCGCCGCTGGCACGATGTCGAGGATCTGAGCGATGCCCTGTCGGTGAACATCGCGCGCCGAGAAGAAGTTCACGCCGCGCGCCTCGGCTGCAGCCAGATCGGCCGGGCGAGCCGAGCCGACGCCGCGCCGGCCGACCTGAATCATCTCGCCGACGTGTTCCATCTCCGATGCCCGACGCATCGTCGACGACAGCCCCCACCGCTCGCCACTGCACCTCGTCGCGCCAGTCGATGTGCGCGTCGATCTGCACGATGGTGATCGGTCCTTGATCGCCGTACGCCTGCAGCACCGGGATCGGGATCGAATCGTCGCCGCCGAGCACCACCGGCACGGCGCCGGCGGTGAGCACCGTCTCGCAGGTGTGGCGGATCGCGGCGCGATTGGCTTCGTGTGCTGTGTCGTCCCACGGCACATCGCCGATGTCGACAGCGCTCGTGCCCTCTATCAGCATCGGCCCATCGAGATCGAAGTTGTGATGATGGCGGATGCCCGAGTACGTCAGCCGATGACGCGCGGATCGCCGTCGGAGCATCCTTGCAATACGGACCCACCGACGAGTACGGCGTGGCGCAGGGCGCGCCGATCACGACCATGTCGACACCGCGCAAGTCCTCGTCGGCCGCCATCGAGGCCAACCCGAGGAACGTTCCAGAATCTTGCGCATCGAACATCGAACCGAGACTTGCCATCAGCACAGCTTGGTCGATCCGCCGGGTCGTGTCGCCCGAACGGATGATTTCTGCTCAGGAACATCACGGTCAGAGGTCACCCCATGGCTACCCGTGAGTAATAACGCTGAGCAGGGCAAATGCATGCGAATTGCCCATTGACAGCGGGCATTTCCATGAGAAGGTTCGCTATGCAATTGGCGGACGGGTGGACGGAAATGCGCGCGCTATTCGACAGGTCGGCGACGCGAAGAAGGTCGGGGCGGGTCTGGGGTTGGGGAATCACGCTCCTCGCGGTGGTAGTGCCAACGACCATCGCCCTCGTTCCGAGTGTGCAGACCGCGTCGGCGGCCTCACCGCCCGTAGCTCGTGCCGACGTAGCGCGCACGGATGCCGGGGAGCCGGTGTCGGTCGGGGCGACCAGTAACGACTTCGACCCGGACGGCGAGTTGTTCGGCATCGCCAGCGTTGCCACCCCGGCACATGGAACTGTCACCAACTTCGGCTCCGGGTTCAACTACCAACCCGACGATGGATTCTCCGGTGTGGAGACCATCACGTACACGATCGAGGACAGCGCGGGACTTACCGTGGACGGAGTCGCTCGGGTGTGGGTCGACACCGGCGTGCTGGGTGACCAGACGCCGGTGCTTGGCGAGGATTACAGCTTCGCGTATCAGGGCGCGTCGGCGTCGATCACGACCGCCGAGTTGCTGTCCAACGACCGCGATCCCCAAGCCCAATCACTCACTGTTGTTGCCGTGTCCGAACCGCGCCACGAAGGAACCCTCACCGGTGACCTCGCCACCCCCGCCTTCGTGTTCACCCCGGGCAACGACCCGGCATTGATCGGCAGCGACCCCGTCCTCTACTACCTCGTCGTCGATCCCGAGGGCCACGTCGCCCAATCCAACGTCCGCATCCGCATCCTCGCCGCCGACGACCCCAACCGACCACCAGTCGCCGCGCGACGACGTCGCGCGGACGACCGCGAACACGAACACTGCAGCGTGTTCACGCTCGGCAACGACTTCGACCCCGACGGCGACGGCTTCAATGTCGTCAGCGTCGTCACCCCGGCCACACGGCACCGTCGCCAACTTCGGCTCCGGCTTCAACTACACACCCAACCTCGGCTTCTCCGGCATCGAACAGTCACCTACACGATCCGCGACAGCCACGGGCTGACTCTCCACCGGACCGCCACCTTGTGGGTCGACACCGGCACGCTCGGCCCGCAGAGCCCGCGCCTCACGGCGGACTACACGTTCGTCTACCAAGGCTCCGTCGGCGTCGATCACGCCGCCCAACTGCTCTCCAACGACAACGACCCGCAAGGACAACCCTTGACCGTCGTCGCCGTGTCCGAACCGTCCACCGCGCATCCTCAGCGGCGACCTCGTCTCCGGGTTCACCTACACACCCAACACCGACCCCGCACTGATCAACACCGACCACGACCTCGACTACCTCGTCGCCGACACCGACGGCCACGTCACCCAAGAGCAACATCATCGTCCGCATCCTCGCCGCCGGCGACCCCAACCGACCACCAGTCGCGCGCCGACGACGTGGCGCGGATCGACCCGGACACGACGGTGCAGCGTGTTCACGCTCGGCAACGACTTCGACCCCGACGGCGACGGCTTCAGTGTCGTCGCGTCGTCGACCCCGGCCACACGGCACCGTCGGCTTCAACATCAGCTTCGGTTCAACTACACACCCAACCCCGGCTTCTCCGGCATCGAACATCACCTACCGCCTCCGCGACAGCCACGGGCTGACCTCCACCGGACTCGCCAACTTGTGGGTCGACACCGCACCGCTCGGCCCGCAGAGCCCGCGCCCCGACGGCGGACTACCGTTCGTCTACCAAGGCTCCTCGGCGTCGTTCACGACCGCCCAGCTGCTCCCCAACGACAACGACCCGCAAGGACAAACGTTCACCGTCGTCGCCGTGTCCGAACCGTCCACCGCGGCATCCTCAGCGGCAACCTCGCCTCCGGCTTCACCTACACCCCCAACACCGACCCCGACTGATCAACACCGACCACGTCCTCGACTACCTCGTCGCCGACACCGACGGCCACGTCGCCCAAGAGAACATCATCGTCCGCATCCTCGCCGCCGGCGACCCCAACCAACCACCAGTCGCCGCGTGACGACGTGTCGCCGGACGACCCGGACACGACGGTGCAGGTGTTCACGCTCGGCAACGACTTCGACCCCGACGGCGACGGCTTCAATGTCGTCAGCGTCGTCACCCCGGCACACGGCACCGTCGACCAACATCGGCTCCGGGTTCAACTACACACCCAACCCTCGGCTTCTCCGGCATCGAACATCACCTACACGCCTCCGCGACAGCCACGGCCTGATCTCCACCGGACTCGCCACCTTGTGGGTCGACACCGGCACGCTCGGCCCGCAGACCCCGCGCCCCGACGTCGACTACACGTTCGTCTACCAAGGCTCCTCGGCGTCGTTCACGACCGCCCAGCTGCTCTCCAACGACAACGACCCGCAAGGACAAACGTTGACCGTCGTCGCCGTGTCCGAACCGTCCACGACGGCATCCTCAGCGGCAACCTCGCCTCCGGCTTCACCTACACCCCCAGCACCGACCCCGCTTTGTCAACACCGACCACGCCCTCCACTACCTCGTCGCCGACACCGACGGCCACGTCGCCCAAGAGAACATCATCGTCCGCATCCTCGCCGCCGGCGACCCCAACCAGCCACCAGTCGCCGTTCCGGACACCGCGACATCGGATGGGTCCACGGTGTCGGTGTTCGACGATCGCGCAACGACTTCGATCCCGACGGCGACACGTTCAGCGTCGTCAGCGTCGACACCCCGGCCCACGGCACCGCTTTCAACATCGGCTTCGGGTTCTGAACTACACACCCAACCCCGGCTTCTCCGGCATCGAACATCACCTACACGCTCCGCGACAGCCACGGCCTCCTCGCATCCGGGCTCGCAGCCGTCAGCGTCAACACGACCGACCAACCGCCGATCGCCCAGTCAGCGTGCTACACGGTCGTGCCGGCCGGTGCAGCTGACGATCACGCTCGTCCGCGGTCGATCCCGAAGGCCACCCGCTCGACGTGGTGCCTCGTCACGCCGCCGGCCGGCCAGCTGAGCGGCTCCCTGTCCGGTGCCGCTCCGACGCTCACCTACACCGCGCCGACCAACCCAGGCACCGACACCTTCGTCTACGAGGTCAGCGACGGCACGCTCACCGCGCAGGCAACGATCACGATCACGGTGCTGCGCGCCGAACGTCGCTCCGGTCGCCGACGACGACGTTGCGACGACCACGCAGGAGTCACCGGTCCCGATCGACGTGCTCGACGGCGACACCGACGCCGACGGCGACGATCTGATCGTCGGCAGCCACGGTCAACGGCGCGCACGGCACGGTGTCGTGCACGCCGACGACTGTGCACCTACACGCCCGAGCCCGGGTTCTTCGGCACCGACTCGTTCACCTACACGGTCGCCGACGGCTTCGGCGGCGCCGACGACGGCGACCGTCACGGTCACCGTCGACCCGTCGCCGATCGCCGCGAGGCTCGCGCCGGCGACGCCCACGACCGGCCCCGGCGCGACGTCGATCGCTCTCGCCGACATCCCCTACGAGCGGATGCGCGAGCTCGACGTCGACGTGTCCAACGCCCCGTTCGACGCAGGCGTTCCCCGTTCATGCAGGCGCTGCGCCGTTCATGCGGCGCTCGCCATTCATGAGGCGCTCGCCGCTCGCCGACTTCGCGCCGTTCATGAGGCGGGCGCCGTTGCATGCGGCGCACGCCGCTCTCGGAGATCCCGGTCGACTACCCCGGCGGCTGGCCGGCGTTGCTGGCCGGCACCCCGCTCGCCGGCGAGCCGACACAGAGCATCACGTTCGAGCAGTTCCTCGCGCTCTACGACCCGCCGGGCCCGCCCACACAGGCACTGCGCGACCTCACGCTCGAGGACATCGTCGTTCTTCGACGGCACGCCGCCCGCCAGACGCCAGCCCGGCCGCGTTCCTGCTCGGCGCCACACCGCGTCGCGACACTGCACTTCGGAACGCCAAGACGTGGTGCGACCGCTCGCCGCCGACACCGAGGGCGACGACGACGTGCGCGTCGCTCGGTGTCGGGTTCCGACGACGACGCTGCTGGAGCTCGACGTCGACCCCGAGGCCGCGCGGTTCTCGCCGCGCACCCCGACCTGCGCCGCATCCCTGGCGGCCAACATCGGCGGCTTCGTCGACGCCCCGGTGCTCGACGCCCGGCTGAACGAGCTCAACCTGTTCGCCACCGACGATCGGCCAGATCACCGGTGACCGCGGCCATCGACGCCTCGCCAGCCGTTGGGTGCGGTGCGGATCGCCGACATCCCGGTCAACGACGCCAACCCCGACGACGGCGCCTACGGTCGCCGCGACCTCGTCGTCGATTGCACCGCACGGCTTCGACTGCTCCGGCGGCGCGACGCTCGGCCGATGCCACGCGCCGCCGGCGCGCTGCGTCACCGGGGCGCAAGCTCCAAGACGTCGGCCGGGCCTTCTTCGACCACACCGTCGCCGGCGATCCCGCCGATCACGCTCGCCGCAGATCGCCGCCGCGCTGCCCGCCAGCGCTCGACATCAACGACGTGATCGTCGGCATCGCTCGACCAGGCCGACTTCCCCTGGGAGGACGTCGACCTCGACGACCGCCGGTCTGCAGGACTTCGCCCGCACCGGGTCGACGCTGGACTGGAACCTCGCGCATCTCGATCGCCAGTGCTCGCGGGCGGCCCCGGCCCGTTCGCCACGACGATCACCGTGACGCTGCCGGCCGGGTTCCGCTACTTCCGCCCGACACCGGCTCGCCCCGCACCGGCCGAGCTCAACCCGCTCACGCCGGCCGCCGGGCTCGATCACCGGCCCGAGCGTCAGCGACGGACCCGACCGGTCAAGTGCTCGTCTGGACGCTCGCCGCCATCCAAGCCGACACCGACTACACGCTGTCGTTCCGCACGACGCCCGGCCTGGAGCTCGGCCAGTCGACCGCGGTACCGCCAAGGTCGAGATCCCGAACGGTGCAGCGACCACGCCGGACGTCGTCGACAGTCGTCGACACAGGCGACGCCGGCGGGCGACCCGGTCTCGGCCTCGCACGGTCGAGAGCGACGTCCTGTACCTCGGCTATGTCGATCGACGCGAACGACCTCGACCTGTACGGCTTCGACTCGACGCCCTCGGCGCAGGTCGGCGTTCGCCTCAGCCACCTGGCCGGCGACGGCGACCTCGTCGTCTACGGCCCGGCAACCGACCGCCCGGCAACTCGCCGTCGCCGGTGCCGACTCGCACCGCCACACCGTCGGCACCACCGCTGCCGCCGAGGACCTCGACGTCTCGGGCGTCGGATACGCGCCCGAGCCCGACACCGACGCCGGCGTGCCACTGATCGACGGCCTCACGGTCGTCGGCCGCTCGGCAGCGCGCAACACCGACGTCGAGGCGGTCGACGCGATCGCGCCCGACCTGCTGCAGGTCAGCTCGTACAACACGTCGTCTCCAACCTGCCATACGTGCTCCGCGTGCGCCAGGTCGATCCGCCCAACACACCGGCGTGCGCGGCCTACGCGCGCACGGGCGGCGTGGCCGGCACGATGCCCGACCTCACGCGCTCGCCGGCCGATCTGGCGACGGTGATCCTCGTCAACCAGCAGCGGCTCGGCGACACCTTCGGCGCAGCGGCAGCCGGCGACGTGATGGCCAGCGCTGGCAACGTTCGCCGCACGCCCCGACGTCAACGGCGTCGTGATCCCCGTCGAGGGCGAACCGGCGGTCGCCGACCGCGTACGCAGCTTGGAACGCCAACCCGTGCCTCGCCGACCGAGCGAACAAGGTCGTCAACGAGATCACCCGCCTCGTCGTCGGGATCCGCAACGGCGCCTTGCCGGGCGTCGCCGCCCACCCGAGCTGGCCAACGTCGTCGATCGTCGGTGGCGACGACATCGTGCCGATGGCGCGCCTCGACGACACCACTCGGGTCGGCAACGAGACCGGTTACGCCGACGAGTTCGACGTCAACGGCCCG
Source organism: Ilumatobacteraceae bacterium (assembly GCA_963746365.1). Classification (GTDB taxonomy): domain Bacteria; phylum Actinomycetota; class Acidimicrobiia; order Acidimicrobiales; family Ilumatobacteraceae; genus JAENVT01. Next base: position 8,075 of record CAVVBH010000019.1, on the reverse strand, counting down.
TACTTCGGCGCGCTCGAGCACCAGCCACTTCCTCAGCGACGACCCGTACGGCGACCTCGACCCGATCGCAGTGGGCGACGCGCCGGCTGTACGTGCCAGAGCTGGCGATCGGCCGTCTCGTCGAGTCGCCGACGCAGATCATCGCCCAGCTCGACGCCTTCGACGCCGCCTCCGGTCGGCTCGACGCCAGTCGCGGATACGCCGCCGGATACGACTTCATGACCGATGGCGCCAGGCTCGGTGCGCGACACCTTGATGGCGTCTCTCGCCGCGCGCCAACGGCGCGCCGGCCATCGTCACCGGGCCGCCAGCGGGTCACGAGACGACGTGGACCGGCGCCGACCTGCCCGCCGACCTCGCCGGCCCGCCGGCACCCGGCGTCGCCGCCGTCTTCGGGCACGCCGACCACACCGCGATTCGAGACGGCCGCCGGCGACGGACTGCTGCGCCGCCGACCTCGCGGCCACGATTCCCGACGGGGCCCGGCTCGTGTTCTCGATGGGCTGCCACTCGGGTCTGGCCGTGTCCGACGCGACGGTCGGCGGCGGCGCCGCCGCCGCCGACCTGCCGGCCGCGATCACCGCCGAGGTGCGGTGTACGTGGCGACCACCGGGTACGGGTACGGCGACCAGGTCAGCGTCGGACTGCAGGAGCGGCTGATGACGCTGTTCGCCGGGCAGCTCGACGGCGCCGTGTCGCTCGGCGACGCGCTGCGCAACGCCAAGCAGGAGTACTTCGCCAGCCAAGGCCTGTACGGCGCCTACGACGAGAAGGCGCTGTCGAGCACCATCCTGTACGGGCTTGCCGATGTTCGCTGTCGGCACCGAGCACCCGGTCCGTCCGACGCCACCGAACGAGACCACTGCGCCGGTCGCCGGGTACCCCGGGTCTGTCGTCGACGGCCTACGACGAGACTTCACCTTCGTCGCCGCAGTCCGGCGACATCGGTCGCTGGTTCGAGGCCGACGCCGGCACCGGGCCGCAGCTGCCGCAGATCACCGCCGGTCGCCCGGTGCAGCCACGGGCCGAGCTCGACGTCACCGCCGACGCCGGCGACGGCACGCTGCTGCCCGCCCACGGCGCCGTCGTCGACCGCTGCTCAACCGACCGGACCATCACCGACTTCGACGCCGCCTTCAGCCGGCCGACGCTCGACAACGCCGCCGGCGAGCCTGAGGCGGTCAACTCGGTCGCCGCCTTCCCGACCCGGTTGGCCGGCGTCACCACGGCCAGCGACGCACAGGGCCTGGTCGGCCCCGACGGGGTCGCGCAGCGTCAGAAGCTGGTGCTGATCCCCGGACAGTTCTGTCGGGCTCCCCGACGACTCCGAACGGCATCGGCACGCAGGCGCTGTACCGACAGATGGCGGGCGACGTCTACTACTCCGCCTCGACGGACTGGACGCCGCCGCAGGTCGGCGACGTCGGCTTGCAGCGCTCGCCGGGCGACACGTCCGCGGACGTCTCCGTCGAGCGCCGACGCCTCGCTGATCCACCGCGTGGTCGCCCTCTACCAGGCGGGCGGGCCTGGCAGAGCGTCGACCTCGGACCGAGCAGCGGTTCGTTCGTCGGGACGCTCGCGGTGCCGGCCGGCATCGCCAACGAACAGATCCGCGTCGTGATACAGGTCGTCGATGGCGCCGGCAACGTGGCGTGGGCGGCCAACAAGGGACCCGGCTTCGCGCCGACGCCGCCGCCGCCGCCCGCCCGACCGTCACGCTGTCGCCGGTGACGCCGGCGTCGGGTTGGTTCTCGTCCGCGCCGCAGATCACCGTTTCGGGCTCGCCGGCGGCTGCATTCGACGTCTCGATCGACGGCGGCCCGCAGCTCGTACACCGGCCCGTTCACGCCGGGCGGTCTCGCCAACGGCTCGCACGTCGTCGACTGTCGCGGCTCCGACGGCAGCAGCGCGAGCGTCGTCTTCCGGCTCGACACCACCCCGCCGCAGATCACCGCCGACGCTGTCGCCCCCGGCCAACGCCGCCGGCTGGCGCAACGCGCCGGTCACGGCACGTTCACCTGCACCGACGCGGTCTCGGGTGTCGCCACCTGCCCGCCTCCGCATCGACCGGCACGCAGGAGGGCGCGGCGCTCGTGCTCAGCGGGACGGCCACCGATCGGGCCGGGCTTACGACGACCATCCGACGTAGACGGTCAAGGTCGACCTCACGGCTCCCGACGACCCAGTCGGTCACGCTCGATCCCGCTCGCGCGACGAGGCGACCAGACGAGCAGCATCACGGCCGCGACGTCCGACGCGCTTGTCGGGGCTGGCCGGCGGCGAATGGTGGATCGGCGCCGACCCGGGCGTCGGCAACGCCACACCGCTGTCGCTGGCCGGCGGCGCGCTGACCGGAACCATCCCGGCGACCCGTCGCCGCGGTACACACGGCGTATCGGTCCGCGCCGTCGACGTCGCCGGCAACTGGAGCGATGCCGGCACGGCGGAGCTGACCGTGACGGCGGTCAACGAGAACGCGGTGCCGACGACGCCGCAGGATGTACCACGCCGAGGACACGATCTCGGCATCATGCTCACCGGCGACGACCCCGACGGCGACGAGCTGACCTTCGCCGTCGTCCCCAGCCCGCAGCACGGCACGCTGACCGGCACGGCCGCACGTCACCTACACGCCCGTGCCGACTTCCACGGATCCGACTCGTTCACCTTCACGGCCAACGACGGCGTCCACTCCGACCCGGCGACGGTCACGATCACCGTCACGCCGGTCAACGACACGCCCATCGCAACTCCGGCATCGGTGTCGACCTCGGAGGATACCGCCGTCGCGATCACCCTCACAGGTACCGATATCGACGGTGACGTCTTGTCGTTTGCAATCGCAACACTGCCCCCTACATGGAACCCTGTTGGGCATCAGCAGCCCGCGGGTGTGGCGTCACAGAGGCTGGTTCCCGCTGCCCGACAGGGTTCCATGCCGTAGGCAGTGTTGCGATTGCAAACGACAAAACGTCACCCGTCGATATCGGTACCCCGCAAGGTGATCGCAACGGCACGCGGTGGCCTCCGAGGTCGACACCGATCCCGCAGTTGCGATGGGCGTGTCATTGACCGCCCTGCGCGTGGGTGGCCGAACCATCACCGTGTCGGAGTCGGTCGTACCGTCGTTCGCCGTGAAGGTGAACGGAGCCTGGGAACCCGCTGAAGTCGGCCTCGCCGGTGTACGTGAAGTTGGGTGCAGTTCCCGACAGCCCACGGTGCTCAGGGTGAGACGCTTCGGCGAAGGTCAGCTCATCACCGATGTCGGTGTCTGTCCCAACGGTGAGGTGATGCCGAGATCCGTGTCTTCCGGCGTGCTAAGCATCTGCACGTCGGCGGCGCGCCGCTCGTTGTTCGCCGTCACGGTCAACTCCGCCGTGCCGGCAGCGCTCCAGTTGCCCGCGATGTCAACGGCACGTAGCGATACGACGAGTGTACCGCTGGCGACGGGTCGCCGGGATGACACCGGTCAGGGATCCACCTGAGAGCGACAGAGGTGTTGGCATTGCCTTCGCCAGGGTCAGCACGATTCACCACTCGCCGCCGGCCAGCCCCGACAACGCGTCAGACATGCGTCGGCCACAGATGCTGCTGGTCTGGTCGCCTTGTTCACGAGCTGGGATCGAGCGTGACGACTGGAACGGTGGGAGCCGTGCGGTCGACCTTCACTGTCCGGCTGAGCTCAGGTCTCAGGTGAGGAGCCGATCAGTCGCTGATCCAACCACGTGAGCGCGGCGCCCTCCACGCTAGGGTTCCTGTCGACTGTGAGGGTGGGCAGCTTGCAACGCCCGACACCGTGTTGGAGCAGGTGCTACTCGGCTGTCACGGCTGAGTTGCGCCAGCCTGCGGCATTTGCCGGCGGCGAGAGCGTGCGAGATGATCTGCGGCGGCGTGGTGTCAATCCGCACCGATTGGTCGGTCACGCTGCTGCCGTCGGAGCCCCCCCTGTCGATTGACGTTTGCCGTTGCCGAGACCACCCGGACGAACGGCCCGGGTATGGAGCAGCGGACCGCCATCGATCGACATGTCGACTGTCGACCGGGCGGGCCCGACCCGACGATCTGAGGCGGGGCGGGAACCATCCCATGCTGGCGTCGACGGCGACAGTTCGACTGAGGGCGGGAGGCGGTGGCGGAGTCGGCGTGAATCCTGGACCCTTGTTGGCGGCCCACGCACTTGCCGGCCCCGTCGACGACCTGGATCGACGACCCTGATCTGCTCGTTGGCGATCCTGGCTGGAACTGCCAGCGACCCGACGAAGGACCGCTGCTCGGTCCGAGGTCGAGGCTCTTCCCGTCGCCACCCGCCTGGTAGAGGGCCACCACCCGGTGGATGCCGCGAGACGTCGCTGGCGGCTACAGATCGTTGCGAAGTGTCGCCCGGCGGGCGTCGCAAGACGACTTCGCCGACCTGGGCGGAGTCCAGTCGGTCGAGTCGAGTAATAGACGTCTCCCGACATCTGTCGGTAGAGCACCTGGGTGCCGACGCCGTTCGGATCGTCGGGGACACCGACGAGAACTGTCCTGGGAGCAGCACGAGCTTCTGACGTTGCGCCACCCGTCGGGTCCGACCAGGCCCTGTGCGTCGCTGGCGTCGTGACGCCGGCCAACGAGTGGGGAACACGGCGACCGAGTTGACCGCTTCAGGCTCGCCGGCGGCGTTGTCGAGTGTCGGCCGGCTGAACGCGGCGTCGAAGTCCGTGATGGTCCGGTCGGTGAGCAGACCGGTCACCACCGCTCCGTGGGCCGGCAGCAACGTGTTGTGGGGGCGGCCGCGGTGACGTCGAGCTCGGCGCGTGGCTGCACCGGGCGACTCGCGGTGATCTGCGGCAACTGTGGCCCGGTACCGGTGTCGGCTTCGAACCAGCGACCGGTGTCGCCCGCTTCTCGACGAAGTGAAGTCCTGGCTATAGGCCGTCGTCGACAGACCAGGGGTACCCCGACCGGCGCGTGGTTTCGTTCGGTGGCGTCGGACGGACTGGATGCTCCGTTCCGACAGCGAACATCGGCAAGCCGTACAGGATCGTGCTCGACAGCGCCTTCTCGTCGTACGCGCCGTAGAGGCCTTGGCTGCCGAAGTATTGCTGCTTGGCGTTTCGCAGCGCGTCCCCCAGCGACACCGCGCCGTCGAGCTCGCCGGCGAACAGGGTCATCAGGCGCTCTTGCAGTCCGACGCTGACCTGGTCGCCGTACCCGTACCCGGTTGTCGCCACGTAGGCGGCACCTCTGGCGTCAACGTGGCCGGCAGGTCATCGCTTGCCGCGCCTCCACCGACCGTTGCGTCGGAAACCGCCAGGCCGGTATGGCAGCCCATCGAGAACACCAGCCGCGCGCCATCAGGAAGTGTCGCCGCGAGATCTGCGGCCAGCAGTCCGTCCCCAGCTCCCGTTTCGAACGCGGTGTGGTCGGCGTGCGCGAAGACCGCGGAGATCGACGGGGCCGGTGGGCCGGCGAGGTCGGCGAGCAGGTCGGCGCCGGTCCAGGTCGTCTCTGACCCGCTCGCGGCCCGGTCACTATCGCCGCCGCCCCGTTCGCCGTCGCGAGAGACGCCATCAAGGTGTCACGCACCATGCCGGCACCATCGGCCATGAAGTCGTAGCCGGCCGCGTATCCGCGACTTGCGTCGAGCGTCCGGAGGCCGCGCGAAAGCTCGAACTGAGCGATGATCTGTGTCGGCGACTCGACCAGTCGCCCGAGTGCCAGCTCAGGCACGTACAAGCGGCGGGTCGCCCACTCATCGGGTCGAGGTCGCCGTACGGGTCGTCGCTGAGGAAGTGGCTGGTGCTCAGCGCGCCGAAGTATGGGCCGTTGACGTCGAACTCGTCGGCGTAACCCGTCTCGTTGCCCACCCGAGTGGTGTCGTCGAGGCGCGCCATCGGCACGATGTCGTCCCCACCGATGACGACGACGTTCGCCAGGTCCGGGTGCGCGGAGACACCGGCAATGCGCCGTTGCGGATCCCTACGACGAGGCGGGTGATCTCGTTGACGACCTTGTTCGCGCGGTCGGCGATGCACGGGTTGGAGTTCCAGGCCGCGTACGCATCGGCGACCGCTGGTTAGCCCTCGACCGGAATGACGACGCCGTTGACGTCGGGGCGTGCGGCGAACGCTGCCAGCCTGGCCATCACGTCGCCGGCTCCGCTGCGCCGAAGGTGTCGCCCAGACGCTGCTGGTTGACGAGGAACACCGTGGCCAGATCGGCCGGCAGGGGGTGTGAGGTCGGGCATCGTCCCGGCCACGCCGCCCGTGCGACGTAGGCGGCGCACGTTGGTGTGTTGGGCGGGTCGACCTGGCGCACGCGGAGCACGTATGGCCGGTTGGAGACGACGTGTTGTACGAGCTGACCTGCAACAGGTCGGGCGCGATCGCGTCGACCGCCTCGAGATCGGTGTTGCGCGCTGCCGACGACCGACGACTGTGAGGCCGTCGATCACGTGGCACGCCGGCGTCGATGTCGGGCTCGGGCGAGTAGCCGACGCCCGAGACGTCGAGGTCGTCCGCCTGCCAGCGGTGGTGCCGACGGCACGCCGTGCGAGTGGGCAACCGGGCGACGGCGAGTTAGCGGGAGTGTCGGTCGCCGGGCCGTAGACGACGAGGTCGCCGTCGCCGGCCAGGTGGCTGAGGCGAACCCCGACCTGCGCGAGCGGCGTCGAGTTGAACCCGTACAGGTCGACATCGTCGGCGTCGGTCGACATAGCCGAGGTACAGGACGTCACTCTCGACGCTCGGTGCCGCGACCCGATGCCACCACCATCGTTCGATCGACGATGTCAACGACCCGCCTGGGTGTCGCCGCCCCGTTCGGGATCTCGACCTGGCGACGACCGTGCTCGATCCGAGCGTCAGGGGGGGCGTGCTGCGGAACGAGAGCTCGTAGGCGTGTCGGCGGCGGCGCCCGCCAGCTGCCACACGAGCACCTGTCCGTCGGGTGCGTCGGTGATCGTCGGCCCGGTGATCGAGCCCGGCGCCGGTGCGATCACGTTCAACTCGGCCGGGGCCGGGCGGGACGGGGTGGGCCGGAAGTAGCGGAACCCGATCGGAAGCGTCGCCGTCACCGTGGCGGTGAACGGTCCCGGCCCGGCCCGTGAGCTGTCGATGTCGAAGGCCAGATCCCAGTCGAGCGTCGCACCCGGTGCGGGCGACTCCTGCCAGCCCGGCTTCGACGGTCAACGTCCTCCCAGGGGAAATCGGCCTGGTCGAGCGTCCCGACGATCACGTCGTTGATGTCGGCACCGGCGGGCAGGGCGAAGGCGACTGCGGCGAGCGAGATCGGCGGGCGTACGAGCCGACGGTGTGATCGCGCGAGGCCGCCCGACGTCCTGCAGCTTGCTTTCCGGTCCGCAGCGCGCCTGCCACTGCTGCCTGGCCGAGGGTCGCCCCGGCGAGCACATCGAAGCCTCGGAGCAATCGACGACGAGGTCGCGGCGACCGTATGGCCCGTCGGTGGGATCGGTGTCGTTGACCGGGATGTCGGCGATCCGCACCGACCCCACGCCGGGGAGAAGGCGAGGGCGGAGGTCGACCGCGATCTGACCGATGGTGGTGGCGAACAGGTTGAACTCGTTCAGCCGGGCGTCGATCACTGGGGCGTTCACGAAGGCCGCGACGTTGGCCCGAGGGTCACTCGACGCAACTGGGATGATCGGCGAGAACCTTGCCGCTCGGTCGACGTCGAGACCCAGCAATGTCGTGGTCACCGACGCCGAATGCGCGCAGTCGCGTGCTCACCGTCTCGGCTTCGAGCTTGTCGCACCAGCCTTGGCTTCCGAAGTGATATTTCGCGACGGGTGTTGCCCCGACAGGAACGCGGCCGGGCTTGCGTGCGGCCAGCGTCCGTCGAAGAACGACACCTCCTCGAGATTGAGGTCGCGCAGCGCTTTTTACTGGCCGTGAGCGCTTGCGTACAGCGCCAGGAATGCGCGAGCCTGATGCTCTGTGTCGGCTCGCCGGCCAGGAGTGTGCCGGAAGGCAGCGCCGGCCACCCGCCTGGATAGTCGACCGGAATATCGGAGAGCGGCGAGCGTCTCGTGAAATAGCAAAGGCCTCATGAACGGCGCGAAGTCGGTGATCGGC
>CAVVBH010000018.1:0-35210 GCA_963746365.1 Ilumatobacteraceae bacterium | reverse complement strand
GATCCACTGGAACCAATCGGCCGGAGTGTTCGCCGCGTGATCTCTGACGCCGCTTCCGCTGCCGCCGCCGGCAGCGTCACAGCGTCAGTCGCCGCAACGAGCTGAGGTCGGGGCTGGGTCAGGCCATTGCAACGGCGGGTGTGGTGCGGGCGGCGGCCCTTTGATCGACGCGGGCGGCGAAGTGGTCCTGTGCGGACCATTTCGACGCCCGCGTGGGCTTCCGCGATTGCGTTTGGTCACGGGGGACCCGTTACGGGTCCGCAATCGCCAAGCGTTTCGATGAGGTAGCGCCGGATGCCCGTTCTGGCGCCGCAAAGCAACCGTGGCGGCTACCCGATTCAAACTGACCCACTACCCGCCATTCGATCACGGTGTCGGGGATCGGTAGGGTGACTTGGCGTGAGCGGCGCAAGTTCCCACCTGTCGCCGACGTACCAAGTGCTCGGGCCGCTCCGGGTTCTGCAGGGTGGCGACGAGGTGGTGATCGGGGGTCTTCTGCAGCGACGCCTCTTAGGAGCGTTGCTGTTGCACCGCAACCGCGTGGTGTCGACCGACCGGTTGACGGAGATGGTGTGGCCGGATGAAGAGCTACCTCCCGGGCCTGGCGTGTTGCACTCGCACCTGTCGCGGCGGCGGCTACCGATTCACCGGCCGGAAGTTGTTCGGCTGGAACGGACCGGTGTGGGCGTTCCTGGGTGTTCACGGCATCGATCTGTCGGATCCATCCGGTCCCGTGATCGTTCACGGGTTCGTCGATAGGGACGCGGAAGGCCTGACAGTGGTGCCGAATTGGGACACCTTGGGCATGCGCCCCTCCCAGAGTTACGACACGGTGCTCGAGGGCGCGTTTGTTCCCGACGCCCGGATCTCGCGACTGGTGCCGGCAGGCTCCTACGAGGACTTCTTCATCCTGGCCCTGAACATCTGGCCGCTGACCCTGATCGCGAACGTCTACATCGGCATCGCCGAGCGAGCGCTGGAGTTGGCGATCGAATCGGCGTCGACCAAGTCGTCAGTTGCGATCCCACGTGGCACCTACGCGCACAACCCGATGGTGCAACACCAGATCGCCGAGATGTACCTCACCCTCGACCCCGCGCGCTCGCTGGTCGATCGTCTTGCCGACGACTGGCGCAACGGCGTCGATCACGGAGCAATGTGGGGAGTGCAGATCGTCTCGGCCAAGTGGCAAGCGGTGACGGCAGCGAAGCGGGTGGTCGACATCGCTCTCGATGTGTCGGGTGGCGGCGGCATGATGCGCGGCAACGAACTGGAACGTCTCTATCGCGACGTGCGGTGCGGCGGCTTCCACCCGGCCAACGACGCGTTGACCCACGAGGCGATTGCCAAGGCTCTGCTGGCGATCGATCCTGCCGGGCCGCGTTGGTGATGACGACAGGTGAAAACAGGTGACGACACGGCGTCTCGCGACACCGCTCGGGAGGCGCCGTGTTGCGCGACTACAGACGCGTAGTCGGTTCAGCCGCCGAGGCGTTGGGTCCTGAAGACCTCCGTGCCGTCGACCGTGGCGGTGAAATCTCCGTCGAGTGATACGACCGAGGCTCCCGGGATCTCGTTCGTCTCGCCGGTCAGCACGGCGGCACCGCCATCCTTCGTCGTACCGGTGCAATTGATCGCGATGTTGGCGGCGTCCTCCTGCACCGTGGCCTCGCAGGTCAGTGGACCGTCGAGCTCGTGGCCGCGTTCTTGAACTGCTCCTCGCCCTGCTGCGTCGCGATGGTGCGAGCGAGCGCCTCGGCGACGTCGTCGGTGGCCTCATCCGCAGCGTTGGCAATATCGGTCGCGACGCTCTGCAAGTCGGTCGCAATGGACTCTCGGTCGTCGGAGCTGCAGCCTCCGAGCGCCAGGACGGCTAGGACCACTATCCCAGGGGCGTATCGAATTTTCATGGGTTCACCGTTCCCCACTGGCCGCGTGACGAAACGGTCCAATACCCACGGGTGTAGCTGGCACTACCGCCGACCGTGCGCCATCACCCTTGCAACAACCGACCACAGCCCTGATGATGCACCCATGAGAGGGGCTTCCCCTGGCAGGTTGTGGAGCCAGAGCGACCTCCGCGCGCGTGGTGTCGCTGGTCGTCCTCGGCGTGCTCACGGGGCTCACCATCGGACTCGGCACAGCCGCCTTCGATGGTCCGCGACGAACCGATACGGCCCTCGACCGGTTGCGCACGCGTACGAATGCAAGCGACGCAGTGGTGTTCGCGACGCAGAGCGAGGTCGTGAATCTGGACTGGACCAAACTCGCAAAACGTCCGGAGGTGGATCAGGTCGTCCGTTGGGGCCTGGCGTTCGGGAACGTCGATGGAGAGCCCAATGAAGTGCTCTTCGTACCGATGGACGGTGTGTGGCTCAACACGGTCGACCGACCGATCGTCGTCGACGGTCGGATGTTCGATCCACAGGCTCCCGACGAAGTCGTGGTGTCTGACGATGCGGCCGCCTTCTACGACGTGATGGTCGGCGACACGTTCCCGTTCACGGCGATGACCCGAGAGGGAGCGTTCGACGAGCCGGCGTCGGGCCCTCAGCTCGCCATAAGCGTCGTGGGAATCGTGCACACCCCTCTCAGCTATGTGTTCACCGGGGGCGTGTTTCTCTCTCCTGGCTTCGTGAGCCAATACGGTGAGGTTGCGTTAGTGGCCGAGAACGCGTTCGTTCGACTTCGCGGCGCAGATGGAGACATCGGGGCGTTGCGCCGCGATGCCAGCACCGACGTCGCAGAGGGAGTGCCCGTCCTCGACTTTCAGGTCACCGGCCGGCGGGTCACTGCAACGACAGATGTCGAGAGCGCGATGCTGAGGTTGCTGGCTGCGATCGTGTTGTTGGCGGGCGTGGCGTTCGTCGGTCAGGCGTTGGCCAGGTCGGCCGCAACAATTGGGACGGACGCGTCGACGCTGCGAGCACTCGGCATGACACGGCGCGAGCTCGTCGCCTCGGCATTGCGGCCGCATCTTGTCACCTCGACCGTCGCTGTCGTGATCACGGTGTTCACCGCCGTGGTTGCATCGCGATGGTTCCCGGTTGGGTTGGCATCGACCGTCGATCCGTCGCGCGGCATCCAGGTCAACATTGCGTTGGTGACGGCGGCCGCGGTGCTTGCAGCGCTGGTCACCACGGCACTTGTCGCGTTCGGCAGCTGGCGTGCGACGCGTCCATCGACCGAACGAGCGCGGCGAGCGGGCGTCTGGCTGGCCCACCTGCCTGTCGCCCGACCCGTGGCACTTCGCGTAGGCGCACGAATGGCGATCGAGGGCGGCAGCCGGGCGGCGCGCAGGGGCAGCGCGTGGCCTGCGCTGATCGGATCCGCGGCAGCGGTGACAGGTGTGGTGGCGATCGTCACCGTCAACCATGGACTGACCGACGCGGTTGCGCATCCCGAGGTCGCCGGTGTGGCCTGGGACGCAACCGTCATACCTGTCCAGGACGACATGTCGATCACCACAGGCGTGAAGTCAACGCTGGTTGATGCCGTCGCCCATCACCCCGGTGTCGCTGCCGTCAGTACGGTCGGTCGCAACGTCAGTCAGATCGGCGAGCTCGGCGTGCCCGTCTTCACTGTCATCGAACCGGATGCCGGTGCCGCGATACAGCTGGTGACTCTGTCGGGACGGGCGCCCCGAAGCGACGACGAGATCGTGCTCGGTCCGTCAACGGCTCGCGACCTTGGAGTGAACAGCGGCGACACCGTGAGCCTCGCTGACGGAGGTTCGGCGAAGGTCGTCGGGCTCGGGCTGTTCCCTTCCGACGTGCATGCCCAGTTCGACGAGGGCGCGTGGGTCTCACCAACGCGATGGACCCAGCTTGCTGAGCTGACGTATGACCCCGAATCCGCCACCACGGAGATGTTGGTGGCGGTCCGCTTCGCAAATCGCGACGACCTCTCGACCCAGATCGGAGCGCTGGCGACGGCGTTCGGTTCGACGGTGTCGGCTGTGATGCCGGTCGACCAACCTCTGGAGCTTGCCAACCTGCACAACGTACGGACCCTCCCGACTGTGCTGGCGATCTTCCTCGCCGTACTCGGCGCCGTGGCGGTGGGTCACGCCCTCTTCTCGTCGGTCTACCGTCGCCGCCGCGACTTTGCCATCATGCAATCACTGGGGATCACCCGTAGCGGCGTGCGCGCGATGATCGCGTCTCAGGCCACTGTCGTGGGCGTCGCCGGCCTCGCAGTCGGTGTGCCGATCGGTTTGATCGCCGGTCGGGCCGGTTGGCAATCCATCGCGGAGCGCGTGCCGCTGACGTTCCGCTCACCGCTGACTGCCATCGCCATCGTCCTCGTCGTGCCGGTCGCGTTGATCGCCGCGAACCTGCTGGCGATCATTCCCGGTCGCCGAGCCTCCAGGACGAAGCCTGCAATGGTGTTGAGGTCGGAGTAGGACGTCATGAGAGCGGTGCTGTACCGGATGCGCAGCGTGCTACGCCATCGCTTGTTGGCGACGATGACCGTGACACTGATCGTCGCGGTCGTGTCCTCGGTCGTCATCGGGTTCGCCGCGGGCGCTCGGCGCACCTCGACAGCACCGGATCGCTACACCTCGAGCTTCGGTGGGGTGTTCGACGCACTCGTGCGACAAGGAGACGGTGCACCACCGAGGGATGACGAGATCGCCGCGTTGCCGGCGGTTTCGTCGGTCGAGCCGATGACGTTTGTCTTCGGCGGTCTGGTCGCCGCCGACGGCGCGCCGCTCGAATCCCCGACGGTGTTCATCGGTTCGTTCCGACCGCGGGAGTGCGTTTGGTGGACGGACGGGAGGCCGATCCGCACAATCCCAACGAGTTCGTGGCGAGCAGAAGCTTCGTCAAACAGACACACGCGAAGCTCGGCGATTCATTCGACCTCGTCACGCTCACGCCGGACCAAGCACGCGAACTTCGGATTTGCGATGGACGATCCGCAGGGCCCTCGGGTGCCGGTCGTGCTCGTCGGCGTCGTGGATGGTGCGGTGCAGCTCGAGGACCCGGACCCCTTCGCGGTCGCCTCGCCCGCCTTGCTGGACGGCTACGAGATCGGTGTGGCCGACACGTTGATGGCCGTGGATCTCCGACCCGGTGCCGACCTGACATCGCTGCGCGCCCAACTCGACACGCTGCCGGGAACGGAGTCGTTGAGCCTCGAGCCAGGTGTGCTGATCAGCGATCCTGTTCGCAACGCCGTACAGGCCCAGGCCCGAGGCTTGTGGATCCTTGCGCTGGTCGCCGCGATCGCGGCCATTGCCGTTCTGGGACAGGTGATCACACGCCAGGTGCGACCCGCCCAAGGTGAGCGCGAGCGGCTGTCGGCGATCGGCTTCACCCACGGTCAGGTTCTCGCCGATTCCGTGTGCCGCGCCATCATTCCCATCACGGTTGGATCCTTGCTCGGCGCGGCGCTGGCGGTCGCGCCCTCGAGATTCTTCCCCTTCGGGTTCGTGCGGGTGCTCGAGCCGAATCCCGGAACCAGCGTCGACTGGATCGTGTTGACCTGCGGTGCGGTCGTGTCCATCGTCGCTCTCACCGTCTGGACGCTGTCTGCGCTCGCACTGACCGGCTGGGCGAGGCGACCGGTGCGTCCGTCCGCCGTGGTCGAGGCAGTTGCCACGCCGCGCCGCCAGCGCTACAGCGGGGATAGGCATGCGGCTGGCCTACACGCGGGGGACGCGGGAACGGGGGTCTGCGCGGGGGTCGGTCGTGGGAGTGCTGCTGTGCGTCGGCGGGGTGGCTGCGGCCGTCACCTTCGGCGTCAGCTTGAACCGGCTCGTCGACCAGCCGTTCCGCTACGGCAGCAATTACGACGTGGCGGTCGGCGACAACGGAGCCGAGAGCCTGCCGGAAGGCTTGGTCGACCGGCTCGACGCGAATCCGGGCGTGAAGTCGCTGACGCTGTTTGCGGGGACCGAAGCACGCGTCGGTGACAAGTCGGTGCCGGTGGTCGGGGTGGACGCTGTGCGCGGATCGGGCCAGCCGGCGATGCTCGATGGCCGGCTACCAGCCAGTGCGGACGAGATTGCCTTCGGTCGACTGACGGCGCATGACATCGGCGCCCACGTCGGTGACGACATCGAGATGGCCGGCACGTCCCAGACCCAGGTCTTCCGGGTCACCGGTATCGCTGTCGTCCCTGGACTCGGTGCGAACGACGGGATCGGCGAGGGCGGCGTTGTGACGATGGACGGGCTCAGGCGCCTCGACGACACAGCGGTCGCGACGAACGCGGTCGTGCAGTTGCGGACCAGCCTTGCCGACTTCGCGAAATCAGTTCCGGAGCTCGCTGATTCGCCGCAGCAAGAGAACTACGTGCCGACTGCCATCGTCAACGTCTCGCGCGTCCGTGCCGTGCCGTTCGTGCTCGCCGGCGTGTTGGCGATGCTGGCGTTGTTGACAGTGAGCCACGTCATGCTGACATCGATTCGCAACCGTCGGCGTGAAATCGCGATCCTGCGGTCGATCGGCGCGGATCGCGGCTGGATCACCCGGGCGGTGCTGTGGCAGGCAACGCTGTTGACCGCGCTGCCGGTCGTGATCGGCGTTCCCGCCGGGATCGTTGCTGGACGGCTCGTGTTCGCGGCGTTTGCCGACAGCATGGGTGCAATGCGTGACGCGGCGATTCCGCTCGCGGTCGTCGCGATCGGTGCGGTCGCGACCGTGATCCTGGCCAATGCGATCGCCGCCGTTGCATCTCGCACCGCCCGGCACGACGAGCCGGCCCCCCTACTTCAGGGCGAGTAGCGCTCGCTGTGCTGCATGCCAGCCGCACATGCCGTGCACCCCGGCGCCGGGCGGTGTCGACGCTGAACAGAGAAAGAGCGACGGGTTCGGCGTGACGTACGATCGTGCCCCGACGGTCGGACGAAACACCAACTGCAGACCGTTGTGCGCGCCTCCCGCAATGTCGCCGCCGACGTAGTTGGCGTTGTACGCCTGAAGGTCGTGCGGCGTCGTGACATGCCGAGCGAGCACGGTGGATGCGAAGCCGGGCGCGAACCGCTCGATCTGTCGTTCGATCGCATCCGAGGCATCGCCGGTGTAGCCGTGGGGCACATGGCCGTAGACCCACAGGGTGTGCTTGCCCGCCGGAGCTCGCGATGGATCGAAAACAGTCGGCTGAACGGCGAGCACGAACGGACGATCTGGCATTCGTCCCGCAGCCACATCGGCCTCAGCGGTGACGAGTTCGGCGAAGGTGCCGATCACGTGAATCGTGCCCGCGCGGCGGCACTGCTCGTGCTGCCACGGAACCGGCGCGTCGAGGGCGTAGTCGATCTTGAAGGCACCGGGTCCATGGCGGAACTGGAGCAGCCGCTTCCGATAGCGAGTCGGCAGGGCGTCGCCGGCGATCGACGCGAGCTGGGCTGGGTTGGTGTCGAACAGCACCACGCGATGCGGTGGCAGGTCGGCGAGCGAGCGCACCATCGATGCGGTGCGGATCTCGACTCCCAACTCTCGGAGCCGAGCACCCAGCGCCTCGGCGACCGCTCCAGAGCCTCCTGCCGCGACGGGCCACCCCCCAGCGTGTGCAGATGCCGCCAATGTCAAGCCGAACGCCGATGTCAGCGGGCGAGACAGCGACAACATCGCGTGAGCCGCGCACCCTCCGAACAGCGCCTTGGCGTCGTCGGTCTTGAACCGACGAGCCTCCAGGGTGGCCGGCTGCAGGGCTCGAATCCCGAACCGCGCCAGAGTGATCGGATGCCGGGGAACCGACAGGACGGGGCCGAGAAGTTGCGGGAGCAACTGTGGCCAGTGTTCGACGAGTGGCCCGATCAGGCGCCGCCAGCGCCGCCCATCGACACCCAGACCCTCGGCAGTTTCGTCGACCGACCGATGGAGCACGGCGCCGCTCCCGCCGTCCAGCGGATGTGCCAGCGGGATCTCCGGCCAGACCCATCGAAGCCCATGCGGCGCCAAGGTCTCGAGCGACAGAGCGGGCGACGAGAGGCCGAGCGAATGGATCGTCGCGCAGACGTCGTGAATGAAACCCTGGCAGCGTCAGTTCCGCCGAGCGTGTGCCGCCGCCGATCTCTTCCGCCGCTTCGAGCACGAGAACAGAATGACCACCTTCGGCAAGGCGCAATGCGGCGGAGAGGCCATTCGGGCCGGACCCCACCACGATGGCGTCGAATGGCTTTGCTGTCACATCGGGTACTCGCGTTCGCGAGGCTCCGAGCAGGATCGTCGTTCCTTCGCGAGCGGCATCGACGGTGATGTCCTCGCCCACGCGCATTGCCCGCTCGATCGCGGCGACTTCCGTGTCGGTGCGCTCTGGGTCGTGATGGAACAACAACACCCGGCCGACTCCGCTCACCTTGCCCAACGCGACGGCGTAGTTGGCTGCCGAGTGGCCGTAGTGAATTCGAAACGGCAACTCGCTGGCGGTGTATTGGGAATCATGGATCAACAGGTCGGCGCCGCGACACAGCTCCATCGCAGCATCATGGTACGGACCGAAGCCGTCGGACCCGGGGTCGCCCTCCGCAGCGGGGCCGTGGTCGGACATGTACGCGAGGCTGCTCCATGCATCGCTGACCCGGTACCCCATCGTGCGCCCTCCCTTGTGCGGGATCTCGCGCGCCAACACCGTGAATCCCTCGATGGTGTGCACCCCCTCGTCGATCGTGCCGAACGACCATGATCCTTGCAGTTCGGAAGCCAGCACCGGGAAGGCCGGCGGGCTCATGAACCTGCTGATCAGTTCGAGGGGAGCAACACCCTGTTCCGGCAGCAACACCCTGGTCACGGCATCGACTCGGTCGCCGGCGCGGAAGAACGGAAGTCCCTGCGTGTGGTCCCAGTGCAGATGGCCGAGCAGGATCGTTCCATGAAAGGCTTCGCCCGCCATCAGCGCCGAGACCGCGCGCAGACCGGTTCCGGCGTCGAGGACGAGTCTCGGAGCAGACTCATCGTCGTGCGCAAGCGCCACGCATGAGGTGTTGCCGCCGACCTCGGCGAACTCGCGACCGACAGCGGGTGTCGACCCACGAACTCCGCAGAGGTGTACACGCACTAGCCGCGCGCCTCTTCACGATTGTGCCCGCTGGCGAGCTCGGCCAGCTTGTTGCGGTCCATGTTGTCGGCGGACACGGCGGCGACCTTGCAGTCCGTCACCGCGCGCAGGGTGGCCGTTCGCGTGGTGCCTTCGAGCACTGCACGCTCGCCAAACACCGCGCCGGGCCCGAGTTCGGCAACCTTCTCGCCGTCGACCTCGACGACGAGCACGCCGTTCAGCAGGAGGTACATATCGCTGCTCGACGAACCCTGCTCCACCAACGTCTTGCCCTCTTTCACCCGTTTGATGTCGGGCTTCTTGTCGCCGCGCATGATGTTTTCCTGCAGCTCTCGCTCCAACTGCGTTTCGACCTCGGTGACCAGCGCGGGGGAGTCCTCGTCACCCCACGGAGTGTGCCGACCGAAGGATTCTGCCATCCACTGCTTGTACTCGGCGAGGCTGCTCTTGGCGACGAGCGAACCGGCGTCGTCGTACACCCAGTGCCGTGGGAATCCGGACGCACCAACCATGCTCGCTTCGTGGGTGCCATCGGCGTGGATCGTCAACTGCAAGGTGGTCCACACGATCGGCGCCCGGTACTGAACGAACGGGGCGTGCTTCACGGCACGCGGCATCGGGGCCCCGGTTCGTCCCCCCACTGTCTGCGTGAACGTCGCCGCGGAGGCGGTGACTTCGGGATCACTCTGGCGGTCGGGCAGTTTGACCGCGGGAATGGTGATCGCAGTGGCGCCATGCCCGATGGTGGTCCCACCGATCACACCCGAGCCCGAGTAGCCGCAGTCGGTGATTCGGCCGTCGTCGTCGATGTCGATGTACGCCCGCAGCTGGTTGGCGAATCGGAGGCGGTCGGTGAGCCGGAGTTGCTCGATCGCAGCCGACGTATCCGTGCCGAGTACGTCCGGCGGCGGCGGATCATGGTGCGCCAGTTTCATGCGCGTCGCCATCTTGCCCATGCCCTCCAACAGGTCGGAGGGAATCCACGACACCGTGGTGATGCTCTTCTCGATTCGCATGCTGATGTCCTCCTCGGGTCACATCGCTTGGTCAGGGGCCACCGTACGCTCGAACCCTCGCAACCTCCAGGGCACAGACCGCCGTCCGAGGGGTGTGGCTGGCATCCCCCAGATCGGGGTGCCGACGCCCTCGCAGCTCTTGCAACTGTGGTATTGAATCGAGGCATGGGAGCGATCACAGTCTTCGTCGCCGACGACAGCATCTTCATCCGCGAAGGGGTCAAGGCCATGCTCTCGCGCCAGCACGACCTCGAGATCGTCGGCGAGGCCGAGGATCACGATGGCCTCGTTGCCGGAGCCGAGGCCGCAGCGCCCAATGTGGTGGTCAGCGATATCCGCATGCCGCCGAACTTCCATCGCGAGGGAATCGAGGCCTGCAAGCTCATCCGCAAGCGCCATCCCGGCACCGGCATCGTCATCCTGAGCCAGTACGACGACCCCGACTACGCGATTGCGCTGCTGTCGGAGGGCGCGGCCGGATACGCGTATCTCCTGAAGGATCGAATCGCCGAGGGAGACCAACTCGCCCGGGCCATCCGCGAGGTGGCATCCGGCGGATCCATGCTGGATCCGGCGGTCGTCAGCGCGTTGATCAGCCCCGTTCGCCGCACCGGCGGCCTCGACGCCGAAGACGATGCCCTGCTCGAGATGGTTGCGGAGGGAAAGCCCATCAAGGCGATCGCTGCGGCGACCAACTCGTCGCCGGCGTCGGTTGAAGGCCGCGTCGAGAGTCTCTTCCTGCGACTTGCCGAGGGGGTTTCAGCGGGCACGGCGGGCTCCCTCGATCGGCTGAAGCGCATCCACATGGCGATCGTGTCGCGCGAGGAGCAGGGTGAGTCGTTGTCGCGGTTGCTGCCCACGGGAGTTGCCGAGCGCATCCGCGCCCGCGGCGCCCACGCTGGCGACAGCGAACAGCTCAACGTCACCGTGTTGATGAGCGACATCCGCGGCTACTCGACGATCAGCGAGCACACCGACCCGTCGCTGCTCGCGCAGCAGCTCAACCGTCACCGCGCCGAGATGAACGGAGCGATCCTGTCGGCCGGCGGCACGGTGATGCAATACGTCGGCGACGCGGTGATGGCCGTGTTCGGCGCGCCCGAAGCCTCGACCGATCACGCCGACCGCGCGCTGGTCGCCGCGGCGGCGATGCATGCTGCTCAGGCACTGGTCAACGCCGAATGGACCGCAGAGGGTTTGGAGCCGTTCCCGTTGGGCATCGGCGTGTCGAGCGGCGATGTCGCGGCGGCCCTCCTCGGCTCTGCCGAGCGTCTCGAATACACAGTGGTGGGTGATGCCGTCAACCTGTGTCAACGGCTGCAGCAGTTCGCCGCCGACGGCGAAATCGTCGTCAGCGACGTCACGTGGGACCAACTCAGCGTGAAGCCCCCGGCAGAGGATCTCGGCGAGCATCTCGTCAAGGGACGCAGCACGCCGGTTCGGCCGCGAAAGATTGCATCCATCAATCAACCTGCCGCCGGTGCGGCCGTCGCCCAGGAGGCAACGTCATGACCATCAGCGAAACAACGCTCGACAGTCAGCCTGTTGCTCGCGACCTCGTCGTGAGCGTCAACCAGGTGTTCCGCACGTTCGAGCAGGACACGGCCCCGGTGCGGGCGCTGCGTGGCGCCGACCTCGACATCGGCCGCGGCGAATTCGTCGCGGTGATGGGCCCGTCGGGCTGCGGGAAGTCGACGCTGCTCAACATCGTCGCCGGCCTCGACGTGCCCGACGAGGGAGAGGTCTTCGTCGCCGGCGAGCCGTTGGTCGGCAAGACCGAGAGTGAGTTGGCAGTCATGCGCCGCCAGCACATCGGAATCGTCTTCCAGTTCTTCAACCTGCTCGAAGGCATGACGGCGCTGGAAAATGTGTTGATGCCGGCGCTCATCGCCGGACGCAAGCGCAAGCTGGCCGAGACCCGGGGCCGTGACCTGCTCGATCTACTCGGGATCGGCGACAAGGCCAAGCAGTCGCCCGCCGCGTTGTCGGGCGGTCAACGGCAGCGACTCGCAATCGCCAGAGCACTTGCCAACGAACCAACGCTGTTGCTGGCCGATGAGCCGACCGGCGCCCTCGACTCGGAGGGTGGCGAGGAAGTGCTCGAGCTGTTCACCCGTTTGCACTCGGGCGGCCAAACGATCTTGCTGGTCACTCACGACCAGCCGGTTGCCGACGCGGCCCAGCGCCTCGTGCGGATGCGGGACGGCCGAGTCGTCGACGACGGCCGTCAGTCGCCTGGCGCCTGAACGTCTCCGATTGTTGAGGTACGAATGAACATCGACGTCCTCGCGGTACGGAGTGCCAGAACGGACACGTCCGAACGTACCCACGCAGGAGCGACGGTCGGTTTGTTCGTGTGTGTCGCTGCCGCATTGGCAGCCGTCGTGGCACTCGTCGTCGCGGGCCGCGATGCAACGGTGGGGCTCGTCGTGGTGTCGTGCCTGGCCATCGCGTGGGCTCTCGCCGGTGTCATCATCACCATTCGTCACCACTGCCCGGCGGGATCGATCGTGCACGTGTTCGCCGCTGCGTCTGCGGTCGGCGTGTTGGCGTGGAGCGTCAACAGCACCAAGGATCTCCATGGTGCCACCGCACTTGCTGCCGATGCCGGGCAACGCTTCGCGCTCGCCGTGACGCCTGCGCTGGTGTTCCACCTCCTGATGACCCTGCCCGACGGACGCCTCGCCAGGCCCGGGCACCGGGCATTCGTCCTGGCCGGCTATGTGATCGCCGCGGTGACCGGGCTTGCTCTCCTCGCAGACCGGGACAGCATCATCGTCTGGCCGGTCGCCCTGCTGTGGGCTGCAACGTTCCTGGCGGCGCCCATCGCCCACGCGAACTACATCGCCGCCGGTGTCGTCGACCGACGGCGCATGCAATGGGTCGGCTGGGCGGCGCTGGTCGCTACGGAGATCGCCATCGTCTCGGTCGCACTCTCGCTCGTCAGCGATTGGCCGCATCACGATGCCGAAATCGCGCTCGGCAGCCACGGGTCTCGTACCGCTTGCCCTAGCGATCGGGACCGTCCCGCGCATGCTGGCCCGTGTCGATCGGCTGCTGACACACACGGTCTCGCTCGCCGGACTGACGGCGCTGATCGTGACCGCATACCTGCTGGCTCTGGCGGCATTCGGGCGCAAACCGACGGGTAGCGAGCGGTCGTTGTTGCTGCTTTCGATGCTCGCCGCCGCCGGGGCAGCGCTCGCCTACCAGCCCGCTCGGGCGTGGCTGACGGAACGCGCGAACCGTGTGGTGTATGGCGAACGCGTCTCGCCCGACGAGGCACTTCGCACGTGGGGCATGCGACTGACGCGCGCGATACCGCTCGACGAGTTGCTGCTGCAGCTGGCGGAGACGCTTCGAAAGTCGATGCAACTGCGCAGCGCGCAGATCTGGACCGGGGCGGGTGGGCACTACGAGATCGCGGCAATGGTGCCGCATCGCGCGCTGGAACCGTATTTCGTCGGCGAGAAGGAGCGCGTGGTGGTCAGTAGGGCGGGCGTGTCCGGTGGGACGTGGCTCGACATCTGGCTCCCCGGCTTCGTCGCCGGGGGCATGACCGCGACCACACGCGTCGCACCGATCGCCCACACCGGCGAGCTGCTGGGACTCATCGCCTGCGAACGGCCCGCCGACGGTGCGGCCTTCACCGAGGACGACGACCGGTTGCTGACCGATCTGGCCCGGCAGGTTGGTCTCGCCCTGCACAACGTGCAGCTCGATACAGCGCTCCAGGCCTCGCTCGACGAGCTGCGCAGCACCAACGAGGAACTGCGCGCCTCGCGCGTGCGCATCGTCGCAGCCGGCGATGCCGAGCGGCGAAAGCTCGAACGCAACCTGCACGACGGCGCGCAACAGCACTTGGTGGCATTGGCCGTGAAGCTACGCCTGGCCAAGGACGCGGTGGTCGACGATCCGGTCGACGCCGAGGCGATGATCGACGAGGTCCGCAACGATCTCCAGAACGCCATCACCGAGCTGCGCGCGCTCGCCCACGGCATCTTTCCTCCGCTGCTCATCTCCGGCGGCCTCGCCGAAGCCATGCCCGCAGCAGCAGCGCGCGCTGCTCTGCCGACCGTCACGGAGATCGCCGTCGGGCGACACAACCAAGAGGTGGAAGCTGGGATCTATTTCTGCTGCATGGAGGCATTGCAGAACGCCGGCAAGCATGCCGGCACAGAAGCGACCGCGGTCGTGAAGGTCTGGGAAGACGGCGAGGCCATCCACTGGGAGGTGGCCGACGACGGCTCTGGTTTCGATCCAGCAGGGGCGGCGGAGGCCGGCCACGGATTTCTCAACATGCGCGACCGCATGGGCTCGTTCGGTGGCACCGTCGAGGTGGTCAGCGCCGCGGGATCCGGTACCACCATTCGAGGACACATCCCACTCAACTCATCGAACTGAGTGGCCGAATTCAACGTTCGCCCTGATCAGGCGCGAGAGCCCATCCATGCCGGGTCGCCTCCGGCCTCCCAGATTCGCCGAATGACCCTGGGGGAGAGCTCGTCCTTGTTGACATAGGCGGCTGCGCCGCACCGACGTGCGGTGGGTGGCATGTCGTCCTCGGTGTAGGTCGACACCAGGATCACCATCGTCTCAGGGTGCGCCGTCGTGATGAGCTTCGTCGCTTCGAGCCCGTCCATCACTCCCATGTTGATGTCCATCAGCACGACGCCGGGGCGGACCTTGTCGACCAGATCGACGGCTTCCTCGCCCGAGGTGGCCTCGGCCACGAGCTCGAATCCGGGCACACGGGCGATGACAGCTCGCGCGGCGTCGCGGAACGGGGCCTGGTCATCGACGACCAATACCTGCACCAGATCCGCAGCCGGCTCCATCAACACCTCCATGACATAGTCATGGTCTCACGTCAGTCCCGACCCGAGAATCGTGCTGCTACGTCGCCTGAGGTGTTGCCTGTATCACCATCCGTCAGAAACATCAGAACCGCGGCAACCCGTCGATTGACGTCTCGTTCCTCGGTGAGGTGCAGCTTCGAGAAGATCGAATTGATGTGCTTCTCGACGGCCCGTTCGGACAGCACCAACGTGGCGGCGACGGCCGCGTTGGACTTGCCTTGGGCCATCTCGCCGAGCACCTCGCGTTCGCGCGGCGTCAGGAAATCGAGCGGGCCCCGTGCCCTGCGACTCGACGAAGCCACGAGTTGCTCGACCACCTTCGGGTCGATCACTGCACCGCCGGCTGCCACGACACGGATCGCGTCGACGAGGTCGTCGACGTCGGCGACCCGATCCTTCAACAAATATCCTCGGCGCTCGGATCCCTGCGCCAAGAGCGACATCGCGTAGGCGGGCGACACGTATTGACTGAGCACGATGACGCCAACATCGGGATGGCTCGAGCGCAGCGCGGCGGCGGCCCGAATGCCCTCGTCGGTCCCCGTCGGTGGCATTCGAATGTCCGTCACGACCACATCCGGAACGGATTCCTCGACGAGGCTCAGGAGCTCGTCGTAGCTGGCCGCGGTGCCCACCAAGTCGAAGTCGTCGGTTGACGAGATCAGCCGGGCAAGTCCATCGCGTAGGAGGGCGTTGTCCTCGGCGATGACCACGCGAATCGGCACGCCACGATCCTAGGCGGACCATGGTTCGCAAGGGGCCGACCCCGTGTGGTCGGCTTCATGTTGCCGAAGGCTGTGCCCATTGCGCAAAGATCTGCAAATGGCCCACTGGCTGATGAAGTCGGAACCCGAAGAGCTGTCGATCGACGACCTCGCTCGGGCCAAGCGCAAGCGATTCGCATGGGACGGCGTGCGCAACTACCGGGCGCGTAACTGGATGTTGCAAATGCAACCAGGTGAGACGTTCTTCTTCTCCCACAGCAGTTGCAAGGTCCCCGGCATCGCCGGCATCGCGGAGATCGTCGGCGAGTCGTACCCCGACCCCACCCAGTTCGACCCCGAGAGTCATTACTTCGACGCCGACTCGCCGCGCACCAAGCCGCGCTGGGTCTGTCGAGATGTGCGATTCGTCGAGCGTTTCCCTTCGCTCCTGCCACTGACCGAACTGCGCCTGCACACCGAACTTCTGGGCCCGTTCCATCTGCTCCAGAGAGCCAATCGTCTCAGCGTCATGCCGGTCAGCGATACACAATGGGACTACATCGTCGACCTGGCGCGCACCGTGTCGAAAGGGCCAAAGAAACCATGACCGAGTTGATGTACCTCCGCGACGCATATCTCAGCGAGTTCGACGCCGTGGTGGTCGAGGTCCGCGACGGCGCGGTGGCGCTCGATCGCACAGCCTTCTATCCGACCGGGGGAGGACAGCCGCACGACACGGGCACCCTCGGCGGGCTCGCGGTCGTCGATGTGCGCAAGGATGGCGACAACGTCTGGCATTCGCTCGACGGCGACACCCTTCCCGAGATCGGCGAGACGGTGCACGGTGTCATCGACTGGTCGCGCCGGCATGACTTGATGCGCACGCACTCGGCCCTGCACGTGCTGTGCGGTGTGATCTGGAACGAATGGCGCGTCCCCGTGACCGGCGGCAACATGGAACCGCTGAGCGCTCGCATGGACTTCGAGTTCGACCCGCTGCCAGAAGGCTTCGGACCCCGCGTCGAACAACTCGTCAACGACGAGCTCGCTGCCGACCGTCCGATCGAGGTGACATTCCTGCCGCGATCGACGGCCGTGATGGACGAAGACCTCATCCGCACGAAGGTGTCGATGATCCCCGAGTCGGTTCCCGAGATCCGCGTCGTCGACATCGTCGGTCTCGACAAGCAAGCCGACGGCGGCACCCACGTGCGGACCACCGGCGAGGTCGGACGCATCCGGGTGACCAAGACCGAGAGCAAGGGCAAGGGCAACAAGCGGATCCGCTTGGAGATCGTCGACGCGTGATCCGGGTATGGACCGTCATCGGCGCGGACGGCCTGCGTGTCAGAAGTACCGCGCGGTTGCGTCGCCTGACTGCGCCCGAGCGATCGAGTGTGGAGATGCTGTGCGTGGGGTGTCGACCAGATGTGTTCGCGCAAGGGTCCAGATCAGCCATTTGCCCGGGTCGTACTGCCACCAGCGCGCCCCGTTGCGGTAGTCGAACGGGAAGCGGTGATGGAAGCTGTGGTAACCCTCCCCGAACGTGACGAAGGCAGCCAGAGAACTGTCGCGCGCCGACGACGTTCGGTCGTAGCGCGAGCTGCCGACGAGGTGGGCGAGCGAATTGATGCAGAATGTCATCTGCAGCATCACGACTGTGCGAAGGAACCCGGCGACAACCAAACCACCCACTGGGTCGCCCCACCTCGTTGCGATTGCCGTCGGCAGAACCAGGCCGATGCCGATCGCGTAGATCGGGTACCAACGATGCTGGAGCCGGATGCTGCGCACTGCCCACAAATCGCGCAGCGTACTGACGTCGGCGGACGCGACGCGGCGATGGAACAGCCAGCCCATGTGTGCGAACCAGATTCCGCGGGTGATGGCGTGAGGATCGCCGTCGCCATCGGTATCAGCATGGTGGGCGCGATGATCCGCACTCCAGGCGAGCGCTGAGTTCTGGAACGTCGTGGCGCCGAACGCCAGCATGAGCCATCGCACGATCGCCGAGGCCCGATACGTGCGGTGCGCGAACAGCCGGTGGTAGCCGGCCGTGATCGCCAAGCCGCACACCGCGTACAGCGACATAGCGAGAACGAGCGTCGCAGTCGAAGGGTGTAGCACGATCCACGCCACGCCGGCGATGGCACCAGCGTGAAGCAGCGCGAGCCCGGCCACCGTTGACCAACACACATGGTCGTCGACGCTCGCCGGGACACCGGTCGACTGCTGCTCGGTACTAGCCACGGCGTCTCCCTGAGCGCACGCACTAGGTGGCGTCACCGAGGTCTTGAGCAACGGCCGAATCAGAAGGGATTCGACGCGTCGAACAATATCAGCGTCAACCCGCGTGACCCAACGCGAACAGCGCTTCCAACCGCAAGTCGAGGCCGCCTCGAGTGTCGGCACGCATGGCCTCGATCCGCGTGAACGCATCTCGCTGCAACTGCTCGAGCCGTGCAGGCGCAATCTGCTCCAGCACCCCGCGCAGACTGTAGGACCACTTCCACGCCCACCACTCCTCCGGGCCCGCAAGGGTGACCTCATGGCGCACGGTGTGCACGACGACGTCGTCGAAGCCGCCACCGCGCAGCAAGGCCTCAAGATCACTGGCTTGATCGAATGGTCGCCGGACGGCTCGACGCTCGACGACGAGGTCTGCGAACAGTTCATCCTCCCACGACCAGCGGTCGTCCTCGGCACCCCACGTGGAAACGCCGAGCCTGCCGCCAGGCGCGAGCGCACGCCGAAATCCAGCCACGGCAGCTTCGGGATCGGGCAAGAAGAAGATCCCGAACCCACACAGGACCACCGAGAACAGACCTTCGGGCACGTCGAGGTTCTCTGCGTCCATCACCTCGATTCGCGCCGAGATGCCGGCAGCGTCAGCACGCTGGCGGGCAAGGCGCACCATCTCCGGTGACAGATCAACACCGACGACACTGCCACCCGACCCGACTCGCTCAGCGGCCGGCATCAGGATCGCGCCTCGCCCGCATCCGACATCGAGCACAACGTCGCTTGGTCCGACGCCCACGAGATCGACCAAGCGGGCGCCGAAGTGGTCATGGTACGAACCGGCCACCTCGTCGTAGCTCGGTGCGGCACGATCGAAGACACCAGATACCCATGCCTTCGCCTCATCATCTCGTTCCACGACGCGAGTTTCGCACTTGTCTGAGAAGTTGCACGCCCGTTGGCGGCGCGGCGCCAAGTCTTCGACGAGGTGGCCTTCGCTCCGGTGTACCAGCAGATCTGAGCGGTCGCCGAGATCCGGCAGGCTGGTTATCGACGGGTGAAGGTCAAGTGGGTGACGCCGCTCGGTGACGAGACCGCCTCGAGGTCGTAGTGCTCCTCGACGCCCTCGACGCCGTCCCACAGACGAATTCCGCGGCCGAGCAGGATCGGCACTTGCACGACGTGAAGCGTGTCGATGAGTTTGGCGGCGAGGAAGTCGCGGACGACCGTCGGGCCACCTCCGATGCGCACGTCGAGATCGCCGGCCGCCTCTCGGGCGAGGTCGAGCGCCTCCTGCGGGCTCGCGTCGACGAAGTGGAACACCGTGCCGCCCTCCATGTCGATCGACGGGCGCGGGTGGTGCGTGAGCACGAATACGGGCGTATGGAATGGTGGGTTCTGGCCCCACCAGCCTCGCCACTCGTCGTCGGTGCCGACATCGGTCCACGGGCCGCCCTGGGGGCTGAACTTGCCGCGGCCCATGATCTCGGCACCGATGCCGGGTCCATGGCGTTCGGCGAACGCGTCGTCGAGACCCGAGGTGCCACCGGACTCGCCGACCATCGAGCGCCAGAATCGGGTGGCGAACATCCACTCGTGCAGGCGTTCCCCAGCGTGACCGAACGGGGCGTCGAACGTGATGCCGTCGCCTGTGCCGAACCCGTCCAGGGAGATCGAGAAGTTGTGGACGCGGACCTGGGACATGGCTGCCTCCCGAGCGGTAGGGGATTGCGTAGTGCAACTGCTTACCACTGCCCGACTATTGATTGTTGATCTGTCGCGGATTGACGGCTGTCTGTTCCTGCATCGAATCTCCACATCAACCGCGGGAGATCCGAACATCGCCTTTCGTATAGTGTCGGCGTGACGCGAATCCTGGTGGTGGAGGACGACGAGACGATCGCAGCCGCCATCGCCGAGCGGCTGCGCAGCGAGGGCTTCGTCATCTCGCTCGCCGCGAACGGGCAGGCCGGCCTCGACCTCGACCTCCGTGAGCGACCCGATCTCGTGCTGCTCGACCTGATGCTGCCCGGCATCGACGGACTGGAGGTGTGCCGTCGCCTGCGGGCGCGACGCGACGTGCCAGTGATCATGCTGACCGCTCGCGACGACGAGACCGACGTGCTCGTCGGACTGGCCGTCGGTGGCGACGACTACCTGACGAAGCCGTTCAGCATGCGCGAGCTCGTCGCCCGCATCCGCACTGTGTTGCGACGAGTGGATCGGTCGGTCGCGGGAACCGAGCGGATCCTCGAGCATGGCGCGCTGCGCATCGATGAGGCGCGCCGGCAGGTGCAGCACTGCGGACGTGAGATCCCACTGACCCCGACGGAGTTCGACCTCCTCACCTCGCTCGCCGTTCGCAGCGGCGCGGTGCTGACGCCGCGAGGCTCTTCTCAGCGAGGTGTGGGGCTACCGCGACGGATCGGGCGTGCGCACCGTGGACAGCCACATCCGCGCTCTGCGCCGCAAGCTCGGCGATTCGATCGTGCGCACCGTGCACGGCGTGGGCTACGCCTTCGGGGAGCACTGATGTCGCCTCTGTGGCGCATGCGATCGATCAAGGGGAAGTTCTCGATCGTCATCATCGCCGCCATCGGTATGGCGGTCACGACGAGCCAGGTTGGCTACGCACTCGGTTGGCCGATCTGGGTGCGGCCCATCGTCGCTGCCACCGTCGCCCTTGTCGTCGTCCAGTTCCTGGCTCGGGGCATGACCCGTCCGTTGCGGGCGATGACCGAGGCCGCCGAGCGCATCGCCGGCGGCAGCTCCCACGAACCGATCGAGACATCGGCTGTCGACGAGGTCGGCCAGCTCGCCGCGGCGTTCAACTCGATGGCTGCCGACCTCGCGCTGGCCGATCGGCAACGCCGCGACCTGGTGGCCAACGTCTCGCACGAGCTGCGTACCCCGATCGCCGGCCTGAAAGCGACTCTGGAGAACCTCGTCGACGGCGTCAGCGAGCCGTCGCCGGAGCTCTTGCGGGCGATGTACGGGCGGATCGAGCGGCTCCACCGCCTCGTCGAGGATCTGCTCGATCTCTCCCGCCTGGAGGCCGGCACCATCGTGCTGACGACCACGGAGGTCAACCTGCGCAGGCTCGTCACCGGTGCCGTGGACGAATGCCTGCTCGATCAACCGGACGCCGAGGTGCACGTCGCGATCGCCGACGATCTTGTCGTGCCGGCCGATCCCGAACGACTCCACCAGGTCGTCTTCAACCTGGTCGAGAACGCACTCCGTCACGGGGGCGCACCGGTGCGGATCAGCGCGATCGAACGAAATCGGAGGGTCGAGCTCACTGTCTCGGACTCGGGCCCGGGCCTGCCGGGCGTATCGACCGACCAGGTCTTCGAGCGCTTCTACCGAGCAGATGCCGCTCGCGCCAACACCGGCGGCACCGGCCTCGGCCTCGCCATCGTGCGCTGGATCACCGAGCTGCACGGCGGTCACGTCGAGCGCGTCGAACATCGGCCTGCCGGGCGCGCCATCCGGTTCCTCCTTCCTCGTCGCGCTGCCGAGCTGCTGACACCCGCCCTTTCCACCCCCGCACACCTCTCGACAACAGGAGTCACCGTTGGACACGACACTGCCAGTCTT
Source organism: Ilumatobacteraceae bacterium (assembly GCA_963746365.1). Classification (GTDB taxonomy): domain Bacteria; phylum Actinomycetota; class Acidimicrobiia; order Acidimicrobiales; family Ilumatobacteraceae; genus JAENVT01. The sequence goes on along the minus strand of CAVVBH010000018.1, from coordinate 13,781 downwards.
CAGCGCGCCCGCGATCCGGACCCGCCCGCCGAAGTACGTTGAGTGGGATCGACGCGTCGCAGTTCGAGCTCTGCTCGCCGCGCTCGCTGTCGGCGTCCTCATCGACCAGGCGTTGCAGACCGACATCGTCGGAGCCGCCGGCACGGTCATGGTCGTGGTCGCAGCACTCGCACTGCTGGTCGTTCGACCCCGCAACCGCATCCGCACGGCATGGCTCGCGATGGTGATCGTGTTGGCACCGTGGCTGTCGATCCGCACCAGCCCGTGGCTGATCGGGCCGACGATCATCGCCCTCGTCGTGCTGTTCGTGCTTGCTGCCAACGCAGATCGTGGGCTGCCCGGTACGTTTCCTGCGTTGGGACGAGGAATCGCGCGGGTGGCGGCGGCGGGCTTCGACACCCCGAGGGAAGCGGCCAGGGCGGTTGCGTGTGGAGCGCCGAACGACGCAACGCGGCAGATCCGCGCCTCGATGACCGGCATCGCCATGGCGCTCACGCTCGCGTCGGCTTTGCTGATCCTCCTCGCATCGGGAGACGCGTTCTTCGCTTCGATGCTCGGCACGACAGCGCTGGGTGATCACCTTGTCGACTTGATCATCGTCATCGCCGGTTCGCTGTGGTGGCTGTCGCTCGTCCTCGTCGGCCGGCGCGTGCCGCGGGTCGACCCGACACGGGCCACATCGGAGGCTCCGCCGAAGTCACGCGTGTCCAAGGTTGCCATCGCACCCCGGGCGGCGGTCGGCGGCAGAGAGGTGGCCTGCGTTCTGGCAACCGTTGCGGTCGTGCTCGGTGGGTACGTGTCGAGCCTGGCGATCGGCGCGCTCAGCGGCTCCGAGTACGTCCAGCGCCGCACCGGTCTGACGTACGCCCAGTACGCGCGCAGTGGCTTCTTTCAACTCGTCGCCGTCGTCGCGATCGTCGGCACGGTGCTGATCGCCAGCCGGCGGATCATCGCTCGATCTGCACGCCGCCGCCAGCTGCTGATGATCGCCCTGGCGGACGCCCTGTTCACGTTGGTGATGGTCGTCGTGTCAATCGTGCGACTGCAGACCTACCGCAACGTGTTCGGGCTGACGATGCTCCGCTTCTCGACGACCGTCTTCGCCGCGTGGCTCGGTGTTGTGATCGTGCTGATCGTCGTCGCGCTGGTCCGCACCCGATGGGAGCCGAGGTTGGTGGCCGCCGTAGTCGTCAGTGCGTACGCAACCCTGCTCGTCACCAACTTCGCCAACCCGGAGGCGATCGTCGCCCGCGAGAACATCGACCGCATCGACTGGGCAAGCGGCGCGACCCGATCGCACGACGGCGCCGAGTTCGACATCGCCTACCTCGGCACGCAGCTCTCCGACGACGCCATCCCGGCTCTCATCGAGCGTCTCGACGAGCTGCCGGCCGAGCAGCGCAACGCACTCCTACATCGCCTCTGCTCGGAGCGCGACGGCACCGACCACGGCTGGTCGTGGAACCTGTCCCGCGCCGATGCCGCGAACGCCCTCGCCGGGCTCTGTCCGCGCTGAGCTCCACGATCGCCGCCGGCGTGTCACCACCGGGCCGTGGAGTCGTCAAGCGCACCTGCGTGATGCGAGCGTCTGATGACTGGCGCCCCTATGCGGGGCCGCAGTGGTCAAACGCTGGACCGATAGCGCGAATTTCCCGATCTGGCTCGCGGGCCCGGTCGTCTGGGGTAGGAGCCAGCGCCGCCGATTCGAGATGATTTCAAAGTGAAAGTGTCGACCCCAGCAGGAATCTGGAATGTCCGGCGGCGGTGGGCGCCCCGACACCTCGGCCAGCAAACGATCTGGGCGCGCTTTCTTGATCGGTCACGGAGGGTGCGCCGACGAACCGCCGACCTCGGCGACATAGCCGACCCGGGCTGCGCCCCGGACATCGCCGGGGGCATAGTCGTCGTCTTGGTCATCATCGCGCTCATCCTGTTCTTGATATTCATCGGAATTCCCCTCTTGATCGCGCTCGGCGAGCTCTTGTTCATCGTCGTGCTCGCCGTCGTCGGCGTCGTCGGCCGGGTCCTGTTCCGCAGGCCTTGGACTGTTGACGCCATCGACCCCGCTGGCACTCGCCACGCGTGGTCAGTCGTTGGCTGGAGATCCAGCAGAGATGCCCGGCGATTCATCGCTGATCGGATCGCGGCAGCCGGTTCCGTGCCGACCGACGATGAAGTGTCCGCCGCTGCTCTCAGGCAGTGACGAATCGTTTCTTTCGAAGTGGTATCGAACTGATACCATGAGGGACATGGCCATGACGCTCCGCCTCACCGACAGCGAGCAAACAGCACTTCGCGAACGCGCCGAGGCGGAAGGCATTTCGATGCAGGAGGCCGCTCGCCGAGCGGTCCGAGAGTTCGTCGCTCGCGGCCACCACGGCGACCGCGTCAGCACCGCTGCCGCTCTGGTCCTTGACAAGCACGCCGACGCGCTCCGACGCCTCGGCGAATGAGCGACCCGATCGAGTACCTCGATATCGACGACCTCGTCGACCTCGCCCGCACGCTGCTCGGGGACCCACCGCCCATCCGCGACATCGGCCTTCTCGGCTCTGCCGCAGCACGACCACAAACAACGGCATTTGGACAGGACGCCTACCGGGACTTACCGACCAAGGCCGCATCCCTGCTGCAGTCGATCGTCAACAACCACGCCCTCGTCGACGGCAACAAACGACTCGGATGGCTGGCCACCGCAGTGTTCCTCGAACTCAACGACGTCAAGGCATCGCTCGCCTCGAATGACGAGGTCTACGAACTCGTCATCTGGATCGCGTCCTCCAACCCCGACCTCGACAAGATCACCACTCGTCTCAAACACACCATCCAGCCAGGCCGCCGGCCTGCGCGTCGGCGACGTGTTCCTGAAGATCGACGCTGATCAGACGCGCACCGACGTCGAGGTCGAGGCGATGGGGATGGCGCCGGTCCCGACGCCGGAGATCCTGTGGCGGAAGTCGCCCGTGCTCGCGCTCGCCGCTCTCCCGGGGACAGCACTCGGCCACCTCGGCGAGCCATCTGCCGCGTCGTCGGCGGCGTGGGCCGCGGCGGGTGCCGCCGTCCGGACGTTGCACGACGCGCCGCTGCCGCCATGGCCCGGTCGGAGCGTCGACGAGCTCGCATCGCGGCTCGCCAGCGAGTGCGAGTGGCTCGTCGCCAACGACGTCCTTCCCGCCGACGTGGTCACACGCAACCGCCGGCTCGCCGAGACTGCGCTCCGGCCGTGGACACCAGTGTTCAGACTGCTCTATCGATAGACCGAGGACAAGCGCGGAACGGCAGATAGGGGCGCGGGTGGCCTTTTGATCGACGCAGGCGGCGAAGTGGTCCTGTGCGGACCATTTCGACGCCCGCGTGGGCTTCCGCGATCGTGTTTGATCACGGGGGACCCGTTACGGGTCCGCAATCGCCAAGCGCTGCGATGAGGTAGCGCCGAATGCCCGATATGGCTCGCCAGCGCAAGCACGCGTATCGGCAGTTATGGACAGCCTGTGCCGGGACAGATGTCGCGGCGTCGGCTTGCGCCGCCCACCGGAACCGTCGTTCCGTCGCGAGGCAGCGGCCAACGTGCCACGACAGATCACGTCAAGCCGTCGCTCGCGTGGACCGGTATCTGACGGCGACCGCCCCCGACCGGAACTCATGGCGATCCACCAGCTCGAGCTGGATGCGCTCGCGCAGACCGGCGAGCAACGTCGGCCCGTGCCCGGCAAGCACCGGCTGCACAAGGAACTCGTACTCGTCGATCAGTCCCAGATCTGCCAACGCGAGCGGGAGCGTCACGCCACCCACGAACAAGCCCTCGCCTGGCTCCTGCTTGAGCCGCTGAACCGCTTGCCCCAAGTCGCCTCGCACCAGCTCGGCATTCCAATCGACCCCGCTCAGCGTGCTCGACACGACATACTTCTTGGCCCGGTTGATGGTCTCGGCGAACGGGATCTCCCACTCACCCATCCAGTCAGGCCACGTGCCCGTGGCCGGCTGCCGCCACGCCGACTCCATCATCTCGTAGGTCACCCGGCCGAATAGCAGGGCATCGGCTCGTTCCATCTCAGCGGTCCAGTAGCGCATCGACTCCTCGTCCGGGGGGAGCCCTGCCTCGTGATGGCAGCAGCCGTCGAGCGTGACGTTGATCGAGTATCGAAGTGGTCTCATCTCGTTGCTCTCCCTTGATGCGCCCGCCCGCCCCAGGCCTGCAGCGCGCACAGATTGCCCGGTCCGGCGCGTCAACGCAAGGACGATTGATGACGCGGAACGACGCACGCAGTACGGCAGTTATGCGCTCGCAGCTTGCCCCTGCCCCGGTGCCACTTCAATCGAAGTAAGCACCTCCAGCAGTTGATCTTCAGTCATGCCCGAGCCGTACAGCCACACGACCGAGGTTGCGTCGGCGGGCCACCACATGGCGGTATCCCTGCTGGCGGGGTCGACGCGGGCCAGGACCGTGACGCCGGGTCGAACGTCGTCGTAGGCCATGGTTGGCGTGCTACCGGAAGTGATCGCGTCGACAGAGACGACCCCTCGCTCGACGGAGAGCGTGATCCGCTGATGATTGGCGACATCGATGAAGGTTCGCGTGTACACGTAGTGATTCGGAAAGGTCTCGCCGCCGCCTTGGACCATTCCATCGCCTTGCGGCGCGAAGCTCGCTGGCAGCCCGACTGAATACTGCTCTTCCGGACCGACGAAGCGGACGACGCTCGGCTGCGCAATGCCGGTCGAACTTGGACTCGGTTGCCCTGTGCTGGTCGGCAATTGTGCAATCGTCACCGTGACCTCTTGCGATGTCACAGCGTCGGAGGCTGATGCGCCCACCGCCGGACCCCTCGCGCATGACGCATTCACGCCTGACATCGCGACCGCAAGCCCAATGAGCACCATCCGCCTGATCACCAGTCTCGATCTTCCGCCGTCATCCCGGAGCTGTCAACGCGGCACCACACCCCGCTGAACGTCAGCGGCGCAGTACGGCAGTTCTGGCGCGCCGGCGGCGTTGACTGAACATCGCAACGACAAGTCAGTGTCGTTCGAGCCCGGCACGGGTGCCGGTTGTGCAGGCGCCAGTTTTCGGTGAGACTGGCCGTGAGCGGATGGAGGGCAACATGAGCACACGGCGGCCAGCGCGCGGGCGTGCGTGCGTCGTCGCGTCGTTGATGATTGGTCTCCAATTGACATGGGCCCCGCCAATTGCTCTTGCAGCGCCATGGGACGAACCAGTCACGTTGGCGAGCAGCGACGTTCTGTCGCCGCAGGATGCCTGGTTGAGCGCCGACGGTCGTTACGTGGTGATGTCGAACTTTTATGACTATCGGCCGCGTGTGCTCGATAGGGCGACGGGAGCTCTGAGTGATCCGCTGTTGCCTGTTGGGTCTGGGGCCGTTGTCGTTCCCGATGGATCGGGTCTCATCGTGACATCGACTCAGAGCCTCATGAACGGGGGTCCTCCTGGTGGTCGTACTGAGCTGTTTCGGCAGCCGTTGGGGCCAGGGACGGCGGAGCTGCTCACGGGTGGCATCGACCCGTCTCTGTCGGTCTTTCTCGATAGCACCAGCTTTGATGGAAGGCTGGTCGCCGTCGAGGTCGTTCCATCCGGCGACACCTTCCCGGATCTGCACAGTCGAGTCGCGATTCTGGACACCGATGACGGCTCGCTGGACTTTGTTGATTCGATCATCCCGGGTGCGGATCTCCGTACGAGCCACGCGTCGTTGTCGTCCGACGGTCGGTACGTGGCAGTGTGGTCACAGGTCGGGAATTGTTATCCGAACTGCTCGTACTCGAGCTACGTGGTCGATCGGGTCTCCCGAACGTTCCAACGGATCGATGTTGGACTGGGAGGGATCGACCCTGATGGCCCATCGTTTTCACCGGAGGTAAGCGGCGACGGCCGCCATGCCGTTTTCGTCTCCAAGGCGACGAACCTAGTCAGTGGAGTCACCGGCGCGCAGCTGCGTCTGTACGTTCGTGATCTCGACACGTCGACGACAGAAAAGGTTTCGGACGCACCGCGCGACCCGATTCCCCGGTACGGAGCGATTAGCTCGGACGGCCAACGCGTCGTGTACTTGGCCGACGCACCGACCGATTCCAGCGCTCCATACTTCGCTCCTCAAGTCTTCGTCTACGACAGAGCCGAGAAGGCCACGCATCAGTTGTCGGTTGGAATGGCTGGCGATCTCCCCAATAATTTGGCCGATTGGGTGAAGATCTCCGGGGACGGAAACACGGTGGTGTTTCGCTCGGCCGCATCGAACCTCGTGCAAGGCTCCTCCAATCCTCACGAAATCTATGTCCGAGGTCCGGTGATCCCGTTGACGCCTCCGCCTCCGCCGATCGGGTCGGGTGTTGGGTCGTTGGTGCCGGCGAGGTTGTTGGAGTCGCGGTCTGGTCCGGGGCTGGTGACGGCGGATCATCAGTTCGAAGGTGTTGGTGTGCGGTCTGCGGGGTCGGTGACGGAGTTGCAGGTCGGTGGTCGTGGTGGTGTGCCGGTGGATGCTGCCGCGGCGATGTTGAATGTGACGGCGGTCGATGCGCGTGGTGCGGGGTTCTTGACGGTGTTTCCGTGTGGTGCCGGCCAGCCATTGGCGTCGAGTGTCAACTATCGGCTGGGCGACACGGTTCCGAATGCGGTGCTGGCCGCGATCGGCACGTCTGGCAAGGTGTGTGTGTACACCAGCGCCGCCGTCGACCTGGTGATCGACGTCAATGCCTATGTAACCGCGGGGTCGGGTGTTGGGTCGTTGGTGCCGGCGAGGTTGTTGGAGTCGCGGTCTGGTCCGGGGCTGGTGACGGCGGATCATCAGTTCGAAGGTGTTGGTGTGCGGTCTGCGGGGTCGGTGACGGAGTTGCAGGTCGGTGGTCGTGGTGGTGTGCCGGTGGATGCTGCCGCGGCGATGTTGAATGTGACGGCGGTCGATGCGCGTGGTGCGGGGTTCTTGACGGTGTTTCCGTGTGGTGCCGGCCAGCCATTGGCGTCGAGTGTCAACTATCGGCTGGGCGACACGGTTCCGAATGCGGTGCTGGCCGCGATCGGCACGTCTGGCAAGGTGTGTGTGTACACCAGCGCCGCCGTCGACCTGGTGATCGACGTCAATGCCTACGCGAGGCGGTAGGGGTCGAACGTAGCAACCAAGAGCTGTCCGTACTGGCGACCGCGGACACGCCCGTCCGGGATGCGCGACCAGGTCTGCTAGAGAAATCCGAGCGGCAGATCTGTTCGCCTCCTTTGAGGCCGGGCGAGCTGCGGAGACGATTCACGGGTCTGCTGTCGGTGACACGGGCTTGTCAGCGACGGACCACAACCAGTATCCGACCGCCTGTGACAGTGAACCGAGACCGGGACCAATGTGGACTTGGCGTTCAGCTTCGTTCGATGAGCTGCGAGAGGGCGGAAGTTGGACCTGTGATTCCCCGGCAACGGAGTTGATAGGGTCCGCAACGGACCGATCGGAGGCAGCATCTTGTCAAAGAGATGGATGTGCACGATCCTCGGTCATCGCTACAAGGCCGAGCGTGCGCCGATCCGCAAGAACGACGACGAGCGAGGGAAGATCTTCCGTTGCCAACGATGCGGGCACGAGAAAACCTTGGACGGCTCGCCTGCCTCTCAGTGGCGGCTGTGATGATGTCACAAGGCACTAACGCTCGCTCGAATCGGGTTTGGCTACCTCGCAACACCTACGGTATCGATCCAATCGTTGCCAGGACTCTCGACTGCGTTGCCGGGCGCCTAGCGCAGATCGGCAGACATGCGTGGCGTGGGTTCATCAGTCGCCCGCATCGTGGCCGGGAGCACGATTGGCGGGATCGGAGTGCCGCCAAGCGACGGCACCGGCCACTAGGCAGAGATGGGTCAGTCGTCGCTGCATTCCCGGAAGGGTTGCTCGGCCTCCGCTCGTACCGGGTGAGAACCCGGTTCTGCCGGATGTGGGCAGTAGCCCCGTCTCTTCGCATGAAGGATGTTCAGCACGCCGATGGCGGCTCCCGCAGCGATGACCACGATCGGTGCCAGGTTGAGAGCAAAGCCGAGTAGCACCAGCACGACTCCCGAGCCCACGCCCCACAAGACCGGATGAACCACGACCCAGTCACTGAACCGGCTCGGCAAACTGCGCATCTGCTACCACATCCCTCGCTTGGACTGCCAACGACCGTAGGGCCAACCTCCTCCCGATGTCGAGATACGACCGGGGGTTCGCTCTCGGAGCCAGGATCACAGCCCGGAGGACGGCACCCCGCCAGATTGCCCGGCCCGGCGGGCCAACGCAAGAGCGTTCACGCACACAGAACATCACGCCGAGCGGCAGCTCACAACTGGTCAAGTCCAGGGGTCTGTTGGGTACCCACACCGCTCTAAGGCCTGTTCGTCAGCGGCGGAGCTGCTGGCGGGCGATGCCGCGGCGGACGTCGAGCAGATGGTGCTCGGCGTCGTGCAGTGCGTGTCGGATGACGGCGGTCGTGTTGATCACCTGATCTTTGGAGTAGACAGCGATCACGACCTGCTCTTCAGGTGTGAGTGACTCGGCGAAGGTCGCCATCGACCTGGCTACGGCACCGAGCGACTCGAGGGTGTCGGCGATGTCGAATCGGTCGCAATCGTGTGTGTCGTGCTCGAAGACACCGGGGAGTGAATCCTCCGACAGCTCGTCCCAGTCAGGCGAGCGGCCCGCTGCGAAGACACGGGCACCCCACTCGATACTGGCGATGGCATTGAGTACGTGCTGCGCGTACTCGACGGCGCACCACGTGTCGGGTTCGGGGCGCGCTCGAAGCTGCTCCTCATCCTGTGACATCACCTCCGACCATCGGTCGGGGAGAGTGCGAATTCGCGCGACGGCGGCGGACAGGTCGAGCGTGCCGCCGTGGAACCCGCACTCGTCACAGATCTCGTGGAATTCGCTGCCAACAGAAAGGATCCGGTACACGCCGCCAGTATGGTTCGGTCGTCCGCGTGCCTGAAGCGGAACCCAACGGCTACCGAGCAGAGCGGCAGTTATGCGCTCGACACCAGCTCCATGTAGACGACCGGGATGCCATCTTCGGGAGCCCAGGTGGACCACGAGTGGAGGATCACGCCCAGACCTTCACTCACTGGTTCGCGGGGGTGTTCGGGTCCGATCCATCGGCTCCGCCAGAGGCTCACCGCACCGTCTCTGACCAGTCCGACCAAGACCCGCTCCGCAACCGCGAGCCGTTCGCTTACCGGCCGGTCGGCAAACAACCCGTTGGCGTCGCACAGCACCTCGTAGACGGCCATGGGTTCTCTCTCAAGGTCACGAAGGACCGAAGTCCGAAGCGTTGCCGTGTCGTGATCCACCGCGACAGGTTGCCCGATCACGAGTTGGCTGTCCAGCAACCGATCGATCCAGGCAGTTATGCGCTGAGCACGACCGTCCAATTGAACTTCTCTCGGAAGTCAGCGAAGCACTGCTCACAGATCCAGTGGTAGTCGTCGTCGGCCGTCACGTATCCGCGATCGGACTCGTCATCGCCGCTCGCCTGACTCCAGATCTTCGCGGAACAGGTCTCCGGCGGCCCCCCAGAACATCAGAGCGACGTCCGCGCGACCGGCGCGTCGCCGCGTCGTTGATCCTCCGACGGGTTGGCCACATGCGGATCCGATTCGGTTACGAGAAGGCCGAACACCATCGAGTCGACGAATCTTCCGTCCACCCAAGCGGCCTCTCGCAGCACGCCCTCGGCACGAAACCCGACCCGCACAGCGACAGCGCGCATTGCCGCGTTGTCAGCGAGTGTGTCGAGTTGGAGCCGATGCAATCCACGGGTTGTGAACCCGTATCGGCACAGAACGCGCACTACTTCGGTGCCGAATCCTCGACCGCGGAACGAGGGCCGCAATGAGATTCCCACGTTTGCCGCACGCGAATGCGTGTCAATACCCCAGAGCAATGCTTCGCCTACGAGTTCATCAGTAGCGATTTCGGCGACTGAGAAACACGCTGTCTCGTTGTTCGGTTGGTAACTGCATATGGTGAGGCCACTGACCCGGCAGACATCGGCTGCCACGGACGACTGTCTGCCCGCGACCTGGTCGCCACGTCGTCGTACAGTTCGCTATGGAGAACGGCGACATCGGACTCGGCGCGAGCCCGAAGCACAATCTGATCCCCACGTAGCATCGGGCGAGCTAGCCGTGCAGTCCGGATGCGTCGGCCGGCTGAGCGAACCTGCGGATCGATCCAGGCAGTTATGGCGCACTCATGACCAGGCGGCACCCCTGCCCAGGAACAGCGTCGAGTCGTCTACAAAACAGAGACGGTTGCCATCCGGATCGAGGCATAGAAGGAACGCTCGCCCCACGGGCGTTGCTCTATCGAAGACAACTGGCGGGCACCCGCGACTTCCGCTCGTTCGTATGCAGAGTCGAGGTCCCCAGTCGCAAAGTACAGGTCATCGGGCGTCGGCCGTAGTGGTCCTTGTGCTTCGACGCTCCAGTCGATCAAGGCCATGATCACGTCACCGCAATGGAAGAGAGACGACTTGGAACCGTGTCGTCTGCGGCCATCGACAAGCACCGCCTCGTAGAACTCGCGAGAGCGCCCGATGTCTGAGGCCGGGATCGCAATTCGAAAGATGCGCACCAAGTGGTCCTCTCGTTGAACCTGACGTTGCACGAGCAGATTGCCCCGTTATGGGGCACGTTAGCAAGCGGTTGACTGGTGGGTTACGTGGGGGTCGGCGTGTAGCCGTGCTCGGCGAGCCAGTGCCGCGCCCGGCCCAAACGGGCGTCATCGTGGTGCCTATGCCAACTCGTGAACTGATCGTCGTAGCGCTGCAACGTTGCAAGGAATGCCTTGAACGGTTTCTTGCCGGAGATTGTCCGGTGTCGTCTGGTCGGGTGAACTCCTCGATCTCGGTCAGGGGCCCGATGGCTTCGAGCCCGACGATGCGCGTCGGTGGTTGCTCGTGCGCGGTGAAGGCTCCGAGGAGGCATACCGAGACATCGGTCACGCGTGATTGTCATGCCTTGATTGCCGCTTCATTTGCTTGGATGAGTTTGCCGAGGGCGCGACTAAGTGCGTCGAGGTCTCGCTTCGCGAGGGGATTCAACGAAGTAGTGCTGGATGCCCTCCTCGTGTGGCGGCCATACCTGTTCGAACCGCCCACGACCCGTCTCAGTGAGGGCGACGTCGAAACGCCGTCGATCTGTCCTGTTGAGGTCCCGGCGAATAAGCCCGCCGTTCTCCATCCGATCAAGCATTCGGGTGAGGCCGCTGCGACTCAGCGCGTTCCCCAGCAACATCGAGGCCGTCAGCTCCTTCAGGGAGAGCGCCCCTGAAGCCCCAGCAAGATGAACCAGGACGTCGAACTCCTCGATCGTCAAGTCGAACTCCGCCAGGTCACGACGGAAGCGGCTCATGATCAGCGCGTTCGCCCACTGAAGCTGACGCCAGGCGGCGAGTTGATCCGAGGTCGGCTTGGTCACGCCTGTGGAGGTTACTCTGTCCGTTTGACGATATTTGACTAATCACAGAAACTGCCGTACGCTTCGCTCTCGACTTCACAACAAAGGTGGCTCGTCATGCAGGACATCATGATCCGGATCGAAACCGATGACTTCGAGGCGTGGAAGACGCAGCACTACCTTCATGCCGAGAACCGGGCCGTGTTCGGTATCAGCGACGGACCCGCCTATCAGGACATCGACAATCCCAACGCCGCGTTGTTTCACATAACGACTGACGATATGGGCTGGGCCATGCAATGGTTCAAGAGCGATGTCTTCAAGGAAGCGTCACGGTTGGCCAAAGTCACCGGCCGCGTCTTCTTCCTCGCCCAGCCGCAGACCTGACCGACGTCGGACGAGAGCAGGAAGCGTCGGGCCGACCTCGAACGGCGCGCGCCGAGAACTGCCGATACGCGTTGCTCGTGTGGAATTCTGCGCTAGTGACAACTGCCCAGCACGAGATCGAGTTCCGACGGGTGCTGGCCGCTCCGTATGCCAACGCCGCCAACTTCGTGACGCTCTTGACATTTCGGTCAACGGCCGGTCGTTGTCACGATTTCTCGACGCGTCGCCATTCGACGTGGATCAACTTCATCACGACGATTTGTCGCAAGCCTGGTCGCGCGGACGGCCACGTGGCGATCTTGAATTGCGGTTGTGGCGATGTCGGCTATGGCGATTTCGTCATCACTGTCACGGCGGACGCAACTACGGTGCGGTGGCACATGGAACGTCAAGGACTGTCGTTCACGTTCGATCGTGCGGAGTTCGATCGGTCTCTGCACACCGCACTGAACGCGTAGCGCATATCTGCCAGTGATCGGAACCTTGCGCCGTACAGGGAATAGACACGATCATGGTCAGATGACTCAACCGACGCACGCCACGATTGCGACATTCCGCATGGACCGCACTCGCGAAGCTGAGCAGAAGGATCGACTTCGTCGCATGATCGTTCCCGGCGTGCGAAAATCCCCGGGCTTTGTCACCGGACATTGGACGTTGGACGCGAGGTCAGCGAGAGCGTGGCTCTGATCACCTTCGATTCTCGAGAACATGCAGAAGCGTTCGCAGTGAACGTAAGAGCGAACGACGGCGAATCAGGTTGCGGCAGGAATCGAGCTTCTGTCGATACGAGTCGTCGAGGTGAGCGCCAACACATAACTGCCGATCGATCGGCTCGGCCACACGGCAGACTCAGGTGGTGAGATGGGGACCCGCAATAGGCATCGTCGTATTGAGCGCCGGCTCCGGCGTGGTCGGCTGTTCCTCTGACTCGGCATCGTCCTGTACTGACCTAGCGGCTCGCATAGAAGACCTGGAGAAGCCGCGCACATCGAGCGATCCATCGTGGGAGTCGATACAGGCGACAGCTGAACGCTCCATCCAGCGAGACTCGCTTCGTGCGCAGATGGCTGCGCAGAACTGCAAGTAGCTCACTGCCGATCCGAGCTCGCCCCTGTGTGATCGTCACTGTGGCGGATCGGCAATACCATTGGACTAGGTGAACCTGTCAGAGCTCGTCGTGTATGAGGATGCATTGGTCATCGGCAGGCTTGCGGCCACCGTGACGGACTCGGGGATCGTGCTCAAGGGCAAAATTCGATCGGGCCAGCGACGCGAGTTTGGAACTCGTGTCGCTCAGCTATTGAGAGAACTCGCCACCGGCTTCGATGACGAGCAGGTCTCTGCCTTCGTTGTCGACGTGTTCGACGGAAGACTCTCGCAAGGATCTCTCGGCGAACTGGGACACGTCAGGTTCTTCCCCGCGATCGCGGCGGTCCAACGCTGCGAGCTCGAGCACTTTTGATCGCTGTCGCCGATCGGATCGAGGGTCGCTGATCGAGGCACGGACCGACTTACTCTCCGCCGAGAACTGCCGATCCGCGCTCGGCAAGAGCAGTCCTTATGTCGCAACGTTTACGCTCCACTGCAATGAAGTCGGCACCGGTGGACCTTTCGCCGAGGGAACAGCGCGTCCCTTCGTCAGCCGCGATCCGTGCCTAGTTGGGAACTTGTGTTCCGCGTGGCGTACACACCGAGATTTGGTGGCCGTCATTCGCTCTGCTCGGCGGCTTCCTATCGTTCACCGCTGGCTTCACCGCTTATCTGGCGCGAACGAGAAGCCGATCGATCTGGTCGTTGCTCTCGCTGGCTGTGCCCGATCGGCTGCGTCGTCGCCCAAAGTGAGCTCGACACTGCGAACGAAGCGCAGATCTGCGATCGGCAGCCGACACAGCGAGCTACGCCGGACCCGGGCAAACGGTCGAGCGGTTCGGTCAGAAACGCGGAGCAGCGCCAGTCGAGCAGTTTC
>CAVVBH010000017.1:0-148831 GCA_963746365.1 Ilumatobacteraceae bacterium | reverse complement strand
AGATTCAGCTCCGGATCGTAGCTCGGCACCATCCAGGTGCCGACGTGCCACCGCTGGTGCATCGGCACGTTGCCCCACGTTTCATCTCCCGGCTCGCCGGGGCCGGGAATGGTGTGAAAGCGCCACAGTTCCTTCCCGGTCCGGACATCGTGCGCGGTGACGACGCACGAATCGCGGCCGGCATCGGGTTGACACTGCCGGCCGGTGATCACCTTGCCGTTGGCGATGATTGGCCCGCGCTGGCCGGCGCGCGCTTCTTGGAATCGAGCACCGGGTTTCCCACGCCAGCTTTCCGGTCTGGGCATCGAGCGCGTAGATGAAGTGGTCCGAGCTCGCGTTGATGATCAGTTGCCCCACATCGCCATGGTGCGGTTGGTCTTGCCGCGCATGCCGTCGGGCAGCTTGCGTCTGTATTCCCAGAGCACGTCGCCGGTCTTGGCGTCGATGGCCATGATGTAGTCGCCGGGATTCGGCACGTACATCACGCCGTCGTGAACGAGCGGCGTCCCTTCCTGATTGCCGGCCGTGCCGAGGCCGCGAGTCCAGGTCATCCGCAGCTTCGCCGACGTTGTTCCGGTTGATCTGGTTGAGCGGGCTGTAGCCCCAGCCATCGGGCGTCCGCCGCCACATCAGCCAGTCGCCCGGGTCCGGCTTCTGCAGCATCGCGTCTGTCACCGGCACGAATCTGCGCGCGCGTTCCTGGGCGCGACCGACCGCACCGCACGGCGAGCGCCAGCACGACGATCAAGAGGATCGAGGGGAATCGCTTCATGACATCTCCTTCGAGACACGCCCCCTCGCCACCATGGGCGAAGCGGTAGGCGCGCGGATATCTTCGCACAGTCTCGGCTGTGCCATGCCGCGAGGCTGGAATTGCCCTTGGAACGACCCTGGTCAGGGGGATGAGCGGCGGGCCTGCAGCCGACCGCAGGGCTCTGCGAAGCCACGATGCACGGGGACACGACACATTAGGCTTGTCGTGGTTTGTGTATTCGTGGCAACGCTCCTAGTCCACGTTCGCAAACAGGAGCATCAGCAGGCCCATGAACACTCCGGCGCCGACCGCGCCGCCGATCGCCGCCGCCTTGGCGATGTTCGAATCCGCCTGGGCGAGCTCGAGCTGCGCGAGACGGTCGAACGGAACCTGTTGCGCCGGCTCCGGGATTCGTGTCCTGGGCTTCACCGTGATACCGGTTTCATCGACCGTCAGCAGCACGGCCGTCGAGCGTTCGCCACCCGTTGTCCGGATTCTCACCGTCGACCCGATTGGAAGGCGCGTGGCGTACCTGCCGCCAGATGTCCGCGTCCCTGACCGGGCGTGGCCGCCCGGTTTCCCGCCAGGCCCTCAGCATGGTGGCGCCGCGTGCCTCGCCAGCGGCCGGTCCACCCGAAGGGCCGGTCCGCGCGCCGCGCAGTTGCTGCAGATCATCGCCGCCGATCACGACGAGCGCAGATGTTCGTTTCATCTCGATCCTCCTGATGCCCACGAATCTATCGGCATCACTACGCCATGACCTGTTCCGCGTCTCGCCGAGTCTGAGGCGGAGCCTCGCTAGAAATCAGCACCGAAGCCGGCTCTCCAGATGACCCGATCGATTCCACTGCCGGAGGCTCACTTTCAGATCGGTTCGGAAGAAGCCGCGCTCCGTGAAGTACGCCTTGAACCCGCCGGCGGCATACGGCGAGACCGTGACCGCCGTCTCCGTTCGGGTCAGCGCCGGAATCGGGATCTGACCGGTGACGCCGGACGATCTGCGGGTTCAGTGGATTGCGAGCGTAGATGGCGACCGACTGCGCTGGACGCTCGATCTCGTGGCGCCGGCGCTCGATGTCGACGCCCGCCGCCGACGAAGGGATGAAAGAGCGCGTTTCGACGGAACTGGTACGACTGGTCCGACCGAGACGGCGAAGCTTTGATAGGCGTGTTCCAGAAAAATGCTCGAGAGTGGCGATTCGGGAACGCCGGCGGGCTCGGAGCCGTAGGCTTCCGCGCGGCCGCCCGACGCGACGTCGATCTCGGTCTTGAGATGGTCGCTCCAGTAATAGCCGCCGCCGACGCTGCCGACCAGACTGTGAGTCCATTGGTCGTATTCCGCCGCGTCGGCCCGCTTCGCGCTGAAGGACCCGATGGAGGCGGCGATGTCGGCGCGGGCGAGAGGAGACGACGACTGGAGACTCTAGGGCAGAGCGCCGTGTCCGGGTACAGCGCCACGACCAGCAGGAGAGGGAGCAGGGACCGCATCGGCGCCTCCATTCACTGCTGAATGTGAGAAGCGCCGGAAGAATCAGCTCAGTTCTATCGGTAGGTAGCGTCACCTTCAGGCGGACACTACCTACGATCCGGCTGCAGGATCGGGCCTGACAACTTCCGCCTGCAGCGGAACTCCGATCAGCGCGGGACCGCGGTGCGGCCGCCGCCCGAATCGCCGCCGCCGCTGCGGTGACGATGTCGCGCCGGAGCCGCCCGACGAACTGCCTCCCGAAGACGACGGCCCGGAGCCGACGGCGGACCGCGGTCGAGGACCGCCGGTGCCGCCCTCGACGTAGCCGCGGCCGTTCACGACTTGACCGTGCTGGCCGACTCGCCGTTGTTGCCGGGGTTGAGCACAATGACACTCGGCTGGCTTGCCAGATACCAGCCGCCGCCGTAGCCGCCATAGCCGAGCCCGCCGTAACCCAGATACTCGAGCGCTCCGGTGCCATAGCGCGAGTACATCGAGCCAAAGGGCGAATAGCGATATCCGAGCGGCAGCCCCATCGCACCGTTGGAGAACGGCGAGCAGGCATCCCATCCGTACAGCGAGAAACTGAACGGCGCGCAATTGAGCGCATCGGCGTCCGCGAATCCCGAGACCCGTCGGCCCGGCCGCCCTCACGCGGTTCGTCGCTGGTCAGCAGCCCCGGTGCGCGCTGAAGATGGTCGAACCGCAAACGCAGTGGGATACGACAACGCCACGATCACGTCGATGATCCGATCGGGGACCTTCGCCGCGGCCAGCGCAACCAGCCGCTTCGCGTCCACCGTGAACTCCTGGCCGGACTCGCTGAGCCAGGCCTCAACCACCTGCGGTTTCAGTTGTCGGGACGCCTCGGCGATTGCGTCCGTCTCGACTGCTCCGCCCACGCTGTTGCGAACCGCCGCGTCACGGAACGACGGCGCCGTTCCCTCGAGCGCCGCCGTAATCTCGGGCGGCACGATTGGCGTCGGACCCATGGCGCGATGACGGAGAACCCGCACCCCGGTATTGTCGCCGAGGGTGACGCCGACGAGGTCGAGCCACTCGCCCTGGGGCGACATGGCGATCAATCCGCTGGATGTCCGCTTCTGTCCGGACGGACACTCGAATTCCGACTGCAGGTAGACGCGCCGGGAATCCGATGACCATTGGGCGCTCTCCCAGCCGGTGCAGCCGTCCCGCTCGCTGCGACGGCGCTCGCCGTTGGCCTCGATATGCTCACGCGACGCGACCTTGCCGTCACCCACGACGACGATGTCGACCGCCGACGTGCCGGGAGCCGGCACCACGCAGACCGGCTTCGTCGTGCTGGGAGACACGGTCGACCAGCAGCCGAGCCACGGGCGCCAACGCGTGTCGGGCTGCCGGTCTGGGCGAAGCCGGTGCCGGCGGCGGTGAGGATGATCGCGGTGGCGACACACGACATCGAAATCTTCATGGTGCTCACTCCATGTGGAGCGCGTTGCGAAGCCTGGTGAGCCGGTGTCCGCATCCGACTCCTCAGTATCTAACGGAAATGCCGGTAGTCAACGTGAAACCGGAGAGGTCGAGCCGGTCGAATCCGGCGAAATCGCTGCTCAATTGCGCCTTGCCCCATTCGTATCGGGCTTCCGTGGTGAGCGCGAACCGGGATGCAGCGAGATGTCGACCCCGCCGATGCCATGCACCGTCGGCGTCCAGCCGCTGGAGTTGAAGGTATCGGGGAACACCCGCGTGGTCACGAAGTCGATGAAATCGCCGGTCTGCGCGAACCTGTACCACATCAAGCCGCCGCCGGCGCCGACGTACGGCGAGAAGCGCGCGGGTACCCAGGCGAAGTGTCCGATCGAGCGGCCCGGCTGGGCGAGGTACGTCCTGATGCTCCCGGTCAGCGGCACCCGACGAAATGTCGTTGTCTGCTCGATCGGAAGGCCGGCGTTGTCGAGCCAGTCGACGGAACTCCGACCGGGTCCGCGAGTGCGAGTGCGCGACGCTGATCATCACGTCCGCGCGCCTGGACAGGCGGATCGAGACATCGCCGGCGATCGTCGGCCAGCTGAAGTCGCCGCGGTCGACCGTCAGTCGATCGGTGGTGAAGGCGAACAGATCGCTCCCGGCGCGGGCGTGATCGAAGCCGGTGCGGAAGGTGACGGTGCCGCCGGTGGTTTGAAGAGAAAGCCGTCGCCGCCGCTCTGGGCGTGGGCGGGCGCGGCGACGAACAGCACGGCGGCGAGTGCGGGGGCGTGCCGGGCTGCGGATGATGTGTGCCAGGTCATGATGCCTCCTCGCGCGTCGCCCGCGGTACGGGTCGCCGGGGCTCAGTATCCGCCTTTGCGCCCGAAGAAATACGACGTTTTGACGCAGAGCACGCGGAGCACGCCGAAGATTCAGGTTCGCTCGCCCGTCTCTACGGTCTCGGCGTTGTGCGTCGTTGTCCCAGCTGCTCAGCCGTATGGGAGGACCCGAAAGACGGTAGCACGCGCGCGGGTGCGTTTCAATAATAACGCATGAAACGGACGTTGGCCGGAACGCTCGGTATCGATTCGCGTGGCGAATCGACTGTCATCTGGACCATCGCCCGGATCCCGGTGCCGCTTCGAAAACGGCTCGAGTCACTTGGACCGCTATACGGCCCGTAACCAGAATCTTCGCCCCAGTAGACGGCGCCGATGATCGCGAGCTGGTCGAGCGGAGCGCCGCCAGCGGAGGGTGAGGCTGCGATCGTCATCTGTACGGTCCCGTACATACGGTATCGTACATTTCGGATGGCGGTCAAGACCAAGACACCGAGCCGCGCCCGCCGCCGCGGCCGGATGCCGCGAGCCGAGCGGCGCGAGCAGCTCCTCGACGCGACCCTGGCGCTGATCGCCGAGCGCGGCTTCTCCGGAGTCTCGATGGAGGCGGTGGCCCGCGAGGCCGAGATCGCGAAGACGGTCGTCTACGACGCCTTCGGCAACCAGGACGGCCTCCTTCGCGCCCTGCTCGAGCGCGAGCAGGAGCGGGTGCTGCTCGCGATCGCAGACGCGGTTCCCACCTTCCCGCTCGAGGGCGACCCGGCGGAGATCCTCTCCGGATCGATTCGCAGGGTGCTCGACGCGATCCGCGCGAACCCGGAGACCTGGCGGCTGATCCTGCTGCCGGCCGACGGCGCCCCGCCGGAGATGCGCGAGCGGATCACCCGCCACCGCGAGCGCCTCGTCGGCCAGATCGAGCCGATGGCGGCCTGGGGGATCGAGCGCCTCGGCCTCGGACACCTCGACGCCGAGCTTGTCGCCCACATGATCATCGGCACCGCCGAAGACGCCGGGCGGCTCACCCTGACCCAGCCCGATCGCTTCCCGCCGGAGCGCCTCGCGACCTTCTCGACCGACCTGCTGCGGGCGGTGGCGCGGTGAGCGCGCGCTGGGAGATCACCGGGCGCACGGTCCTGATCACCGGGGCGGCGCGCGGGATCGGCGCCGAGACAGCGCGCCGGATGCACGCCGCCGGAGCGAACGTCGCCCTGCTCGGGATCGAGCCGGAGCGGCTGGAGGAGCTCGCCGCCGAGCTGGGCGACCGCGCCCTTTGGCGCGAGGTCGACGTCACCGACGCAGAGGCGGTGCGTGGCGCCGTCGCCGACACGGTCGAGGAGTTCGGGGGGATCGATGTGGCGGTCGCCAACGCCGGCGTCCACTGGACGGGCCCGATGGCGACGACCCCGCTCGAGACGCTCGAGCGCGAGATCGAGATCAACCTCTTCGGCGTCGTGCGCACCGTCCACGCCGTGCTGCCGCACGTGATCGAACGGCGCGGCTACCTCCTCAACATCGCCTCCCTCGCGGCGGCCAGCCACGCGCCGCTGATGACCTCCTACGCGGCCTCGAAGGCCGGGGTCGAGGCGCTCACGAACAGCCTCCGCACCGAGCTCGCCGGGACCGGCGCCCGGGCTGGGTGCGCCTACTTCGGGATCATCGAGACCGACATGGTGCGAAGCGCGTTCGAGAACCGCACCGTGCAGGCGATGCTTCCAGTCCTGCCCGGCTTCGCCCGGCGCCCGGCGCCGCTATCGGCCGCGGTCGACGCGATCGAGGACGGCATTCGCCGCCGCCGCGCCCGCGTCTGGGCCCCTCGCTACGTCGGCCCGGCACTGCTCGCCCGCGGAATCCTGCAGCCGCTGACCGAGCTGCGGGTGCTGCGCAGCCGCAAGCTCCGCGGCGTGGTCTCGGATGCGGCCCCCGCGGTCGCCCGCTCGAGCGCCGAGGACGCACCCGCGGACCGCGAGCCCGAGCCCGTCTAGCGGCTGGCCGCTGCGAGCGCTTCCTCCGGGGTGGCGTACGCCGAGGCGCGACGAATCTTCGCGGCGTCGAACTCGTACATCACCCCGTAGATCATCTCCACCTCACTCGCACTGCCTCGGAGGCGGCCGCTCTGACGGAGGACGGCCACGACTGCGTCGTCGCTCGCCTCGACCACCTCAACGATGTCGATGCGGAAGTCCTCGTAGGGCTCGATCCAGATCCGCAGGAACTCGACGAAGCCCTCGAACCCGTGGAACTCGCGGGGCTCCGGCCAGCCGTCGAAGGTTCGCGTGTCCCAGACCAAGTCTTCGAAGGTCGTCGTGTCCCACGCGACGCCTTCATTGTTTCCCGACAGCCACCGGTACAGAGCCGGAAACTCGTCCGTGAATATTCGAGTTACGCGCTCGACGTTCTCTTGCGGCATCGCAGGCGCAGTATCTCGCTAGCCGCCGGCGGCCCGCTCGAGCATCGCGGCCATCCGGGCCACCTGGGCGCGCACGTCCTGCTTCGCCGCCGCCTCGCGGGCGGCCGAGTTGGGCGAGGGCAGCGCCGCGGCACGCTCGAGCGCCGCCGCGCATGCCCGCGATGTCTGCCGGGGTCGACGAGCACGCCGGCCTCGGGCGGTACGAACTCAGGTGGCCCGCCGTTCGTCGTGCCGACGACGCTGCGCTCCATCGCCATCGCCTCGAGCAGCGCCTGGCCGAACGGCTCGGTGAGCGACGGCTGGCAGAGGACGTCGCAGGCGGCGATCCAGCGCCGAACCTCGGCATGGGGGATGCGCCCGACGACCCTCACCCCCTCTCGGCCCTCGAGGGCGCTTCGCAGAGGCCCGTCGCCGACGAACGCCAGCCGCCCGCGGCCGAGCTGCGGCGAAGGCATCGGCGAGCGCGACCACGTTCTTGCGCTCGATCAGCGAGCCGACGCACAGGAAAGCCGGCCCCTCGCCCTCCCAGCCGAGCTCGCGCCGCGCCTCGGCCTCCGCCGCGATCGGGGCGAAGGCGTCGAGGTCGATCCCGCAGTTGGCGATCTCGAGCTTCTCCTCCGCAGCCGGCACCTGGGCCACCAGCCGCTCCGCCGAGCCAGCGCGAGTTCGCGATCACGCCGCCGGCGCGGCCGACGACCCAGCGGGTCGCCGCGCGCACGCCGGGGATCGCGGCCGAGGTTGGCGACGTCCTGGCCGTGCGCCATCACCACGAGCCCCGCGCTCGCCCGGCGCGCGCCGCGAGCGCGCCCGCGGCGCCGGCCGGGAAGAGCATGTGGGCGAAGACGACGTCGGGGCGGCTCCGCCGCGCCGCGCGCGCGCGCCTCGCCGCGTCAGCCGCGGGTACTTGCTCCGACCGCCGCCGCGGCGGTCGATCGAGACGACCTCGACCTCGTTCCGAGCGCCTCGAGCTCGCCCACGCACCGGCACCAGGAAGGCGCCGAAGTCCGGGTCCTCGGGACCCGGCCACATCTGGGTGACGAAGAGGATGCGCACGGTCTGAGGCGACCGTAGCGGGACGCTACGACGCCGACGGGCCCCACTCGTCGACGAAGAGGTCGAGCTGGAGGTCGCCCTCGCCCGCCTGGTAGCGGCTGAAGTCGGTGACGCCGGCCTCGGCGAGCACCTCGTCGTCGATGAAGGCGTTCCCGGTGCACTCGCGCGGATCGCGGCGAACGATCTCGTAGGCGGCGTCGGCGTAGATCTCGGGCGTTCGCGCGGCGGCCATCGCCGCGTCGCCGCCGAGCAGGTTCTGGACGGCCGCGGTGGCGATGATCGTCCGCGGCCAGAGGCAGTTGGCGCCGACGCCGTGCTCGGCCTCGTCGGCCGCGACGCCCGAGGGTGAGCATCGTCATCCCCATCTTCGAGACGGTGTAGGCGGCGTGGCTGCGCGAGCCACTTCGGATCGGCGGTCAGCGGCGGCGAGAGCGTCAGCACGTGGGCGTGGTCGGACTCGCGCAGGTGCGGGAGAGCGGCGCGGGTGAGCAGGTAGGTGCCGCGGGTGTTGATGTCGAGCATCAGGTCGTAGCGCTTCGGCTCGAGCTGGGCGATCGGCGCGAGGTTGATCGCGCTCGCGTTGTTGACGACGATGTCGATGCCGCCGAAGCGCTCGACGGCCTGCGCCGCCGCGGCCTCGACCTGCTCGGCGTCGCGGACGTCGCCGACGATCGGCAGCGCCTCGCCGCCGACCTCCTCGATCTCCTCCGCGGCCGTGTAGATCGTCCCCGGAAGCTTCGGGTGCGGCTCGGCGGTCTTCGCCATCAGGGCAACCTTTGCGCCGTCCGGCGGCGATCCGCTTGGCGATCGCGAGGCCGATGCCGCGGCTGCCGCCGGACATCAGCACGACGCGCCCCTTGAGCGGCGACTCGTTCATCGCCGGGACGGTATTCGATCCGCTCGGGGGCGGGTCGGTGGCGGCCTGCGATGATCCGCGCGGATGAGCCGCTGGAGCACCGAGCAGATCCCGGACCAGTCGGGACGCGTCGCCGTCGTCACCGGAGCGAACAGCGGGCTCGGCTTCGTCACCGCCCGCGAGCTCGCCCGGGCCGGCGCCCGCGTGATCCTCGGCGCCCGGGACGGCAAGTCCGCCGATGCGGAGTCGGCGATCGCCGAGGCGGTGCCCGGCGCGACGCTCGAGCCCCGCGAGCTCGACCTGGCGGATCTCGCTTCCGTGCGCGAGTTCGCCGCCGGCGTACGACCGAGCACGAGCGCGTCGACCTTCTCGTCAACAACGCCGGCGTGATGATGCCGCCGCGCTCGACCACGGCCGACGGGTTCGAGCTCCAGTTCGGGACCAACCACCTCGGCCACTTCGCGCTCACCGGCCTGCTGCTCGAGCGGCTCGCCGCCGCCGAGCGCGACCCGCGCGTGGTCACGATCACCTCGATCGAGCACAAGCCGGGCCGGATCCGGTTCGACGACCTCGACTCGGAGAGCGGCTACTCCCCGCGAGCCGCCTACCAGCAGTCGAAGTTCGCGAACGCGGTCTTCGGGCTCGAGCTCGACCGGCGCCTGCGGGTCGCCGGTTCGCAGGTGAAGAGCATCCTCGCCCACCCGGGCTACACGGACACGAACCTGCAGCGCAGCGGACCGTTCGGGCTCATGCGGGCGGTGCTCGAGGTCGGCAACCGGATACTCGCCCAGAACGTCGAGGACGGGGCGCTGCCGCAGCTCTACGCGGCGACCTCGCAGGACGTCGAGAGCGGCGACTTCATCGGCCCGGACGGGTTCCGCGAGGGGCGCGGCGGGCCGACCTTCGTCAACGCCGTCGAGCGTGCCCACGACCCGGACACTGGCCGGCGCCTGTGGGAGGTCTCCGAGGAGCGAACCGGGGTCCGGTACCTCGATGGAGACTGAGGCCGCCCCCGCGGCGATCGAGCTCGACGGCGTCGTCAAGCGCTTCGGCGGCAAGGAGGTCCTGCGCGGCGTCGACCTCGAGGTTCCGGCCGGCGAGATCACCGTCCTCCTCGGCCCCTCGGGCGCCGGCAAGACCGTCACCTTCAGCCACGTCGTCGGCCTCCTGCAGCCGACGCGCGGCAGGGTCAGGGTCGAAGGCCAGGATCTCGGCTGGCTCTCCGAGGAGGAGCTGAACGAGGCCCGCCGCCGGATGGCGGTCGTCGTCCAGGGGACGCTGCCCTTCAGCTGCGGTCTCTTCTTCTCCCTCGACGTGTTCGAGAACGTCGCCTTCCCGCTGCGCCAGCGGACCCGGATGAGCGAGGACGAGATCGACGAGACGGTGCTCGGCTACCTCGGCATGGTCGGCCTGCGCGAGCGGGCCCGCGCGATGCCCGACCAGCTCTCCGCCGGGATGGCGAAGCGGGTGGCGATCGCCCGGGCGCTCGCGCTCGAGGCGCCGATCGTGATCATCGACGACTTCGACAGCGGCATCGACGGGGTCCGCCTCTCGCTCCTCTGCGAGATCCTCGCCGAGTCCCAGCAGGCCGCCGGCTCGACGCTGCTCGTCTCCACCCACAACATGAGCGCGGCGCGCCGGCTCGCCGATCGGCTCGCGGTGATCCACGACGGCCGCATCGCCGCCAGCGGGCCGGCGGAGGAGGTCTTCGACTCCTCCGAGCCGGTGGTCCACCAGCTCGTCACCGGCTCCGCCAGCGGCCCGATCGGGCTGCGCGACCTCTAGCGGGTCATCGTCCAGATCGTTCGAGAACACGCCGTGGGGTCGTAGCGGCGCAGCCGCGACATCGTCCAGTTCCAGTCCTCGTCGCGGCGGCGTCCCAGTCGCATGGACTCGGGGATCGTGCGGCCGAGCGCGCGGCGGTGCCTGAAAAGCCCATCGTCGGTGGCGGCCCACCCCTTCGACCACTCCGGGCGCAGCATCCCGTAGCCCCGAACCATGTGCGTGTGAATCGCTCGAGCTCGGTGTAAAACGCATACTGGCCGCGTCCCGGCCGTCGTCACCGAGTTGAACCAGATGACTGTGTCCCACTGCTTCCGGTCCCGGCGCGGGGCGGTCGCTGCGATCGCGGGAGCCTCCGCGCCGCGGAGGCCGACGTGCGCGGGCCGGTCGATTCCGCACGCGCGCACCTCGAGCGGTCCATTGATCGGAAACTGGCCACGGGCGGCGAGTTCCTGGAGGCGGCGCCCGTAGTAGGACGTGAACTCGTGGATCGCGCGCTGCACATCACGACGGCTCGTGAGTACGGCGAGCCCGATCTCGTCGACGCGCAGCGTTGTCGCCTTGATGTAGAGGAGCGTGTTCTTGGAGGTCCCCCAGATGTCGGTTGCGCCCGTGGCCGCGAGGCCGTTCGACGCCACCTCGTACTCGGCTGCGCCGAGCAGGGGCGCGACCGAGGAGTCTCCGGTGGTGAGCTGCGCGACGAGGTCGGTCACCGGCTCAGGCACGTTGTCGGAGAAGGGGTAGTTGTACGGGGCTGTCACATTGCGCGAGCCCGTGGGCTTCCGCGGACTGACGCTCCATACCTTCAGCCAGGGCCGCTCGGTGAACGCAAACCAGATGGCCTCCACACGGCCGCTCGCCTCCACGAAGCTCTCGAAGGTCCGGCCGCCGGAACCGGGGGCCGCGAAGAGCTCTTGCGCGGGAATCCCGGTATGGCTCTCACAGCGCAGGTTCTGGTTCTCGGAGACCCGGAGTGTTGCCTCGACGATGAACGCGCGGCCGAGGTGAACGAGGAACGCCTTCGCGTCCGGATGTGAGCGCTCGAAGCTGCGCAGGACGTATCGCCCGCGCGAGTTGCTCCACACGACAGCCTTGAATGCGACTACGAGGTTCGAAAGGGAGCCGTAGGCCTGCCCCGGCAGGCGTCGTTCGCCGCGTGCGGGCAGGGAGGCGCCGTGCATCCCGATCGCGAGCCCACCGCCGATCGTGACCTCACCGGTAGCCGGCAGGACCGCGAACCCCAGCCCGTGTCCCTCCAGCGACGCCGCGAGGTCTTCGATGGTGACCCCTGCGCCGACCCGCACGGCCGGAGGGTCCTCGGACACGAGCTCGATCTCCGTCAGGTGCGCGCGCGTATCGGCGAGCGAACGGGCCGAGGTCGGCCTCCCGGCCCCGGCGGCCGAGCTCGCGGAGCGCACCTGGGACGCGATCGTCGTCGGCGGCGGGCACAACGGGCTTACCGCCTCGGCCTACCTCGCCAGAGCCGGCAAGCGGGTGCTCGTGCTCGAGCGCCGCGACCGGCTCGGCGGCGCCTGCACGCTCGAGCAGCCTTTCGCCGACGAGCGCTACGTGGTCAGCCCCTGCGCCTACGTCGTCGGCCTGCTCGACGCGACCGTGATCGCGGAGCTCGAGCTCGAGCGCCACGGCTACCGCGCCACCCCGGCGGACCCGAACCTCTGGGTCCCGCTTCCCGGCGGCGGCTCCTACGCGGCGTTCATCGATCCCGAGCGAACCGCGGCGCACCTGCGCTCGCAGGGGTTCGGCGAGTCGGAGATCGCCGGCCTGCGCGCCTTCGGAGCGCTCTTCGACCGGATCACCGAGCGGCTTCGCCGCGGACCGCTGGGCGACACCTGGCAGCGTCCCTCGCCCTCGCGCGAGGAGCTCGAGCGGGCGCTCGCCGACGACGAGATGATCTCGGTCGTCTTCGAGGAGTCGATCGCGGAGACGCTCGACCGCTACCTGGCCGACGACCGGCTCAAGGGGGCGATCGCCGGGCCAGGGGACGATCGGGACGTTCGCCGGTCCGCGCGACCCGGGGACCGCGTCGATCCGGCTCATGCACCACCAGGGCGACCTCGACGGCCTCGGCTCGGTCTGGGGCTACGTCGCCGGCGGCATGGGGCGGGTCTCGTTCGCGATCGCAGCAGGCCGCGCTCGAGGCCGGCGCGGTGCTCGCGAGCGGCGTGCCGGTCGCCCGGATCGTTCCCGGGGAGGGGGTGGAGCTCGAGTCCGGCGAGGCGATCCGCGCCCCCGCCGTCGTCTGCAACGCCGACCCGAAGCGGACCCTCGGGCTGCTCGATGCGGGCCCCGGCGCCGGGGACGCGCTTCCCGCCGCCTACCGCGAGCGGCTCGAGGCCTGGGACGTCGCCTCGCCGGTGGTGAAGCTGAACGCCGCGCTCTCGCCGGCCGCCGAGCTTCACCGCCGCCGACGGCGTCGATCCCTACCGGGCGATGGTCTCGATCACCGAAGGCGTCGACGCCGCCCAGGCCGCGGTCGCCTCGGCCCGCCGCGGGATCCCGGAGATCGGCTTCTGCGAGCTCTACTTCCAGACCGCCTACGACGACACGGTGGCGCCGCCGGGCAAGCACGTGATCAGCGTGTTCGCCCAGTACGCGCCGTATGAGCTCGCCGAGGGCAGCTGGGAGACGCGCCGCGAGGAGATCGCCGGCAAGGTCCTCGACGCGATCGCCGCCCACGCGCCGGACATCCACGAGTGCGTCGAAGAGCTCCAGGTCCTCGGCCCGCCCGACATCGAGGAGCGGATCGGGCTCACCGGCGGCCACATCTTCCAGGGGCAGGCGACGCCCGGGCAGATGTGGGACCGGCGGCTCGAGGCGCGGACCCCGGTCGAGGGCCTCTACCTGTGCGGCGCCGCGACCCACCCCGGTGGCTCGGTGATCGCCCTCAACGGCAGGATCGCCGCCGAAGCGGTGCTGGCCGGCGACCGGGAGCCGGTCCGCGGTTAAGGTTGCTCGGCGCGGCGGCTACCGCTGCGCCGGGTTATGGACGGAGAGCTGATCAAGCAGATCTCGATCCCGGTCTTCACCGGAGTGATCGGCTACATCATCAACTGGAGCGGGGTCTGGATGCTCTCACCGACAAGGCGCGCGTGATCGGGTGATGCAACGTGACGATGGTGGGGATCAACTTCTCGATGCCGAGGATGCTGTAGCCGAGGCACTGGTTGTCGTGAACCAGATCGAAGTCGCCCTGGCGCGACTTCAGCGCCTTCAGGGCGCGCATGCTGAATGCCATTGGTTCGCCGAACGTGCCACGCAGGTGGCTGAACGCCTCGGCCCAGTCGGCCTTCGTCTTCAGCTCCCAGTAGCCGGGGAACCGACCGGGGAAGTGGTCGTTCCACAGATCGAGGCTCGGCAGTTCGTGCATCTCGATGCGCTCGTCGAGGACCGGGTACGGCTGGCCGCCGAAGACCTCGACGGAGTGGCCGAGGTCGACGAGGGCCTTGGTGAGATGGCGCGTGTAGACGCCTTGGCCCCCGACGTGCGGCTTGCCGCGGTAGGTGAGATATGCGATTGAGAGGGGGGCGTCTGGCGAGAGTGCAGCAGCGCCGGCCGACGTGACGGCAGACATAGGCCCGTCAGGCTATCGGTGCGTTGTTACCGACTGGTAAGCGTCACAGGGTTGCAACGTAGGGTGCCGCCGGTCACGCCCAGCGAATGGTCATTGTTCGCCGGATTTCCTCGCCGGGTTCGAGGCGAGCGGCGCCGCCGAGGTTGAACGCATCGGGGGTTGCGCTCTGGGGTTCGACGCACGTGGCGTGGGCAGGCATGTCGTAGACCACCCAGTACTCGCAGTCGCTGCTGACCGACACCTCCAACCCCCCGATCCACAGACGGGGCGTGGTGATCGGCCCCTCGAAGCAATCGTCCCAGGGGCCCGGCGGCGGCGGAACCGTGCGCCCGTCCGTGATGTAGTCGTCATCACGCAGGTACATCCGCTCGAACCGCAGATCAGCCTGTTCGGGCTTCACGAACCACGGATGCCATCCGATCGAAGCAGGCATGGCTCGATCACCCGCACGCGCCGTCAGCGTGCATGTCAGCGAGTCGTCCGCCAACTCGATCAACTGCTCGGATTGGCCACCGAGCACCCAGTCGAGCCGACACGACAAGACGACAACTGCTCGCATCCCGGTCGACGACCGCCCACGGCTGCTCGAACCCGGTCCCATGGATGGCATGGTTCTCGAAGTTGATCGGCAACTGATGGTCGACGCCGTCGAAGCTGAACCGTCCGTTGCGAATGCGTCCCGCCCACGGGACCATCGGGTAGCTGCCCCAACCTGCCGCGGGCAGCGACGGGTCGGAGACCCACGATGAGGTCGACCTGGGCCGACGCAGAGCGAGGCAACGCGCCCGCCGTCTTCGGCGCTGACGGTGCACATGGCCGAGCCGGCTCGGAGTTCGATCACCGACCCATTCTGTACGGCAGACTCAGGCGATGCGTGGTTTGGTACAACGGGTGTTGCAAGCGTCGGTGACGGTTGCAGGCGACCCTGACGACGCGGAAGCACCGCGGCAGACGGTCGGCGAGATCGGCGCGGGTCTGTGCGTGCTGGTGGGCGTGACGCACGACGACACCGAGGCCACGGCTCGGAAGCTGGCCGACAAGATCTGGGGTCTGCGGATCATCGACGACGACGAACGGAGTGATGAACCGGTCGGTGGCCGACACGGGCGGCGAGGTGATGATCATCAGCCAGTTCACGCTGTACGGCGACACCAGCGGTGGGCGGCGTCCGAGTTGGATCAACGCCGCGCGGCCCGAACACGCCGAGCCACTCGTCGAGGCAGTGATCGATCAGTTGCGCGGCATCCGGCGCGACGGTCGCGACCGGGCGGTTCCGAACCGAGATGGAGGTCTCGCTGGTCAACGACGGGCCGGTCACCGTGTTGCTGGAGGTGTGAGCTTTCGCTGTTGCAGCCATGCCCGACCGGGCACGATCCACGAGACCAGGAACACGAGCAGCACCAGCAGGACGAACGGCGTGTCGCCGAGATGCGAGTACCACGTGCGGCCCGACTTCAACCCGATCGTGCGGATGATGACCTTCTGTTCGCTGACCGAGGTGCGGTCGAAGACGTCGCCGTCCGGGGACACGAAGGCGCTGAACCCTGTCGGCGAGACCTGCACGACCCATCGTCCGTTCTCGATCGCCCGAAGACGCGACGATGCGACTTGTTGCGATTGCAGAATCGTGCCGGTGTAGCTCGACCCGTTGGTGGGGTTGAGGATGAACGTGCCGCCGTGCTCGATCCCGTCGGCCGCGCGGTTGCCGAAGAAGACCTCCCACGAGATCACGACCGCGGCGCGAATGTCGCCCTCGGTAGTGGGGATGTCGAGATACGCGGGTCCAGTACCGGCGACGGCGTCGCGTGGCACGAGATCCGTCGGTGCGCCCAACGCGTGCAGCAACCCGCGGAGGGGCATGTATTCGCCGAAGGGAACCCTGTGCACTTTGGAGTAACGCGAGACCACCCGACCGTCAGGAGTGATCACCGCTTGCGCATTGATGAAGTGGTCGTCGGGAGCATCCTCGGTGATGCCGACCGCGAGCGGCACGCCGATGCGGGCCGCCTCGGCGGCAACCTCCGTCAACTCTCGGCTGCCGTCGAGCGCGGCGACGTCGATGACGTTCTCGGGCCAGACGACGAGGTCGGTAGAGCCCGGCTGGATCGTTCGTGTTGCCTCGAGATGTCGTTCGACGACCACGCGTGAATCGGAGTCGAGCGCGCGGGTGCCTTGCGGTCCACCGCCTTGCACGATCGCGACTCGCAGCGTTGACGGCTGCGCGTCCTCGGTGCCGGAAGGTGCAATCGCTAGGGCGATGACCACGCATGTGACGGCTGCCAGCAGGCCGATGGCGCCATGCCACTGCCCCCTGGCGTCACGGCCGCGGTTGCGCGCCAGTTGCGGCACGAACGGCGATGGGCCCGAGAGCGCGAACCCGATCTGGAAGACCACCCACGTCAGCAGGATCACCCCACCGAATCGCACCACACCGGCGACGGGACCGTCGGCCTGGCCGATGGGAAGCGTTGCCAACGGCACGCCGCCGAACGGGAACACGAGTCGGAGAGCCTCGGCCAGCGTGTGCGCAGCCGGTCGGCCGATCACGCGCCACGGACCCTGCGGCGCGACCGTCGCCGCGATCGCGTGAAAGCCGGCGAAGATCCCAGCCGCCAACAGGTATCCCGGAATCGTCAGTGACCACATCCAGGCCATACCCGGATACATCCAGGCCGCGGCGAACAACCAGCCGCGTGCAGCGCGCGTGCCCGGGCGTGGCCTTCTCGCCGAGGACGATCTCGAACATCGCGATACCGACGAACGCCAGTGGCCAGATCCCCCACGGCGGTAGCGACAGGGCAACGCTGAGCCCGGCGATGATCGACATCGCGCCCGAAGTCGACAGACGCGGAACTCGAATCGACATCAGCGGGCGACGATAGTCGCCGAGATGCGCCGAGGTCGGTTACACCTACGGCGCATACGCGAGGTGCACGACGATTCGCTGCCTCGTCGAACCTGGCGGGTGACACGCGAAGAGGGTGGCTGTGTAGTCGGGTGTCTGGTCGACGATCCACAACGCTTCTGGACCGACGATTTCGGTGCCGGTCACCTTGTACACGAAGCGTCCGGCGGCGGTGGTCAAGATCACGTCGTCGCCTGCCACGAGTTGATCGAGGTGGCGGAACGGCTTGTCGTGGCTGACGCGGTGCCCGGCGATGACCACGTTGCCGAGTTGCCCGGGCATTGCGGTGCCGGGCCAATGACCGGGACCGAGGTCGAGTGTCGTCAGCGTGATTCCCTCGAACAGCGACTTGACCACACCGATCTTCGGGATCTCGATCGAGCCCAGCTCTACGACCGGTTCGGCAGCACGCGGATCAGCAGGAACCGCCTCGGGGTTGGGCAACGTGGCGGGGATGGTTGTCGTCGTCGACGACGATGTCGTGGTCGAGCTGGTGGTCGACGTCGAGCTGCTGGTCGACGTGGTCGTCGTGCGTGGTCGTGGTTGCTTTCGGCACGACGACGGTGGTCGTGGCTGCGACTGCCGTTGAACCGTCGTCGTCGCCGCAGGCCGTGAGCGCGAGCAGCGCCACAGACGCCACTGCTATCCATCTACGCCGCATGCCACAGTCTGCCATTGAGAATCAGTGCCGCAACGTCACTGCGGCGGCCAGTTGGCCGGAGCGGATGCACGCTGGGATGCCGATTCCGTGGTAACTGGCGCCTGCGAGAGCGATTCCACGCGGAAGCGACCCCTCTGCTGTCGCGATCGTCGCACCATGATGGGGCCGGTACTGCGGGAACGCATCGGGCCACCGGCTGACACGTACGGCTGTCGGCTGCACATCGAGCCTGAGATGAAGGTTGATCTCGTCGATTGCATCTGCTACCAGGTCGTCGTCGGAGAGGTGCAACGCCGGCAGCCCGTCGCGGCCCAGCGAGATTCGAACGACGACGTGGTCGTCGTTGGCCCAGTGAGCCCATTTCTGCGATCCGAACGAGACCGCGGTGACCAGCCGCTGCCGCGGCTTCGGTACGAGATAGCCCGACAGGCCGTGCAGGCGCTGCGGCCACGCGTCGGCCGGTATCGCCAACGTCAACAGGGCAACGCCAGCGGTCGGGACGCCCGTCAAGCGTCGCGGCGACCGACGGTGCAAGGGTCGACAGCAACCCCGACGCGGCGCGTGCTGGACACGCCAGGACGACGCGATCGAACGATTCGCCGTCGACTCGCCACTGCTGTCCATCGAGTGCCAGCTCGCTGATTGCGGCGTTGCTCCGCACGTCGCCTCCGCGGGTTGTGACCGCGACCGAGACGGCGTCGACGAGCGCGCCGACACCCGCACTGGGTGCGTAGAAGATAGGTCCGGGCGGCGTAGGTGCGCGGCGTCGAGCGGCCAGCAACACGCTGCGCGAACCCTCGGCGATCTCCGCCAACTGCGGCACCGCGGCAAGACTGAAATCGTCGGTGTCTGCTGCATAGATGCTGCCGATGAGCGGATCCACCAGTCGCTCGTGCACCTCGTTGCCGAAGCGGGATCTCACATACTTTCCGATCGCGTCCGGATACGTGTCGGTGCGAGGCCGGAGCATCTCCATCGCCGCGCGGACCTTGCCACGACGTGACAACAGCCGGGACCGCGCGAGACCGAGGAGGTTCGTCGGCAGTCCCAACAGCAGGCCCTCCGGAATGTCGTGCAGGCCGTTCCACCACACTGCCGCCTTGCCGGTCGACGGCGATGTCAACGAGTCGCCGAGCGACACCTTGCGGGCCAGGTCGACCGCCCACGGCACGCGGGCAAGAAACGCGTCGGCGCCCTCGTCGATCTGCGGATGGCCTGCGAATGGAGTGGTCAGGATCATGCCGCCGAGCCGGTTGCCGGCTTCGAACAGCGTGACCCGCGCCCCGCCTTCGATGATCGCATGCGCCGCAGCGAGTCCGGCGATCCCGCCACCGACCACGGCGACATGCCGGTCGCCGCTCACGTCGCGCCGACGATGCGGGCCGCCAGCGCAGTCATCACTGCGGCGTCGTCGTTGACGCATGCTGTACGCGCGAACGCGAGGCCCTTGGCGCTGGCTCGCCTGCACGCTTGGATGTCGAGGTCGTACAACACTTCGAGGTGATCGGCGACGAACCCAACGGCGCTGACCAGCACTGCCTCGGTCTGCCCGTCGGCGGCAAGCTCGTCGATGACCTGCAGGATGTCGGGCCCCAACCATGGCTCGGGCGTGCGACCCGCGCTCTGCCAGGCAAGGCCCCAGTTGTGCAGATCGAGAGCCGATGCGACGCATTGCGCCGTTGCCTCCAGCTGCGCCGGGTACGGATCGTCGGTCTCCAGGATCCGTTCGGGCAGGGAATGGGCTGTGAACAGCACCTTCGTCTGGTCGGGCAGGGCAGCGAGCTTGTGGCGCACCTCGGAGGAGACGAACTGCACAAAGGCGGGTTCAGTGGCCCAGCTCTCGATCTTGGTCACGGCGATGTCGTGTCGCGAGGCCGCGGCCGTCAATCGATCGAGGTACTGGCCGACCGAGAACGCCGAGTAGTGCGGTGCCAGGACCAACCCGACGGCGGTTCGAAAGCCTTCTGCCGCCAACTCGTCGACGGACTGCTCGATGAACGGCGCGGCGTGCTTCATGCCGAGCGTGACGTGGTATCCGCCAGGGGCGATCGGCGTCGAGCGCGAGCTGGATCGCAACGCGCTGCGCGTCGGTGCGCTCCGCCAACGGTGAGATCCCTCCGATTGCTTCGTAGCGAGCGGTCAGTTCGGCGAGCTGCTCGTCGCTGGGCGCTCGGCCGCGCCGGATGTCGGTGTAATACGGCAGGATCTCGGCAGGCGAGCGCGGCGTGCCGTAGCCCATCAGCATCACGGCCGTGCGCGTCTCGGTCATGCCGCCGTGCGATCCTTGACGTGGTCGACGACAGCGCGTAGTACGCCTGGATCCGTGTCGGGTTGCACACCGTGACCGAGGTTGAAGATGTGGCCGGGATGCGCCCGACCATCGGCATCCCGGTTGTCGGCCAGCACGGCGTCGGTGCCGGCCAGCGCTGTTTCGATGCCGGCAAGCACCATCGCTGGGTCGAGATTGCCCTGCACCACGAGATCGGGTCCCATGCGGCGTCGCGCGTCGGCGATCGATGTACGCCAGTCGAGCCCGAGAACCCGCGGGCCTGCGGCGTGCATCGACTCGAGAAGGTGATCACATCCGATGCCGAAATGGATCCCGGGCGCACCGGGGTGGCTGTTGGAGAGCGCTGCGAAGACCGCAGCTGGAATGGGGCAGCACGAATGCGTCGTAATCGGCACGGCTCAGCGCACCGGCCCACGAGTCGAACAGCTGGAACGCTCGGGCACCATGATCGAGTTGACTCGCGATCGAAGCGATGGCGTGTTGCGTCAAGCGCTCCATCAACCGGTGCCACAAGACGGCGTCGGTGTGCATCAGTCGCTTGGTGTGTTCGTAGGTGCGACTGGGCCGACCTTCGATCAGGTAGCTCGCGACCGTGAACGGCGCCCCGGCGAACGCCAGCAGCGGCACCGAGTCCGGTAGCTCTGCCACGAGGAGATTGACCGTCTGCAGCACATACGGGGTGTCGATCTCAGGATCGAACGGCCGCAGGCGATCGAGGTCGGCCGGGAACCGCAGCGGGGCCTCGCAGACCGGTCCAGTTCCGGGAGTCACGTCGATCCCGAATCCCACCGCATGCGCCGGTACGACGATGTCGCTGTAGAGCACCGCAGCATCGACGCCGTACCGATGCACAGGCTGCAGCGTCAGTTCGGCGGCGAGGTCGGGCTGCTTGATCGCATCGAGAATGCTGCCGTCACCTCGCCGTTGCCGGTATTCCGGCAGGCTGCGGCCGGCCTGGCGCATGAACCAGATCGGCGTGTGGGTGCCTCGTCGGCCCTGGGCGGCCTGGAGGAATGGCGTGTTCGACATGCGGGTCGCACGCTATCCGGCCTCCGCTAGCCTGTGACCATGCCCGCGTCCGGAGAACATCATCCGGCATTCGAGGAATACTGCGAGTGCATCTTCGAGCTCGACGAAGACGACGTCGCCGTCATCCAAGCCAGGATCGCGGACCGGCTGCAGGTCAGTCGCCCGGCCGTCAGCGAAATGATTCGCCGGCTCGAGGCCGAGGGCCTGATCACGACGGATGGGGCAATTCTGCTCACACCCGCCGGCCAGGCCCTGGCCCAAAAGGTCGTGCGCCGGCACCGACTGGCCGAGCGATTCCTCACCGACATCCTCGGACTGTCGTGGGCGGACGCGCACCACGAGGCCGGCAAGTGGGAGCATGTCATCAGCGACGCGGTCGAACAGGCGATAGACCGCGTGCTCGGCAGCCCGACGACGTGCCCGCACGGCAACCCGATCCCGGGGTCGCTGTACCTCGAACCGGTGCTGGTGCCGCTCTCCGACGTCGGCGTCGGCGAGTCGTTCACGATCAATCGCATTCCCGAGGAGTTGGAGTTCACGCCAGGCCTGCTCGACTTCCTCGAAGACGCCAGCATCCTCCCCGGCTGCAGCGGCAAGATGACGTCGGCGTCGCCCGACGGCACCATGACCATCGAGATCGAAGGACATCACGTAGGCGTCGGCTCGTTTGCCAGCGCCCGCATCCTGGTAATTGCGTGAGGCCGCGGAGAACTCTGGCGCTCCTCCTCCTGGCCACAACCAGCGCGTCGTGTGCTGCAACAACGTACGACACGTCGATCGGCAGCGGGAATGTGGCGCCGACGACCACGGTGCTGCCAACTGGAACAGCGGTCGAACTGTTGCCGCAGTTGGTCACAGAGGCATCACGCCTGTCGGCGTTGATCGCCGATCAGGGCGACAAGATCGCCGCCGTCGAACGCATGGAGGCGTTGTGGGCAGCGGCCAAGAGCGAGGTGGACGCGACTGATCGCGACATCGGCATCGAGATCGAGGCCGAGATCGCCAAGGGCCGCTCTGCCGCCACGTTCAACCGGCCGGGGGCGGCCGACAAGGTCTACCGCAATCTCACGGCCCTGGTGCAGGCGTATCTGACGCTCGCATAGGTGCCGGCAGCTCGCTGGCGTGGACGATGGTGAGTCGTCTCGTGCTGCGGGTCAGGGCGACGTAGAGCGCACGAAGCCCCTGCTGCTCCTCGGCGACGATCATGGCCGGCTCGACCACCACGACGCCGTCGAGCTCGAGGCCCTTGACCACGCTGACAGGCACCACCGTGACGCCCATCTCGAGTCCGGTTCGTGTCGCTCGAGCGTGCTCGATGCCGGCCGACTCCAATGCCTGCGACACACGCTCGACCATCGAATCGGGGGCCACTACTGCGACCGTCCCGTCGGTGATCTCGTCGGTGAGCTTGCGCGTCGCCTCGGCAACCGCGGCGAGCAGATCGTCGGGCGCGGAGCTGACGAACTCAGGATGGTCGTCGCTCTGGCGCACGCTGGTCGGCGCTCGAAGGGTCGGCGTCGCCGCGATCATGACCTGATTGGCAAGCGCCATGATCTGGGCGGGAATTCGGTAGCCCACGCTGAGCCCGATCACCCGCGATGGCTTGTGGTCGGGCAGATATCGCAGCACATCGTCCCAATCGTTGGGTGCGAGGGCGCCGGTCGCCTGGGCGATGTCACCGACGACCGTCATGCTGCCGTTCAGCGAGCGACGCGAGACCATGCGCAACTGCATCGGCGTGAGGTCCTGCACCTCGTCGACCACGATGTGACCGTACGTGCGGATCTCGTCGCTGTCGGGCTGCCCGGGTGCCTGGCCGTGTTGACCGTGCCCGTGCTGGCCGTTGTTGGCGTTCTGACCCCTTGACGGTTTCGAACCGAGATAGCTGCGGGCCTCGTCGAGCAGGGCGGCGTCGTTGTCGGTCCATCGGACATTCTTGACATCGTCATGGCGCGGTCGATACAGCGAGAGGTACTCGACCTCGCTGAGGTGCTTCGCGGCGGCGAGCCTCAACAACGCTTTGCTGCCGAAGAGGTCGTGCAGGAGCTGCGCAGGTGTGAGCAACGGCCACATCCGCTCCAACGCCTCGCGGATCTCCGGCAACGAGCGCACCGCTTCCTTGACGTCGGCCGTCGTCACCGTGCCGTCGCGCCACGTGGCAGCCATCGCCGACCACACCTCGCCCTCGACCCAACGCCGAGCAGCATTGTGACGACGGAAGCGACGTTGTGCGGACCTGACGATGCGCTGGGTTTCCTCGGCACGTAGCCGCAGGTATCCGGTGCGGAAGGGCACCACCACGTCGGCCCGCAGCGGACGCTCGCGGTCGGTCACGGCCTGGTCGATGACGTCTGCCATCCGGATGTTGCCCTTCACCGTGGCCGCGAGAGGCGAGTCTGCCGGGTCGACGCCGTAGCGCGCCCAGTCGACGTCGGGGACGAGGTCGCCCAAGACGACCTGCTCGATACCGGCCTCGCCCAGCGACGGCAGCACCTGCTCGATGTATCGCAGGAACACCCGGTTGGGACCGATGACCAGCACACCCTGATCCTCGAGCGGAAAGCGGTACGTGTACAGCAGGTACGCGGCGCGGTGCAGCGCCACGACCGTCTTGCCCGTACCCGGACCGCCCTGCACCACCAGCACTCCCGCTTGGGGGCTGCGGATGATCTCGTCCTGCTCCGCCTGGATCGTGGCGACGATGTCGCCGAGCTGGCCGGTGCGGCCACGTTCGAGCACTGTCAGCAACGTGCTGTACCCGCGGAGCCCGGAATCGGGACCGAGGCTCTTCTGACCGTCGAGCCCTTCGTCGTGGCCGACACCCAGATGACCCTCGCCGAACAGCTCGTCCTCCAACCCCAACAGGGTTCGGCCCTGCACGGCGAAGTGCCGGCGGCGGGCGAGACCCATCGGCTCGCGACCGGTGGCCCGGTAGAACGGCTCGGCGACGGGTGCCCGCCAGTCGACGACGACCGGTTCGCTCTCCTCGTCGGCGATCGCCAGGCGCCCGATGTGGAACGTCTCGAGGCCGTCGGGTGTCTCGGCCATCCGATCGATCCGGCCGAAGACCAGCGCTGCGTTGCCGAGGTCCAGCTGAGTCAGCCTGTTGACCACGGCTTCGTCGAACACATCGCGCTCGTAACGCGCCTGAAAGGTTCCGCCGAGGGTGCCCTCGTGGAGGTTTCGCATCCGCCAGGCCGCATCGCGGCTGACCTCGAGACACCGGTAAGCGTGCTCGATGAATTCCTGTTCGGCGGCAAGATCAGGGTGCTGCTGCGTCATGGGTCGTTCAACTCTATCGGCCTCTTTCTCCACCCCCCACCTACCCGAATCCCCACCCACCCAGAGGCCGGACAGATTTGCCGTGTCACACCCCGCGCCTAGCCTGAAGGCATGGCTGATCATCCGGTGCTCGAGGCATTCTCGCCCGCAGTGCGGGCCTGGTTCGCGGCGTCATTTCCGGCGCCGACGACCCCCCAGATCGACGGGTGGCCGTCGATCCTCGGTGGCGATCACACCCTGGTCTGCGCTCCCACGGGTAGCGGCAAGACCCTGACCGCGTTCATGGCCTCGATCGACCGCCTGTGCACCACCGAGCCTGCGGATCCCAAGCGTCGCACGCGGGTCCTGTACATCTCGCCGCTCAGGGCGCTGGCCTTCGACATCGAGAAGAACCTGCGCGCCCCGTTGATGGGCATCGGGCTGGCCGCCGAACGCCTCGGGTTGCCGTTCCGCCAGCCGACGGTGGCCATGCGAACCGGCGACACCTCGCCAAAGGACCGACAGGCGTTGATCCGGCACCCGGTCGACCTGTTGATCACCACTCCCGAGAGCCTGTACCTCATGCTGACATCGTCGGTCGCCGAAACGCTCGTCAACGTCGACACGGTCATCATCGACGAGATCCACGCGATGGCTACCACCAAGCGCGGCGCACACCTCATGCTGTCACTCGAACGGCTCGAAGCCATCACGGCCCGACCACCCCAACGCATCGGGCTGTCGGCGACGCAGCGCCCGCTCGAGGAGGTCGCTCACTTCCTCGGCGGCCACGGTCCCGACGGTCGACGCCGCAAGGTCAACATCGTCGACGCCGGTACCCGTAAGCAGATGGAGGTCGATGTCGTCGTGCCCGTCGAGGAGATGGGCAACATCTGGGAGAGCGTGTACCCGGCCGTGCTCACCCAGGTGTTGGCGCATCGCAGCACCATCATCTTCTGCAATGCGCGCCGCCAGGCCGAACGGTTGGCGGCCAACCTCAACGAGCTCGCCGGCGAAGAACTGGTGAAGGCCCACCACGGGTCGCTGGCCCGCGAGCAGCGTGTGGTGATCGAGGACGAGCTGAAGCGCGGTTCGCTTCGTGGAATCGTCGCCACCAGCTCGCTCGAGTTGGGCATCGACATGGGTGCGGTCGATCTGGTCATCCAGGTCGAGTCGCCTGGTGCGGTGTCACGCGGCATGCAACGCGTCGGCCGAGCCGGCCACTCGGTGGGCGAACCGAGTCGCGGCACCCTGTATCCCAAGCATCGCGGCGACCTGCTCGAGGCTGCCGTGGTGGCTCAGCGGATGATCACCGGCCAGATCGAGACCACGCGCTTCCTGCGCAACCCGCTCGACGTGCTCGCGCAGCAGATCGTCGCCCACGTCGCGACCCATCCCGAATGCACGGTCGAGTCGGTGGCTGCCATGGTGCGGCGCTGCGCCAACTTCGCCGAGCTCAGCGACGACCTCCTGCACAACGTCCTCGACCTGCTGTCGGGTCGCTATCCCAGCGACGAGTTCAACGAACTGCGGCCGCGGCTGGTCTGGGATCGCACCGCCGGCACGCTGCGCGCCCGCGACGGCTCGAAGCGGTTGGCCGTGACCAGCGGTGGCACCATCCCCGACCGCGGCCTGTTCGGCGTCTTCTTGCCCGACGGCACGCGCGTGGGCGAGCTCGACGAGGAGATGGTGTACGAGAGCAGGCCGGGCGAAACGTTCCTGCTCGGTGCCAGCACATGGCGAATCGAGGAGATCACGTTCGAGCGGGTCATTGTCACCCCGGCGCCGGGCGAGCAGGGCAAGATGCCGTTCTGGCACGGCGATCGGCCTGGCAGACCGCTGGAGCTGGGCAGGGCGCTGGGTGCGTTCCAGCGAGAAATGCGGGCGTTGGGCAGCGAGGCGGCCATCGACACGTTGATGACCGAGTACCACCTCGACCGATTTGCCGCCGGCAATGTGGTGACGTACCTCGACGAGCAGGTTCAGGCCACCGGTGTCGTGCCGGATGATCGCACCGTGGTCGTTGAGCGGTTCCGCGACGAGATCGGCGACTGGCGCGTGTGCATCCTCACTCCGTTCGGCACGCCGGTGCATGCTCCATGGGCGATGGCCATCGAGCGCAGGCTGATCGAGCGCTTCGACATGCCGATCGAGACCATGTGGAGCGACGACGGCATCGTGTTGCGTCTGCCCGAGGCCGCCGACAACGTGCCCATCTCGGAGTTGATCATCGATCCCGACGACATCGACGAACTGGTGGTGGGCGCGCTGCCGCAGACATCGTTGTTCTCGGCGCGCTTCCGTGAATGCGCGGCTCGTGCCCTGCTGCTGCCACGGCGCCGACCAGACCGGCGCACGCCCCTGTGGCAGCAGCGTCAGCGGGCCTCGGATCTGTTGTCGGTGGCGTCGAAGTACCCGACGTTCCCGATCCTTCTCGAAACGTCCCGCGAATGCCTGCAAGATGTGTTCGACCTTCCGGGCCTGCGCGAGGTGCTTGCGAACCTGCGCAGTCGGGCGGTGCGCGTGGTCAGTGTCGACACTGCGAAGGCGTCTCCGTTTGCGCAGAGCCTGCTGTTCAACTGGATCGCCGCGTACATGTACGAAGGTGACGCCCCATTGGCCGAGCGCCGTGCTGCCGCGTTGTCGCTCGACCGAGACCTGCTGCGAGATCTCCTGGGTGCGGAGGAGCTGCGCGAGCTGCTCGACGCCGACGTCTTGGCGGATGTCGAGCTCGAGTTGCAGTGTGTCGCCGAGAGCCGCCGGGCGCGTAGTTCCGACGAGCTCCACGACGTCTTCCGCAAGGTCGGCGATCTCACCGCTGCCGAGGTCGACCTGCGCTGCGAGGGCGCGGCCGGCGAGTGGATCGACGATCTCACGCGCACTCGCCGCGTCATCGAGATCCAGCTCGGCGGTGAGCCGAGGTTCATCGCCGCCGACGACGCAGCCCGCTACCGCGATGCGTTCGGATGCAACATCCCACTGGGCCTGCCGCTGGCGTTCACCGAACCTGTCGCACACCCGCTCGAGTCGTTGGTTGCTCGCTACGCGCGGACCCACGGCCCGTTCACCGCCACCGATGTGGCGTCTCGCTTCGCGTCGCCCATCGAGCGGATCGTCGGTGCCCTCGCCGCACTGGAAGCCAGCCGACCGCGTGGTCCTCGGAGAGTTCCGGCCGGCCGGCGTGGGCCGCGAGTACTGCGATGCCGACGTCCTGCGTCAACTACGGCGGCGTTCGCTGGCGATGCTGCGGCGCGAGGTCGAGCCCGTCGAGCCCGAGGCCTACGCCCGGTTCGTCCAGGCATGGCACGGAATTCCCGGCGAGCGTCGCGGTCTCGATTCGTTGGTCGAAGCGTTGGCTCAGCTGCAGGGCGCAGCGTTGGTGGCCTCCACGCTGGAGACCGAGGTGCTGCCGGCGCGGCTTCGTAGCTATCGCGCAGCTGATCTCGACGAGCTGTGCACCACGGGCGACGTCGTCTGGGTGGGCAGTGGTGGAATCGGCCCGAACGACGGCAGGATCCGTCTCTACTTCGCCGATCAGTTCGCCACGCTCGACGCTTCGCTCGAGGTGCCCGAGCCGCCGACCGGTCCACTCCACGACGCGATCCGCGCCCACTTGGCGTCGCACGGCGCCAGCTTCTGGAACCAATTGCGGGCTGCCTCGGGCGACGCGACCGAAGGCGAGCTGCTCGCTGCGTTGTGGGATCTCGTGTGGGCGGGCGAGGTCACCAACGACTCGCTCGCGCCGTTGCGGGCGGTGCTGGCCGGCGGTACGAGATCTCGCTCGTCGTCGGCGCCCCGTGGGCGACCACGGCCGGGCCGGCTGACCCGGATCGGTCCACCAGCCGGTGCCGGCCGCTGGTCGTTGGTCGCCCCGCAGCGCTCGTCGGCCCCGACGCCGACGCAGGCAGCGCACGCGGCTGCCTTGCAGTTGCTCGAGCGGTATGGCGTCGTCACGCGCGAGGCGGTGCTGGCCGAAGGTGTCAGGGGTGGGTACGCGGCGACGTACGGCGTGCTGAAGGTACTGGAAGAGCGCGGGCAGGTTCGTCGCGGGTACTTCGTCTCCGGGTTGGGCGCAGCCCAGTTCGCGTTGCCGGGCGCCGTCGACCGATTGCGATCCGCTCGCGAGGTCGCGGATCCGCAGCTGCATCCCGAGCTGGTCCCCGCCCCAGTGGTCCTGTCGACTACCGATCCCGCGCAGCCGTACGGCGCAGCGCTCGACTGGCCCGAGAGCCCTGGACGTCCCAGCCGCACCGCCGGTGCAGTCGTGGCCTTGCGCAGCGGTGTGCCGATCGCGTGGTTCGATCGGCGTTCGTCGCACCTGGTCACGT
Source organism: Ilumatobacteraceae bacterium (assembly GCA_963746365.1). Classification (GTDB taxonomy): domain Bacteria; phylum Actinomycetota; class Acidimicrobiia; order Acidimicrobiales; family Ilumatobacteraceae; genus JAENVT01. Next base: position 120,157 of record CAVVBH010000017.1, on the reverse strand, counting down.
TCCCCGACTCGGTCGACGGCAGCTGGGCGGAGGCGCTGGCAACGTTGGTGAAGGACGGCCGGCAGCGATCGATCGAGGTTCGCAAGGTCAACGGCGAGCCGATCGACCGCAAGGGCGGCGAAGCGCTGGCGCTGATTGCTGCAGGTTTTGTCGAGGGCTACAGAGGCTTCGTGCTGCGCGGCAATTGATCCCGTGGCAAGCTCGCCGTCATGACACATCCATTGACTGGCATTGGCGCGTGGAGCAGCACTCTGCGTCACAGCGATCCGCAAGAGTCCGCCGCTGCGGCGGCCGAGCTCGAGTCACTGGGATACAGCGCGCTGTGGATCCCCGACGTCGGCGGCGATGTCTTCGGCGCGGTCGACAATCTCCTGGGCGCAACTTCCTCCGCGACGATTGCAACCGGCATTCTCAATCTGTGGATGCACACCGCCGAGGAAACGGCCCATCAGCACGCCGCGCTGACCGAACAACATGGCAATCGGTTCCTGGTGGGGATCGGCGTCAGCCACGCGCCGTTGATCGATCGCAACTTCGAAGCCGGTACCTACCAACGGCCGATGGCAGCGACTCGTGCGTTCCTCGACCAGCTCGACGCTGCGCCCGTGCCACTGGCCGTCGAGGATCGGGCACTCGCCGCGCTCGGTCCGAAGATGCTCGAGCTCGCGGCTGCGCGGACTGCAGGGGTTCATCCCTACCTCGTCACACCCGAGCACACTCGTACCGCCCGCGAGGCGGTGGGGCCGGATGCTCTGGTGGCCACGGAGCAGGGCGTCGTCCTCGAAACCGATCCTCAGCGAGCCCGTTCGATCGCTCGCGCCAATCTCGCCGTGTACTTCACCCTGCCCAACTACACCAACAACTGGAGACGCCTCGGTTTCGACGACGACGAGATCGCCGACAACGGCAGCGATCGGTTGATCGACGCGCTCGTTGCTTGGGGCGACGAGGCGACCATCGCCAAGCGGGTGCAAGAACACCGCGATGCCGGTGCCAGCCATGTGTGCGTGCAAGTGCTCACAGATTCCCCGCGGAACCTGCCGCTCGAGCAGTGGCGCATCCTCGCCCCCGCACTCGTGTAGCGCGATGAGAGATGAGCCGGAGCCTTCCGCACATCTCTCATCGCGCTCTGAGGAGGCAGTGCGAACTACCTCGAGGTCTTTGCCCGAGCGGCCGTTCGCGACACCACGCGCTTGGCGGTGGTTGCTGTTCTGTTCGTTGCGGTCCGTGCCGTGCGGCCGGCTGTCGTTGCGCCGCGCTTCGCGGTCGTCGAAGTTGCGCGAGCGGACTTCCTCGCCGTCGTCGCGGTGCCCTTGATACCTGCCGATGTCGCGCGGGCGGTCTTGACGGCACCCGACTTCACGCTGCGAGCCGTTTGCTGTACACCATCGGCTGCGGTCGATGCGGTGCCCCGAACGTTGTTGGCGCGGCCTCGGGCAACGCTCGATCCCGTGGGCGAGACCTTCGGCTTGCGAGTGTTGAGGAAGCGTGCGACGAGGTCTTGAGCTGCTGACACCCCGCCCTGGGCGATGCCGCTGATGTTGTCGCTGACGCGGTCGATCACACCGGCGATCGTGCCCACGACGGCGTTGGCCGGCGGAGAATCCGACAGTCGCGGGTGCGGACGCGTCGGCGCCGACTTCTTGGCCTCGGCGAGGGCCTTGCCCAGGTCTGCCAGGGCCGATCGACCGAGGTCCTTGCGAACCTTCGGGAAGAACTCGGTCTCTTCTTCCTCGATGTGGTGGCGCACGTTCTCGATGAGGACGGTGACCTTTGCGTCGAAGCGCTCGTCGGTGGGATCCATGTCTGACAGCTCGGACAGCACCCACTTCACGATGTGGTGCTCCTCGAGGCTCTCCAAGGTGATGTCCTCGACGTCTTCGACAGTGGCGCGCGCCACCGGGTAGAAGAGCTGCTCTTCGATCGCTGCGTGCTTCGACAGTTCCTCGATGATCCGGTCGACGATCTGGCGCTTCTCGACGTGGGCGTTGTCGCCCGCTTTCTCGAAGCGCTTGAACAGTTGCTCGACGGTCTTGTGATCGTCGCGGAGAAGGGTGATTGCATCCATGGGGAAGGGCCTACCCCGAGTGCGGTGGTCCTAAGCATCGAACTCGCGCGCTGATGACGGAGCTCCGTGAGCGCGCGCTCTAGTCGTGAACCGCGCGGAGCCCGGCCCAGGCGAGGTCGGCCACTTGCTGGCCGAGCACGAGCGGGTCGAACGGTTGACCCTGTTCGATGAGTCGGCGACTGACGCCCTCGGCGAGACCGACGAGGCCGTGTGCCAGGGTGCGTCGGTGGTCTGCACCGATGTTGGCGGCGATCAACGGGGCAATTGCATCGGCCGCTCCGGCGGTGATGCGACGGATAGCACGGGTCGATTCATCGTCACGGCTGGCACGTGATCCGAAGAGCAGCAAGAAGGCGTCGTGGTCGTCGGCGACCCACTGGAAGTACGCGAGAAATCCCTGCTCGGTCTGCTGACGGCCACTGGCCACACCGGCCGTCGCCTTCGTGATCGCGGTCAGCAGCCGGTTGCCGACCTCGTCGAGCAGCGCCATGTACAGATCTTGCTTCGAGTCGAAGTGCTGGTAGAGCACCGGTTTGGTGACTCCAGCGGCCTCGGCGACATCGTTCATCGAAGTGCCGTGAAAACCGTTGCGGGCGAAGACCTCGACGGCGACGTCGAGAATCTGTTCGCGGCGGGCCGGAGCGGGAAGGCGGATGCTCATACGTGTTACCTCAGGGTAACAACTGCGGGCACCTTCGCGGAAATGACTAATCCGGCGTCGATGCGATCGAGCGGCTACAGGCCGCGCTCGCGGTCGTCTCGTTCGGCTGCCTTCACCGCGTAGCCGAGCACGATTGCCGGCGCCAGCAGGGCGGAGCCGACGATCATCGATCCGATGACGACCGCCGACACTGCACCATTGAAGCTGACGATGAAGCCGATCACGAACGTCACGATGGCGATTCCGAAGCAGAGGTATCCGAGCCGGTTGGCCAATCGTGTCCAGCGGGCAACCTGGCGGCGACGGGCGCGGACGGGATCCGTGGCCTCAGGCGTCGTCTCAGGCGTTGTCACAGGTTCGGCGGCAGGAGTCGGTTGACATTCTCGTAGAAGAAGTAGAGCACGACGATGAAGGGGATGAAACCGCTGAGCACGCCGACCCAGTAGCGCCGTGCCTTGCGACTGACCCAATAGATCCCGATCGCGACGGCCGCCAGGACAAGGCCCCACAGGACTGCGGGTGCGATCGCGGACGAATCGCTGAACCATCCATCGGCGAACGCGTCAGCGGTCACTGTCGCCGGGCGGGTCGATGGGGCCACCACCGTGTTGCTGACGGTGGAGTTGTCGGGAGCGATCGTGGACTCGGGCACGGCCGCGGCCGGCGCCGTGGTGACCACCGGACCCACCGTGTCGACAACCGTCACGAGGTCCTCGTCGGGCAGTGTCGCCGGGTCCGCAGGGTCGCCCGCTGGCGCTAGGGGAGCAGCCTCAGTCAACGGATCCGACAGGTCTGGTTCCAGTTCGGCCCGAACGACGATGCGATTCTTCGCGGAGTAGCGCGGTGTGCACGACACCAGGGTCAGCGTTGCCTTGGTGACGTCGGTCGTGGGAATGACCGCGGCATAGTCGTCGGGGTTGACGATCTGCGTGCCGGTGACGTGGTACACATACCGGCCGTTCAACGTCGTGACGATGATCTCGTCGCCTGGCTGCAGCTTGTCGATGTCGAAGAATGGGTGGAGGTGGGTCGTGCGGTGCCCGGCGATCGCAGCATTGCCGAGTTGACCTGGCAGCGGTGTCTCTGGGAAGTGGCCCGGCCCCTTCTTCAACGCTTCCGCGGTGGCGCCCTCGACGACGATGCGATCGAGCTCCATGCGCGGGATCTCCAACCGGGCAAGGGCCTCCTCGGCCTCGGGAATGGGCTTCGCCGTGGCGATGACGGGCGCGAGCGTGGTCGTCGTTGTCGGCTCGACCGGCGTCGTGCCATCGCTGGCCGGGTCGGTGGTGGGCTCGGTGGTCGGCGTGGCGGTCGTCGTCGTGGCGATCGTGGTGGTCGCAGCGGTCGATTGCGAGTCGGAGACCAGTTCGTCGAACTCCCTCGACAGTTCACGCTGGGCCTGAGCGGTCTGAATCCCCGTGCCCCACAGCTGGTACGCCACGAAGGCGAACATCAACAGCCCGAGTGTGATCAGTGTGCGACCGATCCCACCGACGACCCAACGCCAGTCGTGAGGCGGCTTGGGGCGGTCCCAGCGACTGACCTTCTCATGACTTGTGGGTGGATTTTCGGACATGGTGCATTTCGATTCGACGTGGGGCGCTGGATTGACCAGAGCTTGACGCTCCTCGAACCAACAATTGACGCTATCGGCACGATCTTGTCCCAGCTTGAAGCGTGGGCGGTCGCGAGCCCTGCGCGTCTGGGTACGTCCGAGCACCTGGCCGGTAGCGTTGCCACGTCCTATGGAGACGGATCCGGTCGTTCAACTCGTCGACGTCGTGGCCGTCCTCGATCGCTTTCCGGCGTTGGCCGGTGCAACGCTCACCGTACGGCGTGGTGAGATCGTGCTGTTGCAGGGCCCCAACGGCGCCGGCAAGACAACACTGCTGCGGCTCTGCGCGGGACTGCTGCCGCCGGCCCGTGGGACCGCGACGGTGCTCGGTCTCGACCTCGCCGACCAGCGCTACGCAGTGCGTTCGCGCGTCGGCCTGCTCGGACACTCCAACGGCCTGTACACCGACCTCACGGTCAACGAGAACGTCGGGTTCTGGGGCGCGACGGTCGGGGCGTCGAAGGACGAGATCGCAGCGGCTGTGGACCGGATGGCGTTGGCGGGCCGCCTCAGTGCCGTACCCGTTCGCAAGCTCTCGGCCGGCCAGCGGCGTCGTACGGCTCTCGCGTGCCTCATCGCTCGCCGCGCCGAACTGTGGTTGCTCGACGAGCCCCACGCAGGCCTCGACGCAGCCGGCCGCGACGAGCTCGACACCGTCCTGCGTGCAGCGACGGCGGCAGGGGCGACGATGATCGTGGCCAGCCACGAACTGGACCGGGCGGGCGCGTTGGCGACACGGGTCGTCGAGGTGGCTGGCGGGCAGATCCTCGATCGAGCAGGCGACGGGGAGGGCGAGGCGCCATGACCAGCTTCAGCGTCACCCGCCTGATCGCCGCGAAAGACCTGCGGATCGAGTTGCGCAGCCGAGTGCTCATCAACCAGGTGCTGCCGTTCGCGGCCATCGTGATGGTGCTGTTCGCGTTCGCTCTCGACAAGGACGATCTGCTGGTTCGCGTCGCCCCGGGACTGGTGTGGCTGGCGACGCTGTTCAGCATGCTCGTCGTCGTGCAACGCTCGTTCGCTGTCGAAGCGGCCGACGGCGCCCTCGATGCCCTGCGCACCGCGGGCATCCCAGCCCAGGGCATCTACTTCGGCAAGGCGGTCGCGCTCGGATTGCAGCTGTTGGTGTTGGAGGTTCTGCTGTTCCTCGCGGCGTTCGTGCTGTACGACAGCCGTGTCGGGCTCGACGGAATTGGGCTGCTGATCACGAGCGCGCTAGCCGCTTCCTGCGGGCTCGGGTTGGTCGGTACGCTCTATGGCGGTCTCACCGCCGGAACCAAAGGTCGCGAATCGTTGCTGCCGTTGCTGTTGCTACCGGTCGTGGCGCCAGTTCTGATCGGTGCAACCCGAGCGACCGAAGCGGCACTCGGCGTAGGAGGAATCTCGATGCGTGAGGGTTGGGCATGGGTGGCGTTGCTGGTCACGTATGCGCTGCTGTTCGGCATCGGCGGCTCCATAGGCTTCGGCCCATTGGTGGATGACGGCGAATGACCATCCCTCGAGAGACAGAGGTCGTGCGCCGTCCGACCGGCACCCGCGTCACACGCGCCATCGGCATTGCCACGGTCATCGGCCTTGCGTGGTTCGTGCTGTTCGGGTTGTTCCTGTCGCCAGACGACGCAGTGCAGCGAAAGGGTGTGCGGATCCTGTACATCCACGTGCCGAGCGCGTGGCTGGCATATCTCGCATTCATCGTCACCGCGGTCAGCAGCGCCGCCTACCTGTCGAAGCGCACCCGCTCGCTGACGTGGGATCGCATTGCGGGAGCCAGTGCCGAGGTCGGAGTGCTGTTCATGGGCATCACGTTGCTGACAGGCAGCCTGTGGGGTCGGCTGTCGTGGGGTGTGTACTGGGTGTGGGACTCACGGGTCACCACCACAGCGTTCCTGTTCGTCACCTACCTCGGCTACCTCGCGGTGCGCGGCCTGGGCGGCAGTCATCACCAGCGCGCCCGGCGCAGCGCCGTGGTTGCACTGTTGTCGGTGCTGGAAATTCCGTTGGTGCACTTCAGTGTCGAGTGGTGGCGGCCACTTCATCAGCAAGAGAGCATCGCCGAGGGCAAGCTCGAGAACCTGATGCTGTTCAGCCTCTTCATCGGAGTCATCGTGTTCACGTTGCTCTACGTGTGGCTGGTGATGCACCGTCAACGGGTACTGGCGATGCAGGACACGCTCGACGAACACGGTCTCGAGTCCGCGATCGCCGAACGCCGCGAAGAGGCGAACATCTGATGGAGACCAGTTTCGTGATCGTCAGCTATGTGGCCACGTTCGGGGGAATCGGTGTGCTGATCCTGGCGATGTTGCGGAGGGCGAGAGCACTTGCCCAGCGTCTGCCGCCGGAAGACCGACCGTGGACCTGAGCCCCCGCCAAACGACCACCCTCGAGACACCGCCCCCTGCACGGCGCCGCAACTGGCGCGCCATCGTGCTGTTGGTGGTGGTGCTGCTCGTCGGCGGAGTGGTGGTGACGAAGTTCCTCACCTCGGCCATCGACTTCTACTGCAACGTCGACGAGGTGGGCCGCAAGAGCGGCTGCGAGGAAGGTCGCCGCCTGCGCATCCAGGGCACGGTCGATGAAGGATCGGTGGAGAAGGTGGGCGCGGTCACCGACTTCAGGATCTCCTTCAACGGCGTGAGCAAGGAGGTTCGCTACGAAGGTGACCCGGGCGGATTGTTCCAGGAGTGCATCCCCGTGGTGGTGCACGGCACGCTCGACGCGGCCGGGGTGTTCCAGGGCGACAAGCTCGAGGTGAAGCACTCCAACGAGTACGCCGCAGAGAACCCCGATCGACTCGAACCGGATAGATCAGCGGCATGCTCGCAGCAACAAGCCTGAACGGGATCATCGGGCACGCGGCCCTGATCGTGGGTCTGGCGTCCAGCGTGTTCGGTGCCCTCGGTCTTGCGCTCGCCACGATCACCGGCGACCGGCGCGTCCTGCGTTCGATCGCCAACTACGCATGGCTGGCCCTCGGCGGCGCCGTGATCGCGATCGTGGTGATGGAGCGGGCGCTGATCACCCGCGACTTCTCACTCGCCTACATCCAACAGGTCGGCTCGCGCGACACGCCGGTGCTGTACAACGTCACCGCGCTCTGGAGCGCGTTGGAGGGCAGCATCCTGCTGTGGTTGATGATCCTGGCGATCTACACGGCGGTGATCATGCGACGCAACCGGCATCGTCTCGACGACCCGCTGGTCGCTTGGGCATTGGTCGTGATGTTCGTCGTCACGGCCTTCTTCTTCCTGCTGTCGTTCGGCCCGATCGACGCCTTCAAGGCCGGGCCGACACCCAACTTCAACCGCTGCTGCCTCGGGCCGAACCCGCTGTTGCAAAATCACGTCCTCGTGCTGTTCCACCCACCGATCCTGTATCTCGGCTTCGTCGGGTTCACGGTCCCGTTCGCGTTCGCCATTGCCGCGTTGATCACCGGCCGCGTCGGCGAGGGGTGGCTCATGGCAACGCGCCGGTGGGCGCTGTACGCGTGGGGGTTCCTCACCCTCGGCATCCTGCTGGGCGGGTGGTGGAGCTACGAGGTGCTCGGCTGGGGCGGCGTCTGGGGCTGGGACCCGGTCGAGAACGCCAGCTTCCTTCCGTGGCTCACGGGCACGGCATATCTCCATTCGGTGCTCGTACAGGAACGCCGCGGCATGCTGCGAGTGTGGAACATCAGCCTTTTGGTGGCCACGTTCTCGCTGACCATCCTCGGCACCTTCATCACGCGCAGCGGCGTGCTGCAGAGCGTGCACGCCTTCAGCAATGGCACCATCGGGCCGTACTTGCTGGGGTTCTTCGGCGTGATCGTCGCGGTGTCGTTGAGCCTCATCGCGTGGCGCGGTGACCGGCTGCGATCACCGGGCGCGATCGACTCGCCGGTCTCGCGGGAGGGCGCCTTCCTGGCCAACAACGTGATCTTCACCGTGTTCGCATTCATCGTGCTGTTGGGCACGGTGTTCCCGCTGATCGTCGAAGCCTTGCAGGATCGTCAGATCGCTGTCGGTCCGCCGTTCTTCGATCGGCTGTCGATGCCGATCGGCATCACGTTGCTCTTCCTCATGGCCATCGCTCCCGTCTTGCCGTGGCGAAAGGCCAGCACCGAGTTGCTCCGCGACCGGTTGTTCTGGCCGGCGTGGTGTGGTGCCGGCGCCTTGGCCGTCAGCGTGTTGGTGGGTGCGGACGGGCTTGCGCCGCTGATCGCCTTCTTCCTGGGTGGCTTCGCCGGCGGTGCGGCCCTGCGTCAACTGTTGCTCGCCTTGCGCCGTCAGGGTTGGCGAGGTCTCGTCGGTCGCGCCAACGGCGGCATGGTGGTTCATCTCGGCGTGATCATCATCGCCGTCGCGCTCGCTGCATCCAACAGCTACACGCGGGTCGCCGAGTTCACGCTGCAGCCCGGCGTGCCGGTGTCGTACGGCGGGCACACCTTCGAGCTCCAAAGGCTCGAACAGTTCACCGACGCCCGGTCGACCGGCGTGAGGGCGTTGATCCAGATCGATGGCGGCAAGGCGTACGCGCCGGCGATCACCACCTTCACGAACTTCGGAACGAAGATCCCGACGCCCAGTGTGCGCAACGGGCTGCTCAACGACCTCTACCTCACGCTCGAGCCCAGCGTTCGCTTCGACGGGACCGAGGCGCCGGTCAAGATCTTCATCAAGCCCCTGGTCGTGTGGTTGTGGATCGGCGGACTGATGATGGCCGCCGGCACCGTGCTCGCAGGCTTTCCCGGCCGGCGCCGTCGCACTCCGACCGATCCCGTGTCGGCACCGATCGAGTTGGAGCCCGCAGGTGTCTGAGCCCACCGTCACCGAGTCGGTCGTGCCCGGGCGCAGCGGCCGGCGATTGGCGCCGTTCATCTCGTTGGGCGTCGCCGTCGTGCTGGCCGCGCTCTTCGTGGTGCTCGCCAGCGGCAAGGCGGAGAAGCCCGACGTAGCCTCGTCATTCCTGCTCGGACGTCCGGCGCCGGCGGTGATCAGCACGACCCTCGACGACCAGCGGTTCGACCTCAGCCGCCGTAAGGGCAGTTGGGTGGTGCTCAACTTCTTTCAATCGACCTGCCTGCCGTGCAAAGCCGAACATCCCGAGTTGGTTGCGTTCGCGGCGCAGCAGGCGAGCATCGCCGATGGCGCGGAGCTGTACACCGTGATCAAGGACGACCCCGACGATGCGGTCGCCAAGTGGTTCGCGGAGAACGGCGGCGACTGGCCCATCGTGAAGGACGACGACGGAGCGATAGCCACCGCATTCGGTGTCGCCAAGGTTCCGGAGACCTGGATCGTCGATCCATCCGGGGTTGTCGTCGTTCGTCACGCCACGACCATCACGGCAGACTCGTTGGCGGTCGAGCTGCAGCAGCTGCGCCAGGCATACGGATGAATCGATCGCTGAAGAGCTGGCCGAGCTGGGTGCTGCTGGTGCTGGTCGTCGGTGGGCTGCTCGCCATCGGCGCAGCGCGCGATGCCGGCCCGCGCTCGCCGAAAGAGCGCGTCGAGGACATCAGTCGCCGCCTCGCCTGCCCAATCTGCGATGGCGAGAGCGTGTTCGAATCGCGCAACGCCGACTCTCAGGCGATCCGCATCGAGATCGCCCGCCAGGTCAACAGCGGTGCAGTGAGCGACGACCAGATCATCAACTTCATCGAGCAGCGGTTCGGCAGCAGGGTGTTGCTCGTGCCGCGAGCAACCGGGATCGACGCATTGGTGTGGGCATTGCCAGTGGCCGCGTTGGTCTGTGCCGTGGTGGGACTTGGTGTTGCGTTTCGAAGGTGGAAGGCCGCTGCCGACACCGTGCCCGACGATGCAGACCGCGAGCTCGTGGCCGCTGCACTCGCAGGTGACGCCGAGGAGGCCGGCGGATCGTGAACCCCGATCAGCTCGCTGAGCTGGAGGAACAGCGTCGCTTTCTGCTCAGGTCCATCACGGATCTCGACCGCGAGCACCGCTTCGGCGACGTCGACGATCACGACTTCGAGACACTTCGTGACGGCTACACAGCGAGGGCCGCCGCGGTGTTGCGGGCCATCGAAGCGGGGCAGGCCGAAGCACCTGCGCGTCGACTGCGCAGGCCGAAGATGCTGGCGGCGTGGATCCTCGGCACGTTGCTCGTTGCCTCGCTCGCGGGCTGGCTCGTGGCGCGCACATCGGGTCAACGCCTGCCGGGACAAGCGATCACCGGCGGGTTGCCGGGCGACGAGGTTGCGCTGAAACTGGCCGAGGCGAGACAACTGCTGGGTGTGGATCCGCAGCAGGCGATCATCCGGTACCAACAGGTGCGCGAGCTCGATCCCGACAATGCCGAAGCGCTGACGTACATGGGGTGGTTGATCGCGCAGAGCGATGCGTCGGCGGCGCCTGCGGGTGCCGAGTTCCTGCGCGGCGCGATCAAGCTCGATCCGACGTACGCGGATCCGCACTGCTTCCTCGCGATCACCTCGGCGGACCTGCTGGAGCCCCCCGACATCGACACGGCGCGCGTCGAGGCGCAGTCCTGCCTCGACAACAATCCGCCGTCGCAGATGATCGGGATGATCCAGGGCTTCATCGACAGGCTCGGCCCACCGGCGACGAGCACCACTACGAGCGGCTGACCGTCCCCGTCGCCGGCACCCGGCGTCGATTACCGTGACGCCATGAGCATGCCGCCGCCTCCGCCTCCGCCGAGCGATCCGTTCCCGCAGCAGCCTGGCGATCCGTTCCCGCAGCAGGCTGGCGGCTACCAGCCCTACCCGGCTGGTGCACCGATGCCGATGAAGCAGCGCAACTCCGGCATGGCCATCGCCTCGCTGGTGTGCAGCCTTGTCGGCGTGATTCCCTGTTTCTGGCTCTTCCAGATCCCGGGGCTGCTCGGCGCCATCTTCGGTTTCATCGGGTTGAAGCAGACCAAGAGCGGCGAGCGCGGCGGCCGCAGCATGGCCGTGGCGGGCACGATCATCGGGATCATCCTGGTGATCGGTTGTGTCGGCTTCTGGATCTACTTCGCGACCAATGCCGACTGCGTGCGCACCGGCAACAGCTTCGACTGCACCCTCGACTGAGCTCGTGAGCATTCCGCCACCACCGCCCAGTGATCCGTTCCGGCACCCGCCCGGCTCTGTACCGCCGCCTGCCGGTCCGCCGGGCTCGTATCCGGGGGCTCCGCCTGTCGTGTACCACCACTACGTCCCGGTGGGCCGCACCAGCGGTCTCGCCGTGGCCTCGATGGTTCTGGGAATTCTGTGGATCTACTGGATCGGCTCGATCCTCGCCATCATCTTCGGTCACATCGCCATCAGCCAGGCGAAGAAGGACGAGAGCGTCCGCGGCAAGGGGATGGCGATTGCCGGACTCGTGCTCGGTTACGTCGGCCTCGCCACGTTGATACTGGTCATCATCATCGTCGCGACGACCACGGAGACCCGGACTACCGCCTGACGTCGGGTGGCGGCCAGGCCTCGGCCGTGACGAACTCGCCATCCAGGCCGCGTTCCAGCACCCACACGCTGCCCTTGCGCCACTCGGGCTCTGAGGTGACCTTGCATCCCCGACGTTCGAGCGCAGCAATTGTCTCCGGTATGACATCGCCGTGGCTGCACAGCGCCGTCGCATCCGGCACCGTCGCCAGCAACTCCAGAACTCCGACGTAACTCCGGCCCTCCCCGAGGCGTGAGTCGGTCTCGACAGCGGCGTCGACCGCCTTGGCGGTGGGTTGAAGGGTCTCGATGCATCGGAGATAGGGGCTGCTGACGAGCGTCGTCACGCCCGCCTCGGCCAACGGGAGGGCGAGCGCCTCGGCCTGACGATGTCCCGTTTTGCTGAGCGGTCGCAACCGGTCGTTTCCGTGGAAATCGTGCCGGCTACCCGCCTTGGCATGGCGAACGAGGTAGAGCATCAGGCCTCGCGGGTGGCCTGCATGTGTCGCGACGAGAGATCCTTGACCAACTTGATGTAGACCACGGTCGCGACCATACCGACGACCGTGAAGAAGATGTTGATGCCGCCGAAGTCGTGGAAGCGCTCCGCAAGTGTGCGCACGGTCATTCCGGCGCGGAGCTGATTCCCGACGCCTGCAGCCGAGAAGATCCCAAGCAACGGCACAAGGCCGTACAGCACCCACCAGACCGTGATCGGTGCCGGAACCGGGCGCTGTTTCCACGACGGATCGCCCGGCGGGATGCCTGGATCCGAGCCACGCCACAGTTCCTTGAACATCAACCACGGCACGGCGTACACGAAGCACGGGGGGACGAACCAGCTTGCGATGCCCCAACCCGGTGCCCAGGTCTGACCGGGTCGCCCGAGCTTGCGGAGGTTCGCCGCCATCCGGTACATCCAGATCATCGTCAAAACGGCGATCGGGACGATCATCAATCCGACGATGGAGCTGGGGGTGACCTCAACGGCATCCCTGAACGCGTCCTCGGTGATCTCCCCGTCGAGGAACCGTTCGGCTTCCCGCGACAACCTGAGCTGGTCGAAGACGCTCAGCAGTTGCAGGGGTAGGTAGATCCACAGCAGCACGACCATTGCACGCGAGATGCGGCCGACGCCCTGGAACTGGCCTGCGTATGAGCCCGGCCCGCCGTACGCGACGTAGCCGGGTGGCGGCGACATCGGCGGTGGCGGAGGAGGGGGCGTGCTGCTCATGTCGTGCCAGCGTAGGCGAAGCCTCGCAATCACGGCGGGTGTAACGGGTTGACAGCTCGGCAGACTGGAGGCATGGGTTTCTTCGACCGCAACCGCAAGGAACTGATCGAGAAGGGTTATGACCCGGATCGCCTGCCGCCGGGCCAGTACCTCACCGATCGATTCCCGGTGCTGCACGTCGGCGACGTGCCCAAGTACGCGCCGGGCGAATGGAACCTGGCCATCAGCGGCATGGTCGACCGACCGTTCACTCTCGATCTCGACGAGTTGAAGGCGATGCCTTCGGTCACGCTGACGTTCGACATCCACTGCGTGACGAAGTGGAGCAAGTTCGATACGTCATGGACCGGTGTGCGAGTTCGTGACCTGTTCGAGCGTGCCGGTGTTCAGCCCGGTGCAACGCACGTGATGGAGCACGCCGAGTTCGGATACACCACCAACATCCCGCTCGCCGACATCACCACCGATCAGGCCATCGTCGCCTACGCCTTCGAAGGCGAGGAGATCGAGCCCATTCACGGCGGCCCTGTGCGCATCGTTGTACCGCACCTCTACTTCTGGAAGAGTGCCAAGTGGGTGCGCGCGTTGGAGCTACGCGACAACGACGAGCCAGGTTTCTGGGAGCGGAACGGCTACCACATGTATGGCGACCCGTTCGTCGAGCAACGCCACTGGGGCGACTGAGCAGCCGATTGGGTGTGCGTGTTGGGTGCCGCTCTGCCGGCGCCTGGGGTTTAGCGGCCGACCTCGAGCTTTTCGAACGGGGGTGGCCCAAGGAGCTCCACGCCGCGAGGGTTTGCTCGGGCCGACGCTTGAAGGGCGGGGATGTCAACCGTGTCTGAGATGTCATCGGTGGTGGGCTCGCTGGCACCGCGGTAGAACCCCTGGCCGATTCCCGGCGTCTGCATGGTCAGCAGCCGAGCGGTGTCCGAGACCACGATGAAGGCGTGGGGTAGTCCCTTCGGTGTGAACGTCATGCCGCCCGCGCCGACGCGGCTTTCTTTGCCATCGACATTGACGAGGATCTCACCATCGAGCACGTAGACCATCTCGTCGGCCTCCGGATGTCGATGCAGCGGGGTGGCCTTGCCGGCTGCCATGACGTCTTCGAACATGAAGTAGGCACCACCTGTGTCTTCGGTCGTGAGCTTCCACGTATGGAGGCCCCCGCCGAGGAATGAGCGCTTCTCGCCTTCGCCGGCACCTCGGATGATTGGAGCACTCATGATGGGCAGCCCTCTTTCGTTATGGAACTCGTGTCCCATGACGACAATAGAGTACCATCATGTGAATGTCAATCCCATATGAGGCCATTGGTCGCGTGGCCCAGAAGCGCCGCACTCGTGACGCCGTCATCGCCGCAGCACGGGAGCTCGTTGCCCAAGGCGTGACGCCCACCGTGGAAGGGGCAGCGGAAGCGGCGGCGATCTCTCGCACCACCGCGTACCGCTACTTCCCAAGTCAACGCGCACTGCTCGTCGCCGCTCACCCGGAGACCGGGGCAACATCACTGTTGCCCGACAACCCACCCGAGGACGTAGCGAGTCGACTCGACCTCGTCGTCGATGCGTTCCTTCGCTCGAATCTCGAGAACGAGGCGCAACAGCGCACGATGCTTCGCCTCTCGCTCGAAGCGAACGCCAGCGAACGCGCCCAATTGCCGCTCCGGCAAGGCCGGGCAATCAAATGGATCGAGGAAGCTCTGGCCCCTCTGCACGCGAAGATGCCGGAGGCTGAACGACATCGTCTCGTGCTGGCGATTCGAGCCGCGATCGGAATAGAGGCGCTCGCGTGGCTGACCGACGTCGCCGGCCTGTCGCGTGCCGACGCAACCGATCTCATGCGCTGGTCGGCACGCGCCCTCATGCGCTCGGCACTCGCTGAGCAGGAGATTGATGCAGACGCGATCTGAGGCGGTCGTCGCCCGGTGATGCCACTAGCTGTTCACCGAGCAACGCCACTGGGGCGACTAGGTGTCCCTCGTTGCTATGGAGCTGTGTAGGCCCAGGTGACGAACAGGAACGTGCTGCCTGCCGTTGCATCCCAGCTGATGTAGAACGCCTGGTCGCCCAAGTTGTTGGCCTGGAAGCCGTTCAGGCCCGCGATAGAGGAACCAATGCCGTACGGATAGATGCAGACCGTTCCAGCAGGGGCAGTGGGAGCAGCAGCGGTACCGGTGCACGTCGCATCATCGTCGGTGGTTATAGCGCTTACGTCATCGTCAAAGTTGACGTTGGTAAAGGGGATCGGCGCCGGTGCCTTGGCGGGCAACGACACGGAGAAGTTGATGCCGCCGGTGTAGTCGCCCGAAACGCCGAAGTTCCCGGTGACGGTTTGGCCGCTTGGGATGGTGTCCCATGCGGACAAGCCACGAGGACCGGCACTTGCGGGCAGGAAGTAGCCGGTGATGTCCATCACAGCGTCCATCGGTCCGGTCAGCGAGTACACCTTGATCGCGCCGGCGGCGGACAACTGGACGATGCCTGCGTTCGCCTTGATCCCTTCGCCACCGACGGGGTTGATGTTGGATGCGAGCGGACGGGTGGCATCAGCGGGATACACCGTGAGGAACCCGTTGATCGAGGTCGTGACGGTCAGGTTGTAGCTGATCCCCGTGGCGGTGGACGGGATCGTGCAGTTCCCGTTGGTACCCCACACCGGGCGAACGAACTCCTCGCCGGCATTCAACGGAGTGTTGCGATTGCCGACCTGCGTTGCGGGCCGTGTGTCGAACAACCGGCACGGAGTGATCGACACAAACGACGAAGGCGTTGAGTCGGCGGCGTGCGCCATCCATCCAATGCCACCAGCACCCAACGACACGGCGACTGCGGCACCTATTGCAGCCCAGCGTGAACGCGTCAACGTAGAACCCAGTGCTTGACCAAACATGACGACCCCTTTCAGCCCCGACTCCGACGACCGGGTGCCGACACCTTAGACCGGCCCGAACGGTAGGTGCGCGCCCGATTTCTGCCGATGCCGGTTGGCGTGATATCGTACGCCCAGTACTCAGATCGCGACGTGGGCTGCGACGTGTGCCATTAGCCTCGGCGCTCATATCGCGCCCGACCCGGGCTGGCCGGGTGCGGCGGCGGCGCGGTGAGGCCTTCAGCTGATCTTGAGGGCGGGGTTGAAGACCTTCTTCGACTTGAGGTCCACCGCGATGCGCCGGGCGATCTCGTGGAACAGCTTGGCGGATTCGCTGTCGGGGTCGGCGACCGTGATGGGGATGCCGTCGTCGCCTCCCTCGCGGAGTTCAGGCACCAGAGGAAGTTGGCCGAGCAACGGGACGCCGAGCTGATCCGCCAGTTCCTTCCCGCCGCCGCTGCCGAAGATCTCGTACTGCTTGCCGTCGTCGCCACTGAACCAACTCATGTTCTCGATCACGCCCTTCACCGTCAGGTTGACCTTGGCGGCCATGGCCGCCGACAGCGCGGCGACCTTCTGGGCTGCCGGCTGCGGCGTCGTGACGACGTAGACCTCCGCCCGCGGAAGGTACTGGCTGAGGCTGAGGGCGATGTCGCCGGTGCCGGGGGGCATGTCGACGAGGAGGAAGTCGGGCTCGTCCCAGAACACATCGGTCAGGAACTGCTCGAGCGCCTTGTGCAGCATCGGGCCCCGCCAGATGACCGCTTGCCCTTCCGGCACGAAGTACCCGATCGAGATGCAGCGGACTCCGTGGCTTTCCGGCGGCACGAGCATCCCGTCGATGACGATGGGATCGACCTCGGCGCCGAGCATGCGCGGCACCGAGAAGCCATAGATGTCGGCATCGACGATGCCGACCGAGTAACCCTGCTGAGCCAAGGCGACGGCCAGGTTGACGGTGACACTCGACTTGCCGACGCCACCCTTTCCCGAGGAGATCAGGAGTGGCCGTGTCTTCGAGCCCGGTTCGGCGAAGGGCACCGTGCGGCCCTCGGCATGGCCGTGCGCCTGACCTTGGCCGGCGGTGGCGCCGGGGTTGCCGTGCACCATCATCCGCACGGCCTCGCGCTCCTGGTCGGTCATGACGGTGAAGTCGAGTGCCACGCGCTTGACGCCTGGCAAGGGCGCCACTGCGGCGGTGACGCGGCTGGTGATCTCGTTGCGCAATGGGCAGCCGGCGACAGTGAGGGCGATGAGGACATCGACCACACCGTCGTCGCTCAACGCGGCTCGGCGAACCATGCCGAGGTCGACGATCGAACGCCGTAGCTCGGGGTCCTCGACTGGCCGGAGGGCCTCGATGAGCTGCTCGTTCGTGGTTGCCGGCATGGTGACCTCTCGGGGGAACTGGGCGCAGCGAATTACCACTACGTAGATAGGTAGAATACCGGCGTGGCTGTAAACCCGCCCGGCACAACGATGGCATCCGGTGCTTTCACCGCGACCGTGTCGGCCATCACCAACGCGTTCGGCGATCCCACCCGTCGCGGTATCTACCTCTTCGCCCGCGAACACGGCGAAGGTGTCACAGCGTCTCAGGTCGCTGAAAAGTTCGGCCTGCACCCCAACGTTGCCCGCCACCACCTCGACCGGCTCGCCGCCGGCGGCTACCTCGAAGTCGCCGTCGAGCGGGCCGAAGGCGCCGGAGCCGGGCGTCCTTCGAAGCGGTACCGCTCGGTGGCCGATGTGTCGATCGACGTGCCCGTGCGCAGCGACGATCTCGTTCTGTCGCTGTTGGGCAAGGCGCTGGCACTGCTGCCCAGCGATCAGGCCGAGGCCATGGCCGAAGAGGTCGGCCAGGAGTACGGGCAGGCCATGGCAGCAGGCATGTCAGGCCCCGATGTCGCTGCCGGGCAACGCAGTCTGCGTTCTGCGATGCAGGCCGTGGCCGACGCCCTCACCGCACACGGGTTTGCCGCGCACGCCGACCAGCACAACAACCAACTGCGCATCGTCAACAACCACTGCCCGTTCGGCGATGTGGCGATCGAGCATCCCGTGATCTGTGCCGTTGACCGGGGAATGGTCAAAGGCATGCTCGGCGCGCTGTGCGGCGACACCGATGTCAGCACCGAGGCATCGCTCGCCCGCGGCGACACCTTCTGCGCCACCACCTTCTGAGCGCCACGTCTACTTCCGAAGCTGGGCGTACTCGATCGTTCGCTGAACGATGTCGTCGTTGCACTTCGCCAGCGAGCCGCAATCGAACGGCGGCTGTGGGTCGTATTCGATCATCAGCTGCGCCGCCTGCGCCGCGGTGCGGTCGACGAGCAGTTCCACGAGTCGAAGGGCCATGTCGATGCCGCTCGACACTCCGGCGGCAGTGATGATGCGCTGGTCGAGGTGCTCGACCACGCGCTCTGCGGTCGCGACCGCCCCGGTGGCTGCGAGCTCCGGGTAACACGCCCAATGTGTGGTCGCGGTGAGACCGTTCAACAGGCCGGCCGCGCCGAGAACGAGCGAGCCGGTGCACACCGATGTCGTGTACGCGGTCGTCTCGTGGGCGTGTCGAACCCACGCCGTCACCCGTTCGTCGTTGACGAGGACCCGCGTGCCGACGCCTCCGGGGAACACCACGACATCGGGTTTCGGGATCTCCTCGAACGTGGCGTCGATGGTGATTCCCAGCATGGCGTTCTCACTGCGAACCTCGCCGCGTTCGTGGCCGACGAAGGTCACGTCGATCGACGGGATGCGCTGCAGAACTTCGTATGGGCCGATCGCATCGAGCGCGGTGAATCGGGGGAACAGGGGGATGGCGACCTGCATGACGTTTCCTTGTCTATGAAGCGGCGGGGAATCGCCGCGTGTCGGTGGCTTGCGAATGGAACCTGCGCCGGTATGCGTCGGGTGCTACGCCGACGCGCCGTTGAAACGCGCGTCGCAGCGACTCGGCCGTGCCGAGCCCGCAGTGGCTGGCAATGAGGTCGAGCGATCCAGTGGTCGTCTCCAACTCGGCGCGCGCCGCCTCGACACGCACACGTTCGACGTAGCGCGCCGGCGTCTCGCCGACCTCGGTGGTGAACACGCGGCTGAAGTGACGACTGCTCATCGACGCGCGTGCGGCGAGCAGATCGAGTCGGTGATCCGCCGATGGATGGTTGTCGATGTAGTCCTGCGTTGCTCGCACGCTCGATCGAGCTGCGCGCGGAACCCACACGGGCGCGGCGAACTGCGTCTGGCCACCTGGTCGGTGGAGGAACATCACCATCCATCTGGCGACGGTCTGGGCGACGTCGGTGCCGTAGTCGGCCTCGACGATTGCGAGCGACAGGTCGATGCCTGCCGTCACGCCCGCCGACGTCCAGACGGTGCCGTCACGTCGGTAGATCGGGTCGGGATCGACGGTGAGCCGCGGGTACTCGTTGGCCAGTTGTCGTGCTCGGGCCCAGTGCGTCGTCACGGTGCGACCATCGAGCAGGCCGGCCTCTGCGGCGATGAACGCGCCGCTGCAGACCGTCGCAACTCGGCGACTACTTCGCGCCGCCCGCCGAATCCAGTCGATCAGCGGCTTGTCGTATCGCGCCGTCTCGGCTCCGTCGCCACCCGGAATCAACAGCGTGTCGATCTTCATGCGACCCGTCGGCAGGGGAGCCGTCACGATCTGCAGTCCGCTCTGGGTGATGATGGCGGTGCCGCGCTCGGACACGACGGACAGGTCATAGCCGAGCGTGGGCCGCTTCTTCGATGCGAGCACCGCGGTCGCGCCGGCGAACACCTCGTGCGGCCCGACCGCATCGAGCGGTTGCATGCCGTCGAAGGCGACGATGACGACAGGTCGGCGGGTCACGACACGATCATCGCTGTTCGGTGTTGTGGCGTCAATGACATGGTTCCCACGAATCAGGACATCCGACGAGTGCCATCTGCGGCGATCTGTCTCTACGATGGTCACGACCCTCTTCGAAAGGACCGACGTGGACGTACGCATCGGCGTCACCCAAGCACCCCGCGAGCTCACTCTCGAACTGCCCGATGATCTCGATCGAGCAGATCTGAAAACCAAGATCGACGCGGCGCTCAGTGGTGCAGTCGACGTGCTGTGGTTGACCGACAGGCGCAACCGCGATGTCGGGGTGTGCTCAGCGAAGATCGTGTACGTCGAGATCGGGACTCCCGAAGGAGAGCGCAAGATCGGTTTCGGCGGCTGATCGAGTTTGCCGATGCCTCGCACACGGTCCGTGCGGCGGTGTGTGCGAGCCTTGAGTGCTAGAACGACGGCATGGCCACGTTGGGCGAGCTCTGCCGGCAACACACGTCGCTGACCCGCGACGAGATGAACCATCTCAAGCAATTGGTGAGCGAGTGGGGCCTCCTCGCCGACCTCTGCTTCGCCGACTTGCTGCTGTACGTTCCCTCGACCGATTCCGAATGGCTCATCGTGGCGCAGGTGCGTCCGGCGACCGGCCAGACGCTCTACTTCACCGACTACGTCGGTGTCCCCGCCGACAACGAGCGCCCGTTGCTGGCATCCGCGTTCGAGACGGGCGAGATCTGCGAGGGCGAGATCGCTGTCGACCTGCTCCCGGAGCCGGCACGGATGTTAGCGATACCGGTGCGGCTCGGCACGAAGCCGATCGCCGTCCTGTCGCGCGAGTGGTCCAGCCGAACCGGTCGGCAGCCCGGCGAGTTGGAACGCACGTACCTCGGAATCTTCCAGCGTTTCGCAGCGATGATCGCCGAGGGTTCGTTCCCGTTCCACGGGTTGGTCGGCGACTCCAGCGCCGCGCCGCGGGTCGGCGACGGTGTGATGGTGCTCGACGAAGAGGCGCGCGTTCGCTACGCGTCGCCCAATGCCGTGTCGGCTCTGCACCGCGTCGGGATCAGCGCCAACGCTGTTGGAATGCGGCTGGCCGAGCTCGGCTTCAACGACAGCCCGGTGCGGTTGGCATACGAGGATCGCATGCCGGTGATCGAGGAGTTCGAACAGACACCCAACGTCACCCTGTTGACGCGTTGCATGCCGATCCTCGCCGGCGGCGAGGTCACCGGCGGTTTGCTGCTGCTGCGAGATGTCACTGAGGTGCGCAAGCGCGACAAGTTGCTGCTGTCGAAGGATGCGACCATCCGCGAGATCCACCACAGGGTGAAGAACAACCTGCAGACCATCTCGTCACTGCTGCGGCTGCAGGGCCGGCGGCTCGAGTCGCCCGAGGCGAAGGCGGCCGTTGCCGAATCGGTGCGCAGGATCCGCACCATCGCGCTGGTCCACGAGACACTGTCGCGCGAACCGGGCGACGACGTCGCGTTCCTCGAGATCGTTCGGCCTCTGCTGCGTCTCGCAGAAGAGGGTCTGCAATCGCCCGATCGTCCGGTGCGGTTCACGGTGCAGGGTGATGGTGGTCGCTTGCCCTCGACGATCGCGACACCGCTGTCGGTCGTGCTGACCGAGCTACTGCAGAACGCCGTCGACCATGGGTTCCCCGAGGGCAGCACCGGTGGCGACGTCGTGGTGCAACTCAACCCGAGGGACGATCAGCTCAACATTCGCGTGATCAACGACGGCCGCGGCCTCGACTCGCGCTTCGAATTGAACAAGGCCACCGGGCTCGGTCTGTCGATCGTGCGCACGCTGGTGACCACCGAGCTCGCGGGCAGCATCACGATGCGCGCCGGCATGCCGGAGGATTTCACCGCTGCAGGCCTCGGCGATCAGCCGAAAGGTGCCGGCACGGTCGTCGATCTGACCGTACCGATCTGACGAGACACCACTGATCGGGTCAGCCGGCAGCCTTCTGCCGGGCGACGTATTGACGGCGAAGCACACGCCGCTCTTCCTCGGACGTTCCGCCCCAGATGCCCGAGTCCTGGTTGGTCTCGAGGGCGTAGTCGAGGCAATCGTTCTGCACGGGGCACTGCCCGCACACTTCCTTTGCCCGTGCTATCTGCAGCAGCGCGTATCCCGTCGTGCCGACCGGAAAGAACAGCTCCGGGTCAGTGTCTCTGCATATCGCATCGACTCGCCACGTGTAGTCGGCATTTGCAAGTGTCAGGCTGGACGCAAGAATGGTCACGATCGACTCCACTTGGGCAAATTGTGAGAAATTTCACTTGTACATCTGCCACAGAAAGACGGGCTCTCGACAACGGTGTGCACAGTGATGTCAAACCTAGGAAACAATTCACCGGTTGACAAGGGGTACGGGCATGTTCTCGGACATAGTTCCTAGAGATGGGGGGTATCTATGGTAGAGGTACTGGCCCATCGGGGTGCCTCCAGGGCCGCTCGGGAGAACACAGTCGCGGCATTCCGCCTGGCCGGCACCATGGGCAGCGACGCGGTCGAGCTCGACGTGCGCCGCACATCGGACGGTGTGCTCGTGGCGCATCACGACCCGTTTTTGGCCGATGGCCGACCGATTGTCGATGTCGCTGCGCACGATCTTCCCGACCACATTCCGCACCTCGACGCGGCGCTCGATGCCTGCGCGGGCATGTGGGTCAACGTCGAGATCAAGAACGATCCGCGCGACCCCGACTTCGATCCCACGGATTCGATTGCCGATCGCACGGTTGCTGCGCTGTCGCAACGCCGGGAGGACGATCGCTGGCTGATCTCGTCGTTTCGCATCGAGACGGTCGACCGATGCAAGTCGCTGGCGGCCGCCATTCGCACCGCATGGTTGGTGACGGAGGTGCCGGACGACGTGATCGCCATCATGGTCGGTCGCGGGCACGACGCACTGCACCCGTGGGTCGGGATGCTCAATCGCTCGCACATCGATGCGTGCCATGGGGCGGGCATCCTCGTCAACACATGGACGTGCGACGATCCGCAGAGGATGACGGAACTGATGGAGTGGGAGATCGACGGGATCTGTACCAACGTGCCTGATGTGGCCATCGACGTGATCGCCGGGCGGGTTACTCCGTAGCCGACTTCGCGAGAGGAACCTTCGTTGGGTACACGAGCTTCACCGCGTTCGGTCGGTGCTCGAATCGCAGTTCCAGCGTCTCGCCGAGATAGTCGCCATCGAGTTGAAAAGGAAACGGACGGTCCGATGTGACAGTGAGGCACGACAGGTCGGTCTGCACGTCGACGGTGCGCGACGGCTTCATTCCGCCACCGCGCAACGCCCCGCCGAGCGCGTGGAGGATGGCGCCCACCTTCAACGTCTTGAACGTGATCGCCACCAGGCCGCGGTCCAGCGTGGCTGCCGGACTGAGATCGAGCGGGCGGTTGCCGAGATAGGTGTAGGGGTTGGTGTTCAGCACGATGGTGAAGTAGCCGTCGACCGGTATCGGTACTGCCGACGTGGCGACTCGGAAGTGCGGCTCGGAGCGGTCGTACTTGCTCATCCACGTGCGCACCGAGGCATAGATGAACAAGGGGTGGCCGAGCCACCGCTTCATCCCTGCGCGTCGCTCCACTTCTCGCACGACTGCCGCGTCGTAACCGATGCCGGTGTGAAAGCAGAAGTACCGGCCGTTGACGTGACCGAGTCCGATCGGACGGATGTCGCGAGCAGCCAACCCGTTGGCGAGAAGTTGCACGGCGGCGATCGGGTCGTTGGGCATGCCGAGTGTGCGCGCAAAGACGTTGGTGCTGCCGCCAGGAAGGATGCCGAGCGCTGTATCGGTTCCGGCCACACCGGTCGCGACCTCGTTGAGCGTTCCGTCGCCTCCGAAGCCGATCACGACATCGACCCCTCGCCGAGCGGCGTCCTGCGCGAAACGGGTTGCGTGGCCGCGGCGATTGGTCTCGAGCACCTCCACCTCGTTGCCCTGCGCCAGAGCACGGTGCACGACCACCGTGTTGCGGGCCGTCACCGAAGAGGCAAATGCGTTGACAACCAACAGGATGCGCAAGACCGTGACGTTACCGGACGTCTTCGTGGTTGGCCTTGGGCCCGACGACGCGGCGGCAGTTGGGCCCCGGGACTACTACGCGGTAACAATGGTCCCCCATGAACGTGATCGTCTGCGTGAAACAGATCCCCGACCCGGCGATGCCGGGCGAGCTCGACAGCTCGACCAACACCTTGAAGCGCGAGGGCAAGCTGATCCTCGACGAGTCCGACAGCTACGGCGTGGAGATGGCGCTGCAGCTCGTGGCCGCCGCCGGTGAGGGCGAGGTCAGCCTTGTGTCGATGGCTCCCAACAGCGAGGTCAGTGGTCTGCGCACCGCACTCGCGATGGGTGCGGCGAAGGGCATCCTCGTCAGCGACCCCAACCTGCTGGGCAGCGATGCGCTGACGACGGCCAAGGTCTTGGCAGCGGCGATCGGCCGGCTCGGTGGCGCCGACCTGATCATTGCGGCGACCGAATCGAGCGACGGGTACACGGGCACGGTGCCCGAGCAGATGGCGGAGGTGCTCGGCTTGCCATCGGTCACCTTCGCAAAGCACGTCGAGGTCGCGGACGGCGCGTTGAAGGTCAATCGGCAGACCGAGGAGGGGTACGACGAGGTGACCTGTCCATTGCCGGCCGTCATCAGCGTCACTGCGGGTGTCGTCGAGCCGCGCTATCCGAGCTTCAAGGGGATCATGGCCGCGAAGTCGAAGCCGGTCGAAACGGTCACTGCCGGCGACCTCGGCGTGACACCCGTGGGGTGGGACGGCGCTGGCCAGACGATCTCCAATGTCACCAAGGCCGAAGCCCGCAAAGCGGGCGAGATCATCGAAGACGACGGAGAGGGCTTCGCCAAGATCGTGGCGTTCCTCGAGAACCTGAAGGTCATCTGAGGAGCATCATGAACGTCTGGGTATTCGCGCAGGAGAACAACGGGGCGCCAACCACGTCGACCCTCGAACTGCTGACCAAGGCACGCTCGCTTGGGTCGCTGACCGCATTCGTGGGTGGTGACGCCTCAGCCATCGCTACCGGGCTCGGCGAGCACGGAGCAACCAAGGTCTACGCGACTGGCGATCTTGGCGGAAAGCTTCCAGGGGTCGCGGTCGCCGCCGCAATGAAGGCTGTGATCGACGGCGGCGATTCGCCCGACCTCATCATGTTCCCGCAGAACTACGCGGGTCGCGACGTGATGGCCCGCCTGTCGGTGAAGCTCGACCGAACCGTCCTGACCAACAACGTCGACATCGCCGTCGACGGCGATGCCATCTCCGTCACCACGCCGGTGTTCGGTGGCAACGTGCTGGTCACCACGACGTTCACCAGTGGCGGGCCTCATCTCGCCGCATTCCGACCGAAGAGCTTCGTCGCCGAAGCGTCGGGTGGCGGCGCTCCCGAGGTCGTCAGTGCCGCGGTGCCCGACCTCGGTACCGCCGGCGCAGCGACCGTCGTGGCCGAGCACGTCGAGGAGTCGCACGGACCGAAGCTCGACGAAGCCAACATCGTCGTATCGGGTGGCCGTGGGCTGGGTGAAGCCTCGAAGTACGAGATGATCGAGCAGTTGGCCAAGCTGTTGAAGGGCGCCGCCGGTGCGTCGCGCGCCATCGTCGACGCCGGTTGGGTGCCCTACAGCTACCAGGTCGGCCAAACGGGCAAGGTCGTGAAGCCCGGCGTGTACATCGCCTGCGGTATCTCCGGCGCCACACAGCACATGGTCGGGATGAAGGGCGCGAAGAACATCATCGCGATCAACAAGGACAAGGAGGCACCCATCTTCGGCATCGCCGATCTCGGCATCGTCGGCGACGTGCACAAGGTGCTCCCGAAGCTGATCGAAGCCCTGCAAGCGCGCTGAGCGGCGATCAGGTCGCGTCGTGGGCGCTGATGGCCCAGGCGTAGCCCTCTTCGGGATCGGCTACTGCCAGCTGCAACTCCCAGCCGAGGCGCGGCTCGCCTGCATCCCACCAGTACCACTGGAAGGCGTCAGCGGCGGCGCCGATCTCGTTGGGATCGACCGGCCAGTGCTCGGCGATGTCGGCGAGCGCGGCCACCGTCCACCAGGCACCGAACCGACCGATGGCCGCTCCGCGGCGCCGCCCATGGGCACCACCGCTGGCTCCCGCCCACGCGAGCCAGGCCAACGCCAGCGAGGTCGAAATCGGCGCGAGCCTGCCGGCAGTGACGCCGAGTGCGGCGACCGCTGCAGCGGCGGTGCCCTCGACGGCGACGATTTCGGCTCGTCCGTTCGACGACGTGATCCATGGCTCGATCAGCTGGCGTACGGCCAGCGTCACGTCGGGATCGTCGATCGCTTCGCCCTCGACCTGATCGTGCAGGGCCGAGAACTCCGACGAATCGGGCAACGGCGGCGCGGGCGCGGCGACGCCGTCGTCGGTGTACTCGGCCAGGGGATAGTGAGGCTCCCACGACTGAAGGTCGTATGGGATCTCCAGAGGGTTCGCCAGATCTGTGGGAAGGGACTGCCGGCGAAGTGAGCATTCGTGGGCGATGAAACCGACCCGAGGGCCGTCGGGAAGGAACGCGCGGAGATCATCGAACCGATGGTTCTGGGCGACGACCTCGGTCAGCGGCCCGATCGTGAACCGTCCACTCTCCTCGTCGAGCACCTGCGTCGCCCATTCTGCAGGTGCCCACAGCGCGAGCCGATATTCGGCGAGCGTCGCCGCCGGCCACAGCTGCCGGCCGGTGGTGACCGCCGCCCGACTGCGATTGCGGAGCTCCAACAGCAACGGCCAGTTCGCTTCGGCGCACAGCGTGTCGACCAATCGAACCAAACCGTCGAGATCGGCGCGGTGGATGATCGCGTCGAGGTCGTCGAGGTCGGTCACACGATCGGCCACGGATATCGGCGGCCCGACTGATCGACCGGGAACACCGGATTGTTCGCAACCCAGCGAGCGCGCTCTTGTAGCGCAGCCACCTCGTCGTCGTCGAGCAAGGTGGCGATGTCGAGTGGAACCGATTTGACCATCGGCCGGATCGAATCGATGAGCGCATCATCGATCTGCTCGCCACCGAACTCCCACACGACCGTGCGCAGCTTGAAGTCGGCCGAGAAGCACAGGCCGTGGTCGATGCCCCAGATGTGGTTGTCGGCGTCGATCAACACATGTCCGCTCTTGCGGTCGGTGTTGTTGGCAAGGAGATCGAACAGCGCCACCGCGCGCAGCGTGTCGTGTAGGTCGGGTCGCTCCTCGTGGATCGTGAAGTAGTGCTGGCGATGATCGACATCGACGAACCACTGCAACGAGCCCTCGCCGTACGGGCCATCGCGTAGCACGGTGGGCGGCACGAGATCGAGACCCATTGCTTCGCTGAGGCGGTACGCCGCGACCTCGCGACGATGCAGGCCCGGCGCGAAGTCCCACAGTGGACGCTCGCCGCGCACCGGCTTGTAGATCCCTTGGGCGCGTTCTTCGCCGCAGCGGATCGAAGCGAGGAACGTGGCGTTGCTGCTCCACGGCATGCGGCCCTCGATCTCGATCTCGCCGCACGTGAGCACGTGCAGTTGGTGCGCGCGTTCGATCAGTTCATCCGCGGGCATGCATGGCCATCCGGGTCGATCGGGTTGCCGCACCACTGGCACGGGGGTCGGCCGGCAGCGACGATCGAATCGGTGTGATTGCAGAGCGCCGCGGCCTGCCCGCGTGTCAGGAAGACACGCACGTGACCGCGGTCGTCGACCGCGTCGGGATCGGGCTCGCCCTCTTCGTCGACCGGAACGATCTCTTCGAGCTGCACCAGTACCCGATCGTTGTCGCGGTCGTAGCCGAGGCCGATCGGGCCGAGCACGAAGGCCGGCTCGACCGGTTCTGCCAGCTCCATCGCTGCGGGTAGCGGTTGGTCGACCGGTGACGGCAGATCGCTCATCACCTTGCGGAGGTAGTCGGCGATCGCCGCTGCTTGTTGCTTCTCGCACTTCACCGTGACCCGTGTTGTGCCGCGTCGGGCCTGCAGCAAAAAGGTGCGCTGGCCGGGTTGGCCGACAGCACCGACCGTGAACGCGTCCACCTCGTCGAATTCGTAGAAGACACCCATCAGCGCCTCACGATGGTCGCAGTTCGGCGAGCGAACCGCCGGTGGAGTTGACCGTCAACACGACGGGCCCGCCAACGGAGTAGGCGATCGCTGTGATCGAGCATGGGCTGATGACGATGCGCTGGAACAGGTCGATGTGCGTCCCCATGGCGTGGGCGACGGCGGCCTTGATGGTGTCGGCATGCGAGACGCACACGACCACGCCACCCTCGTGGGCGGCGCGTAGTCGATCGATCGTCGAGACCATCCTGGTCTGCATCTCCGTGAAGCTCTCACCGCCGGGAAAGCGGAACGTCGAAGGGGCGCGCAGCACCGTGTTCCATTCAGGCAGCTTCATGAGCTTCTTCAACTCGGCACCCGTCCACTCGCCGAAGTTGCACTCGAGCAGTCCCTTGTCGATCTGAACCTTTAGGCCCTTTTCGTCGGCGATCGGTGCGGCGGTCTCGCGTGCCCGCTCCAGTGGTGAGGCATAGACGGCGTCGACGCGGTCCAGGGCGGCGATCCGCACGGCGGCCGCCTTTGCCTGCGCCTGTCCGCTCTCCGAAAGGTGCAGCCCAGGGGCGCGACCCGGCAGGATCTTGCCGGTCGTCGGAGTCAGGCCGTGCCGTACCAAAAGGAACAACGTCGACGAAGGAGGTGCTTTCTGTGGTCTCGCCATCTCGATCTCAACTTAGTGTGCAAACCGTGGATTCACTCGCTCGCCTCGCCGCCGATGTCAGTTCGTGTCGAGCGTGTCAACGGCTGGTTGCGTGGCGCGAGCGGGTCGCCGTCGAGAAGCGAGCAGCGTTCCGCAACGAGGAGTACTGGGGTCGAGGCGTTGCCGGTTTCGGGGATCCGCAAGCCAATGTGCTGGTGCTGGGGCTTGCTCCTGCGGCACATGGCGCCAATCGAACCGGACGGGTGTTCACGGGCGATCGCTCGGGGGACTTCCTCTACCCGGCCATGTATCGAGTCGGATTGGCGAACCAGCCGACGTCGGTTTCGATCGACGACGGGCTCGCACTGACGGGCGCGTGGATCACCGCGGCGGTGAAGTGTGCGCCGCCCGACAACAAGCCCCTGCCCGACGAACGCGAGAACTGCCACCAGTACCTGCAGCGTGAGCTCGCGTTGCTCAGCCAACTGCGGGTCGTCGTGTGCCTCGGTGCGTTCGCCTACGAGGCGGCCTGCACAGAGTTCGGCGTGCGACCGCGCCCGAAGTTCGGTCATGGCGTCGAAGTTGTCGCGCCGAACGGTCTGCACCTCGTGTGCTCATTTCATCCGAGCCAGCAGAACACGTTCACCGGTCGACTGACCGAGGACATGCTCGACACTGTCTTTGCCCGGGCGGTCGAGTTGGCCCGACTGCACCAACCAGCGAAACGAGGATCGACATGGACAAGCAGGTGATCAACAGCGATGTGCCGACGACCGGGGGACCGTTCAACCTCTGCATCCGCCACGGCAACATGGTCTACGTGTCGGGGCTTCCACCCTTCGACGATCGGTACTCCGCTCGCCTTCGTGCGGCGAGAGCAGCAGGCGAACCGATCCCTCCGTTCCCCGAGACGCCGTTCGACGTGCAGGCTCGCTGTGTGATGGACCATCTCCAGTCGTTGGTGGAGGCAGCCGGCTCGAACATGGACTGCCTGTTGAAGGTCGTCGTGTGGTTGAAGGATCAGTCGGACCAGGAGGCGTTCGATCGCATCTATCGCGGCTATTTCAGCAGCGAGGAATCCCTTCCCACCAGGACGCGCATGCAGGCCGGTCGCACGCCGATGGATTGCGCGCTCGAGATCGACGCGATCGGATTCGTCCCGGAATAGCGTCAGCGGCTCAGCACCCTGCCGAGCGCTGCGCCGGCCATGTGGTTGGCGGCCACGGCATCGTCGAGAAAATCGGCGAGGGAGAAGAACCCGTGGTACATGCCGCTGAAGCGAACATGGCTGGTGGGAACCCCGAGCGACGCGAGTCGGGCTGCGTAGGCGTCGCCTTCGTCGCGCAGTGGGTCGTACTGCGCTGTGATCAGCAGGGTCGGCGGCGATGCGGCCACGACATGATCGGCGGCATAGTGAGGTGACAGTCGGGGGTCCGTGAGGTTCGTGGCATCGGCGCCGACGTAGTGCTCGATGAACCATCCCATCCCGGCAGCGGTCAACTGCGGCCCGGCTGCATTCTCGATGAAGCTGGGGAAGCTGCGAGTGAGATCGGTGGCCGGGTACACCAGCAACTGGTAGCGCAGGGGAACCGGTACGAGATGACCGACGACGATCGCAAGGGTGGCGCCCGCGGAATCGCCGCCGACCGCCAACCGGTCGGGCGAACAACCGAGAGATTCGGCATGGTCGTGAGCCCATCGTGTCGCGGCGATGGCATCGTCGAGTGGAGCGGGGTACGGGTGCTCTGGCGCCAACCGGTAGTCGACGCTCAACACGGCATGTCCACTGCTGTTGGCCAGGATTCGGCAGAGGTTGTCGTGAGTCTCGAGGTTGCCGAGCACCCAGCCACCCCCATGGAAGAACACGAGCAGCCCGAGGCCGTCACGGTCGTTCGGGCGATACAGACGGGCGGGCACCTCACCGGCATCGACGTCGCGGGTCTCGTGAATCGGTTCCGTCGAGGGTCGCTGCCGTCGCGCCCGGATCTCGCGCGCCTCCGCCGGCGTGCATGTCTCGAGTGGCGGTTCGCCGAGCGACGCCATCAGCGCGACGAATGATTCCGCTTGAGGATGCAAGGGCACGCGGCGATTCTGGCACGGCACCGGTCTGCCCCGCCGAGCCGGTGCAGTTACGGTGATCCACGATGACCGACGACATCACCCGCTACGACGCTGTCGAGGCGTACTGCGACCAACTGAGCGTTGCGCCGGGAGGTGCGCTCGCGCTGCACGTCTCGTGCCGCGCCGATCGCTACGACGTCGAGATCCACCGCTGGGGCGCCGAACGCAAGTTGGTGTGGAGTGCCGCCGATCTCGCCGGGGAGGAACAGACGACACCGCCCGATGCCGACTCGAACGGGTGCGAATGGAGCGTCAGCGTCACCGTGCCGATCGGCGACGACTGGCGCAGCGGGTTCTATCTCGTCACTCTGAGGGCGCGCGACGCGCCGTCGGATCGCGCCGTCGGCTACGCCGGCTTCGTCGTTCGATCGGGATCGCAGCGAGCGCGGGCGTTGCTGGTGCTGGCAACGAACACGTACAACGCCTACAACAGTTGGGGCGGCAAGAGCCTGTACACCGGAGGGTGGAGGGTGTCGTTCTCCCGACCGTTCGGTCGCGGCATGCTGATGCGACCCTCGACCGAACGAGACGACCGCAAGGCCAGGCCGAGGTTCCGCGGAGAGGAACCCGACGCCGAGGGCATGGTCTACCAGGACTACCGATTCGCCAACGGATACCCGGGGTTCATGAGCTCGGCCGGATGGTTCACCTACGAACGGCGGTTCGTCGAGTGGGCCGAGGGCGAAGGCCTCGAATTCGACTACGCCGTGTCCAGCGACCTGGATCGCGATCCCGACATCGCTGCCGGATACGACGTGGTGCTCGGTGTCGGTCACGACGAGTACTGGTCGGCCGGGCAGCGCGCCGCACTCGAGCAGCACATCGCACGCGGTGGCAACTACGTCACCATGTCGGGCAACACCATGTTCTGGCAGGTCCGGTTGGAGGACGACGGGCGTGCAATGGTCTGTTACAAGTACAAGGCGCACGAGGTCGACCCTGTGGTGGGCACCGACTCGCAATCGACGATGTCGGGCATGTGGGCAGACCCGCTCGTTGGCCGGCCGGAGACGGCTGTGTTGGGTGCGGGTTCGGCGTATGGGTTGTACAGCCGGTTCGGTGCTGCCATGCCGCGTGGGTCCGGCGGCGTTCACGGTCTATCGCAACGACCATTGGATGTTCGCGGGCACCGGCTTGCGCTACGGCGACCTGTTGGGCGCAGACGACGGGGTGGTCGGATATGAGACCGTCGGCTGCCGCTTGGGTTTCGACGACTACCAACTACCTATCGCGGTCGGTGGCGACGGGTCACCCGATGAAGTCGAGGTCGTCGCGTTCACGCCGTCGTCGAATCTGGCCATGGGCGAGTACCCCGCATCGATCGCCGCGCTCGATGATCAGGGCGACCTGGAGTTCGTCGCCTCGCGCTTGCACGGTCGGGTCGACGACGATTCCTTGGCGCGTTGCCGGTACGGCAACGCCATGATGCTGACCTGCCGTCCGTTCGGAGGCGACGGTGGTGAGGTCGTGACAGTCGGCTCGACGGACTGGGTCTACGGACTCGCCGACCCGCTCGTCGCGCGGGTCACGCGCAACATCATCGACCATGCACTCGAGTCTGGCCGGCACGGTTGAACAGGCGACGTACTGCACTCGCGGCCGTGCTCGTCGTGCTCGTGGCGAGCTGCGGGCCCGGGCCCCGAGACGAAGCCCGTGACTCGCTCGTGAAGCAGTTGCAAGAGGGTGGACTCGATCAGAAAACGGCCGAATGCGTCGTCGAGGCGTTCTTTGCGAGCAAGACCGACGACGAGTTGAAGGGCTTCTTCGATCGTCCGGAGTTGACGCCGGAGGAAGCGGTCGAGTTCGCCGCGCTCGGCAAGAGTTGCGCGAACTCGACCTGAGCGTTGCCTCGCCGAATTGGCGCGCCCGGTAGCTTTACAATTTGTACATCACGCTTTGTACATCCGCCCGAGGGAGGTGCGCCAATGTCACGAATTCTCACCGTCGCAGCGGCGCAGCTCGGGCCCGTTCAACGCAACGACAGCCGCGAAGAGGTGGTTGTGCGGATGATCGCGCTGCTACATCAGGCGGCGCAGCACGGTGTCGAACTCGTCGTCTACCCGGAGTTGGCGCTGACCACGTTCTTCCCACGCTGGTTCGTCGACGACATCACCGAAGCCGACCACTGGTACGAGCGCTCGATGCCCAACGCGGCAACTCAGCCCCTCTTCGACGAAGCGCGACGCCTCGGCATCGGGTTCAGCATCGGATACGCGCTGCTCGACGACGACGGTCATCGTTGGAACGTGCAGACCCTCGTCGAGCGCGACGGCTCGATCGTCGCCAGCTACACGAAGTCCCACATCCCCGGGCACGAGCACGATGAGCCGGACCGCCCGTTCCAACACGCCGAGCGGTACTACTTCGAGCCGTCACCCGACGGTTTTGGCGTGTGGCGGGCCTTCGGCGGTTTGATGGGGATGATGATCTGCAACGACCGGCGCTGGCCGGAGAGCTACCGAGTGATGGGCCTGCAGGGCGTCGAGATGATCCTGTGTGGTTACAACACGCCCATCCACTACGTGCCGGACCCGAGCCAGGACATCCTCCAGGGGTTCCACAACGCACTGGTCATGCAGGCCGGCGCCTATCAGAACGGCACCTGGGTTGTCGGCGTCGCCAAAGGTGGGGTCGAGGAAGGTGTTGACTCGCTCGCGCAGTCGATGATCGTCGCGCCGAGCGGGCAGATCGTCGCGCAGGCCGTCACGTCCGACGATGAGTTGGTCGTCGCCCGCTGCGATCTCGACTGGTGCCAGCGTTACAAGGGCACGCTGTTCGACTTCGATCGCTATCGACGACCGGAGTTGTACGACCGGATCACCGGTCAACGCGGCGTGGTCGAGCCGGCCTGATGGGTGCGACGACTCCAGGCCTGGTTTGCGGGCATCATCACCTCTACTCGGCTCTTGCCCGGGGCATGCCCGCGCCACCGAAGCAGCCGGCCAACTTCATCGAGATCCTCGAACAGGTCTGGTGGCGGCTCGACGTAGCCCTCGACGAAGAGATGATTCGCTGGTCGGCGATGCTCGGCGCGACCGAAGCTCTGATGTGCGGTACTACCGGCATCATCGACCATCACGAGAGCCCGTCGGCGATCGACGGCAGCCTGTCGCTCATCGCCGACGCCTGCGCCGAGGTCGGCGTGCGCGTGAACTGCGCCTACGGGGTCACCGACCGTCACGGTTCACTGCAGGCCTCGCAGGGACTGGCCGAGAACGAGCGGTACCTTCGCGCAGGCGGCCGCGGGATGGTCGGACTGCACGCCGCCTTCACGTGCAGGGACGAGACATTGGCCGCTGCCGCGCAACTGGCGGCCGACCTGGGGGTCGGTGTGCACGTCCACGTTGCCGAAGGTGTTGCCGACCGCGATGCCGGCGCCCGTCTCGAATCGCTGGCCGCCGACGACTGGCTCCTGGTCCATTGCGTGCATCTCGATCGGCCGCTGCCCGGCACAATCGCCCACAACCCGCGATCGAACATGAACAACTCGGTCGGCTACGCGGCGCCCACGTCGCGACCGAACCCCGTCGTGT
The DNA here is from genome assembly GCA_963746365.1 of Ilumatobacteraceae bacterium. Classification (GTDB taxonomy): domain Bacteria; phylum Actinomycetota; class Acidimicrobiia; order Acidimicrobiales; family Ilumatobacteraceae; genus JAENVT01. The sequence continues at coordinate 86,120 of CAVVBH010000017.1, read as the reverse complement.
TGGGTACCGACGGCATCGGCGCCGACATGCTCGAAGAAGCCCGGCTCGCATACGTGCGCCTGCGAGAGCATGACGTCGCAGCAGATCCCGGTGTGGTGTGGTCGTGGCTGCAGGAGGGGTATCGATTCTTCCCCGAGTGCCGCGACGATCGCGTCGAGTTCAACTACGACCATGCGGACAGCGCGTGGCACGTCGCGTTCACCCCCGGTGTGCGAGCACTTAACGTCACGCTCGGTTCGGGCGAAGTGGTCGTGCGGGACGGGCGTCCGACACGCGTCGATGTCGACGAGGTACGCGCCAAAGCCGCCGAGCAGGCCGCCCGGCTGTTCGCCAAGTTGTAGGTCGATCGTGAAAGGCTCCCCATGACCACACCCGCCGCCATCTATCTGCAAGATGCCCATCCGATCCGGGAAGGGATGGACTTCGTCAAGTACGCCGAGGCGAAGGGTTTCGATGCGGTCTGGCAAGCCGACAGCCGGCTGGTTCGCGACGCCGTCGTGCCCATGGCCGCGTTCGCGGCGGTGACCGACACGATCAAGATCGGGTCGGGTGTGGTGGATTGCTGGACCCGCAACCCCGCGCGGCTGGCGTCGACGTTCTCCACGCTCGACGATCTCGCACCTGGCCGCGTGATCCTCGGCATTGGCGCATGGTGGGATCCATTGGCGGCCAAGGTGGGGATCCGGCGCGACAGTCCGCTCCGGGCGATGCGCGAGATCGTCACCGCGGTGCGCGCCCTGCTGCACAACGAGACGGTCACGTTCGACGGTGAGCACGTGCACCTCGACGGCGTCGAGCTGGATTACGTCTATCAAGAACGTCGGCCGAAGGATGTGCCGATCTACATCGGCGCCACCGGTATGAAGATGATGGAGCTCACGGGCGCGATCGCGGACGGTGTCGTGCTGAACTATCTCGTGTCGCCCGAGTACAACCAGCAAGCCCTCGAAGCCCTACAGGTCGGTCTCGATCGCTCGGGTCGCAAACTCGACGACATCGATCGTCCGCAGTTGGTCGTTTGCTCGGTGCACGAGGATCGCGAAACCGCGCTCGACATGGCCCGTCTGATGGTCACCCAGTACCTCGGTCAGCAACCGCACATCATGAAGGCATCCGGTGTGCCGCACAGCCTGCTCGACAAGGTCGGTGAGGTCCTCACCTGGCCCGCAACGCACGAGCAGGTGGTCGCGGCATCCAAGTTGGTACCCGACGAGATCGTGCAGATGCTCACGGCCTCGGGCACACCCGCCGAAGCTCGCGAGCGTGTGTCGCACTACATCCGCAACGGTTGCACCTGCCCGATCCTGTACCCCCTCGGCGACGTCTACGCCACGATCGACGCCTTCACCAACTGGACCGCCACCTAACCCAAACCCGCTGCGTTTGGCGTTTGCGGACCCGATACGGGTCCTGCGGCTCCAAACGCTGTGAGTCGGGCACGCCGTGCGCCGCTGACGAGTAGTCGTCAGGGCGCTTGGCGATTTCTGTAGTGGGTCTGGCGTGTGCGGCCGACGGCCGCGCACGCCGCACTGGTGCCCACCACGGGGGTGAGCTCCTTGATGGCGTCCTCGATCATCTCGTCTCGACGAACTTGGTCCTTGCGCTGTCGGTGACGAGTTCCCCCAACAGCGCCGAGACTTTTCCCTGCACCTCGATCACGGTGCGAGCTCGAACCAGATCGCCCTCCAGTCGCTGGACTTGATGACGAAGTCGGGAGTTCTCGCGAACAACAGGGTCGTGCGGTGGTCGGCCCGGTCTGCCAGCCAGCGCTTCGATGGCACCGCGGTCGCGTTGTTTGCGCCACTCCGACAACAGCGACGTGTACAGGACCTCGCGCCGTAGCAGGTCCCCCTTGCCGTCACGGTCGAGCGCCTCGTACTCGGCGAGAATCTCCAGCTTGTAGGCCGCGCCGTATCGACGGCGGGTTGCCGGCTCCAGCAGCTCGGGCACATCCGGTTCGGAATTGATGATCATCGACACCCAGTTCTCCCTTCTGTCTCTTGACCTCTACGGGTCGGCCGCAATCGGCGGGCTGCGACAACGAATTCCCCAACCGGCGTGAGAATGGGGAAGCCCGGGTCGAGGAACGGTTCGGGTGGCCGACCAAGAGGGTGTGTCCCACGTCCTCTTGCCTGTACTCGCCGTTGTTGCGCCACGAACCCCGGAGCACATCGATGAGCTGCTCGACGAATGCCTGCAGATGGGTGGATCCGACCTGCACCTCGCGGCCGGCGCTCCTCCGACTGCGCGGGTCAACGGACAACTCGTGCCGTTCGAAGGGTACGCCGTCCTTCGCGGCGACGTGATCGAGCGCCTCGTCTTCTCCATCCTCGACGAGCGCAAGATCGCCTCGTTCAACAACGAGCTCGAGTTGGACACGAGCTACTCGATCCCCGGCAAGAGCCGGTTCAGGATGAACGTGTTCCGCCAACGCGGATCGATCGGCGCGGTGCTGCGAACGATCCCGTTCCACATCCCCGACTTCGAAAGCCTGCAGATGCCGCCGGTGATCCGGACCTTCGCGCAACTCCCGCGCGGGCTCGTGCTGGTGACAGGACCCACCGGGTCGGGCAAGTCGACCACGCTCGCCTCGCTGCTCGACATCATCAATCGCACCAAGGCGGTGCACATCCTGTCGTGCGAGGACCCGATCGAATTCCTCTACGGACACAAGAAGGCGATCGTCAACCAGCGCGAGGTCGGCGAGGACACCAAGAGCTTCGCGTCAGCGCTCAAGCGTGCCCTGCGCGAAGACCCCGACGTGATCCTTGTCGGCGAGATGCGCGACCTGGAGACGATCCACATGGCGCTGACGGCTGCCGAGACGGGGCACCTCGTCTTCGCGACGTTGCACACCCAGTCGGCGGCGCAGACCGTCGACAGGATCGTCGATGTCTTCCCGCCGGATCAGCAGGGCCAGATCCGAGTGATGCTCGCGACATCGCTTCAGGCCGTGATCACGCAGCAACTCCTGCCCACCGTCGATGGCCACGGACGCGCCGCTGCGGTCGAGATCCTCATCGCAACGCCGGCGGTGCGCAACCTGATCCGCGAGCGCAAGGGGTATCAGTTGACCAGCCAGATGCAGTCGGGAGCACGGTTCGGCATGGTGACGATGGATCAGAACCTTGCGTCGCTCGTTCGAGCACAACGCATCACCCTCGACACGGCGTTGGAATATGCGTCCAATCCCGATGATCTGCGAACTCTTTTGGGGATCACGACCCCGATGTAGGCCGTACAGCCTCTCGGTCGATCCCGAGTTGACGTCGGTAGGTTGCAACCGTCCAACGACTGACCCCAAGTGCCTCACCGGCTGCGATGTGCGTACTGCTCGTCAGCCCGACGAGCCTGCGCAGCACGAGACGTCGCCGCGCCGAGACGAACGGCAGCAGTTGGGAGTTCAGGACGACGTCCAACGCCTCCTCTGCCGTGCAGTCGAGGTGCCGGGCTACGCCGTGCAGCCCCGACGATTCGAAGACTGCCTTGATTCGCGGGCGGTCTCTGCTGACGAGAGCTCCGCGTTGCGCGGACGTCTCGATGTGTGTCCTGCGGCAGGGCGAGCAGACAGTGCCGGTGTTGTCGCGAGCCAGCCGTCCTCCGCACGACGAGCACAGGACCGTGGTGATCTGTGCCGCCATCAGGCGGCATCGCCGAGCATCGCGAGCAACAACGGCGCGTATGGCTCCACACGATGTGCGAGTCGCGCCGGAAGATCGCGATTCGCAGATTGGTTCAGATCCGACCAACGTGACAGGTCTTCCGCCAGCCCTTGGTTCTCGGCGGCGACGATCGTCATCCACTCCGTCAGGCACCGGACTCGTATGCCGCCGAGCTCACGGTCCTCGACCTGATCCTCGACGGTGACTGTGTTGCTGGTTCTGTCGAGGGTGTCAGGAACCTCGGCCACCGTTGATGGATGGCGGGAGTTCAGCAACGCTTGTGCCCAATCGACCGATGCTGTGCCGGGTGCGACGGCGGCCGCCACATCGTGGCGTTCCCCGTGTGTGAGCGTGCGTTGTTCCTGCTGTTCACGTCGAGCGAGCTCACACTGGAATCGTCGGCGACGTACTCGCTCGCGTCTGCTCAACCAGTCGTCGCATCGCGCCGCTTCGATACGGGCGCGGCTGACCTTGGCGTCGAGGAATGCAGGCCATTCGTCAGCACGTGACCAATCGATGCGAACGCAGGCGTCCCATGTGAGGCGCAACACCTGCGACAGCACTTCGTGGCGATCCGCATGCGCGGGAAGACCCGCTGACTGCGCGGCGGCAAGCGAGACTGCCCACGGATGCACGATGTTGTACAACTCCACCGACAGCGCACGGTCCGATTCACCCGCCGAACTTCGAATCGCAAGGGGAGCAAGCACCTGTGTCGTGAAGCCGGGGTGACGCGGCGAGGCAGCGGCGGAGCCAACTTCAACCAAAGACAGCATCTGCACCCAATTTCATCGAGTTCACATCTCTGGTCATCAAACCTGGCGACGACGTGAACGTACAGGGTCTTTGTACCCAGCACCCGCCGATCGAAGACCTTTTGGAGACAGATTTCTCCAGGAATCACTGAGCCGGGGCGATCACAACCTTCATCGCGGTGTCGGCGCCGAGGGCGGTGTGCATCGCCGTCTCGACCTGGTCGAGGGGAAAGGTGTGGGTGACAGCGCGGTGGAATGGCACCCGCCCGTGGTGCTCGGCAAGCATCGCCAGCGTCGAGTCGTAGACGCGGGCGTCCTCGCCGGCCACGCCGACGATGGTGAGGTTTCGACCGAGGATCGTTGCGGGGTTGATCGGCACGGTTCCCAAATCGACGAATGCACCGACCTCGATCAACGTGCCGCCATCGCGGAGCAATGACAAACACGGCCCAAAGCTGGCCGGATGCCCGGTGGCATCGACGACGACGTCGACCCCGCGGCCGGCCGTGACGTCGCGCACGAAGGAGGCGGCAGCAGGGTCGGCGCCGCTCGTGACCAAGGTGTCGGTGGCTCCGAGCTCGACGCCGAGAGCCACACGCGGGCCGAACGGGTCGATGGCGATCACTCGTGACGCGCCCATCAGACTCGCCTTTGCCACGTGGACGATTCCCACGGGACCGATCCCGACCACGGCCACGGTGTCGCCTTGGCGGAACCCACCGGGACGGGGCATCTTGGCGGCCAGTTCGAGGCTGTGGGTGACGGCGAACAACTCGGTGAGCACCGCCACGTTCGTGGGCAGCCCCTCGGGAACGTGGAAGACGGGCGTCTTGGGGCGGAGGTAGAGGTACTCCGCCCATCCGCCGAACAGGTACGGAGCGTCTGCACATGTCAGTGAGTTGCCGTAGTTCTCGAGCTTTCGACAGAAGTAGTAGGGATAGTCACCTCTGCAGAACTCGCATTGACCGCATGCACGGTTGGGTGCCGGCACGACTCGGTCGCCGATCTGCAGGGGGCTGCCATCGAACGCCGTCGCGCCGCCGTCGCCGATGGCCGTCACGATGCCGACGTTCTCGTGTCCCTGGATGATGGGGAACGGCGTCGAGGACGCGTGATCCGTCCCGGCGTACTGCTGCGTCTCACCACGGAAGGTGTGCTTGTCGGTGCCACAGATGCCCGACGCGAGCATCTTCACCAGCACGGCGCCGGGTTCCAAGGTCTCGGGATACGGAAAGCGCCGCAGCTCGAGCTGCCCAGGGGCGACGAGTGTTGCGGCAAGTACGTCGGCGGTCATCGCCGGATCGTAGGCGGCGCAATGCGACGGTCACCAGCGAGCCGCAAGTGCGACAGGATGGCGCCGTGGATTCCGCAGCAGATGTCATGACCGCGCTGATCGAGCACGGCATGCTGTTGCAATCGGCGCGGGGACCGATCCCCAACGTTGCCGAACTGGTCGCCGGTGAGCCAATCAAGGGAAGCTGGTGGGGGCATCCGCGGGGGCACGCGATATTCAACATCTTGGGGGAACTCGACGATTCTCCCGATGTCGTTCGCTTGAGGTTGGTCAACGGCAAGATCACACTCGTGCACCGCCGTCTGTGGCCCGCACTGGCGCGGCTCGCTGATCGCTTCACGCCCAAGCAACTGGCCGCTCTGCACGAGCAGCACACGGCGTCGGGAGCGCATCGCGTCACCGAGCAACTATTCCCGGAGTGGCTTCCCGACAGCGAGGCCCGTGCCGCCGCCGAGCTGTCTGCCGACGACGCCCTCGCCCAGCTCCCACCCGGCCTCCAGACCGTGCGATGAGAGATGAGCCCCTCCAGGCGGCTCATCTCTCATCGCGCACGCCCACCCCGAGGGCGATGTGAGAGATGTGCGGCTCCGGGCGGCTCATCTCTCATCGCACGCGGTGTTGTCTTGGGGAGGGTCGGCCGGGCAGACTGTGCGGGTCGGAGGGGAGTAGCCCTCGGGATCGGTCGTCAACACGGCAGCTTGCTGCCCGGCCCCCCGCCCGCATCCAGCGGGAGCGAGACCTTCGACTGTCCGTGTACTACTCGAGACAGTCGAAAGGCGTTTTCCGTTGAGCCTCATTGCTGCTAGCGATCGTTCCCACTTCGTCGACATCGACGTTTCCGCGGCAGCGTGGATCGCGCTGCTCGCCGTCATCGTCGTCATGTTGGCGATCGACCTGTTCCGCCACCGCGAAGCGCATGCGCCGACACCCAAGGAAGCGGCCATCGAGTCGCTGATCTGGGTGATGTGCGGTCTCGCGTTCTCCGGCGTGGTCGCGATCACGTTCGGCAGCGGTGCGTTCGGTGAGTTCATCAGCGGCTACCTGATCGAGAAGTCGCTCAGCGTCGACAACGTCTTCGTGTGGTCGATGTTGTTCGCCACGTTGGCGATCCCGCTGAAGTATCAGCATCGGGTGTTGTTCTGGGGCATCTTCGGTGCCCTCACCCTGCGGGCGATCTTCATCGTCCTCGGCAGCGCGCTCATCAGCAGGTTCTGGTGGCTGCTGCTGGTGTTCGGGGTCTTCCTCGTCTACACCGGCCTGAAGATCATCCGCCACCGCGACGACGAGGACGAGAAGGAATCGACTCGTGGGCTTGGCCTACTCCGCAAGGTCATGCCGGTGTCCGACGAGCTCGACGGACAGAAGTTCTTCACCCGGATCAACGGCAAGCGTGCCGCGACACCATTGCTGGCCGCCCTGTTCGTGGTGGAGGTCACCGACATCATCTTCGCGGTCGACTCGGTGCCGGCGATCCTGGCGGTCTCGAACGAGTCGTATCTCGTCTTCGCATCCAACGCCTTCGCGATCCTGGGTTTGCGGGCGATGTACTTCCTGCTCGCCAACGCCAAGGAACGTTTCCACTACCTCTCGCACGCGCTCGGCGGCATCTTGATCTTCGTCGGGATCAAGATGACGATCTCGCACTGGTTCCACATGAACACGTACGCGTCGTTGGCCATCATCGTCGCGATGCTGGTCGCCGCGGTCGTGTTCAGCCAGCGGCGCCAGTCTCGGCAACCGACTCCGGTGGCGTGACCACTGGGGCCACCTTCTTCTTCGGAGGAGGAACGCCCACGGACGGGCCCTTGTCGGCCCAGTCCGGCCACCGCCTGCGACTGACGATCGACAGCAGGCGCAGCAGCTTCATCGCCTTCTCGTCTTCCTGAGCGGGACGGGCGACGATGACGCCGTCGGCGATCATCCGCGTGATGACCTCCTCACCGAGTTCGGTGCGAACGATGGTGAGCGTCCAGTCGTTGTCCTCGCCGATCCCGCCGGTCGCGATGTCGCTGTGCTCGGCGGCGAAGTCGGGGCAGCTCTTGCAACCTTCCCGCGTCCAGTGGTGACACTCCTTGAGATCGATCTCGTGGTACGAGCCGTCCTTCATCCAGATCTGGAACACGCCCTTGATGTTCATCTTCGCCATGTCGGCCTTCTTCAAGCCGTACTTGGCCTCGAACAGTTCGGGGAAGATCGCGTCGTCGAAGGTCTTGGAACACAACAGGCCGATGTTGAAGACGAACGGCTTGCCGACCTTGCCGGCCTTGCGATCCCACATCACCGGTGGCGACGAGGTCTGGCAACCCATGCCGACCAACGCCAAGCGAGTGAGTCCGGCATCGAGCGCGTCACGCAACGCCAGCGGGTTGGCGCAGTACGTGTAACGGCTGCCCGCGGTCGCCAGCACGTCGTCGACCGTGCGCGCGAGCACCGGCTTGGCTTTCCACGCGTCGTCGGGCTCGACGCCGCTGACCATCGCCGCTTCGATGTAGTCGTTCTTCAACAGCCAGACGAGCATCGCCGAAACGAACCCACCGTCTTGGCCTCGTTCGTGTTGAGCGGAGTCGGTTGCGCGTGTCAACAGCAACTGCCGCCAGATCCCGGCCATCTCATCGGGCTCGCGATTGCGGCCGAAGAGATGCATGTCGGCGCTCGACTCCCATGCCCGGAACCTTGGACAGGCACGCGTGCACGTGGTGCATCCCTTCTCTCCGTGGATGCAGTTGTCGAGTCCGAGCTCTTCTTCGAGGTGAAACGGTTTGTACTTGCCCTCCTCGTGCTCATAGCCGATCACGTCGTGCGGGCACGTAACCACGCAGCCCGCGCAACCGGTGCACAGCCCGGTGGTGATCACCTCCTCGTACAGCTCTTTCCACTGTGCGGTCCAGCGCGGGGCCTTGGCCGGCAGCGGTTCGGTCACAGTCATGAGACGACTCTACGTGTCACACCGCGTCGCTGCCTTCTTCGCCCGTGCGGATGCGCACCAAGCGGTCGACCTCCGTCACCCAGATCTTGCCGTCGCCGATCTTGCCGGTCGCTGCCGCCCGGCGGATGGTGTCGACGAGAAGGTCGGCAACGGCATTGTCGACCACGAGCTCGATGCAGACCTTCGGCACGTAGTCGATCATGTACTCCGCACCGCGATACGTCTCGCTGTGGCCGCCCTGTCGGCCGAACCCACGTACTTCGCTCACCGTCATGCCCTGCGCGCCGGCGGCCTTCAACGCTTCTTTGACGTCGTCGATCTTGAACGGCTTGACGATGGCCGTGATGAGCTTCATCGGGTGGGTTCTCCGTTCGGTCGATGCCGGTGAAAATTAGCCCGAAAAGAGCAGCGTCCCCAGGCCGTCTGCGGAAAGACGTCCTGGGGACTGCTCCTGACAATGGGCGTCGTTGGGTGCGACGTCGCCCAGTGTTCTGGCCGGCCCCTGAGGACCCGGCACGGGATACTGTACGCGCGTCCAATCGCCGGTGTACAGACAGGATCATGGATTTGTCAAGAACTATCGCGCGAAGAACCCCTGGTAGCGGCATCTTTGCCACGTAAAGTGTGAGTCACCGGAGCGAACTCACGGAGCCGTGTTGGACGTGCACGGGAAGTAGGGAGGCAGTGGGGAGATGGACGACCGGCGGCCCCATTGACGTCGATCGTGGACGTGATGGTAGACGACGAAGATTTCGCGACGGTCGCCGCTCTGTTACCAACCTCGATCGTTCGTGCGCGCCCGCAATCACGGGTCCTCACGACGGGTCGCGGGCGAGGGCGGATGCCGCGTCGATCGCGTCATCGCTCAACATCCACCCTCGACTCCGCACCGTGACCACCGATTTCGGTCCCAGTGCGCGGCGGATCGCTACCAGGAGGCTGTCGCACCGGCGTTCGCTCAGGTCGGCGAGTCCGGCGCGTCGAGCCAACTCGCGGCGGCTGATCACCCGTCCACGGTTGGCCAGCAGCACGTTGAGAACCGTCTGTTCCTGCTCTCCCAACCGATACACGAGGGGGTTGGTGTGTCGATCCGGGAGAGCAGGACCAGCGGTGGCCATGTCGGAGAAGATACGGGGCCGAGGTTTCGCGGGGGTGTGTTGAGTGTGAACGCAATGTAAAAGCGGTGACCCATGCCACCGATGATGAACTCGTCGGGCGTCCGGTACCCCGTGAATACTGGTGCGATGGATCTGGCGTACACCCCCGAAGCCGAGGCGTTCCGCGCCGAGATCCGCGACTGGCTGAAGGCGAACCTTCCTGCCGGATGGGGCGACGACGACTTCGAGATGACACCCGAAGAACGGAAGGCGTTCAACGAGCAGTGGCCGAAGAAGCTGTTCGGTGGAGGCTGGATCTGTGCCACCTGGCCGACGGAGTACGGCGGCAAGGGCCTCACCACCATGCAAGGTGTCGTGCTCGCCGAGGAGTTCGCCAGGTTCAAGGCACCGATGCGGGCCGACTTCTTCGGCGACACGCTCGTTGGTCCGACGATCCTGCAATGGGGCACCGAAGAACAGAAGAAAGAGTTCCTGCCGCGCATCCTCAACGGATCGGTGCGTTGGTGCCAGGGCTTCAGCGAACCGAACTCGGGGTCCGACCTTGCCTCGTTGAAGACCAGCGCAGTGCTCGACGGAGACGAGTGGGTCATCAACGGCCAGAAGGTATGGACCACCGGCGGGCACCACGCCGACTACTGCTTCTTGCTGACTCGCACCGACCCCGATGCGCCGAAGCACAAAGGGATCTCGTATCTGTTGGTGCCCATGCGCCAGCCAGGTGTCGAGGTGCGTGGCATCACGCAACCGGACGGCACCGCCGAGTTCTGCGAGGTCTTCTTCACCGATGCCCGTTGCCCGAAGGACAACGTCGTCGGTGGCGTCAACAACGGTTGGAAGGTGGCCAACTCGACGCTGGCGTTCGAGCGTGGTCAGTCGGCGACGACCGGGTATCGCCGTTTCGACGACGAGTACAAGCTGCTCGTCGAACAGGCCACGGCAACCGGTGACATCGCCGACCCACGCATTCGTCAACGCCTCGCCAGGTACTACACCAAAGTGCAGCTGCTGCGGATCAACGGTCTGCGGTCGTTGTCGGCGACGCTGGCGGGCACGAAGGACCCCGGCGTCGCGGCGCTCGGCGCCACCAACAAGATGTTCTGGAGTGAGATGCACCAAGAGGCCATGGAGCTGGCGCTCGACGTGTTCGGCCCATCGTCGATGGTGGTCGACACCGGGCCCGCGGCAGCGTCGTGGCCGGGGGCCGTCCGCGACAAGCGCCGCGCCGGCTACCCGGTCAGCCCGATGATCAGCGCGTTCTTCTTCAGTCGCAGCGAGACAATCTGGGGTGGAACGAGCCAGATCCAACGCAACATCGTGGGCGAACGCGTCCTGGGCCTTCCCAAAGAGCCCGGCTGAGGTGGCGACCTCCGACCTCGTCGTCACCAGGCGGATGTTCACCAAGCCATTCGTGTTGGTGACCGCAGCGACGCTCGCGTTGTTCGTGTACATCGGTGTGATGGTCCCGCTGCTGCCGCGGCTGATCGAGGAAGAGCTCGGTGGCAACGAGATCGACATCGGACTGAACCTCGCGATCTTCAGCATTGCCGCCGTGTTGATACGGCCGAGGCTCGGTCCGTTCGCCGAGCGGCACGGGCTCCGGCTGACGATGATCGTGGGCGCGCTGCTCGCAGCGTTCGGCACGGCTGCGTGCACGCTGATCGATTCGCGATGGGGCCTGCTGCCGTTGCGTGCGTTGCAGGGCATCGGTGAAGCAGCGCTGTTCGTCGGCGCGGCAACGTTCATCAGCGATCTCGCTCCACATGGTCGCGGTGCGGAAGCAGCCAGCTACTTCTCGGTCGCGGTGTTCGGCGGCCTCGGGATCGGCCCGGTGATCAGCGAATCGGTGATCGGCAGGGACCGGTTCGATGCCGGCCTGTGGGTCGCCACCGGGTTTGCATTCCTGGCGGCGGCGCTCGCCACGCTGACGCCCGGCGGGATCAGGCATCACGAGGACGGGGGCGAACGCGGGCCACGCTTTCATCGAGCGGCCATCCCGACAGGGTTGGTGCTGGCGTTCGGTGTGGGCGGGTTCGTGACGTTCAGCGCGTTCATGCCCGACTTCTCCCTGACGGTCGGGCTCGATGGGTCGAAATGGGTCTTCGCCACGTACGCAGGAGTGTGCTTGGTGATCCGCGTCGTTGCCGCGAAGGTTCCTGACCGGATCGGACATGCCCGCGCTGTCAGCATCGCCATGACGTTGTCGGCGGTTGGACTCACGATGCTCTTCGTGTGGCCGAAGCCCATCGGCGTCTTCGTCAGCGCGGTCATTGTCGGCATCGGCATCTCGTTCAACTATCCGTCGTTGATGGCGATGACGGTCAATGCCGTTCCTGAGCGTGAACGGGTGCGGGCCATCTCGACCTTCACGATGTTCTTCGAGATCGGTACCGCCACTGGTGCACTGCTCTTCGGCACCCTCGCCGATCTCACCTCGAAGCGCGCGGCCTTCCTCGGAGGCGCCGGCTTCTGTGTGATCGGGCTCGTCGTGCTGTGGAAGGTTGCGGTGCCGCGATCCGTCGCACACGTGGCTGTCTGAATTCCGCTAGTCATCCTTCGCCGGACGGGTCACAATGGCTTGGTGATCCTTGACGACGAGCAGTGCTACAGAGCGGCGCAGAGTCGGGACAGTCGATTCGACGGGTGCTTCATCACGGCGGTGAAGACCACCGGGATCTACTGCCGGCCGAGCTGTCCGGCGATGACGCCGAAGCGGCGCAACGTCGAGTTCTTCGTGACGGCTGCGGCAGCTCAGCAACGTGGCTATCGGGCGTGCAAGCGCTGCCGCCCCGACGCGTCGCCTGGATCGCCCGAGTGGAACGTCCGCGCCGACGTCGTCGGGAGGGCCATGCGCCTGATCGCCGATGGCCTTGTCGATCGCGAGGGAGTTGGTGGTCTGGCCGCCCGTCTGAACTACAGCGAACGCCAGGTCAATCGGCTGCTGACGACCGAGCTCGGCGCGGGCCCGTTGGCCCTCGCTCGTGCCCAGCGCGCCCAGACCGCGCGGACGCTCATCGAGACGACTTCGATGCCGATCACCCAGATTGCTTTCGCCGCCGGCTTCACCAGCGTGCGCCAGTTCAACGACACCATTCGCGAGGTGTTCGCGTCGTCTCCGACCGACCTGCGCGGCTCGCGCCAACCGAGCGTGGCCGGGGGCACGCTCGCGCTGCGGCTTCCGTATCGTGCGCCGTTCCACGCCGAGTCGATGTTCGGATTCCTCGGTGATCGCGCCGTGCCAGGCATCGAGACGTGGGACGGGGCGACCTATCGTCGATCGTTGCGGCTGAGCCATGGCAACGCGGTGATTGCAGTGTCGCCCGGTCCGAACTCAGCCGGGTCCCAACGCGGTGATGTGCACCCTGCATCTCGACAACGTCGCCGATGCGCAGGCGGCGGTGCAGCGCTGCCGTCGAATGCTGGATCTCGATGCGGATCCCGACACGGTCGAGGCGCACTTCGCCGACGATCCGATCCTTGCGGAGCTTGCCCAGAAGCGACCCGGTTTGCGGTCGCCCGGGCATCCTGACGGCGTCGAGTTGCTCACCAGGGCGGTGCTCGGCCAGCAGGTGTCCGTGAAAGGAGCGCGCACGCTGGCGGCGCGACTGGTCGCCAAGATCGGCGAGCCACTGTCGGTCGCTGTCGAGGGTGTCACGCACACGTTCCCTTCGGCAGCAGCGATCGCGGGCTGCGCGACCGAGCGACTTCGCGATGCCTGGTGCGCGGGCGCGAGCACTGATGAACGCATGCGAACAACTGGCGGGCGGGCGGATCGTGATCGATGCCGGCAGCGATCGAGACGAGGTCGCCCGACAACTCGAGTCATTGCCAGGCATCGGTCCGTGGACCGCCAGCTATGTGGCGCTGCGGGCTCTCGGAGACCCCGACGTGTTCTTGCCGACCGACATCGGCGTACGCAACGCTTTGCGCGCCATCGGTGTCGACTCCTCTCCGAAGGACGTCGCTCGTCGTGCCGAATCGTGGCGACCATGGCGCTCGTACGCGCTGCACCACCTCTGGGCAAGTCTGTGAGAGAGAGCGAGGTCGTCCACTGCTCCACACCATCACCATGAACACTCCTGTCGGCGAGCTTCGACTGGTCGCTGGGGATCGCGGGCTGCGGGCGATTCTCTGGGGCGTCGAGGACGCGACGCGCATCGCCTCGATCGACAGCGATGAGTTGGTCGAAGGCCACACCGTCGTCCTCGACCGAGCCGTTCCCAACTCGAGGAATACTTCGACGGAACGCGTCGAGACTTCGACCTGCCACTCGATCCAATGGGCACGCCGTTCCAGCAGTCGGCGTGGATGGTGCTGCGCACGATCCCGTACGGTACGCACGATCAGCTACGGGCAGCAGGCCCTGCAGCTCGGTGATCCCCGGAAGGCTCGAGCGGTCGGCGCAGCCAATGGCAAGAACCCGTTGAGCATCGTGGTGCCGTGCCACAGAGTGATCGGATCCAGCGGCCATCTCACCGGCTTCGCTGCCGGTCTCGACGTGAAGTCGTGGCTGCTCGACCACGAGCGTCAGCCGCGTCTGATCAACTGAGCCAGAGACCGGTTCAGCCGCTGTGGCGGGCCCGAGACCGCTGTTCGCGCCGTGCTCGGGCGTCGGCCTGTTTGGCCGCCTTCGCGGCCTTGCGCTTTGCCTTGATCTCCTCGTCGGCTGTCGGCGGGGGCAGGACGGTCACCTCTTCGTGCTCGACGGGCGGCAGGGCCAGCGTCTCGTCGTGCTTCAACAACCGGGTCAGGGCGACCGACGCGGCAGCCTCGCCCGCGACCGATCCCGCCATCATCAACCGGACCGTCGCAACTCCGTGCTTGTCGATCAGCCCCGGCGTTGCCTCGAGCAACTCGTCCTCCGTGGGGTTGTCGGAACTGTCGCCGAGCGCCTCGATGCAGTCGGCGAGGCACGGATCGCAGAGCAACGTCGTGATCTGCTCGAGGCCACCGTTCAATCGCCCGCGAGCGGCAGTGGCCCGCATCGCCAGGGTGCGACTCGATGGGTCGGTGAATCCGCCCTCGCGAGCGCCGCAGATCTCGTCCAACGCTGTGCGGTGGTCCTCGGGCAGGCTGGCCACCAACGCCTCGAGCTCGTCGTCGGTCATTGCAGTGAACGCCCTGTCGAGCAGCGTCAGGCCGTGCAGGCGGTTCTTCATCTGGTTCATCGGCAGTGGAGGCTACCGTTCAAGCGGGAATGGTCCGGACCTCGATGTATCGATCGAGGGGCATGACGTCGCGGATGAACTGCCGCACCTTGGCCGGCGTGACGTCGTCCAGGACTTGACTGCGATTCTTGAACCGGGTGATCAACGCCGGCGTGCCGGGTGCCTTCGCCAGCAGATCGCCGATCGTCTGATTGTCGAAATAGGTGTAGTTCTCGGTCATCTCTGCGATTGCCGCGTCGAGTTCTGTATCTGTTGGCCCGATGGTTCGCAGGGATGTCACGTCTTCGATCACGATCCCGGAGATCGCGGGAATCGTCTCGGGGTCGCCCGTGACATTGAGGTAGGTCTCGATCAGTTCGTCCGGCTCGGTGTTGACCCCCACGAAGGCCGACGGCGAGTACGACGCACCCAACTCCTCGCGGATGTGATCCGTCAAGCGGATGTTCAACACGCTGGTCAGCAAGTCGGCGTAGACGGAATCGGTGTCCAGGTCGAGAACCGGTGTGTTCCAATCGAGTGTGAGGGAACCCTTGTCGCCCGTGCCTGCGCGCACTTCCCTCATGACTACGGTTGACGGCGGATCTGCTTGGAAGTCCTTGAACGTCTCGGTCGTGCCGGCGCCGTTCAGGGTGCCGAAGTACCGGCGAGCCATGTCGGTTGCCTCGTCGAGGTCGAAGTCGCCCGAGAGCGCGAAGACCCAGTCCCCAGGGTTGGTGAACCGGTCGCGCCACACCCGCTCGATGGTCGCGATGTCGAGCCCGGCGAGCTCGTCGGGCGTTGGGAGAGCGTGGAAGCGGGGCTCGGTGCCCCAACGCGCCTCGGAGTACGCGATGTACTCGGCAAGGGCGGGATCGCTGGTCGGGTCGTCGACGTACGATTGCAGTGAACTGACTCTGGAGTCGAGCGCGATCGCGTCGAATCGCGGCGCCGACATGTACAGGTTGACCATCTGCAGCAGCAGCTCGAGATCGTCTGTCGTCGATGACCCGTAGAAGCCCTCGCTCGTCTGATCGATCGACGGATAGAGCTCGATGTTTGCACCCGACAACGCCCTGTCGAGATCAACAGCGTCGAGGTCGCCGATTCCACTGCTTGTCACCACATCGACAGCGACCTGCGCCTCCGGCACATCTGCATCGGGCACCAGCGACAGGCCGCCTGGGCTGACGGCCGAGAGGTAGATGTTGTTGTCGACGATGTCCGCCTGGTTGAGCACCACGCGCGCGCCGTTGTCGAACGTCAACATCGTCGGAGCGATGAACCCGCCGTCGTGTTCGAGATCCTCCGACGAGACCTCGATGACGGGCTGCGGTGGGGTCATCAGCGTTGCGGCTCCCTCGAGCTCGACCTCGCGGACTGCGATGTCGAGGGACGGCAGTTCGGCGATGCGCGGCAAGCACGTCGGCTTGGGCAGGCACGTCGGCAAGGGAGTCCGGCGCCACGAGCAGGACGTGCGGAGCAGCGCCGGCGAGCAGTTCGTTGAATGCTGTGCCAACCGCCTCCGCGGTCACGTCGGCATAGATCGAGTCGTAGATCTGGAACGACGTGTCGGCGTTAGGGATCGGACGACCACTGAGGAAGTGATCGACATATCGCGAGATGTACTCGCCGTCGGCGACGGTGTCGCTGCTGTCGAACTCGGCCTGCAAACCGCTGCGGTAGCCCCGCAGTACGCGTTGGACCTCACCGTCATCGAACCCGAAGCGGCGGGCGCGTTCGAACTCTGTCGTGAGCGCGTCGAAGGAATCCGACAGCCGGGCGGGCTCACCGCTGACCATCACGCTCGGCGCATCGAGCCACCGGACCACCCCGTTGTTGCCGACGTAGGCGCTCGTATACGGCGTCAGCCCACGCGAGATGTCGTCGTTGAGACGGGTGGCGATCATGTCGAACGCCAGCGAGATCAATGTGTCGTGCCGCAACGAGCCGATGGAACCATCGGCGAGGTACGGACCCGGCAGCGACACCTCGACATCGCCGGTCGTTGCGTCGGGATCGACCAGAACCGCAGCAGACGCGGTCCCGAACGTCGTCAATGACGGGTCGGTTCGAGGCGTCGAATCGCCACGCGCCGAGAGCGACTCGAAGCGCTCCTTGATCTCGTCTGTGACGTAGTCCATGCCGATGTCACCCACGACCATGATCGCGGCGTTGTCGGGCCGGTACCACCTGTCGTAGAACCGACGCAGCAGCTCCGGTGTCATGGAGGTGATCGCGGTGTCGGACCCGATCGGTTGACGGCCGTCGTAACCCGAGCCCGCCAGGAACATGGTCTCGGACGCATTGGCGATCCTGCCGTCGAGCGATTGATCGCGCTGGCGCCACTCGTCGAGCACTACGCCCTTCTCGCTCTCCACCTGTGCGGGATCGAGCGTCGCGGCCGACAGCCATTCACGCAGCACGTCGAGGCCTGCGCCCAGGTTGTCCGTGTCGGTGGTCGGCACCGTGAGCTCGTAGACCGTCTCGTCGTACGAGGTGTACGCGTTGACGTCGGCGCCGAACGCCATGCCGAAACCTCGGAGGGTGTCGATCAGGTCATTCGCGGGGAACTCGGTGGTGCCGTTGAACAGCATGTGCTCGAGGAAGTGGGCGACGCCCGATTGATCGGGGTCCTCCTGACCCGATCCTGCGTTGATCGCCAGCCGCATCTCCACGCTGCCGCCTGGTCGATCGTTGGCGCGGAGGTACACGGTGAGCCCGTTCTCGAGCGTGAAAATCCGTACGTTGGGGTCGTCGCGAACGGCCTCGCCATCGGAGCCCGCAGAAAAGATCGGATTTGCGTCGCGGGCGACGACACCAGGATCCGTCGATGCGCACCCGGCGACGAGCGCGGCGACGACGAACACCCACACACCCCGCCGCCACCCAACCCGCATACGCGCGCAACGCTACAGCGAGATGGAGGCAGCCGTGCGTTCGGATCGCACCTTCTGGAACGCCGCAAGATGTACCACTACACGCGGTTGCGCGGCCTGTGCCGCACCAACCATCCGATCACGATGCCGGCAACCGCTGCCGCGACCAGCACGATCCAGATGGGCCCCTTGGCATCGCCGACCACGTAGCCGACGCTCACGTCTTCGCGGTTGTCCATCGCGACCGCGACGATCGCGACGACGATCACCGCAATCAAGATCCATCGGATCAGCAGGGCCGCATCGCGCCTGTGTACTGCGCCGGCGTGTTCGCCTACGTCATCACTCATCGTTCCTACCTCCGTCTGGCGGTATGTCACGACTGTGGTACCCCATGTCGATGGCTATCAACCCCCAAAATCACCCGCGGAGCGACGGTCTTTCAGGCGGCCAGCAGTTCATTGATGGACGCCGCCGGCATCGGATGTGCGAAGAAGTAGCCCTGGGCGAAGTCGCACCCGACGGCAACCGTCTCGTCGCGTTGCCTCTCGGTCTCCACCCCTTCGGCAACCACCATCAGTCCGAGTGCGTGGGCGAGGTCGGTGACCGCCGTGACGACGATTCGGCCAGAAGCTCCGTCGATTGCGGTGATGAACCCGCGATCGATTTTCATGATCTGAATCGGAAGCTTGCCGAGATAGCTCAGCGACGAGTAGCCGGTACCGAAGTCGTCGAGCGCGAGTCGTATCCCGAGTTGGTTGAGCCGGAAGAGCACCAACATGATCCGCGAGCTGTGTTCCATCACGATGCTCTCCGTCAGCTCCAAGATCAAACGCCCCGGATCCATCCCGGTTCGATCGAGAATGGCGGAAACCGTTCCGCAATAGTCCTGGGTCAGCAGCTGGCGAACCGACACATTGACTGCGAGGTCCAACGACGAGTGATCGGGGTGCTCTGCGATCCACTTCGCGTGATCTGTGCATGCACGCTCGAGGATCCATGCGCCGATGTCGACGATCAGCTCGCTGCGCTCAGCCAGGGGCACGATGACGAGGGGTGGGATCGAGCCGCGTTGTGGATGCGTCCATCGAAGCAGTGCCTCGACGCCGACAACCGCCGAGTCAGAATTTCGTACGACGGGTTGATAGGCCACGTCGAGTTGTTCGTTCGCGAGTGCGACACGCAAGTCGGATTCCAGGGTCTGGTCGTCAGTGTTGATGTGCGCGGCGCCGAGCTCGATGATGTCGGGTCCACCGCCGTTCTGGCGCTTGGCGCGGTACATCGCCTTGTCGGCACGGATCAAGAGATCGGCCGTGATCTCCTCCCCAGGTCCGACGAACGCGGTACCGACGCTGGCCCGCACGGAGATGTCCGAGCCCGCGAGCCGAAATGGTGTCTCGAAGGTCTGGTCGATCCGGCCGGCAAGCAGCGCGACATCGTCGGCGCCGTGCACCTCCTCGCACAGGAAGACGAATTCGTCGCCGGAGAACCGCGCCAGAGTGTCGCTCGCACGGATCAGCCCGGTGAGTCGACGTGACACGGCGACCAGCAACTCATCGCCGATCCCATGACCGAACGTGTCGTTGACCTCCTTGAAATGGTCGAGATCGAGGAAGAGGATCGCCGTACACGTGCGCGTTCGTTTGGCCCGACTTGCCGCGTGCTCGAGTCGTTCCTGAAACAGGACTCGATTGGGCAGGCCGGTCAGCGTGTCGTGCATCGCGTCATAGTGGAACTGATCGGATGTGGCCAGGAGCTCGTCTCGCGACTTGGCATTCAACAGGTAGGCCGCGGCCACATCGGCCAGCGTCTGAGCGGCCGACATCGCTTCCGGGTCGAGTGCCCCGGCTTCCTTGCGATACAGGTCGAGCGCACCGAACCGCTCCTCGCCGTGGAAGAGGGGGAACGTGAAGACAGCGTTCAGCCCGGCGGCCAGAGCAGCTGGAGCAAACCGCGGGAATCGCTGATCGACGGAGAGATCAGGAACAGAAACTGCCTTGCCAGTGGCGTACGCCGTCAGACAAGGACCTTCGCCCATCTCGGTCTGCAGCCGCTCGAAGCGTCTGGCGTCACCGCTCGAAGCGGCGATGTACCTGGGGCTCAAGTCGTCGGAGATCAACGTCACGCCGGCCGACGTGATCGGCAGGATGTCGACGATCCGGTCCACGAGGTGATCGAGGATCCCCTGGATCGGGAAGTCCGTGATCAGCGTGCGCGCGAATTCGCTGAGCACAGCAGATAGGGAATCTTCGTGGGTCACGACCGCGCTCCAAGCATCATCAACTCTGCCGCGGGGTCCAGACGGAACAACACCAGCGTAGCGCCTAAAAGTGAGGGCGCGCCCTGTTTCGAGGAATGGCCATTGCGGCCAGATCAGGCTGCCGGACGACGACGTCGAGCAAGAATGAGTGCTGCGGCTCCGAGCACGAGTGCTGCTACGCCGTAGATCGGTGTTGCGCCCACGGCAGGACCCGTTCTCGGCAGCGTGATGTCCGTGACGACGACCGGGGGAACGGTCGTTGGCAGTGCCACGGCCGGAATCGTGGTCGCTGGAGCGGTCGTCGGGGGCGAGGTGGCAGTGGACGGAACGCAACTGGGTGAGGTGAAGACATTGTTGTCCAGAGTGACGGCACCGTTTCGTGCGAGCGCCCGCCCGTGGACGACCGCGCCCGTCTCGACCGTGACCGACGTGAGCGCCAAGATGTTGCCGACGAAGGTGGAGTTCGTGGCGATCGTTGCGGAGCTACCGACCTGCCAGAAGACGTTGCATTCCGACGCGCCGTTGATCAGCTCGACCGTGCTCCCGACGCCGGTGATCAAGGTGGAGCTCGTCTGGAAGATGAAGACAGCGTTCGGGTTGCCCTGCCCGTCGAGCACCAGTTGTCCGGTCAGTCCGAGGGGGCCATGAACGCTGCTCTCGTACACCCCCGGAGCCAGCGTCACGCCGACCAGATCGGGGTTCGTCTGAGTGAACTCGACGGGGCGCCCAGCCGCGTCGATGTATGCCGCGGTGAGGTCGATCTGCGCCTGCGCCGCGACGCCGTCAGTGATGTGCTGAGTCGCCGGCGGTATGACGATGCCCGGGGGAAATCCGGTGATTGCGCTGCCAGGAGACAATCCGAGGTTCTCGTTGAGCACGCTCGGGCCGGTGTTGGTGACCGTCGTACCGGCGAGCACCGAGAACTGACTTGAGGTTCCCATGGTGACTGTAGGGACGATGCTGGCGCTCGCTGGGCCTCCCATGACGATCAACATGGTGGTGGTGGTGGCGACCACGAATGGCACAGCGAGGCGGCGGCCAAGACGCAGGCGAGTGGATCCGGGCGCAACGGCGTAGGGGCGTGAGCTCGGGCGCTTGAACATGTTCCTCAAATCTTCGTGCGGGTAGGTCCGGCCGCCACGCCACACCTCACGTGTGGAGCAGGCCCGATGACCAGGCGCCTGCTTGCGCAGGGCTGACTGTTACGGAAGAACAAGCGGGAGTCCGGACTTGCCCTCAGATGGCACATCCAATTGTGTCCCCGTAGACGGTATCGGCGGCATTCCAGGACGACGTGAGGAATTCCTGAAAAAGACGTTGCGACGGCACGTCTCGCACTGGACCGTTTGGCCATTTTTGCGGGCAAACATCCTCGATCGACCAGAACAGGGTCAAACGTCCCTCACCTCGCGCGGGAATTTCGTCGAGAGGCATGCGTGACGTCAGCATCACTGCAAACCGGCTGCTCGAGGGAGCATGCCGATGACCGTGTGGATGCCGTCGCGCCACGAATCGCCGATGCCGACGCCAGGCTTGAGGCGTTCGAAGTCGCTGCCCGTCTCGCTGCAATTGTCGAGTCATCGCAGGATGCGATCATCGGGAAGACCCTCGACGGCGTGATCACCAGTTGGAACACGGGCGCCGAGCGGATGTACGGCTATTCCGCCGCCGAAGTCATCGGGCACAGCATCTCCGAGCTCGTCCCAGCCGACCGATCGGGCGAGGTGGAGCCGATCATCCAGCGGGTAGCGCGGGGCGAGTCAGTGCAGCCCTTCGAAACGCAGCGTGTCGCCAA
Source organism: Ilumatobacteraceae bacterium (assembly GCA_963746365.1). Lineage (GTDB taxonomy): Bacteria > Actinomycetota > Acidimicrobiia > Acidimicrobiales > Ilumatobacteraceae > JAENVT01. Next base: position 64,290 of record CAVVBH010000017.1, on the reverse strand, counting down.
GGACGGCAGCACGCTCGACATGAGTGTTGCTATCTCGGCCATCCGAGACGAACACGGCGCGGTGACCGGTACGTCCACCGTCGCCCGCGACATCACCGACATCAGGCGGGCGATGGCCTACCGGCGCACGTTGGAGACTCAGCTCCAGCAGGCGCAGCGTCTGGAGAGTTTGGGTCAACTGGCCGGCGGGGTTGCGCACGACTTCAACAACCTCTTGGCAGGAATCATGAACTATTCCGGTCTCGTCTCCGCTGCGCTGCAAGATGACATGAACCGGCTCGGCTTGTGCGACGACGAGTCGATGAACACGATCCTGGGCGATGTGGCCCAGATCACGAAAGTAGCGAAGCGAGCCGCCGACTTGACGCGGCAGCTGTTGATTTTCAGCCGCCGCGAGGTTCTACGGCCACAAGTGCTGGACCTGAATGCCGTTGTCCGCGAGATGGAAGGACTGGTGCGACATACGATCGGCCAGAACGTCGATCACGTCGAAACCGTGTTGGGAGAGGGCCCCCCGTTCGTCACGATGGACCGCGGCGAGATCGAACAGGTGATCATGAACCTCTCGGTGAATGCTCGCGACGCGATGCCTGAAGGTGGCCGACTGAGCATCCAAACATCGGTCGTCGAAATCGATGGCAACGGCACGTTTGGCTGCGACGTCGCACCGGGGGTGTTTGTCCGGATGTCGGTGTCTGACACAGGCACCGGAATGAGCCAGGAGGTTGCGAGCCGCGCGTTCGAACCCTTCTTCACGACCAAGGTGACCGGCGAGGGCACTGGCCTGGGATTGGCCACGGTCTTCGGAATCGTGAGCCAGGCTGGAGGCGAGGTTTCGATCATTTCGGAACTCGGGCAGGGCACCACGGTTCGCATCGATCTTCCTGCGGCGCTGGAGACGACTCCAACCCCTCGAAGTGCGCAACCACCCGCATCGTCGCCCGCTCACGGTGAGACGATTCTCTTGGTCGAGGACGAGGAGATGGTGCGGGATCCGGCGCGGCGAATTCTGCAGCGATCGGGCTACGCGGTGCTCGAGGCGAGCAACGCAGTTGATGCGCTGGAGATCGTGCGTCGTCATCCAACCCTGATCGCACTGCTACTGACCGATGTGGTCATGCCGGGTCGGTCCGGCAAACAACTGTCGGACGAAGTACTCGACCTCAGTCCGCGGACGAAGGTGCTGTTCATGAGCGGCTTCAGCGAGAACGTGATCGTGCACCAGGGTGTGCTCGACGAGGGCGTCACGCTGATCGAAAAGCCCTTCTCCGCCGATGACCTGCTACGGACGATCCGTCATGTCCTGGTTGGTGATTGATGCGTGCAGAAGCGGTTGCGCTGACCACCAGGGTCCTGATCATCGATGACGACGCCGACTTCCGCCGCACCACGGCGCGGATCCTCGCCCGGCATGGCTATTGGTGCGTCGAGGCGGCAGACGGCGTTGAGGCCCTACTCGTGCTCGACGTCGAGGACGGGATCACCGTCGCGCTGTGTGATGTGAGGATGCCCGGTGCGTCGGGGATCGATCTGCTGGCCGAACTGTGCGCTCGATTTCCCGAGGTCGTCGTTGTGATGACTACGGCGCTCGACGATCCGCGGGTGGCCGAGGAAGCATTCGACTTGGGCGCGCTTGGCTATGTGACCAAGCCGTTCGAAACCAACGATCTGCTCATCAACCTCGCGTCCGCGTTGCGAAGACGTCGTCTCGATCATGCACACCGCACGGAGGTTCACGACCTGGAAGCGTTGGTTGCGAACGGCGTGGCCTCGACACTCACTGCTCGAACCGACGATCAGCCACTTGTTCGTGCTGTCGCATCCGGATGCTCGGGCTTCGTGAATACGCCATTGCTCGGCCAGCTTCGTCCAGCCCCGCGAGGTGTCGGAGCGGATCTGACCCCGCGCGAGGTCGAGGTTCTCGAGCTGATGGCCAGGGGCTTGCTCAACAAACAGGTGGCCAGACACCTCGGTCTGCAACTCAACACCGTTCGGAACCATTCGCAGAGCATCCTCGCCAAGTTGCAGGCCCATTCCAGACTGGAAGCGGTGGCGACTGCTGTGCGCGATGGCGTCATCGACTATCCGAGTCGAGCGGTGGAGATCTGAGGGTCCGCGCATCCGTACGGACCCGGCCCACTGGCGCATATCCGCAGAAGAAAGTCTGTCGCTTTTGTCCAGGATGGACGCCACGGTATGCGGCCGACTGACCGCATTCCGAGGTACGCTGTAGTAGAACTTTGAGACGCCTGGTCGGGCGCGTTGGACAATCTGTCGGACGCCCGTTCTCTGGCTCGACGCCTCTCGTCCAGCGGAGGCAGCAATGTTCGGAAAGGGTGTGCCCCGAGTTTCTTCGGCAGGTGGATCCGCGGACGTCGTGCAGGAGTTGGCGGCTGTTCGCGCGCAACTCCGGTTTCAGACAGCGCTCGTAGCAGCAGCCGGTCAGGCGATCGTCGGCACCGACATCGACGGCAACATCGTCTATTGGAACGCCGCCGCGGAAGCGATCTACGGGTGGACGGCCGACGAGGCAACTGGACGGGAGATCGCTTCGTTGTTCGAGCCGCCGGGCGGCTGGTCTGTTGTCGGCGACGAGAGCATCTCGGGACTCCTGGCGGGTGGGCCGTGGACGGGTGAGCTCTTCGCTCAGACAAAAGCCGGCGCCGTGATCCCGGTGATGTTGACCTGCACCGTCGTGTACGACGAGGGCGTTCGGGTCGGCACGATCAGCGTTTCGTCCGATATCTCGGAGCGTTTACGAACCGAGAAGGCGACGGCGCTGTTGTCGGCGATCGTGGAGTCGTCGCGGGACGCGATCTTCTCGGCGAACGGCGCGGGCATCATCGACACTTGGAACGGCGGCGCGGCGCACCTGTTCGGATACGGAGCCAGCGAGATGCTCGGTCGACATCTCAGTGTGGTGTTGCCGATCGGTGCCGACGACGTCGTGGATGCCGTCTTCCAACAGGCCCTGCGGGGCGAGTGCGTCGACAGCGTCGACGCGTGTGGCCGGCGCGCCGACGGCAGCGATCTCGAGGTTTCGATTTCGGTCTCGACAATCCGTGCCAAGTCGGGCGTCATCACGGGCACGTCGACGATCGCACGCGACGTCACCGAGCGCGTGCAGCTCCTGCAACGAATCGAAGTGGATCGTCGGCGTCTCGTCGCGGCACAGGCGTCGGCCAAGTTGGGTAGCTTCGAGCTCGATCTGGAAACCGGCGAGGTCACCCGCTCCGACGAGATGTGCCGGATCCTCGGGCTCGAACCCGGCACCTCGGCTGGATTCGATTTCGACACCGTTCATCCCGACGACCGGGAACAACTCCGCCAGGTTATCGGCGAGGCGGCGGCCGGTCGCGCCGAGGTTGAACTGACGTATCGCATCCTGCGTCCCGACGGCGAAGTGCGGTGGGTCCTGTCTCAAGCGACCGCGATTCGTGGGCCCGGCCGCGGCGTCATCGCTGGAACGATGCTCGACATCACCGACCGTCACGACGCGGAGGTTGCACTGGTGTACGCGGCCAACTTCGATTCGGTGACCGACCTACCCAATCGGGCAAGTCTCTTTCGAGAGTTGCTGGCGGCTCTGTCGCTGGCGGATCCGGATCATCTCGTGGCGCTTGCCGCGATCGACATCGATCATTTCAAGCTAGTGACCGACGGTCTCAGCCATTCGGTCGGTGACCGGGCCCTGAGAGCGCTCGGAGTGCGCTTCAGGTCGTCGCTGCGACCGAGCGACGTGGTGGTCAGCACGAGCGGCGACGGCTTCGCCGTGCTGCGCGCAGGTGTGCGAACGCTGGACGACGCACACCGACTCGGCAACGACATCATGGAGTTGCTCGATGACCCTCTTGTTCTCGACGATCGCGAGCTCCGGCTGGCGGTCAGCGTGGGCGTCACGTTGAGCACGGCGACCGATTCGCCCGAGTCACTGCTGCGTGATGCCGACGATGCCATGTACCAGGCCAAGAACCAGGGCAGGAATCAGGTCAAGGTCTTCGATCACCACGCGAGATCTCGGGCCCATCATCGCCAGAGCATCGCCGTCGCACTGCCCAACGCCTTCGACAACGGTGATCTGCACCTCGAGTTCCAGCCCATCATGGAGCTGTCCACGGGCGATGTCGCCGGATTCGAGGCACTCCTGCGCTGGGACCACGCGGAGCTCGGATTGATCCCTCCGACAGAGTTCATCCCCATCGCCGAGGCGACCGGTCTGATCCTGCCAATTGGGGTCTGGGTCCTCGATCGCGCCCTGCAACAACTCGCTGAGTGGCGCGCCGATCGGAGAGTTTCCAAGGACCTGTGGATGGCCATCAATGTCTCTGCACAGCAGCTCGGCGACCCGCGACTCGTCGACCACATTCGGGCAGCGAGCCACCGCGCAGGTGTGCCCGCAGCCTCGGTGCATCTCGAGATCACCGAGAGCGTCCTCATGGATCGCGTCGACAACGCGCTCACCACGATCGTCGCATTGCAATCGTTTGGCTTCAGCGTGAGCATCGACGATTTCGGCACGGGCTACTCGTCGCTCAGCTATCTCAGTCGGTTGCCGATCGATACGGTCAAGATCGACCGATTGTTCGTCAGCGGTTTGGGTGGAGCTGCCGGCGGTCACGACCCCTCGATCGTGCGGGCGATGATCGCCCTCGCCGACGCCCTCGACCTCGAGGTTGTCGCCGAAGGCGTCGAGCTCGACGCCCAGCTCGACTTTCTCAGCGTGCTCGGTTGCACCTACGGACAAGGCTTCTTGTGGAGCCCTTCGCTCTCGGCAGCAGACGCATTGCAATGGATGCTCGACCGAGCGGGCAGGTCGAAGTCAGCCGATGCCCGGGAGTCGGTGCAGCACGATGAGAACGATGCGCCCGACGACCTCGGTGCCGCCATCATCGAGATCGCACAGCTCAGCGGACTCCGGCGCCGCAGCACGAGCGACCTGACGAACGTGCTGCGTTTCGATTCGCTCGAAATCGGTCTCAATGCCGGACGGGCGTGGATTGCTGGTCGAGATGTCGAGTTGACCACGAAGGAGTTCGAGCTCCTGGCCTTTCTGGCGCAGCACCCCGGCGAGACATTCAGTCGTCGGCAGCTGTTGCACGAGGTGTGGCACTCATCGCCTACCTGGCAGAGCCCGAGCACGGTCACCGAACACATCCATCGGCTGCGCAACAGAATCGAACCCGACCCGAGCCGCCCGCGCCTGATCTGCACGGTTCGCAGCTCGGGCTACTGCTTCGGTCCGCCGAACTCGGCGAGAGTCGCCAGCTGATCACGCGATGAGAGATGAGCCGCCCTGGACGGCTCATCCCTCATCGCAACCTGTTTCGGCCGGCTTGCGGTCGGGGTACTCCCGCGTACGCGACCAACTCGTGAAAGGAGTCATCTCAATGGCAACCGAGAAGCAGAAGCAAGCAGCACGCAAGAACATCAGGAAGGCCCAAGCGACACGAGCCAAGAAGGCACCGGCCAACAAGTCAGCGGCGAAGAAGGCACCGGCGAAGAAGGCGGCCTCGGGCGGGATGACCGCGGCCGCCCGCGATCGGCTGAGCGACACCAAGTTCGCCTTTCCCGACGAACGCAAAGAGCCGCTCAACGACGCCAAGCACGTCCGCAACGCCGTAGCCCGTTTCGATCAGGTCGAGGGTGTGTCCGATGCCGAGCGGGATCGGGCGTGGAAGCGGATCAAGACCGCCGCCAAGAAGTACGACGTCGAAATCGAGGCATCCAGCTGGCGAGAGCTGATGTCCGACGGCAAGTCCCGCCGGCGCTGACGCTCGATCGCGATGAGAGATGAGCCGGACTCTTCCGCACATCTCTCATCGCGCTTTCCACGCGCTTGTTCGCGATGAGAGATGAGCCGCCCTGGAGGGCTCATCTCTCATCGCAACCACAGCGGGGGGATCTGGGGTGTCAGGCGGACAGCTTGGTCGAGAACCAGCCGTTGACATCGACGATGACGTCGGCGGGAGTCTGGCTGAAGATGCAGATCGTGCCCGTCGGCGACAGCGGGGTCAGCACCGCGTTGGAGACCGTCTGACCGGCGAAGTAGTTGAGGCTGGACACTTCTTCTCGGGCGCCACACGAGTACACCGTGACGAAGCCGTTGCCGTCGGGGTTCGTCACAGTGACGTTCAACGACACGGCGCCGACGCCAGCTGCGGGCACGGCTCCCGGAAGATCGGTGATCTGCACCTCGAGCACGTATGCCCCGCCGATCTTCAGCCTCAGCACGTTCCGCATGGCCCCTGGGCTCTCACCCGGGCGGGTATCCAGAACTCGCTGTGGGCTGACACCGGTGAACTCGGCACCGGACTTCAGCCAGCCGTTGATGTCGACCACGAGATCGGTGGTCGCCGAGCTGAAGAAGCACACGGTGCCAGTGGCGGAGACGGACGCAATGACCGCGTTGGCCACGGTCTGGCCGGCCGTGTAGTTCACGCTCGACACCAACTCGCGGGTTCCGCAGGCATACACGGTGATGAAACCGGCGGCGCTGGGATTGGTCGCCGTGACGTTCAACGACACCGAAACCACACCGGTGGCAGGCACCAGTGCTGCCAGATCGGTGACCTGCACCTCGAGTGAGCTGCCGCCCTGGATCTTGGCCTTGGTCACCGAGCGCAGGGCCTGTGGGCTCTGACCGGGGCGGGTGTCAAAGATGCGTCGCGGTCCGGCGGACGTGAAGGCCTTGCCGGCCGGGAACCAGCCGTTGATGTCGACGACGATGTCGCTCGGAGCACTGCTGAAGAAGCACACCATGCCGGCAGCTGACACCGGCGCGATGACTGCGTTGGCGACTGTCTGGCCGGCGCCGTAGTTCACGCTCGACACCGACTCTCGGTCCCCGCAGGCGTACACGGTGATGAAGCCGTCACCTTCGGGGTTGGTCGCAGTCACGTTCAGCGACACGGCACCGACTCCACTCGCCGGCACGAAACCGGGCAGATTGGTGAACAGGACCTGCAGCTCGTTGACGCCACTGATCTTCTGCTTCGACACCGTGCGCAACGCGTTCGGGCTCTGCCCTGGGCGGGTGTCGAAGACACGCTTCGGACCGACCGACGTGAAGTCCAGCACCGGTACGGCGGGAGGCGCAGTATCCAGCAGGAGTGACTGAGTCGCATGACCGGTGTTGCCGGCGAGGTCGGTCACCGAGACGAGCACGGTGTGCACGCCGTCGGCCAGATTCGTGGCTGTCAGACTCCACCCGCCTCCGGTCTGCAGCGTCGTGTTGAGTGATTGCGATGAAACCGTCAACACCACCATGGTGGCGGTCGGTACGCCTGTGGCGGTTCCGGTGATCGTGGGTGTCGCATCGTGCGTGCCGCTCGACGTGCCACCCGTGATCGTCACGGCCGGCGCCGTCGTGTCGACCGTGACCGATTGCGTCGCACTGGCCGGGTTGCCGGCCGCATCGACGACCGAGGCCACCACAGTGTGCGTTCCGTCGGCGACAGTCGCCGGTGTCACGTTCCAGGTGCCGCCACTCTGAACCAACGTGAGCAACGTCTGTCCAGCGATGGTGACCGAGACTGTCGAGCCTGCGGCAAGATCGGTCGTGCCGTCGATGGTGGGTGTTCCATCGTTCGTCAACACCGAGGAAGGACCGCTGATCGTCATGGTCGGCGGCACCGTGTCGATGGTGAGGGATTGAGTGGCGCTGCCCAGGTTCCCGGCGATGTCCTGGATCGACACCACCACGTTGTGCGTACCGTTGGCGGTGAGCGCCGCCGTCACCGTCCACGCTTCACTCTGGACGGTTGTCGTCAGGATCTGTCCGGCAATGGTGACCGTCACCTCGGTCGCGGTCGCCGCATCCGAGGTTCCGACGATTGTCGGTGTTGCATCATTTGTCAGCTTCGTCGCCCCGCCGGTGATCGTGACCGTGGGTGCCGACGAATCGGTTGTCAACGACTGGGTTGCGTCTCCTGTGTTGCCCGCCGCATCCGTCACCGAGGCCACGACGTCGCGCGTGCCGTCGGCGAGTGTCGTCGCTGTCACGTTCCAGCCGCCGCCGGATTGAACCGACGTGGTCAAGGTCTGCCCGGCCACGGTGACCGTGACCGTCGTTCCAGCTGCAGCATCAGTTGTGCCGGTGATCAGAGGTGTCGAATCGTTCGTCGACCGAGCCGTACCACCGGCAATGGTCACGAGCGGCAGCACGGTGTCCACCGTGAGGTTCTGGTTTGCGGTGCCGGTGTTGCCGGCCGTGTCCGTGACCGATGCGACGACGACGTGAGTCAAGTCGACCACAGTGGCCGCGGTCACCGTCCAGGTTCCTGCACCCTGAACCTGGGTGGTCAGGGTCTGTCCAGCAATGATCACTGTCACGGTCGTGCCGCCCGGGACGTCGGGAGCGGTCCCGGAGATCGTGGGTGTCGAATCATTCGTCGACTTGTTCGCGCCGCCCGTGATCGTCACGGTCGGTGCAGTGGTATCGATTGTCAGAGCCTGCGTACCGCTGCCCGTGTTCTGCGCGGGATCGGTTGCCGAGGCAGTCACGATCCGTGTGCCGTCGGCGACGGTTGCCGCTGTCACCGTCCACGTGCCGCCGGTCTGAACCGTGGCGGTCAAGGTCTGTCCGGCAATCGTCACCGTCACGGTCGACCCGACGGCCACGTCGGTTGTTCCGGCGAGCGTCGGTGTCGCATCCATCGTCAAGACGGTCGGGCCACCTGCAATGGTCACGATTGGCGACACGGTGTCGACGGTGAGCGTTTGGCTCGCGCTGCCGGTGTTCGTGGCCGGATCGATGATCGATGCCGTCGCGAGGTGCGGTCCGTCTGACAACGGGTCTTCAAGCGTCACGTTCCAGGTGCCGCTGCCCTGTACCAACCCGGTTGCGGTCTGGCCGGCAACGGTGACCGTCACCGTCGTGGCGCTCGCCGCGTTGGTGCTTCCAGCGATGGTCGGTGTCGAGTCGTTCGTCAACCGCGTGGCTCCGCCGGTGATCGTCACCGTCGGTGGGGTGGTATCGATCGTCAGGGTCTGTGTCGCGTTGCCCGTGTTGCCGGAAGCATCGGTTGCCGATGCGGAAACGGTGTGGGGGCCGTCGGTCAACGTTGCGGTAGTTGTCGTCCAGGTGCCGCCAGACAGAACCATTGGCGTCAACGTCTGTCCTGCCACGGTGACCGTGACGGTCGAGCCGACCAGCACATCCGCCGGGGTTGTGCCGGAGATCGTCGGTGTTGCGTCATTCGTCAACGCCGTCGCTCCGCCGGTGATCGTCACGGTCGGCGCAACCGTGTCGACGGTGAGCGTCTGAGTCGCGCTGCCCGTGTTCGCGGCGAGATCGGTGACTGACGCGATCACGGTCCGCGTGGCGTCCGTGAGGGTGGTCGCCGTCACGGTCCATGTGCCGCCGGTCTGAACCAGCGTGGTCAACGTCTGCACGCCAACCGTCACGGTGACGGTCCGTCCGAGTGCCGCATCCGTGGTACCGCTGATCGTCGGCGTTGCGTCGTTCGTCGAAACCGCGGCGCCACCCGTGATCGCGATGATCAGGCAGGACCGTATCGATGGTCAGGGATTGAGTCGCAGAGCCCGGGTTCCCGATGGGATCGCTGATCGAGACTGTCACATCGTGAGTTCCATCGGGCAGGGTTTCCGCCGTCACGGTCCAGGTGCCGCCGGACTGCACTGTCGTCGACAGAGTCTGGGCTCCGATCGTCACCGTCACTGCTGTCCCAGTTGCTGCATCCGACGTCCCGGCAATCGTCGGCGTCACGTCGTTGGTCGCTGCACTCGCACCGCCGGCAATGGCCACAGAAGGTGCCGTCGTGTCGATGGTGAGCGTCTGAGTTGCCGTGCCGGTGTTCGTCGCCGGATCGGTGACGGATGCGAGAACGGAACGGGGGCCTTCTGCGACCGTTGTTGCTGTCACTGTCCATGATCCGTCGATCTGTGCGGTTGTCGTCAGGGTCTGCCCGGCGATCGTCACGGTGACCGTTGTCGCGGCGGCAGCGTCCGTGGTTCCGACGATCGTCGGTGTGGAATCGTTCGTCGTGGCTGTCGCTCCACCCGTGATCGTCACGGTCGGGGCTGTCGTGTCGATGGTCAGAGCTTGGCTCGCGCTGCCCGTGTTGCCGGCTGGGTCGGGGGCCGATGCGAGCACGGTGTGCGTGCCATCAACCACGGTCGTCGACGTCACGTTCCAGGTGCCACCGCTCTGAACGAGCGCTGTCAGGGTCTGGCCGGCGATCGTCACGGTGACCGTGGTCCCCGTCGCCGCATTGGTCGTACCGGAGATGTTGGGCGTGGCGTCCTTCGTCAAGCTCGTCGCTCCGCCCGTGATCGAGACCGTCGGAGCGGTTGTATCGACGGTGAGGACTTGGGATGCGCCGCCGGGGTTTCCCGAGACGTCGGTGGCCGACGCGGTGACGGTGTGAGCTCCGTCGACGACTGTCGCAGCCGTCACGCTCCACGTTCCACCAATCTGAACCGTTGGGGTCAACGTCTGGCCGGCGATCGTCACGGTGACCGTGGCTCCGAGAGGTACGTCTGATGTGACCGTTCCAGCGAGCGTCGGAGTCGCGTCATTCGTCAGCACAGTTGCGCCGCCGGTGATCGTGACGCCTGGCGCCGCGGTGTCGATCGTGAGGGCTTGCGTTGCGCTACCGGGATTCCCCGCTGGATCGGAGACCGAGGCTGTCACGGTGAACGTCCCGTCGGCGATCGTCGCGGGTGTCACGTTCCACGTACCGCCGCTCTGGACGAGTGCGGTCAACGTCTGCGATGCCACGGTCACCGTCACGGTCACTCCGACACCTACATCTGTGGTCCCACCGATGGTGGGCGTTGGGTCGTTCGTCGACTCGGACGCACCTCCCGTAATCGTCACGGCGGGGAGCACGGTATCGACGGTGAGCGACTGTGTGGCGGTACCGGTGTTGGTGTGTGCGTCGGTGACCGAGGCCTCGACGGTGTACGTGCCATTGCCGATCAGTGCTGCTGTCACGGACCAGGTACCACCACTCTGAACCGTTGTCGTCAGGGTCTGCTCGTCGATCGTCACGGACACCGTCGTGCCGACCGCCTCGTCGGTGGTTCCGGTGATCGTCGGTGTCGCCGTGGTGGTCGTCGCTGTCGCGCCACCATTGATCGTGACAACCGGGGGCGTCGTATCGACGGAGACGGTGAGCGACTGCGTTGCGCTGCCGTTGTTGCCTTGAGCGTCGGTGACGGTCGCCACCACGCCGTATGTGCCGTTGGCGATGAGTGCTGCCGTCACGGACCAGGTGCCGCCGGTCGCAACGGTCGTCGTCAGTGTCTGACCGTCAACCGCAACGGTCACCGTTTGACCAACGGCAACGGACGTCGTTCCGGTGATCGTCGGCGTACCGGTCGAGGTGGTCGCTGTTCCGCCACCCGTGATCGCCACCGCCGGAGCTGTCGTGTAGAAGTTGTTGCTGTAGGTGGTGATCGCTCCGTTGCGAGCGAGCGCTCGGCCGTTGACCACTGCGCCGTCGCCTATACCGATTGCGTCGAGAGCCATGGCCGTCCCGGCGAACTTGGCTCCCGCGCCCAGCGTCAGAGCGCCTTGGATCTGCCAGAAGACGCGGGATGATTGCGCACCGTTGATCAATTTGACCTCGGCGCTGGCGGCCAGCGTGACAGCTCCCACGACCTGGAAGATGAAGACGGCGTTCGGATCGTTCTGGCCGTTTAGCGTCATGGTGCCGGTGTTGGTGATGGCGGCACCAGCGTGGTACACGCCGGGGGTGTATGTCTGCGTGCCCTGGTCTCCGGCGAAGGCGGTAGCCGGGCTTCGACCGGCAGCGTCGTTGTACGCGATGACCAAGTCGGCGTGAGCCAGGAGGGCTGCCGTGTCTGCGTTGTGAGTGGTTCCGATGACCACGCCCGGCGGAAACCCGCTGATCGTGTCGACGACGGTCACGCCAAGGTCACCCCGCAGGGTGGTGGCGGGCACCGAGTTCGTGTTCGTGACGGAGGCCCCGCTCAGCACGGAGTACGTCGCGGCGGTGCCGAGGTTCACGGGCGTCAGCGGGGGAGTTGCGCTGGATGTTGCCGGCACAATGCCCACCAGGAGCATCGAGCACACCAGCGCAGCGGTCCCGAAGACCGCCAGCCTCTCCGACACGCGCGGCCGGGCAAACCGGCGCATGACTGGGGAATTGGATCGGCTGACGGTTTCGGTGGACATGACGCTCTCCCTTTGATGACGAAGAAGCGCTGAGGTCTTCCGGGCGACGAACACAGCGGTCGTCTCCCAAGAAACGTCCGCCCCTCCGAGTTCAGTCAATGGATCGGCTTCGTGCGGCGGAAGCTGTACGGACGCGTTCGCGCTATATGGTTGACACGGCGAGTGGTGCTTGACTTGCTGTGGGTGGCGGGCGAGACTTCCGCCCATCTTGAGACGAAGGAGAATGGGTGCTGTGCTCACGGGAGGGTCAGACCCAGCGCGTTGATTCGTTGGCGGTGCGTGGTCGGAACGTTTGGCCAGTGGCGGTGCGCGCTTTTGGCGCGTTGATCGGAGTAGTCGCGTTCGCGGCGTTGTTCGGCGGTGCGGCGACCGCTGATGCTCCGTTGGGCGGCATCGGCTATGCGCCGTTGACGCCAGCTCGGATACTGGACACGCGCACGGATGCGACGACGGTGGACGGCCTGTTCGCTGGTGACGGGCCGTTGGGTGAGGGTGCGACGCTCAACTTGAAAGTGACCGGTCGCGGTGGGGTGCCGGCGACAGGTGTCGGCGCGGTGGTGTTGAACCTGACGGCGGTCGGGCAGACGTCGCCGACGTTCTTGACGGTGTTCCCGAAGGGTGCGGCGCGTCCGTTGGCGTCGAATCTGAACCCGAACCCGGGGATCATCCAGCCGAATCTGGTGATCGCCAAGGTCGGTCTCGATGGTGACGTGTCGATCTTCAACAACACCGGTTCGCTGGATGTGGTCGCCGATGTGCAGGGCTGGTTCCCGTCTCCGTTGGGGATGGCGTACAACCCGTTGGTCCCGGCCCGGCTGTTGGAGACCAGGGAGGGTTACTCGACGATCGACGGTTTGGCCAACGGGGTTGGCGCGTTGGGTCAGGGCCAGACGTTGGCTCTGACCGTTGTCGGCCGTGGTGGGGTGCCGGCCACGAACGTGGGGGCTGTGGTGGTCAACATCACGGCGGCGGACCAGACCCAGCAGACGTTCCTGACTGCGTTCCCGACTGGTCTGCCGCGCCCGACGACATCGAACCTCAACCCGAACCCGGGCGTCATCGCGCCGAATTTGGCGGTCGTCAAAGTCGGTGCCGGCGGGCAGATATCGATCTACAACAACACCGGCTCGGTCAACGTGATCGTCGACGTGCAGGGTTGGTTCCCGACCGGTCCGACATTCGCGCCGTTGGACCCGGCACGGTTGTTGGAGACCCGGCCCGGCTTGACGACCGTCGACGGCCAATCTCAAGGTGGCGGTCCGCTCGGGTCGGACTCGACGATGAACCTCACCGTGACCGGCCGCGGTGGAGTTCCACCGTCGGGCGTCGGCGCGGTGGTGTTGAACGTGACCGCCGTCGATCAGACGCGGCAGCACGTTCTTGACGGTGTTCCCGGCTGGTGCGCTACGGCCCACCGCGTCGAACCTGAACCCGTTCCCGGGTTTGACGGCACCGAACCTGGTGATCGCCAAGGTCGGCGCCGGCGGGCAGGTCTCGATCTACAACCTGTCGGGCACGGTCAACGTCGTCGCCGACGTGTACGGCTGGTTCGCGTCGGACACTGTCGCCGGCAACGACACAGCAACGATCGTGGAGGACACGGCGGCGACAACAATCGACGTGTTGGCCAACGACGTCGACAATGGTGGCGGTCCGGTCACGATCGCGTCGGCGACCCAACCTGCCAACGGCACCGTCGTGCTCACCGGTGGTGCCGTCGGGGCACGCACCGGGCTCACCTACAAGCCGAACGCGGACTACTGCAACACACCACCTGGGACCACGCTGGAAACGTTCGCCTACACGTTGAACGGAGGCGTGTCCGCCTCCGTGACGGTCACGGTGACGTGTGTTGACGATCTGCCGCAGGCGGTCGACGACGCGGCGACCGTGGTCGAAGACGACCTGGCGACAGCGATCGCCGTGTTGTCGAACGACGCCGACGTCGACGCCGGCCCGATGTCGGTGCAGTCGGTGACGCAGCCGGACAACGGGACGGTCGTGATCACCGGTGGCGGCACCGGTCTCACATACGCTCCGGACGGCGATTTCTGTGGCATGGACACGTTCAGCTACACGTTGAACGGTGGCTCCACCGCGACGGTCACAGTCACCGTCACCTGCGTCAACGACGCACCGACGGTGACGACGACAGCAGCCGCTCTTGCCTACGTCGAGGGCGCCGGTGCGGTCGCAGTCGACTCCGGTCTCACCATCACGGACGACGGGCTGATCGCCGGAGCGTCCGTGCGGATCACTTCGAACTTCGTGGCTGCCGACGATGATCTCGCGTTCGTCAATCAGTTCGGCATCACTGGGACCTACGACGGAGCGACTGGCACACTCGCCTTGAACGGAACGACGACGGTCGCCAACTATCAGACAGCGCTGCGGTCGGTGACGTACATCAACTCCTCCGACAATCCGTCGACGGCAACTCGGACGGTGTCGTTCCTGGTGGGCGACGACGGCCTCGCACTGAGCAATGCGGCGACCCGCGACATCACCGTGGCAGCCGCGAACGACGCCCCCGTGGTGACCACCTCGGTTGGGGCCACCGGCTATGTCGAGCAGGCGTCGGCGGTCGCGATCGATGCGGCGTTGACGGTCACCGACGTCGACAACACCAACCTCGCGAGCGCGATCGTGGCGATCACGACCAACTTCGAGTCCGGTGATGAGCTGCTGTTCGCCAACCAGGCCGGTATCACCGGCAACTACGACGCCGGCACCGGGGTGTTGACCTTGACCGGGACGACGACAGTCGGCAACTACCAGACCGCACTGCGGTCGATCACGTATCGCAACCTGACCAACAACAACCCGTCGACGACCAAGACGGTCACGTTCACCGTCAACGACGGCGCCACAGATTCGAACGCGGCAACGAAGAACATCGCCGTCGCACCGGTCAACGACGGCCCGGCGCTGACCACGACGAGCAGCGCGTTGGGCTACACCGAGAACGGCGGCCCGGTCGCGATCGACAGCGGTCTGACAGTCACCGACTCTGAGGCTGATCAGATCAGCGGGGCCACGGTGCAGATCACCGGCAACTTCGTCCCCGCACAGGACGACTTGGGTTTCGTCAACACGGCCCAGATCACCGGCGCTTACAACGACACGACCGGCCTGATGACGCTGACAGGCACGACGACGCTCGCCAACTATCAGGCTGCACTGCGCAGCGTGACGTACGTGAACATCTCCGAGAACCCGTCGACGGCCACGCGCACCGTGTCGTTCCAGGTCACCGACGCCGGGACCCCGAACACGGCGAGCAACATCGCCACCCGCGACGTCACCATCGCCGCGGTCAATGACGCACCCGTCGTGACGACCTCGGTCGGATCGACAGCGTTCACTGAAGACAGTCCGGCAGAGGTCGTCGACAACTTGTTGACGGTCGGCGACATCGACGACGCCAACATCGAGTCGGGAACAGTCGCCGTGACGACCGGGTTCCAGACGGGGACCGACTTCTTGTTCTTCACCAACCAGTCAGGCATCACCGGCTCGTACAGCAACATCACGGGTGTGCTCACCCTGACCGGCTCGAGCACAGTCGCCAACTATCAGGCCGCACTGCGCACCGTCGCCTTCCGCGCCGACAGCAACGACCCACCGGCGACCAAGACGATCGTGTTCACCGTCAACGACGGCGACATCAACTCGAACTCGCCGACCAAGACGATGGCGATCACCGCGGCCAACGACGCACCGATCAACACGGTGCCGGCATCGGTTGCCGCGTCGCTCGACGGCGGCACCCCGAGCCCGACGGACTGGACAGCGAACCTGACGGGCATCTCGATCGCCGACCCGGATTCGCACGGCCTCACCGAGCAGGTCACTGTGCAGGTCATCTCCGGCGTGCTGACAGTGCCCACCGACGTCGCCGGTGGCATCACCCCGGCTGCCGTAGTGTCCGGCAACGGCACGAACACCGTCCTCATCGTCGCTTCGTTGGCCGAGATCAACACCACCTTCGCTGCCTCGAACGGCATCCTCTACAGCGTCGATCCCTCACCCGGGCTGACGGATACGTTCACCATCACGACCAACGACCAAGGCAACACAGGCACAGGTGGCGCCCAATCGGCCATCGACAACTTCTTCATTTTGTTCAACCAGCCGCCCGTCGTCACGACGAACGCGGTCGGGACCACCGCCTACACCGAGGGTGGCCCGGCGGTCGCGGTCGATTCCGCGTTGACCGTCACCGACAGCGACGACACCGATCTGGTCGCGGCGACGATCGACATCCCGGCCGGGTTCCAGACCGGCGACACGTTGGCGTTCAGCAACCAGAACGGGATCAGCGGCTCGTACAACTCTGGCACCGGCGTGCTCACCCTGACGGGCGTCTCGACGGTCGCCAACTATCAGGCCGCGCTGCAATCCATCACGTTCGCGACCAGCAACGATGACCCGACCACGTCGCGCACAGTGCGGTTCACGATCAACGACAGCAGCGATACGTCCGCTCCGGCGACGCGGGCGATCACGATCACCCCTGTCAACGACGCCCCGACGCTGACCCCTTCGGGCTCCACACCGACCTACACCGAGGACGGCTCCGCGGTCGTCGTCGACGGCGGGATCACATTGACCGACCCGGACGACAGCGACATCGTGTCCGGGCAGGTCCGCATCTCGGCCAATCTCCAAGGCGGCGACTCGTTGCACTTCACCAACCAGAACGGCATCACCGGTTCGTTCAACTCGGGCACCGCTGTGCTCACCCTCACTGGCACAGCGACCAAGGCGGCCTACCAGACGGCGTTGCGTTCGGTCACGTACGACTCCACGCAGAACGCGCCGCCCACGTCCAAGATTGTCGAGTTCAAGGTCAACGACGGCGACGCCGACTCGAACCTGGCGCTCAAAGTCATCACCGTCATACCGGTCAACGACGCGCCCGTCGTCGTCGCCAGCGCGGGAACGACCACCAACACCGAGAACGCCGCGTCGACGATCGATCCGGGCATCACCGTCACCGATGTCGATGAGGTCAACCTCAACTCCGGGGTCGTCACGATCAGCGCCGGCTTGCAATCCGGTGACTCGTTGCAGTTCACCAATCAGACTGGGATCATCGGCTCCTACAACTCGGGCACCGGCGTACTGACGCTCACCGGTGTCGCCACCTACCTCGACTATCAGAACGCGCTGCGGTCGATCCAGTTCTCGACCAGCAACGACAACCCGACCGCATCGCGCACGGTCTCGTTCACGGTCAACGACGGCGACTTGGACTCGAACACCGACAGCAAGGCCATCGCGATCAACCCGGTCGAAGACGCCCCGACCGTCACCACCACTGGCGCAGCGCTCGGATACACCGAGAACCAGGGCGCGACTGTGATCGACCCAGGCCTCAACATCAGCGACCCTGACTCGACCCAGATGTCCGGGGCAACAGTCGCGGTGACCGCCAACTTCTCCAGCGCCCAAGACGACCTGGTGTTCATCAACCAGAACGGCATCACCGGCGCATACAACGACGGCACCGGCGTGCTCACGCTCTCGGGCACGACATCGATCGCCAACTACGACACGGCCTTGCAATCGGTGGTCTACCAGAACGTCAGCGACAACCCGACACCGGCGACACGGCAGATCTCCTTCCAAGTCACCGACGACGGCGCCGCCGCCAGCAACATTGCGACAGCGTTTGATCAACATCAGCGCCGTCAACGACGCGCCGGCCAACACCGTCCCCGGCGCGCAAGCGGTCAACGAAGACACCAACCTCGTCTTCACCGGGGGCAACGCGATCACGGTCGCCGACGTCGACGCCGGCGCCAGCCCGGTGCAAGTCACCGTTTCCGCCCTGCACGGAACCATTACCCCGGCTCTCGGCTCCGGAGCGGGCATCACCGGGTCGGGCACCATCTCGGCGCAGATCACCGGCACCGTGACTCAGGTCAACGCCGCCCTCAGCGGGCTCGCCTACAGAGGCACCTCCAACTTCAACGTGACCCGCGGTGTCGAGACCATCACGGTCCTCACCAGCGACCAGGGCAACGCTGGCACCGGTGGTGCTCTGACCGACAGCGACACCATCGCCGTCACAGTCGCCGCTGTCAACGACGCACCCATCGCCACCGGTCAAGCCTTCGACGTGATCACCAACATGCAACGCACGATCACCGTCGCCCTCAGCGGTGCCGGCGGACCGACTGATCCCGACACCGGTGACGGCGCCTACACGGCGACGTTCAGTCTCACCAACGTCACCGTTGGCGCGGGCTGCGTCGGCTGCACCGTCAGCAACCTCAACCTCGGGGCCGGCACGTTCGACTTCGACCCTCCGGCCGGACAAACCGGGGCATTCACCGTCAACTACACCGTCACCGACTCCGGCAACCCCGCCCCGGGGGTCACCAGCGCGAACGGCACGCTGACGATGAACGTCGCCGGTCCCGTCATCTGGTTCGTCGACCCGGGCGCCGCGGTCAACGGAACCGGCACCCTCGCCCACCCCTTCCAAGCACTCTCCGGAACCGTCGGTGCAAACAACGACGCCGAAGATGTCGACGCCGCCAACCAGCGCGTCTTCGTCTACTCCAACGGAACCGCCACCGGCCCGTTCACCCTCAACACAGGCGAATGGTTGATCGGCCAAGCCGCCAACCCCGGCGTCAGTTTCGACAGCTTCTTCACCATCGGCACCATTCCCGCCGGCACGATCGCCCGCCCCGCACTCAACAGCGGCACCACCACGATCGGCGGCACCATCACTCTGGCCGGCAGCGCAAAGCTCCAAGGTCTGGCCATCATCACCGGTACGGCGACCGGTCTCACCGGCAGCAGTGGAACCGCGATCGACGTCAGCCAGACGTCGGTCACCACCACGACGGGCACAGCGGTGACTCTCAACAGTGCCCAAGGCACATACAGCCTGACCAGTGTCACATTTTTTTTTTAATAAAACAATCGACGTCAGCCAGACGTCGGTCACCACCACGACGGGCACAGCGGTGACTCTCAACAGTGCCCAAGGCACATACAGCCTGACCAGTGTCACCGCGAACGGCGCCGCCAACGGGATCGTGCTCGACGCAATGGGATCCTCCTCGGTCACCATCGCCGGTGGATCGATCGCCGGCGCGACTACTCGAGGCATCGACATCAACTCGGGCACAGGCAACTTCACCTACAACGGCACCGTTGCCACGACCGCCGCAGGCCGATCCATCGAGGTCACCAACCACACGGGAGGCACCGTCGCGTTTGGCGGTGCGATCACCGATCCCGGGCTTGGCGTTTCGCTGTTCAGCAACCCCGGCGCGACGTTCAACTTCACCGGTGGCTTTGACATCGATTCGACCACGAACACCGGCTTCAGTGCCATCTCGAGCGGGACGGTCACCACGAGCGTCACGACGAACACGATCGACACCACAACCGGCACTGGGCTTGTGTTCACGAACACGAACACGAGCCACCCCCCAAGCCTCAACTTCACTCACATCATCACTGGCGCCGGCCAGGTTGCCGACATCAGCAACAGCACCGGCACGAAGAACCTCGGTCAAGTCGTTCGCTCGGTCGGAGGTGGTTTGGGCTTGTTCCTCCTGAACGCCGGGACGATCACCACCGGTGGAGGGGGCCCGAGCTCGCTGACATCTTCGACCTCCGCAGGTATCGTGATCAACGCATCGACGTTGCTGGTGCTCGGAACCGGTCTCGACGTGAACACAACCTCCGGCACCGGCGTCAGCGTCACCGGCGGCACCGTCACCATCAACGGCGGCGGGCTGCGCATCGTCACCACCAGCGGCACTGGTCTCGATGCAACGGCCGGCGGCACCGTCGCCGTCATTGGCGCCGTGCACACGATCACGACTACGACGGGCACCGCCCTCAACATCGCGAACACCAACATCAGCGCATCGGACGTCACGTTCTGGAGCATCTCGGCCAACGGTGGCGTGAACGGCGTCGTGCTGACCAATACGGGTGCGCTCGGCGGCCTCGTTGTGACCGGAGACTTCGGTTCAACCAGACAACGGTTCGGGTGGGACGATCCAGAACAAGAGCGGCGCAGCGGTGCTGCTCAGCAACACCCGGGACGTGGTGATCGAGCAGATGAACCTTGCGTCCACCGGGGGCAGCGGCGTTCAGGGAACGTCGGTTGTCAACTTCTCGTACATCAGCTCGACGTTCACGGCCAACGGCAACAGCGACTTCGAATCTGCGATCGCGTTCAACGACAGCGACAACAACTTCGCAACCTTGCCGAGCAACGGCTTCGGCAACAACATTTCTGGCGTCCTGACATTGACCGGCAACAACGTGACCAACCCCTTCTACAGCGGGCTCGACGTGCAATCGGACAACGGCACGGTTTCGAACGCTGTCGTGTCGAACAACACGTTCACGAACCCCGGTTTCAGCGGGGTCAACCTCGTCGGCACAGGAAACGCGTCCACCTCGTTCAACCTGACTCGGGCGACGATTGCCAGCAACTCCGTGTCGAGCACGGGTGGAAACGGTACTCCAGGTCTCGATCGGCAACTCCAACACGGGCGGACCCGGCGCGACGGCCGGCGTGTTCAACAGTGGGACCGACATCATCTCGATCACCGGAAACGCCGTCTCCGTCGACGACACCGGAACACAGGCGATCACCGTGGCCAACAGTGGCGGCAACTCGGGGTCGAGGAGCCAGACCAACTTCCTCGTCCAGAACAACGGCACGGCTGGGAGTCCTCTGACCGGCAGCGACATCGGCACAGTGATCCTGATCGGCAACAACGGCTATGCGGACATGTCGGGCACCGTGAACAACAACTTCATCGACGCCAACCACACCCCGAACCTCGGAGGCGGCAACGGCATCGCCGGCGGCAACGGAGTGGCCGGCGCAGGAAACGCGTGGACGCCGCGACTCAACCTCACGGTGTCGAACAACACCATCACCGACACCGACGGCAACGGGATTCTGCTGGTGGGACGTGGTACTTCCGGTCAGGCTGACATCGCCATCACCGGAAACAACGTTGCCGCGCCGATCAATGCTGGCGGTTCGGCCCGACCAGGTATCCGAGTCGACGCCGGCAACGCGTCCAGCGCTGACGACGCAATCTGTCTCGACATCTCGGGGAACACGAGTGCAGGCAGCAACACTCCGGAGGGAATCGGTGTGCGCAAGCAAGGCGCGGTCAGCGCGACGACCAACGACTTCGGCTTCGTCGGAATCTCGCCGAGTCCATCGAACGCTCAAGTGGTGTCGTTCATTGGGGCTCAAAACCCCGCAGGCGCAGGCGCCCTCATATTCAGTGGCGACCTCTTCTCATCATGCGTGTTCACGGCCCCATGAACGGAACGAACATGACGACACACGCGTCCACAACCGCAGGAGGAGCGAACTAGATGGCACAACCATTTATGGCCGAGATCAGGATCATGGCTTTCAACTACGCGCCCCAAGGTTGGGCGCTGTGCAACGGACAGTTGCTGCCGATCAACCAGAACCAGGCCCTGTTCTCACTCCTTGGAACCACCTACGGCGGTAACGGACAAACGAACTTCGCGCTGCCGGACCTGCGTACGAAGACGCCGATCCACGTGGGCGGCGGTCATACCCTCGGCGAAACCGGTGGACAGCAGGCCCACACGCTGACGATCAGTGAGACTCCTCAGCATTCGCACCCACAAATGGCAACGAGCATCGCGGCCACCACGAACACGCCGTCCAACACCATGCTGCTGTCGAAGTCGTCCGGCGCAAACATCTATGCGGCCGACGCGAACGTTCAGTCCATGAGCGTCGCTGCTCTGTCGAGCGTCGGCGGCAGCCAGCCGCACCAGAACACGCAGCCATACCTCACTCTGTCCTTCTGCATCGCGCTGCTGGGCATCTTCCCGAGTCAGAACTGAGGGTCAGACCATGGGCCAGCCATATGTCGGTGAGATCAGGATGTTCGGAGGAAACTTCGCGCCAGCCGGGTGGAGTTTCTGCTCAGGCCAACTGCTCCCGATCTCCGAGAACGAGGTGTTGTTCCAGTTGATCGGTACGACCTACGGCGGGGATGGTCAGGAAACCTTCGCCCTGCCCGATCTCCGCGGTCGGATCCCTGTCCATCAGGACAACACGTTCGTCGTCGGCGCGACGGGCGGTGCCGAGTCGGTCACGCTGACCGCGCAGCAAATACCGGTGCACAGCCATCAGTTGATCGCATCCGCCAACCTTGCTTCGACCGCGACTCCGAGTGCTTCCGTATTGCCGGCGGCTACGCAGGCGGCAACCATCACCCCGTACGGCACAGACAACCCACAGACCTCGATGAGTCCGCAAGCCATCTTGCCAACCGGCGGTTCGCAGCCGCACGACAACTTCCAGCCGTACCTGTGCATCAACTTCATCATCTCTCTCTTCGGGATCTTCCCGCAGCATCCCTGAGGAACCAACATGGCCAATCCATTTGTCGCAGAAATCCGCATCTTCCCGTTCAACTTCGCGCCAACGGGCTGGGCGCTCTGCAACGGCCAGCTGCTACCGATCAGCCAGAACACGGCGCTCTTCTCCTTGCTCGGTACGACATACGGCGGTGACGGCAAATCCACCTTCGGTCTTCCCGATCTTCAGGGACGGGTACCAATGCATCCAGGGCAGGGCAACGGCCTGTCACTGCACGACCTCGGCGAGATGGGTGGAAGCGACTTTGTCACCTTGCTGGAAAGCGAGATTCCAGCGCACTCTCACGTGTTGAGTGCGTCGAGTGCTGACGCCCTCAGTCAATCGGCGCAGGACCAGCAGTACGCATCGGGTATCGGCGTCGCCATGTATGCCGTGCCCGGTGCAACGGTCGCCCTGTCGCCGGACAGCGTCGCCCCGTCAGGTGGCAGCCTGCCGCACAACAACATGCAGCCGTACCTCACGTTCTCCTTCAGCATCGCCCTCCAGGGCGTGTTCCCACCGCGGACATAGACCCGAGCAGGCCCCGACTCATGAACATCGACAGCAGCAACTCGACAAGCAGTTCGAACACATCGAGCCGGCGCACCTTCATCCTCGCGACCTCAGCAGTCGTGGCGGGGGCGACTTTGCTTCGCCGAGATCTCCCGGCGGGCAACGGCGGGCTCGCCGGCCTTGCAGCATCGAGCGGACCCCGTATCGGCGTTGGCTACATCGAGGACAGCGCCGGCGCAACCTCACTGGGCTCGATGCTGGCAGGAGGCCGTGCTCGTGTCGTGCCCGCGTCGAAGCTCACGTCCGGGGATCTCAACAACCAGGCTGCCGCGGTCACGGTGCACGGTTTCAGCCCGCGGATCGGCTGCGACGACACGTGTCTGTACAGCAGCGTGTTCGTCGATGCACACATTCCGTCGCCCGACCCCATGAGCGAGCAGGCGACCGTTCCGTTCTACGCCTGGACATTCCGTCGTTCGCCCGCGATGGCATCGGGCCGGAGCCGGTTCGTCGTCGGTGCGTCTCGCGGCCTTCGTCTCGGATTCAGCATCGACGCCGGGCTGGGTGGTTCACAGCCTGCAGCATCGGCGACAACCGTCTTCACCAGTGGACGATTCAACGTCAACGGACTGCCTCAGCTCCGCCGGGGGATCTATCTGCTCGGCATCAACGAGGGTGCATGGAGTGATGCGGTCTCGTTGCCGGAGATCGATGATCCGAAGTGGGGCGACCTGGCTTCGATCGTCGTCTCTGTCGACGCGGTCTGACGCGGGCAGCGTTGGCGAGCTGAGACCGCTAGTTGAAGACGGCCTCGTACCGCTGCTGGCCTTCGCCATCCGGCCCGATTGGCACGAGGAAGATGTCGAGCACCCCCAACTCGTGATGCCGAATCGAATAGGTGGCTTGGGGGAGTGGGGTTCCGCGTGGACCGACGAACGTCAAGGAGAAGGGCTCGGTGCGTTCGCCGTGAGATCTCGGCGTATGCCGTTCCACGCTGTCGAGCAGAGTCTGGACCACCTCGCCATCTTCGAGTTGGACCGCGAACTCGCTGCCGACATGTGGCTCGAACGTTGCTGGCGTCAAGAGACCGGTCACGAGCCGACAGTAGCTGCGACCTCGGTCAGCCCCTCGCCACGGCGGCGTGGAGCTCGAGCAGCTCGGGCACGGTCTCGGACGGTCGGCGCCCGAAGCCGCACTCGGTCGAGATCCCGAACGCCGGCACCACCTTCGAGGCAGCGGCAATCCTTCGCTGGGTGCCTTCCATCCCGTCCGTGCGGTGGACGAGCCCGAGGTAGAGCTCGGTGTCGTCGCCGAGGCGCAGATCGGCCAGAGGCGCGTAGAACGCCTCGTCGTCGCGCTTCGCGCGGCACGGGCAGGTGCAACCAGTTCAACGGCCGGGCGAGGCCGGCGACCAGCGCGTTCGCGACCCGCACGAGGATGCCGGCGTCCGTCGGCTGGGTGAAGTGCTGATGCCCGGCGTCGCCGTAGCAGAGGTGGAAGCCGAGCTCGACATCTTCAGGGACCCGATTGCCGATACGTACGAGCCGCTCGACGATTCCCGCCTCGGCCGGTTCGAACCACACGGGGAAGAGACCTTCGAGAACACCGAACTCGACCGCGGTGTCCCATTGGATCGCCAGATCCTCGTGCGGGACCGCGGCCAGCACGCGGTCCAGGTCGGCCAGCAACAGACGCTCGTACACGGCCTCTACCGCCGCTTGATCCTCCGGTGTGACGAACAGCGCGACAGTCGCAAGAGGCGTAGGCAGGCAGACCTGGAACCGGGTGCCGGCCGCGATCACACCCTCGTCGCGCAGCTGTCGGAACTCGGCATACGACGCTTCGGCGGCGTCGGCGTAGCCACAACCCGTCAGCGCAATGTCGTCGGCCACCTTTCCTTCGCGCAGTGCGACGCGTGGGAGCGGCCGGTAGTGGTCGGGATCCGGTGGCACGACCTCGAGCGCAGGATCGCTACCCAGCATCGGTATCTGCCACTCGATCCAATTGGTCCGCGCACCGGTCTCACCGTCGGGCAATCGCGCCACCCAAGGTCCGATTGCGGCCGCCGCCGCACGGAACACCGCCTCGCTGTTTCCGAGCGGCACGCTCCCCACGAGGTGCACGCCGCACCCGTTCCGACCAGCCTTGGCCATCGTCGCCTCCTGTTGTCTGGACCTTGGTCAGTGGACCGCGGACCCTTGACCGTGCTCGACCGCCATCCCACCCTTGCCGTCCGGCACGAAGTGGAGGAGGAATCGCTCCTGGCGGTCGCCGAGGTACTGCGACGCCGCCGGCACGGGCTGGTCGTCCTGAAGGAAGGGCTCCTCCTCCGTGCATTTTGCCGTGTACACGGCGAACTCGAGGTTGATCCCGTTCACCGGGTCGTCGAAGTAGATCGATTTGCAGAACCCGTGATCGAGATCGTGCTTGATCTTGATCCCGTTCGCGAGCAGATGCTGACGGGCTTCGTCGAGCGCCGTCTCGCTGGGCACGGCGATCGCCAGGTGGTTGCCGGCACCCATCTGCGCGTAGTTCTCGGGTAGCTCCTCGTGGAACTCGAAGAAGGCGATTCGGTCGCCGTTGCCGATGTCGAAGAAGTAGTGCTTGGCCCCACCGAGATCTCCCCACACCGCGCCCGGGAAGGGATCCTGAGGGGGCAGCTGAAGGGTCACGACCAACGGGAGGCCGAGGACGTTTGTGTAGAAGTCGACGGTCTCGTCCATCTTGTTGGTGACGAAGGCCATGTGGTGGCAACCTGCGGCGCGAATGGTCATGTTGAACCTCCCAATGGTTGGAGCGGCGACAAGCCGCAACCTCGTGGTCACTATAGATGAATGCGAATGCATAGAAAAGGAAGAATTTTGCGACGTGCTCGCCTACGCTCGTGTGGGTGGCCAACCGACCTCGCCCGAGTCGTGATCAAGCCCCTGAGGTCGTCGATCCGTTGCCGGGTGGAAACCCTGGCGTGGAAGAGGTGCGCTTCCAAGCATGGCGACATTTCGTCGAGACTCACGGCTTTGTCGTCGCGCTGTTGGCCGATGACCTGGAGACCGAGCGACGCCTGCCCATCGCCTGGTATCAGGTCCTCCTCCTCTTGAACGAGGCCCCCGACCGCCGGCTGGCCATGTCCGACCTCAACGAGTTGGTCACCCTCTCGCAACCCGGCGTGAGCCGCCTCGTCGACCGCATGGAGCGGGCCGGCATGGTCCGCCGGGAACGGTCCGACGCAGACCGGCGCAGTGTCACCGCCGCGATCACCACGGACGGACTGGAGGAACTCGCGAAGGCTGCGCCGGTCCACCGTGATGGAATCCAGCGCTGGTTCACCGACTCACTGACCGACCACGAGGCTGCCGTCCTGGCCCGGGTCCTCGGTCGCATCCATGCCTCGGCCCGCGACGAGCTCCACAGCCGCCGTCTCTCCCCGCGCAGCCGACCGTAGCGGAATGTTCGGCAGCTCACCGCTGAACCCGACAATCACGGACACACTCGACGTTGCGTGGGTGTAAGAATGGCCAACGCTTGGAGGTGGATGGTTTCATGCCCCGGTCTGCGAGATTCCCCACGGGTACGTCAGCTGCGACGCGGCGATGACGACCGCCGAGCCCGGATTGCCACGCTTCACCGGCTGGCTGCGTCCGGTCGTTGATGCGGTTGCCCGCATCCATTCGGGCGTCCACCGCAAGCTCCTCTTCGGATTCCTCACCGGCGCCTTCCTGCTCGTAGCGATGGGCGTCCTCAGCCTCCTGATCATCGGCCAGATGAATGACCGCATGAAGGAACTCAATCATGCGCAGGTGAAGGCTGCCCGGGCTCAGGAAATGCTGTACCAGGTCACGGCACAGAGCCACTACCGGGCCATGGCACTCCTCACCTCGCCAGAGGGCAGCAGCATGTGGAACTCGAAGGTGGACGCGGCCAAGACGACATTCTCCAAGCTGTTGGATTCATTGGAGCGGTCCGAGCCGGACAACGCTGACTTCTACGACAATGTGAGGACCATCAACGAGGAATACACGGAATCAGGCCACGAGGTGTTGGCGCTGTTTGAGAACAATGACATCGAGGGCGCCAAACAAGCCCACCTCGACGACGAGCACCGCATCTCGCACGAGCTGGAAGACCTGTTGAACCCGTTCATCGAAAGAGCGCAGCAGGACATGGTGAAAGCGCAGGCCGATTTCCGATCCGCCCACACACTGTTCACGGGAATGGTGATCGTCTTCTCGGCGACGAGCGTCATCGTGGCGTTGATGCTGGGATTCGCTCTCTCGTGGGCGTTCATCCTGCCGCTCCGGCGGACGGAACGCGCGCTCGCCGCGATCACGGCAGGGGATCTCGCGCAGCACGTGGAGGTGCCGAACCGCGACGAATTCGGAAAGCTGGCGAGCGACCTCAACGGCACGAGCGAGCGTTTGGTGACGCTCTTCGACGATCAGCGCACACTGGCCGGGCAACTGAGCGAGACGAACGCCTCGCTCGAGCGCGCCAGTGAGGCGAAGTCGCGGTTCTTGACGAACGTCAGTCACGAGCTGCGCACGCCCATGACCGCCATCCTTGGTTTCACCGATGCGCTCCTCGCCGGCGTGGATGGTCCGCTCAACGAGGAACAGACTGCGTCGCTCGGATGGGTCCAACGCGGCGGCCGGGATCTGCTTGGGCTGATCAACGAGATCCTCGATCTCTCGAAGATCGAGGCCGGCAAGATCACTCTTGATGCGGAGCCGTTCGACCCGCGTGAGCTCGTTGAGTCGGTCGTGTCGCAGCACCGCTCGCTGGCCGCGCAGAAGGGGATTCGATTCTCATGGCACGACGTGGGCACACCGACAGAGGTGGTGCTCGACCGCCAGCGTGTTCGCCAGATCCTCAGCAATCTCTTCGGGAACGCGCTCAAGTTCACTGACGCCGGCGAGGTGCAGGTCGAGACGGGCGGAGCGGCCGACGGCACGTTCCACGTCGCGGTCCGCGACACCGGCCCCGGCATCGAACCGGACGAGCAGGAGAAGATCTTCGAGGAGTTCCATCAGGCCCAGGGATCCGCGCCGGGAACCGGCTTGGGCCTGACGATCAGCCGTCGACTCGCCAGAGCCATGGGCGGCGACGTCACGCTCGAGAGTGAGCCGGGGCGAGGGAGCACCTTCCACTTGACGCTGCCGCTCGACCATCGCGCCGCACCGACCGACGGTGCCAGGTTCGAGCCAGCCATTGCCGGCGACGGCGAGCGCCTGCTGCTCAGCGTGGACGACGATCCAGCCGTCGCGCCATTGCTCCAGAAGATGCTTGCCGGACATGGATACCGGGTCGTCGCCTCGGAGAACGCGCGGACTGCGGTGGACGATGCGCGGCGCCTTCAGCCTGTGGTGATCCTGCTCGACATCCTCATGCCCGAGCGCGACGGTCGCGACCTTCTCCATGAGCTCAAGGCCGATCCTGTGATCAGCAGAATCCCGGTGATCGTGGTCTCCGTCGTCGACCCGGCTGACGTGCCTGATGGTGCCGACGGGCATTTGAGCAAGCCGGTCCGGCAGGAGCCACTCTTGCGCTTGCTCCAGGAGCACGCAAACTCGATCGTTGAGCAATAGTGGCAACCATTCTGCTGGTCGAGGACACCCCTGCGAATCGGGCGCTGGCCGCCAAGCTGCTCCGCGCCGCAGGGCATGAGGTGCTGACGGCCGAGACCGCCACCGCAGGCATAGCAATGGCTCGGGAGCGGCTTCCTGACCTGGTGTTGATGGATCTCGGACTCCCCGACATGGACGGTTGGCAGGCGCTGGGCGAGATTCGTGCGGGCGAGGGCGCCGTAGCAGGACTGCGAGTCGTCGCGTTCACCGCCCATGCCATGCTCGGCGATCGGGAGCGGGCGCTCGCGGCGGGATTCGACGACTACCTGAGCAAGCCGATCGACTTCACCACGTTCGCCGCCCGCGTCGGGGATCTGCTCCCGTGAGCCGCGAGCGCCCGTTGATCCTCGCCGTCGACGACGAACCCGGGACCCGCGCGCTTCTCCGCAAGCTTCTGACGAATCAGGGCTACGACGTTGTCGAGGCGGTCGATGGACGGTCGGCACTCCTTGCCGTAGCGGAGCACGAACCGGACCTTGTCTGCCTTGACGTGATGATGCCGGTGCTGGACGGGATCCAGGTGTGCCAGCAGCTGCGACGCCAGCCTGAGCATTCGAGCCTTCCCATCCTCTTGCTCACCGCCCTCGAACGACCCCAGGACAAGGCGCGTGGCCTGGAGTCGGGCGCAAACGACTTCCTCTCGAAGCCGTTCGACGAGAGCGAGCTTTCGGCGCGGTTGCGCTCGCTGCTCCGGACGAAGGCGC
Organism: Ilumatobacteraceae bacterium; assembly: GCA_963746365.1. Taxonomy (GTDB): domain Bacteria; phylum Actinomycetota; class Acidimicrobiia; order Acidimicrobiales; family Ilumatobacteraceae; genus JAENVT01. Next base: position 34,878 of record CAVVBH010000017.1, on the reverse strand, counting down.
TGCAGGACCGTCTCGCGGATCTGCTCGGACTGTACGTGAGCGAGAGCGTCGCCGCGGAAGTGCTCCGTGATCCGTCCTCCGTCTCCCTCGGCGGCGTTCGGCGCTTCGTCTCTACGCTGTTCGCGGACGTGCGTGGCTACACCGCACTGGCTGCTGCACATTCGCCCGAGGCGACGCTGGACATGCTGAACCGTTATCTGACGGTCGTCAGCGACGCCGTCGAGTCCCACGGCGGTACGGTCTCAGAGCTTCTCGGTGACGGCGTGTTCGCCTTCTTCGGCGCTCCGGTGATGCACGCCGACGATCCCGTGCGAGCTGTCCGCGCTGCGCTTGCGATCCAGGACGCGGTCATGCACCTGGAGATCCCGACGATGCAGGGAGTGCGACTACAGGCGGGGATCGGCGTCACGAGCGGTGAGGTCATCGCCGGCAACATCGGCTCGGAACGCCGAATGCACTACGCAGTGGTCGGTGACCCGGTGAACATCGCGGCGCGCTTGCAGGTTGCTGCCGGTCCGGGCCAGATCCTTGTCGACGAGCCGACACACGACACGGTGCGCGCTCTCGTGATCTCGCAAGATCTTGGCAGCCTCCGGCTTGCAGGCAAGGGCGACTGGGTACGCGCCTTCAACGTGCTCGGTTTACAACCAACTGTGGCCTAGCGCCCTCGGCATGATTCGAAGTGGAGGTTCGCCAGCATCGCTCACGCGAACATCGTCCCACGATTGGTGTGCCAGGGCGGCGGCGTTTTCATCTTCGTTGAATGTGCGACGGTGGGCGTCTGTCATCAACGACTCGATGGTCTCATCCGCGGCTAGCTGAGAGCACGCGTCTGGATCTCCGCGTCAGGCGGCCTTACCAGGACTCGGGTAGTGGATGTCGAGCACGCTGACCGAAGTGATCAAGCTGATCGGCAGACGCTCGTAGGTCGAGCGTGCATCGGGAGCATCAGCGAAGCGTTTGACAACTTCGGCCCCGATGCGGGGCGGCAGTCACCAAACGCTTCGATCACCCACGTGCGCTTGACGACTCCGGCCCCGTATCGGGGCGCAAGTCATCAAACGCTTGGCCTAGCGCCCTCGGCATGATTCGAACATGCGACACACGGTTCCGGAAACCGATGCTCTATCCCCTGAGCTACGAGGGCGGGATGCCAGCGAGGATAGCGACGATCGTTCCTCGCCGACGCAAGGGCGCACCAAACCGGCATGTCGAACGAATACGTCCACGGGTACGATCGACTCTTCATGGCTGATCCTCTCGTCATCGTGGCAGAACTGTTGGCACCTGCGTTTGCCGCGGTCGCCGGTGTCGATGGCGATGTCGACCCGGTGGTGCGGCCCAGTGATCGGGCCGACGCGCAGGCCAACGGCGCGCTGGCGCTCGCCAGCCAACTCGGTCGCAAGCCGCGCGATGTGGCCGACGACGTCGTCGCGGCCGCCGATGTCGCCGGGAAGGCGACCCTGGAGGTTGCCGGACCCGGCTTCATCAACGTCACGTTCGACGAGGCGTTCCTGAAGGAGCAGCTCGGTGTGCTCGAAGGTGACGAGCGCCTCGGCGTGCGGATGACACCGACTCCCGAGCGCGTGGTGGTCGACTACTCGGCACCGAACATCGCCAAGGAGATGCACATCGGCCACCTGCGCACGACGGTCATCGGCGACGCGCTGGTTCGGTTGCTCGAGTTCGTCGGCCACACCGTGATCCGCGAGAACCATGTCGGCGACTGGGGAACGCCGTTCGGCATGACCATCGAGCATCTCATCGACCTCGGCGAAACGGAGGCGGCAGCAGGCCTCAGCGTGGGCGACCTCGACGGGTTCTACAAGCAGGCCCGCGCCAAGTTCGACGGCAGTGAGGAATTCCAGGCACGGGCGCGCAACCGGGTCGTGCTGCTGCAAGGTGGTGACCCCGAGACGCTGCGACTGTGGAAGCTGCTGGTCGACCTCAGCATGCAGTACTTCAATCGTCTGTATCGCAAGCTCGGCGTGCTGCTGACCGACGACGACCTCGCCGGCGAGAGCATGTACAACGATCTGTTGCCCGAAGTCGTCGAGCGTCTGCGCGCGGCCGGGCTGCTCCAGGTCAGTGACGGAGCAGAGGTGGTGTTCCCACCCGGATACACGAACCGAGAGGGTGAACCGCTGCCGCTCATCGTCAGGAACCGGGTCGGCGGCTTCAACTACGGAACCAGTGATCTGGCCTGCGTGCTCGACCGCGTCGAACGGGTCAAGGCAACATTGCTCCTCTACGTCGTCGGTGCGCCTCAGTCTCAACACCTTGCAATGGTGTTCGACGTCGCCGCGATGGCCGGCTGGCTCCGACCGCCGGCGCGTGCGGTCCACGTCGCGTTCGGCAACGTGTTGGGGAGCGACCGCAAGATGCTGAAGAGCCGCGACGGCGAGCCCGCCAGGTTCGTCGATGTGCTCGACGAGGCCATCGAGCGCGCAACCGCATCAGTACGCGAGAAGAACCCCGATCTGCCGCCCGACGAGCAGGTTGACATCGGCCGCATGGTCGGCACGGGTGCACTGAAGTACGCCGATCTGTCGACCGACCGCATCAAGGACTACGTCTTCGACTGGGATCGCATGCTTGCGTTCGAGGGCAACACGGCGCCGTACCTGCAGTACGCCCACGCCCGAATTCGCTCGATCCTCCGAAAGGCGCAGGACGGCGGGATCGCCGAAGTCGCGGCAGGCGGCGAGCCAACGCTGGTTGCCGAGGAACGCGACCTGATCCTTCAGCTCCTGCAGTTCGACGCCGCCATCCACGACACGCTCGAGAAGTACAGCCCACATCGGCTGGCCACCTATCTGTTCGAACTTGCGCAGAGCTTCACGTCGTTCTACGAGGCCTGCCCGGTGTTGAAGGCAGACCCACGAACGCGCGCCTTCCGAATCCGATTGAGCGAGCAGACGGCACGGGTCCTGGCCAAGGGGCTCGATCTGCTCGGCATCGAGGCACCGGAGCGCATGTGACAGCGGTTCCCCTGTCGCTGTTGCCCGATACTGCCGAGGTCTTGCCGGATGGTTCGCTGGCCATCGGCGGTTGCCGAGTGCTCGACGTCGTGGCGGAGTTCGGGACCCCGCTGTTCATCTACGACGAGGCGCACCTTCGGGCGAGGTGTCGCGAAGCGGTCGACGCATTCGGGCCCGGCCGCGCCGTGTACGCGACGAAGGCGTTCCTGTGCAAGGCGATGGCCCGTCTCGCCTACGACGAAGGCATGTTGCTGGATGTGGCCAGCGGTGGCGAGATGTACGTCGCGTTGTCTGCCGGCGTGCCTGCGGACGCCCTCATCTTCCACGGCAACAACAAGAGTGTCGAAGAGCTCCGCGAGGCGATCACCAACGGCGTGCGTCACATCGTCGTCGACAGTTTCGACGAGCTCGACCGGCTCGATGCGTTGCACGCCGAAGGACTGCCGAAGCCGTCGGTCCTTGCGCGCATCACCCCCGGCGTGCACGCGCACACGCACGAGTTCATCGCCACGGGTCAGGATGACTCCAAGTTCGGGTTCAACCTCGGCAACGGCGATGCACAACGCGCGGTCGACCGCATGCGCCGATCCGACAGCGTCGAACTGGTCGGCGTGCATTGCCACATCGGATCCAACGTGTTCGCCGCGTCCAACTTCGCCAAGGCCGCAGAGGTGATGGCCGGGTTCGCCGTGCCGCTCGACCTGCCCGAGTTGGTGCTCGGTGGAGGTCTCGGCGTCGCCTACGTCGAGACCGAGGAAGCACCATCGATCACGCAGTGGGCAAACGTGTTGCTCGACGCGTGCGCCGCGCTCGGGGTACGCAGCAACGTCAGCGTCGAGCCCGGTCGTGCGATCGTGGCCGACGCCGCCATCACCGTGTACACGATCGGCACGATCAAGCACATACCGGACGTGCGCACGTACGTGGCCGTCGATGGGGGGATGAGCGACAACCCCCGTCCCGTGCTGTACGGCAGCGGCTACGAGGCGTTCCTCCCCGTCGACGTCGGTGCAACGCGCACGCTGCACGCCCGACTGGTCGGCAAGCACTGCGAAAGCGGTGATGTCCTGATCTTCGACGCCCTGCTCCCAGAAAAAGCCACGGTCGGTGATGTTCTAGCTACGCCGGTCACCGGTGCTTACGGGCGCAGCATGGCCAGCAACTACAACATGCTGACACGGCCGCCCGTGGTCTTCGTCGGCGAGGGCCGCGCCCGCGCCGTTGTACGCAGGGAGACGATGGAGGACTTGGTGCGATGCGATCTGGACTGATCGACGGCATCCGCAAGTTGGTTCGCAGGGCCGCGGCGAGCGCCGACACTGCTGACGGCGGAGTCGACTTCGAGTACACGCCGTGCCTCGACGGCGATCCCGACCCCGGCGAGGTCGTGTGGACGTGGGTTCCCTACGAGGAGGACCCATCGCAGGGTAAGGACCGCCCGGTGGTGATCATCGGACGCCAGGGCGACCAGTTGATGGGCGTACCGCTGACGTCGAAGTCTCACGCCAACGAGGCGCAGGTTGCCATCGGCGCGGGCCCCTGGGACCAGGCGGGGCGGCGTAGCTACGCCAAGGTCGAACGACTGCTGCGGGTCGACCCGACTCAGGTGCGCCGCGAGGGTGCGGTGCTCCAACGCCAACATTTCGACGACGTCGTGGCCGGCGTGCGGCGCACGCACCGCCGGTGAAATCTGGACGATAACGCTGTGGGCCGAATGACCCAATCGGGTGACATTCGCTGTACGTAGCGGTTCTTGACGAATACTGTACGGACTCCTCCCCAACGGTGGGGAAGCATGGCGGGGAATGATCCAAGTGAAGGTCTCTCAACTCATCGCGGCGGCCGGAATCGCCATCGTCTGCGTGGTTGGGCTCGCCGGAACAGCGGACGCAGCGCCCGCCGCCGGCACATCGACCGTCGAGTGCGTCAACGGTGATGGCGAAAGCGCCAACGACGCCGAGGTCGGCGCACTGATCTCCTGCGACACGCCGGCGTGCGTCTCGGGCGCGCTGAGCATCGTCACCGACGAGGACGGGGTGCAGCACCAAGCCTGTGTCGATTCCGCGGCGGCCGCCCCGCCGGTCGGCCCCGCAGCGCCCGCGGCCACGGCCTCGTTGCTCACCCAGCCGACTCCGGCCACCAGTACTTCGCAGCTGCCGAAGACCGGTCTCGCAACCGGTGGTTTGATCATCGCCGCGATCCTCGTCAGCAGCGGTTGTGTTGCTTCGCTCGTCAGTCGACGCAAGACCTCGAGCCGACACCGGCTCTGAGATCGCAGCCTGACCTGCACAAAGGGTTTCGACGGTGACACGTCAACCCGTAGCCTTCCGCCCGTGACCAAGCTCGTGCGGATCGGTGTGTTGGGATGCGGCAACGTCGGCTCAGCCTTCGTGAAGCTGGTGATGGCGCAGCAAGCAACCATCGAGGCACGCACGGGAGTACGCCTCGAGGTCGGCGCGGTGGCCGTGCGCAACCTCAGCCGGGAGCGCGACGTGGACCTCGCCGAAGGGGTGCTCACCCGTGACGCCCACGCGGTCGTCGCCGATCCGTCGATCGATCTGGTCGTCGAGGTCATCGGCGGCATCGAGCCGGCCCGCGAGTTGATCAGCTCGGCGTTGCGCGCCGGCAAGCCGGTCGTCACGGCAAACAAGGAGCTGCTGGCCAACGTCGGCACCGAACTGTTCGCGGTCAGCGACGATGCAGGTGTCGACCTGCTGTTCGAAGCGGCCGTGGCGGGCGGTATCCCAATCATCCGCGCCCTGCGCGAGAGCCTTCGCGGCGAGCCGATCACCCGCGTGATGGGGATCATCAACGGCACCACCAACTTCATCCTCACCAAGATGACCGAGGAAGGTGCCGACTACGGAGTTGCGTTGGCCGAGGCGCAGGCACTGGGATTCGCAGAACGTGATCCGACCGCCGATGTCGAGGGCTTCGATGCCGGGGCAAAAGCCGCGATCATGGCGACGATCGCATTCGGCTCGAGGGTCGTTGCCGGTGACGTGTACCACGAAGGGATCAGCGAGATCACGGCCGCCGACATTGCGATGGCGAGGCGCCTCGGTTACGTCGTGAAGCTCCTCGGAATCGCCGAGATCGACGCGGCCAGCGGCGACATCGCCGTACGTGTCCACCCGGCGATGGTCCCCATCGGCCATCCACTGGCCAGCGTCAACGGCAGCTACAACGCGGTCTTCATCGAGGGCGCGGCCGTCGGTTCGTTGATGTTCTACGGACGCGGGGCAGGCGGGTCGCCTACCGCCAGCGCAGTTCTCGGCGATGTGATCGACGCGGCCGTCAACTTGTCGAAGGGAACGCACGGCTCGATCGGCGCGTTCGGACGGGCGCACATTCGGGCGATCGACGAAACATCGGCCGAGTACCTGCTGAGCCTCGATGTCGCCGACCGGCCGGGCGTGCTGCACGCGGTCACGGGCGTGTTCGCCCGCCATGACGTCAGCATCCGCGCCGCCGAGCAGGAGGGAAACGGTCCGGACGCCAGGCTCGTGTTCATCACGCACGAGGCGCGCGAGTCGGCGGTGCAGGCAACCGTGCGCGAGCTGCGCGACCTCGATGTCGTTCGCAGCGTCGGTGGGTTGCTTCGTGTGATCGGGAGCTGACGTGCGGTACGTCTCGACTCGAGGGCAGGCCGCCGAACTCGGGTTCACCGAGGCGCTGCTGGCCGGACTGGCCACCGACGGAGGGCTGTACGTGCCGGCGGAGTGGCCGTCCGTACCGGATCGTGAGGAAGGCATGGACTACGCGGCCCGCGCCGCGCAGATCATGCAGCGGTTCGTCGGCGACGAGATCCCGGATGACACCTTGGCGGCGATGTGTCGCGACGCGTACAGCACGTTCGACCATCCTGCAGTCGTGCCGTTGGTGCAGATCGATGACGAGCACTTCGTCGAGGAGCTGTTCCATGGTCCCACCCTTGCCTTCAAGGATGTCGCGCTGCAGCTGGTCGGGCGGATGTTCGAGCACGTCCTCACTCAACAGAGTCGTCGGGTGACCATCATCGGTGCCACGTCGGGTGACACCGGTTCGGCCGCGATCGACGGCATCAAGAACTGTGCCCACGCCGACATCGTCATCCTCTATCCCAACGGGCGCACGAGCGAGGTGCAGCGCAGACAGATGACCACTGTCAACTCACCCAACGTGCACGTCGTTGCGATCGACGGCTCCTTCGACGATTGCCAGGATCTCGTGAAGGCGATGTTCAACGACACCGAGTTTCGTGCTCGCATGAACCTCAGCGCCGTCAACTCCATCAACTGGGCCCGGGTGATGGCGCAGGTCGTCTACTACATCACCGCCACCGATCATCTCAGGGGTGAGGTCAACTTCTGCGTGCCGAGCGGCAACTTCGGGAACGTGTTCTCGGGGTGGATCGCCAAGCAGATGGGTGCACCGATCGGCCGTCTGGTGGTCGCCTCGAATGCCAACGACATCCTCACCCGCTTCTTCACAGGCAACGACATGAGCACTCGTCCCGTCGTCCCGTCGTTGAGCCCATCGATGGACATCCAGGTGTCGTCCAACTTCGAGCGCCTGTTGTTCGAGATCAACGGTCGCGATGGTGGGCAGACCGCGGAGCAGCTGCAGAACTTCCGAGCCATGGGATCGCTGTCGATCGAGGCCGATCAACGCGCCGACTTCATCGACGGAGTGTTCGTCGCCGAACGACTCGACGATGCCCAGACGATCGATGTCATCCACGAGACCTACGTGTCGACCGGCATGTTCGTCGACCCGCACACCGCCGTCGGCCTGGGTGCCGCGCAGCGCGTGCGATCGGCGATCGCGGGCCCCATGGTGACGATGGCTACAGCCCACCCCGCAAAGTTCCCCGACGCTGTCGAGCGCGCCACTGGAATACGGCCACAACTGCCGCCACATCTGGCAGATCTGATGGACCGTCCCGAGTTCGTGACGGAGCTGCCCAACGATCTCGGATCGGTGAAGGAGTTCGTCAAGACGGCTACCCGCCGCTGATCGTCGCAGCAGCCTGCGAACCGGTTGTCGTGGCTGATCAGCCGCTGAGACGTTGCGCATCGCGCACGCGTTCGCTACAGTTCTCTCGGTTCGGGGTTCCCCGAACATCTCGCTGCAACCGCTCCGGTGAAATGACCGTGCGGGGGTGCGGAGAGGGCGAATCATCTCGCCAAACCATCCCGATGGTGTGGCCGCCGGTCGTGTGCAGTTGACACGCCGAGCCCACTGTCGTTCCCCAGAAAGCAGGTGGCCGGTGGCCGCGGAAGCTCTCGAACAGTCGATGCTCGAATCCAAGGACAAAGAGCAGCTGCTCGCAATCGCCCAGGCATTGGGCATAAAAACAACGTCGCGCGCCGCCAAGGCGACGCTGATCGACAAGATCTTGGAGACGACGGGAGGTGGCTCGTCGACCGGCGCAGCAGCGCCGCCTTCGGCCAATGGCCGCGCCACGAAGCCGTCGAAGGAAGCTGAGGCAGCAGTCTCGGCTGCCGACGCCACGACCGACGGCGATACAGACGCCGGTTCCGGTACTCCCATGCCCAAATCGGGCGACGCGCCGATCACCGAAGTCACGACCGACTCGACAGAGCCTGTCGATGCCGAGGTCATCCTCGGGCCCGATGGCGAACCGCTGGCCGATTGGGAGATCGAGCTGATCAGGTCGGGTGAGGTGGCCGTCACCGAGCTCGCCGTCTCACCGGCCTCATCCAGCGCCGCAACGACCTCACCGACATCCGGCGGCGAGGGCGACGACGGTGAAGCCGACGGCGATGCCGAGAGCCGCAACAGCCGCCGGCGCCGGCGCCGGCGCAACAAGGGCGGCCGCGTCGAGGGTCCGCAAGGCGGCGACCAGGAACGTTTCGAGCGCCCGGATCGCCCCGACCGCATCGACGATGCCGGGCCCCCGATCAACATGGAACCAGTCCAGGTGTCGCGGCTACCTCGATCTGCGTGACGAGGGCTACGGCTTCCTTCGGGTGACCGGCTATCTCGCGAGTCGAGACGACGCGTACATCCCGGTCAAGCTCACCCGCCAGTACGGGTTGCGCAAGGGCGACTACGTCACCGGTCTCAGCCGCCCAGCCGGTCGCAACGAGAAGAACCCGGCGATGCTCGAGATCCATTCGGTCAACGGCGGCGACCCCGACAAGGCCAAGACCCGTCCCCGTTTCGAGGATCTCACGGCGTTGTTCCCTGACGAGAAGCTGCGACTCGAAAACCAGTCGGATCCCAACAACATGACCGCGCGGATCATCGACCTGATCTCGCCGATCGGCAAGGGCCAGCGAGGCATCATCGTCTCGCCGCCGAAGGCCGGCAAGACGACGATCATGAAGACGATCGCGACCTCGATCGAGCACAACCACCCCGAGGTCAAGCTCATGGTGTTGCTGATCGACGAACGGCCCGAAGAGGTCACCGACATGCGTCGGACGGTGAAGGGCGAGGTCATCTCCAGCACGTTCGACCGACCGAGCGACGAACACACCCACGTCGCCGAACTCGCGATCGAGAAGGCCAAACGCCTGGTCGAGCAGGGCGAGGACGTCGTCATCATCCTCGACGGCATCACTCGCCTCAGCCGTGCCTACAACCTGGCAGCGCCCGCCAGTGGCCGAATCCTCTCGGGTGGCATCGACGCCGGTGCGTTGTATCCGCCGAAGAAGTTCTTCGGCGCCGCACGCAACGTCGAGGAAGGCGGATCGCTCACCATCTTGGCCACCGCGCTGGTCGAGACCAACAGCCGCATGGACGACGCGATCTTCGAGGAGTTCAAGGGCACCGGCAACATGGAGCTGCGCCTCGACCGCAAGCTGTCGGAGCGGCGCATCTATCCCGGCCATCGATGTCGACGCCTCGAGCACACGGCACGAAGAGCTGCTCTTCGACCGCAAGCAGCTGCAGATGGTGTGGAAGCTGCGCCGCGTGCTCAGCGGTCTCGCAGCCGACGGCAACGCTGCCCCCGGCCTCGAGCTGCTGGTCGACCGCCTCCGTACCTTCCGCACCAACGACGAGTTCCTCAACGAAATCGGCAAACAACCCGCGATGTAAGTGGCGGGCTCGCGATGAGAGATGTGCGGAAGGGTTCGGCTCATCTCTCATCGCATGGGGCCGGGCCTGTCTCGCGATGAGAGATGTGCGGAGGGGGTCGGCTCATCTCTCATCGCACGGGGCGTCCGGGTAAATGGCTCGTCTTCAGGGGGTTCGGGCCGATACACTGAGGGACGATTTCGACGGAGAAATTACTGAAGACCGACACCCATCCCACGTACAACGACACCACGGTGCGCTGCAGTTGCGGCAACACCTTCATCACCCGCTCCACCCGCGCGGGTGACCTGCAGGTCGAACTGTGCAACGAGTGCCACCCGTTCTTCACGGGCAAGCAGAAGCTGGTCGACACCGGTGGCCGCGTCGAGCGCTTCAACAAGCGCTACGGCGAGCGCAAGAACAAGTAATCCTCGAGCCAACTTCGAGCGACCCGGTCCTCGCGACCGGGTCGTTTCGCGCCTTGGCACCCGTTGCTGAGCTGCCCGCCCAGGATCCGAGAGCAATCGGTAACGTGACCGCCGATGGTCGACGAATCACGCCGCGCTCGACTGCTGGCGATGAAGCTCGCTGCGCTGGCCCGTGATCACGGCGCGGGCGGCGACCTGCAGACGGTGTCGTTCGCGCTCGGAGCCGCGGCCATCGACGGAAGCACCGGTTGGGTGTTGCTCGACGAACGGCAGGCCGGCGGTCTCGGCCCGGCTCTCGCCTGGGCGGTGCGCGCAGGTGTCGATCAACTCCAGATCCTGGCCGAGGAGTCGACCGGCACGCTCGCCCGCCGCGCCGCCGCCTTCCGCCTGCCGATCGCGGTGTGGCACGTCGCCGAGCGATCGCTGTTGCCGGCGATCGCAGAAGCACTTCCGCAGCAACTTCCTGCTCCTACAGAACACGAGCAGTTCCACGCGCTGATCGCCGCAGAGCGGCGCCACGCCGACGGTCGAGCACGGCGTTCTGGTCGGCGAGGTTCGCGGACTCGAGGTGTGCCGCGTCGTCGACGATCGCGACACCGGTGCGGCCAGGCTCGAGGTCGGGATCGGTCAGCACGACCGCGAGGCATTCCAGATGTTGCACGGCAACATTCCGCCGGTCGAAGCCCTGGCCGATGTGGTGGCGGCGGTCGCTCCGCACCGCCGGCACGGAGCAGACCCCCATCCCTTGAACCGGTTGGGTCGAGAACAAGCGCTGCGCGCCAGGCTGATCGACGACCCCGCCCTGATCGGCGCGGCGCACGTCGAAGCCGTGCCGTCGCCGCTGACCAGACCGAACCTGAAAGACCCTCATCCATGCGTAGCCGAGGCATCGATCGACGGCCGTTCGGTCACGTTGGTGGTCAGTGCGGGGGTTGATCTGGATCTGGTGCCGTTTGCGACCGACGCCCGCCTCGCAACCGGCCATCCGACGCGCATCGTCCTGCCCGCACGTGACGCCCTCCCGGTGCAGGCCGAGATCGTTGCGCTGCTACGAGAGCCGATGGAGATCATTCCCGTCGGCTGAGGCCGTAACCTGCTCGGTCGGTGTTCGAACGTCTGGCGTCCTTGGAAGATGAGTTCATCTCGCTGGAGGTGAGCCTCAGCGATCCTGATGTGGTGGGGGACCACGAGGCGTTGCGGCGCGTGTCGAAGCGCTACAAGGACCTCACTCCCGTTGTTGAATGTGTTCGAGCCCATCGCGAACGTTCCGCCGATGCTCAGGCCGCCCGTGACCTGCTGGTCGGTGCCTCGGAATCCGAGCGACAGATGCTTCGCACGGAGCTCGCCGAGGCAGAGGCGGATCTGGCCGAGCTGGAAGAGCAACTGCGACTGCTGATGCTGCCCAAGGATCCGAACGACGGCAAGGCCGTGATCATGGAGATCCGCGGTGCAGAGGGTGGCGAGGAAGGGAACCTGTTCGCCGGCGACCTGTACGAGATGTATCGCGGCTTTGCTGCGTTGAAGGGCTGGACGGTCGAGGTGTTGTCGCTCGACGGCAGCGATCTCGGCGGCGTCAACCTCGTGACGATCTTGATCAACGGTGATACGGCGTGGAGCCGCTTGAAGTTCGAAGGCGGCACCCACCGCGTTCAACGAGTGCCGGCCACCGAGAGCCAGGGCCGCATCCACACCTCGTCGGCAACCGTGTTGGTGCTGCCGGAAGCCGAAGAGGTCGAGGTCGAGATCGACGAACGCGACCTCGAGATCGACGTCTATCGTGCCAGCGGCCCGGGTGGCCAGGGCGTCAACACCACTGACTCTGCGGTGCGCATCACGCACAAGCCGACCGGCGTGGTGGTCGCGATGCAGGACGAGCGGAGCCAGCTGCAGAACCGCGCCCGTGCGATGCAGGTGTTGCGCGCCAGGTTGCTGAAGCTCGCGCAGGACGAACAGGACGCCGCGAAATCTGTCGAGCGTCGCTCGCAGGTCGGCAGTGGTGGGCGCGGCGAGAAGATTCGCACCTACAACTACAAGGAGAACCGGGTCACCGACCACCGGATCGGGTTCACGATCTACCGGCTGCAGGAGGTGCTCGCAGGCGACCTCGACGACGTCGTCGATGCCCTCACCGCCGACGAACGGGCCCGCCAACTCTCCGGCGATGACTGACGGCACGATCAGCTGGGGTGCGCTGTGGAACGAGACCGCGTCCCGGATCGGTCGGCCACAGGCAAGGTGGATGTGTGAGGTCGCGTCGGGGCTCGACGGCGAGGAGTTCCTGGACGCGCTCGATCTGCCGGCGAGTCACCGCGGCGTTGCTCACCTCGACTCGATGCTCGCTCGGCTGGCCGCAGGCGAGCCACTTCAGTACGTGCTCGGCCGTTGGGGGTTCCGCCACCTCGATCTGATGGTCGATCGGCGCGTGCTGATCCCACGCCCCGAGACCGAGACTGTCGTGGAGCGCGCACTGGATCTTGCGCGGTCACTACCGCCTCCGATCATCTGCGCTGATCTCGGCACGGGGAGCGGAGCCATCGGTCTGTCGCTCGCTGCCGAACTGCCCGTCGACGGGGTCACCGTGTGGATGACCGACGCATCGTGCGACGCACTCGACGTGGCACGTGCCAACGCCGCCGGCATCGGGCGAGCGGCTGCGAACGTCCGACTCGCCACGGGCGATTGGTTCGACGCGCTGCCGGAGGAGCTCTGCGGCCGTCTGGCGTTGGTCGTGTCGAACCCACCGTACGTCCGCGACGATGACCCCGAGCTGGAACCGATCGTCCGCGACTGGGAGCCGGTCGGTGCGTTGTTCGGCGGTTCTGACGGGCTCGATGCGATCAGGCACCTTGTTGCCGAGGCCCCTCGTTGGTTGCAGCCAGGCGGATGGTTGGTGCTCGAGATCGGTTCGGGTCACGGCGAGCGCGTCACCGAGCTGCTCGAGGCTGCCGGCTTCGACGAGGTCGCGATCGCTGCCGATCTCGGAGGCCATGATCGAGTTGCGGTGGCGAGACGAACGTGATCCCGTCAGGCGAACCGCGCGGCGACCTGGCCGAGCAGTGACTCTTCGACTGGGACGAGGTCGTGATCGACGCCGGCCACATCGCGCGCTGCCGAGAACAGCGACTGGCGCAGCACCGAGCTGACGATTCGGCTATCGATGTCGTCGAGCAGCGCCTCCGTCTCGTGTGCCGCGACCGCGGTGCGAACCTTGGCCATCGCCTCGCCGAGGTATTGATCGAACGAGAACGTCGACGATTCCCAGCCGGAGTCGTCGCTGATGATGCGGATCTCGTCGAGCTCCTTGTCGGTGATGTGGCGATCGGCAACCATCACGAGCAACAAGAGTTCGATCACCGCCTGGTGTTCGCGGTCCGCCGTGGCATGCACCGAGACATGACCGTAGAGATCGCGAAGTGGATGGTTCATCGAAGAGGCAACCTAACCTGTCGGCGCGAGGTGTCGGCGCAGGAAGTCGAGCTGGTGCAACAGCATGTTCTCGGCGACGACCTCCTGCGGAGTCATATGTGTGACGCCGACCAGTGGGAGCACCTCGTGCGGTTTGCCGGCTGCCAGCAGCGCGGACGACAACCGCAAGGTGTGCGCCGCTACGACGTTGTCGTCGGCGAGGCCATGGATCAACAACAGTGGACGCGTCAGCGACGAAGCCAGTGGCAGCAGCGACGAGTTGGCATAGGCCGTGTCGTCGAACGTCGGATCGCCGAGATATCTCTCGGTGTAGTGCGTGTCGTACAACCGCCAATCGGTGACCGGCGCCCCGGCAATCGCGGCGTGGAACACGTCCGGTCGCCGCATCACGGCAAGCGCGGCCAGATATCCGCCGAAGCTCCAACCGCGGATCGCCACCCGTTCGAGGTCCAACGGATAATCCTTCGCGGCGGCATGCAGGGCGTCGACCTGGTCGTCGAGGATCGGTGACGCCAGGTCGAGATGAACACCGCGCTCCCACGCACTACCTCTGCCCGGCGTACCACGTCCGTCGACGATCACGACGGCGAAACCTTGATCCGCGAACCACTGCGAGAGCGCATATCTGCTGCGCGAAGCGATGACGTACTGCACGTGCGGACCGCCGTACGGATCGAGGAGCACCGGCAGGGGTGATCCATCGTGGTTGTAGGGGAGCAGCACGGCGGTCGCCAGGCGTCGATCGCAGTAGTGGTGCAGCGACACGTTGGGGTCGATCAGTGGGTCTTCAGCGACCGACTTCACGACGGGACCGCCGACCATCTGAGTCACCGACCCGGCACCGATCGAGCGTCACGCTGCGGAGAACCGTTGTCGGGCCACCGACGACCGCTGTGTGAATCCCGACCCCGTCGCTGAGTCGCGTTAGGCCGTCGTCGCTCCACTCCCAGACGTCCAGCACGGTCGCATCGTTGGGGTCGTTCGCGTGGAACACCACCGAGTTGTCGCGTACCGCGACAACCGATCGCAACTGGAGATCGGTCGGTGTGACAGGTTCGCCGTCGATCAACAGACGCCGAACGCCATCGCGATCGGCGGCCGTGACAACTCTTCCGTCGTCCAGCTCGTTCGGGATTCCTGGCACCAGTTCGACCCACATGTCGTCGTGATCGACGAATATCGGCGAGGTGTCGCCTGTCGTGGGGTTTGCTTCCAGGATCTGGATGTCGTGCTGGTCGCGGGACTGGACGCCCAGCAGCAAACGCTCGCTCGACACCCAGTGGACGGCCGTGAGGTACGGGAACCGGTCGCGGTCCCAAGCGATGTCGACGCTGGCCCCGTCGAGCGCCAAGACGTGCAGTTCGACGACGGCGTTGGGTGTGCCGGCAGCCGGGTAGCGCACCTCGTGGGGTTGCTCGTCGGGGGCGGCTGGATCCGCGATGTGCCAACGCTGGACCGGCGCCACGTTGACCCGGCATGCTGCAATGGCCGCGCCATCGGGGCTCCACCAATAGCCGCGGTAGCGATGGAGCTCCTCGCCTGCGATGTAGTCGGCCGATCCCCACGACACGTCTGGATCCTCGTCGCTCGCCAACTCCCAGCTGCTTCCATCGAGCTCAGCGATTCGTAGCGCGCGTCCGCACACGTAGGCCAGCCGACTGGCTGCAGGATCGGGTCGAGGATCGAAGACAGGCCCGTCGACCGCGAGCTCGCGAGCCATGCCGCTGATCAATCCGGCGACGAACAGGCGGCCGGCGAGCGGAAAGGCGGCGACCGTGACGGCCGAGTCTGTCGCGAAGGTCGTGACGCCCGTTGCCGTCTCGCGGATGCGTTCGCGACGCACCAGTTCTTCGGGCGGCACGTCGTCGGGATCGTGCTGTTCGAGCACCGTCGACGGATCTGCGATCAACTGCTCGTCGCCCGTGGCGAGGTCGAGCATGTACAGGCAGTTGACGGGGTCGTCGCCCGACCGGCTGCGAATGAACACGATTCGCTGACCGTCGGGCGAGACGACGAGATTGCGCGGTTCGCCGAGGGTCAGCCGCCGGGTGCGGGCGTACTGACGGGGGAACGTGTCGTTGTCGTTGTCGGTGGTGGTTGTGGCGACTTGGGTCATCAGGGCGTCACCATGATCTTGGCGTGCTCTTCCGGGTCGGCCAGGTCGCGGAACGCCTGCGGGATCCCGTCGATGCCGACGGTGGCCGTGAGCCAAGGCGCCAAGTCGACCTTGCCCTCGGCGATCGAGTTCAAGGCGTCGGAGAACTCACCGGGCTCGTAGCCGAGTGCGAACTGCAGGTTCAGCTCGCGGCCGATGCCCACGATCGGATGGAATCGATCCTCCTGCATGCAGGCCCCTACCACCAGGATGCGCGCATCCTTCGGTGCGATGCGCATCGCTTCATCGATCATTCCAGGCACACCGACCGCTTCGAAGATCACGGGTGTGCGCAGTCCGTCGGCCTCGCGCCAGGCATCGATGGCAGGGGTGACGCGTGGGTCGACGACCACGTCCGCGCCGAGTTGCTCGGCGAGATATCGCCGTTTGCTGGAGTAGTCCGCCGCCACGATGGGACCGATGCCGCGCATCTTCAGTTCCGCAATGCACGCGAGACCGACCGGCCCGCAGCCGAGCACGATGGCGCTCTCGTTGCCGGAGATCCTGCTCTTGGCGACCGCATGCACACCGACCGCAAGCGGCTCGGTCATGGCCGCGATGTCGGCACTCAAGCCGCTGGGCACCTTGATCCCCACCATCTCGTTGAGCACCATCAACTCGGCGTACCCGCCGTTGTACGTGTTGGAAAAGCCGACGGCGTGCAGTCCTGCCGCGTCGAATGCGACTGGCAGGCTGACGACGATGTCGCCGACCTTCAGGTTGGTGCATCCGACGCCGAGGTCGACCACCTCGCAACAGAACTCGTGGCCCATCACGGTGTCGAGCTCCGGCTCGAACATCTTCAACTGCATGGGATCGGGTGGTCGGTCGGCGTTGAGCTCGTTCATCAATTGCCGGCTCTCCTCGCCGTGCTGCAGCAGGTGCAGATCGCTGCCGCAGATCCCGCACGCCAAGACCTTGGTCAACACCTGGCCGGCCCCGGGCGTGGGGTCAGGGAGATCGTCGACTCGGAGTTGCCAGTCTCGCATGACCGCGGCGCGCATGATCCCGACCGTAGTTCGTCAATGGGAACTGGCCGCCGTCGACGAGCGAGATCACTTGCTGAAGTGCTGAACGGCCTCGGTCACGACGGACCATGCGGCATCGCCGTCGACGTGGGTCAGCCGATCGCAGTTCGGCTCCGGTCGGTCGATCAGGGTTCGCTGGTCGATCACGGTCATGCCGCGGGTGTGCTCCCCGGCGGTCTCGATGTCGACATGTGAGAACGATCGGGTGAACAGGTCGGGATGCGTCAACGCCATCACTGCCAGCGGGTCGTGCACGGCAGCGCCGCGAATGTTCTCGTGGCGGCTCGCGTACGTGCTACTGAAGAACGTCAGGAGGTCGGCGAGTGTGGAGGCGAGGCGCCCCGGCAACTGCCGGACCTGCTCGATTCGTTCGGGTGTCGCCTGCAACTGGTAGGTCACGTCGAGCCCGGCCATGATCAGTGGGCCTCCGTATCCGATCACGATGGCAGCGGCCTCGGGGTCTGCCCAGATGTTGAACTCCGCGGTAGGTGTGCGGTTCCCGAACAAGCCGCCACCCATGAACGAGATGCCGGCAAGTCGCGACGCGATGTCGGGCGCAGCGCGCAATGCCAGCGCCACGTTGGTGAGTGGGCCAGTGGGCACCAGCCACACACCGTCGTTGCTGCGGACGGTCTCGATGATGAACCCGATCGCGTCGCGGCTCGCGGGTGGTCCCGACGGCGGCGGTAGCTGCGCGCCGTCGAGCCCGCTCTCACCGTGGACGTATCCAGCGTGACGCGGGGGTGCGATCAGTGGCCGGTTGGCGCCGGCGTGCACTGGCGCGTCGATGCCGAGAAGATCGCGGACGACGATCGCATTCTGCGTCGTCGACTCCAGCGGTGCATTGCCGGCCACGGTGGTGATGCCGAGGATGTTGGTGTGGCGGGCAGCGACGACCAGTGCGATGGCGTCGTCGTGGCCGGGGTCGCAGTCGAGAATGATGGGGAGGGAGTGCGCATCGGGTGCCATGACCATCAGAGCATGCCACCGTTACGATCGGCGGGTGCGGTCAAGACGGTGTTGGTGGCTTGCGCTCGTCGCCGTGGCGTTCCCGGCCTGTTCGTCAGCCGGCCCCTCTACCGATCCGACCGGTTCGTCGACGACAACCCCGACCTCGACAACCCCGATCTCGGCTCCGGTGGCGCCAACCGTTCCTGTCACGGCGGCGCCCGAGCCAACGGGCGTCCCCGGCCTCGATGCTGAGGATCCGTTCTGCTCGGCGTGGGCGGCATACGTCGGCACGTTGCAAGCGCTCAGCATTGCCGCTTCGTTCGGTGGGTTGTCCAGTGACCAGTTCGCCGCAGTCGAACTGGTGTCCACGCCCCGACTCGTGGAGGTTGCTGCCGCGATCGATACCTCATGGCCGTCGGAGCTGTCGGCAGAGCGAACGGTCGTCCTCGACAAGAAGATCGGTCCGTACGCACGACGAGCGAGCCGTGGCGTCGACTTCCTGCGCGCCGCCGATGTCTCCGATGCCGAGTTGGTCACGTTGAGCGCCGACTGGCAGCAGGCCTTGTCGGTTCGTGACCCGCAAGCGACGGTGATCGAACTGCGCCCCGTTGCCGCCGAGCTCCAGGCAAAGCTCGAGGCGGCGGCGGCTGAGTACGACAGTGCCGTCACGCCGTTCGCCCAAGACCCCAGCCTCGTGGTCGAAGGTGTCGAAAGCCCGGCCACCGATGTCTACCTCGTCGCCCACTGTCCCGACCTCGCCTCGAGCGGAGTCGGAGACGCTCTCTAGCCGAACCCGAGTGGAGTGTTTGGCGCCCACGTGGGTGCCTCCGAACACTCCACTCGGGTTAGGTCGTCAGTGCGCCTTCCTCGGTCAATGTCACGCGGGTGCCCACCCACTCGCCCTCGCACATGGCCGAACCCAGCCCTGGCTCGGTCGAAGTTCCCCATGCCCGCCGCCCGTCAGCCAGCAGGCAGGCGGCGATGCAGGTCTCCGGCTGCGCCCTCGCGTGAGTGCATCACCGTGTAGGCCTCGATCGTCGCCGGCCCGGCGGCATCGACGGGCTCCGCCAAGTCGCGGTGCGGCAGGGAATCGATCTCCTCCTGCGGATCGTCGCTCTTGAACCCACCGACGGGCGGCTCGGTCGAGTAGATGCCGAACGAGTGCTTGGTCGTGTACCCACCATTGGCCCACACCAGGCCACGTTCGCCCGGCATGGGCGCGAAGTTCGCCGACCATCGTCGCGATCGCGTGCATCACGTAGTTGTTCCAGGGACCGCCGGCGAACGACAGCCCACCAGTTCGAGTCAGCTGTCGATCGAGCGACAACCCCAGGCTCTGCGCGCCGAGTTGCACGGCCGAAGGAAAGCACGAATACAGGTCGACGAGCCCGACGTCCTCGATCGAGCAGCCAGCCAGTTCGAGCACACAGCCGCCACCGAGCTCGATGGCGGGGGTCTCGGTGAACGACCAGCGATTGCTGACGAATTGGTGCTCGTGACAATCCGTGCCGGCATGCACGAACACCCATTGATCCCGTGGCACGCCGAGCGACTCTGCCTTTCGGCAGAGCACATGATGATCGCCGCGGCCATGTCGACGTCGTTGTTGGAGTTCATGTACTTGGTGTAGGGCAAGCCGACCATCCGGTTCTCGGACGACGGCGTACGGATCTCTTCCGCGGTCCTGGCCTGGCGCGACCACGCATACGGATTGCCCGCAGCGACTTCGCTGAACCTGGCCCACAGTTCGCTGATCTGCTGCACGTGTTGCGCGGGCGTCGCGCCGCTGCGGGCTCGGATGGCACTCTCGAACATGGGGTAGATCTGCACCGGCATCATCACGCCGCGCGCAAGCTCGGATGGGTGGTTCAACACCAGTTCCTCGCCGACGATCCGGGGTGTCTGCGATTCGGGCGCGGTCGGCCAGTCCAGCGGCTGCTGCGCCTTGCGAGCCCGCACACGCGTGCGCCGTGCCTCGCCGCCGGCCAGGATCGCAATGTCGAGGTCACCCGACTGGATCTCCGACGCGGTCACGTTGACCAGCGTCTGCGGGCTCTGACCACCCATGGTCGTGTACGCGGTCTCCGCAGGCGTCAGGCCGAGTTGCTGAGCGATGAGGTAGCCGGGGTCTCCGTACTTCCACGTGAGCAGGTTGACGACACGCAGCGACTGCGGGTTGGGGATCGAACGCAGGCCGGCATCGACCGTCGCGTCGCCGATGGCCGAGCACATCATCAGGCTCGGGTCCAACGCCTGCTGGACATCGTCGGCATGTTGCACGGTCTGGCCGACGCCGATGATCACGGGCGCGAAGGGGTCGATTGCCATCCCGGCCAAGGGTACGCGCGCAGCCTTGTCGCTGGCAGCATGTTCGCTTCATAGACTCGGCGGATGCCCCGAATCGCCATCGGCTCAGATCACGCCGGGTACGAACTGAAACAGCACCTCATCGGCGTGCTGACGGCGGGTGATCACGAGGTGATGGATCTCGGAACCGACAGCACTGACAGCGTCGACTACCCGCAGTTCTGTGCGGCTGTCGGCCGCGCGGTGCGCAACAACGAGGCCGAGATCGGGATCGTCCTGGGTGGCAGCGGGCAGGGCGAACAGCTCTCTGCCAACAAGGTGCGCGGCGTGCGCGCCGCGCTCTGCAACGACCTCTACACGGCTCGCCTGGCGCGATCCCACAACGATGCCAACGTGCTCAGCATGGGTGCCAGAGTTGTGGGCGTCGGGCTCGCCGAAGAGATCCTGGCCACCTTCCTGGCGACGGAGTTCGAGGGCGGACGCCATGCACGCCGCGTCGAACAGGTGATGATGATCGAAGCCGAAGAATCACGAATGGAGCAGTGAACAATGCCCTTTCCGTCCGACACCCAGCCAGACAAAGAGTTGTTCGATCTCATCGACGCCGAGACCCAGCGTCAGGTCACCGGTCTGCAACTGATCGCGAGCGAGAACTTCACGTCGCCTGCCGTCATGCGCGCCGTCGGGTCGGTGCTGACCAACAAGTACGCGGAGGGCTATCCGGGCAAGCGCTACTACGGAGGCAACGCGGTCATCGACGATGTCGAGGCGTTGGCCATCGACCGCGCCAAGGAGTTGTTCGGTGCCGATCACGCCAACGTCCAGCCGCACAGTGGCGCCAACGCCAACATGTGCGCGTACCAAGCCCTGCTCGAGTTCGGCGACACCGTCCTGGGACTCAGCCTCGACCACGGCGGCCACCTCACGCACGGCTCGCCGGTCAACGCGAGCGGCAAGCTGTACAAGTTCGTGCCGTACAAGGTCACACCCGGTGACGAGCGGATCGACATGGATCAGGTTCGTGATCTCGCGCTCGAGCATCGCCCGAAGATGATCGTCGCCGGTACGACGAGCTATCCCCGACGGCTCGACCCCGAACCGTTCAAAGCCATTGCCGACGAGATCGGTGCGTACTTCTTGTTCGATGCGGCGCACCTCGCCGGACTGATCGCCGGCGGTGCTCATCCCAATCCCGTGCCGTACGCCGACATCGTCACGTTCACCACGCACAAGACGCTGCGCGGCCCGCGTGGTGGGTGCATCCTGTCGACGGCGGAGCACGCGGCCGCGATCGACAAGGCGGTCTTCCCCGGTTGGCAGGGCGGCCCGCTCGAGCACGTGATCGCCGGAAAGGCCGTCGCCTTCTACGAGGCGTTGCAGCCGAGCTTCACCGAGTACGCGAAACAGATCGTGCTCAACGCGAGTGCGCTGGCAGAGGCATTGGCGAAGGAAGGGTTCCGGCTCGTCAGTGGTGGTACCGACAGTCACCTCATGGTGGTCGACCTCCGACCGTTCGATGCCGACCTGACAGGCAAGGAGACCCAAGCGGTGCTCGATCAGGCCGGGATCACGTTGAACAAGAACACCATCCCTGACGACCCACGAAGCCCGTTCGTGACCAGCGGTGTGCGGATCGGAACGCCGTCCGTCACGACGCAGGGGATGAAGGAGCCGGAGATGGCGGTCATCGCCTCGCTGATCGCGAGGGTGTTGCGCGAACGTACCGATCCCTCGGTCATCGGCACGGTCCGGGCCGAGGTTGCTGCGCTCTCCGCGAAGTTCCCCGCTTACAGCTGATCGCTAGAGTCGTCAGCGCTCATGCCGTCGACGACGTCCTACCTCCTGATCGGCTTGATCGCCGCCGGCGCCACGTTCGTGTGCACGCCGGTCGTCGCCTGGATCGCTCGGCGCATGGGGTGGGTGGCTGAGCCCGACGAGCGGCGCGTCCACAAGGTTGCGACTCCCGATGTCGGCGGGATCGCCATGTTCATCGGTCTCCTCGCCGCGCTCGCAACCGCTCGGCTCAACGACCACTTCGACACGATCTTCGCTCGTAACGACGAGCCGAGGGGTGTGCTGCTGGCCGCGTCGCTGATGTTCATGATCGGCCTGTTCGACGACATCCGCGAGATCTCCGCGCCTGCCAAGGTGGTCGGCACCATTGCTGTCGCCGGCGTGCTGACGTACTACGGCGTCACGATGTTCTACTTCCGCGTCCCGTTCGTCGACGTGTTCACCGTCAGCGACGACTGGGTGCTGCTGATCACCGTGGTGTGGCTCCTCGGAATGACGCAAGCGATCAATCTCATCGACGGCCTCGACGGCCTGGCCGCCGGCATTGTGGCCATCGGTGCACTGGCGTTCTTCATCTACAGCTTGCGGTTGGCCGATCCGAACGTACGGCTGCTCTCCTCGCCCAGCATCGGCCCGTTGGTAGCGATCATCACCGTCGGAATCTGCGTCGGCTTCCTTCCTCACAACTTCAACCCGGCCAAGATCTTCATGGGCGACGGAGGCGCGCTGCTGCTCGGTCTGCTGTTGGCGGTCAGCACCAGCGTCGTCGGCGGCCGCGCTGACCCGAATCTTCGCGGCTACGCCGGGCAGACGTACTTCTTCCTGGCGCCGTTGTTCATCCCGCTGTTCATCCTCGGCGTCCCCATCCTCGACACGCTCTTCGCGATCATCCGGCGCGCGACACGGCGTCAAGGAGTGGCTACGGCCGACAAGCGGCATCTCCATCATCGCCTGATGGAGATGGGTCACGGTCAGCGCCGCAGCGTCGTCATCCTCTGGACGTGGACGGCGTTGCTGTCGGCCTTCGTGCTGTATCCCGTGCTGACGCAGAGCTTCGTGTCGTATGTCCCCATCGGCGCCGCAATGTTGGGCCTGCTTCTGTACACCCTGTTCCACCCCCAGATCCGGCGCAATCGAGCCGCGTAGCGGAAGAACTGTCGAGGTGTGGCTCGGGACGCGACGGGGTATTTGTCGTACGACCGATCGCGATCTCGCCCACGTCTCTGTGTTGGCGGGTTCGCACGTTCGAGAGGAACAGTTGATGTCATCACACACTGACAGTCACGATGCCGTGCCACCAGTCGTCGATCAGTCCACGTGGGAGGCTGCCCTGGCGGAGCTCCGCGTGCGCGAAAAGGCGGCGACGCGTGAACTCGACGCCATCGCCGCGGCTCGGCGGCGGCTGCCGATGGTGGAACTGCCCGACTACATCCTCGAGAGTGCCGACGGACCGGTGCGGCTGTGCGACGTCTTCGAAGGCAAGCGCCAGCTGATCGTCTACAACCACATGTGGTTCCCGGATGAGGAATGGCAATGTCCGGGTTGCACCGGGTTCACCAGTCAGTTCACGAGGCTGGAGTTCCTGGACGGCTACGACGCCCGGTTCGTGATCGTGACGCCGGGTCCGATCGACGAAGCGCTCGCATATCGCGACCGCGTTGGGAACAAGATGACCTGGTACTCGACCGCCTCCAGCACGTTCGGTGCCGACATGGGCGCACCCGCCGGCGGCGGCTTCCAGCTGAACGTCTTCCTCCGCGTCGACGACACGGTGTACCGGACCTACAACACCCAGGGCCGTGGAACCGAACAGCTCAGCTACACCTTCCCCCTCATCGATCTGCTGCCCTACGGGCGTCAGGAGGAATGGCAGGACTCCCCCGAGGGCTGGCCACAGTCGCCGACGTACAGCAGGTGGGCCCCGTCCGAGGCGTTCGCCCAATACGCCGAGCCGATCCGCAGCCACTGATGCATAACACCCCGGCGCGTGGGGCGCCGGGGTGTCAGGAAAGCAACAGCGGGGAGCGTCAGACGACCGGCGCCGGCGGGCTCAACCGCGTAACGATCGAGTACAGATGGCACGTGCCGATTGACGGATTCGATGTTCATACGGATCTCGACGTCCCACGCGTCGTCGCCGCGGACGATCATTGTTGACACCGACGCCGCGGTTTGTGGCGACTGATGTGAGTAATAGATCGGGAGGACCCATTGGCCGTCCGACAATGTCACGTTCGATCCGTCACGGTTCGAGACAACTACCGGAACGGCCGAGCCTTGGTTCTGGATGCGCACATTGGCAAAGACTTCGTTCTCCGGCCACATGGTGTAGCAGTCGGCGGTAATCCAAGTCCTTCAGGGGGAGAGAATGCAGCGAACGATGCGCTGGTTTGCCTTGCTCGCGATCGCACCCTTGTTCACGATCGGTGCGTTCTGCGGGAGCCCGGCGACGATCACGATCACGTCGCCGGCACACGGAACCTTCTCGACGGCGGCCAACATTTCGGTCACCGGCACCGTGGCGAACGTGAATCTCGCGAACTCCGAGGTCCGCGTGAACGGCGCGGTGGTCCCGCTCGTCGGCGCCAACTGGTCGATGTCGATGCCGCTCAGCGCCGCCGCGGTGCTGAATCCGATCTACGCCGAAGTTCGCAATCTCGCGACCGGCCAGGTCCTGGCACGCAGCCGCCACATGGTCGTCTTCGGAAACTCGGTGGCAGACGGCTCCTTCTCGCTGAACGGCGTCGCCCTGCGCATCGGCGACACCGGCCTGAACCAGCTCGAGCCGATCATCGCGGCCGGCGTCACCTTCAACCCGGCGACGCTCCTGCCGGTCGGCTCGGTCGTGATCAGCAACTACTGCGCGATCCCGGGTCCGTTCGGTAGCTGCCTCGGCCGCATCACCGCGCGCGTGGCAAACCCGCCGCCGAGCATCACGGGCTTCGCGATCGACACGGACTCGATGACGAACTTCGTCACCGGCGACGTCGACGTCTTCAACCTCCGCATCGACCTCGACCTCGACGGCTCGGGCATCGCGCCCGACTGCGGCCTGCGGCTCTCGGCCGCCAACACGCAGATCCTCGGCGACTACGGCCTCTCGCCGGCCTCGCCCGATCCGTCCAACGTCGACGTGAACCAGATCGGCTCGCCGAGCGTGCAGTTCACGAGCTTCAACCAGCAGTTCACCTCGGGCCTCTGCGACTTCCCGCTGATCGGCGATCTGATCCAGCTGATCGTCGGCAATGTCGAGCCGACCGTGGTCGGCGGCTTCGAGGACGCCCTCGACGATCCGGACGGCGCCGGTCCGCTGGACGCGCCGGTGGCCGACGCGATCGAGACGGCGCTGGCCGACATCTCGATCACCGGCCCGATCGGCGAGGCGCTGCAGGTCAACTTCGAGTCGCCGCTCTTCGCGGTCACCGAAGACGTCAACGGCGTGACGCTCGGATCCGATGCGCGCATCACGTCGAGCATCGGCCCGGGTCCCGGCCAGTGCACGCCGCCCTTCGGCACGCCCGACCTGAACGCATCGTTCCACGTCGCCGAGTCGTTCCCGGCCTTCGGCGCGCTGACCCCGGGCGGCCTGCCGTATCACATCGGCATCGCGATCTCGACGTCGGCGTTCAACCAGCTGCTCAAGTCGCAGATCGAGTGCGGCCTGCTGCGGACGTCGCTCACCGAGATCGACCTCGGCACGGGGCTGCAGCCGCTCACCGCGGGCACGCTGCTGATCTTCATCCCGACGCTCTCGGGCTTCGACCCGGCGACGCCGATGCGGATCGAGCTCGCGCCGACGCTGGCGCCGTTCATGACCGGCAATGCCGGCCCCGGCGGTGAGCTCGGCGAGCTCCGCATCCCGCAGCTCGAGCTCGCGGTGCACATCGACGACGGCATGCACCCGGGCAACAGCGGCCTCATCATCAAGGGCACCGTCGACGCCAAGGCCGGCCTCGACCTCTCCTTCGACGACATCACGAGCTCGCTCGTGTTCGCCGTCGGAAGCGTGAGCGACCTCCAGATCGCGTTCCTCAAGAACAACGTGAACGCGAACGAGGCGAACCTGGTCTCCGTGCTGAACTTCCTGCTGCCGCAGCTGCTCCCGGCACTGGGCGACGGGCTCGGCTCGTTCCCGCTGCCGGAGTTCTTCGGGCTCTCGCTCGAAGGGGTCGAGGTCACGCGCACCGGCCAGTTCTACTCGCTGTACGCAGAGCTCAACTAGCGAACGTCGCCTAGGGGAAAGCGCCTGAAAGCGGGCGTCGGCTTCGGCCGGCGCCCGCTTTCCATTTCAGGGCAGCAGCACGAAGCCGGTGATCGCCGCGACGCCACCGGCGAGCAGCGCGAGCGCAGCGAGCAGCGCATGCGTCTCGTGCGAACGGCTGCGGCCGTGCTCGAGGCGGCGCCCGAGCCAAGCCGTGGCGAGGAAGAGCGCGAGCGCGAGCGACCCGACGAAGGCGTGCGCGGTCTCGAACGGCGCGCGGTCGCGCAGCCATGCCATCGAGAGCGGACCGCCCGCGGCGCCGACGACGATCGCCACGATCGCGAGCTTCGCGGTGCGCAGATGGACCGCACGATTGCGGGGATCGCGCGGGGCGACGCCGCGTCGCGCGCGCCGCATCGCGAGGCCGGAGCGCGCCGCGAGCGCCGCGGTGAGGAGCGCCGCCGTCATCCACAGTGGATGCCCGTAGACGAGCCAGCTCGGAACGGTGTCTGTCACTCCACCTTGTGGACGGCGTCGGCGGGAAGCCGCGCGAGGAGCTCGTCGAGCGCGCGCTGCACGTAGGCGGCGTCGCGCGACTCGAGCGTCAGCAGCACCTGGTACTCGGTCTCGCGGATCCGTGGATACGAGCCCAGCATGAGCTCGGGGTGCGCTTCGAGCAGCGCATTCAGCTCGTGCGCGATGTCGCTCTCCTTGCGGCGGACGTACACGCGCTTCAGGACGAATGGAACGCCCTGGAACCGCGTCCGGATCGCGTCGAACTTCTTCTGCAGGAGCTCCGGGATGCCGGGGAAGACGTGCACGTTTTCGATCACGACGACCGGGAACCAGAGGTCGCCTGCGTCGATCAGCATGCAGCCCCGCGGCAGGGCGGCCATCTTGCGCTGGCTCTCGTTGGCCGGCTGGTGGATCGCACGCTCGATGCGCTCGACGATGGCCGCGTTGATCTCCACCGGCACGCCGAACGCCTTGGCGACGCCGTCCATGGTGAGGTCGTCGTGCGTCGGCCCGACGCCGCCCGAGGTGAAGACCCAGTCGTGGGCGCGGCTCGCGCAGCGGACTTCGTCGGCGATCACGTCGATCTCGTCGGGGATCACCGTGATGCGCTGCACGTCCACGCCGAGAGCGCGGAGCTCGCGGCATAGATAGGGCGAGTTCGTGTCGACGACCTTGCCCGAGAGAATCTCGTTGCCGATCACGACGATCGCGGCGCTCGCCATGGCAGGCAGCTTAGAAGAGCCCTCCGGGCCGCGCCGCCGCGTTATGATCGTCGCGTGCATCGGGTTCGTTTTCTTCCATCCGAGATCGAAGTCGAGGTGCCCTCGGGGACCACGCTGCTCGACGCCGCATCGTCGGCGGGTTTGCCGGTGGCGCGGAGCTGCGGCGCCGACGGCGTGTGCGCCAAGTGTGGGCTCGTGATCGTCCGCGGCGCCGAGCATCTCTCCGCCGAAGCACCCGACGAGACGCGCATCAAGCAGCGCAATCGCGTGGACGCGGAGCTGCGTCTCGCCTGCCGCGCCACGATCCACGGCGACGTCGTCGCAACGGCGCTCTACTGGTGAATGCGAGGACCATGAAGTTCGAGACGCTCGCGATCCACGCCGGGCAGGCGGCCGACGCCGCGACCGGCGCCACCATCGTGCCGGTCTACCAGACGGTGACCTTCACGCAGGACGCGATCGGCGCGGATCGCGGCTTCGTCTACTCGCGCAGCGGCAACCCGACGCGCCAGGCGCTCGAGATCTGTCTCGCGGCGCTCGAAGGCGCGCGCTTCGGGCTCGCGTACGCGCTCGGGCATGGCGGCGGTCGCGGGCGCGATGCAGCTCGCTCCGGGCGGGCGACCACGTCGTCGTCGCGGCGACGATCTCTACGGCGGCAGCTACCGGCTCTTCTCGAAGATCCTGCCGGGCTACGACGTGCGCTTCAGCTTCGTCGACGCGACGCGCCCCGAAGAGATCGCCAAGGCGATCACGCCCGCGACACGGATGGTCTGGATCGAGAGCCCGACCAATCCGATGCTGCGCCTCGTCGACGTCGCGGCCTGCGCGGCGATCGCGCGGCGCGCCGGGGCCTGGCTCGTCGTCGACAACACCTTCGCGACGCCGTATCCTCCAGAACCCGATCGCACTCGGCGCGCACGTGGTCGTGCACTCCACCACCAAGTACATCGGCGGACACTCCGACGTGATCGGCGGCGCGATCGTCGTGGACGACGCGGAGCTGCACGCGCACCTCAAGTTCGCGCAGAACGCGACCGGCGGCGTGCCGGGTCCGTGGGACGCCTGGCTCACGTTGCGCGGCGCGAAGACGCTCGCGCTGCGCATGCGCCAGCACGAGATCAACGCGCGCCGCATCGCGGAGTTCGCGCGCGGCCGCGCCGAGATCGCGGAGGTACACCACCCGAGCTTCCCGATCATCCCGGGCACGACGTCGCCCTGCGGCAGATGCGTGGCTTCGGCGGCGTCGTGACGATCGAGCTGGCCGGCGGGGAAGCGGCTGCGCGCAAGCTCTGCGAGTCGACGCAGCTGTTCTCGCTCGGCGAGAGCCTCGGCGGGGTCGAGTCGCTGATCGGGTATCCGTGGCTGATGAGCCATGCCGCGTTCGCGCCCGAGGAGAAGCGGCGCAAGGGCATCACCGAAGGCGTCGTGCGCCTCTCGGTCGGTCTCGAAGACGCCGGCGATCTCTGCGACGACCTCGGCCAAGCGCTCGACCGGTGCCGCTGAAGCGAGCCGCGCAAAGCGCGCGCGCGATCCTGCTGGTCGACCACGGGAGTCGCTCGGCGGCTGCCAATCGCGTCGTCGCGGCCGTCGCGCGGCGGCTCCGGCGACGCCTGCCGGGCCACGTCGTCGAGATCGCACATCTCGATCTCGTTGCGCCGTCGATCGCGGACGGCGTCGCGGCCTGTGTCGCCGCCGGTGCGACGGAGATCGTCGTCCATCCGTTCTTCCTCGCGCCGGGTCTGCACGCGCGGCGCGACGTCCCGCGACTCGCGCGCGCCGCCGCCCGCCGGCACGGCGTCCGCGTGCGCGTGACCGAGCCGCTCGGTGCCGACGAAGCCCTCGTCGACGTGATCCTGGCGCGCATCGACGCGGTATGATCGCCCGCCGCTTCCGGGAGGGGGATCCATGCGCCGCCGTTTCGTCACGCCCGCAGCCGCACTCGTACTCGCTCTCGCCGCCGCCTGCGCCGGAGGCACCGCCCCGAAACCGGCGCGCGACGCCGCGACCATCGCCGACCGCATCCGCGCAACGACGCTCGCGATCGACGGCGCGCGGCTCGTCGCCGCCGACGACGAGCCCGGCAACTGGCTGACGCACGGCCGCACCTACGACGAGCAGCGCTACAGCCCGCTCGACCAGATCAACGACGCGCAACGTCGACCGGCTCGGCCTCGCCTGGTCGCTCGACCTCGACACCGAATCGCGGCAGTCGAGGCGACGCCGATCGTCGTCGACGGCGTGCTGTACACGACCGGCGCCTGGAGCATCGTGTACGCGCTCGACGCGCGCACGGGCAAGCTGCTCTGGACGCTACGATCCGCAGGTGCCGCGGCGACTGCGGCGCGCAGCGCGTGCTGCGACGTCGTGAACCGCGGCGTCGCGCGTCTGGAACGGCAAGGTCTATCGTCGGCACGCTCGACGGCCGCCTGATCGCGCTCGACGCCGCCACCGGCAGAAGCGTCTGGGAGACGCTCACCGTCGATCCCGCGCAGCCGCTACACGATCACCGGCGCGCCGCGCGTCGTGAAGGGCAAGGTGATCATCGGCAACGGCGGCGCCGAATTCGGCGTGCGCGGCTACGTCTCCGCCTACGACGCCGAGACCGGCCAGCTCAGCTCTGGCGCTTCTACACCGTGCCCGGCGATCCCGCGGAAGCCGTTCGAGCAGCCCGGCGCTCGCGAAGGCCGCGAAGACCTGGACGGGCGAGTGGTGGAAGCTCGGCGGCGGCGGCACGGTCTGGGACTCGATGGCCTACGACCCCGAGCTCGATCTGCTCTACATCGGCGTCGGCAACGGCTCGCCGTGGAATCGGCAAGCTCCGCAGCGCCGGCAGGCGGCGACAATCTGTTCCTGTCGTCGATCGTCGCGCTCAAGCCCGACACCGGCGAATACGTCTGGCACTACCAGACGACGCCCGGCGACACCTGGGACTACACCGCCACCCAGCACATGATCCTCGCCGACCTCGCGATCGACGGCCGACCGCGCAAGGTGCTCATGCAGGCGCCGAAGAACGGCTTCTTCTACGTCCTCGACCGCGACGACCGGCGAGCTGATCTCGGCCAAGCAACTTCGTCGCCGATCAACTGGGCGACGCGGCGTCGACACGAAGACCGGCCGGCCGATCGAGAACCCGGACGCCGACTACGGACGAGGAAGGCCGCGCTGGTCGTCGCCCGGCCCGCTCGGCGGCCACAACTGGCAGCCGATGGCGCTTCAATCCGCAGACCGGCCTCGTCTACATCCCGGCGCAGGAGACCGGCGCCTACGTCAGCTCCGAAGAACTTCGCCACGAG
Source organism: Ilumatobacteraceae bacterium (assembly GCA_963746365.1). Lineage (GTDB taxonomy): Bacteria > Actinomycetota > Acidimicrobiia > Acidimicrobiales > Ilumatobacteraceae > JAENVT01. The sequence continues at coordinate 4,044 of CAVVBH010000017.1, read as the reverse complement.
CCGAGGCGCGCCTGGAACGTCGGCACACAGCCGCCGAGATGCCGCGGTCCCGAGATGGCATGGCGCCGTGGCGCGACGCTGACAAGGGCCACCTGCTCGCGTGGGATCCGGTGGCGCAGCGCGAGGTCTGGCGCGCCAGTACAGAGTCGCCGTGGAACGGCGGCGTGCTGACGCACCGCGGGCAATCTCGTGTTCCAGGGCACGGCGGACGGCCGCTTCGTCGCCTATCGCGCCGCGGACGGCAAGAAATTCTGGAGTCGCCGGCGAGACCGGCGTGATGGCGGCGCCGGTGACGTACGGTCGACGGCGAGCAGTACGTCACGGTCATGGCCGGCTGGGGCGGCGCCTTCCGCTCGTCGTCGGCAAATCACGCAGGCGCAGGGCGTGAAGACCCGGCGAAGCGCGCGTGCTCACCTTCAAGCTCGGCGGCACGGCGAAGCTGCCGCCGAGCGAGCCGCTCGACGTCTCGCCGCCGCTGCCGCCGCCCGTCACCGTGAAGGTGACGCGGAAGGAGCTGAATCGCGGCGGCCTCCTCTTCCACGAGTGGTGCGCCGTGTGCCACGGCCTGAAGGGCGTAGCGGGCGGCGTCGTGCCCGATCTGCGCAAGGCCACCGCCGCGACGCACGCGAGCTTCGGCGACATCGTGGTCGGCGGCGTGCGGGAGGCGAAGGGGATGCCGGGCTTCGCCGACGTGCTGTCGCGCGAGGATGCGCGACTTCATCCAGGCGTACGTCGTGGCGCGCGCCTTGGAAGCACGCAGCCCAAGGCACGGCCATCGGGATTCCCGCGCAGCACGCCGCATTCCTCGATGCGGCGGTCCCGCGCCTGCGGGCGAATCCGCGCATCGCGGGCGTGGCGGCCGCGGGCTCGCTCGCGCGCGACGCCATGGACGAGCACTCCGACCTCGATCTCGTGATCGCGGTGGAGGACGGCGCGCGCGACGCCGTGATGGCCGAGCGCGTCGGAGATCGCGCGCGGGCTCGGCGCCGCTCCTCGTCGCGTTCACCGGCGAGCACGTCGGTGCGCCGCGGCTCCTGATCTGCCTCTACGGACCGCCGCTCCTGCACGTCGATCTCAAGTTCGTGTCCGGTCGCCGACGGCGCACCGCGTCGACGAATAGCATCGTGCTCTTCGACACGCGACGGCCGGCTGCACGCGCGTTGGCGGGTCGACGCGGCGCGCATTCCACAGCCCGACCTCCAATGGTTCGAGGACCGGATCTGGACCGTGGGTGCACTATCTTCCCGGCAAGATCGCGCGCGGCGAGCTCTTCGAGACGATCGACGGACTCGGCTTCATCCGCGCACGCGTGCTCGGCCCGCTGATCCTCGCCGAGCACGGCGCGCAGCCGAACGGCGTACGCCGGATCGAGTCGGCCGCGCCCGAGCGCATCGCTGCGCTCCGCGAGACGCTCCCCGCGCACGGAGCGCCGCCCTCGTGCCTGCGCGCGCTGCGCGCGACGATCGCGCTCTATCGAACGCTGCGCGAGCACGCGGCCACCGCGCATCTGGTGCGGCGCTCCGACGCCGGAGCGCGAGTCGATCGCCTACCTCGACGCCCTGGAGCCGACCCGATGACGCGTCGCTGCTGCCTCGTGTTCGCCGCCCTCACCCTCCTCGCGCCGCTCGCCGCGCGAGCGGACGCGCCGCTGCGCGTCTTCGTGATCCGCCACGCGAGCGCCTGGAAGAACGTCCCGGCCGCCGAGCGCCCGCCGGGCATGAGCAGCGGCGACCTCGACGCGCTGACGCCCGCGGGCCTCGCGAAGGCTGAACAGGTCGGCGCGTCGCTCGCCGGCAAGGGCATCGTCGCGGTCTACTGCTCTCCCGCGCGGCGCGCACAGCAGACCGGCGCGGCGATCGCGCAGCAGCTCGGTCTCGCGAAAGGACCGGTCGTCGCCGATGCGTTCCGCACGCTCGACACCGGCTCGGATGCGCGCACGGCGAGCGGCACGGCGCGCACGCGGAGCTGGAAGACCGGCAGCGACCCGCGTCCGCCCGGCGGCGAATCGCTGACCGACGGCTTCACGCGGGCGACCGCCAAGCTCGAAGCGCTGCGGAGCGCGCACGCCGGGCAGGCGATCGCGGTCGTGACGCACGGCGAGATCGGGCGTCGCTGCTCGCGAAGGCGGCGGGCGAGGACATCGTCGCGGGCTACTTCGATCACTTCCCTGCCGAAGGCTCGGTGCACGAAATCGCGGTCGACGACAAGGCCCGCTCGAAGTAACCCCTACTCCTGCAGCAACCGCTCGCCGTCCGGTCCGATCGTCCGCAGGTAGTCGCGCAAGCTCGGCCCGGGTCTCTCCTCGAAATGATCCGCGTCGCTTCGACCGCACTGGATGCGGTCCAGCCGGAAGTTGCGGAAGTCGCTGCGCAGCTCGCACCAGGCCGTCAGCGTCCACGTTCCGGCCCCAGAAGAACGCGCCGAGCGGGCGCACGATGCGATCGCTCTCGGCGCCGTCTGCTCGCGCATAGCGGATCGGAGCTTCTGGCGCGCGCCGAGCGCGGCGCGCACCGACGAGCAGGTGGGCGGAGCCGATCGCGCGGTGTCGCCCGCGCGCGGCGCGTACAGCGCGGCGCCGCTCGAGCGCGGCGGATCGCTGCGGGCAGCACGGCCTCGATCTTCGACAGCGCGTCCGACGCCGCGGCCCGTGCGAGCGCCTCGTCTCCGAATGCCTGCACCGCGCGCGCGCCGAGCGCGAGCGCTTCGAGTCTCGTCGGCGTCGAACATCAGCGGCGGCAAGTCGTAGTGGCGAAGCGTGTAGCCGACGCCGGCCTCGCCCTCGATCGGCGTGCCGGATGCGGTCGATCGCGGACGTCGCGATAGACGTGCGGTCCGACACCTCGAGCTGCTCCGCGAGCCACCGCGCGGTTCGCGCGCGGCCTCGCCCGCGGAGCAGCTGGATGATGCGGAACAGCCGATCGGCTCGTCGCATGGGGGGCCATGGTATGCTGCGCTGGCCAGATCGGTCCTAGTCCTCCTGCTCCTCCACCAGACCGATCGGGTTGCCTTCGGGGTCCGCGAACATGCCGATGATCGTGACCGCCCGGGAGCTCGGTGCGCGGCATCAGCACGCCGCCGCCGAGTTCGCAGGCGCGCCAGCAGACTCTTCTCGACGTCGGTGGTCGCCACGTAGAACGTGACGCGCGGCTGCGGCTCGTGGGTGAGTTCGCCGACGCCGCCCGCGATGCCGCGTCCCGTCGACCGCCTCGACCATGCCGTAGTTCATCGGATTGTCCGCGTCGATCTTCCAGTGGAACAGCGTCGCCGTAGAAGCGTCGCAGCTCGGCGCCGTCGTCGCCCATCACCTCGAACCACACGACCGGATGCGTCATCACCGTCTCCTTCGTGGCCGCGCGAGATGCGCGACGAAGGGCATCCTCGCCATGGCTCCCGACAGCGTTGCGTCAGGACGGCCGGGTGCTGCGGGGTGCTGCTGACGGCGCGCTCGGCGGGAGTGGGGAAATGGCCGTTGGTTGCTTCGGACCGCTCGCTTCCTACTCCGGGCGCCGCCGCCTACGGCGCTCGGTTCCTGACCTGCAGATTGCTGCGGATCAGCGGAGCAGGCGTTCGACCTGGCGAAGCTGGGCGTCGAAGGTGGGCTCGCGCGGGCCGGTGGCCTCGGCGCGGGCGAGCCAGCGTTTCGCGTCGTCGCGGCAGCCGCTCTTGGCGTAGGCGCGCGCGAGCGCGAGCGACAGCGCGGCCGGCGGCTCCTCGCCCGCGAGCGACGCAATGACGCGCTCGTAGAGCGCGGTGGCTTCCTGCGGTCGGCCCGACGCCTCGAGCGCCTGCGCGACGCAGCTGCGGATGCCGGGATCCGCCGCGAAGGGCGAGCCGTCGCGTTCGTGGCGGGCGAAGGTCGCGATCGCCTGCGCGTGGCGGCCGAGCCCGACGTCGACCGCGCAGGCCATCTGCTCGACGCCGATCGCGTTGACGTAGCCGCTGCGATCCTGCGGCGGCGGCTCGCGCAGCGCGCGCAGCTCGGAGTCCGCTTCGGCGAGCCGTCCCTTCGCGACGAGCGCGCTCGCGAGATGGAAGCGGCCCTCG
>CAVVBH010000016.1:0-199046 GCA_963746365.1 Ilumatobacteraceae bacterium | reverse complement strand
CCGGCAACGTCAGCAGGCCGGAGGCTCCCTCACCGTTCTTGTACACATCGCACAGGATCAGCACGTGGGACAGGATCAGCACCGGGCCGCCGATGAGACCCAGCATCGCCATCCGGCGTGGCACGAGTTCCGATCGGTACATCAAGTAGCCCAGCATCAAGCCGTTCCCGATTCCCGCAACGAGTCCGGGTCCCCACTGGAACGCCCATTCGTAGGTCTCGCCAGCGAATTACCGGTGACGGCCAGGGCCGTGGCCTCGGCGCCAGTGGCTGACGCCAACGAGTCGGCCACGTTCACATCGACATGATGCTGATGAGGCCGATCGCGGCGAAGACCGACTCCATGATGCGAGCGCTGACGTATCCGAGCGAGAGGGTCTCGCTCTGTCGTCTGACGAGCGAATAGATGACGACCGCTGTTCCGATTTGGGTGACGATCAGGCCGAACTCGAGGACCGCGCCGAGCTTGAGGCTTGCGGTGGAAGTGTCCCCAGGGACGAAGCGTATGTCGGTCCAGCTCGCGCCGAGTCCGTGAACGAAGAGCAGCCGTGCAGGGATGCTCGTGACGAATGTGCCGATGAACAACCAGCCGAAGATGCGTCCAGTTCGCTGAACATCCACGAGAATTCCTTCCTTTCTCTATCCCGCTCAGCCCCTTCGGTTCCCACTGGGGAGGTTAGCTTGCGGTCCGAAACCGCCCAGAACTGCCCATCGGTCTCTACCACGAGTCTGTGACAAACTCGTCGGCTTACAAGGAGTGAACTGCCGAAAGGGAGTGAGCCATGCCGAAGGTCATCGCTGACATCACCATGTCGCTCGACGGTTATGTGACGGGGCCCGGCGCCGACCCTGAATACGGGCTCGAGATGCCCCCGAACTCCACGCGTGGGTCACCGAGCAGGACCCGGTCGACACCGAGATCCTCGAAGGAGCGACGGCGGCCAGTGGCGTGGTCGTGATGGGTCGACGGCTGTTCGATACCGTCGACGGTCCCGACGGCTGGTCGAAGGACATGGGCTATGGCGCGAACAAGTTGGGACGCCTCCGTTCTTCGTCGTCACCCACTCCCCGCCGCAGGACGTCCGCCTGGAGCGGGAGTTGGGTATGCGATTCACGTTCGCGCCCGATCTGGAGACTGCGATCGATCACGCTCGGGCCGCCGCGACGGATGGCGATGTCGTGATCATGGGCGGCGGCGACGTCATCGGACAGGCGCTCGAGAAGGGCCTCGTGGACGAGTTCCGTGTACACCTCGCGCCGATGGTGGTCGGGGGCGGCACGCCTCTGTTTCGGGCGGGTACGCGTCAGCGGTACCGCCAACGAGATGTCCGCCCGTCGAGCAACGCTGTCCACATCGCCTACGAGCGGTTGACCTAGCGTTTGGCGCCTGCGGACCCGTATGGGGTCTCGCGGTGACAAACAAGCGAGTCTGGAGGTTCGAATGAGCGAGGTTATTGCAGTGACAAGATGACTCAGTGGATGTTCGTGAGTTCCGATCAGATGACCTTGAGGCTTGCCGCCTCTTGTTCGCTCAGCTCGTCGAGCACCATCGTGAGATCTACGCCGACTCAACGATCGGTGGCGACGACCCGGCTTCGGGATTTGACGAGTACCTCGCCTTGTCCGACCGCGTCATGACCTGGGTCGCCACTGACGGCGACTCCGTCGTGGGTCTGAGCGGACTGCTGTGGGCCGACGGCGAATCCACCATCGAACCCGTTGTTGTTGATCGTCTTCGCCGCAGAAGCGGAGTCGGAAGAAAGCTCATCGAAACCGCTATCGACGAGTCGCGCCGACGCGGTGCCAAGTACGTCAACATCAAGCCCGTCGCCCGAAATGCGCTAGCGATCCAAGCCTTCCACGACTTGGGCTTTCGCACGCTCGGTCACCTACAACTGTTCTTGAGCCTCGAGCACGACGACTCCGACTGGCTTGCCGGCCCGCAGATTCATGGGCGTGTGTTCGACTGCTGACCTCCATCTCGCCAACACTCGCTCGCGACGGAACGCCGCTGGGCCGTGCTTGTGCGAGCGAGCCTGACCGGGCATTGTGTACGGGTGAAGGGCGACGAGATCTCGAGCGGCGGTGGCATCGGGTCGGCCCGGCGTCCCTCCTTCATGCAGCGCCAGGCGCTGAAGGGACTCTTGAAGCAGGCCCGCAAGCACCCCGACGAGCCGTTGACTCCCGCCGACTGGGAGTCGTATTGGAGGTTCGCATCGCAGCCCAGCAATCGGGCGTTCAAGCGAGTTCTCCGCACGCTGCCCAGCACCCCTCGCTGTGGTTTCTGCGGCGCGCCGTTCGCCGGCGTCGGCGCCCGGCTCGTGCGGCCCTTGGGCTACCGCCCATCGCGTAAGAACCCGAACATCTGCTCGACGTGCGTCGAGCTCGCTCCGCCCGGCGGAATGACGTTGGAGATCGGGGTGTTGTTCGCCGACCTTCGCGGCTTCACCGCAGACTCGGAGTCGCGCACCCCGGCCGAGGTCAGCATCGAGCTGAGACGGTTCTATGCCCACGCCGAGAAGGTCTTCTTCCCCGAGGCTCTCATCGACAAGCTGATCGGCGACGAGGTCATGGCGCTGTATGTGCCGACCTTGATGATGCCAGCAGCGTCAATCGATGATGACGCCCGCCGGCACGTCGCCCACGTGATGCTCGAGCACGCTCGTGAACTCCTTGAGCGTGTCGGGTACGGCACCGCGGGTGTTCCGGACTTCGAGATCGGCATCGGACTCGACTTCGGTCAGGCGTTCATCGGGAACATCGGGGACACCGCCGTGCACGACTTCACCGCGGTCGGCGATGTCGTCAACACAGCCTCGCGCCTCCAGGGCTGTGCGGAGGCTGGCGAGGTCGTGCTGTCCGCTCGGCTCGCTCGGCTCCTTCCGACACCGGTCGGCGTGTCCGAGCAGGTCGTGCTCAAGGGCAAGGAGGAACTGTGCGACGTCCGCCGTGTGCAATGGTATGGCGATTCCTGAACCGCGCAGACGAGGCTGGATCACAGTTCGGCGAAGCGGTACTCGCCGTCCGGCAACGGTGTCTGATTGCGGGTGACCGTGTCGAGCAGCACCGGGCCGTCGTTGCCGAAAACGATCGCTTGATGACCGTTCGCGGAAAGGTCGACGACGTAAGCCGCGAAGCCAAGGTCCACCACGCGGCCGTCGATCACCAGCTTGGCGTGTATTCCACCAGACCACGTGGTGCAATCGTCGGCGCCGAAGAAATCTTCGGGGCCGAGATCGAAGGTGGTGATTGTTCGACCGCTGCCGTTGTCGACGAGCGAGGTTTGCTGGACGTTCCATTGTGTGAGCAGCGAACAGCCACCTCGCGCCGCTATCGGATACATCCCGGCCGGAAATTCAGCAACTGTCTTGCCCGCGCCATCGATCAGTAGCGTCGGCTGTTCGTCACGAGCGATCCAGATCCGGTCCGGTGACGTGATCCATATGTTCGATGCCTCCGGGAAGTTGGCGATCTCGCGATCCACCGCAGTCGCAAAGTTGTGAACCGAGATCGTGCCATCGATGACGGTCAGAGCCGAACTGTCGTCGATCAATTCGACCCGGATCATGTTGTTGACCGCGAGCGCGAGCGGGCCGCCGATCTGATGCCCGTCCCGTGACAAGGTCAGGCGCCACTCAGACGTCTCGCCCGACTTGGTCGTCTCGGCGGTGACCTCGAGCAACCCACTCTTCGCGACGAGAAAGCCGTCGACGAGGTGGTGCTCCAACTGGTCGCCTTCGATTGTGATTGCCAATGAGTGGTCGCGCAGCTCTGCGACGTAGAGTCCCGTGCCGAAGCGGGACAGGTGGAGCCAATCCTCCAGACCATGTTGCTTGCGGACATCCTGGTACTCGCCGGTCTCGACATTGACCGCGAAGACACCGCCGCCAACGGGGCGATCGATCAACTTCCACGATGAATCGACAGGTGTCCCGGACTTGAGCTCCAGACCTTCGTCGTCGATCGGCAGGTCGAAGGTCGTGCCCATTCGCAGGTCGTACACCGTCAAACCATCGATGCGCACATCGACCAGCGCCGAACCATCGACGCCGCGCGGCATCGTGAGACCGGCGTGGGTCACCGGGATGGTGCGCTCGACGTTCAGCTGGTCGTCGAGGACTTCCAACGTTCCGGCCGATTCGTCATAACGAACCAGTCGGTTGGTGGTGGTGACAACGCTCACTCCTGCGGCTTCGACCGTGCAGCCGGCGACGAGAGCCCCCAGTACCACCGCGGCGATGCAGCGGATCAGAATCGGACGACCTGCGCACCACACCTTGCAGTCATCGGCACGATGTCGGCGCCCCTTGAGAAGTCTTGGCGACCTGACCTCGAACATCTCCGAACAGGGCAATCCGAACGCTGGTGATCTTCTCTGGGCCGGGCAACGCAGCGATACGGTGGTCTGCGACGTTCGCCTCGAAGGGATGGTGCGTGATGGCTGACAGCAGGGTGTGGTTCATCACGGGTGCCAGCCGTGGCATGGGCGTGGCCTTCACGAGGGCTGCGCTAGCTGCCGGCGATTCCGTTGTCGCGACCGGTCGTCGTCCCGACGAGGTGTTGAACGCTGTCGGTGCATCCGACCGTATGCATGTGGTGAGGCTTGACGTGACCAGTGTGGATGACGCCGACACGGCAGCCGCCGCCGCAGTTGAGCGGTTTGGTCGGATTGACGTTTTGGTGAATAGCGCGGGCGCTTCGTTCAAGGGCTACTTCGAGGAGATGTCGCCCGCACAGGTCGAGCAACAGTTGGCCACCAATCTGATCGGACCGATGAACGTTACCCGGGCCGTTCTACCGGTCATGCGCAAACAGCGCTCGGGTCATCTGGTCGCGATTTCGTCGGGCGCCGGACTGGTCGCCTTCGAGTACTCGTCGGTCTATGCGGCGTCCAAGGCAGGTCTGGAAGGGTGGATGGGCGCGCTCGAACAAGAGGTTGCGCCGTTCGGTATTCGGACCACGATCGTCAATCCGGGTTTCTTCCGAACCGGGCTGGCTAGTCCGGAATCGCTCATCTGGCCAGCGTTGTCGATTCCGGCCTACGCCGAGCGCAGCGCTGCCCAGCGGCAGTGGTGGCAGTCGCAGGACGGCCAGCAGTCCGGTGATCCGAACAAGCTTGCCCAAGCATTGGTCACGATCGTCGGTGAAGACCCGCCACCGCGACGCTTCCTGGCGGGCGCCGACGCCGTGGCCTTGGCCCAGCGAAAGATCGACGAACTGCAAGAACAGATCGCATCTCACCGCGAGCTGTCAACCTCGCTGACGTTCGATCCGGGGCACGAGTAGCTGACGCTACGACCCGAGCAGGACTGCGGCTCGGCGCTTGTTGATCTGCGCTGATCTCTCACGCCTTGCGCTGACGCGCCGGAGCGACTGGGCAATCGGGGCGAGCTATCGTCAATCGGTCCTGTGGAGTTCTTGGCGCCCACCTGGGTGCCTCGAAAGACTCCACAGGAACCGGTACAGCTCCGAACCGCCGGTCCGATGCCCAGCCGTCGCCCAGCAGTTGCTGAACTCGTTGTTGGAGACGGCGTTCTGTGCCGCCAAGCGGGAAGTGACTGTGCGCCATCGTCCCGCCAAACGTACTTCGCAACCCATCAGAAAGCGCTGGAGAGGTCGGACTTCGCGATCAAGCTATGCCGGGGTCGGCCGATACTGGGATGTGAAGTGGATCTTTCGATATCGAGTAAAGCAGACGCTGCCCATTGGGCCGACCCCGCCACCCGGCTGGTACACGAACGTAGGCAATGGCGCCGAGCAACGATGGTGGAATGGCTACAACTGGACCGTGCACGTACGGTAAGCGACGCGGCTCAGCCCGGTTGAAGGCCGCCGCGGCCGACTAGAACTGACGCATGAGGTTCTTCGGAAAGCGGTCGAGCGACGGCGCGCCGAGGTACTCGGCGGCACGGCCTGTGGAGTGCTTGGCGCCCACCCGGGTACCTCGAAACACTCCACACGAATGACCGGGTGCGCGCAGTCACTTCGCCGCGGTCACCACGATCTCGACAAGGTCGTTGCCTTCGAGCGTGACCCCAAGACATGCGCGGATCGGGGGATTCTTGCGGTCCACCCATTCGCCCCAGGCGCGGTCCATCTCACCCTTCTGCGCGATGTCGGCGATGTAGACGAAGGTCGTCAGGATGCGGCTTTTGTCGGTCCCGGCCTCGGCGAGGTTTGTATCGATCGCTACGAGCGCCTGCTTGGTCTGCTCGTAGTACGAGTCGACCTTGTCGGCCGCGACCGCGACGGTGAAGACGAGATTGTCGTAGATCGCGGCGCGGCTGCGGGTGGGGTTGCTTCCGGCGAGGCGAGTGATCATGCGGGCTCCTTGTGGTAATTGTGGGATTGCTTCGCGCGGGTTCGTCGGGCGCTTCCACCCAACTACTGCGGCGTGAGTTCGCTGTGGTTGATTGGTCGACCGTACAGTCGACGAGATGAGCGACAGCGTCACGTACGAAGCCCGCGGCCGGATCGGCCTGATCACACTCAACCGTCCCGAGGCGCGCAATGCCGTCAACGGCGACGTCGCCGCAAGCATGGAAGCGGCCATCGATCAGCTGGAGAACGACCCGCAGGTGTGGGTCGGTATTCTCGCTGCAAACACCGAAGGGCAGGATCGGCCGGTCTTCTCGGCCGGTGCAGATCTGAAGGCGATTGCCGCCGGACAAGGACGCACGCTCGACACCGAACGCGGCGGATTTGCCGGGTTCGCCTACCGCGATCGCGAGAAGCCGGTGATCGTTGCCGTCGACGGCCTGGCGACCGCCGGTGGATGCGAGATCGTTCTCGCAGCCGACCTCGTCGTCGCCACAACCCGATCGTCGTTCGGACTCGCAGAGGTCAAGCGCAACCTCATCGCGGGTGCCGGCGGGCTGTTCCGGCTACCACGCGCGATCGGCCGAGCGGCCGCGATGGAAGCGATCCTCACGGGTGAGCCGTTGCCGGCCCAGCGCGCGATACGAGCTCGGCCTCGTCAATCGCCTCGTCGAGCCCGGCCAGGCTCTCGAGGAAGCGACGCGCCTCGCAGAACAGATCTGTGCCGTCGCTCCCCTGGCCGTGCGTGCGAGTCGTAAGGTCGTGCTGGCCTCGGCGTACGAGGACGACGAGACGTTGAAGAAGATGACCACCGCCGGTTTCGCCTCAATCCTGGGCTCGGAGGACACCAAGGAAGGCCTGACGGCGTTCATCGAGAAGCGCGCTCCGAACTGGCAGGCCAAGTAGGCGGAGCTACAACCGCGTCGAGACGATGATCTTGCGAGCGGTGATGCCGGCCCGTTCGTACAGGTTCTTCGTGTCGCGATCTCCCGGCAGAGCGAAGCCCTCGAGGGCGCCGCAACCGTGCCGTTGCGCTTCCTGGCGCGCCGCGTCCAACAGGGCGTCGCCGAACCCAAGTTCGCGCGCCTCGGGTTCTACGTAGACCTGGCGTACGACGGCGATGTCTCCGGTGACTGCGAGTTCGAGGTAGCCGACGACGAACCCGTCGAGCTCGGCGACGCCGATCCAACGCGCGTTGTCTTCAATGGCAGGAACCCAGTTCCCGACGGCAGGTTGCTCGGCCAGCAGCGCGGCGCCGCCGCGCTGATCGATGAGATGGTGCCGCGCGGCCGCTTCGAGTTCGGCGAGTTGGGCAGCGTCGGCAACTTCGGCCTGACGAACCACTTCGTCCATCGCGGTCAGCTGAACAGCGGGCACTCGTCGTCGCCGACCGGACAGATCGGCGCGCTGTTGCGCACCAGCAGGAAGCAACTCGGGCACAGTTGCTCGTCGGCGCGCTTGGGTTGGAGGCGATCGCTCGATTCGCTGCGATCCTCCGGTTCCTCCTCCTCGTCCTCGCCGCCCTCGTCATCGGCGGCAACAAGGCGGTCTTTCAAGATCGTGTCGAGGTCTGCCTCGACGTCGTCCGGAGCGATGATGTCGTCGTCATCGTCTTCTTCGGCGTCAGCCGTCACCGATTTGCGAACGGGACCCTCGGTTTCGTCCTCGTCCTCTTCTTCGACCTCTGCATCCGCATCGAAGGGATCATCGATCTCACCAAACTCATCGTCTTCGACAAGGGCCTCTTCGTCGAGGTCTTCGTCGGTCAGTTCGGCAGGTTCCTCTTCCTCTTCGGACTCTTCTTCGAAGTCGTCGTCGGCCCCAACTACCTCGTCATCATCAGCCATCTTCGATCCTTCATTTGGTGCGGGAACCCTGGGCGCGGGCGCGGATAATACGGCGGCCAGCGACGGACCCTGCTCCTCCTGTCTGTGACAACGGTCACAGAGCGTCCTCACCGAAAGGTCAGGACTGCCCTCGGCGGGTCTCGGCGCGGCGCTCGGCCTCGAGCCGTTCGAGTTCGGGCGCCTCCATCGTCATGTGGGTCATCGCCTCGGCGATCGCCCGGTGGCCAGCCTGCTCGCCGATCAGCCGGTGCATCTCGAGCACGACCCGGCGGTAGGCGGGATGGCCTTGCGGCGACGATCGCAGCTCGAGCATGTGGATCGCCTCGCGGGCGTTGAACTGCATCGAGTACCGCAGGCGGTACGCCATCGACACGGCATAGCTCGCCTGGTTGGGATATTCGTCCTTCAACGCGTCGTAGAGCGCAGCCGAACGCGCCATCGCGTCGTCGAACACGTCGGTCATCCCCGCCTCGTCGATCAGATCGGGCCGCACGTATCCGTGGTTGGGCGTCAGCGGCTGCCACTCGATGGTCAGCATGCGGTGGCGCTGCATGTCGCGGAACGCGCCGTAGTCGCTGACAGCACGTCGAAGCGGTAGTCGACGCGCTCGAATGCCCGCCCCGGCTTGTGGCGACGGTTCTCGCGCTCGCCCACGTACGCGCGGATCAGCGCCAGTCGCTCGGTCGGCACCAGCGTGCGCACCCGCTGCAACAGATCTGGTGTCTCGGGCAGGTTGGTGTGCGGATAGCAGATCGCCGCCAGCAGCTTGTCCTCGGCGTCGGGTCCCAGTCGACGAGCTGCACCGACGGCGGCCTGCTCGACCGGCGTGCCGCCGAACAATCGTGTCGACCAGCTCGCGGTTCGCTCGCGGGTGGTGGCGAGGTAGTTCGTCCAGCGTCCACCACGCTCGGCGATGTCGACGCGGCGCAGGAAGCTGGGGATCACCTTGCGCAACTCGTGCAGCATCAGGTCGGCGTACTGGCGCGCCTCCGGCAGCGGGTGGGCGCGCATGCGCAGCAGCAGCATCTCGAACCCTGACCGCTGCCGTAGATGCCCGACGTTCGACAGCGACGCCGCGGGCAGCACGCCGCGCACCGCATCGAGCGCCTTCGCCCTGGTTGCCTGGCGGAAGACGAAGTCGCTGTCGGCCGAGTCGCGCGCCACCGTCGCGCGGACGTGGTCGGTGACCTTGGTGAGCAGCAGGCTGTACGCGTCGAACAGGCGGTCCATGTCGCCGACGTAGCGCGTGCCGAACCGGCTCGAGAGCACCGCGGGGTCGCGGATAGTAGCGATATCGACCGCCGAGGCGGGCGTCGTAGGCGATGTACCGCGTGCTCTGCTCGAGGTAGCTCATCAGCCGGCCCCACTCGAGCACCTTGGTCAGGATGTTCGACGCCTGCTCGCACGCCAGGTGCACGCCGCCGAGCTGCGCGACGGAGTCGTCGCCGTACTCGAAGAACACCTTCTCGTACAGCTCCTCGGCACGCTCGCACGCCGATCGTTGCGTCGACGGTGTGGTCGCCGCTGATGTCGAGATCGCCGACGAACTCGTCGAGGAACAGCCGGCGCAGGCTCTTCGAGCTGCGGCTGTACCGGGCGAACAGCGCGCCCTTGACGACCTCGGGCAGGTTGACGAGCGCGAACACCGGACCGTCGAGATTGGTGAAGTACCGCCGCAGGATGTCGGCCTCGTGCGGCGTGAACTCCTCGGGGACGTAGACCGTCACAGACGCAACATCCTATGCCCGGGTCGGGGCTCACCGGCAGCCGCATCGCGCGATCGCCTGACCTGGCGTACGAGAGCACCTCGACCGACGAGGGCCGGCCGGCGAAGGCAGCTGCCGTCGGCTCGCTGGAGGTCGGCCGACGTACCACAGATCGACCACCGTCATCGCCATCGCCTTGGCACCGTCGAGCACCGCCCGGTCGCCGTCGGCGCCCGCGCCCACTCGGCGAACTCGGGCGTGTGGATCGGCGACGCCGTCGCCGGCGACCTTGATCATCGGGTGGATCGACGGCACGAGGTAGCTGACGTTGCCCATGTCGGTCGAGCCGACGACTGCTGCGACCGATCAGCTGCAGGATCGACGCACCGTGCGGCCGACGCGCGCCGCGTTGGCGACGTAGGCGGCGACCATCGGCCCGTTGTCGATCATGTCCGCGTACGTGTGGCCGTGCCACGTCGTGGTGCATCGTGCACCGAGCAGGCCGACGCAGCGCCTCGAGGCGACTGCAGCACGCGCTGCTTCAGCGGCTGCAGCGAGGCGATGGTCGCCGAGCGGACGATCCACGTCCATCACCGCCTCGGCCGGCACGATGTTGGCCTTGTCGCCGCCCTTGGTGAAGATGCCGTGGATCCGCTCGGTCGGGCGGATGTGCTGGCGCAGCGCGGCGACGTTCATGTAGCCGAGCACGGCGGCGTCGAGCGCGTTGCGTCCCTCCTATGGCGCGGCGGCGGCGTGCGCGGCCCTGCCGTGGTACTGACGTGGAGCTCCTGGATCGCGATCGCGTCCATCCGGATCAGGTCGGCGTCGGCGGGATGGACCATCATCGCCGCGTCGATCCCCTCGAACGCGCCGTTGCGGGCCATCTCGATCTTGCCGCCGCCACCCTCCTCCGCCGGCGTGCCCATGATCCGCAGCGTGCCCCCGGCCTCGCTCGGCGACAACTGCAGCGGCGAGGCCGGCGCCGAGCCCGGCAGTGGCGATGACGTTGTGGCCGCACGCATGACCGATGCCGGGCAGCGCGTCGTACTCGCACAGCACGGCGACGTTGGACCTGTCTCGCCGGCCGACGCCTCGAACGCCGTGCTCGACGCCGTACGCGTGCGGCGTCGGCTCGAGCCCCGCTGTCATGCAACTGATCGACGCAGCAGATCGTGGGCGAAGACCTCCTCGAAGTTGAGCTCGGGGTGCGCGTGGATCTCGTGGCTGGCGTGAGCAGTCGATCGGCGAGGCGATCGACCTCGGCGCACACGCGCCGCCTTCAGCGCCTCGACGTCCATCGTCAGCTCCCTTCGTGGGTGCAGCACGATCTTGCCGAGCTGCTCGCCGTGCTCGAGGCGGGTCGAGTGCCTCGTCGTACTCGCTCGAGTGGATACGTCCTGTCGATGGTGATCGCCAACCCGTCGTCGACCAGCGACATCACGTCGGCGAACTCCTCGTAGCTGCCCATCGTCGAGCCGATGATCTCGAACTGCTTGAAGAACAGGCGCGGCAAGGTGAGCTCGACCTTCGGGCCCGATGTGCCGCCGCAGACGACCAGCCGCCCGCCAGGCTTGAGCGAGCGGACCGACTGCTCCCACGTGGCGGGGCCGACGCTCTCGATCACGACGTCGGCCTCCACGGACCACTTCGGCGCAGCACAGTCGTGCGCCGCCGCGGCACCCATGTCGAGCGCCTGGGACTGCTTCTGCTCGCTGCGGCTGGTGACCTCGACCCTTGCGCCCATGTCGTCGCCAAGCGCCAGCGCCGCCGCATGAAACCCCGGAGCCGATGCCGACGACGAGCACCGTGTCGCCGGACTGCAGCCGGGCTCGGCGCAGCATGCGGTACGCCGTGAGGTACGCGAGCGGGAACGCCGCGCACTCCTCCCAGCTGCGCGATCGCGGGGCGCTTGCGCGACGTTGCGCTCGGGCGCGATCGCCGTACGTCGGCGTGCCCACCCCAGCAGTGCTCGCCGTAGATCATGAACCCGGGGCCCATCGGGCTGTCGTTGCCCCACGTCTCGATGTCGGCGACCGGCGAGACGCCGGGGTTGATCGACCACCTCGTCGCCCACCGCGACCGTCGTGACCTCCGATCCCGACCGCCTGACGACGCCGGCGACATCACAACCCGGCACGTGCGGCAGTGGCGGCTTCGGCGTACCCCGCGTGACCCACAGGTCCATGTGGTTGAGCGCGCTCGGCAACGACCCGGATCTGCACGTCGTCTGTGGCCAGCTGCGGCAGATCGATCGACCCCCATCGGTAGGTGCCGGGTGACTCGTCGAGGATCCATGCCTGCATGGCGTTCGACCATACACGGGGCGCGGGTTGCCGACGACCCCGGCAATTCACACGTAGGCGCTGAATGCGTCGGGTTCGACAGTGACCCGTAGCCGGCGAGCGGTTCCGCAACGCACGCCATCCACCCACACGACCAACGGTCGGTCGAAGTCGAGATCGACCTCGGCTGCGGACCGCATCGACAAGGAGCGATGTGGAAGGTGCATACCGGTGCGCGCCCGGTTCCGAGCCTGAAGGCGATCGCGCCAGCTCATCGCGGCGTCGACGCGCGAACACGTCGACCTTGCCGTCATTCGGATGCGAGCGCGGCGCGACGTCGTACGCGCCGAGAACTGCGCGTTCATCACCATGGCGAGCTCATCGTGCAGCCAGTGGCGACGGGCGACGACGTGCGCCACACCCCAGGTCGGATCGCCGTCGTCGAGCGTCACCCGCATCGCATCGACCGTCACCTTGGCCGATGTCGGATGAGGTCCGGTGCCTCCCCCACACGTCCGCGCCAGGTCGCCGCCGGCGATGCCAAGATCACGAATCGGTTGATCGCGTGTGCGATGCCAGATCACCCAGTCGCGAACGTCTTCGTCGGTCGAGACCACTCGAAGGTCAGACGGACACACCGCCGCTTCACCCCACGGTTCACCCTTGCGGAAGGTCATCACGTCGCTCGGCGATCAGCGGTTGTCCCTCGACGTCCGTCTCGTCCTCCACCTCCACGGCGCTCGAAGCTGCGACGACCCCGCGGAACAACTGCTCGGCTGCCTGTTCCGCGGCGCGGCGCGTGTCGCGTTCAGGTGCAACGAGCGCGAGTTGGCGAAGCACATCGATCAGCTGCTTCGTCGTTCGCACGAAGTCGCCACCGGACAACTCCTCCGCCTCGACGACCTCGGCGAATCCTTCACCCGCCGCCCATGCGAATGCGATAGCCACGAACGTTGGGTCGGGGGACGGTGAACCGACAAGCCGGCTTCCTCCTCGATCTCCTCGAGCTCGTAGCTGATCTCGGCGATCCGCTGCCAACGCTTGCGTACCGTCGGCGACGGGAACCACGCAGCCGGCGGCGCCTCGGGACTGCGATGCTCGTAGACGAAGACCGAGACCAAAGCCGCGAGCTGCAGCTGGATCCAGGCCGTCGAGCAACCCTTGGCGCAGGCATTCGACGATCAACAGGTCACACTCGTGGAAGGTCCTTGCCAGGATCTTGCCGGCATCGGTCAGCGCCCACGCCGTCGACGTAGCCCCAGTTCTCGAGAACGCGCAGCACGCGGTCGAAATCGCGGGCAACCGACTGACTGCGGGTCCGCACCCGGGTGCGCAACTCGTCGATCTCGATTGCCACTCGCTCCGCCTGCGCTGCCGCCTTCAGGCGATCCCCGAGCTCCGGGTCGTCCTCGACCGGATGCAATCCGGTCTGCGACATCACCGCAGCGCGGCGGGCCCGCTTCGAGTGGGGCGCCAGCGTGGCCAGCTCCAGCCTGCGCGCCACCTCCTTCTGGAAGTCGTGACGATTCGGCGCATAGTCGGTGGGCAGCTGGATCTTGCCGAGTGCTCGCGGCGGTTCCTCGAAATCGAGCGCTGTCAACATCACGAGATCGCGACGTGCCGTGAGCCCTGTCACGCGCATACCGCCCTTGCGGTGCGCGCTTGCGAGCACTGCCACACGCCCCGCATAGCGGGCCTTCTCCGCATAGATCACATCGCCGGGGCGCAGCTTCATCAAGGCCAAGGACACCAGGTCGTCCCGACCGACTGCTCCACCGGCCACAGCCGGTTGCGCCGGCGCCTTCATCTCCCGGCGATACTCGTCGATGTCGCCGAACGGGCTGTGTGCCCGCTCGAGCAGATCAGCGAGATGGGTCTGCCGCCGCTCCAGACGGGCCTCGATGCGTACGACATCGCCATCGGCTTGATACTGCGCGAACGACAGGTTGAGCAGGTGGTGAGCGCGCTCGCTGGTATAGGAGCGCACGAGGTTTGCGGCCATGTTGTACGTCGGCCGGAACGCCGAGTTGAGGTGGAAGGTCCGGCTGCTTGCGAGGGCAGCGACCTGATCGAATGGCACGAACGGGCTCCACAGCACCACGGCGTAGCCGAGCTCGTCCATGCCTCGCCGTCCCGCACGTCCTGTGAGTTGCGTGTACTCCCCCGGCGTCAGGAATGCGTGATGATCGCCGGTGAACTTCGAGAGCTTCTCGATGACCACCGTCTTGGCGGGCATGTTGATGCCGACGGCCAGTGTCTCCGTTGCGAAGACAACCTTGACCAGACCCTCGACGAAGCACGCCTCGACCACTTCTTTGAACGGTGGGACCATACCCGCGTGGTGCGCCGCGACACCGGCCTCGAGTTGCGCGAGAAACGGTGCTGTAGCCGAGCACCGCGAGGTCCTCAGGATCGATGGCCCCCAGCCGGGCGTCGACGATCTCCCTGATGCGTTCGCGCTCCGCGCCCGTGGTCAGTCGGGTCCCGGGGGCCATCACAGCCTTCGCGGCCTCGTCGCATTGGTTCCTACTGAAGATGAAGTAGATCGCCGGCAGCATGCGATGTTGCTCCAACAGATCGACGACCTCGACGCGGGACGGCGTGAACAGCCGTCGCCGGGCCTGAGCGGCGCCACGACGAGGACGACTGCCCTTGGCGCTGCGCGCCGCCTCTTCATCGAGTCGAGCGGCATCGCCGTTCATGCGACCGTTGACCAACGTCGGCAGCAGGTGCATCCGCTCGTGCGTCTTGTCACCGATCAGGTACAGGTTGTCGAGCTTCACAGGACGGCGGTCCTCGACGATCGCCGTCGTCGGCCCGCGAACGGTCGAGATCCACTCGGCCAGCTCTGACGCGTTGCTGACCGTGGCCGACAGGCACACCAGCCGCACCCGCGTGGGGAGATGGATGATCACTTCCTCCCACACCGGGCCGCGATAGGTGTCCTGCAGGAAGTGCACCTCGTCGAGCACGACGACCGCGAGGTTGTTGAGTGCTGGGCTGCGCGCGTAGATCATGTTGCGCAGCACCTCGGTGGTCATCACCACGACGGGCGCATCGCCGTTGATGGAGTTGTCTCCAGTGAGCAGACCGACGTTCTGCGGCCCGAGCCGGGCGACGAGGTCGTGGTACTTCTGGTTCGACAGCGCTTTGATCGGAGCTGTGTAGAACGCTCGATGACCATCAGCGATCGCGACATCGATGCGCGTACTCGGCGACGACTGTCTTGCCGCTGCCCGTCGGCGCCGCGACGAGCACCGAATGCCCCGCGTCGAGCACATCGAGCGCGCGCAGTTGGAAGTCGTCCAATGGAAAGCCGTAGTGGCTGATCAACTCGGCCCGACGCGCGTTCACGACCCAATCGTGTCAGTCGGCGGCCGCTTCCGCGGCGCGCTTTCGTTTCTGGAAGACCATGCCGATGACGATCGAGATCAGGTAGAACAGCGTCATCGGGATCGCCAGCGCCAGCATCGAGTACGGATCCCCGCTGGGTGTGATGACCGCGGCGATCACGAAGATCGCCATGATGGCGTAGCGCCAGCCCTTCAACAGCGTCTGCGGCGACAACACACCGACCAATTGCAGGAAGACCAGCAGCACCGGGAACTCGAACGCGATCCCGAATGCAGCGACCATGAGACCGACCAGGCTGATGTACTTGCTGATCTGGAAGTTGGCCTCGACATCGGGACCCGCCCACGCGATGAGGAACTCGATTGCCTTGTCGAGTGTCCAATACGCCACGAATCCGCCCAACGCGAACAACCCGACCGATGACAACACGAAAGGGATCGCGTACTTCTTTTCCTTGGCATGCAACGCTGGAACGATGAATCGCCAGACCTGCCACATGATGACGGGCAGGGCGATGATGATGCCGCCATAGGTGGAGATCGACAGCCGGGTGGTGAACCCCTCGAGCGGGCTGAGGTACTGCAGATTTGCGGTGCAGAAATCGGGGCCCTTGCGCGCGCAGAGGTCGACATACGGCCTCGTGAGAAATCGCAGCACCGGACCGTATGCGGCGAGCACGATGATGATCCCGATCACGATGGCCAGCAGCGAGCGGATGATGCGCGTCCGCAGCTCGGCAAGGTGCTCGGTGAGCGTCATGCGGTCGTCGGGCGACGCCACCTTCGCGCGTGAATTTCGTTTCAGCGACAGCTTCATTCGGAAGCGGTTTCCTCAACGGCTTCGACGACCTTCGGTTGTTGCGGTGCAGCTGAATCGGCAGAGTCGACCGGCGTCTCGATCGCGGCAGTTGCGATCGCTGTCGTCTCGACTTCCGGCGCAACGACTTCTGGCGTCACGAGATCTGGCGTCGCGGTCGGCTCGTCTGAGGCGTCGTCGTCGGCATCGAAGTCGAAGTTGGCCGCCTTCTTGAATGCGTCGGCTGTTTCGCGCATCTCCCGCATCGGTTCGTCGAGCGCCGTCTTCAGTTCGCTCTGGAACCCGGTCGACATCTTCTTGAACTCGGCATAGGCCTTGCCGAACTTGCGCACGGCCTCTGGCAACTTCTCGGGGCCAAGAACAATCAGGGCGAGCAGCAGCAAAAAAACAATTTCGCTGCCGCTGAGATTGAACATCGCCGGGGAGTCTACGAGCTGGACCTCGGATCGGAACCGCACCGTGGCATCATTCAGCCGTGCAGCAACGCCTTCCATCGCTCCTCGACGACCCCATAGCCTTCGGCCATCGCGGGGCTCGGGCGCACGCCCCGGAGAACACCTTGGCCGGCTTCGAACTGGCCCTGAAACTGGGCGCGACAGGGCTCGAGAGCGATGTCTGGGTGACCGCCGACGGCATACCCGTGCTCGACCACGACGGCGTCGTCAAGCGGTCATTGGGACGAAACAGACCGATCGGCCAAATGCGGCGCGGCGAGCTGCCCAGCCACATACCAACCGTCGCCGAGCTCATCGAGCGCTGCGGGACGGGCTACCACCTGTCGCTCGACCTGAAGGATGCCGCGAGTGGCCAGGTCGTGATCGATGTGATCCGGGATTCGGCTCCCGAATTGCTCGAACGGGTCTGGCTGTGCGGGTCCCGCTGGGAGGCACTGCTGCCGCTTCGTGGCCACGGCGCAAAGCTGGTCGAGTCAACGCGACTGTCTCGAATCAAAGAGGGCCCCGAGCGGCGCGCCGCAACCCTGCGCGAGAACGGCATCGATGCGATCAACATGCATCACAGTGACTGGAACGGCGGAATGGCGGCGTTGTTCCATCGGTTCGATCGTGCGGCGTTCGGTTGGGACATGCAGGAACCGCACATCCTGCAAGCTGCCTTGCTCATGGGACTCGACGGCGTCTACAGCGACTGGGTCGACCGGATGATGGAGGTCTACAGGGCCGAGATCGGACAGCCACCGAAGAGCCCTTGACCGTTTCCGCTCGATGCGTCAGAGCCAGCGCCAGTCCGACGTCGGCCACACCACCACGAATGCCCGTCCGATCAGGTCGTCGTACGAGATCTGACCGATCGCGAGGGTGCGACTGTCGAGCGAAGCAGAACGATTGTCGCCCATCACGAACACGTGTCGTGGCTCGACCTCGACCGGTTCCTGCGCCACGCCACAACGGTCGGGGCGGACGAGATCCGGGTCGAGATACGACTCCTCGGTCAGTTCGCCGTCGATGAACAACTGGCAGTCGCGATACTCGAGGGTCTCGCCCGGAAGAGCGATCACGCGCTTGATCAAGTCGCGAGTGTCCAGGCTCTCGTCGGTGTCTTCCAAGACCACGATGTCGCCGCGGCGGGGATCGTGCAGGTCGTAACTGAGCTTGTTGACCAGCACACGATCGCCGGAACGCAGTGTTCCCAGCATCGACTGGCCATCAACTGCAAACTGCTGAAGGAGGAACGTGCGAATCACGAAGGCCGCCGCGAGCGCAGGACTGCGATGACGACCCAGTCGACAGCGGGGTGCCTTCTTCGGCGTCGGCGCACAGGCTGTGTGACATCGTCGACCGAGGTCGTTGTCGAGAGTGCTGTGGACGTCGAGGTCGATGGTGCCTGGGTCAGCGTTGTGCTCGGCTCGGGCAACGTATCGAGCCCGAACCGATCAACCGCCTCTGTCCACCAATCATCGTCGGCCATGTACGAGCCGAGGCGTTACAACCACTGCCAGTCGCCGAAGGGCCACATCACCACGAAGGCGCGCCCGATGAGGTTGCTGTAGGCGATCTGACCGACGCTGGCGTCGCGGCTGTCGAGCGAACCGCCGCGGTTGTCGCCCATCACGAAGACGTGTTTCGGCTGAACTTCGACAGCCGGCTGATCCGCCCCGCAGCGACTCGGGGCGACGATCTGCGGATCCAGGTAGGGCTCGTTGACCAGCGTGCCGTCGATGAACAATTGACAGTCGCGGTACTCGATGGTCTCGCCCGGCAGCGCCACGACGCGCTTGATCAGGTCGCGCTCCTGAGCATTGCTCTCGATGCGCTTCAGCACGACGACGTCGCCGCGGACGCGGGTCGTGGAGGCGATAGCTGAGCTTGTTGACCAGCACGCGATCGCTGGGATGCAGGGTTGTCAGCATCGACGTGCCTTCGACCGCGAACTGCTGCAGGACATACGCGCGGACCAACAGGGCCGAACTGATGGCAACGACGACGACAATGATCCATTCGGCGAGCCCAGATCGCTTGTGCTTGCCGGGCTCGGCAAGGTCGGAGGGCGACTCGGGATCGTCAAGATCGTCGTACTCGTCTTCGACCAAAGGGTCGGCATCCGGGTCAACGACGGTCGCCCGTGCGTCCTCTGTGGCCATCGATTCCACGCTAGCGGCCTGTGCGGTCTTTTCGAGAGCAGGTCACAAGGAGGCGATCAGCTTCTCGACTCGTTCGTCGCGGCTCTTGAAGGGATCTTTACAAAGCACCGTGCGTTGGGCTTGGTCGTTGAGCTTCAGGTGCACCCAGTCGACGGTGTAATCGCGTTTGCGCTCCTTGGCCCGCTTGATGAACTCGCCGCGCAGCCGCGCCCGAGTGGTCTGCGGCGGGATGTCGACGGCGGCGTCGATGTCGGCATCGACGCACATCCGGTCGATCATGCCCCGATCCTGCAACTTGTAGAACGGGCTTCGTTCGCGCGAGATGTCGTGGTACTGCAGGTCGAGCAGTTGCACCCTTGCGTGACCGAGCGGCAGGTCGTGACGGGTCCGGAAGGCGTCGAGCAGCCTGTACTTGATGACCCAATCGACCTCGCGGTCGAGCTTCAACGGATCGTTCTCGATGGTGCTGATGCAGTGCTCCCACATCTCGAGCGCCCTCTGCTCGAGCGGAGGAAATCCCTTCGTGTCGGCGTAGCGCTGTGCACGATCGAGGTACTCGCGTTGGATGTCGAGCGCACTGACTTCGCGTCCATTGGCCAGACGCACCTTGCGGCGACACGTCATGTCGTGGCTGATGTCGCGAATCGCCCTGATCGGGTTCTCCAGGGTCATGTCGCGGAGCACGACCGAGGGATCCTCCAGCATGCGCAACATGCAGGCGGCAGAGCCGACCTTGACGAAGGTCGTGTACTCGCTCATGTTCGAGTCACCCACGATCACATGCAGGCGGCGGTACTTCTCGGCGTCGGCATGCGGCTCGTCGCGTGTGTTGATGATCGGCCGGCTGCGGGTGGTCGCCGAGCTGACGCCCTCCCAGATGTGTTCGGCGCGCTGGGCGATGGAATACATCGGGCCGCGCGCCGTCTGCAGCACCTTGCCCGAACCCGTGAAGATCTGTCGACTGACGAGGAACGGGATCAGCACCTCGGCGTAGTGGCCGAGATCGTCGGCACGTCGGGTGAGGTAGTTCTCGTGGCAGCCGTAACTGTTGCCCGCCGAGTCGGTGTTGTTCTTGAACAGGTAGATCGTGCCGCGGATGCCTTCCTCGCGAAGGCGCTGTTCGGCAGACACCAGCAGGCTCTCGAGGATCCGTTCGCCCGCTTTGTCGTGCACCACGAGGTCGTACAGCGAGTCGCATTCCGGCGTCGCGTACTCGGGGTGGGAGCCAACATCGAGGTAGAGCCGCGCACCGTTCTGGAGGAACACATTGCTGCTGCGACCCCACGAAACCACGCGACGGAACAGGTAGCGGGCGACCTCGTCGGGGCTCAGCCGCCGCTGACCGCGCAACGTGCACGTCACGCCATATTCGTTCTCGAGCCCGTAGATGCGGCGCTCCATATGGGCAACGTATCGCGGCCCACGCCGGATTGCTCGTCTATCCGATCGTGTGTCGAAATCGCAATGCAGTCCCGGGACGGGCTTGCGCGATCGATGGCAGGTGATGCGGCGCCACCACCGCGATCACCGGGTACCCACCGGTGACGGGATGATCGGCCAGCATCACGATCGGTTGGCCGTCGGGAGGCACCTGAATCGAGCCTTCGACCAGCCCCTCGCTCAGCAGCTCACGAGGCCGAACTCGCTCGAGGGATGGCCCGGTGAGGCGAGCCCCGACTCGGTTCCCGGACGGGCTGACCACGAACGACTGCGTCGTCAGCGCCGCCCATGCCTCCGGCGTGAACCAATCGCGACGAGGGCCGGTGAAGAGGTCCATCGTGGTGGTGAACGGTGGACGCACGCCGAAGTCGGCGTTGATCGCTGTGCCCGGATCGGGGCCGACGACGACGTGGTCGCCGGTTGCCAGGCGGGGGCCGAGCCCCGCCAGCGTGTCGAAGCTGCGCGACCCGAGAACCGGATCGATCCCCAGACCACCGCGAACGGCAACGTAGTACCGCATTCCTTCGATCGGTGCTCGAAGCGTGAACTCGGCTCCGGCAGGCAGATGCTCGACGCCGTTGACGCCCATCGGCGGCCCGTTGCGCACATCGATCGCTCCTCCGGCGCCGGTCACGACGACGACGGCCGGGTGATGCACTCGCACGACCAGACCACCGCATGTCTCGATCGTCGCGGCCGACTCGAGGTTGCCGACCAACCGATTGGCGAGGCAGTGCGAGGGTCGATCTGCAGCGCCACTGCGACCGACGCCGAGGTGCGAGCATCCGAGTCGGCCGAGGTCCTGGAACGAACTGGCAATCCCCTGGCTGACGATCTCGATCATGTGCGGACGAATCGCACGCGGTCCCCCGCCATCACCAACGCCGGCTTGTCGCGATCGACATCGAACATCGTCTCCGTGGTGTGACCGAGCAGGTGCCAGCCACCGGGGCTGACGGTGGGATACACACCGGTGAACTCATTCGCGATGGCGACCGAACCTGCTGTGATCGCGGTGCGCGGCGTCGATCGGCGCGGCAGGTGCAGTTCGGTCGACAACCCGACCAGATATGCCCATCCAGGAGTGAAGCCAAGGAACGCCGCCGAGTACGTGACCGCCGAATGCGTCTCGATGACCTGCCCGATCGACATGCCGGTCGCCGCCGCGACATCGTCGAGATCGACGCCGTCGTACACCACCGGAATCTCGACGAGCGGTCCCTGCGGACGAGGGCCAGCTGCGCCGGGCACCAACAACGTTTCGAGCGCCATCCGATCGACGTTGTGGTACGTCACCAGCACGGTCCGCGCCGCCGGTATCACATCGTCGATCCCGGCGAGATCCGACTGTCGCAAGGCATCGTCGACTGCCATCACTTCGTCCAATGAGTCGTATTCGGCGAGGAGCGCGCCCGGCCCGCAGGGCAGCACCCTCATCGGGTGAAGGCCCGCAATTCATACCCGGCCTGCAGCAGGCCCACGGCGACCGCCGCGCCCAGCTCGGCAGCACCGGGCGTGTCGCTGTGGATGCAGATCGATGTGATGCCGCGGTCGGCGACATCGACGGCCTGCTTCGACGCTGCTCCTTCGTCGGTCAGCAGCGCGCCTGGCTGGTTGCGCGGAATCAATGTGCCGTCGGCTGCGTAGCCGCGATCGGCGAAACCCTCGAACAGGAACGTCAGGCCATGTTCGGCAGCCGCACGCTCGATGGCGCTGTCGGTGCCGGGAAGACCGAGCAGCGGAAGCTGTGGGTCGTACCGCTTGACGGCACTGGCTACAGCCTCGGCCTGCTGCTGGTGACGGACAATGGTGTTGTACAGCGCGCCGTGAGGCTTCACGTAGCTGATCGAGGAGCCGGCAACACGAGCACAAGCAGCGAGGGCTCCGAGTTGGTAGACGACTGCGTCGGCGAGCTCTTCCGGCTTCATGTCGATGAACCGACGACCGAACCCGGCCAGGTCGGGATAGCTGACGTGGGCGCCGATCGCGACGTTGTTCTCGACCGCCATCTCGCACGTGCGGCGCATGATCGAAGGATCTCCCGCGTGGAAGCCGCATGCGATGTTGGCCGAGGTGATGATTGCCATCAGCTCGCGGTCGGGGCCACCCGGCCACGCCCCATAGCCCTCGCCCACGTCGCTGTTGAGATCGACCGACTTGCCCATGACGTCTATCTCCCCAGGATCTCGGCGACCTCGGCGTCGGTCAACCGCTTGAAGCAGCGACGGCCGCTCGATCTGTCGAGCACCGCGACCTCGAGGTCGTCGGAGCCCAATGCCCGTTCCGCGCCCGCGAGTGCAGCGGTCCCTGCCGTGACGGCCTCGGCGAGGCTCAACGTGTCGGCATACGACTCGTTGAGCCGGCCGGCGATGGCTTCGGCGTCGCCACCGAGCACGCTGAAGCGACGCTCGTCCATCACCGTGCCGTCGTACAGGATGTGGAACATCTGGTAGTCGTCGGCGCCGTAGCCAACCTCGGCCACCAGGATCTCGACCTCCATCGGCTTCATCTCGTGGGTGAACACCTGGCCCAGGATCTGCGCATATTGATTGGCCAACCCGCGGGCGTCGACGTCGTCGCGCGAGTACTGATACCCCTTGAGGTCCGCGGCACGGACGCCTGCGACGCGAAGTTGGTCGAACTCGTTGTACTTGCCGACACCGGCGAAGGCGATGCGGTCGTAGATCTCGCTGACCTTGCGCAGCGTGTTGGAGGGGTTCTCGGCCACGAGCGCGACGCCGTCCGTGTACCGCACAGCCACCATCGCCCGGCCGCGGGCAATGCCCTTTCGCGCATAGTCTGCGCGGTCCTTCATGACCTGCTCTGGCGCGACGTAGTACGGCATCGTCATCGGGCTCTCACCTCCGTGGCGATCTCCTCGAAGACGGTCGCAAGGTGGTCGTCGGTGACACGCTGCCAACCGTTCGAAGTGATCGTCGCGACGATCGGATAGATCCCGCGCAGAGCGTCGGGACCGCCGGTGGCGGAGTCAGCATCGGCGGCTTCCCACAGGCCCTTGCACGCGAGAGCAACCGCTTCGTCGGACGACATCGCCTCGCGATAGCCGATCTTGATGACCGTTCCTGCGTGCAGGCTGCCGGAACCGGTGGCGACGTAGTCCTGCTCCTCGTAGCGGCCACCGGTGACGTCGTAGGTGAACAGCCGGCCGGTCTTCCGCCGAACGTCGTAGCCGGCGAAGATCGGCACGACGACCATGCCCTGCATGGCGGCTGACAAGTTGGCGCGCACCATCATCGACAACTGGTTGGCCTTGCCCTCGAGGCTGAGGAACGCACCCTCGACTTTTTCGTAGTGCTCGAGCTGCAACTGGAAGAGCTTGATCATCTCCATCGCCGGCCCTGCTGCGCCCGCAATCGCCACGCCGCTGAAGTGATCGGCCTGCACGACCTTCTCCATGCCACGGTGACTGATGAGGTTGCCGCTGGTGGCACGGCGGTCGCCCGCCATCACCACGCCATCGGCGAATCGCATGGCCACACACGTCGTAGCGTGCGGGACGATCGCATCACCCACGTCGACCGCGTCGGAACCCATGCCGATTCGCCGGAGCAGGTCAGGAAAGTTGGAGCCGGGATCGTCTCCCGGCTTGAAAAATGGCATCGCCATGGTCGTTACTGGCCACCCTTTTGCACGTACGACTTGACGAAGTCTTCTGCGTTGGTTTCCAGCACACCGTCGATCTCGTCGAGCAGATCGTCGAGCTCGGCCTTCAACTTGTCGCCCGACGCCGCGGTAGCCGGAGCTTCCTCGACGGTCTCTTCTGTGCGACTCGGTGCTGGTTTTTGCTTCTGAGTGCGTTCAGCCATGGTGTCCTCCCCTCGAAACCCTATGCCCCTAACCGGGCGAGGAGCTCGGCAGGGGTGTTGCTCTCGTCGATCAACCTAGCGACATGCTCGGCCGTACCACGCAATGGTTCCATCATCGGCACCCTGCGCAAGGGATCCCGGCCGATGTCGAAGACCAGGCTGTCCCAGTTGGCGGCGACGATATCGGCCGGCCACTTGGCCAGGCACCGCCCCCGGAAATAGGCCCGGGTGGTCGTGGGTGGCTCGGTTTTGGCGCTGTCGACATCGCTCTTGTCGATGATCGTCTGCAGTCCGACGCGGTGGGCAAGGCACTTGTCGGTGCGCAGGTCGTGGTACTGGAGGTCGAGCGCCTTCAGCCGGGCATCGGTGACCTGCAGGCTGTGCCGATCTGCGTACCCTTCGATGAGGCGCTGCTTGGCGACCCAGTCGACGACGTCGGCCACGGTCGAGCGATCGCTCTCGAGCCCGGTGAGCACGGCTTCCCAGCGCGACAGCACGTCGGGGCCGACCGATTCGCCGATCACCGTCAGGCCATGCGAGCGCTCGTACTTGCGGGCACGCTCGAGCATCCCCCACTGCACCTCCAGCGCGGTGACGCGACGACCGTCGCGCAGCAGCACTGTGCGCTTCAGTGAAGGATCGTGGCTGACCTGTCGGATGGCAGAAACCGGGTTGGCGAGCAACCAATCGTCGCCGAGCGCATCGTCCTCGATCATGGCGAGCACGACGGCGGTGGTACCAACCTTCAGGTAGGTGGCCACCTCGCTCATGTTTGCATCGCCCACGATCACGTGCAGGCGGCGGTACTTGCTGGCGTCGCAGTGCGGCTCGTCGCGAGTGTTGACGATGGGTCGCTTCAACGTCGTCTCGAGGCCCACCTCTTCCTCGAAGAAGTCGGCTCGCTGGCTGATCTGGTACGGCACATCGTCGGCAGACATGCCCGGCAACTCGCACCCGACCTTGCCGGCGCCGATCACGATCTGGCGTGTGACGAAGTGCGGTGTCACTTGCGACACGATGCGTCCGAACGGGACAGCCCGTGCCAGGAGATAGTTCTCGTGGCAGCCGTAGCTGTTGCCCTTGCCGTCGGAGTTGTTCTTGTGGCACAAGATCTCGGCGTCGAGAGGAAGGTGGCTCGCGGCGGCCGCCATGCTCTCGCGGATGATCTCCTCCGCGGCCCTGTCGTACCGAACGACCTCGAGCGCCGTGAGGCACTCCGGCGTGCTGATCTCGGGATGCGCGTGGTCGACGTAGTAGCGAGCACCGTTGGTCAACACCGAGTTGACAAGGTTGGTCTCGATGTCGGGGGCCAGCAGATCGTCGACTGCGAACCCTCTGGCGTCGTGTCCGGGATGCTCGTCCTCGAAGTCCCAGCCGACCTTGCGATAGTTGACGGCGAGGTACGAATTGATCAGCAGCGACGACGCCGTGACCGGGTTGCTGTCGGCGCCGCGGACCATGATCCCATACTCGGTCTCGATCCCGCAGACCTTGGGGATTGCCATGTCAGCACCCTAACGAACGATCGACTCGCTTACACGAAAATGATCCGTCGTCGTCCAGCGTCAGGACCTGCGCGCCCACGATGCCGTCAGCGAACAACTGATACTCGTTGCCGCTGTGCTCGATGGCGTAGTACGACGACGGGCTGCCGCACAGCTCGAGATCACCCTCGCGAAGGTCATAGGCCTCGTGCAGGTGACCGCTGACCACAACCCTCACATGGCGACGATCAGCGAGGGCGGCGAGCATTTCGTCGGCTCGCAGGAGCTGAAACATCGGGTTGGTGCTCGGCGAGCGCGGCGGGTGATGGAGCGCGATCAGCGTGTATCGGTCGTCGACCTGATCCAGGCGGTCGACGAGCTGTTCGACGTCGACGTAACCGTGGTCTTTGCCCGCGATGTACGTCTCGACGGCGAGGACTCGCCAGGCGCCGACCTGGATCGAATCGACCTCACCGAACGTGGCATGGACGTGGTCGATGTCGTCGTGGTTGCCGGCCACGGCCATGACTTGCGGTGCAAGGTCGCAGACGGCATCTCGCAGGCGCTGCACGGCAGCGAGCGAGCGGTCGTCGGCGAGGTCACCGGTGAGCAACAGCAGATCGGCCTCGACGTCGCGAATCGCGTCCAGCGTCGCCGACAACGACGCGTCGGGATCGCTGCTCGGCGGGAGTGTTCGGCTCGGCGCGCAGATGCGTGTCGCTGATCTGCAGCACGGTGGCCATGTGAGCTACAGGTACTGACCCGTGCCGACTCGTTCGATGGCGCGGCCACCTTCGCGATCGGCGGGGGCGCGGCCCTTGACAAGGGTGCGGATGAACACGATGCGCTCGCCCTTCTTGCCGCTGATCTTCGCCCAGTCGTCGGGGTTGGTGGTGTTGGGCAGGTCTTCGTGCTCTTTGTACTCCTGCTTGATGGAGTCGAGCAGATCCTGCGTCGACACGCCACGCGCTCCCCCGGCGATGACCCGCTTGATCGCCAACTTCTTGGCCCGACGAACGATGTTCTCGATCATTGCGCCCGACGAGAAGTCCTTGTAGTAGAGGATCTCCTTGTCGCCGTTCTGGTAGGTGACTTCGAGGAACTGGTTGGTCTCGTCGCTGCGGTACATCTCATCGACCGTCGCGAGGATCATGTCGGGCACCTTCTCGGACGCGGCGATCGGGATCTCGTCGGTGAGGTAGCGGGCAAAGATCTGGCGCGCCGCGACGTCGTTGGGGCGCTCGATCTTGATCTTCACGTCGAGCCGGCCGGGTCGCAGGATGGCAGGGTCGATGAGGTCTTCGCGGTTGGTGGCTCCGATCACGATCACGTTGCGGAGACCCTCGACCCCGTCGATCTCGGCGAGCAACTGCGGCACGATCGTGGATTCCATGTCGCTGCTGATCCCCGAGCCACGCGTGCGGAACATCGAGTCCATCTCGTCGAAGAAGACGATGACCGGCCAACCCTCCTCGCTCTTCTCGCGTGCGCGCTGGAACACCAAGCGGATCTGTCGCTCGGTCTCGCCGACGTACTTGTTGAGCAGTTCGGGGCCTTTGATGTTGATGAAGTAGCTGCGACCCTTCTCGCCACCGGTCTTGTCGGCGACCTTCTTCGCCAGCGAGTTGGCGACCGCCTTGGCGATCAGCGTCTTGCCACAGCCGGGCGGGCCATAGAGCAGGATTCCCTTCGGGGCCGGAAGCTGATGCTCGGCGAACAGGTCGTGGTACAGGAAGGGAAGCTCGACGGCGTCGGCGATCTGCTCGATCTGGCTGTCGAGACCACCGATGTCGCTGTACGAGATGTCGGGCACCTCCTCGAGCAACAGGTCTTCGACCTCCGGGCGTGGCAGCTTCTCGAGCAGCATGTTGGTGCGCGGGTCGAGACGCATGGTGTCGCCGCTGCGCAGGTGCACGCCGCGCAGCGAGTCGGCCAGCTCGCAGACCCGCTCCTCGTCGGCCCGACCGATCACCAAGGCGCGCACGCCATCGTCGAGCAGTTCCTTGATCGACACGACCTCGCCGGTGACTTCCGGTCTGCGGGCCTGCACGACATTGAAGCTCTCGTTCAACACCACCTCGGACCCCCGAGGCAACTCCTCGTGGTCGATGTCGGGATGCAGCCCGACACGCATCTTGCGCCCACTGGTGAGGACGTCGACGGTGCCGTCGTCGTTCTTGCCGACGATGACGCCGTATGCCGACGGGGGCTGCGTGAGCTTGTCGACCTCGTCGCGGAGCGACGAGATGTGCTCGCGCGCCTCGCGAAGGGTGTAGCTCAACTTTTCGTTCTGGGAAACGGCTTGGGCCAGCTGTCCCTTGGTCTCCAGGAGCCGCTCTTCGAGTGCCCGCTGCCGCTTGGGGGCGTCGGCAAGTCGACGACGCAACTGGTCGATTTCCTGCTCCAGCACCGCGACCTGGGCCTGCAACACTGGCTCGATGGGGTCAGAATCATCTGCCATGGTCGGAACCTACACGCGCGAGGCGCCCTAAAGCTTGCACTTACGTGTCGTTTCGGCTAGTCCTGCAGGCCGAGACGCACCTGATCGTGGCAACAAGGGTTTGCGGGTGGACGACCTGTATGATCTGCCACGTCTGACCCTTCGAATGAGGAGACTGTACGTATGAAGGTCTGGATCGACCAGGATCTGTGTACCGGTGACGGGCTCTGTGAAGAGATCGCGCCCGACGTTTTCACCCTCCTCGACGATGGCCTTGCCTACGTCCGAGAAGGCGACAAGATCTATGCCACGGCAAAGGGCAACCCGCAAGGTGCCGAGGGCATGGCCAGCTTCCCCGACAGCAAGCTCGACGCGGTCATCGAGAGCGCCGAGGAATGCCCGGGCGAGTGCATCTTCATCGAGCCCTAGAGGCAAACCAGTAGCAATTGTTTCGGGAAAGGGCGCCGCGAGGCGCCCTTTCTTCGCGTATCAGCCCAGCGGAAGGGGTGGGCGGCGAATCGGTCCTCTGAGGACCATCGCGGCGCCCACACTGCCGGTCAGCCGAGGAACCGGCCGGTGGTGAGGAAGCCGGTGTGGGCCACCATGCGGTGGTCGGGACGCACGGCCTGGCCCTCGACGTACCAGCCGCGGTGCAGCACCTCGAGGCTGCGCGTGCCGCTCCACGCTTTCGACGCCAACGCGGCGCGCAACTGGGCGACCTGCAGGATCGAGGGCGTGTAGGCGATGAGGATGCCGCCGGGGCGCAAGGCCTCCATCGTGTGCGGCACGACCTGCCACGGCTCGGGAAGATCGAGCACGACGCGATCGATCCCGCGCTCGTCGATTCCTTCGTAGCAGTCACGCAACTCGACGTGATAGCGCTCCATCGCTCCCTCGCCGAGGAAGCTGCGCACATTGGCCTTCGCTCGGTTGGCGAAGTCTTCGCGCAATTCGTAGCCGACGATCTCGGCACCCCAACGCAGCATCGTCATGCTGAGCGCACCCGAGCCGACGCCGCTCTCCAGCACGCGCACGCCCGGAGCGATGTCGGCGAGCATGCACATCGGGGCGAGATCCTTCGGATAGATCACCTGCGCGCCGCGCGGCATCTCGACGACGAAGTCCTCGAGCGTCGGGCGCAGCGCCGTGTATGGCGAGCCCTTGGTGCTCTTCACCACGACGCCCTCGGCCTCGCCGACGAGATCGCTGTGGGGGAAGAACCCGTTGTGGCTGTGGAACTCGGCACCCTCGGCCAACGTGATGAGGTACCTGCGTTGCTTCAGGTCGAGCAGCAACACCTTCTCGCCATATGCGAACGGCGTGTTCATCGCTTGCGCTGGGCACGACTCTGCGGCTCGATGGCCTCGATGCACAGCGTCTGACCGGGCTTGAGCACCTCTTTGGCGACGAGTTGTTCAGTGCGGCCGAGAACCTTCTTGAGCAGCCTCGGTCCCCACACGAACGCACCGACCGCGAGCCACCCTCGGCTGCCGCCGAGCAGGCCCTTGTAGAGCGCATTGCGCCGAAGGGCGGCGATCGGCGAGAGCGCCCCACTGGTGCGGGCCACGGGTCAAACCCTGCGGATCTCTACCAGCGTGGTCTTCTTCTTGCCGCGGCGGCTACCGAGGAAGAAGAAGATCAGCAGCAGCACGATGCCGCCGACCACACCGACTGTCACCAACGTGCTCTTCTTGTCGTCGACGCGACCTTGCACATCTTCTTGAAGTTGACGAAACCTCGACTCGAGGTCGTCGCGCGTGATGCGTTGATGCGCCATCGTCAGCTCCCTTTCTGCAAGGTCTTCTTCGAGATCCGCCATGCTGCGAGGCCCATGACGGCCAGGCTGGCGACGAAGGCGATGAGGTACGGCAGCATCGTCATCCAGCTACCGCGGAAGGTCTTGCCGAACTCGTTCTGCAACATCCGCAGCACACCCAACACCAACAACACACACCCGGTTCCGAGTAGGACCGCACCCGCAGCGCCTGCTGCGAGCCACCTTCCCGCGCCCTTGATGGGACCAAGGGTCTCTTGCTTGGCGTATTCCTTGACGAGCTCGATGACCTGACCGATTGATCCTGGGTCGCCTTGCGAGACGGGTTTGTCCTTGTCGGGCACGCCATATGTGTAGCACGCCGAGGGCCAGGCCCTCTACAGCTCAGCCGAGGCGGAATCGCAGTCCGGTCTCCACATCGTCGAGCAGTCGATCGATCAGATCGAGCCGCTCCAGAGGATCCGCGGCGCACAGCACCGCGTACTGATCGACGGGTCCGAACGGACTGACGGCACCCAACAGGAAACTGTCGGACGACGGATCGCCGGTGAGTTCGATCTCCGGAACACTCGACTGGTCACCCATCTCGACGGCGAGTCCGGCACATCGCCGCGCGTGAGATGCGGTCGCCTCGAGACGTTCGTGCGAGACGTCGGTGTCGCCGTCCGGCCACTCCTCCACTTCGGCGCGCGGATACGGGTCATCGTCGAGCCACTCGGTCACTCGTATGCGACGGGTCCCGATAGTGACGACTGCGAATCGACCGCCGTCCATCGCGGCAACCTGCAGCATCATGGCCACCACGCCGACGTCGGACCGCGTGTCGCCGCCACCTACCTCGCTGCCCCGATCGATCAATGCAACTCCGAACTCGTGTGCCGGTGCCTCGAGGCAGTCGCGCACCAGTTGTTGGTACCGCGGTTCGAACACGTGCAACGGCAGGACAACACCCGGCAACAACACCGTGCCAAGCGGGAACATCGGCATGACCGCCATCGGTGAATCAGCGCGGCGCGAGGGCTTCGGCGGTCGGACCGCTGGGGTATGGCGCAATCGCCTGGCCGAGCTGGTCCCACAGGCTCTTGTAGTTGTTGGCGATGCATTCGCCGTTCTGCAGCAGGACGAACTCGATTGCTCCTCCGCCGGCCTGCGGCACGTAGCCGCCGAGCGATTTCGCGCCGAGCTGTCCGGGGTTGCAGCTCGGGTTGAGCGTGCCCGGTCTTGCCGCGCAGCTTCCCGGCCAGCGGACTGTCGACGAAGACGTCGGCAAGAGTCCCACCAGTCGCACCCGCAACCGGCATGCCCTGACCGACCGCATCGGTCGGCGAGCCGCGCTCGAGCACGCCGAGAATGGCTGCGCACGTCAGTCTGCTGGCATCGGACAGACCGGATCCGTCGACGAGGCTCACACCTGCGGTCGGCACGCCCCAGGCCGTCAACTTCTCCATGATGACCTGTAACCCTGCCAAGCGCGTGCCTTGCCCTTTGACCTGGAACCCGACCTCCTTCAACACCATCTCCGACGTGTTGTTGTCACTCGTCGTGAGCATCTCGGCAAGGATCGCCGGCAGCGGCTGCGATTGCACTTCCGCGATCGTCGCGACGCCCGGCGGTGCAACACCGGTCGCCGCGTCGCCGACGTCGATGCCGCGTTCCTCGAGCATCGCGCGCAGCACCTCGGCAGCGCCGAGCGCCGGATCCTTGGCGGCACTGATCGGCGTCTGCCACGAGTCGTTGGCCAACAGCGCGTCGATGGGCCCGGCCTGCGTGATGTGATCGGCCGCTGCCCACGTGGGCGCGAAGAACTCGTCGTCGTAGCGCGACCCGTCGCCGATCAACCCGCCCGTGACCTTGGTGACGCCTGCCTGTTGGATGATGTCGGCGAGCGATTCGAACGACGTCTCGTTGAACGGCGGCCACTTCGGGTTGTTGCCGTTCCACCAATCGCTGGCGAGCACCGGGTCGCCACCACCGACCAGGTACAGATCTCCCTCGACCACGCCGTCGGCTCCGAGCGCGCCGACGACCTTCGTCGAGTAGGTGAACCCTGGGCCGAGCACGTCGAGTGCGACCGCGGCCGTGAGGATCTTCAGGTTGCTTGCCGGTGACAGCGGAATCGCTTCGTTCTTCGCCGCGACCAATTGGCCGTCGACCGCTAAGGCGAAACAGCGGTTGTTGTCGACAGAGGCGAGCAAGGGCTGCAGCGCCGCCTGCAGCGCCGAGACGTTGACCTGACGCGACAACACCCCTGGCGCACGGCGAACCGAGAGCAGTGGTGTGGTCATCGCCGCCGGCAACGTCGATGGGTCGGGCGCGACGGGCTGGACGGCCGGTGGCGGCCGTCGGGCGTCCGCGAATCGCCACAGTGCACCGAGGCCCACGGCAGGAATGGCGGCCAGCACGACCAGCACGGCAATGGGGTTGACGCGTCGGGCGACCATCAGCCCAGACCTCGTCGTCGACGAAACTCGGCGTACCGGAAGAGATGCTCGAGCGCCGTGACAGCACGACTGCCGCTCGCGTAGCACAAACGGCCGGTCGCGCGGACGGTCGCTGGACCGGGATTCGCCGGGTCGGCGACCGCCAACTCCGTCGCCGTGAGGATGGGCTTGTCGTAGCGACGAGAGAGCTCGTCGGCGGCCTCGGCGAAGCGCTGATCCTGGCGCTCGTGATACGACACGATGCGCTCGAGGCCGTGGTCGGGATGAAACCCACCCTCGCGCATCAACCGTGCCTCGTTGCTCTGGATCCCGACACCGAGGTAGATCATCGCATCGACAGCAGGGTGTGCGGCGATCATCTCCATCACCTCGGGAATGGTGTCGCGGGTCTCGCCGCCGGCGCAGTCGACCGGGTTGTTGCGGCTCCATCGGGCCGGCAGCTTTGTGTCGATCGCGGCCATCAGCTCGTCAGGTAGCGCCATCAATGTCAGGCCGTCGGTGCGGGCGATGGCATCGGAGGTGATGACGCCCCACCCGCCCGCCGTCGTCAGCACGACGACGTTGGGCCCTCGCGGCAACGGTTGTGTGGCGAAGCTCGCGGCCGCATCGAATGCCTCCTCGACGGTGACGGCGCGCGTGACACCGGCTTGACGGCAGGCGCCGTCGAACACCTTGTCATCGGCGGCGAGGGCACCGGTGTGGCTCGCAGCAGCCTTCGCGCCACCTTCGGTCGCTCCGCCCTTCACGACCACCAGCGGCTTGCGTTTCGTGACCGACGTGAAGGTGTCGAGCAACGCGCGCCCGTCGACGATGCCCTCGACATAGGCGAGGGATACGGCCGTCTCGGGATCGTCGGCGTACCAGTCGAGGTAGTCAGCGGGAGTGACAGCGGCGGCGTTGCCGGCCGACACGGCGCGGCTGATCCCTACGCCCGTCTGACGTGCGTAGTTCAAGAAGCTGCTGACGAGGTTGCCGCTCTGGCTGACCACCGCGATCCGACCCGCCGGCGGATACGGAGCGACGATCTGGGCGCACAGGTTCGCAGGCGTGCTGACAACCCCCTGTCCGTTCGGCCCGGCCAGCAGCATGCCCGAGCTCATCGGCCAGCGCCACCAATTCGGCCTCCGCCGTGCGCCCGGCCTCGCCCGCCTCGCCGTAGCCGGCGCTGGTCATGAACGCAGCCTTGACGCCCTTGGCCGCACAGCCTCGCAGGACGCTCTCGTTGGCAGCCGCGGGAGTGCACACGAACACGAGGTCGATGGCGTCGGCGGGCAGGTCGGCAATGTCTGCGACCGTTCGGATGCCGAGCACCTCTTCGCCCTTCGAGGTTGGTACCGAACACCTCCCCCTTGTAGCCGCTGGCGAGGATGTTGTGCAGGCTGACGAAGCCGAACTTCCCAGGATGAGTGCTGGCGCCGGCGACCAGCACGCCCCTCGGTTCGAACAGCGCACGAAACTGTTCGTCGGTGGGTCGAGCGCGACGCGACCGGTCGCCTTCGGATCCGGCGTCACCGAGTTCGACGAGTGCGTCGACGGCCACCGGCGTGCCGTCGGCCGCGCACGATCAGCGGATTGAGGTCGACCGAGACGACGTCGGGACGCGCATCGACCAGTGCCGACAGACCCAGCAGCACGCGATGTCAGTTGCCGGCGATCCACAGCGGGCTCGCCACGAAACTCGGCCGAGCAGCTTGTGCGTGGCCAGACCATCGATCATCTCCGCGGCGTCGATCTCGCTGATCGGCGCTGGGCGGAACTGCACGTCGGCGATGGCCTCGGCGATCGTGCCGCCGATTCCGAGCATGACATTTGCGCCGAACTGCGGGTCGCGCACGACGCCGGCGATCAACTCCCGGGTCCCCGCGACCATCGGAGCGACCAGCAGCGAGACGTCGCCGTCGGCCGGCGTCGCCGCGGCCAGCAGGTCGGTCGCCGCGGCACGCACCGCCTCTGCATCGCCGAGGCGGAGTCGCACGAGACCGCGCTCGGTCTTGTGCGCGATTGCGGCACCGCACAACTTGACGACGACCGGGTATCCCAGCGCGTCGGCGGCCTCGACCGCCTCGCCGGCATCGGTCACCTCACGCTCGTCGACGACCGGAATGCCGAACGTTCGCAGCAACGCTTTCGATGCAGCCTCCGACAGCGTCCCCGATCGACTCACCTGCTGCACGCTAGGCGAGGACGTCGCATGTTCGCTGGCTTCTCGGCGTCGTCGTCTACGGCACCAACGCCGTGCGGAAGAAGGCGGTGATGTGGTCGCGCCGGCGCAGCAGCGCGTCGGGTGCCAACGGGTCCTCGTCGAGCAGGCCGCCGAGGAACGGGGAGTCGGAGAAGTAGCTCAGCAGTGCGCCGTAGCCGGTGAGCAGTAGTTGCTCGGGATCGTGCTGACGGAACGATCCCCCTTCCATCTCGTTGCGGAAGTACTCGACGCTGCGATCCCACATCGGTCGCAGGACAGCGGCCAGATCGATACCGAGGTGGGCACCTGCATCGAGCGCCTCGCGGCGCATCAGCCGGACGTAATCGCTGTTGTCGGCGAAGAAATCGAAGCCGGCACCGATCACCAGTTCGACCTTCGACCAACCACGTTCCGGGGTGGCGATCGCCTCGGCAAGCCGCTCGAACCAGTCACTGAGCAGGCGTTCGAAGACCTCGTGGTACAGGGCCTCCTTCGACGGGAAATGATGCAGCAGGCTGGGCCGACGGATACCGACACCTGCGGCGATGTCGTTGAGCGACGTGCCGTCGTACCCCGATTCCGCAAAGCAGTGCAACGCTTCGTTGATGATGAGGTCGCGGGTCGACAGGTGTTCACCCGCATTTACGACCATGGGTGCAGTGTACCCGCCTTCGGGCCCTGGCCTACCGACCAGTAGGTAGGTCTGCTAAACTCACGTGATGCTGCGGGTCATCATTTTGAGTCTTCTGGTCGGTTTTGGCGTGTCGTGCGTCGGCTTCGTGAGCTCGACGGTGTTCCTGCACCGCGGGCTCGCCCACAAGGCAGTGACCTTCAAACGCCCGGTCACCGAGGCGTTTCGCTTCCTGGTGTGGATCACCACCGGCATCCGCCCACGTCAATGGGTCGCGGTGCACCGCAAGCACCACGCCTACACCGACATCGAGGGAGATCCGCACTCCCCCGTTCTCCTCGGCTGGTTCAAGGTGCAGCGCAGCAACGTCGCCCTGTACCGGCGCGAGGCGCGCAACAAAGAGACGCTCGGTCGTTACGCCAGAGACCTCCAACCCACCCGTGCGGACCGCTGGTTCTACGACCACGCTCTGTTCGGGCTCGCCATCGGTGTCGCGATCCTCGTCGATCGCGTTCGGACCGTTGATCGGCCTGCTCGCAGCGTTCGTGCACGTCAACCTGTATCTGGGTGGGTCCGCTGCGGTCAACGCGGTCGCCCATCATTTCGGTAGGCGTCCGTATCCCAACCGCGCCGGGAACCTGCAATGGCTGGCGCTCATCACCGCCGGCGAGGGGTTGCACAACAACCACCACGCCGCCCCCACATCGGCTCGCCTGTCGCACCGTTGGTTCGAGATCGATCCCGGCTGGTGGGTCATCCGAACGTTGATGATCCTCCGGCTCGCCAAGGTGCGGCTCACCGAGTTGCACTTCGTGTCGGCCAAGCGGATTGCCGCCTGACCCAGCCCGAGTGGAGTGTTCTGCGCCCACCTGGGTGCCCTGAGACACTCCACTTCGGTCGTCTAGGCGTCAGTCGCCGTCGATCTTGTCGAGGACCTCGTGGGCCTTCTCGCCGACCTTGCCGACCACGCCGTCCTTCTCGGCCAACTTGGCAGCCTGATCATCGACTTTCTGGGCGACCTTCTGCGCCTGTGCCTTCGTCTGGGCGCCCCTCTTCCCGGTGAACATGCCCTTCAAACTGTCGAGTAGTGCCATGTGGATACCTCCTGATACGCACCGCTACGCGGCGCCTCGCAGGTGTACCACATTTCGACAGTCAGCCGGTCACGTCGATCGTGGCGGTCACCTTCGTCGGTGTGACCCGCACCACCATCTCGGGTGGCACACCGTTGCGGCGACCGTACTCCTCTGCCAAGCTCGGCGCCCATGTAGCGGCCGGCGATGCGAGTCGCCCAGTACAGCAGTTCTTCCGGATCCGTCGACGTGGTCGTCGTGCCCGTGATTGTGGCGAACGAGAAGGGTGGTCGGTCGTCGTCGAAGCACACCGCAACACGCCCATCCCGCAGGATCGACTTGCCCCTGATGCTGTCGGCAGGTGTCGTGAAGACGAGCTGATCGCCTTCGAGATCGACCCAGATGGGAGCGATGTGCGGACCCCCGTCGGCCCTGACCACGCCCAGCTTGCCGGTGCGCGGCGGCATCGCGGCAACGAAGCTCTTCCACCATCCGTCGGGCGCAGCGGTGTAGCCCACGGGGCGCGACGCTACCCTCGCCGCCATGCAGATCGTGTCAGCACTCTTCGTCGAGAACTTCGAGATGCGCCAGGCGCCCGGTCCGTCGACGCGCATCGATCTCACCGGCGCGATGTTCTCGATGGCCTCGCCGTCACCCGCACCCGTCACGCTGTCGCCACACCTCGTCGCCTTGATCTATTGCACTGCATCGGAGCCCGGCAACGGCGTGTTCGAAGTGGTCTTCCGTAAGGGCATGTCGGAAGACGACGAGCAGATCGCCCGAAATGTCAGCCCCTTCACCGTCGACCCCGGCAAGTTCACATACCGGCTGGTGAAGGGCGAGCTCGAGTTCGCCGAGTACGGCCAGATCTTCGCCCACTGCCGGATCGACAAGGGCCCGTGGCATCTGGTTCCGTTCACCCTTCTGCCCCCTGTGGCCTGACCGGGGATACAGTCGGTTTCGTGCCAACGACGCTGACCGACGAGCAACAAGCTGCCGCCATCTCATTGATTCGCGGGTTCGCGATGGATGCGCCGCTGAAGGCCAAGAGTGGCCACCAGGGAACCGCAATGGCGCTGGCGCCGCTGGCCCACGTGCTGTTCAGCAGGGTGATGCGCTACGACCCGGCCAACCCGCACTGGCCCGACCGCGATCGGTTCATCCTCTCCAACGGCCACGCATCGATCCTGCAGTACACGATGCTCTATCTCATCGGTGCCGGCCTCGAGCTCGACGACATCGAGCAGTTCCGCCAGTGGGGATCGAAGACGCCCGGTCACCCCGAGGCGGAGCTCACCGTCGGCGTCGAGGTCACGACCGGTCCCCTTGGTCAAGGATTCGCGAACGCCGTCGGCATGGCGATTGCCGAACGACGCCTGCGTACACAGTTCGGCGACGACGTGATCAACCATCACACGTTCGTGATCGCCGGCGACGGCTGTTTCGAGGAGGGTGTCAGCCACGAGGCCGCCTCGCTCGCCGGCCACCAGCGACTCTCCAACCTGATCTGCGTCTACGACGACAACCACATCACCATCGACGGCCCCACGTCACTGGCGTACAGCGACAACGTCGGCATGCGCTTCGAGGCGTACGGATGGAACGTCGTCCGGCTCGGTGAGATGGCCGACGATTGCGATGGTCTGGAGGCAGCGCTCCTCGACGCCAAGAAGGTCACCGACAAGCCCACGCTGCTGATCTTGCGCACGCCATGTGGCGACGCCGAGCCCCGATTGGACCGATCGCCACGAGGCGCACGGCAATCCCTTCAAGCCCGACGACGTCAGCCGCACCAAGGCCGTCATGGGCATTCCCGACGAGCCGTTCTGGGCACCTGCCGAGCTCGTCGTCCGCGTATCGCAGCCTGGCGGCCGAACGCGGCGCCGCCGAGTTCGAGCAATGGTCGAAGCGCAAGGCTGCGTCCTCCATCGACGAGGAAGTGTGGGACGCGTGCTGGGGTGCCACCGGCATCGACGGATGGCATGAAGCACTGCCGACGTTCGAGCAGGGCGAGAGCATCGCCACACGCGTCGCCATCGAGAAGGCCTTCAACGCATCACTCGACGGCGTGCCGGGCCTCCTCGCCGGCGCAGCAGACCTCACCGGCAACACCGGCACCAAGCTGACCGGTCAAGAGCCTCAGTCGTTCGATCATCCCGGCGGGCGCCAGATGTACTACGGGATCCGCGAGCATGCGATGGGGGCAACGATGGTCGGCATGGCCAAGCACGGCGGCATCCTGCCCGCCGGCGGCACCTTCTTCGTTTTCTTCGACTACATGCGACCCAGCGTTCGCCTCGCGGCCCTCAGCCACGCCAAGGTCGTGTTCGTGTGGTCCCACGACTCCGTCGGCGTCGGCGAGGACGGCCCCACTCACCAACCCGTCGAGCAGCTCGCAGCGTTGCGCGCAATACCCCACATCCAGGTCATCCGGCCGGCCGACGCCAACGAGACGGTCGCCGCGTGGAAGGTGGCTGTGGCCCACGATGGCCCCACCGCCCTCGTGCTCAGCCGTCAGTCGGTCACGGTGTGCACCGATGGCTCGGCGGTCGAGACCGGCGCCGCCGTGATCCGCCGGGCAGACCGTCCGCAAGTCGTGCTGGTGGGTACGGGCAGCGAGGTGTCGCTGTGCGTCACCGCAGCCGAAGAGCTTGCCGCTGCCGGCATCCGCGCCAACGTCGTCAGCATGCCGTCGTGGGATCGCTTCGCAGCCCAGACCGCTACCTTTCAAGACGATGTGCTGCCGGCAGGGCTACCCGTGCTGTCGGTCGAAGCCGCTACCACGTTCGGGTGGGAGCGGTACGCCGATGAATCGATCGGCATCGACCGTTTCGGCGCGAGTGCGCCGGGGAATGTCGTGATGGAGAAGTTAGGTATCAACGTC
This sequence comes from Ilumatobacteraceae bacterium, assembly GCA_963746365.1. Taxonomy (GTDB): domain Bacteria; phylum Actinomycetota; class Acidimicrobiia; order Acidimicrobiales; family Ilumatobacteraceae; genus JAENVT01. Next base: position 159,949 of record CAVVBH010000016.1, on the reverse strand, counting down.
GCCGAGGTCGTGGCAGCCGCCACACGCTTGGCGCAGGCAAAGGGGTAATCATGAATCGTCTCGCCGACCTGTACCACGAGTTCGGGCAAAGTCCCTGGCTCGACAATCTGAAGCGTGGCTACATCACCTCGGGTCAACTCCGCCGCTTGGTCGACAAGGGCATTCGTGGCCTCACCAGCAACCCGACCATCTTTCAGAAGGCCATCCAAGGCTCTGCCGACTACGACGAGCAGTTCCGCAAGCTCGCCTCCGCCGACAATCCCATTCTCGACGACTACTGGGCATTGGTCCTCGCAGACATCCACAGCGCTCTCGACGTCTTCGCCGACCTCTACCACGACAGTCACGGAACCGACGGGTTCGCCAGCGTCGAGGTCGATCCCGGTCTTGCGCACGACTCTGCGGGCACCGAGGCCGCGGCCCGTCAACTGCACGAACAGATCCGCCGGCCGAATCTGATGGTCAAGATTCCTGCGACCGCGGAGGGCATCAGTCCCATTCAGGCGATGATCGCAGAAGGCCGCAACATCAACATCACCTTGATCTTCAGCCTTGATCGCTACCAAGAGGTCATCGACGCGTACATGAACGGCCTACAGGCGTACGCCAAACAACCCGGCGCCGACCTGTCGAAGGTGGCCAGCGTTGCGAGCTTCTTCATCAGCCGGGTCGACACCGAGGTTGATCGGCGGCTCGAAGCCATCGGCACGCCCGAGGCGTTGGAACTGCGCGGCAAGGCAGCGATCGCCCAGGGCAAGCTCGCCTACCAGATGTTCCAGAAGGCGTTCAGCGGCCATCGGTGGGAAGCCTTGGCGGCCAAGGGCGCCGTCGTACAACGGCCGCTGTGGGCCAGCACGTCGACGAAGAATCCGGCATATCCCGACACCATGTACGTCGACGAGCTGATCGGCCCCGACACGGTCAACACCCTGCCCGAGGCCACCATCGAGGCATTCCTCGACCATGGTCATCTCGTGCGACGGGTCGACGCCGATCTCGACCAGGCCCATGCCACGTGGAACGCGCTGTCGGAGGTTGGCGTCGATCTCGACGACGTCGCCGCCACACTCGAGCGCGAGGGTGTTTCCAGCTTCCAGAAGAGCTTCGACGAGTTGCTGGAGGCCCTCGAGTCGAAAGCCACCGAACTACGAGCGTGACAACCCCACCCATCGATGAACTGCTCGACGGTATGGACCTCGGTCGCAACCGTCGTCTCGGCAGTCAACTCCTCGAATCCGCGTTCGCGCTGCCTGGGCGACAACCCGGACGTGCTCGACCTCAAGATCGCCAGCGCGGCGTTGGAAGAGATGCGCGAGGCGTTCAAGATGTTTGCGCCATTCCGTGACATCCCGAAGGTGACCATCTTCGGGTCGGCGCGCACGCAGATGGCCGATCCGTTGTACATGCAGGCCCGTGACGTCGCCACCCGCCTCGCCGACGCCGGTTGGATGGTCGTGACGGGAGCCGGTCCCGGCATCATGCAGGCGGGCATGGAGGGTGCCGGACGCGACAGATCGATCGGAGTGTCGATCAGGTTGCCGTTCGAGCAAGGCGCCAACGCGGTGATCGCCGGCGACTTGAAGTACGTCAGCATGAAGTACTTCTTCACCAGAAAGCTGATGCTGATCAAGGAGAGCAGAGGCTTCGTCTGCCTGCCTGGTGGGTTCGGGACGCTCGACGAGACATTCGAACTGCTCACTCTGACCCAGACGGGCAAGGGCATGCCCGTGCCGATCGTCCTGCTCGATACTCCTGGCGACCCGTACTGGGAGACCGTCGACGACTTCATCGGCCACCAGCTGGTCGAGCGTGGTCTGGTCTCGGCCGCCGACACGAACCTGTACCTGGTGACCGACGAGACGGAGGCCGCGGTCACCGAAGTGCTCGGCTTCTACCGCAACTACGACTCCATCCGGTACGTCGGACACCTCACCGTGATGCGGTTGAAACACCCCCCGACCGACGAGCAGATCGCGTTGCTCAACGAGAAATTCGGACAGCTCTCGAACGGAGGGATCGTGCGTGCCACGCCGTTCGAGCCGGAGCGCAAGGAGCACGACAAGCTCGATCTGCCGCGCATCGCGTTCCACTTCGCCAACCACAGCAGCGGCGCACTCCGCGAGCTGATCGACACGGTCAACTCATTCGTCGACGAGTGAACTGCCGCGCAGGAGGTGGATCGCCTTCTCGACGGCTCGTCGTGCCTGGGTGAGCCGTTTGTCGTCGGCGGGCCTGGCTCGTCCCTCAGCCGAGGCTTCGCGCAACTGGTCGAACGTGATCTGGTCGAGATCCTCGACAACACTGCGCAGGCGATCGACGAGGTCGTCGTAGCGACCACTCATCACAACGCCTCGGCAACGAGATCCATCGGGTGCTTGACGGTGACTCCGGCCGCGGCGAGGTGGAACGCGCATCCTGGGTTCGCGCTGGCGACGACCTGCGGCCCCGCCCGCTCGATGGCCGCCAGCTTGCGGGCGCGGATCTCGCCGGCGAGCTCCGGCTGCAACGTCGAGAAGGCACCACCGGCGCCACAGCACAGGCCCTCGTCGTCGAGCTCGACGATGTCGGCCACCGCGGCCAGCACCGTACGCACCGGGAGATGGGCGCGCTGCACGTGACGCAGGTGACATGGGTCCTGGATCGTCACCGGCCCGAGCCTGTGCCGCACCTGCAGGCGATCCACCAAGGGCGCGACGAACTCGCTCGCGTCCTTCACCCGCGCGCTGAACTCGAGTGCCTCTGCTGTGCCGAGCAGGTGACCGTAGTCCTTGAGCGCGGCTCCGCAACCCGCCGAGTTGACGACGATCGGGGCGTTGCCCGGCATCGACCGCATCACACGCTCGGCCAACCCCTTGGCCTCGTTGGTGAGCCCTGCGTGAATGTGCAGCGCGCCGCAGCACGACCCGCCAGAACCCGGTATGAGGTACGAGACGCCCAGCGCCGACAGCACCTTGGCGGTGCTGCGGTGCGTCTCGCGCTGCCATGCATCCATGACGCAGCCCGTGAAGAGCCACGCGTCGCCACCCGTGGCATCGGGTACCGATCCGCGGCGGACCGCCAGCTTCGGCAGCCCCATCCTCCTTGGCACCAATCGCAATCGTTGGGCGACGGCGAGCAACGTGGAACCGACCAGCAACAGTCGATGGTGACCGAGCACGCGGTACCCCAGACGCTGCCACCACGGTGTCATGCGATGTTGTGCGGCCAGCGTGTCGCGCGTGCCCTCCATCAACTGGCCGAAGGGCACGCCGCTGGGACACGCCGGCTCGCAGCCGCGGCATTGCACGCACGTCTCCATGAAGTTCACGAAGTCGCTGGTGACCTCGGCGTCGTCGAAATGGACGGCGCGCATCGCCGAGATACGGCCACGCGGCGACAACGCCTCTTCACCGGTGACGCGGAACGTCGGGCAGTGAGGTAGGCACAGCCCGCAGCTGACACACGTGCCCAGATCGTTGTCGTCGAGGTGAAGTTTCACGATGCTCCCAACGTACCCGTAACGTCGCCTCAGCATGCCCGAGGGTCACACCATTCACCGAATTGCCGTCGATCACTCGAAGATCCTGCGCGGCAAACACGTCGCTGTCTCCTCACCACAGGGACGCTTCGAAGCCGACGCCGCGCTGGTCGACGGCGTCACGCTGAAGCGAATCGAGGCGTACGGAAAGCACCTCTTCTACTACTGGGCCAACGGGTCTGCTCGGGCACGTGCACCTCGGGTTGTTCGGCAGGTTCCGCGTGTACCGCAACGAGCTCCCTGACGACGCGTCGACGGTGCGCATGCGGTTGACCGTGCCGAAGGCGACGATCGATCTCATCGGGCCGACGGCGTGCACGATCGGCCCGGCCGACGTTCGCGACCTCATCGTTGCCCGGCTCGGGCCCGACCCGCTCCGGCCCGACGCGGACCCGCAGAAGGCATACGAGTCCATCGTCCGTCGCGCTGCACCGATCGGTCAGTTGATACTCGACCAGAAGATCATCAGCGGCCTGGGCAACGTGTATCGGGCCGAGGCGTTGTTCGTCAATCGGATCAATCCGATGAGACCCGGCAACAGGATCAGCCCGGCCGACTTCGAGGGGTTGTGGGCGACCATCGTGCAGATGCTCGGCCGTGGCTTCGACGAGGACCGAATATTCACGCTCGACCGTGAGGAGTTCGATGTCTCGACCGGTCTCGCCCGACGAGGTGACACGACGTACGTCTACCACCGCGACATCTGCCTGCTTTGTGGCTCGCCGATCCTGACCGTCGATCTCGGCGGTCGCGCCTGCTACTACTGCCCCGTCGACCAGCCCGACTGATCTACTGCGGATGCCATTGCGGCGCGTCGGCTTCGCCGCGCCAGTAGCGCAGTCGCAACTCTGCCTCCGCCGCCACGGCTGGACTTTGGCGTGCCGCGCGGACCCGCATCAGGGTGGCGGCAACGAGACGGAGCTCGGCGAGTGCCTCGGCCAATGGATCGTCGCGGAGCGAGATTCCACAGCCCTCGGCGAACGACTCGTAGATGCCCGGATCCCCGCCCCAACGCTGCGTCCATGTCATCAACGGGGCGTGATCCCACGCCGCCGGACCGCGGCACAACAGGTCCCAATCCAGCAGCACCGGTCCGTCTGGCGCGACTGAATGACGTTTCCGGGGTGCACATCGCCGTGACAGATCAGCGAACTGCGACTGCGCTGACTGTCGAGCAACGGCATGCCGCGACGGATCGCGGCGTTGATCGCAGTTCGTGCCGGCGTGTCGAGGTCCGCAGCCACATCGCTCATCAACGACTCGAAATCCCACCAAGGGAAGTCCCCGCAGAACGGCACCGGGTACCCGAACGCAAGGTCGTTGGGATCGATGTCGTGCAGCACCGCGATCATCTCGCCCACCGCAACCCAATCGATCGGACCGCTGTCTTCGACTGCACCGACCGCGAAGACCGCGTGTTGGTCGCTGTAGAACGGCTCGTCGCGGAGGTACGTCGGAACGCGAAGACCGGCAGCAGTCAGCACGCCGGCCAGGCGTATCGCGAGATGGGCGGGAGCGGTCGGTCGGCCGACTCGCAGCAACACGCCGTCCCCCGCCGCGAAGATTCCGTTCATGCCCATGCGGATCAGGCGGGGTTCATCCAACCCCCAGTGCCGCGCCGCAGCCTGGGCCGCGTGTGTGACGTCGTCGAGCGTGCCGGGAGGTGCTGCGACGAACGGTAGGTCAGGCGAGGCTGACACCGGGATTGAGCCGTCCGCTCGGGTCGAATTCGGCTTTGACCCGTTGGGCGAGTTGTGTCTCGGACGATTCGAACGGGATGCCGACCGGCACTGGTGGCGGTTCCGACTGGTGCACGACGCCGACGCCGACCTCGGCAACGAACTGGCCGCTCAACGTTGCGACCTCCGCTGGGGCAACCACTCGCCGGTGACCCGTGGGTAGTGCCGGCGGCCCGTCGCAGGGTGTCAACGACGACTCCGCGGCCTGCGCAGCAACGTCGTCGGGGTGGCCCTCGAGCAGTGCCCATAGCCGTGAGCCGTCCCACAGAACGGATGCCGGTCGGTAGAGGCGGGCAAATGTGGGAAACGGGTCGTCGGCCTCGATGGTGAACCATTGCGAGTGCTGTGGCCGCGGACGAGTTCGCAGAATGAGGTCGCCCAGAAATCCCAAGGTGCCACGAGCTCCCACCAGCAGCCTGCACAGATCGAACCCGCTGACGTTCTTCACCGTTGGCCCGCCGGCCTGCACGACCTGGCCGCCGTCCGAGACGTAACAGGCCTGCAGCAACACGTCACGAACGGGTCCGTAGCCCAATCGGCGGATCCCGCTGCGCCCGACCGAGAGCGCCCCGCCGGCCGTGCCACCGGGTGGCAAGGCGATGCACTGCCCGACCTCCGCCAACGCAGCATCGATGTCGTCGACCGGCGTACCTGCTCCGCAGCGCATGGTCATCTCGTCGGCCTGAATCCATTCGATGCCCGACGGCGGTCGCACCACACGGACCCCGGGAACGGGACCACCGCGTGTGCCAGTTCCAGTGATGGTGACCGGACCGCTCGTACCTACTTCATCGGCAAACGCCGTCAGATCCACGCACCCTCCGGTACGTGTTGCAGATCGGCACACGACGCCGCCGTCGGCAGCACCTTGTTGGGGTTGGCCAGACCCACCGTGTCGAACGAACGCCGCAGGCGAGCCTGGGCGTCGAGGTCGACCTCGGTGAACATCAGCGACATGAAGTCGCGCTTTTCAAGACCGATGCCGTGCTCACCCGACAACACTCCACCGGCTGCAACGGAGACGCGAACGATCTCCTCCCCGGCGGCATGAACGCGGTCCATCACGCCGGGCTCCCGCTTGTCGAACACCAACAGCGGGTGCAGGTTGCCGTCGCCGGCATGGAACACGTTCATCACCAGGAGCTGGTGCCGTTCGACGATCTCGTAGACCTGCTTGAGCACATCGGGCAACCGCCGGCGAGGCACAACCGTGTCGTGCAGGTAGTAGTTGGGCTTGATGCGGGCGATGGCGCCGAACGCGTTCTTGCGGCCCTTCCACAGCAGCGCCCGCTCTGCTTCGTCCTTCGCGATTCGGACGGTTCCGGCGCCGTGTGCCATGCCGATGTCGACGATGCGCTGCACGTCGGCTTCGAGACCGTGTGGCAGGCCGGCCACCTCGACGAGCAGGATCGCCGCAGCGTCGACCGGAAGTCCGGCGTGGATGTACTCCTCGACGGCACGGGTGCAGAGCTGATCCATCATCTCGAGCGCCGCAGGAACCATGCCGGCGGCGATGATGGCGCTGACCGTTTGTGCGCCGGCCTCGACGCTGGCGAAGTCCAACAACATCGTGCGGACCGCAGGAGGATTCTGGGTCAGTCGCACGCAGACCTTGGTGGCGATGCCGCACATTCCTTCGCTGCCCACGAACGCGCCGCGAAGGTCGTAGCCGGTGGGCTCGGGTTCCTCGCCACCCAGCTCGACGATCTCGCCGTCGGGCAGGACCACCTCCATGCCCAGGACATGAGCCGTGGTGACACCATCGGCGAGGCAGTGTGGGCCGCCGGAGTTGTTGGCCACGTTGCCGCCGATCGAACAGCTCTGCTGGCTGCTCGGATCCGGGGCGAAGTGCAGGCCGTGTACCGAGACCGCCCGCGTGAGATCGAGGTTGAGCACTCCCGGTTCGACCCATGCCAGACGATTGACGGGATCAACCGACAACACCCGGTTCATCTTGGTGGTGACGATCATGATCGCGTCGTCGAGTGGCGTTGCGCCGCCAGCGAGGCCGGTGCCCGCGCCACGGGCGACGAAGGGGCGGCCGTGGCGCACGGCGATGCGAACGCATGCCTGGACTTCGCCCGTGCTGGTCGGAAAGCACACGACCCCGGCATGACCTTCGAGGTTCGACGCGTCGCGCTTGTACAGCGCCAGTTCGGTCTCACCGACACGAACTCGATCGGGCGACAACGCCTCGCCGAGCTCGGATACGAGGTCGTCGATCATGCCCCTCGCCGTCCTCGATCCTTGCTTCGATCTCGCGACTTGCTTCAGCACGATTACTTGGCCGGGCTCGACGGTGCGGCCGTCGACGAACACCTCGTCATCGTCACCTAGATCGTCGGCAAGAGCGGTTGCATTCCCATCGAGCCGCGCCCGAAGCTCGAGCTCGCTGGTGCGCATCGCCTTGCGACCCTCGGAGAACGCGTCGTGGACACGGTCGGTGACCTTGTGGACGATGTTCTTCGGCGTGAAGTTCGTGGCTGCCCGCTTCATCTTCCGCTTCGCCACTCGAACACCGGCGACGCCCGCAACCGCTCCACCGACGAACCACGTCATTCGCTTGATCATGCCGATCTCCGTTCCTTGCGACGGAAGCGCCGGACCGCTCGGGTAGTTCCCGTGGCGAGTGCGGCGGTCTTGATCATCGGAGTGCTCAGCGCGGCACGGGCCACACGGCCGCTGCCGGCAACCGCACCGCTGATGGCCTCGGCCGAGCCGAGCACGCGATCAAATCGCTCGAGATCGCCCCGAGCCTCGGCCACCGTCGCCCTGGCCTCGGCCGTCGACGAACGCAACTCGTCGAGCAATGGCCTGGTTTCCTCGCGGAGCGACACGACCTCGCGCGCGAAGCGAACGCATCGTGTCGAGCACTCGTGACAGCACGACGATGAGTGCCGCGAAACCAATGCAACACAGCACCGCCGCCAGGACGACAGCGAGTTCACCTGCAGTCATGTGCGTTCGTCCATTCGCCTTGCCACGTCGGCCTCTGCTCCGTGCTCACTGGGTTCGTAGTACTGCTTGTCACGCTGGGCATCCGGCAGGTATTGCTGATCGATCCAGCCCTGCGGATTGTCATGAGGGTAGTCGTAGCCGACGCCGTGGCCCAGCGATTGGGCGCCCTTGTAGTGGGCGTCGCGCAGATGCGGAGGCACCTCGCCGATCGGCTCCGTTCTGCACGTCGCTGCGTGCGTTCCAGATGGCGAGGGCCGATCGGTTGCTCTTCGGGGCCGTTGCCAGGTGGATCGCTGCCTGACTGAGGTTGAGTTGCGCCTCGGGGAGCCCGACGTGCTCCAGTGCCTGGCCGGCGGCGACCGCGACCAGAAGAGCCTGCGGGTCGGCCATGCCGATGTCCTCGCTGGCGAAGATGATCATTCGCCGGGCGATGAAGCGAGCATCCTCGCCGGCCTCCAACATCCTCGCCAGGTAGTAGACGGCCGCCTGCGGATCGCTGCCACGCATGCTCTTGATGAACGCGCTGATCACGTCGTAGTGGTCGTCTCGGCCGTATCGCAGCGCGCTGGTGCCAAGCGCTGCCTCGACGTGACTCAGCTCGACCGTGCCGGAGTCAGCGAGGGCGCACGCCACCTCGAGCGCGGTCAGCACCTGGCGCCCGTCGCCCCCGGCGCGGTCGACGAGGTGATCGATCGCTGTCGGTGGCCGCGGTCATTCCCTCCGCCTCCAGCCCGCGGCGCACCAAGACCTCGATGGCTTCACGGTCCAGCGGCTCGAGGCGGAACAGCGTGCTGCGGCTGCGCAATGGCGGGTTCACCTCGAAGAACGGGTTCTCGGTCGTCGCCCCGATCATCGTCAGCGTGCCGTCCTCGACCGCCGGCAGCAATGCGTCCTGCTGGGCCTTGTTGAACCGGTGGATCTCGTCGAGGAACAGGATCGTGCCGCGACCGTGCTCGCCGATCCGCTGCCGGCGCGTTCGATCACCTCGCGAACGTCCTTGACGCCGGCATTGACCGCGCTCATCTGCTCGAAGACCCGCTTGGTGCTGCCGGCAACGGCGAGCGCAAGTGTGGTCTTGCCGGTGCCCGGCGGTCCCCAGAAGATCGCGCTGGTGAGCCGATCCTGCTCGACCAGTCTGCGCAACGGCTTGCCCGGGCCGACCAGGTGATCCTGGCCGACGACGTCGTCGAGCGTCCGCGGCCGCAGACGTGCAGCCAGCGGCGCGTGGCTGCGGAGGTGCTGCTCCGCCGCGGCGGTGAAGAGATCGCTCACAGGGTTCCCAGAACTCGCTCGTAGGCCGAGCGTCGAAATTCCGTCACGTTGGCTATCAGCCACTCGGGATCGACCCACTTCCACGCGACGAACTCGCTGCCATCGGGGCTCGGTGCCATGTCGGGATCGAGGGCGTCGAACATGAACCACTTCTGCACCTGACCGCGCCGCTTTCCGCCGTGGCCGTCCTCGCGCCTGACGTCCTCGGGCCATTCGTAGGCGACCCACTCCGGATACTCGACCCGGGCGGCCACGTCGGCCTCACCCAGGCCGGTCTCCTCCATCAGTTCCCGCCACGCGGCGACGATCGGCTCCTCGCCGAGGTGGAGCCCACCCTGCGGCAATTGCCAGCTCCCCGGCTCGTCGGCCCGCTCGAACGCCAGGATGTCTCGCAGATTGGGGTGCCGAATCACTATCACGACCCCGGCTCGAAAGTGCTGGCCGCTCACCCAGTTCACGGTAGCGCGCCCTCCCCCAACTCCCCGCCCGACCCCGAATCCGGCGTTTGACCGCAGGCGCCCCATAGCGGGCCCGCGGTTACAAACGCTGCAGCCTGACATCCGACGTTTGGAGCCGCACGCCCCGCATACGGGCCGCGCGGTTACAAACGCTTGTGGCAAGGAGAGGAAGCGGCGGAGGGTGGTAGCGATCTCTACGTCGCTCATCCTCCAGGTGATCTCGATCGGCACCCAGCCGTCGAGTACTAGCTCGTTCTGGCGGCGCGCATCGCTATCGAGATCTGTCGCCAGCATGTGCGCTCCGAACCCGTTGCCCTCCAGATAGAGCCGCCGGTCGGGCCATGCGAAGTCGATGCGGTAGCGATTCTTCCCGTAGCGGACTCGGTGCTGGTGCGTCGGACGTGGGAATCCGTGGGCGTCGATGACTTCGAGCAATCCGGCCTTCGAGCACACTTTCACCGGCGTCGTATCCGGGAAGTCGCTTCGCCAGGACCTTGCGCAACGTGGCAACCGATCGACCGGGCGCGGGCCGGGTGCGATCGACTCGCGCTCGCGAAGCTCCTCGAGGTTCAACTAGCTTCCGGCGCAGGAACTCATCGACGACCTTGCCGAGTTCCGTGGCGTTCATCGGTCCGCTGAGATCGATCACAGTTCGCAGGGGTGACGTGCAGCGCATTCCATCGTCGACGAACGAGGTCGCCCTCCTCGAGCAGCCCCGAGCGATGGCCGACGACGCCCTTCAGCGAAACGCGGTGCGGCAGTCTCGGCGATCACGTGGATCTGATCGACTCAGAGGTGCTCAGTCCGGCCCGAGCAGTGTCGAGCGCCGTCCAATGCGACGCCGCCACGCGATCGCCACAGGACAAGCAACACCGCCCGGACTGCCTGGCGCCAGCTCGGCGGAGCCCGTTGACCACCGACACGCCTCGACGGACCTTGCGCATCCGTGCCGACGCCTCGCTCACTTTCGAGTTGACGTTTGGTTTGGCCTGCAGCCGCGGGCCGTGTCGTTGGTGATCAGACCGTCGTGGCGTTCGGCCCAGCGAAATCGATCCATCGATCGTCTCCCTTCCGACAGCGTTTGGAGCCGGAGGCCCGCATACGGGGCCGCAGATTACAAACGCAGGTTGGTGTGGTTGGGGGAAGGTCGGGGTTGGCGGGGACTGTATCGGGGACTGGCTCGGCAAGCGTGGAAACGCTTGGGCCGAATGTGGCTAGGACTTTGGGGGGAGGACTCGGATTCCTAGGTCGAGCAACTGCTTGGCGTCGACGGGAGTCGGGGCGTTGGTCATGGGGTCCGATGCCGGACTGGGTCTTGGGGAAGGCGATGACCTCGCGGATGTTCTCCTCGCCGGCCAGGATCGCCACCAGCCGGTCGATGCCGAAGGCGAAGCCGCCGTGGGGCGGAGCGCCGTAGCGGAACGGGCTCAGGAAGAACCCGAAGCGCTTGTTGGCTTCCTCGTCGCTGATGCCGAGCAGGCGGAAGATCCGCGACTGCATGCTCGGGCTGATGGATTCGGATCGAACCGGACCCGAGCTCCCAACCGTTGAGCACGAGGTCGTAGGCCTGGCTGCGCACCTTCAACGGATCCGTCTCGAGCAGGTGCACGTCGTCGGGGTGCGGCTGGGTGAACGGGTGATGGCCGGGCTTCGGCCGGCCTGTCACCGCGTCGACGCCGACGAACAGCGGGAAGTCGACGACCCACAGGTAGCGATAGGGGCCCTCGTGCACCGGCGGGCGGCCGAGGTCGTTGCGCAGTGTGCCCAGCACCTCGCACGCAGTTGCCCACTCGTCGGCGACGATCAGCAACAGGTCGCCGGGCTGGGCAGCGAGGCGTTCGCGTCAGCGCCGCCTGCTCGGCGTCGCCGAGGAACTTGGCGACCGGCGATTCGAGCGCGCCATCCGTCGGCGACCTTCAGCCACACCAGACCCTTGGCGCCCATCGACTTGGCCTTGTCGGTCAGGGCATCGAGCTTGTTGCGGCCGTACTCGCCGGCCTTGCCGGCGGCGTTGATGCCCTTGATGGTCGGCGCTCCGGCAAACGCCTTGAACTCGGTTGCCGAGAACGCGTCGGTCAGCTCGACCAGCTCCATCTCGAAACGCATGTCGGGCTTGTCGGTGCCGAAGCGGTTCATCGCGTCGTGCCATGTGATCTTGACGATGTCGCCCGGGTCCTGACCGGCCGATTTGGCGGCGGCCACGACCGCAGCACCGATGGCCTCGTGCACGTCGTCCTGGCTGGCGAAGCTCATCTCGGCGTCGAGTTGCATGAACTCGTACTGCCGGTCGGCGCGCAGGTCTTCGTCACGCAGGCAGCGGGCCATCTGGTAGTAGCGGTCGATGCCGGCGACCATCAGCAACTGCTTGAACAGCTGCGGGCTCTGCGGCAGCGCGTAGAACGAACCGGGCTGCTGCCGGCTGGGCACGATGAACTCGCGTGCGCCCTCCGGCGTGCTCGGCACCAGCATCGGTGTCTCGACTTCGACGAATCCTTGCGCTTCCATCGCCGTGCGGATCGCCGAGTTGGCAGCGGACCGGATGCGCAGGTTGCGCTGCATCCGCTCGCGACGGATGTCGAGATACCGATACTGCAGCCGGGTCGTTCTCAGCGACGGTATCGGCGCGCTCGTTGATGGGAAACGGTGGCGCCTCGGCAGTGTTGAGGATCTCGACCTGGCAGTCCTGCAACTCGATCCCACCGGTCGGCAGGCGATCGTTGGTGCTCTCGGGCGGACGGGCCGCCACTGTGCCCGTGACACGCAAGACGTACTCCGGGCGGACGTCGACGGAGTTGTCGACCACGCACTGGGTGACCCCGGTGTGATCACGGAGATCGATGAAGGCCAGCCTCTCGCCATGCTCGCGACGGGTCGCCACCCAGCCGCACAGACTGACCGTCTGGCCGATGTGCTCGGAGCGAAGTTCGCCGCACTGGTGGGTGCGCATGGAAGTCGTGCTCATGTACGGGCCTTCTTGAGATAGTCGATCAGGGTCGAAATGGCGATGGTCTGTTGCCCATCGTCGGTTCGCAGCGGACGCACGGTAACCGCGCCTTCGGCCAGTTCATTGCTGCCGATGATGACCGCGACCGACGCACCGCTGCGATCGGCAACCTTCATCTGCGACTTCATGCTGCGGTTCTCGTACGCCCGGTCGGCGGTGAGGCCGGCGGCGCGCAAATATGCGGTGAGTTGCAGGGCTTCGAGGCCACCGGTCGTGTCGACGACGAACGCATCGAGCACCATCGGCTCGGCAGGGAACACTCCCTCGTCGTCGCATGCCAACAGCGTGCGGTCGAGGCCGAGGGCGAAGCCGATGCCGTGCGTCGCGCGGTCCGCCCAACGACTCCACCAACCCGTCGTATCGGCCTCCGCCGCCGAGCGCGTTCTGAGCGGAGTCGAGCGTGCCACCTTGAAACTCGAACGTCGTGTGACGGTAGTAGTCGAGCCCGCGCACCAAGGTGTCGTCGATGGTGAACGGGATGCCGATTGCCGCGAGCCCGACCTGAACGCTGCGCGAAGTGCGAAGCGGCGTCGGTCGCTGTAGAACTCGGCGATGCGAGGCGCGGCCGCCGACGATCGCCGCGTCGCCCGGCCGCTTCGAGTCGAGTACCCGCAACGCGTTCTTGTCGAGCGTGATCTGACTCTCCGGCGACAGCGAGTCGCGATTCGCTTCGAAGTACTCGCGCGAGCGCAGTCACGTAGCGGGCTCGATCGTCGGGATCGCCGAGCGAGTTGAGCAGCAGCTTGACCTGGCTCAGTCCGAGTGCCCGATAGAACTCCCATGCCGAGCGCGATGACCTCGACGTCGAGGTATGGATCGTTCGGCGCCGAGCACCTCGATGCCGACCTGGTCGAACTGGCGATAGCGGCCACGCTGCGGCTTCTCGTAGCGGAACTGCGACCCCGCGTACCACACCTTCCACGGCGTCAGCGGCCGGTGCTGCACGAACGCCCTGCACACCGACGCGGTCAGCTCCGGGCGCAAGCGCGACATGGCGGCCGCCCTTGTCGACGAAGTCGTACATCTCCTTGGTGACGACGTCGGTGGCATCGCCGATGCGCTGGAAGACTCCCAGATCCTCGAGCATCGGCGAGATCACCTGGCCGTAGCCGGCGGACTCGACGACGTCCGCGAAGACCGTGACGAACCGCCGCCAACGCGCCGATTCTGGCGGCAGGATGTCGCGCATCCCGGGGCTCGTCTGGAATTCCGGCATTGTCCGCCAAGGCTACCGGCAGGCCATTCAGGCCAGGACAGGCTGCTGTGTGCCGATCGCTGGTCGGGCCCTTCCGAGAGTTCCCGACCCACGACCCTCCCGGTGTCTGATCTCCAGATCGTCCCAGCTCGCTCGATCGCATTACAACGATTTTCGGCGCCGTCGAGAAACCGATGACCTGTCGGAGCGGTCAGCCGCCTTTGCCGGGCACCAGGCGGTAGGCGTCGTAGACGGCGTCGATCCGCTTGATCGTGCGCAGCACCGACTCGAGGTGGACGGGTCGGCCATCTCGAACTCGAAGCGCATCTTGGCGACCCGGTCGCTGCCGGTGTGGGTGGAGCAGGCGACGATGTTGACGTGCTGCTCGCTGAGCGAGTTGGCGACGTCGCGCAGCAGCCGCGAGCGGTCGAGGGCGATGACCTCGACGCCGGCCCGGAACAGCGCGCCGGCGCTGGTCGCCGTCCCACTCGACGTCGATCAGCCGCGCCGCCTGCTCGCTCATCAGGCTCTCGGCGTTGGCGCAGTCGGCGCGGTGCACCGACACGCCACGACCGCGGGTGACGAAGCCGATGATCTCGTCGCCGGGCACCGGCGTGCAGCACTTCGACAGGCGGATCAGGACGTCGTCGAGGCCCTCGACGTGGACGCCGGCGATCGTTGCGGCTGCGGCCGATCGGGCCGCGCAGGTTGAGCACGCTCGACGACACCTGCTCGTCGTCGCTCGATGCGGTAGCCCGCGGGCGACCTTCTGCGCGATCGATCGCGCCGAGACGTGGTTCTCGCCGATCGCCGCCAGCAGCGCGTCGAGGTCGGCGTAGCCGAGCGCCTCGATCTCGCTGGCGAGGACCTGGCTGTTCCACGATCCGCTGCATCGGCAGCCCCTCGCGCCGGAACTCCTTCGTCAGCTCGTCGCGGCCCGCCTCGATCATGTCGACGCGACGCTCGCGCGAGAACCACTGCCTGATCTTGTTGCGGGCCCGCGGCGACACGACGAACTGCAGCCAGTCGCGCGACGGCGCCGCCGACTCGAGCTTCGACGTGAAGATCTCGCACGTGTCGCCGCTGCGCAGCTGCTGATCGAGCGACACGAGCCGGCCGTTGACCTTGGCGCCGATGCAGCGTGTGGCCGACCTCGGTGTGCACCGCGTAGGCGAAGTCGACGGTGGTCGACGCCGACCGGCAGCGAGATGACCCGACCCTTCGGCGTGAACACGAAGACCTCGTCCTGCTCGAGGTCGGTCTTCAGGTTCTCCATGAACGCCGCCGGGTCGCTGACGTCGGCCTGCCAGTCGATGATCCGGTTCAGCCAGTCGATGTCGGGCGTCGGCGCCTCGTCCTTGTACGCCCAGTGCGCGGCGACGCCCCACTCGGCGCGCTGGTGCATCTCCGCGACTGCGGATCTGCACCTCGATGACCTTGCCGCCGGGCCCGATCACCGTCGTGTGCAGGCTCTGGTAGAGGTTGAACTTCGGCATCGCGATGTAGTCCTTGAACCGACCGACCACCGGCTTGTAGCTGCCGTGGATCGAGCCCAGCGCCGCGTAGCAGTCCTTCACCGAGTCGACGATGACGCGGATCGCGACGAGGTCGAAGATGTCGTCGAACTCCTTGCCCTTCTGGATCATCTTCTCGTAGATGCTCCACAGGTGCTTGCCCGCGACCGGTGACCTCGGCCTCGATGCCGACCTCGTGCAGCCGGCCGCGCGACCTCGGCGATCGCCTTGGCGAGGTACACCTCGCGCTCGGGCGTGCGGGTGCTGACGAGCTGGTCGAGCTCGGCGTAGCGCTTCGGGTACAGCGACGCGAACGCGAGGTCCTCGAGCTGCTGCTTCAGCTCCTGGATGCCGAGGCGGTGGGCCAGCGGCGCGTAGATGTCGAGCGTCTCCTGGGCGATGCGCCGCTGCTTCTCGCTGGGCATCGCCGCGATGGTGCGCATGTTGTGCAGCCGGTCGGCGAGCTTGATGATCAGCACGCGCAGGTCGCGGGCCATCGCCACCAGCATCTTGCGCATCGTCGCCGCCTGCTGCGCCTCCTTCGAGTCGAACTGCAGCCGCTCGAGCTTGGTGACGCCGTCGACGATGCTGCGCCACCTCGGCGCCGAACGCCGGCCTCGACGTCGGCGACGGTGATCTCGGTGTCCTCGACCGCGTCGTGCAGCAGCGCGGCGGCGAGCGAGATCTCGTCGAGGCCGATGTCGGCGACGATGCGGGCCACCGCGAGCGGATGGTTGATGTAGCTCTCGCCGCTGCGAGCGCAGCTGGTGGCGGTGCGCCTCGCTGGCGGTCTCGTAGGCGCGGTTGATCAGCGCCACCGACGCCTTCGGGCGGCGCCGGCGGTACGCGGTGAGCAGCGGCGTCAGCTCCTCGGCGGTGACGTTCTGGTGCCGTCGCCAGGGCAGGACGCGGTCGACGGTCGCCACGTCGAGCGTCCTCAGTACCGCGCCAGGCTCTCGACCAGCCGGTCGCCGAGCGTGCGCTCGGCCGTCCAAGTCCGTCGATCTCGATCAGGAAGCCGAGGCCGACGACCACCCCGCCGAGCTCCTCGACCAGCCGGCACGTGGCCGGCAGCGGTGCCGCCGGTGGCGAGCACGTCGTCGATCACCAGGACCCGCTCGCCCGGATGGATCGCGTCGCGGTGCATCTCCAGCTTGTCGCTGCCGTACTCGAGCGAGTACTCCTCGCGCACGACCGCCCACGGCAGCTTGCCGGCCTTGCGCACGGGCACGAACCCGGCGCCGATGCGGTACGCGACCGGCGCGGCGATGATGAACCCGCGGGCCTCCATGCCGAGCACCCGGTCGACCTGCACGTCGTCGAAGCGATCGCCCAGCTCGTTGACCGCCCGGCGGAACGCCGTCGGCGTCGCCGAGCAGCGGCGTGATGTCGCGGAAGCGTGACTCCCTGGCTGGGGTAGTCGGCGATGTCGCGGACCAGGTCGGTGATCCAGCCAGTGGCCGATGTCTGACTGTCGATCGACATGGCGTCAGGGTACCGCGCCGTTGAGCTGGTCAGCGACGCTTCTTCTTCCGCGGCCGCGGCGGATGGGTGAGCACGCGCTGCGGCGTGCTGGGAGTCGGCGCCGGACGTCGTGACGCCGTCGCCCGCCGTCGGTGACGCTCGGCGAGCCCGGACGTCTCGCGGCGGTGGCCGTCGGGCGAGCCGCCGAGCACCAGGCGCTCGAGCTCGACGCCGGTGGCGTGCGGCGCTGCGCAGCCGCGCGGTACCGCGGCTCGCGCTCCTTGAACATCGCCGAGCAGCGGAGCGGCGATGAAGATCGACGAGTACGAGCCGGTGAGCAGGCCGACGAGCAGCGCCAGCGCGAACTCGCGCAGCGCCACCGCGCCGAGGATGCCCGAGCCGATGATCAGCAGCGACAGCACCGGCAGCACCGCGGCGAGGCTGGTGTTGAGCGAGCGCATCAGCACCTGGTTCATCGACACGTTGATCGACGTCGGCGTACGGCACCCGAGCGCCGGCGAAGCGCTCGGTGTTCTCGTTGACCTTGTCGAACACGACGATCGTGTCGTAGAGCGAGAAGCCCGAGGATGGTCAGGAAGGCGACGACCGTGGCCGGCGTCACCTCGAACCCGAACACCGAGTACACGCCGACGCTGATCAAGCACGTCGTGCACCATCGGCGATGATCGCCGCGAGCGCCATCCGCCACTCGAAGCCGCCAGCTGATGAACAGCGCGACGAGGACCAGGAAGATGACCAGCGCCCGGACGGCCTTCTCGGTGATGCTGCGGCCCCACGACGAGCTGACCGAGTTGGACGCTGACCTCGGGACGTCGACCTTCGCGGCCGTCGGCGAGCGCCTCTGCACCTGCTGTGACGACTTCGCGGCCGATTGGTCGCCGACCTGGATCAGCAGGCCGCGTGCCGGCTGCCGATGTGAGCGTCTGGACCTTGGCGTCGGTGCCGTCGACGCCGTTGTCGTCGAGACCGCACGAGCCTGGTCCTCGGTGATGTTCGCCGACGGCACCTCCCAGGCGACGCCACCCTCGAAGTCGATGCCGAGGTTGAGCCCGTTGAAGATCAGCGACACGACCGTGACGACGACGAGCAGCCGCCGAGCAGAGCCAGGCCCCACCACCGCTGGCCGTAGAAGTCGATCGCGGTCTCGCCGTGGTACAGCCGCCCGCCGAGACGTCTGCGTCGGCGCACGTTGGTGCCGGTCGATGACGTCGTCGGGCGCAGGATCGATCGTGTGCTCATGACGACGCTCCGGTCGCGTGCGTGCGACTGACCTCGATGCCCATCACCTTGCGCCGCGCCATCCACTTGGTGCGAGCCAGCAGCAGCACCAGCGGGACGGGTGAAGTAGTATGCGACGACCAGGTCGCATCAGCGTCGACAGGCCGAGGAAGAACGCGAAGTTGCGCACGGAGCCGACCGTCAGGTACCACAGCGACGCCGCGCCGATCAGCGACACGATGTCGGCCACGAGGATCGTGTGCCACGCACCGGCGAACCCGCGCTGCGCGCTGTTGCGCATCGTTCGCCCGCTGCGCACCTCGTCCTTCAATCGTTCGAAGAAGACGACGTACGAGTCGACGGTGACGCCGACCGACACGATGACGCCGGCGATCCGGCCAGCGACAGGGCCAGCCCGCGTCTTCGACAGGAACGAGATGACCGTACAGATCAAGCGCGCCGAGACTGCGAGGCCGCCGGCGACGACAGAGCCGAGCAAGCGGTAGTACAAGGACCATGAAGATGACAGCACCAGGCCGACGCCGACGAGGCCGGCGATCATGCGGCGCGCAACGAGTCCTTGCCGAGCGTCGGGCGACACGGTCTGCACCGCCTGGTCTCCAGCCTGACCGGCAGCGAGCCGCTGTTGAGCACCCGAGCGAGGTTGCTCGCCTCGTCTCGCTGAAGCTTCCCGGTGATCTGAACGCTGTCGGTGAAGTTGGGCTGTTGCACCGTCGGTGCGGAGATCACTTCGCCGTCGAGCTCGATCGCCAACTGGCGGGTCGGGCACAGCTCTGAGCCGTTGAAGCACTCGGAGGCGAGCGTGTTCCAGACGCCTCGCCCGTCGACGCCGCCACGCAGGCCGACGGTGACGCCCCACCCGCCGGGATGATTCGGCTGTGGCGTCGTTCTTGAAGACCTCGCCGGTGCCGCCGGCCGGACCGACCAGGCAGAAGCTTCCGCCGCGAGCTTCTGATGTAACCCGACTCGTCGGGTGCGACAGTCGGGAAGCGTGCCCGTCGTGTCGCCGGCAACCGTCGTCGTGGTCGCTCCACCGGCGGTCGTCGGTGGTGGATCCACCGGTTGCCACCGTCGTCGACACCGGGGAGGTGGTCGCGGTTGACGGAGTCGTGGTGGAGGTGTTGGCGGTGCTCGGGCGACGCGATGGCCCACCCGCGGCTGTGGTCGTCGGGGCGTCGCTGCCGACCACGGCCGGCGTGGTGGTCGACGGCACCGTCGTGACACCGGTGTCCGCGGTCGCAGTCGGTGCCGGTCGGTCGTGGTGTCGGTCGTTGCCGCCGGCTGGTTGGACGGAGTCGGACGTGACGCAGCGGGATGCCGAGCTGCTCGTCGGTCAGCACGGGCCGCAGGTACACCTGGCCGGTGACCTTGACCAGCTCGACCGCCTGCTGCTGGTTCTTGACACCCGGCAGGTTGACGACGATCGCGTCGCCCTGGCGGAGGATCTCGGGCTCGGCGACGCCGAGGCTGTCGACTCGCTCGCGGATGCGCTCGACCGCGAGGTCGAGGCTGCCGTGTCGAAGTCGCCGACCGGCTGCTGGGTGACCGAGATGCCGCCCTGCAGGTCGAGGCCCAGCGAGGGCTTCGTCGCCGTGCGACGAGCGTGGCGATGCAGCCCGCCGAACGCGACGACGAAGATGCCGATGAGCGAATACAGGAGCTTCTGTGCGCATTACTTGGAGGGCTCGTCAGCCGATTGTACCGTCGGTTGGCTCGATCTTCGTGCTTCGACCGGAGCCGTCATCGCGTCGGGACGGCGGTCTCGCCTTGCGACGTGTCGACCTTGCGCTGCAGAGCCTGGCGAGCGATGCGGATCTGCACGTTGTCGTCGATCTCGAGCCAAACGATGTCGCCGTCGACAGCGTGACGAATCCGTACATGCCCGAGGTCGTCATGACCTCGTCGCCGACCTCGATCGACGACTGCAGAGCAGCCTGGCTCCTCATCTTGCGGCGCTGGGGACGGATCATCAGGAAGTACATCGCGGCACCGATGAGCAGCATGGTACGAACAGGCCGAGCGCTGAGCCACCCGAGACTCTCATCAGCAGCGACGATCGACAGGACGTGCATGTGGTATCCAATTTTGGCAACAGAGGGGAAAGGCGACGGCGAATAACCGACGGGGAATGTTAGCCACCAGGACCGGCGCGTTGGGCGTCTCACCGCCAAACAGCGAGAACCTCGTGACGAAGCGACTCGAACGTACCCGTCCTCGATCGCGGCCCGCATCCGGGCCATCAACTGCAGTGTCCAGCCGATGTTGTGCAGGCTGACCAGCCGCGATGCAGTCGGCTCGCCCACCTGGAACAGGTGCCGGATGTAGCCCGCGGCTGTGGCGCGCGCACACCTCGCACGAGCACGCGCGAGTCGAGCGGCTCGTCGCTGAGGGCGTGCTTGGCGTTCTTGATGTGCAGCTTCCCGTCGCTGGTCAGCGCCGTGCCGTGACGCCCGATCCGGGTCTGCATCACGCAGTCGAACTGGTCGACGCCGAGCGCGACGGCCTCGATCAGGCTGGCCGGGTCGCCGACGCCCATCAGGTAGCGCGGCCGATCGGCAGGAAGGTGTGCCAGCGCCGCGGCGAGCGCGGGAACCATCTCGCCACGGGTCTCGCCGACGCTGAGGCCGCCGATGCCGTAGCCGTCGAACTCCAGTGCGACGGTGCGCTGGGCGCTCTCCGCTCGCAGCTGTCTCGCTGGTCCCGCCCTGAACGATCCCGAACAGCGCCTGGTCGTCGCGCCGATGTGCATCTCGGGCGAGAGCTGCCCACGCCGCGGTGCGCTCGACGGCCAGGCGGATCACGTCGGGCGGTGACGGCAGTGGCGGGCAGACGTCGAGCACCATCTGGATGTCGGCGCCGAGCAGCTCCTGCGTGTGCACCGCGATCTCGGGAGTGAATCGATGCGTGGATCCGTCGTACGTGCTCCTGAACGTGACACCGTCGTCGTCGACCTCGGGATCGAGCGAGAACACCTGGAATCCGCCGGAGTCGGTCAACGTCAGGCCGTTCCATCCCGGCGAAGCTGCCGAGACCGCCGAGCGCGGCGATCGTCTCGGCTCCCGGCCGCAGCATCAGGTGATAGGTGTTGCCCAGCACGATCTCGGCGCCGAGCCGTTCGTAGTCGGCGGCGCTGAGGTACTTGATCGCGCCGCGGGTTCCCACCGGCATGAAGCACGGGGTGCGGTAGCTGCCGCGGGCCGTGTGAGCGACGCCGCTGCGCGCGGCGCCGTCGCACAGCCACGGTCTCGAGGCGCACCGGGTTCATGCTCAGACCGCCTGCCGGTCGAGCAGCATGGCGTCTCCGAAGCTGAGGAAGCGGTACTGCTCAGCGAGTGCGACGTCGTACAGCCGGCGCCAGCGATCGCCGACGAACGCGTCGATCATCATCAACAGTGTGGTGCGTGGCAGGTGGAAGTTGGTCATCATCACGTCGACGACCTGCCAGTCGTACGGGCGGTTGATGAACAGCCGGGTGCGACCCTCCAGCTCGCCCGTGGCCGCCGCCGACTCCAGAGCGCTCGCACGCTCGTGGTCCCGACGGCGACGACACGCCGGGCCGTTGCGACACCGTTCCATCACCTCGTGCGTCCACCCGATAGCGCTCGCTGTGGATCACGTGCCGGGTTGGATCGTCGACCACGACCGGCTTGAACGTGTCGAGCCCGACGACCAATTCGACCTTGGCGACCTCGACTCCACGCGCGGCGATCGCGGCCAACAGGTCTGGTGTGAAGTGCAGTCCGGCGGTCGGCGCGGCCGACGAAGCGGGCTCGGCCGCGTAGACCGTCTGATAGCGATCTGGTTCGGTCGAGCTGCACGCCGATGTATGGCGGCAGTGGCATCTCGCCGTGGGTCTGCAACAGCTCCAGCGGATCTCCGTCGGCGACGATGGTGACGGCCCAGGTGTCGCCGGATGCCATTCGACGGCCGATCTCGACGAACGCTTCTCCCGCGGCGTCAACGAGGTGCTCGCCGACGCGTAGCTTCCGCGCCGGACGGATCATCGCTTCCCACGTGCGCCGGTCGTCGGTCGACGGGCTCGAGCAGCAACACCTCGGCAGCTCCACCCGTTCCGCGACGCAGGCGCAGTCGCGCCGGAATGACCTTGGTGTCGTTGACCACCAACAGGTCGCCGTCGTCGAGCAACGACGGAAAGGTCGCGAACATGCATGTGCGCGGGCTCGGCACTGCCCCGGTCGACCATCAACCGCGCCGCGTCGCGTGGTTCGATCGGTACCTGGGCGATGCGCTGGACCGGCAGCTCGTAGTCGAAATCGGTCAGGCGCATTGGGCAACCAGGCTACGGGCGGGCCTCGATCGTGTGACACCATGGCGGCCATGACGTCGCTGCGAACCGACCAGGTGATGTGTGGCTCCGATGGAGCGATGGACCTGCACATCTGGAGTCCCGACGAGCCTCCGAAGGCAGCGATTCTCGTGATTCAGGAGATCTTCGGGGTCGGCGCGTACATCCGCTCGGTCGCCCAGCGTCTGGCCGATGCCGGCTATCTCGTCGGTGCCCCCGACATCTTCTGGCGGTTCGCCCCCAATTGGGAGAGCGACCACACCGAGGCTGGTCTCGGTGCCTCGATGGAGAAAGTGCAGCATCTCGACTTCCCCAAGGCCATCGCCGACTGCATTGCCGCGCTCGAACACCTCCGGGCGCAACCAGGCATCACGGCGGCACCCGCCGTGCTCGGTTTCTGTCTCGGCGGCACTCTTGCATGGGCCGTGGCCGCCAACGGCGACCCGAGTTGCTGCGTCAGCTACTACGGCTCCGGGGTCCCGTCGATGCTCGGGATGATCGACCAGGTCTCGTGCCCGACGCTGCTGCACTTCGGCAACGCCGATCCGTACATCCCCAACGAGGGCGTCGACGAGGTCGGTGCGGCCATCGCCGGCCGACCGGGATTCCAAGTGAACGTCGAGACTGCCGGGCACGCCTTCGACAACCACGAGAGCGACATGTTCTACAACGAGTCCGCGGCGAACGCCGCATGGGCCAAGACCATGGCGTTCCTCTCGACTCACCTGCCGGCGTGAGAGCCCTCGTACGGCGCCCGGGAACGCGACTGGCCGAAGGCCTCGTGACCCACTTCCAACGCACCGAGGTCGATGCCGACCTCGGTCTCAAGCAATGGACCGGATACGTCGACGCGTTGCGGCAGCACGGATGGGAGACGATCGAGGTTCCTCCGGCCGACGATTGCGCCGACGCCGTTTTCATCGAGGACACCATCGTGATGTACGGCAATCTGGCTGTGGTCTCGTTGCCCGGCGCGCCGACCCGACGACCAGAGACGGCCGCGGTCGAAGAGACCATTCGCCAACTCGGGTACGAGACGGTGCACATCGAGACGCCCGGCACGCTCGATGGCGGTGATGTGCTGAAGGTCGGCAACACCGTGTACGTCGGTCTCGGTGGTCGCACCAACGTCGCCGGCATCGCCCAACTGGCTGCCCACCTCCACCGCCGGGGTGCGAGCGTGGTGGCCGTGCCGATCACCAAGGTCCTGCACCTGAAATCGGCCGTCACCGCCCTGCCCGACGGCACGATCGTCGGTTGGCCCGATGCCGTCGATGACCCGGCGGTGTTCCCGAAGTTTCTCGCGACACCCGAGGAGTCGGGTGCGCACGTCGTCCTCCTCGGCGAGGATCGGCTGCTGATCGCAGCAGACTGCCCGTTGTCGGCGGAGCTGTACAGGTCGATGGGCTACGAGCCCGTCGAAGTGGAGATCGGCGAGTTCCAGAAGCTCGAAGGCTGCGTGACGTGCCTCAGCGTGCGGCTCCGCGTCTGATGCCGGACGAACCGGCCGGGATCCGCGCGCCGTCAGTCGAAGAGTGAAGAGGTCGACGACCCGCCAGCCGGCGGTGCTGTCAACCCGATGTGTTCGTACGCGGCTGCCATGGCGACGCGACCGCGAGGGGTGCGGGCCAGCATGCCCTGTTGGATGAGGAACGGCTCGTACATGTCTTCGAGGGTCTCTGGTTGCTCGCCGATGCTGATGGCCAAGGTGCTGAGCCCCACAGGGCCACCGTGGAACTGCTTGCAGATCGCCGTGAGGATTGCCCGGTCGACCTTGTCGAGACCCCGGCCGTCGACGCCGAACAGCTTCAATCCATCCTGTGCGGTGGTCACCGAGATGGTGCCGTCGCCACGCACCTCGGCGTAGTCACGAACGCGACGCAGCAGGCGATTGGCGATTCGTGGCGTGCCTCGCGAGCGTCGGGCGATCTCCCACGCGGCATCGGGGGTGATGCTGACGCGCAGGATGCCGGCGGCGCGACGCACGATCGTCTCCAACTCGTCGTCGGCGTAGTAGTCGAGACGGGCGACCAACCCGAACCGGTCTCGCAATGGACCGGTGATCATGCCGGTGCGCGTGGTCGCGCCCACCAGTGTGAACGGCGGCAGCGTGAGCCGGATCGACGAGGCTGCCGGGCCCTTCCCGACGACGATGTCGAGCTGGAAGTCCTCCATCGCCGGGTACAGGATCTCTTCGACGACCCTCGACAGCCGATGGATCTCGTCGATGAACAACACGTCGCCGTCGCCGAGTTTGGTGAGGATGGCCGCCAGATCGCCGGCGCGTTCGAGGGCCGGACCCGAGGTGATGTGCATGTGCACGCCCATCTCGACTGCAACGATGCCGGCCAAGCTGGTCTTGCCGAGGCCGGGTGGCCCGGCGAGCAGCAGGTGGTCGGCGGGCTGACCGCGCATCTTGGCTGCCTCGAGCACGATGGTGAGGTGCTCTTTCAGCTCTCCCTGACCGACGAACTCGCTCAGTCGCCGGGGACGTAGACCCGCCTCGTCGGCCTCTTCGACATCGTCGGTGGGCGAAGGATCGAGGAACTCCTCACGCACGTCGTACTCCTAACAGGCGCAGCGCATCGCGCAACAGATCTTCGGCGGAAGCCGAGTCGGACAAGTCGCGCATCGCGTCGCGGATCTCTTCCGATGCATAACCGAGACCGACCAGTGCCTCGCGAACATTGCCGACGGCGGTGCTGTTGGTGCCCGTCGTCATCGGGTCGAGCATGGGCAGGTTGAGCCGGTTCCGAAGCTCGACCAGCAGTCGCTCCGCGGTCTTCTTGCCGACGCCCGGCACCAGCGTCAGCGCGCCGAGATCGCTTCCGGCGACGATGTCGACGAGTGCCGTCGGCGAATGCGTACCGAGAATCGCGACGGCCAGCGCTGGACCGATGCCGTGGGTCGCGATGAGCACATCGAACGCCGCCCGCTCGTCGCGGCGCAGGAACCCGAACAGCGTCTGGTTGTCTTCGCGGATGTGATGGTGCACGTACAGGAAGACCGGTGATGTCGGTTCGAGCTCGGCCAACGTGCGCGGGGTGACGGTGACGAGGTAGCCGACGCCGGCCACCTCGACCAGGACGCGGCCATCGTCGAGGCGCTCGAGCACCGAACCGCGCAGGGATCCGATCATCGTCCCGCGACTCCGGTCATGGCATCGATGTGTCGTTGCAGTGGTGCCGACGAGAGGTGGCAGAGGGCGAGGGCTGCGGCGTCGGCTGCATCGACCGGCCGCGGCGGCGCCGAGAAGCCGAGCCGCACTTGCACCATCTTCTGGACCTGTGCCTTGTCGGCACCGCCCTAGCCGGCCACTGCGTTCTTCACCTGATTCGGGGTGTACTGCACCACCTGGCAGCCGAACGCAAACGCCTCGGCGAGGGCGAGGCCGCTGGCTTGGCCAACGCTCATCGCCGTGCGCACGTTGACCTGGAAGAACACCTGCTCGACAGCAACGACATCGGGACGGAACTCGCGCAACAACGAGACGATCTCGGCCTGCAGAGCGGCGAGGCGCTGCGGCAGCGCATCGGTCGGCGGCGTGCGCAGAACCCCCAGTGACAATGGCTTCGCCGAGCCGGGACTGGTGCTGTCGAGAACGGCATACCCGCATCGGGTGAGGCCGGGGTCGATCCCCAAGACGCGTTGCGCAACGAACACAGGTTCGTACTGTAGTACCCGGAGTCGTCGCTGCGGGTGATCACCTACAGCGAGCTCAGGACCTCGACGAGTTCACTCACCGGGCGATACGTCAAACCGGCGATTGCCCGGTGGGCATAGCGGATGACTCCGTGCCGATCGATGATGAACACGCTTCGTCGTGGGAAACCGAGCGGTCCCAGCGTGCCGTAGAGGCCGGCGACCAACTTGTCGGTGTCGGCCAGCAGCGGGAACTTCAATCCGTTCTTGCCGGCGAACAATTCGTGGCTGTCGACGCTCTGCGCAGAGATGCCCAACACCTGGGCGTTGAGCGACTCGAACTCGTCGAGCTCGGCACTGTACGAGTTCAGCTGCTTCGTGCACACGGGGGTGTCGTCGCCCGGGTAGAAGACCAGGACCACGGCCTTGCCGTCGAAGTCGGACAGCGAAACTGTCGAACCACCCGTTGCCGGCAGGCTGAACGTCGGAGCCTTGTCGCCGATCCCAACGCTCATGCCCCGGCCGCCTCCATCAACTCATCACTGATGTCGAAGTTGCTGTACACGTCTTGCACGTCTTCATTCTCTTCGAATGCGTCGACGATTCGCAGGATCTTGCGAACGTCATCCCTGTCGGTCACCTCCACCGACTGGCTCGCCACCATCGTGCTCTCGGCCGACTCGATCACGAAGCCGGCGGCCTGCAGGGCGTCGCGCACGTCGTAGACCGACGAGGGATCGCACGTGACACGGAAGCTGTCTCCATCGTTGGCCACATCGTCCGCTCCGGCCTCGAGCGCCGCCATCATCACGCCGTCCTCGTCGCCCCGTGACCACGATGACGCCTCGCCTGCTGAACTGCCAGCCGACTGCACCGGGCTCGGCCATCGAGCCACCCAGCTTCGAGAAGATGTTGCGAACCTCGGCGCCGGTGCGGTTGCGATTGTCGGTGAGCACGTCGATCAACAGCGCTACTCCCCCGGGCGCGTAGCCCTCGTACGTGATTGCCTCGTACGTGCGACCGTCGTCGACTCCTGTGCCGCGCTTGATCGCCCGATCGATCGCGTCGTTCGTCATCTGGCCGGCCTTCGCCTTCAGCATCGCCGTGCGCAACGTGGCGTTGGAATCGGGATCTCCGCCGCCCTCGCGTGCGGCGACCTCGAGCTGTCGGGCCAGCTTGGCGAAGAGCTGCCCGCGGGCCTTGTCGGCCGCGCCCTTCTTGTGCTTGATGGTCGCCCACTTCGAATGGCCCGACATGGCCTATACCTCCTGCAGAAATCTGGCGTGCAGCCGTGAGTCACTCGTGAGTTCCGGGTGAAACGATGCCACCATCACGTGACCCTGTCGAGCCACGACCGGCACACCATCGTATTCGGCGAGCACCTCGACATTCGCGCCGATCGCGACCACCTTCGGGGCACGGACGAAAACTGCGTGAAAGGGATCGTCGAGGCCGACGACATCGAGATCGGTCTCGAAGCTGTCGACCTGACGGCCGTAGCCGTTTCGTTGAACCGACATGTCGATGGCACCGAAGCTGATCTGATCCGGCCGGCCGTCGAGCACATCGGACGCCAGCAGGATCATGCCGGCGCAGGTGCCGAACACCGGCACACCGTCGCTGAGCATGACCTTGATGTCGTCGAAGAGTCCCGACGTGGTCAGCAGCCTCGACATCGTCGTGCTCTCACCGCCGGGCATCACGAGGGCATCGATGCCCTCGAGGTCGCCGGGTTGGCGGACCTGGCGCGTCCGCGCACCTGCGCTCTCGAGCGCGCGCTGGTGCGCAACGAATGCGCCCTGCAATGCCAACACTCCGACGAGCCGACCGGGCTCGCCCGCTGCGATCATCGTTACCAGCCGCGCTCCGCGTATCGCTGATTGATCTCGTCCATCGCAATTCCGGTCATCGGCGCGCCGAGACCTCGGCTGACCTTGGCGAGGATGTCTGCGTCACGGAAATGAGTGGTCGCTTCGACGATGGCCTTGGCCCGCGGTGCAGGATCGTCGCTCTTGAAGATCCCGGAGCCGACGAACACGGCCTCAGCACCCAACTGCATCGCCAAGGCGGCGTCGGCAGGCGTGGCGATCCCGCCGGCGCAGAACAGCGGGACCGGTAGCCAACCGGTCTCGGCGATCTCCTGCACCAACGGAAGTGGAGCCTGCAACTGCTTCGCCCACTGAAACAGTTCGGCGGCGTCGGCCTGGCCGACCTTGCGGATGTCGCCGATGATGTTGCGGAGGTGCCGCACGGCCTCGACGATGTTGCCGGTGCCCGCCTCGCCCTTCGAGCGGATCAGGCAGGCGCCCTCGCTGATGCGCCGCAGCGCCTCGCCGAGGTTGGTCGCGCCGCACACGAACGGCACCGTGAACCCGAACTTGTCGATGTGGTGCGTCTCGTCTGCTGGTGTCAGCACTTCACTTTCGTCGACGTAGTCGACGCCGAGCGACTCGAGGATCTGTGCCTCCACGAAGTGGCCGATGCGGGCCTTCGCCATGACCGGAATGGTCACAGCGGCCTTGATTGCCTCGATCATCTCGGGATCGCTCATCCGGGCAACACCGCCATCGCGACGGATGTCGGCGGGCACCCGCTCGAGCGCCATGACTGCACATGCGCCGGCGTCCTCGGCGATCTTGGCCTGCTCACCGGTGACGACATCCATGATGACGCCACCTTTCAACATCTCTGCGAGACCGCGTTCGACCGGGTACGTACCAGTGGCGCGCGGCGAGGAACTGCTCGAAGTCATGCCTCTAGCGTACCGCCGGAGCCATACCCGACCCAAGGAGTACAGCCTGTATACGTGGTGCTCTGGGCACCACCTAGGCCCGCGGAGAGGTCAGGCGCCCATCGGTGTCGTCGAGTCGACGCGGGCCAATTCGACCCAGGTGCGACCCGGTGTCAGCTGGATCGGCAGTGCCGTCATCGGCGGTCAGCGCATATGGGTGCAGCCGGTCGTCGCGTGTCCACTTGCCGTGCACGACCTTGCCTGCGGTGAAGGCGAAGGCCTCGCCGGTGCCTGTCGTTTGCGCTTCCGGGCTGTTCCTGTCGACCTGGCTGGGTTGGTAGTCGACGACCAGCACGACCACGTTGAAGGAGTTGACTTGGCCGAGCGCGGCGTCGTTGTGCGCCTTGCCGCCCTGGAACCGAAGGTACGTGCCGGACGCGGCATCGAACTTCCAGCTGACGTTGACGCCGTCCATCTTCACATCGACTCCGCTCGACGCGTCGCCGACCGCCGCAGCGCCGTCCTTGAGGTAGTGGAACTGTTGCGGTGGCGGGGTCTCGGCCGCTTCCGTCAACGTGAACAGGCCGCTGCCCTGGGCGTACAGATTGTGGGGCGCCGAGCGATCGCGGGACCGGTACGACTGGGCGACAGCACGGGCGTTGCTCTGCACGTTGGCCACCACGAAGTCGGATTCGTTGATGGCCTTCGTCACGCCGGCGTTACCACCGCTCCAGGCAAAGATCGGCTTGTTGAGCGAACCGAGCAACTCGACATCCTGGGTACGTCCGCTGCGGACGGGGCCGACGGGATCCGGTGCCGTGGTCTGGAACACAGCGGCGAACCGCGTGAGGTGCTCGACGTTCTCCTCGAAGACGATGTCGGCCTGGTTGAGCCCACTCTGCGGACGGGCCTCGGGATGGTTGTCGATCTTGACGACCAGGGCCGTCCGCCCAGCCAGCGTTGCGTCTTCGATGGGCATCCCGGTCAGCGGCATGACCGGATCTGCAGGGATCGTGGTGGATGTCGTGGTCGACGCTGCAGGCGACGTGGACGAGGATGCAGACGACGAAGTGGTCGTCTCGGCCTCGGTGGTGGGAACGGTCACTTCGGCAGCGGTGGTTGCCGGCGATGCAGCGTCGTCACCGCCGCACGCTGCCAAGCGCGAGCGCGGCAATGAAGACCGAGATTGTTTTGGTGTGGTTCACAGGTTCTCTCTCAGTGCAACGCGCTCTTCGAGCGGGGGTTCGTACCGAAATGTGTAGCAGAGCGTGTCTCCGAGGGGACGTCACGCAGTCAGCGACGACCTGTAACCGCCGGTCAGCCGGGCAATATTTCCAGCTCGTCGGTGCCCGGGAACGTGCCGAGACCCGTGTTTGCCAACTCGAACCAGGTGGTTCCCGGCGTCAGCAGAACCGGGGATCCACTCTTGTCGGTGAGCGAGATCGGCATCAATCGGTCGGTGCGCGACCACGTCGCGGGGATCTGCTTTCCGTTGGTGAACACCACGGCTTCGCCGGTGCCGATGGTGCCTCCATCCGGTGATCGCACGTCGGCGGGGCTGTGGTCGTAGTTGATCCACAACACCACGACGTTGGTGAAGTCGACACGCGTGCCGTCCGCCATCACGTGAGGCTTTCCCTCTTGCGACCGCACGTAGCTGTTCGTCTCGCGGACGAAGGTCCATTCGAGGCGCACTTGCTCGATGTGCAGTGTGAAACCCGCGGACGACTGACCCGTTGCGGCCTCACCGGTCTTGCGGTACTTGAACTGCTGTGCGGGACCTGGCCGGGTCGGATCAGCGTTGCTGCGCAGTGACGCCGTGTCGTTGAACGTGGCGTGCGGACGGCGACGGTTCTTGTCGAGCCGCCAGCCCGGACCCTGGCTCTCGCTGAGTACCAACAGGTCGGAGTCGCGGATGGTTGCCATCGCGCGGGCGTTGCCACCCGAGCAGGCGAAGACCGCCCCGTTGAACGACCCGACGAGGTCGACATCCTGCGTACGCGCCGAGCGAATCGGGCCGACGTTGGGGGCGTCCTCGCTGTGGAACACCGTCGCGAACCGGGTGGGACCCGCGCCCCACGCCTCGAACACGATGTCGGCATCATCGAGGCCGGATTGCGGCCGTGCTCCGGGGTCGTTCGACACCTTCACCACGACAGCGGGACGGGCGGCGATCGCCGGGTCGGTGATGGGCAGACCCGTGAGCGGCATGACCGGGTCGGGAGCGATCGTCGTGCTGGTCGACGAGGACGGCGTGGTGGTCGTCGACTTCTCGGTCGTGGTCGTTGCCCGTGGCTTGGTGGTCGGTGGCGATGTCTCGGCGACGGTGGTGGCTGGGGCGGCATCGTCGCCGCCGCACGCCGCCAACACGAGCGCAACGGTGAGGACCGCTGCTGTCCGTGGAAACTTCACAGTTCTCTCAGGAGCGCAATCCGCTCCTCGAGTGGAGGGTGGGTGTCGAACATGCGATTCAAGCGTCCGAACTTGCCGTGGTCACCGACCCCCGACATCGGCTGCTCGATCCACAGGTGCGCCGTTGCGGTCGTGGCCGAGTGCGTGACGGTCGTATCGTCACGCAGCTTCTCGAGTGCCGAGATCAACCCAGGTGGGTACCGCGTCATCTGGCACGCGGTGACGTCGGCGAGTGTCTCTCGACGCCGGCTGACCGCCGATTGCATCAACTTGGCGATGATCGGGGCGAAGATCAACAGCACGAGCCCAAGTATGGCCAACGGGTTGCCGCCGTCGCGGTCACCCTCGCGTCGCTCTCGTCCCCCGTTCCACCACATCATCCGCATCCCGATGTTGGTGAGCAGGGCGATCGAACCGACCAGGGTCACCGCCAACGTCGACACCAGGATGTCGTAGTTGCGCACGTGCGACAGCTCGTGAGCGATCACGCCCTCGAGCTCGACCCGGTTCAGCTTCTCGAGCAATCCGGTCGTGACGGCAATGGCTGCGTGCTTGGGGTTTCGCCCGGTCGCGAAGGCATTCGGTGCGGGATCCTCGACGATGAACACGCGTGGCTTCGGCAGCCCGGCCGCGATGCAGAGACCCTCGACCAGGTTGTGCAGGCGCTGGTACTGCTGCGGGTCCGCAGGTTTCGCCCGGCTGACGGCGAGCGCGATCGAATCGGCTTTCCAGTACGACGCGAACGCCATGACGCCCGAGAACGCCAGGGCGATGATTGCGCCGGTTGGGCCGGCGCCGAACCACAGCCCGAAGGCCGCGCCGACGAGGGACAGGAGGACGACGAAGGAGACGATCAGCAGCGCGCTGCGCCGCTTGTTGGCCTTGATCAGTTCGAACATGGAAGCCTCAGGCTAGGGACGGACAACGTCGTGGCGACGTCGATGCGCTTCAGAACTCGACCTTGGGCACCTGGCGAGCAGCTTCGTCGGTCTCGAAGTATTCCCGGCGCTGGAACTTGAGGGCCTTGGCGTAGAACACCGTGGGAAACGCCTGCAGCTTGTTGTTGTAGCCGAGAACAGTGTCGTTGTAGAACTGGCGCGCATAGGCAACGCGGCCTTCGGTGGCGGTCAGCTCCTCCTGGAGAGCCAGGAAGTTCTGGTTGGCCTTGAGGTCGGGATACGCCTCGCTGAGGGCGAACAGCTGTCGCAACGCTCCGGTGATCTGGTTGTCGGCTTCGGCTTGCCCCGCCGGCGTCGCCGGTGCCGCGATGGCAGCATTGCGGGCCTTGACCACGGCGTCGAGCGTGTCTTTCTCGTGGGCTGCATAGGCCTTGACCGTCTCGACCAGGTTTGGGATCAGGTCGATGCGCCGCTTCAGTTGCACATCGATCTGTGACCAGGCGTTTTCGATTTGATTTCGCAGCCTGATGAGGCCGTTGTAGGCGACGATGAGGTAGATGACGATGACGGCGATGATCGCCAGGATGATCCAGATGGCCATGAGAACTCCAAGAATTGGTGGCGCGGGACGTGGCGCCTAGTCAGCCATCATACGGCGTCGCCAGCTGTGCCAGAAGGACTCCCGGCTGGGTGGGCGGCCACGCGTCGGGCGTTTCTTGGCCAACTCCACGTAGATGTCGGCGTAGTGCTTGGCCAGCGCAGTCATGGAGAAGTCCTCGGCACGCAGTGATCCTGCCTCCTGCAGCCGGGCAGTCAGTGCTGGCTCGGACAGCGCTCGTTTCAGTGCAGCGGCCAGCGCGTCGACATCGCCCGGTTCGACCAGGAGGGCGTCGACGTTGTTCGTGGCGACGTTGCGATAGCCGTCGAGCCCGCTGGCGACAATGGCCGTTTCTGCCGCCATCGCCTCGATGAGGACCACACCGAACGACTCGCCGTGCAGCGACGGGGCACAGAAGACGTGGGCACCCCGCAGCCTGGAGATCTTGTCCGCGTCGGTCAGACGACCGAGCCATTCGATGCGCGAATCGTCGGCGAACTCAGCACGCAGTCGGGCGGTATCCGGACCGGTGCTGCCGACCCAGACCCGAACCTCGGGGCCGAGCTGTTGAACTGCGGCCAGCAACACGTCGAGCCCCTTGCGCTCCTCGTGGCGGCCGCAGAAGAAGATCGTCGGACCCGGTGGTGGGATGAGCGATGGCGGCCCGATAGGCGTCGAGCTCGACCCCGTTGTAGAGGATCTCGTAGTTGCCGCCGAGGTAGCGGCGCACCAGCTCCGCGGCGTCCTTCGACACGGCGACCGCGTGGGCGATGTTGTTGGCCGCCGGCTTGATCATCGGTCGGAGGTACTTGTAACTGGCGCTCTCACCTGCTGCATGGAACGTCGCGACGACGGGCGCCGGGTGCAGCAACATCGCGGTCTGCGTCGGACCCGGAATGAACGGTTCGTGCAGATGCAGCACGTCGAACTGCTCGTCGCCCAGTGCGCGCATGGTTCGCAGCGAGCACGAGGCGTCGGGAGCCAGCGGGGCCATCGATCCGTTGGCCATTGTCGGCAAGCTGTTGCCGAGCGGGGTCACGAACGTCGCCGGCGGAGGACCGTCGCATGGTGCCAGCACTCGCACCTCGATGCCCATCTTGCGCAGCTCCCGCGACAGACCCAACACCTGGACCTGGACACCGCCCGGAACCGACAAGCTGTACGGGCAGACCATCCCGACGCGTAGCAGCCCGCCGATCGGTTGCGACCAGGCTCCCCCGATTCCAGATTCGGTCACAATGCGGAACGCTACCCGACCTCCGCCAACCACCCGGTCGTCTCGACACGGCGCCGGACACAACAGTCGGTACGGTGACGACCGGCGCCAGGTACGGTCCTGGAGATGTCCGCGCAGCCAGCCATGCCCGCACTGTCGGTGATCGGCACGCCGACCAAACGCAACACCATCCTCGAGCTCGCCGCCGAGGCCGAGCGACGTGGCTTCGCAGGGCTCGCCAGCCCGGGCATACACGGCAACCTGGCGTTGTGCGGATCGCTGGCTCATGTCACCCGCACGGCGCCGTTCTGGACCTGCATCCAGCCGATCTACCACGGCCATCCTGTCGAGGTGGCGGTCACGGCCGGGCACCTTCACGAGGTCAGTGGCGGCCGCTTCAGACTGGGACTCGGTGTCAGCCACGAACCGGCGATGAACCGCCTCGGGATCAACACCGGCAAGCCGTTGCACGACATGAGCGAGTACGTCGCCGCGATGCAAGCCGCGTCGCGCGCCTCGGGCCCACTTCCACCGATCTACTTGGCGACGCTCCGCGACCGGATGCTGGATCTCGCATTGTCCATCGCGGACGGTGCCATCTGGGCCAATGCCTCGCGGCGATACATGCCCACCCAGCTTGCGAGGGTGCAGGCGGCCGGGCGCGACGGCTTCTTCCTTGCCAACATGGTGCCGACCGTGATCGATGCTGATCTCGACGCAGCTCGCGCGATTCACCGCCGAACGCTCGCGGGTTACGTGACCTTGCCCAACTACCGCAACTATTGGAAGCAGGCCGGCTACGAGCAGGAGATGACTGCGATCGAGGCCGCCATCGCTGAGGGCGATCGGGAACGACTCCCGTCCTTGATGACCGACGCGTGGATCGACGACTGCACCATCAGCGGTTCGGCCGGGTCGGTACGCGAACAACTCGACGACTGGATCTCGCTCGGCGTGCTTCCGATCGCGGTGATGTCATCGACGACGGGCGGGCAGGCGGTCGCGATCGGCGAGTTGTTCGCTGCCTACGGGGGCTCGTCGCAGCCGTAAGGTGAAGACGCGGAGGTTGAGGCCCGGGAGAGGAACAAGCGATGAGAGTGACGGTCGATGGCGAACGGTGCCATGGTCATCAGATGTGCGCAATCGCCGCGCCGGAGGTGTTCGGGAGCGACGACTACGGCAATGCTGTCGTGCTGCTGGATCCCGTTCCCGAGCACCTCGAAATGTCCGCGCGCCGTGCTGAGGCCAATTGCCCGGAGCGGGCAATCACGCTCCACGACGGAGGATGAGCGAGATGGCCACTGACCACCCACCCACCGACTGGACCGTCGACTACGACATCTTCGACCACGACTTCGTGCGCAATCCCTATGGGACCATGTCAGACATCCGCGAGTCGAAATGTCCGATCGCGCACACCGAACGGTGGGGTGGTTCGTGGATGCCCACCCGGTACGACGACATCGTCGCCATCGCGCAGGAGCACGACATCTTCACGTCGCGAAACATCATCGTGGTGCCTCCGCCGACCGGGCAGGTCGAGGGGCCATACGCGGGGGTCGCGGCACCACCCATCACATCGGATCCCCCGGATCATCACTGGCATCGACGCACCATCCTCCCGACGTTCGCTCCGCAGGCTGTCGCCAAGTACGAAGACGGCACGCGTGCGTTGTGCCACCAACTGATCGACGGCTTCATCGACGCCGGCGAGGCTGACGCGGGCACCGACTACGCGCAGCAGATCCCTGTCCGAGTCATCGCCACCATGCTCGGCGTGCCGCTGGAGATGGCGGATGAGTTCACCTCGTGGGTCCGCGGCGTCCTGGAGATCGGGTTGACGGATCCGAAGGTGCGGCTCGAGAACAGGATGAAGATCCTCGGGTTCTTCCGCGCCCAACTCGACGACCGCAAAGCCAATCCCCGCGACGACGATCTGATCACCGACCTGCTGAACACTCGCGTCGACGGCGAACTGGTGTCGGAGGACTACGTGATGGGCGTCTGCAACCTGATGTTGGTCGCCGGCATCGACACCACGTGGTCCGCCATCGGTTCGTCCCTGTGGCATCTCGCGCAGCATCCCGAGCACCGCCGTCAACTGCGTGAGCAGCCGGAGATCTGGCCCATGGCGATCGAAGAGCTCCTGCGGGCGTACTCGCCCGTGACGATGGCCCGCATCGTCGACCACGACACCGAGTTCCAGGGTTGTCCGATGCATGCGGGTGATCGGGTGCTGATGTCGTTCCCCGCCGCCAACCGCGACCCGAGGCAGTTCGAGAATCCCGACGACGTCATCCTTGATCGCGAGCACAACCGACACGTCGCATTCGGCGCAGGCATCCACCGATGCGCCGGTTCGAACCTCGCCCGGCTCGAGTTGCGGGTTGCGCTCCAGACATGGATGGAACGGATTCCCGAGTTCGAGTTGATCGACCCCGCCGCCGTCACCTGGGCGGGCGGGCAAGTACGCGGTCCTCGCCGGTGCATGGTGCGCTTCGCGTAGCGCTTAGGTGATCACCAGGTCGGCAACCATGCCCTGCTCCACGTGATCGACGATGTCGCAGTACAACTGGTACGTCCCGGGAGCGAGAGAGCCGAGTTCAACGGTGAAGCCTCCACCGGGTTTCATGTCGCCACTGATCGGCCCGCGGCGAACGCCGACGTTGTGGATGATCCCACCTTGGTTGACCGCCTCGAGGCGAACGTTGCCGGCGGGCGCAGTCAAGTCACCCGCGATCAGATAGTCGCCCAGGATCACGTTCAGCGTGGATCCGACGAACGGTGTCGTCGTTTCCGTCGCGTCTCCACCTCCGCTCGATGCGACCGAGACGACCGTGACGGCGGCCGCCAGGACGGTTGCGCTCGCGACGCCGATGATTCGGTGGCGCACGCGACGGCGGTGCTGTTCGTAACGCTGAGCACGCCGAGACCCCACGGCACGGTTTGATGGGTTCACCCGTTCCTTCGTCGCAGAGTCCACTCTTGTTCCTCTCGCTGGTCGTGGGATCGCTGTGGTCTCAGTATCCCGGGGCATGCTCACGCCCAGTAGGGGCCAATGTCATAACAACGTCGCCTGACCGGTTGACAAGTCGCGTCACTTGGTTGGAGCATTGGTTCAGCTGGTTGGGCCGAAACCCCGCTCGATCTGTCAGGCGTTGTTCGGTTCAAAACCGCGTGCCGAACACGCCGACCCCCACCTCGTCGTCGATGCCGGAATTATGATCGCCCGATCGCACATGACGACGACCAGCCGCTGAGCGCCATCCCGGCGACAGCCGAGCCGCTCGCCGGTGGCAACGATCGTCCGCTCACGATGGCGACGGTGGCCGTCCTCGTGCTCCTCGCGGTCCCGCTGGTCGTGGCGTTGATCAGCGTCAGCCGGGAGACGTGGTACCCCACGGGCGACATGGCCCAGGCGGAGCTCCACGTCGCCGGCTTCTTCTCCCATCCGCCGCTCGTCGGTGCCGCTGGGCGGATCGGCGATGTGTTCGCCCCGTACGGCCAAGGCTCGCACCCCGGTCCGGCGATGTGGTTCGCGTTGCTGCCCGCGTACCTCGTGACGGGTCGCTCGTCATTCGGTCTGGAGCTCGGCATGACGCTGATGCAACTGGCCTTCATCGTCCTCACGGTTGTGATGGTGCGACGGCTGATCGGTGCGCTGGGCGGGCTGCTGACGGCCGTCGTTGCCACGGTGCTCGTCCATGCGATGGGCCCCGCCGTGTTCATCGAGCCGTGGAATCCGTGGGGTGGAGTCTTCGCGTTCTTCGCGTTCATCGCCTT
Source organism: Ilumatobacteraceae bacterium (assembly GCA_963746365.1). GTDB lineage: Bacteria > Actinomycetota > Acidimicrobiia > Acidimicrobiales > Ilumatobacteraceae > JAENVT01. The sequence continues at coordinate 121,981 of CAVVBH010000016.1, read as the reverse complement.
GTGCTGGGGCATCTCGTGCGGACGCCACCGGTGGCTCCCCGCCGCCGCGTTCTGCGGCTTCTTCGCCGTGCAGTGTCACACCGGGTACGCGCTGCTCGTCGGGTCGGCCCTCGCGGCGATGGTGGTCTGTCTCGCCGTCCAGTGGCAACGCGCTCGGCGAGGGAACGACGACGTCGACACGATCGCCGGCTCGGGGATTGCGACGTCGTGGTGGATGTCGGTCGGCGTCACGGTGCTGATGTGGCTACCCGTCGTGATCGACCAGATGCGCCGCGAACCAGGCAACCTGCGCATTCTGTGGCGGCATTTCACACGCAGCACGGAGCCCGATGGTTCCGCGCGTGCGTTTGTGGGGCTCGGCGCGGCGATCAAGGCCTTCGCCGGTGAGATCGCGCTACCCGGACCGTGGATCCGCGGCGACTTCCGCCAGCCGACGGAGGCCCCGAACATGGTCGGGCTGCTGGTCGCGGTCGCCGTCATCGGCGCTTCGGTCGCAGTGCTCGTGCGCGACGCAACACCGGTGATGATGCGAGTAGGCAGCAGCCGAAGGTCATTCGCCTGTTGATCCTTCTCGGCGGGCTCACCATCGTCGGGATCATCTCGACCGCGCGAGTCTTCGGCGAGTTCTTCGACTACGTCATCCGATGGTGGTGGGTGATCGCGGCGTGGATCTTCCTCGCCTGTGTGCTCGTGCTGATCCGGCGGTTGCGCGCAGAGCTCGTGGTCGTCGGCGCGCTGGCGATCGCCGCGCTGACGTCTGGCCTCGCAACGGCCAACGCGATCGGCTACGACAACCCCGGCGCACGGAACTCGCGCATCGTCGGCGGGATCGATGCGATCATCCGCCCGGAGTTGAACAGGGGTGAGCACTACCTGATCCGGTGGAACGATCCGGCAACGCTCGGCGGCGTTCCTTTCGGTGTCCTGCTCGATCTCGAAAAGCACGGGTTCCACGTCGGCGTCGATGCCGCGAGCGCCGCCGGCGCTCTTCCCCACCGCGTGCTTCCCGAGGCCAGCGCCAACCAGGTGCTCTGGGTCGTGTTGGGCGAGACCAACATCGATCTCATGCGAACGCGCGCCGACGCCACCGAGCTCGGTTACTTCGACCAACGGACTCGGGACGAAGTCACCCGATCCGACACGCTCCGCGCAGCACCTCATCGATCGACTGATCGAGCTCGACCTCGCCTGCCTCGTGCCCAAGATCGACGAGCAGTACGGGCTGGCGTCGTTCTTCCTCGGGTCACTGGATCTACCGAACGATGTCGCCAAGATCGCCGCCGACTACGGCGCCTACGGCCTGCCGGTCGCGGTCTTCGCCATGCCGCCGTTCGCGCCGCCGATCGCCGGTCCCAACGCCTCGTGCTGACGACCTTGTGTGGTTCGTCGCCACACCGAACGGTCAGATCACCAGCTGCCATGGAGCGTGCCCGGTGAGAGACCGCCAGCGCCACATGCGAAAGGAGCAGCCACAGACGCCCAGCCATTCCCACACCGGCGGTGGGCCGGGGCTGAGGCGGTGGTAATCGCGGACGATTTTCTCGCCGCACTCATCGCAGACGTCGTACATAGTGGACCTTCCAGCCCCGCCCGGGGAAGTGAACGGTAGCAACCGTCGTCCGCGGACGCGTGTCACCCATTCGGGTACTTGGCCTCGCAACGCTGTCAGCAAAACGGGCTCGTACGGCCCATATCGCTGCCTGCGTTGGGTGCTGGTTGCGAAAGATCGCTAATCGTTGTATCCGGGGTCGCGCGGCCAGTTTGGTTGGAACAGATGCCACTGTTCGGGGGCTCGGCGGATCAGGAACTCGAGTTCTTGTGCCAGCGCCTGCGTCACCCGGGCGACGTCGTCGCGCAGGCCTCCGCCGTCGCACGGTCGGAACGGCTGGCCGAACGACGGCGTGGTGGCCGTTGTACTTGGCCGTGAAGTAGCACCCGACCGGCAACAGCGGCGCCCCGGTACGGATCGCCAGGGTCGCCGGGCCCGCTGGCAAGGTGGTGCGTTCGCCGAAGAACTCGACCTCGACGCCCGAGCGATCGAGGTCGCGGTCGCACAGCAGGCACACGGTCTCGTTTGCTCGCAGCGCCCTCAAGACAGCAGGGCCCGCCTTCGGGCCGGTCGGGACGACGGTCATGCCGAGGTCCTTGCGCAGATCGGCGAACCACTCGAACAGCTCCGGGGGATCGAGTGCCTCGACCACCACAGTCATCTTGAAACCCTGGTCGGTCATCCACCTGCCGGCCCACTCCCACCCGCCGAGATGTGGCAGCGCGAGGATCACGCCGTTGCCCACCTCGAGACCATCGAGCACCTGTTGCCAGCCCTCGATGGTGAACGGCCTGGCCACGGCCGCGTTCGACATCGTCGGCAACCGAAAGCTCTCGACGTAGTAGCGGGCGTAGTAGTCGAAGGCCTGCTGCACGGCGAGACGCAGCGCGTTGCCACGGATCCTGTGGATTCACACGTCGGAGATGGCGTTCGATCATGCGGCGTCTGGCCGGGCTGGCAAAGCTCGCACCGAAGCCGATGCCGAGCGACGCACCCGCGGCGAGCGGGCCGGGCATCAACCGCGCGGCGAGGGAGCCCAATCGGTACGTGTTGACGGTTGCCGCACCCGCGAGACGTCGGCGGGCTCGGCGAACTCACTGTCGGCCACGATTCAGGTCACAGTCGCGGGTCAGCTTACGGACGGCGGCCAGGCCGGGAGATGCGCGTGTGCCGCCGTTCAGTACGCACGACTCGTCGCGTCTGCCGGCGACTGCGGCGCATCTCGATTCGTGCCGCCGTGACCGGGGCAACGGCGGCCTGCTTCCACACCTTGACGAACCGCTGCACGGCCGTGATCGCTGTCAGCACCAGCATCACCCACAGCATCGGGATCAACAGCACGCCTGGGAACAGCAGACCGAGGCACAGGGCGATGATCCGCTCGGCCCGCTCCATGAGGCCGCCCTTGGCATCGAGCCCCAACGACTCGGCCTTTGCCCGCTGGTACGAGATCACCGAGCTCAGCGCCATGACCGCGAACGGCAGCATCGACATGTGCGGCGAATCGTGCGACGCCAGGTACCAGGCGACACCGCCGAACAACATCGCGTCGGTGACTCGATCGACGACCGAATCGAAGTATGCGCCACGCTGGCTGGAGGAGTTGGAGGCCTTGGCCAACGCACCGTCGAACAGGTCGGGAAGCGCGGCGAGGATGACGAGGACCAAACCCCAACTGAGTTGGCCGAAGCCGATGGCCACGGCTGCGCCGACGGCGACGACGAGGCCGATGATGGTGAGGTGGTCGGGTGAGAGTCCCGTCTTGCGGAGCACATTGCCGATCGGCTTCACGGCACGATCGATCGGCGCGCGGAACTTTCCGTCGAACATCGCAGCCCAGCTTATCTGTCGAAGGGTCTCGGTCGGGTGTGCGTCGACACCGGCCCGCACCAGGTGCCACGATGGGACGATGAGCAGTTCCTCCCCCAGCGATCTTGCCGTCACCTTTCGATCCATCCCGCGACGACTACGGGAAGCGATCGGTGACACTCCTCCCGGCGTCACCGCCGGCATCACGGCGGAGCTGAACGAGCAGATCGCGATCGCCGCCAAGCTCATGCGCACTGCGCCCGATCCGGTTGCGATCGCGGACGCCATCGACGCGGTACCTGCCGACGATTGGGACGACGACAGGTTGGCGGCGCTGCGCACCACAGCCCTCGACATCGGTCGCTTGCTGCGGGCGATCGCAGCTGTCGCAGAGGGTGACAGCGACGACGACGACGATTAGTCGTCGTGCCAATCCTCTTCTGGGTTGTCCTCGGTGAGGTGCTCGACGACGTTGCCGTCGACCGCGTCGACGAGCACCAGTGAGCGCTGTCGCGGCGGACTCTCGGCGGAGTAGACCAGGACCCTCCACGTGGGCCTGCTGCGCAGACCGCGCCACACCTGCTGGGCGGACGCATGCCCGACGGGGAACCCGACTGCACCCTGCGCCGCCACCAACGCTTCTTTCTCGTCGACGTTCATCTTCCAGCCCGACGTGAACGACAGCACACCGACGATGCGCAACAACACTGCCGCCCAGACCATGCCGCTGTTGACCAGCACAGGGTCGTCACCGCGCCGCCAGATCCACAGCAGCAGACAGACGGCCGCGATCGCGAAGTACAGATACGCCGGGCCGCCGGCGACGGCTGTTGTCGGGGAACTGGTACGGCCCGACGTACTCGCTGGCGTTGAGGTCGTCGGGCAGCGCGTCGCGTAGGTCTTCGGTATCGCTCATTCGTGCGGTCAGGCTACCCAGGCCATGCAGCGCGCAGCTTGGCCGCGGTGTCGCTGAGTGCCTCCGGCAAGGTGCGCGTGTTGGCGATGGCGGTCATGAAGTTACCGTCCCCCTCCCAACGCGGCACGATGTGCACATGCAGATGCTCGCTGATGCTGCCGCCGGCGGGCTTGCCCAGATTGATCCCGACATTGACACCACCGGGTTTGTACGCCGACTTCACGGCGCGCACCGCGTCGGTCACCGTTGCCCACAGCTCCGACGACTCGGCAGGGGTGAGTTCCTCGAGGTTGGCAAGCTGGCGATACGGCACGACCAGCGTGTGCCCCGTGGCGTACGGGAAGGCGTTGAGTATCGCAAACACCAGCGTGCCGCGATGCACGATGTTGGTGAGCTCGTCGCTCAGTCCTGATTGCAGGATCGCGCGTGAACACGCTGTGCGCTTCGACCGACTGGTCCGGGGTCGAGCCGACATATGCCGCCCTCCAGCCGTTCCACAGGCGCTCGTACGTGTCCACGACGAGAAATTACTCGTATCGCGGTGCCGACCCGCGGCTACTGTCGGCAAGGTCCGTTCGAAGAGCGCCGCTGGCGCGGAAAGGAGGAAGGTGATGAACAGCATCCCCTTCGTTCTCCGCGCCCCCGCCATCAAGTAGGCACCGAACGGATCGGTGCCCCAAGCACCGAGGAGTTCACAGTGTCAGCACGAGCACGTCGCCGATTCGACGACGATGATTTCGACCCGCCCGCCATACCGCGGGCGCAACGTGCCGCCGACGACATCGACGACGACGGCATCACCTATTCCACATATCCCGACGCCGCGCATGGGCCATCGCCCTTGCCCGACTGGGTTTCCACCTCACCTGCGGCGACCGACGTCGATCTTGGTGTGTTCAAGACCGGCAAGGAGGCCGACGTCTCGCTGATCCGCAGGACGCACGGCGGCAACAGCGTGCTGCTCGCGTGCAAGCAGTACCGCGACGCGCAGCACCGGATGTTCCATCGCGACGCTGGCTATCTCGAAGGACGCAGAATGCGCCGGAGTCGGGAGAACCGGGCCATCGAAACGCGCACCGAGTTCGGGCGCGAGCTGATCGCTGGCCAGTGGGCTGTCCGCGGAGTTTGCGGTGCTGTCGCGCCTGTGGCTGGCCGGCGCGGCGGTTCCATACCCCGTGCAGCTGTACGGGACGGAACTGATGATGGAGTTCATCGGTGATCCGGACGGCGTCGCCGCACCACGGCTTGCCCAGCTCAGACCATCTGCCGACGAGGCTGCATCGTTGTTCGTGCAGATGCGCGAGGTGCTCGGTCGACTTGCCGATGCCGGGTACACCCACGGCGACCTGTCGGCCTACAACGTGCTGGTGCACCACGGACGACTGGTGCTGATCGATCTACCACAGGCCGTCGACCTCGTCGGCAACCCGCAGGGGTTCGGGTTCCTACGACGCGACTGCGACAACATCTGCACGCTGGTTCCGGGCTCGTGGCGTGGCCGCCGCCGATCGCCACGATCCTGTTCGACGACCTGATGTTGTCGGTGCCGCGCGCGTGAGGCGAGCCCTGCTCAGGTGACGGCGAGTTGAGCGTCGACCTCGGCATGCAGCCGGCTGACGAACTCGTCGAGCGGGACGCCGCGTTCGACCTCGCCGCCACGCGGATTGACCCCGAGGGTGCCCGCTGCGACGTCGTCGTCGCCCACCACCAGCACATATGGCAGCTTCTCGAGCTTTGCGTTGCGGATCCGCTTGCCGAGTTGGTCGTTGGCATCGACGATGTCGACCCGGAAGCCCTCGGCTGCCAGACGGTCGACGACCTCGGCGGCGTGCGCCTGATGGGCTTCGGCAACCGGCAGCACACGAGCCTGCACCGGAGCCATCCATGTCGGGAACGCGCCGGCGTAGTGCTCGAGCAGAACGCCGAAGAACCGTTCGAGGGAACCGAACAGGGCCCGGTGCAACATGATCGGTCGATGGCGAGCGTTGTCGGCGCCGATGTACTCGAGGTCGAACCGCTCGGGATGGTTGAAGTCGGCCTGGATGGTGCTGAGCTGCCAGGTGCGACCGATCGCATCGCGCACGTCGATGTCGATCTTCGGCCCGTAGAAGGCGGCGTCGCCCTCTTTGACCTTGAACGGCAGCCCGTACTTGACCAGCGCTGCCCGCAGCGCCTCGGTCGCCTTGTCCCAGATCGCGTCGTCTCCCGACGTACTTGTTGGGATCCTTCGTCGACAGGTTCGCGGTGAACTCGTCGAACCCGAACGCACGCAACACGCTCATCACGAAGTCGAGCAGCGAGGCGATCTCGTCCTGCATCTGGTCCTCTGTGCAGTAGATGTGGCTGTCGTCCTGCGTGAATCCGCGGATGCGCATCAGCCCGTGCAACGTGCCGGCGCGTTCGTAGCGATAGACCGTGCCGAGCTCGAACAACCGCATCGGGAGTTCGCGGTAGCTGCGCTGCCTCGCCGCGAAGATCAGGCAGTGCATCGGACAGTTCATCGGCTTCATGTAGTACGTGCCGTTGTCCATCTCCATCGGCGGGTACATGCCGTCCTTGTAGAAACTCGAGGTGTCCCGACTTCTCGAACAGGTTGCCGTTCGACAGGTGCGGAGTGAAGACGAACTGGTATCCGCCCTTCTCGTGACGGTCGCGGCTGTAATCCTCCATCAGCTTGCGCACGATGGCGCCCTTCGGATGCCACACAGCGAGACCCCCACCCAGTTCGTGCGGGAAGCTGAGCAGGTCGAGCTCGGTGGCGAGCTTGCGGTGATCGCGCTTTTCGGCTTCCTCGAGACGATGCAGGTGCTCGGCAAGCGCGGCCTTGCTCTCCCATGCCGTGCCGTAGATGCGTTGCAGCATCGGGCCCTTCTCGTTGCCACGCCAATATGCCCCTGCGACCTTCATCAGCTTGAAGTAGCCGAGCTTGCCGGTCGACGGCACGTGCGGCCCGCGGCACAGGTCGACGAACTCGTTGGTGTTGCGATAGATGCTGATCGTCTCGCCGCCGGCGATCTCGGCGGTGTCGTCGCTGTCGGCAGCGCCCGTCGATACACGCTCGATGATCTCGCGTTTGTACGGCTGATCGGCGAACAGCGTCAGCGCATCGCTCGGTGACAACTCGTCGCGAACGAAGGGCTGATCAGCCTTGATGATCTCGCCCATCTTCGCTTCGATAGCGACGAGGTCGTCGTCACTGAATGTCCTGCCGTCGGGAAGATCGAAGTCGTAGTAGAAGCCGTTCTCGATGGCGGGCCCGATCGAGAACTTGGCGCCGGGGAACAGTTGGGTGACGGCTTGGGCCATGACGTGCGCCGTCGAGTGACGCAGCACATGGCGGCCCTCTTCGCTCTCGCCCGTGATGATGGCCACCTCTGCCCCGTCGGGCAATGACCGCCCGAGATCCCACTCCTCGCCATTGACGACCGCAGCGACGGCAGCCTTGGCGAGGCGAGAGCCGATCGACTCGGCCACGGTGGTCGCGGTGGCACCCTCGGCAAGGGAGCGTCGCGAACCGTCGGGCAGTGTGATCGAGATATCGGCCATAGGGGCACGAGTCTACGAGAGCAGCATCCGCCGATGCCCGGCATTACCGGTGAGCGGCCAGGTGTACAGCTAGGGAGTGGCGCCGGCACCGACCAGGTCGGAGGTCGGTTCACCGATCGTGGCGACCTTGGCGACGACGTTGGGCTCGGTGTCGGCGGTCTTGCCCGCATACACGTTGCGATAGTCCTGTCCCGTGAGATCCCGGATCTCGAACATCAGCTCATCGGTGATCTGACGCAGCACCATGTGGACGTCGGTGCGATTGCGGTAGCGCTCGAGGTTGATCGGCCGGCCGATCTTGATCGTGACCGAGCCACGCAGCTTCGGAACCTTGGCATCGGGTGGTTGGATCTCGCGGGTGCCGATCATGCCGACCGGATAGATCGGACAGCCGATCTTGAACGCCAACCGGGCTGCACCTGTACGGCCCTTGTGGAGAATGCCATCACGGCTTCTCGTGCCCTCCGGGAATATTCCGAACAGCTCGCCGCGCCTCAGCACCGCCTCGGCAGTGTCGAGGGCAGCTTGGCTCTTGCTGCCGCCGCTTCGGTCGATGGGGATCATCCCCATCAGAGGAAACAGGTGCTTGGTCTTCCACGAATCCATGTACTCGGCCTTGCCGACAAAGCTGATGTTGCGCGGGACGTGCAACATCAGGAACGCGCTGTCGAGGAAGCTGACGTGGTTGGGGCACAAGATGGCCGGACCCTCCGCCGGCAGCCGTTCGAAACCTTCGAGCTCGAACTTCCACAACCTCTTCGCGATCGGGCGGACAACGCGGCGAACCCGCTCTTGTGCCTTGCCGGCCCCCTCGGTGTTCACAGTGCCAATGATAGATCGCCGTTCCGGGCGTTGTTCCCGTGAAGGCGAATTGTGGATGAACGGTTTGTGACCGACGCTCAGAGCTCGACACCCAGCAACGCTGCTGCGTCACCCACACCGTGGCCACCACTGGCTGCCGCGTCGATTGCCGCCAGCGCGCCTGGCGTGTCGAGGTCGTCATCCAACGCCGAGCGCACATCCTCCAGCACCGCGGCGCCGGCACCTGCGTCGCACCAGCGGGCCAACCGCTCTGCGTTGCGCGGCATCAGGTCGTCGTCCCACTCCCAGTCGCGCCGATAGTGATGTTCGATGATTGCCAATCGGATTGCCCTCGGATCCCACTCCTTGCGAAGTGCGTCGACGAAGACGAGATTTCCGAGGCTCTTCGACATCTTGTGGCCGTCCATGTAGACCATGGCAACGTGCATCCAGTGGCGCACGAACGGATCGCCCGTCGCCGCCTCGCTCTGCGCCCGCTCGCACTCGTGGTGGGGGAAGATCAGGTCTGTTCCGCCACCGTGCAGATCGATGGTCGTGCCGAGCTCGCGCAGCGCCAGCGCCGAGCATTCGATGTGCCATCCCGGCCGGCCAGGGCCCCACATGGTGTCCCAACTCGGCTCGTCGGCGGCCGACGGATGCCACAGCACGAAGTCAAGCGGATGTCTCTTGTGGGGATCGTCGATGTTGCCGCCTCGGTCGCGGGCCAAGTCGACCATCTCCTCGGTCGTGTAGTGCCCGATCGATCCGAACGAGGGGAACTTCGACACATCGAAGTACACGCTGCCGCCGGCCTGGTATGCGAACCCTCGATCGAGCACCATGCCGATGAAGCCGCGGATGTCAGGGATGGCCGACGACGCACGCGGCGTCGACGACACCGGCAACGCATTCAGCGCCTCCATGTCGCGTTCGAAGCGAGCCTCTTCGCCGGCGGCAAGGTCGAGATAGTGCACACCGAGTTGGCGCGCCTTTGCGAACAACGGATCGTCGACGTCGGTGACGTTGCGAACGCACTTCACCGTGTGGCCCTTGTCGATCAGGCGGCGTTGCAGGACGTCGTAGACGATGAACGTCGACGCATGACCGAGATGCGTTGCGTCATACGGGGTGATTCCACAGGTGTACATCGTCACCTGGTCGTTCGGCTCGAAGGGCACGACGGCGCGCCGCGCCGTGTCGTAGAGACGCATCGTCAGCCCAACGTCCGCGGATCACTGCGGATTCCCGTCAGCTTCGGCGCGACGCGGGTCTTGTAGCGCACGTTGAGTTGCAGCAAGACGGCGGTGAACGCCTCGATCGCGGTGGCGTTGGACAACTCGCCGGCATCGAGTGGGCGGCACCCCGGAATCTTCGAAACGATCTCGCTGATCGTCTCGACCGCCGCGGAGTCGTCGCCGCAGATCAACACGTCGCTGTCGATCGGCTGGCCCAGATTGCCGAGTTCGGTCGCCGGTAGATGGTGGAAGGCTGCCACTACGCGACACCCGGGAACGGCAGCCTGCACGTGGGCGGCCACGCTGCCGCGTGGCGGCACCAGTGGCTGGAACTCGTGGCCGACGCGAACCAACGCATTGGCCATACTGACGACGACCTTGCCGGACAGCGCGGCACCGTTCTCCTGCGCTGTAGTGGCCGCAGAGTCCCACGGGGTGGCAATGACGACCACATCGCAATCCGCAGCCGCCGGGTTGTCGCCATACGCGAGCAGCGATTCGAGGTCTGGCCATTTGGAGACGAGACGGTCGCGGGTCTCCATCGCCCGGTACTTGCTGCGCGAGCCGATCACGACCTGATAGCCGATGGACGCCAATCGACCGGCGAGAGCCCTGCCCGCTGGTCCGGTTCCACCGATGATGCCAATTCGCATCGTCGAAGCCTTGCACAACGCCAGCCCCATCCCCCTAGGTCAACGAACGGACGTGACTACGATCACTGACATGGGTCTGCTCGACGGCAAGAACATCGTGATCACAGGCGTCCTCACCGATGCATCACTGGCTTTCGGCGTGGCCAAGCTCGCGCAGGAGGAAGGTGCCAGCATCGTGCTGACCGGTGCTGGTCGCGCGTTGAGCCTGACCGAGCGAGTCGCGCGCAAATTGCCAGAACCCGTTGATGTCTTCGAACTGGATGTCACCGTTCCCGAGCATCTCGACAACGTGCGCACCGCCCTCGACGAGAAGTGGGGCCGGATCGATGGTGTGCTGCACTCGATCGGCTTCGCGCCCGAGGCATGCCTCGGTGACGACTTCATGGCAGCGTCTTGGAGCGATGTCTCCATCGCGCTCCACATCAGTGCATATTCCTTCAAGGCGCTTGCCGATGCGTTCGCTCCCTTGATGACCGACGGCGGTTCGTTCGTGGGCCTCGACTTCGACAACTCGGTGGCGTGGCCGGCGTACAACTGGATGGGCGTCTCCAAATCGGCGCTCGAGAGCATCAGCCGGTACCTCGCTGTCGCGCTCGGTAGTCGCGGAATTCGCTCCAACCTGGTGGCGGCCGGTCCTGTCAAGACCATGGCCGCCAGGAGCATCCCCGGCTTCAAGAAGTTCGAAGATGTCTGGGACGATCGTGCCCCACTCGGTTGGGACGTCACCGACTCGTCGGCGGTCGCCAAGGCCTGCATCGTCTTGCTCAGCGACTGGTTCCCCGCGACCACGGGCGAGATCATCCATGTCGATGGGGGCTACCACGCCACCGGCGCCTAGCGCCGGTGGCGTTGGTTCAGCCGGCCTGGGCGGCGCCGATCCAACCGTTGATGTCGACGATCACGTCGGTGGGCACATTGCTGTACAGACAGATCGTTCCCGATGCAGACACCGGTGCGATCACCGCGTTCGCGACCGTCGCGCCTTCGCTGAAGTTCAGACTCGAGACTTGTTCGATCGTGCCGCAGGCGAAGACGGTGAGGAAACCGCTCGCATCCGGGTTGGTCGCCGTCACATTCAACGAAACCGCACCGACGCCGTCGGCCGGGACACGTCCGACGAGATCGGTGACGCGAACCTCGAGGATGTTCGTTCCGCCGATCTTGGTCTTGGGGACGACACGCAACGCGTCGGGACTGTTGCCTGGCCGGGTGTCGAGGACACGTGCCGGGTCGATCGCGTTGAACTCGGACCCTGCCATCAGCCAACCGTTGACGTCGACGATCAGGTCGGTCGCTGCCTGTGAGTAGAAGCAGACGGTGCCGGTAGCTGACACGGGGGCGATCACGGCGTTGGCGACCGTCTGACCGGCGACATAGTTGAGGCTCGACACCAAGGTGCGGGCGCCGCAGGGATACACGGTGATGAACCCAGTTGCGTCGGGATTGGTCACCGTGACGTTCAACGAGACCGCACCGACGCCGTCGCCCGGGATGTATCCGGCGAGGTCAGTGAGACGTACCTCGATCATGCTGTCTGCAGCGACCTTGGTCTTGGGGACGGTTCGCAACGCATCGGGACTGTTGCCGGGACGGGTGTCGAAGACACGCTTCGGTCCGACCGGGGTGTACGCGGCACCGGCGGCGAACCAGCCGTTGACGTCGACGATGATGTCCGTCGGAGTGTTGGCGTAGAAGCACACCATCCCCGACGCCGAGACAGGAGCCACGACTGCGTTGGCGACCGTGTCGCCTGCCGCGAAGTTCACGCTCGAGACGAGTTCGCGATTGCCGCATCCGTAGACCGTGATGAACCCGCTCGCCGTCGAGCCGGTCGACGTGACGTTCAGCGAGACAGCCCCGACACCGGTTGCTGGGACGAGACTGGACAGATCAGTCATCTGGACTTGTAGTTCGTAGCCGCCGCCGACCTGCTGCTTGGCGACCACTCGCAACGCGAGCGGGCTCTGGCCGGGACGGGTGTCGAACACCCGACTCGGTCCAACCGAGCTGAAGTCCGGTAGCGCTGGGCTCGCTGGAACACCCGTCACGTTGATGACCTGGGTTGCGGTGCCGAGGTTGCCGGCGGCGTCCGTGATCGTCACGACGACTGTGTGGGCGCCGGGAGACAGCGGGATGGTCGGGGTCACCGACCACGTGCCATCCGCTCCGACTGTTGTGGTCAACGTTTGACCGGCGACCGTCACGGTCACTGTTGCGCCCGGAGTGGCGCCACTTCCTGTGATTGCAGGAGTCGGGTCGGTGGTGTCCACCGATCCCCCACCAGGCAGGACGACCACGGGTGCTGCGGTGTCGATCGTCAATGACTGATTGGCTGAACCCGGGTTGCCCCCCGCGGACACAGATGCGTTGACGGTGAAGGTTCCGTCAGCGATGTGCGTGGCCGTGACGGACCATGTTCCCGCATCGGCGAGGACCGGCATCGACTGACCATCCACGGTGACGGTGATGGTCCGTCCGTCTGCTGCGTCCGTCGTCCCTGAGATCGTGGGCGTGTCGTCGTTCGAGAAGCGCGAGGCGCCGCCCGTGATGACGATGATCGTTGGCGCATTCGAGTTGACCGTCAAGGCCTGCGTGGCGGCGCCGACATTTCCGTCGGGATCGGTGACCGTGGCTGTGACAGTCACGGTCGTGTTGCCGATGTTGCCGGACGTGACGTTCCACGATCCACCCGGCTGCACGGTGGCGTTCAACGTCTGTGCGCCGAGAACCACGACGACGGCCGAGCCGGTCGAGGCGTTGCTCGTCCCACCGATCGTCGGTGTGGCGTCGATCGTCGAGGCGGTTGGGCCGCCGGTGATCGTGATCGTCGGAGAGACTGCACTGACCGTCAGCGACTGTGTGCCACTCCCGACATTGCCCGCGGCGTCGGTGACGCTGGCGGCGACGACCCGAGTGACGTTGTTGAGATGTGAGGCGGTGACCGTCCACGTGCCGCCGGCGGCGGCAACAGTCGACAGGCTTTGACCATCAACGGTGACAGACACAGTGGACCCCACGGGAGCGCCGGTCGAGGTACCCGAGATCGTCGGGGTTGCGTCGCCAGTTGTTCGTGAGAGCCCGCCATCGATGGTCAGCGTCGGAGCGACGATGTCAATCGTCAGCGATTGGGTGAACGAGCCGATGTTCTGCGCGGTATCCGAGACGCTGGCAACGATCGTGTAGGTGCCAGGGCTCAGCGAAGTCAGCGTGGTGTTCCAGGTGCCGTTGGCTAGAACGATCGCTTGTATGGGCGATCCGGCATTGACGGTCACCGCGACCTGTACGCCCGGAGTTGCATTGGTGGTACCGGCAACGGTGGGTGTCTGATCGTTCGTCGCGTCAGCCGCGCCGTTGTCGATCGCAATCGTCGGGAGTGTCGCGTCGACCGTCAATGTCTGCGTGACAACCGTGAAGTTCCCCGCCGTGTCGGTGCCGGTCACCGCGATGTAGTGGTCGCCACCGCTGAGTGCCGGCCGCAAGCTCGGGTACGGAACGGTCCAACCGCCACCGCTGACGACAACGCCAGAGACCGACTGCCCGTCGATTGCGACAGAAACCGTTCCGTCAGAAGTGGTGCCGGCCAACGCCGGGGTCGAATCATTCGTCAGCGCAGTCGAGCCGCCAGTGATGGTGACCACCGGCGGAGTCCCATCGATCGTCAACGTCTGCACAACGGCGCCAGGGTTTCCGGCTGGGTCGTGAACCAGCACGTTGACGGTCGTCACACCATTCGAAAGCGATGCTGGCGTCACATTCCAACCGCCGCCGGCTTGAACCAATCCGGTCAGCGTCTGGCCAGCGACAGTTACGGTGACAAGTGATCCGGCACTCACATCCGTGGTTCCCGACAATGTCGGAGTTGGATCGTTGGTCATGAACGATGCCCCGCCAGCAATGGTGACGAGGGGCAGCACTGTGTCGATTGTTAGAGACTGTGTTGCAGATCCATAGTTGCCGACCGAGTCGATCGCGGAGGCGGTCACTGGGTAGGTGTTGTTCGCCAACAGCGCAGCAGTAACAGCCCACGTTCCGTCGGTCTGCACAGTCGCCGCCAGCGTCTGAGCGCCAACGGTTACGCTGACAGCGAAGGCCGGGACGTTGACCGTGACGGTACCCGTGATTGTTGGCGTGGCGTCGGCAACCGACACAGCGGATCCTCCGTCGATCCCGATAGCGGGGGGCACCGAGTAGAACTGATTGCTGTTGGTGGTGATCGCACCAGTCTTTGCGAGAGCTCGGCCGTTGAAGACGGAGTTCGCGCCGACTGCAATGGCAGTGGCAGTCATCATCGTCCCGGCAAAGTCGGAGTTCGCTCCAACTGCTCCCGCACCATTCACCTGCCAAAACACGTTCTTGGCTTGCGTGCCACCCGACAGAACTACATGAGTGCCAGCGGCCGTTGTAAGCGCCCCGTTGACTTGGAAGATGAACACCGCGTTGGCGTCTCCACCGCCGTTGAGTGTCACGGACCCGCTCGAAAGGTTGACCGCTGCAACGTTTGTGTGCACACCAGGCGACAATGTCAACCCAAACAGGTCGCTTGCGAGGGCGAAGTCAGACGACCGGCCCGCGGCGTTGGCGTAGGCGGTGAATAGATCAGTGCGGGCGTCGACGACTGCTGTAGCGCCCGGCACATACTGCGTGCCGCCGCGAACCTCGCCAGGTGGGAAGCCGGTCACGGCCCCAGCAGCGGCGTTGACACCCAGATCCCCGCGCACGACAGTTATCGGTCCAGTTGCGGTGTTACCGACGGAGTCGCCAGCGAGAATCGCGAACGGCGCAGCTCGACCAAGTGCGACGGGTGCCAGCGCGGCGTACACCGTGGACGACGGAACTATTACTGAAAGTGCCGACATCGTGACCAGCGCGACTGACATCGCCACCGGCCCAATTCGACGTACGCGAAATTCCCCAACCATTGCCACGTGCCCGCTCCCTACCTAGTGCCCGCCGGGTGAAATTCGCAGACATCTCAAGCGAGTCCTGCGGTATGTGGCGACTTCACCACTCAACGTAGGGATCGTAGGTCACCTTTGGAAGGGTCTTTCGACCCGACCGACCGAAATATTTTCCAAGGACCCAGCGATCCCACATCGGTGAGCGATTGCGGCGCAGTAGTCGAAAGCTGGCCGCTGGATACGGTTGCGTCATGGCAGCAACGAACCGGCTCGCTCAGGAGACGAGTCCCTATCTGCGCCAACATGCGGAGAATCCGGTCGACTGGTATGCCTGGGGACCAGAGGCGTTCGCTGCGGCGGCCGAACGTCACGTGCCGATCCTCTTGAGCGTTGGCTATTCGGCCTGCCACTGGTGCCACGTCATGGCGCACGAGTGCTTCGAGGACCAGGAAGTCGCCGGCGAGATGAACCGTCGATTCGTCAACATCAAGGTCGACCGCGAGGAGCGACCCGACGTCGACTCGATCTACATGGACGCGGTGCAGGCCATGAGTGGCCGAGGTGGTTGGCCGATGACCGTCTTCCTGACGCCTGACGGCCACCCTTTCTACGGCGGCACCTACTTCCCGAAAACCGAACTTCCTCGCGCTGATGGCTGCCATCGACGACGTGTGGGCGAACCGCCCCGACGACGTTCGCCAGAACGTCGAGGCCCTGGGGAACTCCATCCGACAAACGGCGCAGATCCAGCCGGCCACCGACCTTCCGGGGAACGCAGCGCTCAACCAGTCGCTGCAACTGCTGGCCGGTTCGTTCGACCCGACCTGGGGAGGTTTCGGCGCCGCGCCCAAGTTCCCATCGACGATGAGCCTCGACCTCGTGCTGCGGGCCCACCATCGCGCACCGCAGGAGGATGCAAAGACCATCGTTACGACATCACTCGACGCGATGGCCAGTGGTGGGATGTACGACCACATCGGAGGTGGCTTTGCCCGCTACTCCGTCGACGAGCAATGGCTGGTCCCCCACTTCGAGAAGATGCTGTACGACCAGGCGTTGCTCCTCCGCGTCTACCTGCACGCCTACCTCGTCTTCGGCGAGCAGCGTTGGAAGCATGTCGTCGAGGAGACTATCGAGTACGTGCTGCGTGAGCTTCGCCATCCGTCAGGTGGGTTCTTCTCGGCGGAAGACGCGGACTCGCCCGATGAACATGGGCACGGTCACGAGGGCCTCTTCCACACATGGACGACCGACGAAGTGCGCGCCGTGCTCGGCGCCGACGCAGACATCGCTCTCGAGTGGTACGAGTTCGCTGACGGGGGCAACTTCGAAGGTCGCACGATCCCGAGTCGCCTGAAGCACCGCGGCGATCTGCTCCGGCCACCCGAGGTCGAGTCGGCGCGCCAACGATTGTTCGAGGCCCGCGCACAGCGTCGTCGACCTGGGCTCGACGACAAGGTGCTCACCGAATGGAACGGGTTGATGCTTGCATCGCTTGCCGAGGCTGCAGCGGCGCTGGACCGGCCGGACTGGGTCGAGGCCGCCATCGCAAACGGTCGGTTCCTGGTCGAGAATCTTCGCGGTGAAGATGGTCGCTGGCACCGCTCCTGGCAGGCGGACGGTCGGCCACCGGCACGGCATGCCGCGCTCGCCGCTGACCACGCAGCAATCGTCGACGCGTTCACCAGACTGGCGGAAGCGACAGGCGACGGCTCGTGGATCGAACACGCTCGCGATGCCGCAGACACGATGCTCGACCATTTCTGGGACGTCGACAATGGTGGGTTGTTCTCCATCGCCGACGACGGCGAACAACTGGTTGCCCGTCAGAAGGATCTGATGGACAACGCAACTCCCTCGGCAAACTCGACTGCCGCCGTCGCCTTGATCCGGCTTGGATCCTTGACCGGCGAAGTGCGCTACACCAACCACGCCGAGCAGATCCTCCGGCTGCTCGGACGGATCATTCCGCAAGCGCCGACCGCGTTCTCCAACGCGCTCGCTGCCGTCGACCTCGTGGCCAACGGCGTTACCGAAATCGTCATCGTCGGCGAGCGATCCCGATCTCGTTCGCTCCGTGCAATCGCACTGGTTGCCCAACGCAGTGCTCGCTTGGGGCACGCCGTACGACTCGCCGCTGTGGGAGCACCGCAGCGAGGGCCTTGCCTACGTCTGCCAGAACTACGCCTGCCAGACCCCCGCCGAGACGGTCGAGACCCTGCTCGAGCAACTCGGCACTTCGGCCTGACCACCACTCGCCTGGGGGCAATGAGTGACGTCACGGAAATTTCTCAAATTTCTTTGAATCGAGGTTGCGAACGTACGTTCGTGACGATAGCTGGGAGACTATGGGACAACTCGCTGGTCACCGCCCTCGACACCGCACTCGACGAGTGCGCGGCGGCCGACCTGTCGCTGTTGTCGGGGTCTGATCTGGCGGCGCTGGTGGTCGATTTGCGACGGGTATCGACCCGGTTGGAGGCCGAGATCGCCCGGGTTGTGCATGCCGCTTCGCAGGTGTGAGGTGTGGCGGGCGGCGGGTGCGTCGTCGATGGAAGCGTGGCTCGCTGACCAGACGCAGGTGTCGTTTCGTTCGGCACACGACCAGGTCCGCCTGGCCGACACGCTGGCGGCGGCGCCGATCATCGCCGACAAGATGGCCGACGGTGAGTTGTCGGTCGACAACGCCCGGTTGTTGGGCACGGTCGTCGGTAACGAGCACTTCGACGGTGACGCCGAGTTGTTGATGGAGATGGCTTCCGGGTCACCGAAAGACACCCGTCGCGGGTTGGAGTCATGGCTGGCGATGGCCGACCAACCCGGCGAGGCCGAACGCGAAGAACGGTTGCGCTTGAAGCGTCATCTGACGTTCAGCCCGAATGGGGAGGGGATGTACGACGTCAAAGGGCTACTGATGCCGGAAGATGTCGCCCACATCGAGACCGCCCTGGGGCACATCGCCGGTGCCGCCTACGCCGATCAGACCGGCCGCCCGCACCACACCCGCATCGCTGACGCCCTCGTCGAACTGTGCCAGGCATACAACGCCGGGACCGTCACCGGCGGCCGCGAACGCCCCGAAAGTGATGATCGTTGTCCCGTTCGAAACCGTCGTCGAACGCTCAGCCGCCCGGGGGACGGTCATCGGCGTCGATGCCACCGTGTCGGGTGAGACGGTGCGCAAGATGTGCTGCGACGCCGAACTGAACCGGGTCGTCACCCGCGGCGCATCGACGATCCTCGACTACGGCACCACCACCCGGGTCGCGTCCGACTCGCAGTACTACGCGATGGTCGCCCGCGACGGCGGGTGTCGCTGGCCGGGATGCGACCGGCCACCCGGATGGACCCAAGCCCACCACATCGACGAAGTGTTCCTCGACGACGGACCGACCGATTTGAACAAGATGTGCCTGACCTGTTCCACCCATCACGACTACCTCCACCACCACCGCTGGAAATACATCGGCACCGCCGACGACCTATGGCTCCGCAAACCCGACGGAACCCTGATCCCCGCACCCTGCCGCGGACCAGCATTCACCAACCCCAAACAACTCCAACTGATCAGCACATGAGCTGTTCCGGCTGACTAGGCGGCGGCCTTTTCGAGGATGTGAACGCCGCATGCGGAACCGAGGCCGATGACGTGGGCGAGGCCGACCTTGGCGCCTTGGATCTGGCGATCACCGGCCTCACCACGCAGGTGGTGGCAGACCTCCCAGATGTTGGCAATCCCGGTTGCGGCGATGGGGTGGCCTTTCGACTGCAGCCCGCCCGAGACGTTCACGGGTGTCGTTCCGTCGCGCCACGGCGCACCGGACTCGAAGAAGTCGACGGCGCCACCCGGCGGGCAGAGCATGAGGTTGTCGTAGTGCACCAACTCCGCGGTGGCGAAGCAGTCGTGCAACTCGACGAGGTCGAGGTCTTCCGGTCCGATCCCTGCCTTCTCGTATGCGGTGGTCGCGGCGTTGCGGGTCAGCGTGTTGACATCGGGAAGCACCTGGCACGCCTCCTGCCACGGGTCGGTGGTCAGGACTGACGCCGAGATCTTGATCGCACGACGCTGCTGCTCGAGCGACAACGTCTTGAGCTTTGCGTCGCTGACCACAACTGCAGCAGCGGCGCCATCGCAGTTGGCCGAGCACATCGGTCGCGTGTTGGGGTAGGCGATCATCATGTCGTTCATGATCTCGTCGAGCGTGAATCGCTTCGAGTACGCAGCGAGCGGATTGAGGGTCGAGTGGGCGTGGTTCTTCTCGCTGATCTTGGCGAACAGTTCGAAGCTGGTACCGCCGTACTTGTGGCCGTACTCCATCCCAACCTGCGCGAACACGCCAGGCATCGCGTCGGTTCCGATCCGGCCGTCGGTGGTCGCAACTGCCCCATATCGTCCGCTGGGCGTCCAGGTGGCGTTGTCGCTCTTCGCGCGACCGCCACCGCCCAGCAAGCCGGCGCCGGCCAACTTCTCGACCCCGACTGCCAGTCCCATATCGCACTCGCCGGACTTGACCGCCATGATCGCCGTGCGCAGTGCTGTGGCGCCTGTCGCGCAGGCGTTGGCCACGTTGTAGACGGGGATACCGGTTTGGCCGATCTGCTTCTGCAGTTGCTGGCCGATGCCAGCGTTGGCCTGCATCAGGCAACCCGCCGCGAGCACACCCATGTCCTTCATGGTCACACCGCCGTCAGCGAGCGCGGCGAGTGCCGCCTCCGACGCAAGATCCACCGTGTCCTTGTCGGGGTGCTTGCCGAACTTGGTCATTCTGATCCCGAGGATCCAGACGTCGTCGCTCATTGCTTCGCTCCTTTACTCGGGGCTCGAACCCGAACCCAATTGCTTCAGTGCCGTTGTCGTCGGTCCCCAACGAGTACGTCGCCAATCGCACCTTCATGCCCAGCGTCACGCGCTCGGGGGTGGGGTCGACGTTGATCAGGTTGCCGCGCACGCTGGTACCGGCACAGTCGACGATTGCGGAAACGAACGGCACCGTCACGCCCGGCGCAGCGAAGGTGACGATGGTGAACGAACGCACCTCGCCGTCGGTTGCCACATCGGCTTGACCGAACTCAGTGCCGCCACAACTGGCGCAAGCATTGCGGCGGTCGAAATAGCGGGCACCGCACGTCGAGCATTCGTGGGCGACGAGGTGAGGATCGTCACCGAGTGCCAGGTAATCGACCAGCGGGACCTGCGATGCCATGGCGCCGACCATAGCTACCACCGGTTGTAATGCACGACCTCGGTGGTCGCCCGCCTCGGCCGGGTCGTCGCCGACCCGCTGGGACGATCGGTCGTCGCCCGATGGCCGAGCGCAACCGCACCGACCGGCAGCATGCCGTCTGGAACACCGAGGTCTTTCATCAGCATGTGGGAGTTGCGGAAGATCCCGAAGTACAGCGCTGCCAGCCGATGAGCTTCTACGAGCAGGAGCAGGTTCTGCACGGCCATCGCCGTGTCGGTCAGCCAGAACGGCACCTCCCAGTTGTCGGCGATCTCGAGACCATGACCTTGCTTGTCGGCCTCGGCGTATCGAGAGGTGTAGGCGGTGGGATCCGCTACGGGGAGAACGATCACCGGTGCCAGCAACACGCCTTCCTGCTTCTCGGCGAACCACCTGTCCGCGGCGGTGGTCTGCCAGAACCTGGGCACAGATTCGCCCGTCAACACGATGAAGTGCACGCCCTGGCTGTAACCCGCGGACGGAGCCCGTCGAGCCGTGTCGACCAGGTCGGCAACTAGCTGGGGATCGACAGGTTCGGTGCTGAAGTCCCTTGTCATCCGCCGACGGCGAATGACGGCTTCGACAGTCCACACGTCGTCAGGGACTGATTCTTGGCTCAGCGAGCGCCCAGCTTGAGCAGATCCTCGGCCATCACCCATCCGTGGGCCACCAAGGAGCCGCCCTTCTTCGGGTTGACCGTGGCGAACAGGGCCGCAAGCTCGGGCTTGATCTTGTCGGGCTTCAGCGTCTCGTGATCGAGGAAGCCGCTCTGTCCGTTGGCCTTGACGACGAACGACTGCTCGTCGTAGCTCGAATCGACACCGAAACGCTTCGCCAGACGGCGGCCCCACGCCCGCTCTTCGCCGACCGCGCGGTGACCCGGGCCGAGGAATCAGCTCGTCGACCTGCTTGAACGCTTCGAGAGCGTCGACGAGCACGAAACGTGAACCGAGGACGACGTCTTCGTCGGGGAAGGCCATGAGTGCCCTGTGGAACGCCTCGCCCATGAGGCCCTTCAATACCTGCTCGCGCTTACTGGTGCGCTTGACGCTCATCAGTCCGATCAGCACGCACGGGGTGCCGCCAATGCGTTCGAGTGTCGAGAATGTGCATCCGTGCAGCTTGTCGTCGATTCGCGCCGTTGTGCACAGCACCCAATCTTCCTTGGCCTTCGACAACACTCCGATGTCGAACGCTCCGCCCATAGACGCCATTTCGTCGAGATCGGCGTCGGTGAGCGCTGCACAGTCCCTGGTTTCCACCTGGATTGGCATGCTGTAGAGCTCCCCATGTCGTCGTGCGAAGTCTCCATTGTGCCAGAAAACGGACGAATCGAAAAGGCGGACGACGATTAGAGCATCACGGCCTCGTGGCCGAGCAACATTCGTAGTTCGCCGACCGCCCGGTCGAGGTCGACACAGAACTCGTCTGCCAGCCGCAATATCTTTCCGTGGCCGATGTGCAGGTACACGGGCGACTCGCCGGGATGGTCGCGAAGAATCTTGCGGATCTGATGAATTTTCAGTTCGTTGAGCGAGGTCGACGGCACCCTGAGACGCAATGACGCCGCCGAGGCGGAGTCGAGACCCTCGATGATGTTGACGTCGAGCGCCATGAATCCGACCCGGACCTCGTCGCGCTTGTCGACCCGTCCCTTCACCGTGACGATCGCGTCGTCGACCAGCTTGTGGCCGAGTTCCATCAGGGCGCGCGGGAAGACCGTGACCTCGATCGTGCTGTCGAGGTCCTCCAGCACGAACACCGCCATCTGGTCACCTTTCTTGGTGAACTTGCGAGCCATGTTGGTGATCACTCCCCCGAGGACCAACACGGCGCCGTCATCGCGCTCGGGAGCCTCGGCAATGCCGCAGTCGACCTTGCGCCGCAACGCAGCCTCGACCCCCAACAGCGGATGGTCGGAGACGTACAGACCCGAGCATCTCCTTCTCGAAGCGCAGCCGGTCGCTCTTGTCGAACTCGTGGTCAGGGATGGCGACACGCTCGTCGAACCCTTCGACGCTGTCGCCACCGAGGTCGCCGAACAGGCTCATCACGCCCTGATCACGTTCGCGACGGCGTACCAGCGTGCCGTCGATGATCTGCTCGAAGACCATCAACAACCCGCGTCGGGAATGGCCGAGCGAATCGAAAGCGCCGGCCTTGATCAACGACTCGACCGTGCGCTTGTTGAGCACAGGCTCGGGGACGCGCTCGACGAAATCGTGGAACGATTCGAACCTGCCGTCGGCGGTTCGCTCGCCGAGCAGTTGCTCGACCAGACCGCCCCCGACGTTGCGGATGGCCGACAGTCCGAACGTGATCGCTCCCGGCGAACCCGCTGCCAGCGTCACCTCGTCAGCGATCTCTTCTGGGGTGACGGTGGCGAAGTCCATCACCGATCGATTGACATCGGGCGTCAGCACCTTGATGCCCATCGCGCGGGCGTCGCTGAGGTACACCGCGGCCTTGTCGAGGTTGCTCTTGACGCTCGACAACAGACAGGCGAAGTACTCGACGGGATAGTGCGCCTTCAGATACGCCGTCTGATACGTGATGAGCCCGTAGCCGAACGTATGGCTCTTGTTGAAGGCATAGTCGGCGAACCGCTCGATGACATCGAAGAGTTGCTTGCCCAACGCCTGGCCGTATCCGCATCGCTCTGCGCCGGCTTCGAACGCGGCACGGGCCGCGGCCATGACCTCGCGGGATTTCTTGCCCATCGCCTTGCGGAGGTTGTCGGCTTCGGCCAGCGAGTACCCCGCGAACTTCTGAGCGACACGCATGACGCTCTCCTGGTAGATCATCAACCCGTAGGTGTCGCCGAGAACCTCCTTGGCGTCCTCGTGGAAGTAGGTGACCTCCTGCCGCCCGTTCTTCCGGTCGGCGTAGTCGTAGTGCATGTTGACGCTCATCGGGCCCGGCCTGTAGAGGGCCAAC
Organism: Ilumatobacteraceae bacterium; assembly: GCA_963746365.1. Taxonomy (GTDB): domain Bacteria; phylum Actinomycetota; class Acidimicrobiia; order Acidimicrobiales; family Ilumatobacteraceae; genus JAENVT01. The sequence continues at coordinate 98,412 of CAVVBH010000016.1, read as the reverse complement.
ACAGCGGACACGTCGCCGAAGCTGGTCGGTGCGAGCGAGCGCAACAGCGCCGCGCATCGGCGGCGACTCGAGCTGGAACACCCCCATCGTCTCCCCACGCGCCATCAAGTCGAAGACCATCTGATCGTCGAGCGGTACGGCGTCGATGTCGAACTCGGGGTCCTTGACGACGCGGACCATCTCGACCGTGTCGCTGATGACGTCGAGGTTGCGCAGGCCGAGGAAGTCCATCTTCAACAGGCCGAGGTCCTCGACACCGTGCATCTCGTACTGGGTGACGACCGGTGCGTCTTCGGGCCTGCCGCCCGCCTCGGGCTTTCGTTGGATCGGCAGATACGAGGTCAGGGGCTCTTTGGTGATGACCACGGCTGCGGCGTGGATGCCGTCACTGCGCTTCAGACCCTCGAGACCCTTGGCGACGTCGACGACGCGCTTCACGTCGGGATCCGCATCGCACATCGCCCGCAGTTCGCTGGCCGCCTTGTAACCGTCGAGGTACTTCGGCGTCTGCTCGAAGCAGTACTTCAGCGGCGTGTCGCGACCCATCACCAGCGGCGGCATCGCCTTGGCGATCTTGTCGCCGACTCCGTACGGATAGCCGAGCACGCGTGCCGCGTCGCGGACCGCGTTGCGGGCCTTGATGGTGCCGAAGGTGATGATCTGGGCCACGTGATCGCGGCCGTACTTCTCGGCCGCGTAGCGGATCATTTCGTCGCGGTAGCGCGAGTCGAAGTCCATGTCGATGTCGGGCATCGAGATGCGGCTGGGGTTGAGGAAGCGTTCGAACAGCAGGTCGTACTTGATCGGGTCGAGATCGGTGATGCGCAGGCAGTAGGCGACCGCGCAACCGGCGGCGGAGCCCCGCCCGGGACCGACCCTGATGCCTGCATCCTTCGCGTGTTTGATGAGATCCCAGACGATCAGGAAGTACGAGGCGAAGCCCATGTTCTTGATGACCTGCAACTCGTACGCCAACCGCTCGACGACCGAGGACGACAGTTCGTCGCCCCATCGTTGCTTGGCACCCTCCCACGTCAGATGGTCGAGGTAGGTGGCATCGTCGGCGAACCCTTCGGCGATCGGGAAATCGGGCAGTTGCGGATTGCCGAACTCGATGTTGACCTCGGCCCGCTCGGCGATCCACAACGTGTTGTCGCACGCCTCGGGAAAATCGCGGAACAGGTACCTCATCTCCGCAGAGGTCTTCAGGTAGTGCTCTTGGCCCTCGAACTTGAACCGCTTGGGATCGCTGAGGGTTGCCCCGGTCTGCACGCACAACAGCGCGTCGTGCGCCTCGTGATCTTCGCGATGCACGTAGTGCGAGTCGTTGGTTGCCATCAGCGGCGCACCGATCTTGCGGGCGATCTCGATGAGCTTCGGATTCGTGTCGCGCTGGGCCTGCAGGCCGTGGTCTTGCAGCTCGACGAACAGGTTGTCCTTGCCGAAGATCTCCTGCAAACGCCCGGCCTTGTCGAGCGCCCCCTTCTCGTCGCCCTGGAGCAACGACTGCAGCACGTGGCCGCCCAGACAACCCGTGGTTGCGATCAACCCTTCGTGGTACTTGGCGAGCAGCTCCCAGTCCACGCCGCGGCTTGTAGTAGTAGCCCTCCATGAAGGCGAGGCTGGCGAGCTGGATGAGGTTGCGGTAGCCCTGATCGTTTTCGGCCAACAACGTCAGGTGGTAGTAGAGCTTCTTGCCGCCCTCTGTGTCGCCGCCCGAATCGTCGACCCGACCGCGGCGCGGCGGGCGCTCGCTGCGAGTCTCGTACGCCATGTACGCCTCGGTGCCGATGATCGGCTTGACACCCTGGGCACGACATTCCTTGTAGAACTCGAGGACCCCGTACATGTTGCCGTGATCGGTGATTCCGAGCGCCGGCTGCCCGTCGGCCACTGCCTTGGCGACGAGATCGTCGAGGCGCGCCGCGCCGTCGAGCATCGAGAACTCGGTGTGGACGTGGAGGTGGGTGAATGAATCCCCCACTGGCGTTACTACCTCCCTACCGGCTCCATCACCGGCCACTCGCGGACGGCGACTTACACGAATGTGATTTGATCGACCTTAGTCCGTTTCTACCGACTCGCGTCTACAGGTACGTGCCAGGCCGATCGGCCACGTCGATCGCTCCGCTCGGCGGAAGCTGTCCCCCGCCAGGGCCGCCGGCCATTGCACCCGGTGGCAGCGAACGCATCCCCTCGAGTTGCTGACGGGCCGCGATCTGTTGGGCGAACAGCGTGGCCTGGATGCCGTGGAACAGGCCCTCGAGCCAGCCGACCAGCTGGGCCTTGGCGACGCGCAGCTCGCCGTCGGACGGGATCTCGCCGTCCTTGAACGGCAGGGCGAGGTTGCGGAGCTCGTCTTGCAGGTCGGGCGACAATGCCTCGGACAACTCCACGATGGAGCGCTCGTAGATCTCCGCAAGGCGTTCACGACTGGATTCATCGAGGGCGCCGGTGCGCACCTCCTCCAGCAACTGCTTCACCATCGAGCCGATGCGCATCACCTTGGCGGGCGCGGTCACGGTTTCCATCATCGGTTCCTCGGGCGCAACCACCACTTCGGTCGCCGTGTCCCTGTTGTCGTGCGTCTTGTGATGCGTCTTGCGGTTCCTCGATTGACATCGAATGCTCCTCGCTGATTGATGAGTTCAACCTGTAGCGGCCAACAACGGCACCAGCATCTCAGCAGACGTCAGTGAACCATGTCGACAGACCAATGGGTACGGCCCACTGTCGGCAGCATCGACGAAGCTGACGGGTGCCTTGGCCATCAGCGCAACGTCGCCGAATCGCGCCGCGATCGGCGGGCTGACGACTGGCCCGAACCAGCCTCCCTCGATGAGCTCTTGGCGGCTCATGACCCAGGCCACGTCCTTGTGCGCGGCCATCGCCGCTTCCAGCAGTTCGTCGCCGGCACCCGGGCGAGCGTGAAGCCACCGGAAGCGTCCTTCGCCGGAAAGATTCCGCGTCAGCTTCATCACGTCCTCGTTGAGCGCACGGTCGTTGCGACCGACGTCGACCTGGCCATGATCCGCCGTCACCAGCAGGGCCGCGCCATCGATGAGCTGGGCGCGAATCTGTTCGACGATGTCGTCGGCGGAACGGAGCTCTGCCTCGTAGAACGGCCCGAAGCCGCGCTCGTGAGCGATCTTGTCGATCCCGTCGTAGTACGCGTACACCAGCGGCTCGCCCTGACGCAGCAGCTGCCCGATGGTGATCGCCAGGCTCGACGCCGCCCTCCAGCCAACCAGTCGACCACCGCGTAGATGGGCCTCGGTGAAGGCGGTGCGCTCGAAGTCGGCTTTGGTGACGACCGGTACGGGAACGCCCATGAACGGGGCGAAGGGCTGAATTCGGCTCGGCTCGTACTTCCGGCGCGCGTCGCCCGTGTCCGTGGCCCACCGCAGCACGTTGAGGATCTCTCCGCCGACATCCATCCGGTAGCCCACGAGGCCGTGCTCGCCGGGCGTCAGCCCGGTTGTGATCGAGGTCAGCGCCGTTGCGGTCGTCGACGGCACGACGGTCGTGATCGGCCCGCCCTCGAAGGCTCCCAGAGCGGGCATATCGGCGCGATGTTCGACGAACTGCTCCCACCCGAGCCCGTCGAGCACCAGGACCACCACCTGCCTGGCCTCGCGCACCGGCGCCGGCATCCAATCACGCTCGGCGCCCCGGTGCGGCGCCAGCAACGTAGGCACGATGGCACGCACGTTTGCGCCGGAGTAGTCGGGAAATGTCGGTTGCTCAGTCACGGGGAATGTCAGTCCATCACCAATGAGCGGGTGTGCGCCATTCAGGGGCTCCACGTCGTGCCAGACGCAAGGCCCGAGATTGCCCACGTGCGCGGCTGAAAGCCGTAGATTGATCGGGTGCGCGTTTCCAGCAAAGGTGACTACGCCTGTCGGGCCCTCCTCTCCTTGGCGCTGCACATGGACGGAACCGGGCCGACGTCGGTCCGCGACATCGCCGAGCGCACGGCCATCCCGCAGCCCTACCTCGAGCAGATCCTGCTTGCCCTGAAGGGCGCCGGGCTGGTGAAGTCGAAGCGGGGTGTCGGCGGCGGATATGTGCTTGCCCGCTCGCCGGCCGACATTCGCATCGGAGAGATCCTGTCTGCGGTCGACGGGCCGATCAGCCTCGGTGACTTCGGAGAGCCCCACCAAGACGGAGCCTGCGACCACGAGGGTCAATGCGTCCTGCTGGCCATCTGGAAGTCTGCCGGCGAGCAGATGAAGCGCCTGCTCGAGGGGTTCACCTTGCAATCAGTCGCCGACGCCGCCCGCGGTGTCGCGCCGTGGCCGGAAGCGCGCATCGAAGAGGGCCTGGCTACGTTGTGAGTCCCGCCTCGACGGCCGCCAGGTCGTCGGGCAACGGCGATGAGAACGACATCGGCTCGTTGCTCTGTGGGTGAAGGAACGCCAATTCGGCCGCGTGCAGGAACGGGCGCGGCGTCGTGATGGCGTGACGAATCCCGCCATATGTGCCGTCTCCGACCACCGGGTGCCCGATCGCGGCGAGATGAACCCTGATCTGATGTGTTCGGCCCGATTCCAACCGACACTCCAGCGCGCTCGCCTCGGCCGGCTCGTTGTAGGCCACCAGCACCTGATACCTGGTACGCGCCGACTTCCCATCCACCACGATCGCCATCCGCATCGGATCGCGGTGGTCACGGCCGATGGGCGCGTCGATGAGACCGTTGGGGTTGGCCAGGTGGCCCCACACCAACGTGCGATACACCCTGGCGATCTCGCGCTGGGCCAGCGCATACACCAACGAGTGGTATGCACGGACGGATCGGGCGACCACCATCAGACCGGACGTGCCGATGTCGAGTCGATGCACGATCCCCGGCCGGTGTGACTCACCGATCCCGGCGATCTCCGGATAGTCGACCAGCAGCCCGTTGACGAGGGTGCCTGTGGGGTTGCCCGCGCCTGGGTGAACCACGAGGCCGGCAGGCTTGTCGACCACGATCACGTGCTCGTCGTCGTAGACCACCGTGAAGCGGACCGACGGATCGGCCTCGGGCGCCGCGGTGGTCGGCAACAGCGACTCATCGACAGCGATCTGCTGGCCCAACTGCAGGCGAATCTTGCCCGAGACGATGACCACACCGTCGACCTCGACCCCACCGGCGGACACCAACGCGGCAGCGTCGGAGCGGCTGGCATCGGTGACCAGCGCGACGATGCGATCGAGCCGCTCCCCCGCCAGCGCGGGCGGAATCTCCTCGTGGATCACGCCCGGCTCGCTCGACGGTGACCGAAGATCGTCCACAGCACGAACAACCCGCCACCGATGTCGATTGCCATGTCGGCGACGTTGAAGATCGGGAACCACTGGAAGTCGATGAAGTCGATCACCGCGCCATGCAGAAATCGGTCGCCGCGGAACACCCTGTCGGCAAGGTTGCCGAGTGCACCACCGGCGATCAGTCCCGCGGCGACAGCGGTGACCCGGCTCGTCAACACGCGACTGGTCCACGCGAGCCACAGCACCACCAGCAGCGCTGCGATGCCGATGAAGGGCCCGATGCCCTGAGCCTGCGAGAAAGCCATTCCGCTGTTGCGCGTCAGGTTCCATTGCAGCGTCCAGACCACATGATGCGGTTCACTGCCGGTCAGTTCCGACACGGCCCAGCGCTTGGTGAGTTGATCAATCGCCAGCACGAGGACGGCGATGATCGCCGTCAACGCGGGGTTGCTGAGCCGCCACCGCTGTGGCGGCTGCGGCGCGGGTTCGATGCTGTCGAGCGGCGGAGTCGCGACGACGTCGGCCTCCGCGTCTTCGGTCATCGACGCCCGATCCCGCCGACCTTCTCCTCGACCAGCATCGTCGCCCACGGGATGGCTTCGAGACGTTCACGCGGTATCGGTCGTCCGGACTCGGTCGAATAGCCGTAATGACCGGTCGTCAGTCGTCCGAGCGCCGTGTCGATGTCGGCAATCGTCTGGCGTGCCTGTGCCGACAGGGTCAGGTCGCGCTCGCGCTCGACGACCATCGTGTCGCCTTCGCCGCCCTCGTCGTCGAACTGCACATCACCCATCTCCTGCTCCTCGATCAACGAGTTCGCCTCGTCCTCGAGCCGAGTCGCCTGACCGGTCAGCGCGGCCTTCTCCTCCAACAACAGGGCCCGCATCGTCGTGAGGAACTTGACGTCGAAGTCCTTGGTGTACGCGACACCGTCCTTGGTCACGCCCTTCACGGGCGGGATCTCGATGATGACGGGCCCCGATACCGACTTCTTGGCAGCCTGCTTGGCGGGTGCCGCCTTCTTGGCAGGCGCCGCGGCCTTCTTGGCCGGTGCGGCTTGCTTCGCCGGCGCAGCGGCGGCCTTCTTGGCCGGAGCCGGCGGCCTTCTTGGCCGGAGCCGAGACCGGCGCAGCCTTCTTCGCTGGCGGCGCAGCCTTCTTCGCTGGCGGCGCAGCTTTCTTGGAGGCGGCCGCGGCCTTCTTCACTGGCTTCACTGGCTTCACTGGAGCTGCCTTCTTGACCGGGGTCGCGGCCTTCTTGGCCGCAGCAGCCGACTTCTTCGCTGGCGCAGTCTTCTTCGATGTGCTGGATTTGGCCGGCGCAGCGGCCTTTGTCTGGCAGAAGCTTGCCAGGAGACTTTGCGGGAGACTTTGCGGGAGCCTTCTTGGCAGTTGCCATCTGTGGTGAACCTCCGTCGACCCAGTTGAGCCTGCGATGCTACCGCCACGCCGCACGGATGTGGACGAGGCCTATGCGCTCAGACCTTCGTCACCCCGATCGAGACCGGTTCGCCGTCGAGCTCGGCGTTCGGTTCACCCGGCGCGAAGGTCAACGACACGGCCAAGGTCGGTTCCGTGATCAACGATGTGAACGGCTCGACCTGAGTGCGAACGGAGTCGGGTACACCGAGGCGGAGCGCGATGCGGTCGCTGACGTGCAGGCCGGCATCGCGCCGGGCCTGCTGCACCAATCGCACCAGATCGCGGGCGACACCTTCGGCCTCGAGCTCCGGAGTGAGATCGATGTCGAGCACCACGACACCGGTGTTGGCGGGCAGGGTGGTCGCCCGCGACGGATCGGACGCAACGAGGCGGAGCGAGTACTCGCCTTCGCGCAGCTCGATGCCGCCGGCCGTGACGACTCCGGTGCCTTCGTCTTGTGTCCACTGGCCCTGCTTGACGGCCGCGATCACCTTCTGCACGTCTTTGCCGACCCGTGGACCGAGAACAGCCGGCACGACACTGAGCTCGAAGTTGCCGACGGCGTCGAGATCGGTCGACAGAACCACGTCTTTGACGTTGATCTCGTCGGCGATGATGCCACGGAAGGGCGCGAGCGATTCTGCATCGCGAGCCGCGATGGTCAAGCTGGCCAATGGTTGGCGCACCCGTCGGCCCGCGGCCTTGCGAACCGCTGACGACGCACTGCACACGTCGCGGATGCGGTCCATTGCCTCCACGACAGCAGGCGACTCGGCCGAGGTCCGGCGCTCGTCGGCCAGTCGGCGAGGTGAACGCTGGATGTCGTCTCCGACGAGACCGCGATGCACGGCTTCCGTCGTGAGTGGAAGCAATGGCGCGGAGACCTGACACATCGTGGTGAGCACGGTCCAGAGGACGTCGAGCGCAACAGGATCGTCCGGCCCAGAACCGCTCGCGCGATCGGCGCACGTACCAGTTGGTCAGCCCGTCGAGGAACGTCCTGACCGTGCCACAGGCCGCGAAGAGGTCGTACGCGTCCATCGACTCGGTGACGTCAGCAACGAGCGCATGCAGCTTCCCGAGGATGTATTGATCGAGGGGGTCTTCGGACTCTGTGCGGCGCTGTGCGGTGTAGCCGGCGGCGTTCGCGTACATCGTGAAGAACGAGTAGGTGTTCCAGATCGGCAGCACCACGTGGCGCACGCTCTCGCGGATTCCGGTCTCGGTCACGGCGAGATCGCCGCCGCGGAGGATCGGCGACGACAGCAGGTACCAGCGCATGGCGTCGGCGCCGTACGTGTCGAACACCATCATCGGGTCCGGATAGTTGTTGAGGCTCTTCGACATCTTCTGGCCGTCGTCGCCCAGCACGACGCCGTGACTGATGCAGGTACGGAACGCGGGTCGATCGAACAGGGCCGTCGCCAACACGTGCAACGTGTAGAACCATCCGCGGGTCTGGGCCATGTACTCGACGATGAAGTCGCCCGGGTAATGACTCTCGAACCACTCCGAGTTCTCGAATGGATAGTGCACCTGCGCGAACGGCATCGATCCGGATTCGAACCAACAGTCGAGCACCTCGGTGACGCGGCGCATCGTCGAACGGCCGGTCGGATCATCGGGGTTCGGGCGCACGAGGTTGTCGACCTGTGGGCGGTGAAGGTCGTCGACCTTCACACCGAAATCGCGCTCCAGGTCGGCGATCGATCCGTAGACGTCGGTGCGCGGGTAGTTGGGATCGTCGCTTCGCCAGACCGGGATCGGCGAGCCCCAGAAGCGGTTGCGGCTGATGCTCCAGTCGCGGGCGTTCGCCAGCCACTTGCCGAAGCTGCCGTCCTTGACGTGCTCGGGAACCCATTGGATCTGCTGGTTGAGCTCGCCCATGCGATCCCTGAACGACGACACCTGTACGAACCAGCTGCTGATCGCGCGGTAGACCAATGGCTCGGCGCATCGCCAACAGTGCGGATACGAGTGGTTGTAGGTGTCGTGGCGCACGACGGCGCCACGATCCTTCAGCTCCTTGACGATGCCGGCGTTCGCGTCGAACACGTGGATGCCCGCCCACGGCGGTACGTCGGCGGTGAATCGTCCATGCTCGTCCATGGGACAGATCGTCGGGATGCCGACGGCGTTGGCTGCAATCTGGTCGTCCTCGCCGAAACCTGGCGCCATGTGCACGACACCGGTGCCGTCCTCGGTCGACACGAACGACCCGCCGATCACCTGGAACGCGTTGGGCGTGTCGGCGAAGAAGGGGAACAGCGGTGTGTACCGCCGCCCGACAAGATCGCTGCCCTGGATGGTCTCGACGTGTACCGCGTTGGCAAGTTCTCGCTCGTACGCCCCGAGGCGAGACTCCGCCAGGATGTAACGAACGCCGTCTTCTTCCATCACGGCGTAGTCGATGTCGGGGCCGACGGCCAGGGCGAGATTGCTCGGCAGTGTCCACGGGGTCGTCGTCCACGCGAGCATCCGTTCGCCGGACTCGAGCTGGAACTGCACCGTCAGCGCCGGATCCTGTCGATCGCGATACACGTCGTCCATACGCGTCTCGGTGTTGCTCAGCGGGGTCTCGCAGCGCCAGCAGTACGCCAGAACCTTGAAGCCCTCGTAGATCAAACCCTTGTCCCACAAGGTCTTGAATGCCCACATGACGCTCTCCATGTACGTGAGGTCAAGGGTCTTGTAGTCGTTGTCGAAATCGACCCACCGGGCCTGGCGGGTGACGTAGCGCTTCCACTCGTCGGTGAATCGCAGCACGCTGGTTCGGCAGGCATCGTTGAACTTGTCGATACCGAACACGTTGATCTCCGGATGGCCGCTGATGCCGAGCTCCTTCTCGACGACGACCTCGGCCGGCAGCCCGTGGCAATCCCATCCGAACCGTCGCTCGACGCGTCGGCCACGCATCGTCTGATAGCGCGGCACGGCGTCCTTGACGAAGCCCGTCAACAGGTGACCGTAGTGCGGCAACCCGTTGGCAAATGGCGGACCGTCATAGAAGACGAATTCGTCGGCATCGGCGCGACGGCGAATCGACTCCTCGAACGTGTGGTGCTCGGCCCACCACGCAAGCACGTCGTCTTCGATCTTGGGAAATGAAGGTTGCGGGTCGACTTCGGGGTACATCTGCGGGCTCCTGTGAATTCATGTTGCACAGGGACGAGCGGTGTGCTCGCGATCCCACCCTGTTTGCTGCCGCCCACAGACGGCAACCCCTCGGTTTCGCCAGCTGTGTCGGGCTGGACCCGTTCGGTTCTAGTGGGTCGGCCGGTCGTGGACCGGACGGCTGTTCTTCCGAAGACTCGGAGGTGATTGCCTCGTCGACGTCAGATGAGATCTTATCTGGCTGCCCCGCTCGGCACGCCAGGATTACTGCAGCTCGTCTACTGCAGCTCGTCTACTGCAGCTCGTCTCCGTTGATCAACGGGTCGTCGCCTGCTGTCGACCAGCTCGGCCTCGTGGCCGAATCGACGTCGAGCGAGCCGAGCTCGAGACGCATGACAACGCCCTCGTCCGTCGTCTTGGTGTCGAACGGTGAGATCTGTGACGGTGTCGCATCGTCGAGCGGCGGGAACTCGTACGCCTCGGTTTCGTCGTCGGCACCCGATTCGCCAGCGAAGGCATTGTCGTCGCCGCCGACCTCCTCGATCTCGGCGGGTGCCTCCGCGGCGACGGTCGAAGTCTCGGAATTGCGAGGCGAGGCGGACAGGAGATTCTCTGCAGAGGCCGAGAGCAGCGGCCGCCGCATGTCGCCGAGGCCACCTGGCACGCGCTCGATGAGATCTTGCAGCGACACCGCTGCGTCGCGCAGCCGTTCGCGCTGCGCGCCGAGGTGATGCTCGAAGTGGTCGACATCCGACAACAGGAAGTCGCGGCGGGCGAGCAGCGCCTGCACCTCGTTCTCGGCCTTGATCCGTTCGGACTCGGCCGAACGACGGGCCTCGAGACGGGCTTCGTCGAGCAACTTGTCGGCCATCGAGCGGGCGTTGTCGATGACGGTCGTCGCATCGACACGAGCCTTCACCGTGATGGATTCTGCGTCGGCGTTTGCCTGCGCAACAGTGTGGTCGGCGGTGCGTTGAGCCAGCAGCAATGTGCGGCTGATGGTCTCGGAATCTTCGTCGCTGGCCGACGGTGACGCCCCTGCCTCGCGAGCGCCGCTGGTGATTTGCTGAGACACCTCTTGCAGTTTGGCGACCGCTGCACGGGCGCGTGCTTCCATTGCCGTTGCCTGATTCTGTGCAGTCTCGATCGCGGCGGCGACCTTCTCCTTGAAGTCGTCAACCTCAGACGGGTCATAACCCTTCTTGACTGTCTTGAAACCGGCACTGCGAACGGTCTGCGGGCTGAAGTCCATTCTCAGATGTTAGGCACGGCGGGGCCGCGACAGTGGACACTCAACTATCGAACTCGCCACCGTCGTAACCGCCCTTGCGCGGCGGAATCGGCTTCAACAAGTACACGCCCGTGGCGACCTTCTCCATCGTGCCGTTGAGCCCGTAGCACAACCCGCTGGCGAAATCGATGAGCCGCCGCGACACTTCGCGGTCGCTGGCCTCGAGATTCATGATGACCGGCTGGCCCTCTTTGAACTTGTCGGCTACTTCTTGGGCGGAATCGAAGCGACGGGGCCGAACGGTGTACGGATCCCCTGAGTTGGAGGGCGCCTGGCGCGGAGGGTTGCTGGGCCGGGGCTGCACGTTGGAGTCGTCGGTGGCGGGCACGGGACGGCGGCCGGTGAGATCGGCGTCGCGCGTGGGGTAGCTGGGGCGCGCCGGCATGGTGCGCACCGTGCCATCGGATTCGTAATCGCCCTGGTAGCCGCGCTGTCCGCGTGGAGCGGGCTCCTCGCGTTGATGCCGTGGCGACCGGGAAGGACGTTCCGGCTCCTGAGCTGTGTCGTAATCGTCGTATGCATCGTCGGGCCCCAGTCCCAACCAATCCATAGCGTTTCTCCAGATCGGCATTCTGCGTGTCCTCCTCGCCTGAGATTACCGTACTCGCGGGTCGTAGCAGGACGCATGCCGAACAGGACACTTCCGAGCCGCACGCGAGTCGACCCTTCCTGCACCGCGACGAGGAAGTCGTCGCTCATGCCCATCGAGCACGTCGCCAGCCCCAGGTCGTCGCACATGCCGCGGACGAGGCGAAAGCCGGCGCGCGCCGCCTCGGCCCTCCCGTCGTGGGTCCGACCGTCATGAGCCCGTCGACGACGAGCCCCGAAGCGGCCGCCGACGTGACCAGCGACTCGACCTCCGATGGCGGGCAACCACCCTTCGTCGACTGCGCACCGGTGTTGACCTGCACCAGGACGTGCGCCCCAGGTGCCCGCTTGGCCAGTTCGGCGACGACGGCTGGTCGATCGACCGTCTCGTACACATCGACAAGATCCACGATGCGACGCACCTTGTTGGTCTGCAGTTGACCGATGAAGTGCACTGTGACGTCAAACTTGGAAACGTCAACGGTCGCATCGCCGAGCTTGGCGACCAGCTCCTGCGCATAGTTCTCGCCGATCGCCGTGAGGCCGACCTCGACCGCGGCCTGCACGACCTCCACCGGATGACCCTTGGTGACGGCGAGAATCTCGACGGTCGGTCCGCCGACGACGGCAATCTGTTGACGAACCCGCTGGAGTCGCTCGGCGAGATCGCCGAGCTCGCTCACTTCAGGAACGATGGCACATCGAAATCGTCGTCACCATCGTCGAGCGGATCGGCCGGCTGCTCGGCGAAGAGATCCTTCAATGATGCCGTGGGCTTGTCGGTCGACTTGCTGCCGGGTCGCGCCGGCGTACCACCACCGCTGTCCCAACGATCGAAACCGGCGGCGATGACGGTGACCTTGACCTCGTCACCGAGCTCGTCGTCGATGACGGTACCGAAGATGATGTTGGCGTCCTGGTGAGCAACGCCGTGGATGATCTCGGCGGCAGCGTTCATCTCGAACAACGACATGCCCGATGGGCCGGTGATGTTGAGCAGGATGCCGCGGGCGCCGTCGATGGCGGCCTCGAGCAACGGGCTGGAGATGGCTGCCTTCGCTGCGGTGACCGCGCGGTTCTCGCCGCTGGCCTGCCCGATGCCCATCAATGCCGAGCCGGCGCTGGACAGGATCATCTTGACGTCGGCGAAGTCGGTGTTGATGAGACCCGGAGTCGTGATGAGGTTGGTGATGCCCGAGACGCCCTGCAGCAACACCTCGTCGGCCATCTTGAACGCGTTCAGCACGCTGGTCTTTTCGTTGGCGACGGTCAGCAAGCGGTCGTTGGGGATGACGATGAGCGTGTCGACCTTCTCCTTCAGGCGCTGCACGCCGGCATCGGCCTGAACCGAGCGGCGCCGACCCTCGAAGCTGAACGGACGGGTGACGACACCGATCGCGAGCGCGCCGATGCTGCGCGCCAGTTCGGCGATGATCGGTGCTGCACCGGTGCCCGTTCCGCCGCCTTCGCCGGCGGTGATGAAGATCATGTCGGCACCCTTGATGACCTCTTCGATCTCTTCACGGTGCGACTCGGCGGCGTTGCGGCCCACATCGGGATCACTGCCCGCGCCGAGACCACGTGTGAGGTCGCGCCCGATGTCGAGCTTGACGTCGGCGTCGCTCATCAGGAGCGCCTGCGCGTCGGTGTTGATGGCGACGAACTCGACCCCCTTGAGGCCCGCGTCGATCATTCGGTTGACGGCATTGACGCCACCACCGCCGACGCCGATCACCTTGATGACCGCAAGATAATTTTCGAGGTGCGCCTGCCATCAGGGAAGCCTCCGTAGTGCTGATTGGCGAATGGATTGAGGCATGTCAACGCCTGTTTGGGCAAGTCTCGCACGTCCGAAGCCATAAGCGGTGGACATCGTGATGTTCAGCACGCCGTTCGAGAGATCTCCGAGGTCGACACATCCAGTCGGCAAATGCCCTCGAGTCCGCCTCTGACCTCCGAAAGCAGGCGCACGAGCTTCGACGACAGGTCCGTCGCCGGGCCGAGCAGCACCTCGACGTCGTCCCGAGCGTGAGTTCGAGATCGCCGGCGGTCGCGTCGACATCGATCGAGCTGGTCAGCGCCCTGATCTCGCTCGGGAGCGCAATGGCCAATTGGGCCGCAGACGCGAACGGACGACCCGCGAACTGGCCGCGCTCGACGTCGGGGTTGGCGCCTGTCACCAGCATGTAGTCGATGGGGATCCCGTCGACGACGTCGAGCACCCTGCCATCTCGATCGATGACCCGGAACCTGCCGTCGGAGCCGGCGAAGGTCGCGATCGGCTTGCGCTCCCGAATGTCGATGAACACCCGGTGCGGGAACTGAGTCGAGACACGCGCCGACTCGACCCACGCGATGCTCTCGAGTTGACGCTCGATCTGACGGGTGTCGACCAGCAGGATCGCGTCACCTTGCAATCCGTCGACGATCGCCGACAACCGCTCGGGATCTGTGTAGACGGCTCCTTGCACGTCGACCGTTCGCACATCGAACAGTGACGAGGCCAGGATCGCCACGGCACCGACGAGCACCACGAGGATGGCGGCGCCGATCGCGACCCAGATCAACCGCTTCCGTCCCTTGGCCCGGCGCACGGCGATTCGTCTGGCGCGAACGCGAGGATCCATCGAGCCCGACGAGCGTGCCGGCAGCGTTTCGATGCTGCCGCTCTCGTCGAGATCCTTGATGACGATCGTCTGGCGCCCGCCGGTGCTGTCGTCGTCGGAGTGCACTTCGCGCAGGCGCGACCCTGATTCCTCGTCGAGGTACAGGGCGTCGGGCCGATCGTCGTCACCGATCACGATGACCTTGCCCGGCTTCGGCGATTTCTTCTCCTTCGCCTTCTCCTGTCGGCTTCGACTCGTCCGGCTGCTCGTCCGGCGGCGCTTTCGATGCGTCGAGCACGACGGTGTTCGACGACGTCAACGAGTCGGTCGGCGTCAGCCGGTGCCGTCTTGTCGACAGCGTCTGTGCCCGTGGTGTCGTCTCGTCCGTCGACATTGCCGGCCGTGCTGTCGGCGCTGTCGCCAAGCCCCAACAGCCGGTCGATCGACGGGTCGTCGAAGTCGATCGCTGCCGGCGTCCTGCTTGGAAAATGCGGCGAGAAGCTCCTCGAGGACGACGTCGGGGACGTCTTCCGGATCGGGCCGGGTGGGCTCTACGGAGCTCGGTCGCGGGATCTTGGGGGAATCAGCCATGGGCTGCGCTCCCCCTGCTGTCACGGCGTCGGTCTCGGCGAATCCGACGAGACGCACCTCGCTGCGCAGTTCGAACCCGGTCTCGGCGGCGACGCGATCGCGGACCTGGTCGATCACGGCCTTGACGTCGTCGGCCGTCGCCCCCTCGCCGGCCTGGATGAAGTTGGCGTGCTTGTCGGAGACGAAGGCGCCGCCGACCCGGAAACCACGAAGGTCGAGACGATCGATCAACTCGCCGGCCGAGAGCTCGTCCCGGGATCGGGTTGACGAAGACCGAGCCGGCGTTCTGGCCGCCGGGCTGGTTCTCCCGACGCCAGCGCACGATCTCGGCGATCTCGCGTTCGGACTGCTCGATGTCGCCGATCGCCAGCGTCAGCCGAGCGGTCAGCACGATCTCGTGGTCGAGCAGCGCTGAGCCGCGGAATCGGAGCCCGAGCGCGTCAGTGGATCGCCATTCCGAGTGCTCGGCGTGCAGGTCGAAGATCTCGACGCGATCGCCAGACATGCGGCGATGTCGGAACCGTGCCCGCCGGCGTTCATGCGCACTGCGCCACCGATCGAGCCGGGCACACCGACCGCCCATTCGAACCCGGTCAGCCCGGCCGCCGCGGTCCGGCGGGCGAGCACCGGCAGCGCAACGGCCGAGCCCGCAGTCACCTCGACGCCGCTCAACTCGATCCCGTCGGCCCACTCGGCCAGGCTCATCGCGACTCCGGCAAAGCCGGCGTCTGCCACGAGCAGGTTCGAGCCGCGACCGACGACCAGGACGGGAAGTTGGTACCGGGAGATGACTGCTGCCACCGCCTGCAGATCCGCCAGGGACGTGGGGGCCACGAAGATGGCTGCCGGCCCACCGACCCGATACGTCGTCAACGGCCCCAGAGGCTCGTCGACTCGGCACAGCGTGCCGAGGTCAGCGGCCGCCCGCCGCAAGCGCTCGTCGGGGCTCACTTCGTTCCCCGCAGTTCGGCCCGTCGTTGCTGCAGCTCGTCGGGCAACGAGGCGATGTCGCCGCAACCCATCGAGATGCAGACGTCGCCGTCGCGCAGTTCCCTCGACAGGTACTCGATGAGATCGTCGCGTCGAGGCATCCAGGCAAGCCTCGTCTCGGGGTGGGCGTCGAGCACCGCGTTGACGACGAGCTTTCCCGTGACACCGGGAATGGGCGTCGTGCCCGAGGCGTAGATGTCGGTCAACACGACCAGATCGGCGTCGACGAATGCGTCGCGGTATGCCGGCGACATGACCGCCATGCGATTGAACCGATTGGGTTGGAACACCGCGACGACCCGCCGCCAGCCATCGCCGCTGCTGCGCGCAGCCGAGAGCACCGCGCTGATCTCGCTCGGCAGATGCGCGTAGTCGTCGACCAACGCCACCCCATCGTCGACGCCGCGGATGTCGAAGCGCCGAGCCACGCCGCCGAACTTGGCGAGTGCCCCCGCCGCGACGTCGAAGTCGACACCGACCGCGCCCGCC
This sequence comes from Ilumatobacteraceae bacterium, assembly GCA_963746365.1. Taxonomy (GTDB): domain Bacteria; phylum Actinomycetota; class Acidimicrobiia; order Acidimicrobiales; family Ilumatobacteraceae; genus JAENVT01. The sequence goes on along the minus strand of CAVVBH010000016.1, from coordinate 82,066 downwards.
ATGGCCAGCGCACCAAGGGCGTTGCGCACGTTGTGGATGCCGCGCAGCGGCAGGTCGACGCTGACCCAGCGACGTGCCGGCATGCACGACCGTGAAGCTGTACGAACCGTGGTCAGCACGCACGTCGACTGCCCGATAGTCGGCGGCGGGCGACGTTCCGTACGTGATCGTGTCGTGGCGCTCGGCCAGCGCAGCGCAACCAGGATCATCGATGCACAGGACCTTCGGACCGGCAACCTGGGTGAGGTACTGGTCGAAGCCGGCAACGATCGCGTCCTCAGTGCCGTAGAAGTCGAGATGATCGACCTCGACGTTGGTCAGGATGGTTCCGAAGAGCGGAAGCTCGAGATGCGTGCCGTCGCTCTCGTCGGCCTCGACGACCAACCATTCGCCGCGCGGTCCATTGTGCCCCTGTGCCCATGTCGGTGACGTCGCCGCCGATGATGAACGATGGATGCAGGTCGGCCGCGGCGAGGATCAGCATCAACATCGACGTCGTCGACGTCTTGCCGTGCGTGCCTGCGACGCCGAGCGACTTTGCCTGTGCGCAGATCGACGACAACATCCCTGCTCGCGTCAACACCTCGATGCCCAGGTTTGCTTCGCCTCGTCGAGCTCGACGTTCCGCGGCGGCACCGCCGTCGAGGCAGTCACCGCGGCACACCCGGCGACATGCCTGCGGTCGTGACCGACGTAGACGTCGACGCCAGCGGCGCGCACCCGCTCCAGCACGGGTCGTTCTCGGATGTCGCTGCCACTGACCTGATGACCCATCTGCGCGAGGACGATGGCAATCGCGCTCATCCCCGGCCCGCCGACGCCGACGACGTGCAGCCGCTGCGGTGTGGACGAGGATCGAGCGGTACGATGGAGACAGTGCACGTCGCGGTTGGCATGTCGGTCACCGCGCAGCCACCCGCTCGATCAGGTCGACCAGCGCGCCGCCGCGATGACGCGTGCCGATCTCGGCCGCCGCAGCCGACATCTCGGCAAGGCGCGTCGGGGTTCGACATCATCTCGGCGATCTCGCTGATCAATCGCTCCGCGGTGAGGTCACGCTCTTCGATCAGCACACCACCATGATGGTCGCTGAGCTCCCGTGCGTTGTCGACCTGGTGATTCTCGGCTGCACCTGGCCAGGGAACGATCACCGCAGGCATGCCAACGGTGGCGAGCTCGGCGATCGTCGCCGCACCGGCTCTCGTCATCATCAGATCGGCCGCGGCGTAGACGAGCGGCATGCGGTCCTCGTATCCAAGCACTCGATACATGATGCCCTGGCTGCCGTCGCGACCGGGCGCGGCGTCGGCCAGGTTGCGCTCGCCGACGACGTGGTAGACGACCAGATCCCGCCTTTCGGCCAGGCGCTCCACGGTCTGCGCAACGACCTCGTTGAGGCGTTGGGCGCCGAGCGAACCACCGAACACCGCCACGACGAAACGGTCGAGGGGCAGGTCGAGCTGCGACCGCGCCATCGTCGCCGGTCGCGAGCTCGATCGATCGCCAGCACCTCCTGGCGGACGGGTGCTCCGGTCAACTCGGCTCGAGGCAACTTCGATCCCTCGAAGGCGACGGCACACGCGGCCGCGCGGCGTGCCAGCAGCTTCGATACCAGACCGGGTCGGCGGTCGTAGCTGACCACCACGACCGGAACTCGGCGCAAGATCGCGGCCGCCGTCGCCGGAAAGCTCGCATAGCCGCCGACGTTGACGACCACCTTCGGCCGAAGTCGGCGGATCAGCGACAACGCACGCCACGTCGAGCGCACCAGCTTGGGGAAGAACGCCAGGTTCCGTATCGACAGTGATCGTCTGCAGGCCGACTGACGTCGAGCAGGGAGTAGTCGTACCCGGTCGGCGGCAGCAGCCGTGCTTCCACGCCACGCGTCGTGCCGACATAGTGGATCGACTCGCGTTGGTGGCCGCGTGCGACGAGTGCGTCGGCGACAGCGACTGCCGCGAGCACGTGTCCCGACGTCCCGCCGCCCGTCACCACGGCGAAGGTGACGCCGGGGGTGGTCATGACACGAGTCACCTCACGTTGCGAGCCACGTTGAGCAGCAGCCCGGCCGCGGTCATCGTGACGAACAACGAACTGCCGCCGGCGGAGAAGAACGGCAGGGTCAAGCCCGGTGACCGGCATCATCCCGGTGACGCCGCCGACGTTGATGATGGTCTGCACGACGAACCAGATCACGATGCCACCGGCCAGCAGGCTGGCGAACCGGTCCTGCGTCGCCAGCGCGACCTGCACACCGGCGAACGCCAGGATCAGGAAACCGCCGAGCACGGCGACGACGCCGATCATCCCCAGCTCCTCGGCGACCACGGCGAAGATGAAGTCACTGTGTGCGAGCGGCAGGAAGTCGCCGAGCTTGCTCTTGCCCTGGCCGACACCTTCTCCCGCCAGGCCACCCTGGGCGAGTGCGATCATCGCCTGGTACGTCTGATAGCTGAGGTGGTCCTTGTGGGCGGCGATGTCGAGGAACGCAGTGAAGCGGGCTTGGCGGCGCGGACTGGAGACCACGAAGGCGAGCGCGCCGACAGCGCCCATCGCCGCGGCGGCGCCCATCGGCCGCAGCGGTGCGCCGGCGATGAACGCGACGACGAACACGATCGACGCCAGCACGATGGCCGAGCCGAGATCGCTCTGCACCAGGCACAGTCCGCTGCCGAGAATCGCGACGAGCATGACCGGAACCAGCGTGCGAGATGGGTCGGCCATGTCGTCCCTGCGTTTGGCCAACAGGTTGGCGCAGTACAGGAGGACCGACAGCTTCAGGAACTCCGACGGCTGCAGCGAAAACGGACCGACGGTGACCCAGGCGTTGGCATCGTTGACGCGGTCGCCGACGCCGGGTATGAACGGCAGCAGCATCATGCCGCACGAGATCAGCAGGAACGGCAGGACCAGACGGCGCCAGAAGTGGTACGGCACGCGCATGCCGATCCACAGGCCGATGGCACCGAGCGCTGCCCACATCACCTGCTTGTTGAAGATGCGGTACGGCGATTGGCCCTGATGGAACTGGTTGATCGACGATGCCGACAGCACCATCACCAGTCCGAGCATGACGAAGACTGCGACGACAACGGCGATCGCGTAGAACGCCGCGGTCGGCGGTGTGCTCGGCTTCGACGCCATGCGTCGTGTGGGATGCCGGCGCAGCGCAGCGGCTCGCTCGAGCGCCTGCCTGCGGCGATCGCCGATCACGGTGGTCGACGAGCTCATCGTTGTCCGTCCTCGAAGTAGGCGTGTACCAACCTCTTGAAATCGTCGCCGCGTGCCGGATATCCCCCGTCGGGATACCAGTCGAAGCTGGCGCAGGCCGGCGACAGCAGGACGGTGTCTCCGGCACGTGCGAAGTCGGCTGCGGCGCTGACCGCTGCCTGCATCGACGTCACGCTGACGACCGGGCACCACGGTGCGAATGCCGCGTGGATGATCGGGGCAGCTTCGCCGAGAGCGACGACCGCCTTGACCCGATCGTGCTCGGCCGCCATGCTGGCGAGGTCGAGGCCCTTGTTCCGTCCGCCTGCCAGCAGCACAACGTCGGTGAAGCCGCGAATGGCCGTGATTGCGGCGTGTGGGGTCGTTGCCTTCGAGTCGTTGTACCACCGCGCGCCGGCGAACTCGCCGATCGGCTCGATTCGGTGTGGCGGGTGTTCGAATGTCGCCAGAGCCTCGGCCACCGCTGCCGCGCTCGGCCAGACCGGATTCGATGGCAATGGCGGCAGCGGCCAATGCGTTGCTGACATCGTGTGGCAGGTCGCGCGTCATTGTCCGCCGGTCGGTGATCGCGCCCGCAGGACCGACCAGCGTTGAGCCGTCCAGGCGGTAGTCGGCGGTGTCGGTACCGAACGTGCATCGGCGACCGCTGACCGCTTCGAGGTTGCGCATGACGATGGGATCCGCCGCACAGCCAACGGCAACGTCGCTGGGCCGGTTGTGGCTCCACATTCGCGCCTTGGCCCGCTCGTACGCCTGCATCGACACGTGCCAGTTCTGGTGATCCTCGGCGCCAGGTTCAACCACACCGACGCCTCACTTCGAAAGCTCTCGATCCAGTTCAACCGGAAGCTGCTGCACTCGACGACGAACGCGTCGACATCGGTGTCGAGCGCGGCGACCAGCGGCAGCTCGGTGTTGCCGACGGCAGCGACCTTCAATCCGGCGCACCGCAGCATCGCCGCCGCCATCATCGTGGTCGTGGTCTTGCCGTCGGTACCCGTGACCGCGAGCATCGGGCGGGGCCCGCCGATGCGCTGCTGCTCCCACTCGTAGGCCAGATCGATCTCAGTCCGAATCGGCGTGCCGATGACGGTTTGCTGCGACGATCAACGGATGCGTCTCGGCGACGCCCGGGGCAGGGCAGACCAAGTCGCACGCTGCGACCAACGCGTCGAGCGCTGGGTGCATCCGGACTGGCGACCAGCTCGGCGCCGACGGCGGCAGCGGCGTCGGCCTTGGCGTCACTCGGCGAGTCGTCGGCAATGATGACGCGGATGCCACGATCGTGCAGGGCGCGAGCCACCGCCTCACCCGTGATCGCCAGGCCGTACACCAGCGCTGTAGTCATCGTGGCAGCTCCAGCCGTGTGAAGTCACCGATGAAGATCGCCAACGCAGTGGCGACGCAGATGCCGGCGATCAGCCAGAACCGGATGATGACCGTGGTCTCCGGCCATCCCAGCAATTCGAAGTGATGGTGGATCGGTGACATGCGGAACAGTCGACGCTTGCGTCCTGATGCCTTGAAAACGGCCATCTGGACCGCAACCGAGCCGGCCTCGAGCACGTTGATGCCACAGATCAGCACGAGCAGGATCTGAGTATCGGTGGTCAGCGCCAACAGTGCCAGCGCGGTACCGATTGCCAACGCGCCCACGTCACCCATGATGATGCGCGCGGGTGCCGCGTTGAACCACAGGAACCCTCCACACGCACCGGCGAACGCTGCAGCCAGCACAGCAAGGTCGAGCGGGTTGACGACGCCCTGGCCCGCGGCCACGTAGATGTCCTGGTTACGAAACGCCCAGTAGGCGATGATCGTGAAGGCCAGGAACCCCAGCAATGCCGAACCGGCAGCGAGACCGTCGAGACCATCGGTGACGTTGACGGCGTTCGACGTGCTCCAGATCGTGACCCCGGCGAACACGACCCAGACCGGCCAGGGCACATGCCAGCCCGGCCAGTTGTGGCGGGTGAACGAGATCGTCTCGCTGACACCGGTTGCCGCGACCAACCACCACGCGATCCCCATCGAGATGGCCAGTGTGACGTAGCTCTTCTTCTTCCAGAAGATGCCGCGGTTGTGGGCCTTGTTGACCTTGATGTAGTCGTCGAGAAAACCGATGCCCGACAGCACCAGGATGCCGACCCACAAGATGGCCGCCTGGTTCGAAAAGACGAGCCCGGGACGGAGATGAGCAACGATCCAGCCGAAGAAGGCGGCCAGCGACGATGGCCAGACCGCCCATCGTCGGCGTGCCTTGCTTGTGCATGTGGTGGTCGGGGCCGCGATCCTCCTTGCCGAGGATCGGTTGCCCCTTGCCCCGGTTGCGGAAGAACGTGATGAGGCACGCGGGTGGCGAACAGCGAGACGACCATCGCGCGTCGCGCCCGGCGATCATGACGGCGATCATCGGAGCGCCTCCAGCATCTCGCGGGCGACGGCGCGATCGTCGAATTCGCAACACCTGATCGCCGATGGTCTGGGTCGGCTTCGTGGCCCTTGCCGGCAATCAGAACGACGTCGCCCTGACTGCGCCCGGCGCACGGCGATCTCTATGGCCCGACGGCGATCTGGTTCAATCACAACGCGGCCACGGTAGTCGGGGGGCACCCCCTGCATCGTGGCATTGATGATCTCGAGGGGATCTTCGGAACGGGGGTTGTCGGACGTGATGACGACGTGATCGGCCAGCCGCGCCGCCACGGCACCCATCAATGGACGCTTCTCGCGATCACGGTCGCCACCGCAGCCGAACACCACATGAACCGCCGCTTCGTCCGTGGTCTGCGCGCGCCGCGGCAATCGCCTTCGCCAGCCCATCGGGCGTGTGCGCGTAGTCGACGATGACGGCAAACGGTTGTCCGGCGTCGACCGCCTCGAAGCGACCGGGCACCGGCGCTCGCGTGGTGCAAGCCACTCTTGATCGTCGATGGCTCGAGCCCAGTCGCGCACACGCGGTCGCAGCGGCAAGGCTGTTCATCACGTTGAACTCGCCGCCGATCGGCACCTCGATCGACTGACCGCGCCACGTGTAGCTGTGGCTCGTGGCCGAGACTGTGATGTCGGTCGACGTCATCGAGCCCGAAGCCCTCAGTCGGAATCGAGCCGACGTCCATCAACAGGCGACCGTGGGGATCGTCGATGTTGACAACCGCGAGATCGGCGAGATCGTGGTTGGAACAGCTTTGCCTTCGCGGCGAAGTACCGCTCTTGCGTGCCATGCAGGTCGAGGTGATCTCGACCCAGGTTGGTGAACACGGCGATGTCGAAATGGCAGCCCGCAACGCGTTGAAGCTCGAGAGCGTGCGACGACACTTCGATGACCACATCGGTGACGCCGCTCGCCACGAACTCCGCCAGTCGCGACTGCAGGTCCGGCGACTCCGGCGTCGTGTGGGCGCCGGTGAGGGTGCCGATCATGGCGGTCGTGCGGCCTGCACCCTGCAGGATCGAGCTGATCAGGCTGATCGTGGTGGTCTTGCCATTGGTGCCGGTGACACCGACGAGCCTCAAGCTGCGACGCGGATGACCGAAGAAGCTTGCCGCCAGCCAACCCATGGCATGGCGAGTGTCAGGAACGACGATCTGGACCAGGTCGATGTCGAGGCGGTGGTCGACCAGCAGTGCTGCGGCACCCGCATCGCGCGCTCCGGCGGCGAACTCGTGGCCATCCGACTGCACTCCTCTGAGGCAACAGAACAGCGAGCCGGGTCGCACCTGTCGCGAGTCGAAGTCGACCGACTCGATCACCACGTCGTCGCCGATCACCTCGATGCGGTCAAGCCCCGCCTGCTCGACCACCTCGCGGAGCATGCGAGACATCGACGTCATCCTGCGCTGTCTTGGCAGCCGTTGTCGTTCGGTGAAGGGCTGACTCTCAGCTCGTGCATCGCGATGGTCGCCAGTGTCGAGAACAGCGGCCCGGCGGCGGTGCCGCCGAGGTGGTCCTGATTGGAGGGATCGGGGCGGTCGATGGAAACCAGGATCGTGACCTGTGGGTTGTCGGCCGGGAAGTAGCCGACGAAGGTCGAGAAGTACTCCTTGGTGCCGTCATTGGCCTGGTAGTCGGTGCTCGCCCCGCCGGTGGGCGTGGCCGCGGTGGTGGTCCCCCCTGCCTGCATCGCCATCTGAACGGGGTCTTTCGTGGGCTTCAGCAGCGCCGTGCCGGTCTTGCCGGCCACCGACATCCCAGGCACTTTGGCGTACTTCGCCGTGCCGTAGCAGACGACATCCTTCATCATCGACGTCATTGTGGCCGCGGTTTGGGGTGTCACGACCTCGTGCGAGGGCGAATCGGGCGCCTTGTGGGTCTGCCCGTTGGCGTCGATGGTCGACAGCACGAGCCGGGGTGCGACGTAGACACCGCCGTTTGCAATCGTGTTGACAGCCGCGGCGAGTTGCAGCGACGTGGCCGCGTAGCCGTATCCGTATCGGGGCGTGACCTTTTCGGTGGCCTCCCACTCGGCTGCGGGCCTCATGATCCCGGCACTCTCGTCCGGCAGACCGAGCCCGGTCGTGGAACCGAAACCGAACTCGTGCAGGTACTTGCCGAACCGCAGGGTCCCGAGTGGCTCGGTGATCAGCACGGTTCCGATGTTCGACGAGTGCACGATGATGTCGCGCAGGCTCATCGGCTTCTCCTCGTGCGGTTCGGCGTCGCGGATCTTGAACTTCCACTTCTCGTCGCTCTTGTTGAACGGCGTGTAGGTCAAGAAGCCTGGAACGCTGATCGTCGTCTCCGGCGAGGCCAGACCCTCGTTCACCGCCGCCGACAGGCTGAACACCTTGGCGACCGATCCAGGTTCGTGTGCGTCGGTGGCCGCGAGATTGGCCGACGTCACCTCGGCAACGCCGTCGCTGTTGCGGCGCACGTTTGCACTCGCGTAGATGTCGCCGGAGTTGACCCCCATCACGACAGCGGTGCCGCCCATGGCGGTCAGGGCCCCGACGCGCTGCAGCAGCGCCTTCTCGACCTGATACTGCAGACCTCGGTCGAGGGTGAGGACGAGGTCGGAGCCTGGAATCGGTGGCACCGTCTCGTCGCCACCCGCGATCGATCGGAACTCACGATCGTGTTCCTGAGACTGCTCGCCGTCGACACCGCGAAGAATGTCGTTGTATTCCTTCTCGAGGCCGCCGGTGCCTTCGAGGTCGAGATCCGTGCGGCCGATGACGCTGCGCCCGACATCACCGCTGGGAAGGACTCTCTTGTCCTCCCTGAGCGTGGAGATGCCGGCAAGGCGCATCGACGCGATCGTGTCGGCCAGTTGCGGGTCGATCTGGCGAGCGACGTAGACGAACGAGTTCTTCTTCGACGTGAACGCGTTTGTCAGCGACAGTTGCTTCGATTCAGGCAACTGCAGCAACGCCGTCAGCGTGCGAACGGTTCCCGCTACGTCGAGTACCAGCTTCGGATTGGCCGTGATCGTCCGCGCCGGCACCGACAACGCGAGGTCTGCGCCGTCGCGGTCGAAGATGGTGCCACGGTGGGCCTTCAGTCGCTGCTCGGTGGTCCGTTGTGACTTGCCCGCCGTGCGCAGTTCGTCGGCCTGCACGGTCTGCAGCAGCGTGACGCGTGCCAGCACCGCAAGGAACATCAGCGCGGCAATCACGAAAACCGCGACGAGACGACGCGACGATTGTCCGGCCTTGTACACGCGACTCTGGTACGAGACCGCTCGCTTGCGGAATGGCTGAGCGTTCCCTCGCTGAGCGGCGCGGGCGCGACCACGTGACGGCGCGCCGGTCGGTCGACGCGTGGTGATCGGCGGGGTGCGACGAGCGTGCTTGGCTGGTGTACGACTCTGCGGGGACCGGGGTGGCACCCCACGCTGCGCGGAACGTCGCGGGGTTTCGGTGCGATTCGTCGTGCGAGGCGCCGGCGGCCGCCGGGCGGGCATCGGTGGCGCGCGCCTGTCGGGTGGTACCGACGCGGTGCGCTGACGATGGTGGCTGCGCGATCGAGCCGGTTGATTCACGTCCCTCATCAGGTGCTGCCCTCTACCCGCCTGCGACTGACTTGACGACCTTGAACTCCTCGAACACCGGATCCTGTGCTTCTGCACCCGGATCGAACACGCCGCCCGCGCTCTGCTGCACCTCGGCAATCACCTCGGGCGCAATCTCGATGAACTCGGTCTTGGTCGCAGACGACATGCCGAGCGCCGAACCGCTCGCCGCGAGGCGAGCAGGCGAGCGCAACTCGGCACGTTGGCTGCGAAGGGCGTTGAAGTCGTTGCGCGCCAGGCGAATCTGGCGGTCGACCTTGTCGAGTTGAACCTGACGACTGGCCAACTGCGTCTGGAACGCCGCAGCGCCGAGCATCAAGGAGGATGCGAAGAATGCCGCGACCGCGACGAGGCCGGCCGTGCGACGGCGACGCGGCACCACGATGAGCTGTGGTCGCGGTGTAGTGACAACGCCCACCGTCGACCGAATCATCGGTCGGGCCATCACGCCGCCGTCGGAATGCACGCGGTCGCGGCGGTTCCGAGTCGCTCGGATCGGAGGACGGTGGCCACTGGTTCAGCCCACCGTGCCGCGGCGAGGTGTGTCGGCGATTCGCTCGACGACGCGCAGGCGCGCGCTTGCGGCGCGGCGGTTGTCGGCTTGCTCGGTTGACCGTGGTGTTCTCCGCAAACCCCGAACGATCCGGACTGTCTGCACCGCATCGCACACGCACGGCAACTCGGGAGGGCATTCGCAGCCGCCGGTGACGGCCAGGCGCATGCGCTCCTTGACGATTCGATCCTCGCCGGAATGATAGGAGAGCACTGCGACTCGTCCGCCTTCGTTGGTGTTGGCGATTGCCGCGTCGATGGCAGGGGCGAGCGCATCGAGTTCGCCGTTGACCTCGATCCGAATCGCCTGGAACGTGCGCTTCGCGGGATGACCGCCCGTACGGCGCGCCGGCGCGGGAATTGCGGACACGACGATGGCGGCGAGTTCGGTCGTGGTCTCGACCGGCCGCGACGCCGACGATCGCGGTGGCGATACGTCGGGCGAAACGTTCGTCGCCGTACTGCTGCAGGATCCTGGTCAGTTGTTCGACCGGGTATCCGTTGACGACATCCGCCGCGGTCCACGCTTGCGAGCGATCCATGCGCATGTCGAGGGGAGCCTCGTGCCGATACGAGAAACCGCGAGCGGCTTCGTCGAGTTGCGGCGAACTGACACCGAGATCGAACAAGGCTCCCGAGAGGCTGTCTACTGAAAAGGCTTCCATGGCGTCTTCCAGGCGGTCGAATCGAGAGTGATGAACCATCAACCGATCCTCGAAACGGGCCAACCGCCGGCTCGCAGCGGCAAGTGCGACTTCATCGCGATCGAGTCCGAGGATCCGGAGCCGCTCGTTGCTCTCGAGCAATCGTTCGGCATGGCCTCCACCACCGAGCGTTGCGTCCAGCAGGACTCCACTCGGCACTGTCTCGAACACTTTGACAATCTCGTCGACCATCACCGGAAGGTGAAGGAACGGCTCGGTCATCGCACACCATCACAATGTCGTTCGCTCATCTGCAGTCCCCCGGCCGGCCAGTGTCGCCGGGATGTCTCCCCGGTCAAACGAGACGGAAGCGGGCGGAGTAGGGGCTGTCCATCTTGCAGACCGGAGGACTGCAGATGAGCGAACGGATCGGATGATCCGTGTCGTGGTTCAATTCGTTGCCTTGCTCCTTTCGTAACTGTTGACGGACGGTCGAGGTGTTTCATCGCTGCCGTTCACGCCGGGTCTCCGGCAATGTCGTCGGTGCCTTCTGCGTCGATTCGGGCGTAGCGCTCCGGCGACCAGATCTCGAGCCGGATCAGGTTGCCGGCGACCACGACCTGACTTTCCAGGGAGAGATCGGCGTATTCCCGCAGCTTTTCGTCGACGTTGATGCGTCCTTGCTTGTCGAGGCCGACCAGGACAGCACTCGATGCGATCGCTCGTTGGCGGTTCAGCGTCAGGTCGCCACGTTCGACCTTGGCGATCAGCTCCCGACCGAACTGCTCGAATGCCTCGGAGGGCACCACTTCGACACACTTGTCGGTGCCCTTCACCAGGTAGCAGTGCTCGCCGAGATGGGTGCGATAGGTCGCAGGAAGGGCCACCCGTCCCTTGTCGTCGAGTTGACGCTCATGCGCACCAACGAACATCACTCGCGTCTCACCACCTTCTCAACTTGGTCGACCTGCCTCGACGCGGAGATGGGGAACGAGACGCCCTCACTCCCCACTGGCCGCCATTATGCGTCCCTTTTATCCCCAATGTCAACCATTCTTCCCCACTACCACCCACATTCTCCCAAACCCCCAACCGCCTCCCAAGGTGGCACCGGGTATGTGCGCCGTCACGCATTTCGGATCGGTGGCGTCACGGAACTCAGAACGACCAGCAGACAGTGCGTCAAGAATCCAGAATGACGTCCACCGCCCTAGACTGCGCCGATCTGCTCGACGCGATCCTCATGGCGCAGCGGCGATACGTGCGGCGACCGCTCTCGCAGGGATGTCTCTCTCGATCGAGATCGAAGGCGCGGCCCACCCGACACGTTCTGGAGATGCTGGCATCACCGTCGAACCTGCAAACCCGCCGGAGGGCATGCCGATGGTTCGGACTGCGCAACGCGACAAGGGGTGACGATCGGCTGGTGGCTGGGCCGCCTCATCGACTGACAATCCGACACCACCGCCACCGAATTTGGAAAATGGCGTCATTCGGCAGTCGACGGGCGGCGACCTCGCAAGTGGGTTGGCCTGAGTCCACCGGTCCGTGCGGCCTCCGCTTGGTGTCGTCTGATCACGAGCCACTGTTCGTAGGTCTCGAGGTTCGACACCTCAATGATCTGCTCGCGGAGAGGTCCTTCGATCTCCGCCACCTCTTTGGCCGCAACGTCCGCGAACCAACGATTGCGATCGGTCGTTTCGACGTTGGCGAACCCTACGGTCCGCATGATCTGCGCTGTCTCACCGGCAGTCGCCATCGCGAAGCCGAGCTGCGCTGATTCGACATACCGTTGGAGCGCAACGTCGCCTGCGGCGTTCTCGCCCGACAACCAGTCGCTCGCCGCAAACACACCGCCAGGTTTGAGCACGCGAAGAATGTCGGAGTACAACGCGTGCTTGTCGGCGATGTGAATGAGCGCGTCCTTGCTGAAGACGACGTCGAACATTTCTGCCGCAAACGGCAACGACCCTGGTTCAACCAGACGAAATTCGATCCCGTCCCCTGCACCAGCCTGCTCAGCATGGTGCCGAGCATGGTCGATCAACTGCGGTTCAACATCAATTCCAACTACACGCGCACTCATTTCGTTCGCGAGCACGATCGCCGGGCCACCGGTGCCGCAGCCAATGTCGAGCACCAATGCATTTTGCAAATCGATGCCCCGAACGATCTCTCGGCACCTCTTGCGGTCCACCGGGCGACAGGAAGCCCGAACCCCAGATGAGGTGCAAGCGGTTGATGAATTCATCGGGGTAATGAGCCATGGTGTGTCCGCTCCGTCTACGTCCGTCAGGTTGCCTCGATTACTCCGACAACTGGCATCAATTCGGTCACTGAGCGTGGTGCTGCACTCCACAGGTGAGGTTGTGTCCGTTGCGTCGAGTGTCGATCATAGAACGCGCGTCGAGGGCGAAGCCGATGGCGGACTGTCGATAGCTCCACATTTCGACCGTCGGCCTCGGCCGTCGCAATCAGCACTAACAGGATCATTCTCGGTTCGTGACGTCGCATTCTGGGTTGTTGTCGCCTCGTTCCGGATCTGAGGACGCCTGATTGCGGTTTCGACGCCGAAGCGTTCCGGAAGTTGTGACGGCGCATACCGGGCGCGAAACCAGCCACAGCTGGCGTAATCCCGCACCCAGCGACTTCGACCGGGCGCGAAACCAGCCACAGCTGGCGTAATCCCGCACCCAGCGACTTCGACCGGGCGCGAAACCAGCCACAGCTGGCGTATTCCCGCACCCAGCGACTGTTGGCCGGGCGCGAAACCAGCCACAGCTGGCGTATTCCCGCACCCAGCGACTGTGGCCGGGCGCGAAACCAGCCACGGACGGCGTAATCCCGCACCCAGCGACTGTGGCCCGGGCGCGAACTTGATCCTTGAACCGGCTCAGCTGGGTATGTGGCGCTAGCTTCGGAAGACGCGGTCCCGATCACGTGGCCGCCACCGGCGCCACGTCCGTGTCGAGGGCAAACACCGCTCGGCACCGAATCGGGCGCCGCGGAAGTCAACGCCGGGCCGGGCGCCGCTGTCACCACTGGCGATGTGACCGCAGTCGGGTCGTACTGCCACGCGGCAACCCAGTCGATCTGGACGTTGCCGGCAGCGTCCTCGGGTGGCGCCGTCCTGGTCAACGTCGTTTCCGTTTGGAGCACCCAGTGCATGGGCGTGTTCGGGACGCGTTCGGTGACGCGTTCGATGACGACACCGTCGAAGATGAAGACGACCAGGTCCGGGCTCCATTCGATGACGGCGGTATGCCATGTGTTCGAGTCGTACGGGGCGTTCGCCGACTCCTGATCGCTGCCGTGTCGCGCGCCCTGATGGTGGACAAAGCCCGTCACGGTGTCGGAGAGCAGGTTTCGTTCCGGGAAGTCGATCTCACCGTCGTGCGGCCAGGCACGGCTGTCGGGCCACAACAGCCACGCGGCCTTGTACCCCTCGATGCGGTCCATCTTGAAACGAACCGCGTAGCGGCCGTACATCTGCCCGTAGCGGGTCGTACCTGGCACCTTCGGGAGGAGCGCTGCGACCATGAACACGCCGTCCTCGGCGTGGATGTACTTGGTGAGGACACCGTTCGCAACTGACACGACCTTCTCCGGACTGTACGTCCCCTTTCCGAAGGTGTCCTTCGCCGGTGAGGCGTACGCACCCCATTTCGCCGACACTGCAGCTGGGAAGCTACCGAGCGCGACATCGGTGGTGAAGTCGTCAGTGAACACCTGACGCCAGCCGTCACGATCGCCGACGGGCATCGGCTCGCCGGACGGGTCGTCCACGGACACTGCGCGGGTCGCCGCGCCGTCGCCAGCGGACGCCGGCCGGCTGGCCATCGTGTCCACGAGCGCACTCAACACGACCACAGCAGTGGCGAGGCAAACGGAGCGGGGACACCTCCGTGTAGCTAACAACAACGTCATCGATCGTGATCCGGGGCTTGGAGGGAGAGGGGTTGGCGGTCCGCAACCACCGTCGCCAACTTACAGCACCACCCCTCGAGTCCCTGGGCGCGAAAGCGGAAAACCCCCGGGACCTTGGTCCCGAAGTCGGGTGATATTCATCAACGTTCATCAATTTGTCTCATGATCGTTCAGTGCGACGCCGAATGACTCGCTGCACCAGGCACCCCCTTGGAGCGTGACCAGCCGAGGAGGTTCGGGGCCATGAGCAGGTGGAGCGCACGCCCGACCGAGCTGCTTTCGAGGATCGAAGTTGTCCCGACCATCACGTTGGAACACCTGCCGACAGCCACATTGATCCTCGATGGCATGGGCCGCGTGGCGCATTTCAATCAACGGGCGTCGACGTTGCTCGAGCGTCATGGGTCGATGCTGTATGGCATGCGTGTCGTCGAGCTGCTCGGCCGCGACCTGCTGGGCACGTCGACCGAAGCATCAGCAAGTACGTTCCCGTTGACACTGGCGCTGCCGAGTGGCCGGCGATCGGGCGTGATCGCGTCGCTGTCGCCCATGAGCGAGTCGCCCAATGGCACCCTGTTGATGGTGGCCCTCACGCCAATTCGGATCGAGGGTCAGCAGACCACCGAACGCGTTCCGCGCATCACACCGTGGGCTGAGGTCGCCGAACGGGTGGCGGGACTCGATTGCGAGACGCTGTGCGTGGCGGTGGGCATCGTGGGGCTCCGAAGTGTGAACGACAGCTTCAGCCGCAGTGCCGGCGACTCCGTGATCACCGAGATCGCTCGACGATTCATCGCGATCACTCCTGTCGGAACGGTGGTCGAGCGGATCACCGGCGATCGGTTCGTGGTCGCATCGCCCAGCGATGGCGATGACGAGTGCCGAGTGGCCGACATCATGCGCTCGGTTCTCGACCCCATCGACACGCGGCTCGGTCCTGCGGCCGTCGGATGTGCTGCCGGCGTGACCAGTGGTCTGTCGAGTCCGTCGTTGGTGCTCCTCGACCGAGCCGACCGCAACCTGTCGGTCGCGCTCGGGACGCGGTGTCGGCACGATCGAATGGAGCGACGTCACCCGCCCGCAAAGAGTGGTCGTCGGAGGGCGACTCGGCGCACCACTGCGCGCGGGCCTGGCGAAGCGAGCCATCTCGGCCCACTTCCAACCTGTCGTCGACCTCGCAACGGGCAAGGTCGTCGAGTACGAAGCGTTGGCGCGTTGGGAAGACGACCGCGGGCAACACCATCTGGCAGCGCACTTCATCGGCGTGGCCGAAGATACGGGCGTCGTGCGCGAAGTCGGGAGACAGATGTTGAGCTCCGCGCTGGAACTCTCCGCCGCGATGTCACGCACGCTCGATCCGGCGAATCTCCCTCGCGTCTCGATCAATGTCACAGCCTCCGAGCTCGCCGACGTCAACTTCGCAGACAAGGTCACGACCGCGCTCGCCGCTGAATCGATGCCGGCCGCAAGGGTGCAGTTCGAACTGGCCGAATCAGTCAGCGTGGAGCAAGCCGAATACGTCCGATTGAACATCAGCCGTCTGCAGAGCATCGGTGTCCGATTTGCTCTCGACGGGTTCGGTGGCCGGTCCGCCAACCTGGCCAGCTTGCGAGAGTTCGCCATCGACGTCGTCAAGCTCGACTGCGGCCTGATACACGACGCCATCACAAACTTGCGATCGCGCAGTTTGCTGAGCGCGATCCTGAATCTCGCCGAGCAGATCGGTGTCGAGGTGATCGCGAAGGGAATCGAGACGAGGGAACAACACGACCTCCTGCTCCATGTCGGATGTCGGTACGCGCAGGGATTCCTCTACTCACCTCCGCTACCCCTCGCCAAGCTGACGCTCGGCGCCGAGTTTCACGTGGGCGGAGCGCTGGCCGCGTCGTTCTGACGATCGACAGTCTCGACGTCCTCCAAGGACTCGATGAGGTGCGCTGTGATCGCCTCGGCGGATGCCGAACAGGTCTTCACCAGCGGAGTCAGCTCTTCCGCCGACGGAGACTCGGCGACCAGCGAGGCGACGACATCCGGGCGCCACGTCAGGTGCACCATCGTCTGGAACCTCGCGGCGTGACGAGTACGGCGCTGGGAGATCCCGACCAACTTGGCATCACCGACGAGCACTTCGCCCGGACCCGTTCCGGCGAAACAGACGTCAGCGGACCACCGGGTGCGCACGAGACGACCACGATGCACAGTCGCTGTGGGCTCGTACTCGACGAGCGATGAGCGCCACAACTCTCCTACCCACCACATCGACCGACCGATGTCGTCGCTCCACAGCTCGTCGCCCTCAGGGATCTCGAGATCGAGCCAGACGAACTCGCCGGGCCACAACAGGACGCCACCTCCACCCGAACGCCGGCGGACAACCTCGATGCCCAGTCGTGCCGCCGCACCTGCGTCGACTGACTCGTCTCGCTGCGAGGAGCCCAACACCAACGTCGGTGCTTCGAGCGCGGAAGAACGTCGCGACCCGTTGTTGCCGCGGTAGCTGGCGAGCGTGGAACGCACCGACATCGCCCGCCTTGTGTTGGACATGCCACGACGGCATCGTCAGCTGGCGAGCGCGAGATACGGCTTCCACGCCTCCGGCACCCGGCTGACCGAGACCGTGACCCAGGCCAGCTCCTTCGGGCGCGTGGCCGGTCTGGCCAGCCGCATGCCGGCCTCGTCGGGCGTGCGGTCGCGCTTGGAAGGTTGCACGGCCGGCACGCCGCGGCGACGTTCTCCCACGATGTGCTCGCCACCGCGCGACCTCGGCATGATGTGGTCGATCGAGTCGGCCATGTCGCCGCAGTACTGGCAGCGGTGCTCGTCGCGGGCGAACACGGCGCGGCGCGACAGTCGCGGTGCGGCGGTGGTACGGCACCTTGACGACGTAGCGCAGCCGGATCACGAGCGGGTTCGGCACGGTGAGCGACTCGGAGTGGAGGTGACGTGCCGTCGTCCTCGATGACGTCGGCCTTGTCGGCGAGCACGAGGCACGCGGCGCGGCGGGACGGGACGACCGAGAGCGGCTCGTACGTTGCATTCAAGACGAGCGCGCTCCGCATGGACGTCGGAACCTACCGAGTGCCTGCAGCCGGGCGCGGGCGAATTTCGGCACGGCGGCGACGATGTATCAGGCAGCCAGCGACCGGTCTCACTGTGCCTTGCACCACGTGAGGTAGTTGAGCACATCGGCGGCTTCGGTGCGATGATCGGCCGAGCCGTATTGGGTCACGAGCCGGAAGCGGAGGTAGTCGCGCGGGAGGGCACCGGCAGGAACGGCCGGCGCCGCCACCATCCGGCGCGGCAACGCCTGCGCGGTACTGACGCACGGCCGTCGACCACAGTCCGCGGATGGCCGCTGCGACCGACGCCGTGCAGCGCCGACGACCAGCCCACGGCGTTCAGCGAGTGCCCGACGCCGCTTCGCATGTCGGCCAGCGCCTGCGGCTCCTTCGGCAGGCCGAGGACCATCTCGCCGATGATGTTGCGCTGGATCTGCGACGAGCCGGCGTAGATCGTGCCGGCGCGCGCGTTGAGGAACGTGCCGACCCAGCTCCACGAGCTGTTCGGCGCGCCGGCGTCGTCGGCCTGGAACGCGCTCGACGGGCGGCGCCCGGTCGGCGCCGAGCGCGTCGGCACCGAGGATGTCGATCGACAGCTCGGTGACCTCCTTGTGGTACTCGCTCCAGTACAGCTTCGAGATCGCCGCCGTCGGGCCCGGGCTGGTGGCCGCGCGAGGAACCGGGTCAGCACGCGCATCCCGTTGTACCGCATGATCTGCACCTTGGCGTAGCACTGGGCGAGGCGCTGGCGGATGATCGGGTCGTCGATCCTTCCCGCTTCCTTGGCCAGCAGGCAGCAGCCGATCGAGCTCGGC
The DNA here is from genome assembly GCA_963746365.1 of Ilumatobacteraceae bacterium. Taxonomy (GTDB): domain Bacteria; phylum Actinomycetota; class Acidimicrobiia; order Acidimicrobiales; family Ilumatobacteraceae; genus JAENVT01. The sequence goes on along the minus strand of CAVVBH010000016.1, from coordinate 63,827 downwards.
CTGGATAGCGGATCGGCACCGTTGCCGCCGCCTCGCCGCGCTCGAACCCGAGCAGCGTCATCGCCACGGCCCACCCGTTGTTGACCCCGCCGACGACCTCGTCCTTCGGCGCGACCGCGTCGGTGTAGAAGACCTCGTTGAACTCGCTCTCGCCTGAGATCATCTTGATCGGACGGACCTCGATGCCCGGCTGGCGCATGTCGACGAGGATGAACGAGATGCCCTTGTGCCGCGGCGCGTCGGGGTCGGTGCGGACGAGCGTGAAGATGTGGTCGGCGAGGTGGCCGGCCGACGTCCAGATCTTCTGGCCGTTGAGGACCCATTGGTCACCGTCGAGCACGCCGCGCAGACCGACGTTGGAGAGGTCGCTGCCGGCGTTCGGCTCGCGAGTAGCCCTGGCACCACGTGTCCTCGCCCGAGAGGATGCGCGGGAGGTAGTGGTCCTTCTGCTCGTCGGTGCCCCACTGCAGCAGCGTGTTGCCGAGCATCTGGATGCCGAACACGTCGTTCGGCCCGCCCGTCGGCACGCCGGCCTTGGCGAACTCCTCGGCGATGATCACCTGCTCGAGCGCCGACAGCCCGGCGCCGCCGTACTTCTGTCGGCCAACCCGGCGCGAGGTACCCGCCCGTCGAACAGCGTCGTCCGCCACTCCTTGACGAAGTCGGTCAGCTCCGTCGCCTTCGAGCTTGCCGATGCCGCCCCAGTGTGGAGGCAGCTTCTCGGCGAGGAACGCCTGGACCTTCTCGCGGTAGGCCTCGGCCTCGGCGGTGTACATCGGGCGCATGCCGCTCAGGTTACCCGTCGGTAGTTACGTCAGAACCGGGTGACTTCGCGTCAGTCGTCGCGCGAACATCTGACGAGTGCCGCCGCACCGACGAGCGGCGCCCGCTGACCCGAGCCCCGCCGGCAGCACCTGGAAGCCGCTGATGAACGCCGAGCCTCGCCCGCTTGTCGAGCTCGTCCTGCGCCGCCTCGAAGAACACGTTGCTGAACCCGAGCGCGACGGATCCGCCGACGACCGCGAGCTTCAGGTCGACGATCGCGCCCACCGACGCGAGCGCCCGCCCGACCAGCATCCCGGTGCGCTCGATGATGCGCCTGCGGCGCGCGCTGCGGCGGCCGGCCGGTCTCCTCCTCGATCGCCGGGCCGCTGCAGTACGCCTCGAGGCAGCCGACGCCGCCGCAGACGCACGGCCGGCCGCCGGGCTCGACGACGACGTGGCCGATGTGGCCGGCGTTGCCGAGCCGGCCCTGCAGCAACCGGCCGCCGCTGACGATCGCCGCCGCCGACCCCTGTGCCGATGACGACGCCGATGAAGTTCTCCTCGACCCGCCGCGGCGCCGCACCACGCCTCGCCGAGCGCGAGCGCCTTCGGCATCGTTGTCGACCGTCGTCGGCAGCCCGTCAGCTCGTGCACCTCCGCGCGCGAGCGGGAACCCGCGCCACGTCGGGATGTGCAGCGGCGACACCGTCTCGTGTCGCAGGGTCATCGGACCGCCGCAGCCGACGCCGCACCCGACCAGGTGCGATCGGTGCCGCGGCGACCACGCTGCACGATCAATCGAGACAACGCCGGCCACACGTCGCGCGGCGGCGTGGCACTCGATCGCGGACGAGGATCCCGTCCGGAGTCATCGACGATCGCCCGCCGCCAGCTTGTGCCACCGATGTCGACCGCGAGGTAGCACGACGACGTCACACGGCGTGGGCATGACCGTCAGCCGTCCGCGCCGAGTCTGCCGAGATCTGCGTCTACCCTGCGCCGCCATGACGCCTTGCCCTGCGTGGACGGCCCGATCCACGCGACAGCTCCAACCCGCAGACCTTCGCATCGCTCTTCGAGGCCATCACGACCAACATCGCCCGCGTCGTGCACGGCAAGCGCGAGGCGATCGACATGTGCGTGATCGTGCCTCCTCGCCGAGGGGCACCTCCTCATCGAGGACGTGCCCGGCGTCGGCAAGACCAGCCTCGCCAAGGCGCTCGCCGCCTCGATCGACTGCTCGTGGAAGCGCGTGCAGTTCACGCCCGACCTGCTGCCCGACCGACCTCGTCGGCGTCAGCGTGCTGCAGCGCGCGACGCGAGACGTTCGTGTTCCAGCCGGGCCCGCTGTTCGCCAACATCGTCCTCGCCGACGAGATCAACCGCGCGTCACCGAAGACGCAGTCGGCACTGCTCGAGGCGATGGAGGAGCGGCAGGTCACGGCCGAGGGCCGCACGTACCACCTGCCGAAGCCGTTCATGGTCGCCGCGACGCAGAACCCGGTCGAGCAGGAGGGCACGTACCGCCTGCCGGAGAGCCAGCTCGACCGGTTCCTGATGCGGCTGTCGCTCGGCTACCCGGTCGCGCACGCCGAGCTGAGATCCTCGACTCGCACGGCGCCGCCGAGGCGCTGCTCGACGCTCGTGCCGGTCGTCACGCACCGAAGAGGTCCTGGCTGATGGCCGAGGCGGTGCGCTCCGTGCACCTCGCCGACCCGCTGAAGGCCTACATGGTCGACATCGCCGAGGCGAGCCGCGTCCACCAGGTCTGGTGCTCGGCCTGTCGCCGCGGGCGACGCTGCAGCTGTCGCGGGCGACGCGGCCCGCGCCGCGGCGAGCGGCCGCGACTTCGCCACGCCCGACGACCTCAAGTCGGTCGCCGATCCCGGTGCTCGCCCACCGCGTGATGCTGCGCCCGGAGGCCTGTCTCGCGGTGGCTCACCGCCGAGCAGGCGATCACCGAGAGATCCTCGGCTCGGTGACGGTCCCGACGGGTCGCTGAGTGCTCACCCGCAGCGGCTGGGGGGCGGTGGTCGTCGCCGTCGCCGCGTTCGTCGTCGGGCGGATCTTCGGGATCATCGAGCTGTACGTCGTCGGCGCCGGGATCTCGTCGCGCTGCTCGGTCGCTGTGATGTCGGTGCAACGCCGACCACCGCCGCTCAGCGTCAGGCGCCTCGTCCAGCCCGTCGTCGTCAAGGCCGGCGAGCCGGCGCGCGTCGACCTCCAGCTCGCCAACCTCGGCCGACAGGCCTCGCCGTACTCCAGCTGTGGGAGCCGGTCGGCTCAACGGCGGCGCGACGATGAACCTGCGCCGCTGCGCCGCCGGGACGCGGCCAGTGCGGCGTACCGGCTGCCCACCGAGCGCCGGGGCCTCATCCTCGTCGGCCCGATGCGCGCGCTGCGCCGCGACGTGCTCGGCCTCTCCGCAGCGAACCACGACGTTGGCCGGCAGCGAGGAGGTGCTCATCATCCCGCACACCATCGCTCGGCCGTTCCCGTCGGTCGGAGCAGCGGGACGGCTCGGCGAACACCTGCGGATGCAGTCGTGGGGGCAGTCCGGCAGCGAGTTCCACTCGCTGCGCGAGTACATGCGCGGCGACGACCTTCGCCGCATCAGCTGGAAGGCGTCGGCTCGCTGCCACATCATCCTGATCGTGCGGGAGACGGCGCTCGAGGGCATGCGGCGGTGCACGGTCGTGCTCGACACCACGGCGTCGGAGTACACCGGCAGTTCGTTCGAGCAGGCCGTCATCGCCGCCGCCAGCATCACCGCCAGCGCGGCGCATACCGGCGTCAACACTCGATTCGTCACGAACGACATCGACCTTCGCGGCCACGATGTCGCGGCCAACGCACTCCGTTGGCTGGCGATGGTCGAGCCCGCGACGGAGCCGCCGGAGATGATCTCGGTCAACAACGGCATGTCGGAGGGAATGGGCCTGCTCGTGATCGTCACCGGCTCTGCGTCCAGCGCCGCGGCCGGGCAGCTCCGGTCAACGGCCAACCAGGACGAGACGCTCGTGATCGTTTGCGCCAGGGAGTATGCGCCCAGCAGTCGCTTCATCGTCGATGCCACCTCGACCGAGACGATGGTCGCGTCGTGGACGGCGCTGATCGTCGGGGCCAGTCAGCCGGTTCTGTCGTGACTGCCGCTACTGCTCCACGCATCACGCGACCCGTCGATCGCGCCCAGCAGGTCGACGCGCAGCTGCCTGCCACCGTCGCACTGACGCTGTTGACGGTCGTCACTGCGGTCAGCATGTGCCGCGTCTTCCCCGACTGGGCGTACCTGCGGCCGATGCTGGTCGTGTGCGTCGGTGTCCATGCGGTGATGTGCCTGCTGCGGGTGATGAGGGTCGCTGCATGGCTGGCGCTACCGACGGGCCTCGTTGCGTTGGCGCTGTTGATCGGTTTGATCTACTTCCGCGACTCGACGCGGTACGGAATCCCGACGAGCGACACCATCGAACAGTTCCGCATCAGCGTGCGGCTGGTGTGGCAGCAGTTCCCGCGCGCAGTCTCGCCCGTACCCAGCGAGGGAAGTTTTGCGATCGCCGCCACCACCGCGCTCGCCCTCTGTGCGTGGCTTGCCGACTCGTTCGCGTTCCGGGCGTTCGGGCGGGCCGAGGCTGTTGTACCCGCCGGTGTCGTGTTCATCTTCACGTCGGCGCTCGGCGTCAACCGCAACCGAGTTCTGGTCGCCGCGCTGTGGGTCGGCGCGGCAATCCTCACGATTGCAGCGCTGCGCATGGCTCATGCACGCGACGACTCGGCCTGGATGGGCAAGCGGCGGCAGTCGTTGTGGGCGTCACTGCCGGCGGCGGTCGCGCTGCGCGTTGTTCGCCACGACCGGCGCCGTTGCCGTGGCCCCACAGCTTCCCGGTGCGGGTGCCAAAGCTCTGCTGGACACGCGTAATCGCAGTGGTGATGTGACCGAGGTGGTCAGCCCACTGGTCGACATCCGATCGAGACTCGTCAACCGCGGGAACGTCGAGTTGTTCACCGTGTCGACGAACGAACCGCGATACCTCGGCCTCTCGGCGCTCGGCAAGTTCGACGGCCGCCGATGGTCGACCCTGCCCGAAGACACGCGCGTTGCCGACGGAACATTGTCGGAGCCACCGCCCAACGCCGAGTTCCTGCTGCAACAGATCACGATTCGTCGGCTCCGCGGCTTGTTGGCGCCGGCCGCCCGCACAGCCATGTCTGCCTCGTGGCAGGGTCGCACGATGTCGTGGGCAAACGATGCGGGTGCTCTGTACGTCCAGGACGGCTTGGAATCGAACTACCGGTACCAGGTCACGTCGGCCAGCTACGAGCCGACTGACGCAGAGCTGCGGACCACCACCGTCGACCGCGCACCGAACCCCCTCTACTACGCCGTGCCCAACCTGCCGGACGAGGTCGAGAACCTGGCGTTTCAGGTGACGGCCCAGGCGACGACGCCGTACGACAAGGCACGAGCGCTGCAGGATTTCTTCCGGACGCAATTCGAATACTCGACCACCGTGCAGAGCGGCCACAGCAACGACGCGATGTTGAACTTCCTGAACATCCGCAAGGGTTACTGCGAGCAGTTTTCCGGCACCTTCGCGGCAATGGCTCGAGTTGTCGGCCTACCGACGCGTGTGATGGTCGGCTTCACCCAGGGCCAGCTTCGTCCCGACGGCCTGTACCACGTGGCCGGCCGCCACGCCCATGCGTGGGACGAGGTCTGGTTCGATGGCTACGGGTGGGTGCTGTTCGAGCCGACACCTACCCGCGGCGCACCGGGTTCCGAGCAGCACACGGGAGTCGCTGCGGCTCAGGAAGAGCGCAATGGGACTACCGGTGGTACCCCGTCGGCCGATGCCCCGCCACCGTCGTTCGACCCGGTCATCCAAGCTGATCGGCCCGAAGACCGAGGGGCCACCGGCCCGACCACTCCCCGTAATCCCACGCTGAACAACGAATCCGACGGCGGCTCTGCCGGCGGTTGGATCGTCGCCGCCATCCTGTTGGCCATCATCGCGTGGGTCGTCGCCATGCCACGGGTCATCAACCGTTGGTCGCGGCACCGTTCACGCGACCCAGCCGACCGTGTGACGTCCGCGTGGGCGGCAACGGTGCGATCGCTCACCATGGCAGGAGCGCCCCGCGTCAACGGCTCGACGCCTTTGGAGTTCGCGAGATCGGTCGACGTCGGCAAGGCCGAGACCGTGGAGATTGCGCGGCTGGTGACTCGCGCTGTCTACTCGCCGCGTGGAGTCGACGTGAGCGCGGCCGACCGCAGCGAACTGCTACGCAGCGAGGTCGACGCGGCCTGCCGGGCTCGCATGAGCTTCGTCAGCAGGCTGCTGGATCATCTCGATCCGCGGTCCGCTTGGGGACGCATCACCGGCTGACGAGTTGCGAACGAACTATTCGCCGCGATTGCCGGCAGAACCGCCCAGCCGACTGCGCACACTGTCGCTGAAGTGGTTGAGCCCGGCCTCACCGATTGCAGCGACGTGACGCTCCGCGATCACCAATGCGGCGATGGCGCCGATGAAGGCAACGAACGAAAGGTACGGGCTGACCCCAAGGAGCACAACGGTCAGGACCAAGCACAAGACGGTGGAAACAGAGCTGACGATCACTGCTCGACGGGATCCCACATGGCGCGGTTTGATGTCTCGACCGAAACTCGGGTCGCGTTGGAGTTGCTCTTCGATCTGTCGCAGAATGCGTTGTTCATCCTCTGAGAGCGGCATGGGCGAACTCCTGACCGATTGCCTAGGGATATCTTTCCACGATTCGGCGTTGGAGACAACGCAGCATGGGACCATTTAAACATCTCCGGGGTCGTCCGGTCCCCACTGCTGGGCCCCTCGGTGAACAACCTGCAGGCCGCGGTCACTGACGGCGCTGGCCGGACCGATAGCCGTGGTGCCGAATCGCTTGCGAATCGCGTCGACTGTCTCCTCGGCGAGCCGCCACTGGTGCTCGTCGTCGACACGTTCGGAGAGCAGGTCGTCGAGGCTCAGTTGCTGGGACGCGGACGTGAAGTTGCTGGCACTGACGCCGAGCAGCCGCACGCCCGCCGAGGCGTCGATGGCCTGCAGCAGAGGCTCGACCGCTGCAACGATGGAATGAGCTGTCGACACTCCACCGCCGACGGTGATCGATCTGGTGATGGTTTCGAAGCCCGCGAATCGAACCTTCAGCGTCAGCGTGCGGGCGGCACCACCGTGCGCCCGAAGCCGGGCAGCCACCGCGTCTGCCAGACGGACCAGTTCGCGGACCAGTTCATCGTGGGTGTGGCGGTCCACGGCGAACGTCTCCTCGTGCCCGATCGACTTCATTTCCCTGTCGGGTTCGACCGGCCGGTCGTCGATGCCCCACGCCAGTCGGTACAGGTGCTCACCGTGCGCCGCGCCGACGCAGCCGATCAGCGTCGACTCCTCGAGTTCGGCGAGATCGGCGACCGTCTTCACGCCAAGGCCCTGTAGCCGTTGCAGGGTTGCCGGGCCGACACCCCAGAGAGCCTGGACCGGGAGAGGATGCAGGAACTCCAATTCTCGGCCGGGCAGCACCTCGACGACCCCTTTCCCTTCGCGAACGCCGTCGGGGGAAGCGACTGGCTTCGCGGCAACCGATGCCAGCTTGGCCAGGAACTTGTTGGGGGCAACTCCCACGGAGCAACGCAGTTGCAGCTCATTCCACACCCGATCACGAACTGTCTGGGCGATGGCTGCGCCGGGACCGTGCAGGCGCAACCCGCCGGAGACGTCGAGGAACGCCTCGTCGAGCGAGAGCGGCTCGACCAGTGGGGTGATGGACGTGAAGATTCGGTTGACGTCAGCACTGACCGATGCGTACAGGGCGTGGTCACCCGGGAGAAACACAGCGTGCGGGCACAACCGCTTGGCCGTCACGCTCGGCAACGCCGAACGCACCCCATACCTGCGGGCCTCGTACGACGCCGCCGCGATCACGCCGCGCGACCCCGTGCCCCCGACCACGACGGGCTGGCCGACGAGGTCGGGACGGCGGCGGAGCTCGACGCTGACGTAGAACGCGTCCATGTCGACGTGCAGGATCACACGCCTGATGTTGTGATGATCTGTAGTCATGCGATGCGCTCGACCCGCGATGTCGCACGATCGGCTCCGATCACCCTGAAGTGGAAGGATCCGGCAGGGTGGAGCAGACCGTTCAGCCAGTCCCCCACAGGCACGTGCACCCACTGCGGACTGCTGGCCAGCAAGGCCGGCGCTTCAGCTCCCGCCACCTGCCGCACCTCCTCGACGATGCCGTCGGGATCGGCTACGACGATGTCGCCGACCACATCGGCCGCCTCCCACGCCTCGACGCGCAGTCGCCAACCCAGTTGCGGAGCCTCGACGATGACGGAGTATCGCAGGTCTGCCCAGCCGGAGACGGTGAAGCCAGTCTCCTCGAACACCTCGCGCGTCAATCCCTGTCGAATCGATTCACCCGGATCGATGACGCCGCCCGGCGGTGTCCATTCGATCGTGCGATCCCGTCGACGATTGCCGACCAGCACCAGCCCATCGATCTCCACGCCGCCGATCCGAGGGATCAATGCACCTCCGACGACCCAGTTCCTCATGCCGCAGTCAGCCCCCCTGCCGACGTCGCCGGCGACGCCCGCCGAAGTCGGCGACCCACAACTTGATGACGATCACCAGTGCTTCGCGAACGATGCCGCCCGACATCTTCGAGATCCCAGCGGTGCGGTCCCGAAACGTGATCGGGAACTCGACGACCTTGCCACCGATGCGCACCAGGCGGTAGGTCATCTCGACCTGGAAGCCGTAACCATTGGCGGTGACGGTGTCGAACTTCATGCGCTCGAGCGCGTCGCTGCGGTATGCCCGGAAACCGGCGGTGGCGTCGTTGACCGCCAATCCGAGGACGCCGGCCGCGTACCGATTCCCCCAGCGCGACAGCACGCGCCGGCGTCGCGGCCAGTTCTCCGTCAGCCCGCCCGGGACATATCGGCTGCCGATCGCGAGATCGGCCCCGTGCTCCACGTTGGTGATGAGCGCCGGCAACACAGCAGGGTCGTGTGACAGATCCGCATCCATCTGCACGCAGATCTCGGCGCCACTGTCGATCGCCTCGCGCAGTCCCGCTCGGTATGCGGCTCCGAGACCGGTCTTCCCCGAACCGTGTATGACCTTGATACGGCCGAGTTCGTCGTTCAATTCCTCGGCAAGCTTTGCGGTGCCGTCGGGACTGGCGTCGTCGACGATCAAGATGTCGGCTTCGGGCGCGGCACGGCGCACTTCGCGGCACAGCCGCTCGATGTTGTCGGCTTCGTTGTAGGTCGGAACGACCACGGTGACACGCACAGAGGCTGAGCCTACGAGGTCACCGCGCCGTACGATGTGGCGGTGGTCGACCAAGAGACACCTCTGTCCGCCCTCCCCCCTCCAAAGGCACGGGTCGCCGCCTTCCTGGCCATTCTCCTCGGTGGCCTCGCCGGTGGATTGATCGGATACACATTGGTCGAACTGCAGTGCCACGGCACGTGCGCGACCCAGCGGGGGCTCGGCGCGCTCTCGGGCGCGATCATCGCCGCTCTCGGGATGAGCGTCGTTGCCGTATTGGTGCTGCGCGCTCTGGGCGAGTGGAAAGAGATCGAACGCCAGCGCGACACCGACAGGACCTCGTGACCGATCTCGCGCACGAGCTCTGTGATCTGGCGGCACGACTCGCGGTTTCGGCCGGCGGGCTCGTGTTCGAAGGACGCAAGGGCGGGCTGACGTCGATCTCGACGAAGTCGACCGACACCGACGTCGTGACCGAGTTCGATCGCGCGTCCGAGCGACTGATCGTGGAAGGGCTGCGCATTGAACGACCGGGCGACGCGCTCGTGGGCGAGGAGGGCACCGACTCGGCGGGTGCATCGGGGATCCGGTGGCTGATCGACCCGATCGACGGCACCACCAACTTTCAGTACGACCTGCCCGGCTACGCCGTCTCCATCGCCGCGCTGTCGCAGGATGGCCCGCTCGCCGGCGCCGTGTTCATCCCGAGCAGCCACGAGTTGTTCACGGCGATCGCCGGCCGCGGGGCCCTGCTCAACGGATCACCGATCCGATGCAGCACGACCTCCACGTTGCAACAGGCCCTGGTTGCCACGGGTTTCGCGTACCAGATCGAGCGGCGCAGAAGCCAGGCCCGCCGGATCGCAGAAGTCGATTCCGAGGATTCGAGACATCCGCCGGCTCGGGGCGGCTGCGTCCGACCTCTGCTACCTCGCCGCTGGGCGACTCGATGCGTTCTTCGAACAGTGGCTCGGACCGTGGGATTGGGCTGCGGGTGACCTGATCGCACGCGAGGCAGGATGCCGCACGGGCGGCTTCGACGGCGGGCCTATCGCCGAGGGCGAGGTGCTGGCGGCCAATCCAGCATTGTTCGACCAAATGGTGGAGTTGCTGAAGGACACGGAACCTGGCCCTAATCCTGGCATCATGTGACCCGTGGGAACTCGCATTCTTTCCGTCGAAGACGACGAGCGCATCCGAACGGCGGTCAAACTCGCTCTCGAAGACGAGGGCTGGACCGTTGACGAAGCAGGCAGCGGCGAGGAAGCCATCGATCTGTTCCACCGCGCGATTGCCCGACGTCGTCCTGATCGACATCATGCTCCCGGGCATGGATGGCTTCGAACTGTGCCGCACTCTGCGCCGCCACAGCGACGTGCCGATCGTCATGGTGACCGCCCGCAACGACACCCACGACGTCGTGGCCGGCCTCGAAGCGGGCGCCGACGACTACCTGACCAAACCGTTCGCGCCGAAGGAGCTGTCGGCACGCATCCGCGCGCTGCTGCGTCGTATCCGCCCCATCAGCCCCTCACATGCCCGGCTCGTGTTCGGCGATCTCGAGATCATCCCCGACGAGGGCAAGGTGATGCGGTCCGGTACGGAGCTGCACCTGACCAAGACCGAGTTCAGGTTGTTGTGCGAGCTTGCCCAGAACCCCGGTCGTGTGTTCAGCAGGGAGAGCCTGCTCGACAAGGTCTGGGGATACGACTACTTCGGAGACGGCAGGCTCGTCGATGTGCACGTCCGCCGCCTGCGTACCAAGGTCGAGTCCGACGCAGCCAACCCTCGCCATGTCGTAACCGTCCGCGGCCTCGGGTATCGCCTTCAGTCGTGACCATCGTCCACGAGACCGTCGACACCGGGCTGAGACGAGGTGTCGCGAGGACAGCCGCTGGGCTCTATGCAAAATGGCGCCCAGCCCGGTTCGGGCTCCGCACACGCATCATGTCGATGTTCATCATCGGCGCGTTGTTGCTGTCGACCTTTCTCGCGGCCGTTGCGTACTCGTTCACGCGTAGCAGCCTCATCAACCAACGCGAACGCACCAGCACCGTCCAGGCCTACAAGAACGCGAGTGTCGCGCAGCGCGAGATCAGCGCGGGCAACTCCAGTGCCAATTCAGTGATCGATCGCCTGCAGCAGGTCGGTGTCTCCCAAGCAGCGATCAATGTCGACGGTGCTTGGGCATCGCCCTCGGCGAAGTTCACCTCCGATCTCATCCCGAAGGTCATGCAGGACAAGGTGCTCGACGAACGTGTGCCGGCGAAGATGATCGTTTCCTTCGACGGGGTGCCCACGTTGGTCATCGGCATTCCGCTCGAACAGTCCAGTGCCGCGTACTTCGAGTTCGCCGACCTGTCCGACGCCAACACGACGTTGCGCAACGTCGGCCTCAGTCTGTTGTTCGGCGGGATGATCACGACGCTGGCCGGCGCGATGACAGGCATGATCGCTGCCAAGCGCGCGATCCGTCCACTGGGCGACGCAGCTCAGGCCGCCAAGGCCATCGCGGGCGGTCGACTCGACACCCGGTTGGAGGACACCGACGACCACGATCTCCAACTCCTGTCGACTGCCTTCAACGACATGGCGGAGGCCCTCCAGAACCGCGTCGAGCGCGATGCCCGGTTCGCCAGCGACGTCAGCCACGAACTTCGCTCGCCCCTGATGACCCTTGCTGCCAGCGTCGAAGTCATGCAGGCGCGCCGCGACGACATGCCCGATCGCGCGCAGGCGGCGCTCGACCTTCTGGTGGGTGATGTCGCCAGATTTCAGGGTCTGGTCGAGGACCTCCTCGAGATCTCCCGATTCGACGCCGGCGCCATTCGTCTCCACCTCGAAGACCTCCTCGTCGCCGAGTTCATGCGTCAGGCTGTTGCAGTCAGCAGCCTTCCACGAAGCAAGTTGACCGTCACCGAGCGAGCCGAGGGCCTGATCATGCACGGCGACCGTCGCAGGCTGGCCCGTGTTGTCGCCAACCTCATCGACAACGCCCGCGTTCACGGAGGTGGCGAGCCCGAGATCATCGTGATGGAGGCAGAGGGCGAGGGCGAGCCGCTCGCTCATGTGTGGATCATCGTCGAGGACCACGGTCCCGGTGTGCCGCACGAGGAACGGAGCCTGGTGTTCGAGCGCTTCGCTCGTGGCGCGGTCGCCGGACGGCGATCCAGCAGCGACGGGGCGGGTCTCGGGCTTGGCCCTGGCCGAGGAACACGTCCGCATGCACGGAGGCAGGGTGTGGGTCGAGGACCGGGCCGATGGCGAGCAAGGCGCGCGCTTCGTGCTGGAGCTACCAGCCGAAGAGGTCGGCATCGGATGACTCCGCTTCGTCTCGTGGCCCCGACGCTGGTGATGCTCACGGTCAGCTCGTGCTCGATCGCTGCGGAAGGATCTCCACGCAACATCGCTCCTGCCGATCGAGGCGACCTCAGTGTCAACTTCGATCAACCAGCGGGGGCGGCGACCGGGGCCGGCCGTATCTACCTCCTCTCGCCCGAGGTGCTCGGCCAGCGACGCACCCTTCAGTCAGTCGCCAGGGACGTCGCTGACACGCCTGCGGATGCCATGCGGGCCCTGTTCGAAGGGCCCAACACCGACGAGCTCCAGGCACTGCTTCGCTCTGCGATCCCCAGCGGAACCCGCCTGCTCGACGTCAGGCAGACCGGCGACCAACTGATCGTCGATGTGTCGAACGAACTGCAGCAACTCACCGGTGAGGCATTGGTCGACGGCGTCGCCCAGATCGTGCTCACGGCGTCGGAGATCACAGGCGTCGCGGCAGTTTCGATCGCGATCGACGGCATTCCGCAACAGTGGCCGGCAGCCAGCGGCGAACTACAAGCCGAGCCGTTGACCCGTTACGACTTTCCCGGGCTGGTGGTCTCGTCGCAGCCGGCCTTCCCCTCGGTGCCGTCGCCCGAGCCTGCGACCGCCTGAGCATCGATCGTCACGACAGCAGGAGCTTGCCGAGTCGACGCGCGGCGACAGCCATGCCCACGGCTGCGATCGCGCAGAGGACTGCGACATGGCCGACGCTCGACCAGGTGAACACGCCCGCGTTGGCCGCTCGCACCAGTGCAACGCCGTGATACAGCGGCGAGAGCTGTGCCACCCATGCCCAGGAGCCGTAACTGCTCAGCGGGAAGAACGTCGCCGAGAACAAGAACATCGGCATCGTTGCCGTCGGCACGAACTCGAAATCGCTGAACCCGCGCATGAACGTCGTCACCGCGAAGCCCATCGAGGCGAACGACAGACCGATCAACGCACAGCACGGCAAGGCGAGGATGACCCACGGCGACCCGATCAGGCCGAGCCCCCACATCACGCCGAGGAACCCGATCGAGTAGATCTGCCCCCGTATCAGCGCCCAGGTGATCTCCCCCACTGCCACGTCACCCGCAGACATCGGCGTTGCCAGAACGGCGTCGTACAGGCGCGCCCACTTCAGCTTGTGAAAGACGTTCATGGTCGAGTCGTACACCGCCCCGTTCATCGCGGAGGCAGCCATCAATCCTGGCGCAACGAACTGGTCGTATGGCACCTCTCGTCCACCCACCCTGACAGCACCGATGAGATCGCCGAGACCGACGCGCATCGACAGCAGGTAGAACAGCGGCTCGAAGAACCCGCTGAGCAAGATGATCCATTGACGTCGATAGGCGACAACGTTGCGCTCGACCATCCGTTGGGGCCGACGAACGTCGCGCAGCATCGGCGGCACGATTCGCAAGGCCAGGGTCATACGTACAACCGCCTTCGAACGAACCGGTACGACAGCAGGGTTCCGGCGATGATCCACGCACACAGCACGGCAACGTGCGCGAATGTGGTCGATGCCGCCGGGTGCCCCACGGTGAAGCCTCTGGCCAGCTCGACGCCGTGCCACAGCGGCACGATCTTGATGATCACCTGTGTCCACTCCGGCAACTGCGAGATCGGGTAGAAGGCTCCACCGAACAGGAACAACGGGATCACCACGAACCTCTGCATGGCCGCGAAGCCTCCGTCGAACTTGCGTGGCGCAGAGAAGGCCATCAGCGGCATGGCGAAGGCCATGCCGGTGAGCGCAGCGATCGGAACGCTGGGAATCAACCCCCAACTTCGAGCATCGGGGAACAACACCAGGACCACCGCCACCGCCGCGGCGGTGACCATGCACCGAATGGCCATCCACAGCGCATGGCCCCCGACGATGTCCTTTGCGCCGAGCGGGGTTGCCGAGATGCCGAAGTAGGCGCGCGACCAGATGAACCCACCGAGTATGGGCCACAGACTCTCGGTCGACGCGACGGCCATGGCCGTCGTGATCATCAGTCCTGGGGCGATGAACGCCACGTACGACACGCCTCCCAACACTTCCGTCGAACGAGCGGTGCGGTCGACGAGCGCGCCAACACCCACGCCCAGACCGAGCAGGTAGAGCAGCGGCTGCACGAACGATGCGAGCAGGTTGCTGACCCAGAAGCGCCGGAAGATGGTGGCCTGCCAGAACACCACTCGGATCGGGCCGGGTGTTGCCAACGCCATGTCAGTCGACCAGCGTTCGTCCGGTGAGGTGCAAGAACACGTCCTCCAGGCTCGACCGGCGCACCAACGAGCTGATGGGCGTGACGCCTCGACCGTGAACCGCAGCGAGCGCGGCCTCGCCATCGTCGGCATACACCAGCGTTCGATCGGGCAGCACCTCCAGCCGCTCACCGATACCCGACATGTCGCCGTGCGACTCTCCGTCGCCGTTGGGGGAGAATCGCAACTCGAGCACCTCCTTGGTCGAGTGTTGCTCGATCAGCGATCGCGGCGAACCCGTCGGCAACGATCTTCCCGCCGTCCATCACGACCAATCGATCGCACAGTTGCTCGGCTTCGTCCATGTAGTGCGTCGTGATGATCAGGGTGACGCCGTCGTGCTTGAGGCGATACAGCCGATCCCAGAGCACGTGCCGAGCCTGCGGATCGAGACCGGTGGTCGGCTCGTCGAGCAACAACAGGTCTGGGCGATTGATCAGGGATCGGGTGATCGAGAGGCGCCGCATCATGCCGCCGCTCAGCGTCTCGACGACACTGTCGGCGCGTTCGCTGAGTTGCACGAACTCGAGCAGTTCCTTGCGCGCGTCGCCGGCACTCGGCGCGAGGAATGTCGAAGTAGCGGCCGTAGAGGACGAGGTTCTCCATCACGCTGAGTTCCTTGTCGAGGGTGTCGAGCTGCGGCACGACCCCCAGACGGGCTCTGATCTCGCGTCCATGCGTCGCAGCGTCCAACCCGAAGACCTGTAGCGACCCCGCCGACGCAGGCGATACGCACCCGATCATTCGCATCGTCGTCGATTTGCCCGCGCCGTTGGGGCCGAGGAAACCGAACGCCTCACCCTGCTCGACATCGAAATCGATGGAGTCCACCGCAACGAAGTCGCCGTACTTCTTGGCGAGGCCACGGGCCGAGACGGGTGCTTGGCTCACTGTGGCGACACTACCGACAGGTCTCGCGATTGGGCCAACGGGTTATCCGAAGAACACCTCGGCGACGTCGTGGTAGAGGTGGAGGTCGACATAGCGGGTCTTGCCGACGGTCTCGTCCAGCGGGATCGTGGTGACATCGGTGCCGCGAAGGACAGCCATCTTGCCCCACTCGGCCATTGTGCACAGCGTCGATTGCAGCAATGCCATACCGTGTCGACAGCACCCTGTCGTACGCCGATGGCGTGCCGCCGCGCTGCACATGACCGAGCAGCACGACCCTGGTCTCCAGACCGGTGCGGTCTTCGATGGCGTGGGCGATGGTGTCGGCAATGCCACCGAGACGTACGTGTCCGAAGCGGTCGTAGATCTTCTCCCGTGTCGGCATCGTGTCTTGGCGCGGCTCGGCGCCCTCGGCCACCACGACGATCGACGCATAGCGGCCACGCTCGTGGCGCCTGTGCAACAACTCGCAGATGTTGTCGATGTCGAAGGGCTCCTCGGGAATGAGGATTGCCGTCGCGCCGCCGGCGATGCCCGCATAGGTGGCGATCCAGCCGGAGTGACGCCCCATCACCTCGACGATCATCACCCGGTCGTGGCTCTCGGCCGTGGTGTGCAGCCGATCGATGGCGTCGGTTGCGATCTGCACAGCCGTCGTGAACCCGAAGGTCATGTCGGTGCCGACGATGTCGTTGTCGATGGTCTTCGGCACGCCGACGATGGGCAGGTCGAAGTCGTGGAAGAGCTTGCAGGCGACGGTCAAGGAACCGTTTCCGCCGACGACGACGAGACCATCGATATCCATCTCGCGGAAGGTCTCGGCCACCTGCTCCGGTCCGCCGGGCTCGTCGTACGGACTGCCCCGCCGCGTGCCCAGCAGGGTGCCGCCCTTCGGCAACATCCCACGTAGCGACCGCACGTCGAGCGGCATGGTCCGACGCTCGCGAACGCCGTCCCATGCATCGAGGAACCCGATCAGCTCGTCGCCATAGTTCAGCTCGCCCTTGCGGACGATCGCCCGAATGACCGCGTTGAGTCCGGGGCAATCACCGCCACCTGTCAAAATGCCGACGCGCACGTGTGCAAAGGTAGGGCACGACGACCGAAAACAAGGAGATCCATTTGGCCTGGGACGCGAACCGACCCATCCCCTGGCGACGATTGCTGAAGGAGGCGACCATTTTCCTCGTCGTCGGCGCGTTGGCGATGGCGTTCCTGGTGAAGAAGCAGCAAGTCAGCAACTACATCGGGCTGGTGCTCGGCATGTTGTTCTACGTGGCGTTCGTCGCCGTGCTCTCGAAGTTCGGCTACCAGCGCCAGTCGATGCCGCGATGCGCGCGAGCGGCGCCGTGCGATCGCCAGCGCTCCGGCCGCCGCCTCGCAGGCGGTACGTCAGCGACCGGCACCGACGAAGCGCACCAGCACCGGGCCCTCCCAGCGTCCCAACCGGTCGACGAAGAAACGACGCCGCTGACTACCGTGTCGGCGATGAGTCATCAGGCCGGGCGTTGCGTCATCGCCATCGACGCTGGCACGACGGGCGTTCGTAGCCGAGCGATCTTTGCCGACGGCGGCGAGACAGCGGCCGCGTATCAGGAGTTCACGCAGTTCTACCCACAGCCCGGCTGGGTCGAGCACGACGCCGACGAGATCTGGTCGGTCGCCCTGGCAACGCTCAACGATGTCATCGGCAAGGTGGGCAGGGAATCGGTTGCCGCGATCGGGATCGCCAACCAACGCGAGACGGTCGTTGCCTGGAATCGGCAGACCGGCAAGCCGTACGGCTCGGCCATCGTGTGGCAGGACCGGCGTACCGCTGACCGTTGCGAGGGGTTGCGCAACGACGGTCATCTGCCGCTGGTTCGCCAGACGACGGGGCTTGTGCTGGACCCGTACTTCTCAGCATCGAAGTTCGAATGGCTGTTGGCCAATCGCGACATCCCGCTCGACGATCAACTCGCGCTCGGCACGATCGACTCGTGGCTGATCTGGAACCTCACGGGCGGCAGGGCACATGTCACGGATCCGACGAACGCCAGCCGAACGATGCTCTTCGACATCCGCACGCTGTTGTGGTCGGCCGACATGTGCGATCTGTTCGGCGTTCCGATGTCCGCGCTCCCCACGGTCTTCCCGTCGAGCGGTCGGTTCGGCGAGACGTCGGAGGAGGCGGGGTGCCCCGGTGGCATCCCGATCTCCGGCGTCGCCGGCGACCAGCAAGCAGCCCTCATCGGCCAGGCGTGCTTCACGCCGGGGATGGCCAAGAACACGTACGGAACCGGGAGCTTCGTGCTTCTGAATGTCGGCCCAACCTGCCCGCCGCCGGCGGAAGGCATGCTCACGACCATCGCCTGGCAGCTCGCGGATGGAACCGTTGCCTATGCGTTGGAGGGCGCCATTTTCGTCACGGGCGCGGCAATCCAGTGGCTGCGCGACGGCTTGGGCCTGATCGAGTCCGCGGCCGAGATCGGGCCCTTGGCGGCCAGCACTTCCGATAACGGTGGTGTTTACGTGGTCCCCGCGTTCACAGGGCTCGGCAGCCCCTGGTGGGATCCCGTATGCGCGAGGCGCGGTCGTGGGGATCACCCGCGGTACATCGAAGGCGCACATTGCCAGGGCCGTCGTCGAGGCCATGGCCTATCAAACCCGCGACGCGGTCGAGGCGATGGCCGCGGCGAGCGGCACCACACTCGCCGCATTGCGCGTCGACGGGGGCGCGTCGGTGATGGACGTGTTGTTGCAAATGCAAGCGGACCAACTGGGCGTCGCGGTTCAGCGCCCGATCGACCAGGAGACCACGGCACTCGGTGCCGCGTATCTGGCGGGTTTGGCCGAGGGCGTGTGGCAGTCGGTCGACGAGATCAACGATCGGTGGCAGATCGATGCCACATTCGAACCGGACCCCGATCGAACGCTGGCCGATCTCGGCCACCAAACGTGGCTGCGCGCGGTGGAGCGCTCTCGCGGCTGGATCGAGCCGGCTTGAACCACTGGGGACTCGTCGCCATCGGTACGAGCGCGGCTCTGCTGTACGCCTCGGTGGCGTCGGCACTTCCCAATGTTGACGGCGCGGCCGGCGCCGACGCACCGGCCGACCGCGGCGAGATGGTGCAGGTCACACCCACCATGGCGCCGCCGGTTCCACACGTGTTGTGGATCGGCGATTCGTCGCTCGAGGGCTTCAAGTTCTACACACATGCCTTCGACGCGATCGGTGGCATGACGTACGTGTTCGATGCAGAGTCCTGCCGACGCCTCGTGCGGGCGTCGTGCCATAGCTTGGCGGGCAACACCCCCAACACCGCATTGGAGGCCATCCGCGATGCGCCCGGCACGTTCGACGCGGTGGTGATCGGCACCGGCTACAACGAGGGCAGCAACGGGTTCGGCCAGAACTTCGACATCATCGTCCAGGCTGCCCGCGACAAGGGCGCGGTGCGGATCGTCTGGATGAACTATCGGATGCGCGACGGCTTGACTCGCGCCGGCACCGACAACAACGGCTCGTACGTCTCCAACAACGCGACGCTGCAGCAGAAGGCCGACAGCGGCGCCTACCCCGACGTGTACATCGCCAACTGGCGCGACTACACCGCGCCGGTGCGGTCGTGGTTCGTGTCGGACGGCATCCACTACCAGCCCATCGGCGCCCTCGGCGCGGCCGACTTCATCTCGCGCTGGATCACGTACCTGTTCTCCGAGCCGTGCCCGAAGCCGACGACGGTCGGCGGACCCATCGACAATCCCTGCACTCCCCCCGTCGGCAGCCCCCCACCCGACCTCCGCGCCCTCTACCCCTGAACGGCGTTTGAAGCCTGGCGCCCCGTATCGGGGCCGGAACAGTCAAACGCACGTGGGTGACCGAAGCGTTTGAAGCCTGGCGCCCCGTATCGGGGGCGCAACAGTCAAACGCTGCTCACGCCGAACCCGGCGCGGGTCAGCCGAGTTTGGTGAGGCCCTTCTTGAGGTTGCGGATGCCTTGGGCGATGCGGCGCTCGTTCTCGATGAGGGCGAACCTGGCGAAGCCTTCGCCGCCGGGGCCGAAGCCGACACCGGGCGACAGGGCGACCTCGCATTCGCGCACCACATGCGAGCAGAACTCGACGGAGTGCATCTCGTTGTACGGCTCGGGAATCGGCGCCCAGACGAACATCGAGCCCTTCGGCTTCGGGATCTCCCAGCCGATGCGGCCGAGCCCGTCGATCAACGCATCGCGGCGACTCTCGTAGATCGAACACACTTCGGCCGGGTAGTCGGCGGCCTCGTTCATCGCCACCGTCGCGGCAATCTGAATCGGCTGGAAGACGCCGTAGTCGAGATAGCTCTTCAGCTTGACCAGCGCCTGCACGACCTCGCGATTGCCGACGAGGAACGCGCAGCGCCAGCCAGCCATCGAGAAGCTCTTGGTCATCGAGTAGAGCTCGACCGCACAATCCTTGGCACCTTCTGCCTGCAGGATGCTCGGAGGCTTGTATCCGTCGAAGCCGACGTCGGCGTACGCGAAGTCGTGGACAACGACCATCTCGCGTTCGAGGCAGAAATCGACGACCTTCTGCATGAAGTCGAGGTCGACCACTGCGCCGGTCGGGTTGTGCGGGAACGAGATCACCAGCACCCGCGGTTTCGGCCATCCGACGTCGTAGGCGGTCGTCAGATTGTGGAAGAAGTCGCCGGTGAAGTCGCCCTGGACGCGGGGATCGGCGAGGTGGCGCATGGGAACCTGGCGAAGATCGGCTCCCGCGAACAGCGGGCCGTAGATGTGGATCGGATAGCTGGGACTCGGCACGATGGCGGCGTCACCACGATCGAGCAGCACCCACATCAAGTGGCTGAACCCCTCTTTCGAGCCGATGGTGTTGGTGATCTCCAGCTCGGGATCCAGCTGCACGCCCCAGTTGCGTGCGTACAGCGCGGCCGCTGCCTCGCGCAGCTTCGGCAGGCCACGGCTGACGGAGTAGCGATGGTTGCGGGCGATGTGCGCCGCCTCGGTGAGCTTGTCGACGGCGATCTGCGGCGAGGGGATGTCGGGGTTTCCGAAGCCGAGGTCGATCACGTCGACCCCTGCTCGCCGTGCCTCGATCTTCAGGTTGTTGATGATCGTGAACACATACGGCGGGAGATTGGTGATGCGGCGGAACTCCATACAGGATCTCACGCTACTTGCTGCGCTCCGACCGCTCACGACGGATATGCGAGCATGGCGCCATGGCCACCAGTCCGCTCCCTGACGACTGCATCCATGTCGTGATCGAGATCCCGCGTGGTAGCCGAAACAAGTACGAGATCGATCACGACACCGGCCGGGTGTTCCTCGACCGGCGCCTGTTCACCGCCACCACGTATCCGGCCGACTATGGCTACATCCCCGACACGCTGGGCGGCGACGGCGACGCCCTCGATGCGCTCGTGTTGCTGGAGGATGCGGTGTATCCGGGCGTGTGGGTTGCTGCGCGACCCGTCGGAGTGCTGTACATGCGCGACGAGGCAGGCGAGGACGCCAAGATCCTGTGTGTCCCGCCGAAGGAACCGCGGTGGAACGACGTCCACGATCTCAACGACCTCACGCCACAACTGGTCAGCGAGATCCAGCACTTCTTCGAGGTCTACAAGGCCCTTGAGCCCGGCAAGGAGTCGTCGACGACCGGGATCGCCGGGCGAGACGAAGCATGGAACGAGATCCGCAGCGCTCGCGCCAACTACGTCCCCCGTTCGTAACTCTCCATCGCTGTCGTGCCGCGTCACACATCGAAGCAGTCTCGCCATTCGGGCATCGGCGGCTGGGTCGCGGTGGCGGCAATCGTGGCGCTCGGTGCGGCATGTCTCGCAGGCGCACCGCTGTATCTGTCGTCGGTCGGCACCGCCGCCGTGCACAGCGAGTTGTCGAGCATCTGCCTGGCCGACGTGGGCCTGCGGATCCCGATGGGCGGTGCCCAGCCCGACTCCATCGCCCGCCTCGATGAGATGGTCGCGCCACTCGCGGCACACACTCAGCCGAGCGTGCTGACGCGCATCGCGCCCGGGATCTTCGTCAACACCGAGACCGCCGGTGCCAAGACGATCCGGGCCCACCTCGTGTATCGCGACGGCCAGGAGCAGAACCTGCTTCGATCGGTGACCGACCCCGGAGACGGGGAAGTACTGGCGCCAGAGTGGATGAGCCCGCCACGAGGCACCGAGCCGGGCGACAAGCTGACTCTGTTCGTCAACGACCGGAATGGCGAGATCCAGTGGAAGCGCGACGTGAGCGTCGTCGACACCTATCCCTTGGTGCCGACACGGCCGGAGTCCGCGTACTGGTGTGGGCTACGAGCGCTGTTCCGCTCAGCCAGCAACGACCCCGCCGATCCACCGACACCGGTCTTGCTCACCACTTCCTCGGCGGTACGCAGGGTCGAGGCGTTCCGGCTCACCGAGTTCGAGCTCCGGCCCGATATCGATGGTCTGAGCAGGCACGATGCCGCCGTCCTCGCCGACCGGTTCAATGAGATCGCCCGGTCGGCACGGCTGAGTCTCGACGTGGACGAGAGCATGAGAAATCGCGGTGTCATCGACGGCGAACCGTTAAAAGCGGTCGTACGTCACGCCGGCGCGTCGACGGCGGTGGTCGCCGGGACGATGGCACCCGTGCAACTCGTCGGGCTGCTGTCGTCGCTCGCGCTGCTCGGTGCGGCGACCGTCTTGGTGACGCGGCGAGCGACAACGCGAGTTGCGACTGCGACTGCTCAAGGGACAATCTCCGTGGTCGTTGGGTCTGCGTGTCGCCCGAGGTGCCGCTTGGGCCGTGATCACCGGAACCCTCGTCGGAGGCCTTTCGGCAATGAGTGCCGTTCGCCTCTTCGGCCCGGCGTCGGAGTTCGAATCGGCCGCTGTCCGCTCAGCCATCGAGTACGCACTCATCGGATCTGTCGTCGCGTTCGTTGTGATCGCTGCCGTCGCGACGGCACGGTCGTCTCGATTCGTCGACACCCGATCGCGGCATCGATCGCGCCTCCGGTTGGTTCCCTGGGAGGTGCTCCCCGTTGCGGCAGCCGTTGCCACGTACTTCCGCCTGGACCGCATCGGTGGCATTCAGCAGGTCGGCGCCAAGGTGGCCCACTCCGACTTCTGGGCGCAGTGCTTTCCTCTGTTGGCGATCATCGCTCCTCTCGCCGTACTGGCACGCCCGACCGTCGCATTGCTTCGTCGATGGCGCCTCGCCGGCCGACGGATGCCACCTTCGGTGCTGACCGGGCTCAGACGATCGCTCGCAGAGCCAGGAGTTACAGGCGCGGTGATGCTGGCCACCGCGCTCGCGGCCGGTTCGTTCACCCTCGCCCAACTGCTGACCGACAGCACCTCGGTGCTGCTCTCGGAGAAGGCCGCCGTCTACCTCGGCAGCGATCTGGAGATGACGACCCGCGACGTCACTGCGCTGCCGCCGCCGTTCGACGCGACCGGCACCATCGTCCATCGAACTCAGGGCAAGAGTGGAGCACAGTCCATCGACCTGCTCGGCATCGACCACACCACCTTCGTCCACGCGGTGCACTGGCGCGACGATGCGTCCGACCGACCGATCGACGAATTGGTCGATTCAGTCGGCTTCACGGGCGCCGTCACTGCGGGACCGGTACCTGTGATCGTGGTCGGCGGCACGCTGCCCGACACCCAGCTCCAGAGCCTCATACGACGGCCGATGAACGTGGAGACGGTTGCGACGGCGCGCTGGTTCCCCGGCTTCCACAACGGGGCGGTGCTGGTCGTCGTCGACAACGACGCGTTGGTTGCTGCCGGCTTCGCCACCACTGAGGAGATCTGGCTGCGCGATCCACCAACCGATGCCGAGGAACAGTTGTCGCAGGCCGGGATCGTCGTCAGAAGTCCTCGCGACCTGTCACAGGTCTTCAACGTGACCAGCTTCGTCACGGTTCGATGGGCGTACGCGACCCTGTCGATTCTCGGCGTGCTCGTCGGCATTGTGGTGTTGTTCGCCCAACTGCTCGTACTCGACGCCCGGCGCCAGACTCGCCAGGCCGCCCACGTCCTGACCACACGCATGGGGCTGTCGTCCCGCGGCGAGGCGATCGGGCTGGTCGCCGAGCTCGGGCCGGCGCTTGTGGTCGGGGCAGTGCTCGGGATGTTGATCGGCTGGGTCGTCACTCGCCTGTCGGTGGTGCGGCTCGACTCGTTACGGCACCTGAAGCCACCGGCGCGGGTGGTTGCCCATCCTGGCGCAGGCCTTCCCGTGCTCGTGGGCGTCCTCGTATCGGTGGCCGTGCTGGTGGTGCTGGGCTTCGTGATGATCAAGCGAACACGCGCCATGGAGGTGATGCGTGGAACCGCGTGAGCATCTCGTGCTGAAGCTCGGTGACGACCGGCTGGCTGCCGACGTACGCGGTGTTGTGCGCCGCTTTCCGGTCGAAGGTGATGTGGTCACCGCGCTCGACCATGTCGACCTGGAGATCCAGTACGGAGGCATGACCGTGGTCGCCGGGCCCTCCGGTTCGGGAAAGTCGACACTGCTGTCGCTGCTGGCTTGCACGCAGCGTCCTGATGAGGGCACGGTCAAGATTGGCGACACCGATGTGATGACCCTCAGCCGTCGCGGTCGACGCGAGCTGCGGCGCGACCGTCTCGGAGTCGTGCTTCCCCAACCAAGCGAGAACCTGCTCGACCAGCACAACGCTGCGGGGAACGTGCGTTGGGCAGCGCGGCAGCGGAAAGGAGCGACGACCCAGCCGATCGTCGACGTCGATGCGCTGCTCGAATCCGTCGGCCTCGCCACCGCGAGCGGCCGCCGAGTGCGCGAACTATCGGGCGGCGAGCAGCAACGTCTCGCTGTCGCGTGCGCGCTCGCCGGTCAGCCCGAGCTCGTCATCCTCGACGAGCCGACAGCGTCGCTCGATCGCGCGAGCGCGATATCGCTCGTCGAGGTCTTGGCTGCTGTCGCCGCGGCGGGATCGACATTGGTGATCGCCACACACGATTCCCTCGTGATCGAAGCGGGCAACACGGTCGCCGAGCTCGATCATGGACGGAGGATCCGGTGATCGGGACGCACACCCTGCTGGCCGAGGCAACCGACCTCACCAAACGATGGGGCGACGGTGCGGGCCTGCAGCCACTCTCGTTCACCCTCTCGTCGAGCGAGTTGGTTGTCGTCCGCGGTCCATCCGGCAGCGGCAAGTCGACACTGCTCTCGCTGCTCGCCGGTTGGATCGCCCCGGACGCCGGCAGTCTCGTACGACTGGGCCCGTGGGCAGAGGCCGGTGTGGAACGGACCTGGCGTGGAACATCCGTCCTACCGCAGGTGATCGCACCGATCGCCGAGTTGACGATGACCGAGAACGTTGCGCTGCCGCTGCGGCTCTCGGGCTCGCCACGACGCGCCGCACACACGCTGGCTCGCGAGGTGCTCGCAACGCTCGATCTCACCGATGAGGCGGACAGGGCGGCGTCGGACACCTCGCTGGGCCAGCAACAGCGGATGGGACTCGCTCGCGCCGCCGTCATCGAACCGATCGTGATGCTGGCCGACGAGCCGACGAGTCATCAGGACGCCGGCCACATCTCCGCCGTACTCGGACTCCTGCGTGCGCTGGTCGCTCATGGCTCGTGCATCGTTGTCGCCAGCCACGACGCGGCAGTCGCCGACGTCGCAGATCGCGTCCTCGATCTCGACCGGTCTTCGTAGCCCTCGAAACTACGCGTTCTGTCGCGTCGTCTGTGAACATGGCGACATGGTCGACCGACGTCCGCTCTCGCCAGCAACGATTGCCGTCACGGCCGGGCGGCCATCGACGGCAGGCGATCCACTGAACCAGCCGATCGTGCTGGCATCCAACTTCCGCGAGGGCGGCGAGTACACGCGCACGCATGGCACCGACACATGGGCGGCGCTGGAGACTGCCGTCGGTGAGTTGGAAGGCGGACGAGCGATCGCCTATGCCAGCGGGATGGCCGCTGCTTCGGCCATGGTGTACGCGCTGGCACCGAAGGTCGTCGTCATCCCCACGTTCAGCTACCTCGGCGTACGATCGCTGCTCTCCGAATATCAACTGCAGGGTCACGTCGAGCTTCGCCCGGTCGACATTGCCGACACTGCCGCGGTTGCGGCGGCCGCGGTTGGTTCCGACGTCGTCTGGGTGGAGACACCGACCAACCCCACACTCGACACCGCCGATCTCCCCGCGATTGCGGCAGCATCGAGCGACGCCGGTGCACAGATGGTGGTCGACTCCACATTCGCTACTCCCCTATTGCAACGTCCACTCGAACATGGCGCAGCCATCGTGCTGCACAGCGGCACCAAGTTCATCGGCGGGCACAGCGATCTGTTGATCGGGCTGTGCGTCACCGCCGACGACACGGTCTACGACCGGCTCGTTCAGGCCCGCACATTTCAGGGCGCGACACCCGGCGCACTCGAGGCCTTCCTCGCACTTCGCGGCCTACGCACATTGCCCATCCGACTTGCCGCGATGCAACGCAATGCCGCCGTCCTCGTCGAACGCCTGCGAGCACACCCGGCCGTCGCCGAGGTGCGCTACCCGGGACAGGGCGCGATGGTCTCGTTCGTCGTCAGTGGTGGCGCAGCGGCGGCCGACGCGCTGTGCGCCGGTGTTCGCATCCTCGTGCCTGCAACCAGCCTCGGCGGCGTCGAAACCAGCATCGAGCGACGCCAGAAGTACGCCGGCGATGCGCACGTGCCACCAGGTCTGCTGCGTATGAGCGTCGGCATCGAAGACGTCGACGATCTGTGGCACGACATCGAAACCAATTTGGCCGAAGCCGAGTGACCGTCAGCCGATCTCGTCGCAGCGCACCGGGCGGCCTTCGCGGACCGACTTCCACGCCGCGAGACCGATGACCAACGGCGCTCGACCGTCGTTGGCGCTCACGGGCGAGGGACCTCCGTCGGCGACGTAGCCGACGAACGACTTCCATTCTTCGACGTAGCTGGGGATGTAGCGATCGAGAAAGAAGTATGGGATCGTCGGGCTGATCGTTCCGGCCGCCGATCGACGCATTCCCGTGTGGCTGAGCGGATTCTCCGACGCCGCCATCCCGCCGGAGCCGAAGGCCTCGACACGCTGGTCGTAGCCGTACACCGCCTGGCGACTGTTGTCGATCGTCGTGATGCACTCGTTCTCGTGCCGCAGCATGACGACGGCTGTGTCGACGTCGCCCGCCTCACCGATTGCCGGGTCGATGCGCACCGCCGCCTGCGCGTAGACATCGACGACCTCGCTACCGGTGACGAACCGGGCCATGTCGAAGTCGTGGATCATCATGTCGAGGAAGATGCCGCCGGAGATGGCGATGTACGGAATCGGTGGCGGGGCCGGATCCCGACTGGTGATGCGCACGAGGTGCAGATCGCCTACCGAGCCATCGATCACAGCGGAGCGAACCGAGGCGTGCGCCGCGTCGAAGCGGCGGTTGAAGCCCACCTGAAAGGGCACGCCACTGGACTCGATCACAGCAAGTGCATCGTCGACCTTGCCGAGATCGAGCGAGATCGGCTTCTCGCAGAAGATCGCCTTGCCGGCCTGTGCTGCTGCGATCATGAACGGCACATGAGTGTCGGTGCTGCTGCAGATCGCGACAGCGTCGACGTCTGGCGACGAGAGCACCGCACCGACGTCCGTCGTGTGCGCCACGTCGAACTGTTCGCCGACGGCCGCTGCGGCGTCACTGTTGATGTCTTGGACCATCGCCAACGAGGCACCCGGAACCTGTCGGGCGAGCAGTTCGGCGTGCATCCTCCCGATGCGACCTACGCCGAGCACCGCGACTCTGAGTGTCATTGCGGTGTCTCCTGGAGTGATGGCTTTGGTGCATCGCCGGCGCCGATGACGGACTGGTCGTAGTCGACGCTGTTGCCGGTGAGCATCCCTGACTCGTCGGAGAGGTAGAAGGCGACAACCTTGGCGACCTCCGGCGGCTTGATCAACCGACCCATGGGTTGATCCACCTCGGCACGCTCGAGCCAGCCATCGGTCGCGCCATGGAACTTGCGCTGCGTCGCGTCTTCGGATTCCGTGTCCATCCAGCCAGGGCTGACGAGATTGACGCGGATCTTGTGGCGCATCAGGGAATATGCCAGGTTCCGCGTCATCGTTTCGAGGGCGCCCTTCGAGACGCAGTAGCTGAGGATGAACGGTTGCCCGCCGTGACCGCTGGTGGATCCGATGTTGACGCAGGAACCGGCGACTCCTTCGCGGCGCATGACCTCAGCTGCCGCCTGGATCAAGAACAGTGGGGCTCGCGCATTGACCGCCATCATCTGCTCGAAGCCTTCGGGAGTAGCCGACCACACGTTGTCGCGCCAGGTGGCCGCGGCGACGTTGACCACCCCGTGCACAACGCCGAATTGCTTGTCGACGGCGTCGATGACGGCGCGAGGTGCCGCCGGATCCTGCATGTCGGCCTCGACGAACGAGGTCGGCGTGCCAAGATCGCTGAGCTCTTTGGCCAAGGCCTCGCCCCGATCGGCGCTTCGTCCGGCGATCACCAAGCCAGCTGCGCCGTCGGCCACGATCTGTCTGGCAATGGCCTCGCCCAGACCCTGAGTGCCGCCGCTGACGACGATGACCTTGCCATCGAGTTTGCCCGTCATGTTCCAATCCTCTGTTGTTGTAGTCCATTGACCATTGCTGCTTTGGCCGCCTGTACCTGCGGGCGCTCGCTGACCTCCGGGACGCCGACCTCCCAGAACGCGCCGCCACCGGTCCATGAATACGCATCGGTCTGCAACGCGATCACCGTGGTCCGGTCGCTGTGACGCGCCCGAGCGAGAGCTGTCTCGAGCTCGTGCACCGTGGTCGCCCGCTCGCTGTTGCATCCCATGGCCGCGGCGTGCGCCGCAAAGTCGACGTACACCAGATCGCGGTGGCGAGTGTCTGCGATCTGATTGTTGAACGGCTCGCCACCCTGATTGATCTGCAATCGATTGATCACCGCAAAGCCACCGTTGTCGCACACGATCACGATCAACTTGTGCCCCGACAGCACCGAGCTGTACAGGTCGCTGTTCATCATCATGTACGAGCCGTCGCCGACGAACGAGATGACCTCGTCGTCGGGACGGGCCATCTTGGCTCCCCATGCGCCGGAGATCTCGTACCCCATGCAGGAGAACCCGTACTCGCAGTCGAAGTCGTTGACCTCCTTGGCGCGCCAACCGTTGATGAGCTCGCCTGGGAACCCGCCGGCTGCGGCCAGCACGTAGTCGCCCGGCTGTTGGTTGCGATCGACTGCGCCGATCACCTGGGCGTAGGTCGGCCGACCGCTCTCGCCGACGGCGGACGGGTCGGCGAGCTTGTCGATGTACGCGTGATAGTCGCCGGTCGCGTTCTTGGCGCGTAGCGACCAGTTCTCGTCGGCGACCCAACCGGCGAGCCGCTCGTCCAGCTCGCGCAATCCCTCGCGCGCATCGGCGACTACAGGCAGTGAGCGGTGTTTGACCGCATCGAAGAGTGCAGCGTTGAGGCCGATCAGCTGCGCATCGGCAGCAAACGCCGTCCACGACCCCGTGGTGAAATCCTGCAGGCGCGTTCCCACCGCCAGGATCACATCGGCTGCGCCGGCCAACTCGTTGGCACTGGTGCAACCGGTCACGCCGACTGGACCCGCGTTGTGCGGGTGCGTCGCGGGCATGCTCGCTCGCCCGGCGACCGTCTCGACCACGGGAACGTTGTGGGCCTCCGCGAAGGCGGCCAACGCGGCCTCGGCTTCGGAGTACCGCACTCCCCCGCCGGCGATGATCGAGCGGCCGCGCGGCCGTCTTCAACGTTGCAGCCGCGCGCTCCAGCTGGTCGAGGTCGGCGCGTTGGCGGGGAATGTGGTGGATGGTCGTGGCGAAGAACTCGTCGGGGAAGTCGAACGCCTCGGCTTGCACGTCCTGCGGCAACGCGATGACCGCCGGGCCGCAATCGGCCGGACTGAGCATGACCGATACCGCGTGCGGCAGCGAGTGGATGATCTGCTCCGGGCGCATGATGCGATCCCAGTACCGGCTGACCGCCTTGAACGCGTCGTTGACCGTGATCGTCGGATCCCCGAAGTGCTCGACCTGCTGCAAGACGGGATCTGGCAGGCGACTGGCGAACGTGTCGCCGGCCAACAGCAGCACCGGCAGGCGATTGGCGTGGGCGACGCCGGCAGCGGTGACCATGTTGAGCGCGCCCGGGCCGATCGACGACGTGGCCACCATGATCTGTCGGCGGTTTGCGGCCTTGGCGTAGCCGACAGCGGCGAGCGCCATCCCTTGTTCGTTCTGACCACGCCACGTCGGCAGGGCGTCGCCGGCCTCCTGCAACGCCAGGCCGAGGCTGGTCACGTTGCCGTGCCCGAAGATGGCAAAGACCCCTGGGAAAAGCGGAACCTCGACATCGTCGACAACCGTCCGCTGTGCAATCAGGTACTTCACGATCGCCGCGGCGGTCGTGAGTCGAGTGGTGGCCATCATTCCTCCCTCAACGAGACGACGTCTTCCCAATGTCCGCTGTTCCAACTGCGCATCACGGCGTCTTGCACCGAGACGTACGCCAGCGCCTCGGCGAACCCAGGCGTGTACTGGTGTCCAGCGGCGACTGATTGCAGGAACTCGTGATCCTCGATGCAGATGAGGTCCTCGAAGCCGATGCTGTTCGCGCTGCCCGGAACGAAGTTGCCGTGCGGCGGAAAGCGATCGCCTCCGAACACCGTGGTGAACCCGGTGTGCTTGTGCTCGGCCGCGATGTAGACGCGCAGCTCGTTCATCGTCTCGAGGTTCCAGGCAACAGACCCCTTCGTGCCGTAGACCTCGAAGCTGTTCTGACTCTCGGGACCAACCATCGAACGACAGGCTTCGAACGTGCCACGGGCGCCGTTGTGAAAGGTGCACATCATCCCGATGTAGTCCTCGTTGGTCACCTCGCCGGTTGGATCGCCGGGCTGGCCACGGTCGTAGTGCGTGCCACCACCGGTCGGTAGCGGGCGTTGCTTGATGAACGTCTCGCCGGTCGCGACAACCTTGGCGATCCCCCCGACCAGGTAGTGCCCGAGATCGACCGAGTGGCTGAGGATGTCGGTGCTGACCCCGTGCCCGGCCTGGTCGACGAGGAATCGCCATGACAGCAGCCCCATCGGATCGCTGCCGTACATCGAGAAGAACCGACCGTAGTAGTTGGTGATGTCGCCGATCTCGCCGTTGTCGATCAACTGCTTGGCGTACTGCACCAGAGGCGCCCACCGGTAGTTGTAGCCGACACCGGTGATCACGCCGGCGTGTCGCGCCGAGCGTTCCGCGGCAACCGTCTGCGCCGGGGTACCGCCGACAGGCTTCTCGCAGAAAACCGGCTTGCCTGCCTTTGCGATCGCCTCGACCATTTCGACGTGCAGCATGTTGGGCGCTGTCACGAAGACGACGTCGACGTCGGACGCGTCCACGACCTCGTGCCAGTCGTCGACTGCGCGTTGATACCCGAACGAACGAACCGCGTCGTCGCGTCGTGCCTCGACCGTGTCGCTGACCACGACCAGTTCGGGCTCGTAGTCGCGATCGAGGAAGTAGCTCGGCGCGCGGCGACAGCCTCGGCTGTGGGCCTGCCCCATCCAGCCGAAGCCGATCACACCGATTCGTAGCGTCTTGCTCACCGTGCTCGACCATCTTTCGTCGTCATCGGGCACCGGGGATCGGTGGCCATGTCAGCCCATGTGTCGCGTACCCAGTGATGGGTCGGGTCGTCGCAGAAAGCCATCGATCGCTCTCCACCCGGACCGGCGAGGACGTTGAGGTAGTACATCGGATAGCCGGGTGCCGCGATGCACGGGCCGTGGTAGCCGCGCGGCACGCAGAACACATCGCCGTCGTGGACGACCACATTGACGTCGATCGAACCGTCGGGCGTGTAGGTGCGATGCATGCCGAAACCCTCGGCGGAGTAGTCGCTGCTGCCGGTCACGCCGATCCGGAAGTAGTAGATCTCCTCGTTGTTGACGGGACATTCCGGCGAGTCGTCGTGACGGTGCGGCGGGTAGCTCGACCAGTTGCCGTCGGGCGTGATCAGCTCGACGCACATCAGCTTGTCGGCGCCAGGCCATGCCTCCGGGCTCATGAAGTTGTTGACCTGGCGCGTCGCCGGACCCGCGCCCCGGAGCTCGACAGCGACATCGTCGGCGGAGCCGTACGCAGGGTCCAAACGCCTCTCGCATTTCGAGGTGGCGATCGCCACCTCGCCGCCGCCTGCCGATTCCAATGCAACGGTCGAACCGAGCGGTGCATAGGCAAAATCGGTGACCCGGTCGAACACCGAGACCCGTCCATCGAGGCTGAAGTGCTGGCCGTCGATCGGTCACATCGACATCTGTCGCAGACAACGGCAGCACCACGCCCTCGCTACCGCACGAGATCGATAGAGCGCTCTACTCCCGGCGCCAACGAAACAACCTTCAGGCCCGAATACGTCCAGCCGGCATCGTCGGGGGTCAGCGAGACAGCGAGATCGCCGTCGGCGAGCGTTCCAGCAGGTCGATGCAGCGAGGGGCTCATTGGCGGTCCTTTGCAGCCTGTTGCACCAGGTCAGCGGCGCGAGCGACCGTACCCGCTACGTCACCCGACGGCGGGGTACAACAAGGACCGACCGATCACGAGGCCACGCACAGTTGGTTGATGGAGCGCATCCTCCCACAGGGCGAACGTGGCCTCAGGATCGGATCCCGGCGCGCCGCCGAGCAGCAACAACGGTTGGGTCGTGACCTTGGCAACGGTGGCGATGTCGGCGGTTGCCTGGATCTTCAGCCAGGTGTAAGCGCTGGATCCTCCGAGCGCGGCACTGACGCCCACCGCCTTCACGAGCGCGAGCGGGTCGGTGTCCCACACCGCCTCACCCTTGTCGTTCTTGGTGTACGGGATGGGCTCGACCATCGCCATCATCTGCGCGTCGTTGAGCTGCTGCACCGCCTGTGCCGCGCCGGCCAGCGTCGGAATGGTGCCCGCATCGTTGTAGTCGATGCGCAGCAGCAGCTTGCCGGCGTCGAGGTTTGCCGCGCGCAGATGGGCCGTGTCGTACGCGGTGAAGCGATCGTCCATCGTCCAACTGGCGCCGGCCAGCCCGCCGCGGTTCATCGTGCCGACGGCGACCTTGTCGTGCAGCGCTCCGAGCAGCGCAAGGTCGTCGATGATGTCGGCGCTGGCCAAGCACACCATCGACGCGCGGGTGCTCGAGCGCGGTGAGCAGCCGGTCGAGCATCGAGCGCCGGTCGGCCATCGCCAGCGGGTCGTCGTAGAGGCTCGACCATCGCACGCGCCGTGTGGTCGGCGGCGACGATGAACAACATCCCGTCCTGCGTCAACGTCGTTCGTCGGCGCCGGGCGGCCAACGCCTCGGCGATCCTGTGTGGGGCGCTGACACGCGTCTCGGTCAGCGACGCGAACGTCTTGTCATCCAGCGACACGGCGATCCTCCAATGCATCGGTGACCTCGGCCAGCGTCGGCATCGCATCGGAGCACAGCAGCCTGGATGCCACGATCGCACCGGCGACGTTGCAGTACTCGACGATGCGTACCGGCTCCCAGCCGGACAGCAGTCCGTGGGTCAGCATCCCACCGAACGCGTCGCCTGCACCGAGACCGCAGACGACCTCGACGAGGTGCGCAGGCACGACGGTGCTGCCCTGCGACGATGCCACCATAACGCCTTCACCGCCCATCTTGACGATGGCAAGTTCGATGCCGCGCTGCCGAAGACGACGAGCGGCCTCGGGCGGATCTGCAGACCCGACCGCTACGTCGCATTCCGTCGCGGTTGCCCACGGCAACCGTGACATGTTCGAGTACCGGGCTGAGATCGGCAGTCGCGGCTTCGCGGCTCGGCCAGAAGTTGGCGCGATAGTCGATGTCGAACACGACATGCGGCTTTCGGGCCCTGATCGACACCAGCTCCCAGCACGCTTGCCTGGCCGGCGCGTCGCTGAACCACGCGCCGGTGAGCCACAGGATGGGAACGTCGATCACGGCTTGGTGATCTATCTCCGAGGCGTCGAGGGTTTGATCCGGTCCGATCGGGTACCGGTACATCAGCAGCTTGGGATCCTCAGGCGGGTCCATCGCTGCAAAGGCGAGTGGTGTGGGCATTTCGGGATGGATCGACACGAACCGCGTATCGACCCCGAACAGATCGAGCTTGTGCCGCACGTACTGACCGAACGGATCGTCACCGACCTTCGTGAAGACTGCAGCACGGTGGCCCAGCCGAGCAGCGGCTATCGCAACATTGGTCGCGCTGCCACCGACCGACTTCGTGAACGTTTGCGGGTCGATGAAGCTCGCCCCGGCCTCGTTCGCATAGAGGTCGACCGAGATTCGGCCGACCGTGATGAGCTCGAGCGGCGACGTAGCGGCGACGTCGGCGTCGCTCATGCAGCCAAGGTTCTGAGGTAGTCGATGCTCTGTCGTACGCCGTGCACCGGACCGGCGCCGGGCGCCGGCTCACCATCCATCAAGGCGACGTCCTGTTCGAGGACGTACCATCCGTCATAACCCAGCCGTTCGAGGGTCCGCACGGTCTCGGCGATTGGCACGTCGCCCGAGCCTGCGGCCGGGAACAATCCCTCCTGAGTGGCCTGCATCAGGTTCAGTTCACCACTGCGCAAACGATCCGCGACGCCGTTGTCGACGTCTTTGATGTGGACGAGCCCGACGCGATCAACATGCTCGGCGGCAACCGCGACCGGATCCGAGCCGCCTACGAACAGGTGGCCGGTGTCGAGGCAGAACTTCGACGCACTGTTGTCGAGGAACCGTTGGAACTCCGGCGCCGTCTCGACCAGGGTGTTGACGTGAGGATGCACGGCCTGTTGGAGGTCGTAGTCGACCAGGACTCGGTCGATCTCAGCGAGGTGGTCGAAGATGGTGCGCCACTGGTCGGCATCGATTGGTGGGCGCTCCCACGCCTCGTGACTCGAGACGATGGCGGTCACAAAGTACGTCGCGCCGGCCGAACGCAACGTCGTTGCTGCGTCAGCGATGTCGACCAGCGCTTTCTCATGCAGAGCGGCTTCGTGGAGCACGAGCGGCACGAACCCGCCGAGAACGCTGAGCTCATATTCCGCCAGCAGCTCGGCCAGCGCGTGCGGATCGGACGGAAGCCACCCGAGCGCGCCGAGCTCCGTGCGCCGGATGCCCAGGTCGCGCATCTCCGAGAGCACGCGTTGCGGCGCCATCTGAAGCCCCCAGCCCGGTGCTTCGCAGATGCCCCACGAGATGGGAGCAGCAGCAAGTCGGTCAATCATGGCGAATCCATCCTCGTCGTGTAGAGCGCTCTAACGCTAGCACCGCCCAGAAGACGACGGTAGGGCAAATCGACTCGGGCTACTGGCGCAGCGGCGCACGCCGAGTCATCGAGCCCCGGCGCTGGAACCTGCGCTGATTGCTCGTTCCAGATCACGCTGCAGCTCCTTCAGCTCGGCGCCACCTGCCATCATCTGGGTCAGCTCGTCGAGCGAGATGTCCTTCCTTGGCGAAGCTGCCCATCGAGTGGCCGCGATTGAGGATCAGGAAGCGGTTGCCGACCGGGTAGGCGTGGCTGGGGTTGTGGGTGATGAAGATCACGGCCAGACCGCGGTTGCGGGCCTCGACGATGCGCTTCAGCACGACGCCGGACTGCTTGACGCCGAGCGCCGACGTCGGCTCGTCGAGGATCAGCACCTTGGCGCCGAAGTAACCGGCGCGGGCGATCGCCACCGACTGGCGCTCGCCACCCGACAGCGTGCCGACCGGCTGCTCGGTGTCGCGGATGTCGATGCCCATCTTGGCCAGCTCGGACTTGGCGATCGGACTTCGGGCCTGGTCCTTGTCGATCCATTTCAGCGGGCCGATGCTCTGGTCGGCTCGGCGCCGAGGAAGAAGTTGCGCCACACCGACATCAGCGGCACCATCGCCAGGTCCTGGTACACGGTGGCGATGCCGTTGGCCAGCGCTTCGCGAGGCGAGTCGAACGGACCTCCTCGCCGTTCATCCGGATCGTGCCCTCGGTCTGCCGGTGCACGCCCGCGAGGATCTTGATCAGCGTCGACTTGCCGGCGCCGTTGTCGCCGAGCACGCAGGTGACCTCGCCGGCGTTGACGTACGTGGTCACGTCGCGCAGGGCGATGATGTTGCCGTAGTACTTGGAGATGTTGTCGAGCTCGAGAAGATGGTGGTTCGCTCATAGTGCTTCCTCTGCAACGGCCGCTGCCGCGGCTGGGTCGGGTGGTAGGCCGGATTCATCACGTCGCGCCGCCTCCGCTCGAGTGCGGATCGATCGGTTGGCGATCACGGCCAGCAGCAGGATCACGCCGAGGAACACGAATCGCCAGTCGGAGTTCCAACGGGCGCTCGGGATGCCCTGCGCCGACATCGCCATGATGATCGCGCCGATCGCACCGCCGAGCGCCGTGCCGTAGCCGCCGGTGAGCAGCGTGCCGCCGACGACGGCGGCGATGATGTACTCGAACTCCAGACCGTCGCCGGTGCCGGCCTGGATCGTGTTGAGGCGGAAGGCGAGCAGCATGCCGACCAGCCACGCGGCCCCCGACACGATCATGAACAGCTGCGTCTTGGTGCGGGCGGCCGGCACGCCGACCTGGCGTGCGGCCTCCTTGTTGCCGCCGACGGCGAACGTCCACGAGCCGAAGCGGGTCGGCCGAGCACCCACGTCAGCCACGGCGGTGAAGGCGATGAACCACAGGATGCGCACGCTGAACTTCGCCGGCGCGATCCCGGCCGCGATCTCGTCGTCGATGGTGAACAGCAGCTTCACTGCCATGCCGATGACGATCGCCAACGATGCCGCGCAACGATCAGTCGGCGCGCCGAAGCGGTCGGCGCGCGGGATCGGGCGAGCGGCGTTCGGCGAACAGGACGTTGAGCACCGCCCACGCGAACGAGAAGCGCGAGACCAGCATGACGCTGAACGCCTCGCGACGGAACTTCACCGACATCGGACTGGCCCTGGATGAAGAACGCGAGACCGGCGATCACGAGCGCGATGAGCGATCGAAACCGACCATCTTCGACACCGGCGAAACCGAGGGCCTGATGGCCGGCGACCATGAAGCAGTGCGACCGCGACGACGGCCAAGCCGACGAACAGCACCGCCCGCAGACCCTGCTCGGTGAACGGGAAGAAGAGTCGTCGTTCGGAGTCGGCGTCGAACGCCAGGCCGAGATGACCGCCAAGCAAGGCGACCAGACCCGAGGGCGATCGCTTGGTACATCCGACGTCAGCCTGAACGGCACCACGGTACGGCGAGGCGGCTCGTAGCGCCAGTCGACCGAGCCCGTAGAGGCCGACGAAGCACGCCGGCAGCGATCACCGCCCCGCCGAGCCAGTTGCCGCGCGGTGCCGTCGGTGGTGTGCAGGATGACGACTCCGACGATCGCCGCGGCGATCCGGCGAGGAAACATCGAGCGAGCCCGATCGGCCTCTGTGTCGCCCGACGCTGGAAGTGCATCTCGTAGACGCCGAGGACGATCAGTGCGATGCCACCCGAGCACGCCGATCAGTGTAGACGACGTCGCGGCCACCGAACTGGTGGTCGTTGCGAGTCCACTCGGCGGCGAAGATCGTCGCGCCAGAACTCGTGGCCATCACCCTCGTCGATGCGGCCGACCTGGATCTGGTCGACGATCAACTTCGAGAAGCCGAGCTTGGCGCCCCTGAGCACGAAGAACGTGCCGAGCGTGACGATGAAGCTCGGCAGCTTGGTGCGCTCGACCATCGAAGCCGTTGAAGTAGCCGATGCCCATGGCGACGGCGAACGAGATCGGGATCGCGATCCACAGGCTCAAGCCGGCCCCACCGAACTCGCCGGTCTCCTTCAACAGCATGATGGTGAGGATGCCCATGGCCCCGGTCTTGGCGCCCGACGACAGGTCGAACTCGCCGCCGATCATCAGCATCGACACCGCCACGGCCATGATGCCGAGCGTCGCCGCGACGTCGAGCATCGTCGACGTGCCGTCGGCGGTGCCGAACTGTCCGGCCACCGCCCAGAAGAAGACCCAGATCGCGATGGCGCCGATCATGGCGCCGATCTCGGGTCGGATGAACAGGCGTTGGAACACGCCGCGATAGGCGAGCCGCTCATCGCCGGCTTCCGACCGCCGCTTGCGGCGTTGGCACAGTGACGTCAATCGCCGTCACACGGTCCCCCTCTAGTCCTTGTCTTCCCCACGAGATCCCCGGGCGAGACATCCTGCCAGTACATGAGCGTCGACCAGCACACATCGACTGTGCCTCAACGAGCGGCGAGGGACCGGTCACGACCGGCCCCTCGTCCGTGTTCAGTTAGCTGGATTTCGCAGAGCGGTCAGCGGGTGCCGGCCGCCACCAGTTCCTTGACCGCAGCCGCGTTCTCCGGCGTCGACGAAGCCGGGACCGGTGAGGATCGGCAGGCCACCGCCAAGCGTGTTCTGGTTGGTGATGTTCAGGAACAGCAGCAGGACCGGGCATGTAGCCCTGCAGGTACTGCTGCTGGTCGACGGTGAACGCGACGTCGCCGGCCTCGATGGCGTCGATGAGCTCCGGCGTGATGTCGAAGCCGCCGACCGTCGACCTCACGGCCGAGGTCCTGCACGGCGCGCAGACCCGACATGGCGATGACCGGACCGGTGCCCATGAAGCCGTCGATGTCGGGATCGGCGCTCGAGCGCGGCGTTGATCGCGTTCTGCTGCGCGGTCTGGTCGGTGTCGAGGCCGACGAACTCGCTGATGACCTCACCCTCGAAGGTGTCGGCGAGACCGTCGCAGCGCTCCTCGAGCGCGACGTTCGACTCCTCCTGGCGGCCGCACAGGATCTTCGTCGCACCGGCGTCGTTGAACCGCTCGCCAGCGCCGTCGCCGGCGATGATCTCGGTCTGACCGACGTGGGTGAGGGCACCGATCTCCTGGTAGTCGTTCACGCCGGAGTTGAGGGTGATCACCGGGATGCCGGCGGCGACCGCAGCCTGCAGCGGGGCGATCAGCTGATCGGGGCTGGGCAGCGACGAGGCGATGCCGCTTGCGCCCTCGGCGACGGCGGCTCGATGAGCTGCACCTGCTTGGCCGGGTCGTTGTTCGACGCATCCCACACCACGGTGATGCCGAGGTCCTTGGCGGCCTGCTCGGCGCCACGCTTGACGACCGACCAGAAGGGACCGTCGTCGGAGTGGGTGACCATGTGGATCGTGATGTCGCCACCAGTCGTCAGCGAGACCGTGTCATCCGACGGTGCAGCAGTTTCAGCCGGCGCTGTGGTGTCGTCCGACGGTGCAGCAGTATCGGCCGACGCGGTCGTGTCGCCCGATACGGCAGCAGTGGTACTCGCGTTGTCGTCGTCGCTGCCGCACGCGGCGACTAACAGACTCGCCGCAGTAAAGACCGCGGCTACATGGATCTTCTTAATCACTAGGAGTTCCCCCTTGTAGGTTGATGTGCGCTGCGATGGACGTGGCGCATCGATGGTCACCAGCAATCCGATGACCTTTCCGATGCGGCTCTCCGCGGCCGTTCGCAATCGAGAACGTAGTAGATCACAGCGCGGCGGCCGACCGCAACAGGAGATGGAGCGCTCCACAACATCGTCCCGTGTGGATAGGTTTGGCAACGATGACCGACCATCGCCGCAACAGTGCCCCGACACTCGAGGATGTCGCGCAGCTCGCGGGAGTGTCGAGAGCGTTGGTGTCGTTGGTGATGCGCTCGTCGCCGCGGGTCAGCGCGCACTCACGTACGCGGGTCCTCGATGCCGCCACAACGCTGGGCTATCGACCCAACCTCATGGCTCGCAACCTCGCGGCTCGAAGCACGATGACCATCGGCGTCTTGCTCAACGATCTGCACAACCCGTGGTTCGCCGATGTTGCCGACGGCATTCACGATGTCGCCGAAGCCAGCGAGTACCAGCTCATCCTCGCCAGTGGCCGGCGGACGAACCGTCTCGAGTCGCGGGCGCTCGATACGTTTCTGGCCTCGCGCGTCGACGGCATCATCGTCGCCGGATCGCGACTGCCTGCCTCGCGGCTGCTCGAGGTGTCTGCGGAGGTTCCGCTCGTCTCGGTCGGACGCACGATACGCGGCAACAGGATCGGCAATGTGACCACGGACGACGCGCTCGGCGCGCGGCTCGCAGTTGATCACCTTGTCGGCCTCGGTCATCGGCGCATCGTGCACATCGACGGCGGCAGGGGTGCTGGAGCCGCTCCTCGTCGGGCCGGCTACAGGCGGGCCATGACTGCACACGGCCTCACCGCACACATTCAGGTCATCACCGGCGACTTCACCGAAGCGGCCGGCGCAGAGGGCGCACGTCGACTGCTGCAGTGGCAACCGTTGCCGACCGCCGTCTTCACCGCGAACGACTTGTCGGCTGTCGGTGCGATCGTTCAACTCGAGCGGCACGGTCTGCGCGTGCCGGGCGATATCGCCGTCGTTGGCTTCGACAACACTTCCCTGGCCGCGCTCAACCACATCGGACTGACGACGATCGATCAACCGAACGTGCAGATGGGAGCCACTGCTGCGCAGATGCTGATCGCAGCCATCAACGACCGCGGCGACCTGCCCGAGTGTGTCATGACACCGCAATTGGTCGTGCGCCAGACCACCTCGGGATAGCACCATGCGTCTCGCTTCGAGCATCGCCGTAGTGCTTGTGCTCGTTGGTTGCGCCGAGCAGGAACCGACCGCATCGGAGCGCACGTTGAGTGCGGCGGTCCATGTCGAAGCGACGGGTTGTGGTCAGGCGATCAAGGTCGGAGGTGGCTCGGCCATCGCCGAGAATCGGGTCGTCACGGTGGCCCATGTCATCGCTGGAAGCACGGCGATCACGGTGATCTCCGCCGACGGCCGGCGGCACGACGCCACCGTCGTCGGCATCGATCGTCAGAAGGACCTCGCACTGCTTGCAATCGACGCGACCGACATCACGCCGTTGCCGATGTCGTCCATGGCGATCGACGACGCCGGCCAGTTCGTGGTGTACCGCGAGGGCAGCCCTGTG
Source organism: Ilumatobacteraceae bacterium (assembly GCA_963746365.1). Lineage (GTDB taxonomy): Bacteria > Actinomycetota > Acidimicrobiia > Acidimicrobiales > Ilumatobacteraceae > JAENVT01. The sequence goes on along the minus strand of CAVVBH010000016.1, from coordinate 23,294 downwards.
CTGACCCAATTCGTCACGCGCCGCAAGGTCGACATCAAGATGGACAGCATCGATGAGGACGGTGTGTCGCTGCGGCGCGGGTATCAGGTCGAGGCCGAGGTCGTTCGCGGCGATTCGGGCGCTGTGCTGGTGTTCGACGGCGCCGCGACCGCAGTGATATTCGCGAACAGTCGAGGCACCGAGCGTCGGGTCTGGGCAACCGACATCTCCGAGGTCGCATCGCTCTTGAACGCCGACACGGGCGACGCGGTCGACCGGGGCGCGTGCTCGGAGTTCGCGTGACAGGTCAGCGCAGTTCGGTCATCAATGCGGCGCCAACCGCGCCGGCGCGCTCGCCCAGCGAGGCGAACACCACCTGCGGGTGCGGCCGGAGGTGTGCCGCGTACAGCAACTCGGTGAACCACTTCTGGATCGGTCCGAGGTAGAGATCGCCGGAGGCAGCCAGTCCGCCTCCGAGGACGAACATCTGCGGATCGAGCAAGTTGGTGAGGTTGTTGAGACCCAACGCCACCCAGTAGCCGAAGTGGTCGATCACTCCCAACGCCTCGGCATCGCCCTCGCGAGCCGCCGCCTGCACGTCCTCCCCGCGAACGTTGAACGGATCGCCTCCCGCCAATTGCAGCACGCGACGAAGCCGCTTTCCGATGGCTGCCTGGCGCGCCAGTTGCGCGAGCCCGCTGCCCGATGCGTATCGCTCCCAACAGCCTCGACGGCCGCACGGGCACGGCAGACCATCCGGATCGACGACCATGTGGCCGATCTCGCCGGTGAAGCCGTTGGCTCCACGGATGAGGTGGCCGCCGGCCACGACTCCCCCACCGATACCGGTTCCGAGGGTCACCATCACCATGTCGGTGACGCCGCGTGCCACGCCCACCTTCCACTCTGCTGCTGCCGCACAGGTCGCGTCGTTGCCCACGTCGACCAGGAAGCCGAGTCGTTCCGACAACATCCGGCCGACTTCGAAGTCGGTGATGTCGATCAGGTTCGGCGAGGCCTTGATCACTCCCCCGCGGGTGACCATTCCGGGTACGCCGATGCCGAGGGAGTCGGTGACGCCGAGCGCGCCTGCCAACTCGGCGAGCGTGTCGACGAACGCGTCGGGACCCGGCGGTGTCGGCCGGCGTTGCTCCTCGACGACTTCACCGCCTTCGTCGAGCACGACCCCGAGGCACTTGGTACCTCCGACATCGATGCCGACGCGCCGCGTCACGATTCGGCGCGGACCTTGAGCTCACGCACGGTGTTGAGGATTCGTACTTCGGCGCGGCGCTTGACGAAACCCGGCAGAGGTACCACGAGGTCGATGATGAGGTCGTACCGCACTTCGGTACCGCCGTCGGTGGTCGGCGAGAAGTGGTACGCCCCGTCGATGGTGCGCATGATGTCGCCGCGCAGCATGCTCCACGCCAGCACGGCAGGCGCGTCGCTGTAGTCGTAGCTCAGTGTGTAGTGGGTGCTGCGACCGAGGGCCGAAGCTCGGAATTCCACTTCGGTGGGGCGGCCCTGGTCGTCGCGCGCCCGCACCACGACGTCCTTCACGTCCTTCGCCCACTCCGGGTAGTGCTCGACATCGGCTGCAATCGCCCACACGCGATCAGGTGGGGCAGCAATCGTGGTCGTCTGTGACGCCGTTTCAGCCATTGCTCTGTTCTAGTCGATCTCGTGATCCGTTGGTGACACCGCTCGCCGCACTCGAGGCCCGTACGAGCCGTGCAGTGCAGCCCAAACTCCGTTCATCCCGATGCCGAACATGGGCACCAGCACCCCGAAGGCAAGCGCGTTGAGCTCCCCCTTGTCGAGCCCGACCACGCCGATCCACGCGCCGGCGATCGCCGCCACGACCTGGATTGCCAGTGCCGCTTTCATCGTTCGGCCGACCGGACTTGGCGCGGTGTCGCCGGTGAGCAGGTACAGATTGGCGACACCGACTTCTTCGACTCTCGAGCGATCCAGCGCACGGGTGTAGGCCCACAACGTGGTAGCCACTCCGATGGCGAACAACCCCATCGAGACCCCTCCGATCAGGAACTGTGCGAAGCGATGTGTGCGCGGCAGGAATGGCGATGGCGAGCGCGATGAGGAACAGGGCCGTGCCGGCGAGGTCGGTGCGCACGACGCGTGCGCCCGGCTGATTGGCGCTGTCGCTCATCTCCGCTCCCTCATTTCGGCCCATCATGTCAGGGCGCCCAACGACGCTCCCAGGCGCGCGGCGAGCCCGTCGTACGAGAACTCGTCGATGGCGCGCAACCGGCCGGCCCGGCCCATCGAGCGCCGCAGACCGGGATCGTCGAGCAGGCGCTCGAAGGCCTTGGCCGCTTCGCGGGGTCGTCAGCCCGGCGGACCATCACGCCGGTCACGCCATCGATCACTGCATCCTCGGCGCCGCCCGAATCGCCCGCGACCTGTGGCACCTCGCAGGCGGCGGCCTCCAGGAACACGATGCCGAAACCTTCCTGCTCCAGCCCTCCCCAACGGTTCCGGCACAACATCGTGTACACGTCTGCACAGCCGTACAGGGCTGGGAGGTCGTCATTGGCGACGCGCCCCAGGAAGCGCACGGGCGCGTCGAGTTGGTCGACGAGGCTTCGCAGCCTGTCTTCGTCGCGCCCGCCTCCCGAGATGGCAAGCACCAGATTCGGGCGTGAGCGTCGCAGGATCGCCGCGGCCCGGATCGCGGTGTCGAAGCCTTTCCGTGGCACGAGACGGCTGATGCTCACGATCAGTTCGGCGTCGGTGGGCAGTCCGAATCGCGTGCGTGCCTCGTCGCGCTGCGCTTCCGTCAAGGGTCTGAACCGATCGGCGTCGACCCCGGGTGGCACCACGGTGATCGGTAGCGTGCGACCGGCAGCGTTCTCGGCCTCGCGCGCCGGATAGGTGCCCGCGGCGACGATGTGCCTCGCCCCGCGCAACACATACGCCAACGACTGCTTCGTGCCCGGCATGCGTCCGGGCACGGTGACCTCCGCGCCGTGAAGCACGACGTCATATGGCAACCTCAGCGATGGCCCCACTAGGCCCAACGGCACCGCGGGGTCGAGCACGATCAGGTCAGCGCCCACCCGAACAGCCATCTCGTTGATGCGGGTAACCATCCACGGGTGCGGAAGCAGCACCGGCTCCCGCGTGCGTTCGACATGGAACGGTTGCTCGGCGTCGAAGGCCGCCGCACCGTGGTATGGACTCGTCAGGACGGCGAAGGAATCGGGTGGCAGCCGACGCCACCACTCCCAGAGCAACGATTGGATGCCACCGATCTTCGGCGGGAAGTCGTTCGTCACGAGGAGATGCTTCACAGCGGTGTCGCCAGCTCCTCGACCACGAGCGGATCGACATCGTCGGTCGGAAGCATCGCATCGAGGCCGAGGCGGCGTGCGGCCCACACCGCGTGGGCCCGCAACATCGCGTCGTCGTGTGCGAGGTATCGGATCAGGCAGCGGCGCACGACGGCGTCGCCGGCTTGGCCGACGTTCCCCAACGCGACCAACGCGTTGCGACGCACCCAGCGTGGATCTCGATCCGCCACATACCATCGACCCCATCGCTGCATGACCTGCTCGTCGCTGGCATCGAGGATCTCGATCAGCGAGACCCATGGCTCGAGATCCACAGCGGATGCACGGTGCTGCGTGCCGAATCGCACCGTTGGGGGGCACACCGTCTGGCAGTCGTCGCACCCGTAGATGCGATCGCCGATCGCGGCCCGCCATTGTCGCTCCATCACGCCGGGCTTCTGGATGATCCACGCAAGACAACGACCCGCGTCGATCACGCCGGGAGCGATGATCGCGCCCGTCGGGCACGCGTCGATGCACCGGCGGCACGCGCCGCACCCGTCGGGCACCGGCGCTGTCGAAGTTGGCAGGGGTGCCGTGGTGATGATGCAACCCAGCACGAACCAACTGCCCGCCCCCGGCAACAAGAGGTTGGCGTTCTTGCCGAACCAGCCGATGCCGGCTCGATACGCGACCTCGCGATCAACGATGGAGTTGTCATCTGCGAACACCACGGCTCGCCAGCCGTCGCTTCGCAGTTGTCGGGCGACCGTACGCAACCCTTCGCGCAGCGGCAGGTAGTGATCGGTCCATGCATACCGAGCGACGCGTCCTTGCGCACCCGGCGGCGGGGTCGGTTGGTCGACGTAGTACGAGCGGGCGCCGACCAGGATCGAGCGTGCACCGGCAACGGCGCGCTGTGGATCGGTCGAGCGTTCGGGGTTCTTGTACGTGAACTGCAGCCCATCGTGCAGCCCTGCGTCCTTGCGGCGGATCAGCTCGTCCCGGGCTCGCTGGAGTATGTCGGCGTTGCAGACACCCACATGTGAGATGCCGTGCGTAGTGGCGATTTCGACCAGCCGCTGCACGTACGCGGCGTCAACAGAAGGCGGCGACAGCGTCGGTCTCACTGTGACGCAGCGTAGGCATCATTCCGGCTTTTACGAGCAAACGCACGACGCGCATCTCGTCGTCGTCGAGCGAAACCGAATCAGCAGCCGCCGGGTTCAACACGTGCGTCACGACGCAATCGGCGCACGTCGCCGTGGCTCGCATGCAACATGTGTCGCACGAGATGATCATTGATCCCCTGTTGGCTTCCATAAACCGCATCATCGCAAAGGGGTGTGACACCCACCCCCACCGTGCGATGAGAGATGAGCCGCCCAGGGCCGCATATCTCTCATCGCGCTCGGGCGACCTCGAACGCGATGAGAGATGTGCGGAGGGCACCGGCTCATCTCTCATCGCGCTGACCTGCGCCGAAGGGTGGTCAGCGGCGGAGGATGGTGAGGAAGTCGTCGGAGGAGACGGTGTTCGCGCCGGCTGCGGCGACGTCGGCGATGATGGCCCGATCGTTGGTGACGACCACGACGGGCACGGCGACATCAGCGGCCTGCACTTCGGCTCGCAACACGTCGTCGGCCGACACGCCCGCAGGCGAGTAGACGATCCGCAGCCGCCGCCGCGTCGATGTGTGAGCTCCTTGGATGGTGGCGCCGTCGAACACGATGGTCATCGTCATGTTCCAACGCTTGGCCAAGTTCTCGGCGGCAAGCACCAGCTGTTCGCGCTGCTGGTCGAGCTCGAGCGTTGGCCACCCCAACTTGGCGACGTTGTACCCGTCGATCAACGTCTCGACATCCTTGGTGCGCAGCAGGAACTCGGCGGCCTCGATGGAACCGGTCAACACGCCGCCCGGAAGCCGGATCGCCTTGCGCCGCGGCCGACGATGCCGCGTCGGCCGCACGGTTTCGAGCACGACGTCCTGGTCGGGCGGAGCGACTTCGCGCAGCGCCTCATTCAACAATCGGGCAAGTTCGGTCGATGCGGAGACCGCTCCATCGATCAACTTCCGTACGACTGCCACATCGACGACGACAGGCGGCTCCGTTGGAGTTGGCTCCAATTCGGGCGATGCGCGGTGCGCTTCCAGGAGGCCGGTCTCTGCTTTGGCCAACGCCTGGGCGGTCGCGTGCTCGGCACGTTGTGCCTCACGGAGGCGTTGACGAAGATCGCCGAGCTCGTTGCGAAGGCGATCACCCTCAGCCGTCAGCGCGGCCTTGGCGGCACGCTCGCGGTCCAGTTCGGCGGACAGGCTCAAGCAACTGCGCACTCGCCCTCGCTGCGGCTTCCTGAGCGGCGCGACGCTTGCGCTCCTCTCGGCGCAGCGCTGTCTCGTCGTCGACGACCTTCTCCGGTAAGAGGGCAGCGATCGCCTCCGCCCAACCCTCCGGTCGCGACAGCCACAGCACTCCGACCTCGTCGACGAGGTCTGGCGTGACCACCGATCCCAGTCGCTTCCGGAAGTCGTCGTCACCCTCGACAGCGGCCCGCACCTGAGCCAGCGCCGTTGGTGGGAGCTTGTGGAAGCGAAGGAAGCGCTTCAGCTCGGCGGGGAACGACAGCGGCGGCCGCACCTTTGCGCCGGCGGCGGCCATGCCAACGGCGAACTCGAGGGCCGGCCGGAGCGCACCGTCCGGCACGTCGGCTGCGGAATCGGCGCTCACCGCATCACTGTACCGACCGGGGATTGACAGCCGGATCGAACACTCGTTCTTGACTTCGAACACCCGTTCGTGCTGGACTTCGCGGTATGCGCATTGCAGCCGGCGGGCAGCGGTCCTTCGATGACCTCGGTACACCGCTCGCCGACGTGACCTTCTGCGTGCTCGACATCGAGACCACCGGAAGTGATCGCAACACCGACCTGATCACCGAGATCGGCATGGTCAAGGTGCGCGCCGGCGAGTTCCTCGGCACCTTGCAGACCCTTGTCAACCCGGGCAGGGGCATCCCTCCGATGATCACCATCCTCACCGGCATCAGCGAGTCGATGGTCATGAAGGCGCCCGCCATCGAGGCCGTACTTCCGGCAATGATCGACTTCCTCGGCGATGCCGTCGTGGTCGGGCACAACGTCGGCTTCGACATGGCGTTCATCAACGCTGCACTGACCCGGCGCGGCGATCCCGAGATCCCCAATCTCGTCATCGACACGCTTCCGCTGGCACGTCGGCTCATTCGCGAAGAGGTGCCCGACTGCCGTCTCGGCACGTTGGCAGCCCGCTTCCGCCTCGACCACCGGCCGTCGCACCGCGCGCTCGACGACGCCTTGGCCACCACCGACCTGTTGCACTTCCTGCTCGAGCGTGCTGCCGGGCTCGGCGTACTGGGCCTCGACGACCTCGTCAGCCTCCCCCGCATCGGCGTCCCACCCGCAGGCGGGAAAGCTGCGCATGACTGCCTCCCTGCCACGCGGCCCCGGCGTGTACCTGTTCCGCGGTGCCAACGACAAGATCCTCTACGTGGGCAAGGCAACCAACATCCGACAACGAGTCCGCAGCTACTTCGGCTCCGACGATCGCCGCAAGATCGGCACGCTTCTACGCGAGGCGCAGCGCGTCTCGTACGTCACCACCCCCAATGTGCTCGCGGCCGAGGTGCTCGAACTGCGCTACCTGCAGCAGCTCGCCCCCCGATACAACAGGGTCGGCACGACACCCCAGAAGTACCGCTACGTTCGGCTCAGCATCGACGAGGCATGGCCGCGGCTCTCGGTGGTCAACGAGGCGACCGGTGCCGGTGTGCATCTGGGGCCCTTGCCTTCGAAAGCCACGGCCGATGCTGTGGTCGAAGCGCTGCAATCGGTCTTCCCACTGCGTCGGTGCACCGCCCGGCTCGGCCGCAGCTTTCACCCGCAACCCACGGCGATCACGTGCACGCCGGCCCAGCTCGGGGTGGCCATGTGCCCCTGCGCGGGTACGGCCGACGCCAATCACTACGCCACTGTGGTCGCCAACACGGTGCAGGCCATGACGACCTCCCCGGATCTGGTGATCGTCGCCCTGCAGGCGCGGCTGGCAACACTGTCGGCCGCGCGTCGGTACGAGGAGGCCGCGCAGGTCCGCGATCGAGCGATGGCGTTCTCCGAGCGCGATTCGCCGCCAGCGACTGACCGATCGGCTCCGCGAGGCGGGCGACGTCGGGCTGCGCGTCGACGACACGGTGATGCACGTTCGCCACGGGCTACTGGTGGGCACGGCCGTCGACGGGCAGATGGAGATCGGCTTGCCAGTGCCACCTCCTGACCTGCCGACGTTCGCCGCGCACCTTCCTCGCCATGTCGTCGACGAGGTGCTGTGCCTGGCACGCGCGTTCGAACGCATCGCTCATCGCGTCACCGTTGTGTGGTGCGACGGTCGATGGCAATGGCCGATCGAGGCGATTCCCGAGGTGGTGGGCCGCACGCAGCGCCTGAACGGCGAGGCCGATCTCGCGGCTTAGTCGTCTGGCTCGATCACGGCACCGCCATGATCGACTCGCAACACCTTCGTGTGGCCGTCCGCCGGCATGTGCGCGGCAAGTTCATCGGCGTCGTCGAACGGGCACATCGCGGCAACGGTCGGCCCGGATCCCGACAGCCACGAACACCATGCCCCGGCGTCGAGCGCGCACTGCATCGCCGCCTTCGACGGTTCGACCGTAGCCAGTCGAACATCCTGGTGAAGCCGGTCCTGAGTGGCACTTCGCAAGGCGTCGGTGTCGCCGGCTGCCAGCGCGGCGACCAGCAGCGCTGTGCGACCGATGTTGAACACCGCGTCGGCCAGCGGCACTTGTGTTCCCATCTTGGTGCGCGACTCGTCGGTCGAGGTCGTGAACGAGGGAATCCACACCACGACAGCGGGGTCGAACGCCAGCGGGATTCGTACGGCGCGCCCATCGGCGGTTGCGACGATGCCACCGAACAGCGACGCGGCGACGTTGTCGGCATGGCCTTCGAGCTCAGCTGCCAGCGCCAACATGCTTGCGGAACGCTCGGCCAACTCGTGGGGGTCGGTGCCATGTCGCTGAGCGTGTGCGGCAACGATGCCGGCGATGCGTACGGCGCCACTGAAACCGAGCCCGCGGCCGACCGGGATCGGGGAGGCGACCCACAGGTCGCCCTCGCCTCCGGCGAGTCGGAAGGCGATTCCAGCGGGATGAAACTGATCGATGCGCTGGGCACCGGCCGGGATCTCGCCGTCGATCACGGCAGCCTCGACATGCAACGACAACGCCATCCCCAGCGTGTCGAACCCTGGACCCAGATTTGCGGACGACGCCGGAACGCGAACGATCACGATTGTTCAGACTGCAGATCGTCTTCGACGGCTTGTGACTCGTGGACCCATCGGTCGAGCACACGTGCAGCGTGGCCTTCGTCGATCGACGAGGTTGCCTTGACGATGCCCTCTTCCATTGATTCGGCAATTCCCGCAACCACCAACCCGGCGGCAGCGTTGAGCAACACAATGTTGCGGTGCGCGCCGTGCTCGCCCTTCAGCACCCGCCGTACAACCTCTGCGTTCTGTGCCGGAGTACCACCGACCAGTTCGTCGGAGATCGCCGGTGCAAAACCGAGTGCAACCGGGTCGACCGTGAAGGTGCGAACGTTGTCGTCGTCGAGCGCCAGAACGGTCGACGTGCCCGTGGTCGTGAGTTCGTCGAGCCCGCCACCGTGCACGACCCACGCTCGTTCGGATCCGTGGAGACGCAACGAGGCCAGCATCCGTTCTGCGACCGCCGGGTTGGCGACGCCGATCAGCTGGCGACGGACCCGCCCGGGGTTCGCCATGGGGCCGAGCAGGTTGAAGACCGTGGCGATGCCGATCTCGCGGCGGCTCGGCGCAGCAAAGCGGAACGCAGGATGAAACTTCGGGGCGAAACAGAATCCGATGCCGACTTCCTCGACGCATCGCAACACTCCTTGCGGCGAAAGGTCGATGGCCACACCCAGTTCTTCGAGCACGTCGGCGGCACCGCACTGCGACGACGCCGCCCGCGCGCCGTGCTTGCAGACGGGCACTCCTGCGCCCGCGACCACGATGGCGGACATCGTGCTGACGTTGATGGAGTGACTTCGGTCGCCGCCTGTCCCGACGATGTCGACAGCTCGCGATCGCATCTCTTCGCTGAGCGGCACCAACGACGCCGCATCCAGCACGGCATCGAGCAATCCGCTGAGCTCCTCGGGCGTTTCCCCCTTGGCCCGCAAGGCGACCACGAACCCGATCAACTGGGCAGCAGTTGCGTCACCCGACAGGATCGTCGCCATGGCTGCCCTGGCATGCGAAGCCGGCAGGTCGCGACCTTCGACCAGGTCGGTCAGGAGCGCGGGCCAACCACCCAGCTCCTCCAGTGCGTTCATCTGTTCAGGCTACGCGGTGCGGCGACGCTGGCGAATCATTCGCCGGCGCTCCCGCTCGGTTGCCCCACCCCAGATTCCAGCCTTCTCGCGCGCTTGTAGAGCGTGCTCGAGGCAGGCGATGCGCACATCGCAGCCAGCGCAGACCGATTTTGCTTCCAATGCCAGATCGTCGTCGTCTGGGTAAAACATGGCCGCTTCTAGCCCCCGGCATGCCCCCAACTCTCGCCATACGATCTCTTTGACCGACACGACTGATGTTCTCCTGAGTTTTTGCCCCGCTGCCGGTAGATCACCGGTTCAGCGCGCCTGAATCTAGGCTCACTTGGGTCGGCTTGACCAGACCTTTCTCAGGAAATCGTCAAGAATGTGTAACGATTCTGCGCGCTCCGCTGCCGCCGGGGTCGTCGAAAGCTCACCGAACAGCGGTGGACGTCAGGGTGGTTTCCTCGGCTCGAAATCATCGTGGGGTGACCTCCTCGCTGATTCCGTAGGCCCGGGCAATCAACTGCAAAGGGTGCAGCGGCTCTTCGCCCGTCTGTTCGGTGATTGCCGTGTTGGCGAGATGGCAGTCACCTGCGACGACCTCGCCGTTCGCGACGCGGATCTGTTCGGCCAATTTCTTGGCGATCGGCACACTGATGCCGGCGTTCTCGGCGCGCAGCCCCCACATGCCGTCGATGCCACTGCACTGTTGGACGAGCGTGACCTTTGCACCCGTCAGCTTGAGCAGGTCACGACTTTTCAGCCCGATGTTCTGCGCGCGGAGGTGGCACGGGGTGTGGTAGGTCACCGTCGCGGGGACGTGACCCTGGAAGTCGGTGTCGAGCGCGGTGCCATCCCCTTTGTGCACCTTCATCAGGTACTCGACCGCGTCGTAGGTGGCTTCGGCGACGAGCTGGGCGTCGGGGCCTCCCACGTAGTCGATGTAGTCCTTCTTCAACACGTAACCGCACGTCGGCTGGGGCACGACGATGTCGCTGCCGCGTCGAATCGACGTCGCCAGCGCCTTCACATTGGCCTTGGCAACCTTGGTGAACTGTTCGACATCACCGCTGTGCAGCCACGGCGCGCCGCAGCAGGTGGCACCGTCGACGAGCGAACACTCGATGCCGTTGCGCTCGTAGACCTTGACGAGGTCGTGGCCGATCGCGGGTTGCTGGTACTCGACGAGGCAGGTCGGGAAGACCGCCACGCGGCCCTGCCGTTTGGCGACGCGGACCCTCGGTCGTCGTTTGAACCATGTCGTGAACCGCTGGCGAGCGTACGGCGGCAGCAAGCGCACACTCGACACACCGGTCGCAACCTCCATCGCCTTGCGCATGACGGATCCTGGCTTTGCGCCGAGCATCTTGTTGGCAACAGGAGCGGAAAGACTCGCCGCCTTGCCGAGCAGATCCGTGTGACCAAGGACGGTGTCGGTAACACGAGACCGGATGCTGACCTGGTGGGTCGCGTGCCGCATCGCGTCGGCGCGCAACATCAGTCGCGGGAAGTCGATCGCCCATTCATGGCGTTCGGGAATGTACGGGCAGTTGATGTAGCACAGCTTGCACTGGAAGCATTCGTCGACGACCTGATCCTGTTGAGCGGGCGTCAGCCGGCCTGCCTCTTGCTCGTCGTGCCGATCGATCATCTCGAACAGCGTCGGGAACGACGTGCAGAACTTGAAGCACAGTCGGCAGCCGTGACACACGTCGAAGACCCGGGTCATCTCCTGGCGGACATCAGATTCGTGGAAGTACTTGGGGTGCTTTGGGTCGTAGGTGATAGTCATGCGATGCGGGGAGAACCTATACGCAAGCGAGCGGGCCGAGGAGCAGGATCACGCCTCCAGCCCGGGCAGCGGCCAGCTGGCGCCAGTCTCTAGGATGTCTTCGATGCCTCCACCCGCACCGTTTCGCCGAGCAGACATGCTGGATCGGTTGGAGGACGAATCGTTCGACGTCTTGGTGATCGGCGGCGGAATCACCGGCACTGGTGTTGCTCTCGACGCAGCCGCCCGCGGGCTGCGCACGGCTCTGGTCGAGCGCGACGACTTCGCCTCTGGAACCTCGTCGAAGAGCTCGAAGCTGGTACATGGAGGGCTTCGATATCTGCAACAGGGCGAGATCCGGCTGGTCTACGAGGCGCTGCGCGAACGCGAGCGGCTGCGCAAGAACGCCCCGCACCTCGTGAAGGTGCTGCCGTTCATGATCCCCATCCTCACCAGGGACGGCGTGGTGTCGCGCAAGATCGCCAGGGCGATGGGGTCCGCGATGTGGATGTACGACCTCACGGGCGGGTGGCGCATCGGCAAGTTCCACCGGCGATTGAAGAAGGAGGCGGCGTTCGCCCATCTCCCGACGATGCCGAAGGAGCGCCTGGCCTCCGCATACCTGTACTTCGACGCCACCGTCGACGATGCCAGGTTGTGTCTCACGGTTGCGCGCACCGCGGCATCGCACGGTGCAGTGGTGGTGAACCGGTGCCGTGTGGTCGAGCTCACCAAGTCCGACGACGGCCGCGCATCGGGTGCCGTGGTCGATGCCGGCGGACGGCTGATCACCGTTCGCGCCAAGGTCATCGTCAACGCCGCCGGTGTCTGGTCCGACGAGGTGCGCACGCTCGACGAGGGCGCCGACCCCGGTTCGATCCGCCCTGCCAAAGGTGTGCACCTGACGGTGCCGTGGGACAAGGTTCGCAACGACATCGCTGTGGTCATCCCCGTGCCAAAGGACAGGCGCAGCCTGTTCGTCGTGCCCTGGGGCCGGAGGCCGGACGGCACCTTCGAGCACACCTACGTCGGCACCACCGATACCGACTACAACGGCCCGCTCGATGACCCTCAGTGCACCAAGGACGACATCACCTACGTGCTCAAGGCGCTCAATGCGTCGATCACCACCGGTGTCACCGAGGCCGACATCACCGGGGTCTGGGCAGGCTTGCGTCCACTTGTGAAGAGTGCGTCGTCGGGTCGTACCGCCGACCTGTCGCGGCGCCACAAGGTCAATTGCAGCAGCAGCAACGTCATCTCGGTCACCGGCGGGAAGCTGACGACCTACCGCGAGATGGCCGAGGACACCGTCGACGGGGTCTGCGAAGTGCTGGGCGTGCGACACAAGTCGACCACCAAGCGGCTGCCACTCGTCGGAGCGGATGGCTACACGCAGCACGCCGACCCCGCGAGCGCACATCTTGCCAGCCGCTACGGTTCGGCGGCGGATGAGGTGGTCGCCGTCGGCCTCACCGATCGTCACCTGACCGAGCCACTCGTACCCGGCCTTCCCTACACCAAGGCAGAGGCCATCTACGCGGCGCGATCCGAGATGTCGGTCACGTTGGACGACGTGTTGTCACGTCGTACCCGCGCCCGACTGTTCGACCGCCCGGCAACTGTCGCTGCGGCGGAAGACGTCGCCCGATTGATCGCCGACGACATGGGCTGGGACGAAGCCGAGATCGAGCGCCAGGTGACGGAGTTCCGCAACTCCTGCGCGCTCGAGCAGGCAGCGGGCGAAACCACCGAGGTCGACCTTCTCGGAGTCAATCGGTGACGGAGCCGACGGCGCCAATCGAATTGACCGGCAGCGGCTCTCACCTTCCCGGCCCGACCCACCAGCCCGACGACGCGTTGATTGCCCGCCTGCACGAGATCTGCGAGACCATCACCTCGGACACCGCAACCGCAGAGGCCAGCCGCGATTGGTGGCCACTGGCGATGCATTGGGCGCTGGCGGGCAGCGTCCCGCAGCGTGCCGGCGCGGTCTGCAGAGCGCAGACGACCGAGCAGGTCGCAGCCGTGCTGTCGGCCTGCGCGGCGAATGGTGTGCCTGTCACACCCGCCGCGGGGCGAAGCGGTGTCTCGGGGGCGGCAGTGCCGGTGTTCGGTGGTGTTGTGCTCGACCTCACCGCGATGCAGGGCATCGTCGACATCGATGCCGTCTCCGGCGTCGTCGAGGTGTGGGCCGGCACGTTCGGACCCGACCTCGAGACCGAACTGCGCCAGCGTTGCGCGATGACCGTCGGTCACTTTCCGCAGAGCTTCGACATCGCCACGGTCGGTGGATGGGTCGCCTGCCGCGGCGCCGGGCAGTACAGCACCCGCTACGGGAAGATCGAAGACATGTGCGTCGGTCTCGAGGTCGTGCTGGCCGATGGAACTGTGCTGCAGACGGGTCACGGCCCCGCGGCAGCAATGGGGCCGGACCTCACCCAGCTGTTCCTCGGCAGCGAGGGAACGCTCGGCGTCATCACTCGCGTCTGGTTGCGCACCCACCCGGTTCCGACCCACGAACGTCGCGCCGCGTACACGTTCGACGACTTCGAGACCGGTATCGAGGCATGCCGCCTGATCCTGCGGCGCGGCGCGACGCCCGCCGTGCTGCGTCTGTACGACGCCGTGGAGAGCGAGCGTGGGCACGGCGGGGATGGCACGCAATGTGTGCTGCTGGTGCTCGACGAAGGCGAGATCGGGCTCGTTGAGGCAACGCTCGGCGTCGTGGAAGACGAGTGCGCGGCCGCCACGCCGGCCTCCGGCGACCTCGTCGAGAATTGGTTGGTGCATCGCAACGACACCAACGCCCTGCAAGCGCTGACCCGGAAGGGATTCGTCGTCGACACGATGGAGATCGCAGCTCCATGGTCGCGTCTTGCGACGATCTTCGACGAGGCGCGCCAGGCGTTGATGGCCGTACCCAACGCGCGAGCCGCCAGTTGCCACCTCTCGCACAGCTATCTCGACGGCGCGTGCCTGTACTTCACGTTCGCCGCCACTCCCCCGCCCGACGAGGTCGAGTCCACCTACGTCGCGATGTGGGATGCAGGCCAGCGCGCGGTACTCGCGGCCGGCGGCAACCTGTCGCACCATCACGGCGTCGGGCTCAATCGCTCCCGCTTCATGGCAGAGTCGATGGGCGCCTCGCTGGGCGTGTTGCAGTCGGTGAAGAACGCACTCGATCCGGCCGGCATCCTCAACCCCGGAAAGCTCGGGCTGTCGTCGCCGTTCGGAGAAGTCGACTGGCCATGAGCGCGCTCGACTGGAACGCGCTGCGCGCGGGCGGCAGCGTCGCGCTGGTGTTCGCCATCCCGTTCTCGATTGCCGCGCGTGTCGTCGCCGAGCGCAACGACAGTTCCGGGACCGCGGCGCTGTTGAGCCTGGCTGCCCTGTTGGGATTCGTGCTCGGGGCGGGTGTGGCGGCGTGGGCGCAACAACTGCAGTTGCCGCTCAAGCATGGGCTCATCTGTGCGGTAGGTACCTACGTCGCTGCCCAAACCGTGTTCATCATCATCCGCGCGATCCGCGGCAACGAGGTGCGCTGGCTCGCGGCAATCTTCAATCTCACCGCGGTTGCCGTGGCCGGACTGATCGGTGGTGCGCTCGGCGGCATGATGCATCGCCGCGGTTTCTTCCCTGCGTCGTCGAGGCGTTCGCCGTGAGCGTGCTCGTCGTCGACGTCGGCACCTCCGGTCTGCGTGCCGCGGTCGTGGATGGGGCGGGCACCGTGGACGCGCTCGAGTATCGGCCGTTCCCCCCATCGACGCCATTCCCCGGACTCGTCGAGTTCGACGGGGCGGCGATGGCCGAAGCCGTGCTCGACGTCGCCAACAGATCGCTGGCCGCGGCCGGTCCCGTTGCCGCTGTCGGCATCACCAATCAACGCGCTTCGACGTTGCTGTGGGATCGCGACACGGGACACCCGATCGGGCCCGGCATCGGTTGGCAGGACCTTCGCACGGTGTTCGACTGCATCACGTTGAAGGCGGAGCACGGGTTGGCTCTCGCTCCAAATCAATCGGCGACGAAGGTCGCCTGGCTGCTCAACAACATCGACGGCGCTCGTGACCGCGACCTCTGCTTCGGCACGGTCGACACGTGGGTCGCGTGGGTGCTGTCGCGAGGCGCCGTTCACGTGACCGACCCGTCCAACGCGGCGGTCACGGGCCTGCTCACGCCGGACACCATGGCGTGGTCCGAAGAGGTGTGCGCAACGCTCGGCGTGCCGATGGAGATGCTTCCCACCGTGGTCGACTCGACGGGGATCCTCGGCGAGGCGACCGCGCTCCCCGGCGCCCCACCACTGGCGGCACTGATCGGTGATCAGCAGGCGAGCCTCGTCGGTCAGGGTTGTGTGCGACCCGGTCTGGCGAAGATCACATTCGGCACCGGTGGAATGCTCGACGTCTGCACCGGCACATCCGCTCCGGCTTCGGCGCGCCGAAGCGACAACGGCACGTTCCCGATCGTGGCGTGGAGCCGTGGTGGTCAGCGCACATGGGGTGCCGAAGCGATCATGCTGTCGGCCGGCACCAACGTCGATTGGCTCCGCGACGATCTCGGCATCATCGACACCGCCGCGCACAGCCACGACGTAGCGGCGCAATGCGACACCACCGATGGCGTGGTCTACGTGCCGGCGCTGATGGGCCTCGGCACACCCCATTGGGACTTCGGGGCGCGTGGAACGTTGCTCGGTCTCACCCGTGGCAGTGGCCGGCCGCAACTGGTGCGCGCAGTGTTAGAGGGCATCGCCCATCGCGGCGCCGACATGTTGCAGGCCGCAGAGGCCGACTACGGCAACACGGTCGGCGCGCTCAGGGTCGACGGGGGGATGAGCCAGAACCCGACGTTCATCCAGGCACTGGCCAACGCCACCGGACGCGCCATCGAAGTCTCGCCGCACACCGAGGCGACGACGATCGGCGCCGCGTATCTCAGCCGGCCTCGCGGTTGGGACCTGGGGTTCGTTCGACGATATCGCCGAGGCGTGGGTCCCACGGGAGGTCATCGAGCCGACCGGCCAACTCGACCGCAAGCAGTGGTCCAGTGCAGTCGAGCGGGCCCGGGGATGGATACCAGACCTGTCGGCACTCGACTTCTAGAATTGCTCCGCTCACCCTCGGCAAGGAAGGCTGATGGTGAGCATCTCGAAAGGATTTCCTCGTGGACATGGATGTGACGGAGCCGGCACCGGCAGATAGCGCCCTGCGCCGTCGACTGCTCGGCATCGGATTGGGTGGCGCCGCAGTCTCGCTCCTGCCATTCCTGGTTGGCCGGGCCAGCGCGACGACACCGAGCAGCGAGCCAACCGACTCGAGTACAACCACCACCACCTCCGCTCCTCCGAAGCGTCCGACCGACGACGACGTTGCGCTCCTCGGCTTCGCCCAATC
This sequence comes from Ilumatobacteraceae bacterium, assembly GCA_963746365.1. Classification (GTDB taxonomy): domain Bacteria; phylum Actinomycetota; class Acidimicrobiia; order Acidimicrobiales; family Ilumatobacteraceae; genus JAENVT01. Next base: position 6,458 of record CAVVBH010000016.1, on the reverse strand, counting down.
GGTCGAGCTCGCTGCCCGCAATCTGTACGACGTGGCGCTGGGCACCGTCGATTTCGACGACGTGACACGCGCGGTGATGGCGGCGATTCGAGAATCCCACGATGCGTATGCTGCGTCACTCTCGGGCACCCTTGGCCGCGAGGCGCCGCAGGAGGTCAATCCGATCTTCGACGACCTTCAGTCGACATTCGCCGGAGACTTGAAGAGCGTGCTCGACGCGGCGTATTCGCTCGAGTCGACGGCAGTCGCCACGCACCTCGACGTCCTCAGCCAGTTGCAGGGAACCGACGGCGCGTCGCTGATCGCTTCGATACTCATCGTCGAGGGGCGTCACGGCACCGTGCTGGGCTACCTCAACGGTGCAACCGATCTCGACGCGCTGCTCGTCGATGAAGAGGCCGACGCGCTTGCGCCGGCAGAAGGGTGAGGCCGTGAGCCGCCACGACACCAGCGACGAACTTCGTCGCGAGCTGCGCTCACTCGGGGCAACCGCCGGCCGCGATGCGCAAGCAGCGCGGCGGGTGTACTCCCAGTTGTTCGATTCGCCTGCCGATGCCGAGGACGGTCGGCGCGCTCTGTTCGGCCGCCGCGACATCTTGCGGATCGGTGGGTTCGGCGTTGCCACCGCCGCGGTGATCAGCGCATGCGGCGAGCACGAGCGTGGAGAGGTGGGCCGGGTCGGTGCTGTTCCTACGACCGTCAAGCTGCCCGATGCGGTCGTGACCAATGTTGCCCTGCTGCGCACGGCATCCTCGCTCGAGCATTCGGTGATCAACGTGTACAGCCAGGTCATCGACCACGCCGATCTGCTCGACCCGAAGCTCAACGACGTCGCCAAGCGATTCATGGAAGACCACCAGAGCCACGCCGCCTTGTTCGAGGAGCTGACCACCGATGCCGGCGGTACCCCCTGGACATGCGGCAATCCCAAGATCGACGACGTGATCATCAACCCCATCCTCACTCGAATCACGCAGGGCGTTGGCGCTACCACGACAGCGGCGGCGGTGGAGGCGAGCGACGACCCGCATCGCGACGTCCTCAACTTCGCCCATGGCCTCGAGGCGCTCGCCGGAGCCACGTATCAAGCGTTCGTCGCGTTGTTCTCGGACCCGTCGCTGCGCGGCGAGGCGATGCGAGTCGGCGCCCGCGAGGCGCGACATGCCGCACTGTTCGCGTTGACCATCAACCCCGATCGCCCCGGCGGTCTGGTCAACTTCGCGGACGCGGTCAACGCCGAACCTGCCTCGCCGCCCACTTCGACCACCATTCCCGCGACCACCACGACACTTCAGAACATCGCCAATGCTCCTGGTGCTGCGGTCCCGTCCCAATCGACAGAGACGGTGCCGCAGACCGAGATCCCCACCGTCACCGCAATCCCATCCCAGTTCGGCACGCTCGCTGCGATCCAGCTCGTCATCGGCAGGGGCGACGAGAACGGAACGCGACTGAAGATCAACCTCGAGACGCCGAGCCTCAACTCGTTCGTCTACGAGTACATGACATCTGCCTGCTGAGCCCTCGTACACTGGTTTCGATGGTGAGTCGGCCGGGTGGCCGCGGCATGGCACTTCGGTGACCGTGTCGAGGAAAGTCGGGACTCCACAGGGCAGAATGCTGGCGCGAGCCAGGTCGGGGCGACCTGACGGACAGTGCAACAGAGAACAGACCGCCGATGGGCCAGCTCGCTGGTCACAGGTAAGGGTGCAACGGTGCGGTAAGAGCGCACCAGCGTGCAGGGTGACCTGTACGGCTGGCAAACCCCATTCGGAGCAAGGCCAAGCAGAGAGGATGGGCTGCCCGTCCAGCCGGTCCGCCGGCTACCTCTCGGGTAGGCCGCATAGAGGGATGGTCACCGACGCTACGGCGTCACAGAATCCCGCTTACAGGCCGACTCACCATCACCAACGCTCTGACCAGGACTTATAGGCCAGGCCTGCGTCGCTGATGAGATCTGGCAGTCCGTGTACGGCGACTTCGGAAACGCCTAACAGGCAGATAGGGGCGCGGGTGGCCTTTGATCGACGCAGGCGGCGAAGTGGTCCTGTGCGGACCATTTCGACGCCCGCGTGGGCTTCCGCGATTGCGTTTGATCACGGGGGACCCGTTACGGGTCCGCAATCGCCAAGCGCTGCGATGAGGTAGCGCCGAATGCCCAGTGAGAATGGATTTGTCCAGTGTGAGTATCCGCGATGGTGTTCGGCGGGGAGTGCATGCTGTGATGAAACGGGGTCGACACGCCCCGTTCCGGAGGGCGACTCGAGATGCTGCGTCAACAGCTTCTCGGTCAGCGGTCTCCTTCCCGGGACGTGCGTGCCAGCCCCTCAACTAAGAAAGGGGATGGCCAAATGGTCATTGTAGATTCAACGCGTGTTGTCATCGGTGGGGTCGACACGCACCTCGATGAACACGTTGCAGCGGTCGTGGACGGTGTGGGTGGTGTGCTCGCCGTGGCGCGTTCCCGGTGACAGCGTCGGGGTATGGGCGGATGGTGTCGTGGATGCACAGTCATGGCCGACTGGAGCGTGTCGGTGTCGAGGGCACCGGGTCTTATGGTGCTGGCCTGTCGCGGCACATGCTGCGAGCTGGTCTGGTGGTGATGGAGGTGACACGTCCGAATCGTCAGGAGCGTCATCTCAATGGCAAAGACGACGACCTCGACGCGATCGAAGCTGCTCGGGCGGTGATCGCTGGGCGGGCGTTAGCGGCCGCGAAGACGAGCACCGGTAACAGCGAGGCGTTGCGTGTGTTGCTCGGTGCGCAACGCTCGGCGAAACGAGCGCGGATCTCGGCGATGGTCCAGCTGCGCCATTTGATGTTCACCGCCCCCGATGATCTGCGGGAGCGTTACGCCAAGCTGTCTCGCAAAGAACTCACCGCCCAGTGCGCACGTCTGCGACCACGTCTCGATGGTGACATGGTGCGTTACGCGACCAAGACCTCAGCGTTGACTTCGCGCGTCGAGCCCAGTTGCTGGCGGGCGAGATCAACGAGCTCGACGCGTTGATCGCCGGGTTGGTGAAACAGACCGCACCTGGCTTGTTGAACGTTTACGGGGTCGGCACCGATGTCGCTGCGGCGATCCTGGTCGCGCGTGGGTGACAACCCGGAACGGATCCGCACTGAAGCCGCGTTCGCCAAATTGTGTGGTGTCGCGCCGCTGCCAGCGAACAGCGGCAAACGCACCGGCCGGCACCGGTTGAACCCTGGCGGGAACCGTCACGCCAACAACGCCTTGTGGCACATCGTGCTGACCCGGATCTCCCAACACGAACCGCGCACCGCCGCGTACGTGGAACGGCGGCGCGAACAAGGCCTGTCGACGCGGGAGATCTTCCGCTGCTTGAAGCGTTACGTAGCCCGCGAGATCTTCACCGCGCTTCCGCGGTGACCAGTTCGTGGTGACGGGACTGACCCGAGAATGCCCTGACGCCCGAGTGTCTCCAGATCGACCAGTCGTCCCGTCACCACCCATCACTCCGGCCGCATGACCTGAAAAGAGCGCGTCCCTCGACCATCGAGATGACCATTCACTGGTTTGTCTGCGCCACCGGAAACAGACCCTTGACAACCATAAGAGCGTCGATATGGAGCGGCCGCGCAATGGGTGGGCGGAGGCTCACCTCGGTGGGTCAGCCCCCACCATGGTTCTCCTCCTGAGCTGACGGGTAGAGGTGCCGCTGCCAGGCAGTGTGCCTCGTCCAGTACAGCACCGACTTGGAGAACTCGGGCGCGAGCCACAGACCACTCAGCACGCGGGTCGGAAACGTCGGCGGCCGGCTGGGCAGGTCCAGGCTTGTCGAGAGGTGGTAGCCGATTGACATGGGGATGCCGGAGATGTGCACTCGCAAGAACAGATGATGATCGGGGCGACCCGACCGCTCCAGCTTGTCGAACTTGGCGTCGTAGCGCGTGTCCCCCAGCTCCATCTCAAGCCAGTCGAGCATCGGGTCAAGCGTCTCGTGCACCATGTCAACGATGGCGTCATGCATCAGGTAGACCACGCCGGGTTTGGAGGTCTCCGTAAGCCCCGTGATCTCGACGCCCGAGTCACGCAGCCACACGAACGCGGGCTCATCACGGTGCTCGCCATAGCGCAACAGATTCACTGACGTGCACGACTCCGACTCCGCCACCCGCGTGATCTCTTGCATGTGCTGCATCAGCTCCTTCACGGAGAACCTGCTGCCTCGTGGCCACACCATCCAGGCCCACTGCGAGCCTTCGACGCGGCGTGACTTGGCACTGAGGGCATCCCACTCCATCGCCACATCATCAGCGATGGTGGTCATCTCCCCAGCTGCCAGCTGACCATCGGGCGACACGAACTTAAAGTCGTACATCCCTGGCTCGACCCCAGTGTCGTGCCGCTCCACAGGGACCCCGAGCGACTCGCTCATGCAATACCGGGCGAGCACCTCCTCAGGAGGCTCGGGTTTGACCTTCGATGGCACTGCGCAACGGTAGCCTTCCCAGCCGGCGCCGGTTCTCCGCGCCCAGATGAGACCGCCCACGCCGGCCTCCTTGGCCGCCGCGGTCATGGCGTCCAGATCCTTCCGGCTGAGCGCACCGGCCGCCGGCGCCACGATGCCGCGGAGCCGGCCTCCCTAAGCAAGGGCAGGTGGTCTACGAAGTCCGCGGCGTCCCGGCCCGGCGAGCACATCGAGATCGCGGATCTCGTACCCGTGGCGGAGGTCGGCTTGTCAATGCCGTAACGGTCCATCGCCTCACGCCAGGAGAGGCGCCGGAACGGGCGCTGGATCTCGTGCCCGGCTTCGTCCCAAAGCGCCACCAATACGGCTTCGACGAAGCCGAGGACGTCCTCCTGCGTGACGAACGAGGCTTCGACGTCAATCTGCGTGAACTCGGGCTGCCGGTCGGCGCGGAGATCCTCGTCCCGGAAGCACCGGGCAATCTGGAAATAGCGGTCGAATCCAGCCGCCATGAGGAGCTGCTTGTAGATCTGGGGCGACTGCGGCAGCGAGTAGAACTCCCCCGGGTGGATCCGGCTCGGGACCAGATAGTCGCGCGCCCCCTCCGGGGTTGGCTTGGTGAGAATCGGCGTCTCGATCTCGGAGAGGCCGAGCTCAGCCAGCGTCGACCGCGCGCGCTGCCGCAGGCGATGCCGCAGGGTGAGGTTGGCCTGCAGCTCGGGGCGGCGCAGGTCGAGGATGCGATGCTTGAGGCGGAGCTCCTCGGCCGGGAGATCCTCACCCTCCTTACGTGCCACGGGAATGACCGGCGTCTGCGCCGGGCCCACGATCTCGGACTCGGTCACGTGCACCTCGACCTCGCGGGACGAGAAGATGGACGTCGCGGGCAGCATCGGGGCGGAATGCCACCGTGCCGGTGACGAGCACGACGGATTCCGAACCACAGCGCTGCCGCCCGCTCCATCATTGACGGGCGGCGTCCATGCGGGATTGCACGAGAGCTGGACGAGCCCGTCGCGGTCGCGCAAATCAACGAACACGATGCCGCCGAGGTCCCGGCGGCGGTGGACCCAGCCGCCGAGCCGCACGGTGAGGCCCCACCTGGTCGCGGCCAAGGGAGCCGGCGACGGTGGAGTTCGCAGGGTGGTGGCGACGGCGTCGCAGGCGGGCACCGTGGTCACTCCGCTTCCGCCCGGCTCAACGTGCGATGGAACTCGTCCGGTGTGCGACAATCAATCAGCCTTTCACGCAATGCCTCGTGGCGGATGATGCGCGCGATCCGCGCGAGCGCCTTGATGTGCTCGCCCGCCCCAGCCTCGGGGGCCACCACGAGAAAAAGCAGGCGAACCGGCCCGCCGTCCATCGCCTGCCACTCCATCGGTGCGTCGCTTACGCCCGCCGCTCGTGGCAATCTACTCCGCGTGGAACAGCACCACAGGAGATCGGCTGGTACCGCCATGCCTTCAATCAGTTCGGCATTCCCTTCAATCTCATCTTCAAGGAACGGGCGAAGCGGGGGAACCTGCGCGCCGACTACAACGTGATCGTGATGCCGACGCAGCCGTCGAGCCGGCAGGCAATCTTCGCGGCGCCGGCGGCGCGTCCCGTGCCGTACCCCTGAAGACCGGGGAAGAGAACTTCAAGTTCCTCGGCGACTACGGATCGCCTCGCCCGGACATCACCGGCGGCATGGGGGGCGACGGCGTCGACGCCTTTGCGAAATTCCTCGAAGGGGGGGGCACGCTGATCTGCACCGGCGGCGCCGTGCAGTTCCCGACCGAGCTCGGCATGGCGCGCACCGTCGACGCGTCCGGCGTGGCCACGCAGAGCGTTCTACGCGCCGCGGCCGCTGGTCAACGCGGAGATCGTTCAAGCCCGAGCACCCGGTGTTCTACGGCTACACCGAGAAGATCATCCCGCTCAAGTATCTGGGCGGGCCCCTTGATGTCGGTCGGGCAGGCGGATCAGGGGGCGGTCCTGGCGCGCTACCCGGGCGGCGACGCGAACGTGCTGAGCGGCCTG
>CAVVBH010000015.1:0-129997 GCA_963746365.1 Ilumatobacteraceae bacterium | reverse complement strand
GCGATCGCCAGGTGCAGTGGTTGTCCCAGGCCGTCCAGCGGTTCCGCCGGGGTGGCTCCGCCGACGAGATCGCCTCCGGTCCTCGTTGGTTCGTGTGCCCCGAAGACCAGCGGTTCGGCGTTCCCGCCGGGATCGGCAAGCCCTGGTACATCTACGGCGAACCAGGCATCGAATGGGTCGGGCACGACCACGTGGCGCGGCTACGACGTTCGAACGGTGGACAACGTCGGCGGCGGTGTGCAGCTCGTGATGTCGGACGCCGACGAGTGGACTGTCGCCAGCGACCGGCACACCGGTGGCGCCGCGCAAGCAAGAGTCCGGGACGCCCGCTGATGTACCTCGACCTTGCGGTTCGTCGACGAGGGATGGCTGGAGCCCGACGGTGCAGTCGATGGATGCATTCGCCCAGGAGCACCGCGAGGAGCTACGCGCCGCGAATCGAGAAGCACGGTTCCTCGCCGACCTGTTCGCGGAGATGGGAAGACGTGGATGGGTCGGCCCGATCACGCCGGTCTCCGACGGCGGAACAGGTCTGGGTGTCGCCGAATACTGCGTGATCGAAGAAGAGGTAGGGCGTCTCGGTCTCGTCTCGCCGCAGATCTCCATCCAGGGCCAACGCTGGCTCCTCGATTGGGGCACCGAAGAACAACGACAGCGCTACCTGCCGCGGCATCGCTCGCGGTGAGATCATCTTCTCGGAATCGATCTCGGAGCCCGGGGTCGGTTCATCGATCAAGCAAATGCAGGCGCGGGCGGAGCGAGACGGCGACGACTGGGTGATCACCGGCCGCAAGACACACGTCAACCTCGGGCACCAGTCCCACGTCACCTTGGTCTACGCCGTGGCGCGGCGAAGGTCTGACTGCGTTCCTCGTCGACACCGATCTGCCGGGTTGCTCGAGCCGGCAGACGGATCCCATCGGCCTGCGCCTCATCCCCACGGCCGACATGGACTTCGACGAGGTACGGGTCCCGTCGGGTGCCGTGCTCGGTGAGCCGGGACGGGGTATGGACACGTTCTTCTCGACGTTCAACATGAGCCGGCTCGGCAATGCCTCCGAGCTGATCGGCTTCGGCCGGCGCGCCCTCGGCGACGCGATCGCCTACGGATCCGAGCGCGTCGTGGGCGACTCGCTCGTCGTGCAGTTCCAGGGGATCCAGTGGACCGTGGCCGATTGTTACGGCGAGCTGTACGGCGCCTCGCTCGCTCGTGATCGCGCCGCGGTGCTCGCCGACAGCGGCGCCGAGCACTCACTCGAGACCACGCTGGCCAAGAAGTTGGCGATCGATGCATCCGAACACGCTGTCAACGAGGCGTTCGCTCTCGTCGGTGGACATGGGCTGTACACCGACACCGATTACGCCCAGCTGCTTCACGACATGAAGGTGCTGCGCATCGCCGGCGGCTCGCTCGAAGTGTTGCGCAACTACATCGCACGGCGCGTGCTCAAAGATCCCCACAACGAAGGGCTGCGATGAGGAACCTCGCCGAGCTCATCACCGATCGCGCCGCTCGTCGTCCAGATGCTCGGTTCGGCATCGCCGACGACACCGGCGGACCTCGCTCGCTCTGCGACGCCGTCGACGCCGCGGGTCGGGCGGCGCATGGCTTGGCCAATGGGGGAATCGGCCCAGGTCGCCGAGTCGCCTTGATCGGTACGACATCGAACAGTTACCTCCTGAGCTGGATGGCGCTGGTGCTCGGCGGAGTCGAAGTCGCGCTGATCAACCCGACGTATCCCGCCGAGTTGTTGGCCGAGATGGTCGCGAACCTCGAGCCTCACGCCGTGATCTGGGTCGGTCGGGCACCCGACACCTCGGTGGCTCCTTCGTTGCAACACTTCGATGCGACCTCGCTCGCCGCCGGCAAGTTGCTCGTCGCCGGGGGTAGCGAGGTTGCGCTCGACGCTCCGGCGGAGCTCGCCGGGCTTGCCCGGAGGCCCGACGACGTCGCCGGATACATGCACACCTCGGGAACCACCGGCACCCCGAAGTTCTGCGAGCAGAGCCACGAATACTTCATCCGTCTCGGACGGTTCATCGCCGATTCGTGGTGCTTGTCCGATTCCGACACCGTCCTGGCTCCTCTGCCGATGTTCCACATCAACCCGCTCGGATACGGCGTCGTCGGTGGTCTCACCGCGGGCGCCGACGTGCTCGGGCTTACCCGCTTCTCCGCAAGTGCGTTCTGGCCGACCGTGCGCGACACGAACGCCACCTTCCTGGTGCTGCACGCGCCACCCGTCGAGATCCTCAAGCAGACCACTCGACGCGAAGACGCAGCCGGACACCGCGTTCGAGGGATGTTCTTCGCCGATGTCGACTTCCTCGAGACCTTCGACATCCCCTTTGGCCTGTCCGCGTACGGCTCGACCGAAGCCGGGGGGCTCTCCCACACATGGGTGTGGCGGCGTGGGGACGTCGACCAACTCGCCGAGGGAGCGTCACGCTACGGCGGACGAGCACGTCACGATCTCGAGTGGAAGGTGTCCGACGACGGTGAGATCAGCGTGCGTGGGAATCGGCCAGGCGTGTTGTTCTCCGGCTATCGCACCGGCGGCGACCTCGTCCAGCCGTTCGACGAGGGCTGGTTCGCCACCGGCGACGTCGGCAGAGTCGACGAGCTCGGCAACCTCGTGTTCATCGAGCGCCGTTCGGAATCGATCCGCGTCAAGGGCGAGTACGTGCCGATCGGCTACGTCGAGCAACGCTTCACCAGCATCGAGGCCCTGCAGGATCTCGCGGTGTGGCGTCGCAGCAGCGAGCTGGTCGACGACGAAGTGGTGCTCTACGTGGTCGGGACCGAAGTACCACTCACCGAGGTTCGCGCCGTGAGCGAACAGCTGCCCAAGTTCATGCGACCCTCCGCCGTGGTGCGCATCCAGGAGATGCCCCGCGACACCGGTGTCGGAAAAGTTCGCCGCCGGTTGCTGGAGACGATCGAGCCGCTCGAGGTCGTCGAACTGTGACCACCGAGGCAACGATCACGAGCATCGTCGAGGGCCTTGTGGACTTCCACATCCATTCGGCGCCCAGCATCGTCCCTCGGCACTCGGCCGATCCCGAGACGCTGGACGTGGCGCGATCGCTCGGTGTGCGCACGTTCGTGCTCAAGGCTCACGAGGGCTCGTCCGCGGATCGAGCCCAGTTGCTCGGCCCTGAGGTCGTCGGGGGAGTCGTGCTCAACTCGACTGTCGGTGGCGCAAATCCCGACGCCGTCGAGGTGGCCGCGCAGCTGGGAGCGCGCGGTCGTGTGGCTACCGACGATCTCGTCGCCAGCTCACAAGGCCGCCAACGAGCGCCCCGAGCTGCAGGCACACGCTGGGATCACATTCCGGGCAGTGCCAGTCGTCGAGGACGGAGCGTTGCGTCCCGAGTGGCACGACGTCCTCGATGTCGTCGCCCGTCACGGAATGGTGCTGTGCTCGGGCCACGTCACCATCGACGAGGCCATCGTGGTGCTGACGGAGGCTCGCCGCCGCGGTGTCGATCGCCTCGTTGTCAACCACCCCGGGCTCGGGTTCCTCGGTTGGCGCGACGAGCACGTGGAGCCGTTGCGCAGCCTCGGTGCACACCTGGAGGTAGGAGTGCTCGCCGACATCCTCGCCGGCGACAGCGGCACCACCACCGCACGGTTGGCTGACGTCGCCGATCCCAGCCTCTTCGTCTTCGGCAGTGATCTCGGCCATGCGAACTACCCGCCACTCGCCGAGGGAATGGTGCCGTGGTTGCACGACATTGCCTCGCTCCTAGGCGAGTCGATGCTCGAACGCGTCGCGGTCACGAACGCGCGGGAACTGCTGGCGCCATGATCTCTGTTGCCCTGCTTCCCGGCGACGGTGTCGGCCCCGAAGTGCTGGCCGGTCCCACCGAGATCCTCCACGACCTGGCCAGGATGGGCGCCGTCAGCGTTTCGGGACCGTGGCCCGTGGGCGCCTCCGCGTTCGGTGCGCTCGGTGACGGCCTGCCGCCAGAGACGTTTGCCGCGTGCGAAGCCTCCGATGCGATCTTCTTCGGCGCCGCGGGCGAACACCCCGGCGTGGCGATTGCGGCCTATCGGCCGGAGCACAGCCTGCTTGCGCTCCGTGAGGCATTCGAACTGCGGGTGAGCATTCGCGAGGTGTGGCATGCGTCGCGCCGTCCGATGACCGTTGTGCGCAACCTCCTCGGAGGTGCATACGGCAACGCCGGCATGCGTACCGAGAGCGATGGCACGATCCCGGCTCGCGACATCGTCGAGTTGACCCCTGAGCAGATCGTCGAGCTCACGAACATCGCCTTCGACCTGGCGGCACGCGAACCGGGCTGCCCGGTCGTGTCGGTCGACAAGGCCAATCTGTTCGCAACGAGCAGGCTGTGGCGGCGTACGGTCAGCGCTGTGGCTGCAGAGCGCGGCGTGCAGGTCGACCACGTGCTGGTCGATCGCTTCGCGTTCGAGCTCGGCCATGGAGAACCTCCGGAAGCGGTGGTGCTGACGGAGGGGATCTTCGGCGACATCTTGTCCGATCTCGCGTGTGGCCGCGTCGGATCCATTGCCTTGTGCGGCTCCGCGAGTGTGAATCCCGGTGCGCCGGTGAATGGGCGATGCGTCGGATTGTTCGAACCAGTGCATGGCTCAGCGCCCCGCCGTGCGGGGCAGCGCAAGGCCAATCCTGCGGGCGCGTACCTGGCGCTCGCGGCCTTGCTCGAATGGTTCCCCGACACTGCGCAGTACGGGCCGCTCGTGCGCCAGGCGCTGACTGATGCTCTTGCAGCGGGTCCACTCACCTACGACCTGGCCGGCCCCGGTCAGCATGTCGCCTCGACCGACGAGTTCGCCGCTCATGTGAACAATCGATGGTCGCTCGCCGCGATCCCTACACCATCCAATCCCTAGGAGTCCCAATGGTCCATCTCGAAGATGCCACGATCGAAACGCTCATCGATCTTCCGACCATGACTGATCGGCTCGAAGAAGCATGGCTCGATCTGGCCAAAGGTGAGGCGTCGACCACGTTGCGAGTGCGCACGGGCGTTGACAAGCTTCTCGCCTCGGCGATGGCTGCCGCCCTTCCCAACCGAGGGGTTGCCGGTGGGAAGCTCTACATCCACCACCCGAACGGGTTCGACTTCGTCGTCGTCCTGTTCAGCGCGGACGGCGGAGTGCTGGCCACGCTCGATGCGAACGCGCTCACCGCGGTGCGCACCGCGGCTGCGAGCGCGGTCGCGATGCGTCACCTCGCGCCGGCTGGCGCACACATAGGCGCGGTGCTCGGAACGGGATTGCAAAGCACGTGGCACGCGGCGGCACTGGCGCAAGAGACCGGGCTCGACGAGCTCCGTCTGTGGGGACGCACGCCCCAGAGGGTTGCCGAGCTGTCGGCATGGTGCAGTGACCACGACATCCCGCGAACGGTCGTCGCCGATGCCAACGATGCCGTCGACGGCGCCGATGTCGTGTGCACGGTCACGGCCTCGTACACACCACTGTTCGATGGTGCCCGGCTGGCCGAACAGGCGCTGGTGTGTGCGGTCGGGGCGACGAAACCCGATCGGCGCGAGCTCGACCAGGCCACGGTTGCACGCGCCTCGGTGATCGTGGCAGATGGTGTCGATGGTGCGAAGAACGAAGCGGGCGACCTCATCCAAGCCGGTGAGGCCGTGGATTGGTCGCGCGTGATCGACATGAAAGACATCGTGGCCGGTACCGCGGATCTGCCATCGCAGCCGCGAGGGATCGTGCTGTTCGAGTCGCAAGGCATCGCCCTGCAAGACATGGCCGCGGCTGCATTGGCGTATGAGCGATGGAGCGAACGATGATGCACGCAATCGCAAGAGTCGAGATCAACACACGACGAAACGAAGGAGAACTGCACATGCTGACAACAACGAGTTGTGTGATCACCTGCCGAGTCCGGTCGTGCTGGCCATGAGCGCCGCCGAGTGGTTGAAGGCCGACGACGGCCGTGTCCTCGCGATGGTCCTGCGGCACGACTTCGACGACTTCGCGTCCCACCCTCCTACGTTCGACACCGAGGAAGAGCGTGAGTGGTTGCGCGACTACTACAAGGTCGCCAGCCCCGATCTCGAGCGCGTCACCAAGGCCCACGTCACCGAGGAGGGTTTGCCGTTGCAGATCACGATCCTCAATCGGCCGGCCGGCGCGTTCGTGAAGCCTCACTACCACGTCAACGAGAGGCCGCCTGTCAGCGCGACGCGACACCAGGTGATGATCTGCCTCAGCGGCAAAGCGCGCATCGGCGTGTTCGACAAGGACGGACCCCACGCGGGCGACATCGATCTCGGACCCGGTGACCTCATCCTGATGTACGAGGGACACTCCATCGAGACGCTGGTCGACGGCACCAGGCTCATCGAGGTCAAGCAGGGCCCGTCGCCGACGAACCCCTTCGACGACAACGTGGCCATCGAGCCCTCCGCGGCGCAGGCGCCGTGAACGTATGAAACCCGTTCGATTCGAGTATCTCGCCCCTCGATCGGTCAACGAAGCAGTGGAGATGCTGTCGGCCCGGCGCGACGGCGAGCCCAAAGTGCTGGCCGGAGGGCAGAGCCTCGTCCCCACCATGAACATGCGTCTGGCGCGACCGAGTTGTCTCGTCGACCTCAATGGCATCGAGGGCCTGGCGGGCGTCACGCGCGACGGCGACGACTGGCGCATCGGAGCGATGACCCGGCACTCGACAGTCGAGGACTCGGAGGAGCTGCGGGCCGCGGCGCCGGTGATTCCTGTTGTCGTCGCCCACATCGGCTACCGCCAGATCCGCAATCGCGGCACGGTGGGTGGCAGCGTGTGCCACGCCGACCCGGCGGCGGAATGGCCGCTGCTCGTCCGCTTGCTGCGCGCCGATCTCGAGGTCGTTGGGCCCGGCGGCACGCGAACCATTCCTGCCGACGAGTTCTTCGACGGCAACTTCACGACCACGCTCGCTGACGACGAGGTCCTGATCGCGGTGCGCTTTCGCACCCCGCCTACGCCGTGGCGGTGGGGTTTCTCCGAATTCGCCAAGCGCACGGGCGACTTCGCGATCGCCGCGGTTGGCGCGATCATGCAACTCGCCGACGGCACCGTCACCGGGGCCAGCCTGGTGGCCGCAGGGGTCGGGCCCACCCCGGTGCGTCTGGCCGGCGCCGAGGCAGTGATCAACGGCTCGACCCTCGGAGACGAGCAGCTCGACGATCTCGCGGCCGAAGCGGCAAGGAACGATGTCGAGCCGACCGGCGACATCCACGGATCCGACAAGTTCAAACGCCACCTCGTCGGCGTGCAGGTGGCGCGGGTGCTCGCGCAAGCGCGGCGAGCAAGTTGTAGATGGGAGTGGGGATGGAGCGTCGTAGGGTCACGTTCACGGTCAACGGTCAGTCGGCCGAGGTGTTCGTCGAGCCGCGGCGGCTGCTCTGCGACGCGTTGCGCGACGACCTCGGTCTCACCGGTACGCACGTCGGATGCGAGCACGGAGTCTGCGGCGCGTGCACCATCCTCGTCAACGGGAGGTCCGAGCGGTCCTGCATGACGTTCGCCGTTCAGATGGAGGGCGCCGACATCCGCACGGTCGAGGGGCTGGCCTCGCCGGCCGGCGAGTTGTCAGACCTCCAACAGTCGTTCTTGGACTGTCACGGTCTGCAGTGCGGGTTCTGCACCCCGGGGATCCTCATGACGGTCACGGATCTCCTGGCACGTACTCCCAACCCGACCGATGAAGACGTGAGGTTGGGCCTTGCCGGCAACATCTGTCGTTGCACGGGCTACGAGTCGATCGTCGAAGCGGTGTTGGAAGCCTCGCGTCGAGCGGGGGCGCCGTCGTGACCACCGACATGCCGCTGGAGCCCCGATACCTGGGCCAGTCGGTGAAGCGCCGTGAGGATCCGAGGTTCCTGCTCGGCAAGGGCCTCTACGTGGACGATGTCCCGGTGACGGGTGTCCTGCACGCCGCGTTCGTCCGCTCGGATTACGCGCATGCCAGGGTGCTGAACGTCGATACGTCCGCCGCGCTGGCACTCGACGGGGTGGTAGCCGTGCTGACGGGCCAGGAGGCGGCAGCCGACTGGGAGCCGATGCGCTACGACTCCACGATGCCCGGTTGGCAGAGCTCAGCCTTCTGGGCGCTCGCCAAGGACAAGGTCCGCTTCGTCGGGGAGGCGATCGTGTGCGTGGTGGCCACCGATCGCTACATCGCCGAGGACGGCGTGGATCTCGTCGAGGTCGACTACGAGCCGCTCGAACCCGTGGCCGACGTCGCGGCAGCGATGGCACCCGGCGCGCCGCTCATCCACGAGAACTGGGTTGACAACCGGTTCCTCCAGCGGCACGTCGAGACCGACGGCTTCGCTGACGCACTCGAAGGCTGCGCTCACCGGGTGTCGTTGCGCCTCGAGATGGCACGACATTCGGGCCAACCGATGGAGACCCGCGGCGTTTTGGCGCAATGGGACGAGCGTGTCGGCGAGCTCTTGGTTCATGCCACGACCCAGGCGCCCTACCTGCTGCGGAGCGGGCTGTCTCAGTTCCTGCGCCTGCCTGAGGGTCGTGTGCACGTGATCGCGCCTGATATCGGTGGTGGGTTCGGCATCAAGCACGCGATGTACCCCGAGGAACTGGTGTGCTCGTTGCTGACGATGAAGCTGCACCGGCCGGTGAAGTGGATCGAGGACCGCCGCGAGCACATGTTGACGGCGAGCCAATCTCGCGAGCACTACCACGACATCGAGGTGGGTTTCGACGCCGACGGGGTCGTCCACGCTCTCAAGGCCAACATCGTGGTCGACTGCGGCCCGTACTCGTTGTGGCCGGTCACGGCCTCGATGGACGCAGGGATGGCCTTGGGCATCCTGCCTGGCCCATACAGGATTCGGAACTACCTCGTGGACGCATCGTCGGTGGCCACCAACAAGTGCCCGCTGGGCCCGTATCGCGGTGTCTCCCGCCCGGCGGCGTGCTTCAGCATCGAGCGAACGATGGACGCCGTTGCTCAACATCTCGGCCTCGATCCCACCGTGGTGCGCCGCCGCAACCTCGTGCGTCGTGAAGAGTTCCCCTACACCTCCGTGACGGGTCTGGTGTACGACTCGGGATCCTTCATCGAAGCGCTCGACGCCTTGTTGGAGCACAGCGGGTACGAGCAACTCCGCGAGGATCAACGCGTGGCCCGCGAGCAAGGTCGGTACCTCGGCATCGGCGTCGTCACGTACACGGAGCAGACCGCTCACACATGGGCAGAGTTCCGCAAGCGCGGGCTCCCGATCACCTTCGGCTTCGAAACCAGCTCCGTCGAGGTCGACACCACCGGCCACGTCACGGTGTACATCTCCGCTCACAGTCACGGGCAGGGGCTCGAGACCACGATGGCCCAGATCGCGGCTGAGACTCTTGGAATCGAGCTCGACAAGGTCAGGGTCTTGTTCGGGGACACGGCCCAGCTGCCGTACGGCATGGGCACCTTCGCCAGCCGCTCGGCCGTGCTGAACGGTGGATCCACTCAACTCGCTGCCGGTGACGTGAGGGCTCGTCTGGAGCGCATCGCCGCGCATCTCCTCGAAGCAGCGCCGGAAGACATCGTGATCGAGGAGGGTTGGGCGCACGTCCGGGGTGTCGACTCGCGCGGGGTCTCCGTCGCCGAAATCGCGCTCGCTGCCTACCACACCCCGCAGCTGCTGCCGGCCGGCGAGGATCCGAACCTGCGGGCGACGCGAACGTACGACGCCTCACCCGGCGGTGGCACGTTCACCAACGCCGCACTGCTCGCGGTGGTCGAGGTCGACATCCAGACCGGTGGAGTCGATGTCCAGCGGATCGTCATCGTCGAGGATTGCGGAACGATCATCAATCCGATGATCGTCGACGGCCAGGTCCGCGGCGGTATCGCCCAAGGCATCGGCTCGGCCCTGTACGAGGAGTTCGTGTACAACGAGGCAGCCCAGCCGCTGTCGACAACGTTCATGGATTACGTCGTGCCCGGAAGCACGGACGTGCCGCCGATCGAGATTCATCACCTGTGCACCCCATCCCCGTTCACGATCTGGGGGATCAAGGGCATGGGCGAAGGGGGCTCGATCGGGCCCGGTGCGCTGATCGCCTCGGCAGTGGAAGACGCCATCCGCCCGCTCAGCGCAGCGAACATCCGCTCGCTGCCCCTGACACCCGAGCGAGTCCGCAACTGGATCCAGCAGGAGGACGCAGAGTCATGACCGTGCTGCCGCCAGGTGAGGTGCCGGAGCGCTTGAAGATCGGTGTGCTCATACCGTCCACCAACACCATCGTCGAGCCGGAGTTCTTCGCGATGTTGCCCGCCGGCGTGACCGCGCATGCCGGTCGCATGCTCGTGAGCCAGCCGAACACCAGCACCGACGCGCTCTACCAGCATCTCAGCACGCAGATGTTCGACGCTCTCGAGCCAACGGTGTCGAATCTGGTCACGTGCCTCCCGGGGCACCTGGCCCTGTGCATGTCGGCGATGGCCTTCGGTGGCGGCACGGAAGGCGACGAGTCGCTTCGCAACAAGCTCGAGACCATGACCGGGATCCCGGTCAGCACCGGACCGTCGGCGATGATGGCCGCGCTGCGGGCACTGACTGCTTTACGAGTGGTCGTGTTGAGTCCGTTCCAACAGGCCTCGCACGAAGAAGCGGTGCGATACTTCGAACAGGCTGGCCTCGAGGTCGTGGGCTCGTACACGTTCATGGCGCAGAGCACGATCGCAATCGCCAAGTTCGGACCGGACGAGATCCGCGCCGCGATCGTCGACAACGACTCGGATCGAGCCGACGTCGTCATCCAAGTGGGGACGAACATGCGCATGGCCCGGCTGGCTGCTGCCACCGAGTGGTGGCTCGGCAAGCCGGTCTTGCACATCAACACAGTGATGGCCTGGAATGCGATGAGATCGAGTGGGATCGAGGACCGTGTCGAGGGCTTCGGCTCGCTGCTGTCGCAGCACTGACTCACGCAGGAGTCACTCGTCGCGACGCCGCCCGCCCGGACCGTGCGACTGTTGAGGGACGCCACGGTGCAGCGAGAAATGGCCCTGCACCCCGAACCAGGGGTCGCCCGGGCGGTCGCGTGTGAGCACGATCGTGCAGCGGCCGGGTCGGTCGAACGGCGTACCGTCGGCTTCGAACCCCGTCGAGGTCCAGGTGCACGCCACCGCAGCCATGAGCTGGTCGGGCGAGACGTTGAGGTGCATCTTCTCGGTCTCCAGCCGGAAGTCGACGATGCTCGGCCAGACGCGGCGCCACTGGGCGTTGACGAACTGGTCGATACCGGTGACGACGTCACAGAACGAGCTGAAGCTGACGACATCGGGTCGGAAACGGGTCGCGGCGTCCTCGAAGCGCAAGCCGGCGACCTCGTCGGAGAACTCGTCGAGCCAGGCACGGAGCTCCGCCTGAACACCGCTTTCGGGACGAGGCGCCACCTGGGTGTCACTTTCATTGCGATCCACGATGGTCTATTGTATACACATGGTCTTGGCCCGGTTTCCGTCGCGTTGCGGTGATTCGGTGTGGCCTTGAACCCGGCTGCTCGGCCGATGGTCTCTTCGGTCACGATCCAGACAGCGACGATGCTCCCTGCATTCCTGACGGGCGCCCTCACGGAGCAGCTACGAGAGCATCAGGGCTTCAGCGAGACCGGTATCGGTGTCGCCGTCGCCGTGTTCTTCCTGGTTGCGGCCTTGGCATCGCCTCACGCCGGTGCACTGACTGATCGTCTCGGTCCCGGTCGCAGCTCCCGGATCGCTGCAATCATCTCGATATCCGCGCTGCTCGGCACCGGCCTCTTGACAAACAGCTACCCCGTGCTCTGGGGATTCCTCGCATTCGGAGCGCTGGGCCTCGCGATCGCCGGCCCCGGAACAAAGCTCATGGTGGCCCGGGGGGTCCCCGTCCATCGTCATGGCATGGCCTTCGGGATCCAGGCGGCGGCCGTTCCACTCGCCGTGTTCGTCGGCGGGCTCCTCGTCCCCACGGTTGCCCTCCCGTTCGGTTGGCGGTGGGCCTACATCAGCGCTGCGGCGATCCCGTTGCTCGGCCTCATCGTCACGCCCGCCATCGGCCCCATCGCGATGGTGCAGGTCTCCGCCAGAAAGCTCGGCAACATCGACTACCGCCCGCTCGTCATGCTGGCGGCGGCGGCCGCACTGGGATCAGCCGCGGCGACGACACTCGCCTCGTTCTTCGTCCCCGCCGCCACCGAAGCGGGCATCGGTGAAGCGACTGCCGGCCTCCTGCTGGCCGTCGCCAGCGGTGTTGTCGTCGCCGCCAGGATCCTCAGCGGCTTCCTGGCCGACCGTCGCAAGGCCGATCACCTGGTCACCGTGGCCGCCCAACTCGTGCTGTCGACGGGTGGCTACCTCTTGGCGGCGACCGGCTCGCGGGTTCTGTTACCCGTCGGCGCGGCCTGGGCTCTCGCGTTCGGATGGTCGTGGAGCGGCGTCATGGTGCACGCCGTCGTGCGGCACTACAAGCAAGCCCCTGGGGCGGCAACCGGGATGACATCCGGGGGCATGAACGTCGGTGGCGTCATTGGCCCCGCTGCTTTCGGCGTGGTCGTCGAGCGACTTTCGTATTCCTGGGGCTTCATGTTGATGGCGCTCAGCGCAATGGCCGCAGCAGGCGCGGCGACCATGGCCAGGCGTTGGCTCGCCGAGGCCGCCGAAGAGGGCGGCCCGAGCCCCGATACCTTGACGGCCCAAGGGGCGTCGGCTTGACCCAGACCTCACCGTCTGATCTACGTTGCTTCGACTCTGCTGGAGGAAACTCATGACCGATACAACCGACGACACGATCTCAGGTGGCCATCTCGTGGCCAAGGCGTTGAAGAACGCGGGCGTAGACGTCATCTGGACGTTGTGCGGTGGCCACATCATCGACATCTACGACGGGTGCATCGATGAGGGGATCAAGATCATCGACGTGCGGCACGAACAGGTTGCGGCGCATGCCGCCGACGGCTATGCACGCATGACCGGAAAGCCGGGTGTCGCCGTCGTCACCGCCGGCCCTGGCACCACCGACGCAGTGACGGGAATCGCCAACGCGCTGCGGGCAGAGAGCCCGATCCTCGTCATCGGCGGCCAGGGCGCGCTCACCCAGCACAAGATGGGGTCGCTCCAAGACCTGCCACACGTCGACATGCTGTCGCCCATCACCAAGTTCGCGGCCACCGTGCCTTCGACAGCGCGAATCGCCGACATGGTCAGCATGGCATTTCGCGAATGCTTCAACGGCGCACCGGGGCCCTCGTTCCTCGAGATCCCTCGCGACGTGCTCGATGCCAAGGTCGATCGCAAGGCGGCCCGCATTCCGGAGGCAGGCCGATTCCGAGCGTCCACACGATCCATCGGTGATCCCGCCGACATCGAGCAACTTGCCGACATCCTCGTCAACTCCGAGCGTCCGTGCGTGCTGCTCGGTTCGCAGGTGTGGACGTGTCGCGGGGCCGACGCGGCTCGGGAGTTCTGCCGATCGCTCAGCGTTCCCGGCTACATGAACGGCGCCGGCCGCGGCACCTTCCCGCCAGGTGACCCCCACCACTACCACCACACCCGCCGCATGGCCTTCGACGAAGCTGACGTGATCGTCATCGTCGGCACACCGTTCGACTTCCGTATGGGCTACGGCGCGCGTCTGCGAGCCGACGCCACGGTGGTGCAGATCGACATGGACTACCGCACGGTCGGCAAGAACCGCGACATCTCGCTCGGACTCGTGGGTGATGTCGGAGCGATCCTCCAGGCTGTGACCGAGGCAGCCAGTGGTCGCCTCGACGACGGATCCGCACGACGCAAGGAATGGCTCGAGCGTCTTCGCACTGCCGAAGAGGCGGCGTATCAGAAGCTGCTCCCGGAGTTCCACTCTGACCAGGTACCGATCAGCCCGTACCGGGTCGCGTACGAGTTGAACGAGTTCCTCACCGACGACACCATCTACATCGGCGACGGCGGCGATGTTGTCACGACGAGCGCCCAAGCCGTGCAACCCCGCCAGCCGGGTCACTGGATGGATCCGGGCCCGCTCGGCACGCTCGGAGTCGGTGTGCCGTTCGCGCTCGCCGCCAAGTACGTGCACCCCGACAAGGAAGTGCTCTGCTACTTCGGCGACGGTGCGTTCACGCTCACCGGCTGGGACTTCGAGACCAGCGTTCGGTTCGGGCTCCCGTTCCTGGGGGTCATCGGAAACAACTCGGCAATGAACCAGATCCGCTGCGGGCAGATCAACAAGTACGGCGCGGAGCGCGGCAATGTCGGCAACCTCCTCGGCGATGTGCCCTTCGAGAAGTTCGCCCAGATGCTGGGTGGCCACGGCGAGGAAGTTCGCGAGGCCGGCCAGATCGCGCCGGCCCTCCTCCGGGCACGCGAGGCCGTGGCTGGAGGCGTTCCCGCGTTGGTCAACATCTGGGTCGACCGCGACGTGTTCGCTCCTGGCACCCGCAATCAGACGATGTACAAGTAGTCAACGAGGGGAACGATGATTGACATGGACGACACCAAGGCGCTCGACGGTGTGCGCATCCTCGATATGACCCACGTGCAGATGGGTCCATCGGCCACGCAGATCCTCGCGTGGTTCGGTGCCGACGTGATCAAGGTCGAGCTCCCGGGACGCGGCGACATCACCCGCGGTCAGCTCCGAGACCTCCCCGATGTCGACAGCCTCTACTTCACGATGCTCAACTGCAACAAGCGCAGCATCACGCTCAACACCAAGACCGAGAAGGGCAAGCAGATATTCGAAGCCCTGATCCAGCAGTGCGACGTCCTCGTCGAGAACTTCGGTCCGGGTGCGATGGACCGGCAGGGGTTTACGTGGGAGCGGATTCGCGAACTGAACCCACGCATCATCTACGCGTCCGGGAAGGGATTCGGTCCAGGGCCGTACGAGGATTGCAAGGCGTACGAAACGGTTGCCCAGGCCATGGGCGGCTCGATGAGCACGACTGGATGGCTGGACGGGCCGCCGACGAGCACCGGTGCTCAGATCGGCGATTCCGGGACGGGCATTCACCTTGTTGCCGGGATCCTGGCTGCGCTGTACCAGCGCGACCGCAGCGGCCGCGGCCAGAGGGTCGAGGTTGCCATGCAGGACGCGGTGCTGAACCTGTGCCGCGTGAAACTTCGCGACCAGCAACGGCTCGTCCACGGCCCGCTGCCCGAGTACCCCAACAAGGAGTTCGGCACCGCCGTACCACGCTCCGGGAATGCTTCCGGCGGAGGTCAGCCTGGCAGCGCGCTGCGATGCTTCCCCGGTGGCCCCAACGACTACATCTACGTCATCATCCAACCGCCCGGCTGGAAACCGTTGATGAAACTTGTCGGCCGCGAAGAGCTGATCGACCATCCCGACTTCGCCACCCCTGAAGTTCGCATCGATCGACTGAACGAGTGCTTCGCCATCATCGAGAGCTGGACATCGCAGCACAACAAGTTCGACGTGATGGACACCTTGAACGAGCTCGATGTCCCGTGCGGCCCGATACTCGATATGTCGGAGTTGTTGGTGGACGAGTCGCTGGCGCGGCGTGGCATGGTCGTCGAGGTCGACCACCCGGTTCGTGGCGCCTTCAAGACGGTCGGCTGCCCGATCAACCTCTCGGACTCGCAGGTCGAGGTCACCGCTTCACCACTTCTCGGAGAGCACACCGAGGAGATTCTGCGAACGATCGTCGGCTACGACGACGCCCTCATCGAAGAGGCCCGCGCGAGCGGGGCAATCTGAGCTCGGGAGGCAAGCGATGACCGCAGTCGGTTCCATTGTGGCGCGGGCGCTCGCCGACGGGCGCACGTCGCTGCTCGCCACGGAAGCCCGCGATGTGTGCGCCGAGTACGGCATCGCCGTCCCGGCCGAGGCGCTCGCAACGAGTCGCGAGGAGGCCGCCCGGCTGGCGGCGGAGCTGGGCTTCCCTGTCGTCGCCAAGGTCGTCTCCAAAGACATCCTGCACAAGACCGAGGCAGGCGGGGTCGTCGTCGGGCTCGCCGATGCTGACGCGGTCGCTGATGCCTACGACCGGATCATCGTGTCGGCCAAGGCGTTCGCCCCCGATGCCGTCATCGCCGGCGTCCAGATCCAACAGATGGTGGTCGAGGGCCTCGAGCTCATCGTCGGCTCGGTCAACGATCCGAGCTTCGGAAAGTTGGTGGCGTTCGGCCTCGGCGGTGTCCTCGTCGAGGTGATGCGCGACATCACGTTTCGTCTGGCTCCGGTGACCGGCGACGACATCGAATCGATGCTCGACGGCATCCGCGGCAGCGAACTCCTTCGAGGCGTTCGTGGAAGCGCCCCGGTCGACCGGGCCGGTCTCGCCACGATGATCGCGGCTGTCTCCAAACTCGTGACCGAGGTACCCGAGATCGACGAGGTCGACCTCAATCCGGTCTTCGCCTCGGATGCAGGCGCCATTGCCGCCGACGTGCGCATCACGCTGCGGGCCACGCCGATGGAACATCCGCCGCGGCTCGACCCCGCCGACATCCTCGCGTCCATGCGCAGCATCATGAACCCGGAGGCCGTCGCTGTCATCGGTGCCTCTGCTGAGGACGGCAAGATCGGCAACTCGGTGATGAAGAACCTCATCAACGGTGGCTACGAGGGTCAGATCTACCCGATCCATCCGAAGGCCGACGAGATCCTCGGGTACAAGGTGCACAAGAGCGTGCTCGACATCCCCGGCGACGTCGACGTGGCGATCTTCGCCATCCCCGCCCGCCTGGTTGCCGCGACCATGGCAGAGGTCGGTCAGAAGGCGATCAAGGGCGCGATCATGATCCCGTCCGGCTTCGCCGAGGTCGGCGAGCACGAACTGCAGCAGGAGATGGTCGAGGTCGCCCGCCAGTACGGCGTGCGCGTCATGGGCCCGAACATCTACGGCTACTACTACACACCCAAGAAGCTTTGTGCGACGTTCTGCACGCCATATGACGTTCGCGGAAAGGTGGCTCTGTCGTCGCAGAGTGGTGGCGTCGGCATGTCGATCATCGGGTTCTCGCGCTCGACCGGCATGGGGGTGTCGGCGATCGTCGGCCTGGGCAACAAGAGCGACATCGACGAGGACGACCTTCTCACCTACTTCGCCCAGGACGACAACACCGACTGCATGGCAATGCACGTCGAGGATCTGAAGGACGGTCGAACATTCGCCGAGGTGGCCAAGGTGGTTTCCAGGACGAAGCCCGTCATCGTCCTCAAGGCCGGGCGCACAGCCCTCGGGGCGCGCGCATCTGCGTCGCACACCGGAGCGTTGGCGGGCAACGACAAGGTCTACGACGATGTGTTGCGCCAGAGCGGTGTCATCCGGGCTCGTTCGCTGAACGAACTGCTCCAGTTCGCGCGGGCACTGCCGGTGCTGCCCACTCCAAAGGGCGAGAACGTGGTGATCATCACGGGTGCCGGCGGATCGGGGGTACTGCTCACCGACGCCTGCGTCGACAACGGCCTCACCTTGATGACGATCCCGCCCGATCTCGACGAGGCGTTCCGCAAGTTCATCCCGCCATTCGGCGCGGCCGGCAACCCGATCGACATCACCGGCGGTGAGCCACCTTCAACGTACAGAGCCACGATCAAGCTCGGTCTCGATGACGAGCGCATCCACTCGCTGATCCTCGGCTATTGGCACACCATCGTCACGCCACCGCATGTGTTCGCCGATCTCGTGATCGACGTCGTCGACGAAGCACGAGCCGCGGGCATCGACAAGCCGATCGTCGCCTCCCTCGTCGGCGACGTCGCTGTCGAAGAAGCGGCCGAGAAGCTGTTTGCCCACGGGATCCCCGCCTATCCCTACACCACCGAGCTTCCAGTCGATGTCCTCGGCGCAAAGTACAAGTGGGCCCGTGGCGCAGGTCTGATCTGACGAAACGGACCCAGTCGCAACGTCCTCACTCGTCAGGTCAACCGACGCGGGCGGAGGTGCGCTCGGCGATCGCCGCGGTGAGCGCGGTGATCACTTCGCGCCAGTCGCCGACGATGCCGACGTCGGCGTGGTCCCAGATAGGGGCATCGGGATCGCTGTTGATCGCTAGCACCGTCCCGGCATTGCGAATCCCGATCGTGTGGTTGAGCTTGCCCGAGATGCCGATGGCGACGTACAGGCGCGGAGAGATCGACTTACCTGTGACCCCGAGTTGACGACTTCGCGGTAGCCAGCCCTTGTCGGTGACCCGACGGGTTGCGGCGAGTGGTGCCCCGCCGAGAAGCTCGCGAAGGGCGTCGAGGTCGTCGTAGGCGGAGGGATCGACTCCCGTCCCGATGCCGATCACAGCTGAACGCGCGCTGGATGTCGAGCGCGCCGTCGTCGACATGCTCGGTGGCGACGGTGACGACCCTGGCCGGTGCGGGCGCCGGGAGCCACGTGGCGGGGACGGCACGTTCGGCCCGGGGCGACCTCGGTGCCAGCACACCTGGACGAACCGTGACCATCTGCACCGCCGAGCGGCTCTCGATGTGGGCGACGAGACGACCACCGAACGCCGGTTTCCAGGCGATGAGCCTTCCGGCGGGCGACACCTCGAGCTCGATGGCGTCGCCCGTGAGTCCGAGCCCGAGGCGGGCTGCGACGGTCGACGCAACGACGCGCCCGGCGTGGGTGCCGCCTACGAGCAAACCCCACGGAAGCTCGGTGCCGACGGCGTCGGTCAGCGCCGCGGCCCACTGCTCGGGCTCGGGCGCTTCGGGAATGACCAGCAACCGGTCGGCGCCGAGGGAACCGAGTTGGGTGGTCGCAGGCCCCTCGGCACCCGGTGTGGCCATCACGGCGACGACATGGCCTTGGATGGCTGCTGCCAACGCGGCCGATTCGCCCAACAGCTCGGCATGATCGGGCCCGTCGGGCTCGAGGAAGCACCACACCGCGGGTCCACCGATGGAGGTCTCGGGGACGCGAGAGCGTTCGTGGGTGGTGCCGTCGGAGTCGAACGCGCCCAGAGCTGCCAGCAACCCGACGGCTTCGTCGACCGAGGTGACCCGCAGGCGCCGCCTGGTCGACTCGGTGGTGCGCGAAGGCCCCACCCACGTGGGTGAGCCGGCAGCACCCACCTCCTCGACGCCCAAGCCGAGATCGGTGTGACAGATGCGACGAATGAGCTCGGCGGACACCTCGCCGCACCGGTCAGGCGGGGCCTTCGATGGCTCGGTCAACCGTTCGGCGGTCGAGATGACCGCCGGGATCGGGCCACGCACGTCGGCGAAACCATCGTCGGTCTCGATCTTGGCCTCGAACGACGTCGTCGTCAGGTCGAGCTCGCGGGCACCGGCGACGAACGGCCATCCGAGCAGCGCGGCGATCTCCGGGCCGACCTGACCGGTATCGGCGTCGAGCGAGTTGAGCCCGCACAGCACGAGGTCGAACGGACCTTCGGCCTCGATCGCCGCCGTGAGCGCCCTCGCGGTTGCCAGCGTGTCCGAGCCGGCGAACGCAGGATCGCACACGTGCACACCGCGGCCGGCTCCGCACGCGATCATCTCGCGCAGGACGTCTTCGGCAGCGGGTGGACCGAGGGTGAAGACGACGACCTCACCGTCGACGCCGGCCAGCTCGATGGCCTTGGCATTGGCCCGACGGCAGTAGGCGTTGGTTTCCAAGTCGACACCGTCGCGAACGATGCGCCCGTCCTCGAACCGCAGGTGCTCGGCGACCGGTATCTGTTTGACCAACACTGCGATTCGCATTCGTGCTCCTGTTGCCGCGCCTGCACGGCCGCCGGAAGCTCGGTTGAGTCCCCGTCGGCGATTTCTGTACACTGTATACGATGTTACAGCGCCTCGCCGACTCGCTGCGTTCGCTGCCAGTCCTCGCGCGCGTCCAATCCTTCGGGAACGGTGTACGTGATGGGACTCAGCGTGATTCCGAGCGAATCGGCGACATGATCAACGACGGCGAGCGCCGCGGCAAGCACGCCTTCGACGCGAGCCTGGCGCTCCAACCGCAGTTTGAGGTAGTGCGCGGTCGTTCCCGCGATGGCGATCAACGTGGCGTGGCCGCTGCGTTCGAGGTTGGCGCCGGTGCGTCGGCTGGCGATCACCGCGCGCACCTCGTCGCCGACGACGTCGAGCTCCATCCGCGAGAGCAGGCAGACGTGCGGGAAGCCTTCGGAGTCGACCGTGACAAGGGGAAAGGCCTGCTCCGTCGTGCCGATGCTCGGGCGTCCGGCCAGCAGTTCGACGACCACCTCCGGCACGTTCACGTATTCAACTCCAGCGCTGGAACGTGTGATGTTCGATGCCGAACTGGTCGAGCACCTTGCCGACAGTTTGGCGCAGCAGGTCGTCGATGGTCTTCGGTCGATGGTAGAAGGCCGGGACAGGGGGCAACACCGTGGCACCAGCAAGGGTGACCGTCTCCATGTTCCTGATGTGCACGAGGTTCAGTGGTGTCTCGCGGGCGACGAGCACCAGCCGGCGACGCTCCTTCAGGCACACGTCTGCGGCTCGCGACAACAACTCGGTGGTGTTGCCCGTCGCGATGGCGGCCAGCGATCGCATCGAGCAGGGCATCACGACCATGCCGGTCGTCAAGAACGAGCCGGACGAGATGGCGGCACCGAGGTCATTCGGGTCGTACACCACGTCTGCAAGCTTCTCGATCTCTTTCGGGTCGATGTCGAGCTCGAGCTCGATCGAACGCCGAGCGCCGGTGGAGATGACGAGATGCACTTCGACCGTGCCCAGTTCGCGCAGCACCTCCAACAAGGTCCGTCCCAACTGCGGCGCACTCGATCCCGACATGCCGACGACGAGGCGAGGAAGCGTCATGAACGCCAATACTGGTACACCGCTTACTCGCGCTGCGAACGCGCTGGCCCGTCGAACAGACCCAACACATGAGGAGATCACCATGGCACTCACTCGAAACCTTCGTCGGGGCCGGCAGTGAACGGCATCGTTGCCGGGGCCGCCGTCCCCCACGCGCCGCAGTTCTTCTCACTGCCTTCTACCGAGGACCACGACCTTGTCGAACGCGTGCGGGTGATCATGCACGATGTCGGTCAACGGTTGCTCGCTCTCGAGCCCGACGTCATCGTCATCGCCGCCAACGACCACCTCGAGAACTTCTTCATGCATTGCACTCCGGCGTTCACCGTGCACTGCGGCACGAAGGTGGCGGGCCGGTTTGCCGGGCACGACTTTGCCTGGCCGAGCGGCGGCGACCTCGGCAGGGAACTGGTCGTTGCGCTGCAAGAGGAAGATTTCGATCCCGCGTTCTCCTACACGTCCCCGATCGGATACGAGTTCGGCATTCCGCTGACGTTCTGCGGGATCCCCGATGACTTCCCACTACTGCCGATCTACGTCAACACCTACGTACCTCCGCAGCCATCCAGCGATCGCTGCTACTCGTTCGGCAGGGCACTCGACAGAGCACTGCGGCTCATGGGTGTCCGCGCCGTCATGTTGGCCTCGGGCGGCATGTCGCACCTGCCGGGCACCGAGCGCTACTCGACACCGAGTGTCGACTGGGACCGGGCGTTGCTGGAGAAGCTGAAGACCGGAAACCTGCGGTCCTTGTTGTCACACAACGATCAGATGGCCGACGACAACGGTGAGGGCGAGCTGCGAACCTGGCAGATCCTCGCCGGCGCACTCGGCGAGCGCGTTCCCGACGTGGTCGCGTGCGAGCCGTCGTGGCACCACGTCTACGGCGTTGTCGGGTTCACCACGGAGACCAAGCCGGCGCCGCCGTCGATGCACTATCCGCCGGTGTCGGCGGAACGCCTGGCGCTCTACGACGCGTTGTACAAGCTGCGCATGGACGAAGAGGCTCGCGTGCGGTTCATTGCGGATCCCCCCGCGTACGCCGACCAGTACGATCTCACCGCCGAAGAGCGGGAAGCGCTCGTCAACCTCGACGAGGCCGCCGTGCGCGAGCTCGGCCTTCACGCCATGATCGGCTTCCTGGCCCGTCTGCAGGTCGACATCACTCGGCGTTCGCAATGACGACTTGGGGGCCCTCGTACCCGGGCGCCGTGTTACGCACCGGTAGCAGACGGACCGAGCCGCTGGTGGCGCCATACGACGGGCGAGTGCTCGGCGAAGTGGAGCAAGCCGACGACGACGACGTTGGCGCTGCTGTGGCAGCGGCGGGATCGGCGTACCGTACGAATCGCAAGACGCCCGGGCACCAGCGCGCCGGATGGCTGCACGCCGCCGCGAATCGGATGGAGCAGGCCACCGATGAGCTGGTGACCATGTTGGTCGACGCGCTCGGCAAGCCACGAAAGGCGAGCGAGTTCGAGGCGCGGCGAGGCCCGGCGTTGCTGCACCTGTGCGCCGAGGAGATTTCGAGGATGGGCGGCCAAGAGCTGCGCCTCGACGGCGTGCCAGGTGGCGAAGGACGCTGGGGCATGACCCGGCGCGAGCCCTTCGGCGTCGTTGGCGCGATCACCCCGTTCAACGCCCCGATCAACCTTCTGTTGCAGAAGGTGGCACCCGCGATCGCGATGGGTAACGCCATCGTCGTCAAGCCGGCTCACGAGGGTGCAACCATCGCGTTGCGGTTGGCCGAACTGTGGGAAGACATCCTGCCGCCCGGTCTGTTCAGCGTGTTGCCGGGCGACGCCGCCGCGGCTCGAGCCATCGCTGCCCACCCCGACGTACGAGCAGTATCACTGACTGGTGGAACCGCGGCCGGTGAGTCCGTGCTACGTGTCGCCGGCATCAAGCCCGTCAACTTGGAACTCGGCTCGAATGCGCCGAACATCGTGTGCGCCGACGCCGACCTGGGTGCAGCGGCCGTCGCGATCGCGGGCGCGGCGTTCGCGGCCAGTGGTCAGCAGTGCATCTCCGCTCAGCGTGTCATCGTCGAACGGGGTGCCTTCGACGAGTTCGCCGAGCGCTTCGTCGCCGCAGCCGCAGCGCTAAGTGTGGGCGATCCTGCCGACGGTTCCGTCGATCTCGGCCCAGTGGTCAACGGCCGAGCTCGTGACCGCGTGCTCGAACACATCGCAGATGCCGAGCGGCGTGGGGGAAAGGTGTTGCTCGACGGCCGCCCCGACGACGCTTCCAGTCTCCTCATCGGCCCGACCATCGTCGGCGATGTTCCCCCGGACTCGCGCCTCACGTCCGAAGAGGTGTTCGGGCCGGTTGCCGTGCTCATCCTCGCCGACGACGTCGACCATGCACTGTCCCTCGCCAACGCGTGCGATCTCGGGCTGCAAGCGTCGTGCTTCACGTCCAGCCTGGCCACGGCGATGACGGTCGCGGAAGAGCTCCAAGCCGGCTCGGTCTGGATCAACGAACCGACCCGGTTCAGGCTCGACACGTACCCGTTCGGCGGATACCGCCACAGTGGCATCGGCCGGGAAGGCGTTCGTTACGCAATGGAAGCATTTTCTCAACTGAAGTTCATCGGGCTGCGCCCCTAGAAGGAGACCATCATGACAAAGGACCTGCATTCGTTCCTGGCCGATCTCGAGCGGGATCATCCCGACGACTTGATCAGGGTCAAGAAGACCGTCGACCCCACCAAGCACGAGATCACGGCCATCATGGAGCTGCTCAGCAAGCGCGGTCGCCGCCCGCTCGGCGTCTTCGAGAACCCGCTCAACGTCGACGGCTCCGAGAGCGACATTCCTGTGCTCATCAACGCCTTCGGCACCCGCGAGCGATCCGCGTTCGCGCTCGGCGTGCCCCGTGACCAGTCGAAGCTGCCGTTGGCCCTGGCCTTCTCGGAGATGAGCTATCACCCGATCGACCCTGTGGTGATCGGACGGGACGAGGCTCCGTGCAAGGAGATCGTTCTCACGGGCGCCGACATCGACACGCGCAAGCTGCCCATCGTCACTCACTCGGAGGGCGACTACGGGCCATGCCTCACGATGACGCTCGCCGTGAAGGACCCCGAGAGCGGGGCGTACAACGTCGCCTTCATCAAGGCGTTCTACGACTACGAAGATCATCAGCGACTGCGCATCACGATTCACTCGACTGACAGCGAGCGGGCGCTCGACTACTACGAGAGCCGCAACCTGCCGATGCCCATCGTGGCCATCCTCGGGCACCATCCGGGCTTCTACCTGGGCAGCATGGGTCTGACGAGATACGAGAGCGACGACTACACGACCATCGGCGGATATCTCGGCGAGCCCGTGCGCCTGGTGCCATCCGAGACGTGGGGCGACGACTTCATGGTCCCGGCCGACGCCGAGATCATCATCGAAGGCGTCGTGCCGCCCGGAGTTCGCATGATCGCCGACCCGTTCGGCGACATCACCCGCCAGTACCAGGCCCAGACCTTGCGGCCGGTGATGAACGTCACCGCGATCACTCGACGCAAGGACGCCATCCTCCAGGACATCTTCGCTGGGCACCACGACCACATCACGGTCGGTCAGATCCCCAAAGAAGGCACGCTGTACAACACCCTGCGGGCCAAGTTCGGCGAGATCATCTCGGCCGTCCACATGCCGTACTCCGGTTGCGGCCGGCTGCTCGTATACGTCTCGATCAAGAAGACGAGGGAAGGCCAGGGCAAGGCGGTGGCGCTCGCAGCCCTCCAGGAGAGCTGGACGTTTCAGACCGTTGTCGTCGTGGACGACGTCATCGACGTCTTCGACGAATCCGACGTCGTGTGGGCCACATTGGTCAACGTCGACCCCAGCCGCGATGTCGACATCATTCACAACATCCCGACGGTGTTCACGACCTCGCAGGGCTACAGGAAGGTGCTGATCGACGCCACTCGACCGTTCGACCAGACGATCCCTGAGATGAACCGTGTCCCGCAAGATGCGATGGATCGAATCAACCTCGACGACTATCTCGGAGGACAGTGATGCAACGCATCTTCAACGTCACCTGCACATGCGGCAAGAGCTTTCCCGTGGACTACGGCATCCGCTTCATGGATGTCGAGCTGGAATGCCCGAACTGCCACAAGAAGTTCCCGGTCGACCAGGCAGCCAAGATTGATGAGCGCTGGGCGAGCTGAGCACCGGCCTCAGTAGCCCTGCACGCTTCCACCATCGACGCGCACGATGGACCCGGTGATGTAGCTCGACCGGCCCGAGCACAGGAATGCCACGGTGTTGGCGAACTCGGTCGGGGTGCCGTACCGACCGAGGGGAATGGCCGCCGTGTTGCGCTCGTGAACTGCGGAGAGCTCGATTCCTTCGCGCTGAGCGTGGGCTGTGGAAGCGCGGTGAAGCGCGGGCGAGTCGAACTGGCCGGGCACGACGACGTTGACGAGCACGTCAGGCGCCAGCTCCACGGCCCAGTTCCTGGCTGCGGCATGGACTCCGCTGCGGAACACGCCCGACAGACGCGAGCTCCGGCGACGTCTCGACGATGGAGCGTGCCGTCACGAACACGAGCCGGGCGCTGGGCGATTTCCGGAGGTGGGGAATAGCGGTTCGCACGGCTCGCAGGACCGGCCTCAGCAACGTCTCGTACGCCGAATCCTCGTCGGCTGCACTGACGTGGGTGAGGCCGCCAGGAGCGGCGCCGCCCGTGTTCATCACCAAGATGTCGAGTCCGCCGAGCAGGGATGCTGCGTCCTCGACCATCTCTGGCGGCCTCGACGCGCAGGTCGCCACAGACGGTCACAGCCCCTTCCATCCCAGCCGCGACGGAGGCGGCCTTGGCTTCGTCGCGTCCGCTCACTGCCACCCGGGCCCCCTCGGCCGCGAGCACCTCGGCGCAAGCCCGCCCGAGGCCTGACGTCGAACCGAAGACGAGGGCTCGTCGCCCCGTGAGCTCAAGATCCATGTGGTATACAGTATGCGCTGGTTGGTCGGCGGCAAGATTCGGGAGGTTGGCATGGGACACGAGCAACGAGCACGGGCAGCCGGCGTCGATGTCGACATGACGCTGCTGCACGCCGGCAACTTCGACCTCGTGGTCCAGACGGGCAACGTCGTGTACGTGGCCGGGTGCATCGCGCTCGCCGACGGCGGTATTGCCTTCAAGGGTCGTCTCGGCGCAGACATGGACATCCCCGAAGGGCAGCGATCGGCGCGCGGTGCCGCAGAGGCAATCCTCGCCGCCGTTCACCAGTACCTGGGTTCGCTCGACCGCGTCGAGCGGGTGCTTCGCCTCACCGCCTACGTCACCAGCGCGCCGGGTTTCGGCGACCAGCCAAAGGTCGTCAACGGCGCATCTGATCTGATGATCGAGGTCTTCGGCGATTCGGGTCGCCACGCCCGGTCGGCCATCGGCGTGGCCGAACTGCCGCTCGGCGCATCGGTCGAGATCGAGGGCATCTTCCAGGTGTCAGCCGAAGCAGCGTAAGAGCAACCAATCTCCAATTAGCCACGTACCAACCCAGCCACCAATGATCGAGGAGTGCACATGGACGAAACGGTCGACGTAGTCGACATCAAGACGGTGTCGCTCGCGGCAGCCCAGCGGGCTGCCGAAGCAGCCTTGAACTCGGCGCGCGAATCAGGCATCGCGGTCGTGGCCGTGGTGCTCAACGCTGTCGGGCAGGTGTTGGTGGTGTTGCGAATGGATGGCGTCAGTGAGGTCGCCCTCGAGAACGCCACGGCCAAGGCGCGAGGCGCCCTCACGTTCCGAAGGACCACGGCTGCCCTGGCCGAGTACTTCGCGACCGACCTCATGCTCGGACCTCCGATGCAGACTCGCCCTCACATCCTTGCAGTGGAAGGCGGCGATGTCTTGAAGGCCGCGGATGGAACGGTCATCGGCGCAATCGGCATCTCGGGTGCGCATCACTCGCAGGACAACAAGGTCGTCGAGGCAGCTGTCGCCGCCTTCACAGGCTGATCGCGCCCGAGTCGGCACCGCGTCCGCCATGCCCGGCCAGCACCAGCGACGGTCACCGGCCATCGCCTGCGGTGGGATGGCCGCGACCGATCAGGCGGTTGCTACTGCCGCGGCGATCTCCATCTTGGCCAGAGGCGGCACCGCAGTGGACGCCGCGGTGGGCGCTGACGCTGTGCTCGGGATCGTCCAACCAATGTCCACAGGCGTCGGTGGCGACGCCGTCGCGCTCGTCGCGTCCGGTGGGCAGGTCGACTGCTACGTCGGCACCGGTCCGGTCGGACGTGCGCTCGATCCAGGTCCGCTCATCGCCGCCGGCCGCCTCGATCCGGCCGATGCTCGACTCGTGGTCGTGCCTGGCGTCGTCGACTCCTGGGTCAGCCTGCTGGAAAAGTACGGACGGCTCGACCTCGGCTCGGTGCTCGAGCCGGCGATGCGGATCGCGGCCGGGGTTCCCATCGCCCCTGTCGCTGCTCGCGCCTGGGCTCGGTTCGATGCCGGTCGCTCTCTGCTCGGGCCTCCTCCCGGGCCACTCGGGCGATTCTCCAACCCGGCACTCGCCTCGTTCCTGCGTCGGCTGGCCGACGTCGGACGACCGGCGTTCTACTCCGGCGCCGTTGCCGCGGCGATCGCCCGAGAGGTCGCCGCGGCGGGGGGTTTGCTCTCCGAAGCAGATCTCCTCGACCATCGCGGCGAGTGGGTCGCGCCGGTGCAGAGGTCCGTCTGGGGCCATCAGCTCGTCGAGCCGCCCCCGCCCCACGGTGGCGTGATCGCGTTGCTGGCCGCGCTCTTCTCCCAGCATCACGCTGCCGGTGCCGCCACGATGGTCGACGCGATCGACCAGGCCTTCGAGGCGGCGTATGCGGTGGTGGGCGAACCCCGCCGGAACCCTGTCGATGTCGACGCTCTGCTGGCGACCCCGTGGCGCAGTGCGGCTTCGGCCGCTCCGCGAGAAGTGCGCGCCGGGGGCACCGTAATGGTGATGGTCGGCGATGCCGACGGGATGATGGTGGCACTCGGCTCCAGCCTGTTCCAGGGCTTCGGCTCCGGCATCACCGTGCCGGAGCTGGGGTCGTGTCTGAACGACCGCGGGTACGGCTTCACGCCGGTCGACGGCCATCCGAACGCACCGGGCCCGGGTGTTCGCCCGTACCACACCGTCATGCCGGCTCTGCTGCTGACGGCGGCCGGTGCTCCTCGCGCCGCGTTCGGATTCGCCGGGGCCGACATGCAGCCCCAGGCCCAGTTGCAGGTGCTGTCGAACCTCTTGCTCGAGGGCCGCGACCCGCAGGCCGCCCTCGATGCTCCTCGGTGGCATTCCGACGGTGGCGGTCGTGTCGGTGTCGAGGGCGGTGTCGACGGCGGTGTCGGCGCCTTGCTTGCTTCGTCAGGATTCGACGTGCACGAGCCCGACGAGTCCACGTTCGGTCGTGGCCAGGTCGTTGTGTCCGACGGCGGCGGCTGGTACCTGGGCGGGTCCGACGGGCGTGGCGACGGCCTCGCCGCAGGAGTCCTGTGAGATCGATCACCAAGAAAGGAACCAATCATGGAAGAACATGACGGCCATCACGAGAACCCGATTCTCGTCGACCTACCGGAAGGCAGCTTCGCGTTTCACTACATCCTCCAAGCCAAGCCAGGACAGGCCGAGGCGTTCAAGCACGCGTTCGAAGAGTGGGATCACTCCGACCAGAACCTCATGCACTCAACGCCCGGAATCGTGCACGAAGGCATCCTCTATCAGAGTGAGAACGACGAGAACCGCTTCTACCTGATCGGGATATGGAACAACCGCGAGAACCACCGCACTGCCGTCGCCAAGTTGCGCGACATGCATCCCGCTTGGCTCGATCTGCTCGACACCCCGCTCGTTCCCGAGTACCTGCAAATCATCGGTTGACCCTCGGCGACAGCCTCGCTGTATGGTGTATACAATTCACCGACAGATGACGAGGAGCCGGGAGAACAACCTTGGCACATGACGAGTTCGCCCTCGACGACAAGTACCGACGTGACAACGGCACGGTTCTCCTCACCGGCACGCAGGCCCTCGTTCGCCTCGCGATCGACCAACGGCGCGCCGACCGGCGCCGCGGCCTCAACACGGCAACGTTCATCAGCGGCTACCAGGGCTCTCCGTTGGGGATGCTCGACATCACCCTGGAACGCAACGCTGCGCTGCTGTCGGAACACGACATCGTCTGGGTTCCGGGCATCAACGAGGATCTCGCGGCGACGGCGATCTGGGGCAGCCAGCAGCCCGGCTACGGCCCGCTCGATCGTCACGACGGAATCGTGGGCATGTGGTACGGCAAAGGTCCCGGCCTCGACCGTTGTGGTGACGTTTTCAAGCACGCCAACTTCATGGGGGTGGGCGAGAACGGCGGCGTTCTGGCACTCGGCGGAGACGACCCGGTGTCGAAGTCGTCAACGCTCCCGACCGACGTCGAGCCGACCTTCTATGACTCCGGCTTCCCGATCCTGTACCCCGGCACGATCCAAGAGGTTGTCGATCTCGGCCTCCACGGATTCGAGCTCAGTCGCTACAGCGGCTTCTGGGTCGGCTTCAAGATCCTCACCACGATCGCCGACGGTCTGTCGACGATCGAGGTCGGGCCGCACCGTTTCGCGCCCGGTGCATCCCGATCTCGAGATCGACGGCCAACCGTGGCGGCACGTGCAAAGGCCCGGGGTTCTGGCACCCATCAGCCTCGAGCAGGAAAAGGACATGGCCTACGGGCGCGTCGCGGCGGCCACCGCGTATGCGGCTGCCAACGGGCTGAATCGCATCGAGGTCAACACCAGTCAGGCGTGGCTCGGGTTGGTGGCGGCGGGACGCACCTACTACGAGATGCGCCAGGCGCTCAGCGATCTCGGCTTCGACGACCAGGCGCTGCGCGATGCGGGCATTCGGGTGATGCGCCTCGGAATGACCTATCCGCTCGACCCCGCCATCGTGCGGCAGTTCGCGGACGGTCTCGAGGAGATCGTTGTGATCGAGGAGAAGCGGGCGTTCGTCGAACTGTTCGTGCGCGACGCGCTCTACGCAAGCACCAACCGGCCCCGCGTCGTCGGCAAGACCGACGAACACCAGCAGCGCCTCATCCCTGTCGACGGCGAGCTCACCGCAGACCGCCTCTCCCCGCTCTTGGCCGCTCGGATGTCGCGTCGGGTTTCGACACCACGAATGGAGGCTCATCTCGCCGTCGTCGAAACTGCGGCGCGCCTCGCCGTCGAAGCGCCCTTGGCCACCCGCAAGCCGTTCTTCTGCAGTGGATGCCCGCACAACCGATCCACCAACCTTCCCGAAGGGTCGGTCACCGGTGGCGGAGTCGGCTGTCACGCCATGGCGCTGTGGATGGATCGCGGTGCTGTCAACATCTCGCACATGGGCGGCGAGGGAGCCCAGTGGATCGGCCGGGCCCGCTTCACCGACCGGGAGCACATGTTCCAGAACATCGGCGACGGAACGTTCTTCCACTCCGGAAGTCTCGCGATCCGGGCGTCGGTGGCCGCTGGAGTCAACGTCACCTACAAGTTGCTGTACAACCGCGCCGTCGCGATGACGGGTGGACAGGACGTGGCCGGTGCAATACCCGTCCCGCAACTCACGCACCACCTCGCGGCAGAGGGTGTCGAGCGGATCATCGTCTGCGCAGACGATGTCGACAAGTACGGCAGCTCGGCCGAGTTCGCTTCTGTCGCCGACGTGTGGCAGCGCGACCGCGTCGACGAGGCGCAACGCGTCCTGCGCGACGTTCCCGGCGTCACTGTCTTGGTGTACGACCAGCAATGCGCGGCCGAGAAGCGCCGCGACCGCAAGCGCGGTGTGCTGTCGATGCCAGACACGCGCATCTTCATCAACGAGCGCGTGTGCGAGGGCTGCGGCGACTGCGGCGTGAAGTCCAACTGCTTGTCCGTGCAACCCGTCGACACCGAGTTCGGCCGCAAGACGCGCATTCATCAGTCGTCGTGCAACTTCGACTACACGTGTCTCGACGGCGACTGCCCGGCGTTCGTCAAGGTCAAGCTGAAGCGGAGCAGGCGTGTGAAGAACGCTTCACCCGCGACCGCTGTTGCGTCGGTTCCCCAACCGGTAAGCATCTCGATCGGCAGCGCGCCGCGCCGCCCCAACAGCGACATTCCCGAACCGAAACGCCCGTCGATCGACGACGTCTACTCGATCTACATGACCGGCATGGGTGGCACCGGTGTGGTCACGGTCAGCCAGGTGCTGGCCACCGCGTCGCTGCTCGACGGCTTCCAGATCTTCGCGCTCGACCAGACGGGCCTTGCCCAAAAAGGTGGACCGGTCGTCTCGCAGGTCAAGGTGTTCCGTGGCGAGCCCTTCGGGAGCAACGCCGTCGGGGCCGGCCAGGCCGACGTCTACCTCGGCTTCGACCTGCTCGTCGCTGCTGCACCAGGCAACCTCGCCAAGGCGTTGCCCAACCGCACGCTCGCCGTCGTCTCGACCAGCCACGTGCCAACTGGCGACATGGTCGCCCATGTCGAGGCCAGCTTTCCCGACGAAGTCGATCTCCTCGGTCTGATCGCCAACAGCACCACCAAGGACGAGAACATCTACCTCGATGGCAATGCGATGTCGTCGGCACTCTTCAACGATCACATGCCGGCGAACTTCCTCATCCTCGGCGCGGCGTACCAGGCCGGCGCGATCCCGATCTCGGCCGGCGCGATCGAACGTTCCATCGAACTCAACGGCGTCGGCGTCCGCTCCAACCTCGATGCGTTCCGCTGGGGACGACGTTTCGTCGTCGACCGCACCTCGGTGCCCACGAAGGCGGTCGTCGCCGCAGTACAAGTCGTGTCGGAGCCGTCCGTGACCGAGTTGGTCGATCGCCGAGCCGCGGAACTGGCCGCATACCAGAACGAGAAGCTCGCCTCGACCTATCGCTCGTACGTCGAGAAGGTGGCTGTCGCAGAGCAGGCGGCCGTGCCCGGTTCCACGGCGCTCACCGAGGCCGTGGCCCGTCATCTGTTCAAGCTGATGGCGTACAAGGACGAGTACGAGGTGGCCCGGCTGTATCTCACCGACGAGTATGCCGAGGCACTCGACGACTCCTTCCCGACGCGCCAATTCGTCAAGATCCAGCTCCATCCGCCGATGCTGCGGTCCCTCGGCGTGCAGCGCAAGATCGGGTTCGGACCACGATCGAAGCCGGTGCTTCGGTTGCTGCGGTCGCTGCGCGTGCTCCGCGGGACCAAGCTCGATCCCTTCGGCTACACCAAGGTACGCCGGACCGAACGAGCCTTGATCGGGGAGTACCGCGAACTGCTCGACCGGGGTCTTGCCACCTTGTCGGGCGACACAATTGAAGGCCTGGTCAGGCTCGCCAACATGCCCGACATGATCCGCGGCTACGAGCACATCAAGCTGCGCAACGTCGAGCAGTACAGGGCCGCCGTGCGGGCAGAGATCAATGAGCGATAAGCGCCGGAGGATCACGGAAGCGCTGGACCTCGACGTGACCACCCGTCGCTGGCACTGCAACCGTTGCGACCACGACCTCGGCCCCGCCGAACGCAACTACAAGGAGGGTTGCCTCATCGCTGATCGGGATCCGCGCGAGATCCATTTCCCGTTCGCGGAACCGACGCCCTTCAGCTTCAGTCCCGACCCCGAGTGGTGCCGCATCGTCGAGGTCTATTGCCCGGGTTGCGCTGTGCTCCTCGACGTCGAGTACCTGCCCCCCGGGCACCCGATCACTCACGACATCGAGCTGGACCTCGATGCGTTGTCACCTGACCGCTCGTGACCTACAGACGATGACGCCCACACAGACCAACCTCATCAACGTGGACATCGGCGGCACGTTCACCGATGCGTACATCGTGATCGACGGCGTCGCAGCGACTGGCAAATCGCTGACGACTCACTCCGACCTCGCCGATGGATTCGTGGCAGCCACCGGGATCGCGGCGGCCAAGTTGGGTCTGACGGGCGAGGACGCGATCGCCCACGCGACGTACGTGAAGTATTCGACGACGGTCGGCACGAACGCCCTGATCGAGCGACGCGGTCCACGAGTCGGACTGATCGCCACGGCGGGCCAGGAGGACACGATCCACGTGGCGCGGTCACGTTCGTGGGCCGATGGCATGCCGCTGGAAGTACAGATCGACCGGACGAGGGCGAAGCGCCCGCCCGACCTGGTCCCGAAGGAACTGCGCGTCGGCGTGCGCGAACGGGTCGACTGCTTCGGCAAGGTGATGCTGCCCTTGCAAGAGGACGACGTCCTTGCCGCGGTCGACCACTTGGTTCGCCAAGGCGTGCGGGCCATCGCCGTGTGCTTGTCGTGGTCGTTCATGAACCCGACTCACGAACAACTCGTGCGCGACATCGTGCGTCGCGAGTACCCCGACTTCACCCTCGGGCGTTGTCCTGTCCTGCTCTCCAGCGAGGTAGCGCCCAAGCTCGATGAGTACAGGCGCAGCATCACCACCATCATCAGTGCGTTCCTCGCGCCCGACACCGAAGAACACGTCATCGACCTCTCCGATCGGCTGCGTCGCCACGGTTACCGGTCTCCGCTGCTGATGGCTCGCAACATCGGAGGTGTGGCATCGGCGTCCCGCACGACCGCCCTCCACCTGCTCGGCTCCGGACCCGTCGCCGGTCTGTCGGGCGCGGCTCGCATCGCCGACGAGTACGACCGCAGTCGGGTCATGACGGCCGACATGGGTGGCACGAGCTTCGACGTCGGGCTCGTCATCGATGGTCACGATCGCAACTACGAATTCGATCCCGTGATCGACCGCTGGCGGGTCCATCTCCCAGTACTGGCCAGCAACTCGATTGGCGCCGGCGGGGGATCCATCGCCTACGTCACCGACGAAGGGGAGCTGCGCGTCGGCCCGCGGAGCGCTGGTTCGATGCCGGGTCCAGCCGCCTATCAGCTCGGCGGCACCGACCCGACCGTCACCGACTGCGACCTCCTGCTCGGCTACATCGACCCCTCGTACTTTCTCGGGGGTTCGATGCCGCTCAGCGAGCGTCATGCCCGTCGGGCCCTGCAGCGCCGCGTTGCCGATCCGCTCGGCATCGAGGTCGACGATGCAGCACAGCGTGTTCGGCGCCTGATCGATGGGCTCATGGGTCAGGAGATCTACCGCCAGACTGCGATGAAGGGTTACGACCCGCGCGACTTCACGATGTTCGCGTTCGGCGGCGCCGGGCCCGTTCATGCGTGCGACGTTGCCGAACATGCCGACGTCGGATCGATCATGACCTTTCCGCAGGGAAGCGAGTTCAACGCGTTCGGTGTCGGCACGATGGCGGTCCTTCAGACATACGAGCGCACCCGAATGGTCGAGCTCTTCGACGGTGACGACTTCACCGACGATCTCGAGACGTTCAACGACGTGGCCCGGAGCCTGATCGAACTGGCGGAGCGAGATCTCGCCGAGGAGGGCTTCGCGGCGCACGACGGCGAGCGTCCATACACGTTGCTGCTCGAGCTCGACATGCAGTACGGCGGCCAGCACCACACAGTCCGCCTGGCGTCACCCCACCTGCAGCTGACCGGTCCGGAGGATGTTGTCGATGTGTGCAAGGCCTTCAACGAGCTGTTCGCCAGTACCTACGGCGCTGGATCGATTCATCCTCAAGGCGGAGTGCTGGTGCAGCTGTTCCGGCTGGTCGCGACCGCAGATGGTGCACGTCTCGGTTCGGTCGAGCTGCCCCGCCGTGAAGCGGGCGGCGACACTCCGGAGAAGGCCAGCCGTTCGGTCTGGTGGCGTCATCTCGATGCGGCGACCGACACCCCGGTCTTCGAACGTTCGCTGCTGCCCGCGGGCTTCGCGATCGAAGGGCCGGCACTCGTGGAGGACGTCGACACAGTCGTCGTGATCCCGCCGATGTGGCGGTTCGAAGTCGACGACCGGCGCACCGGCCATCTGCGGCGACTGGCATGAAGGTGACACCATGAAGCGCTTTCGGATGGTCGACGTCGCGGAGATGGGTCTCGACGAACGCGTCGCTCGCTTTGCCAAGCCGCTGCTGCCGGCGGGGCCGGGCGTCGATCCCGAGGTGCTCGTGCGGGAGGTGCTCGAGGAAGCGACCGAACTGGAGTTGGCCGGGGCCGATCGGCTCGACCGCGTCGATCTGTCCATCTTCTTGCACAAGCTCGACTCGATCATCGACGACGGCCGGGACGTGTGCAAGTACCTGTCGATGGCCGAGGCCCTTCAGGCAGGCGACCTCGGTGTCGGTGTGTTCACGTCGAAAGGTGATCTGGCGGGGATGTCGACCGGCGTCGTGCTCCATGCGTTGCTTCACTACGGTCCTGTCAAGTACGTCCTCAAGCACTACGCCAATGACCCGACGGTCGGGCTCGAGGACGGCGACGTCTTCTTCTTCAACGATCCCGACGGTGGTGGTGTGCACACGTACGACCACTTCTTGATGATGCCGATCTTCTACAAGGACGAACTGATCTCTTGGGTTGCTTGCGGCGGGCATCAGGGAGAAACGGGTTCGCGTTCGCCGGGCGGGTGGTCTCCGCAGATCCTCAGTCGATACGAGGAGGGCTTGCACGTCTCGCCGCTGCGAGTCGGTCGAAACTTCGAATTTGCCAAGGACCACCTCGAGTTCATCCTCAACTCGGTCCGCACCCCGCGCCAGAACGCGCTCGACATGAAAGCGCGGCTCGCCGTGTGCGTCCGACTACGCGACCAGTTGCTGCGCGAGGTGGAACGGCGCAGTCCGGAGTTCGTCGCGGCCGGTCTGCGCGAGTCGATCAAGGCCTCGGCGCAGCTCGCCCGCGAACGCATCCGGTCCTTCAACGACGGCACGTTCCGGTCGACGGTCTTCCTCGACACGATCGGCATCGACGACGGCCTGATCCGCATCCCGATCGAGTTGCACAAGCGCGGCGACGAGCTCGTCATCGACCTGGCCGGCGCCTCTCCGGAGCCTGGCACCGGGCCCTTCCACCTCCGATGGCATCTCGCCCGAGCTGCCACTGCCGCCGCGCTGTTCCCGACGATCTTCCGCGGGCTGCGCTGGTCGATCGGTCTGTTCGACCCGATCAAGCTGACGTGCCCTCCGAGCATCCTCAACGCGCCGAGCCGCGATGTGGGGACGGGGTCAGGGAGCCATGTCGGCAGAGTCGTCGTGCAAGGCGTGCTGCTCGCCGCGATGCGAATGTTGCACGACAGCCCTCACCGCGAGGGCGTCGCCGCACCGTTCGCCGAGAACCTGTTGC
Source organism: Ilumatobacteraceae bacterium (assembly GCA_963746365.1). GTDB lineage: Bacteria > Actinomycetota > Acidimicrobiia > Acidimicrobiales > Ilumatobacteraceae > JAENVT01. The sequence continues at coordinate 94,067 of CAVVBH010000015.1, read as the reverse complement.
TGATCCAGTTCGGTGGCAAGGGCCAGTACGGCAACCCCATCGCCGGCGGACCGACCAACGGCAATGCCACCGGGCAAGGCGCCCGGTTCGACATGGACGGCGAGCACTCCGCCGGGTTCTTCTGGGCCATGGTCGTCGACTGCCCCGGCCCGGAGGAACAGGAACGAAAGTTCCCGTGGATGTACCTGTTCCGCAACCGCTTCGACTGCGACGTCGCGGGCGCAGGCCGCTATCGGGGAGGTGTCGGCCTGACTGATTGCTTCGTGATCCACAACACCGAGGGCCTGTCGTTCAACTCGGTCGGCACCGGTGGGCGGTTCACCAAGAACTACGGCCTGTTCGGCGGTTATTCAGGTGCAGCCCAGCCGCGCATCCTCATCAGGGGCTCCGACGTCAAAGCCATGATGGCGCGTGGCGACATGCCCCTTCCGATGAGCGTGCGCGAGCTCGTCGACGGTCGGGCGATCGCGGGTGAGTACACCTTCGGTCATCCGAACTCGGAGGGCGAGCGTTGCGCGGACGGCGACGTCTTCGTGCTGGCACGCGGGTCCGGAGGCGGTTACGGCGATGCACTCGAGCGTGATCCCGACGAGGTGATGGCAGATTGGCGAGCCGGTGTCGTTTCGAAGCGTGGCGCGATCGACATCTTCGGTGTGGTGTTCGATCGCTACGAGCTGAATGCCGACCTCGAAGCGACAACGGCCCGGCGGGCGGAACTGCGCGCTGCCCGACTGGCGAGAGCCCGCCCCTATCACGAGTTCGTCGCGGAGTGGTCGAATCGACGGCCTCCCGAGTCCGCGCTCAAGTACTACGGCGAGTACCCGATCCCCGTGCAGATCGTGTCCGTGCCCGAAACGAGTGTGGAGTGAGCGGCGTCGATCTGATCGAGCGTTGTGCGTCCGCACTCGGCCGGCCGGTTCCGGCCGATGTCGACGAGGTCGTGCGCGTCATCGTCGATGGATCTGCCGCGCTCGGATTGGCTGAGCTCGCCGGCCCATGGCGACATCAGCTCGATCTGACCGGCGATCGGCACCAAGAGCTCGACGAGGTGGCGCGGTGCCTCGTGGCGTTGCCGCGGCGTCCGCCCGTCGTGCTCTACGTCTCGGGCCCTGTGTGGATCGCCGCAGACGCGGGCGAAGATGATGGGCTCGATCCGGATCGGCTCGACGACGCCGTCGACCTCGTGGCCGCGCGACTCCGCGAGCTCGCCGCCATTCGGCCCGATCGCATCGAGGTCGTGGAGCCCACCGGAGAGCACATCGATGGCCCAGGTCTCGATGCTCATCAGACACTGCGCCGGATTGCGGCCCATCTCGGCGTCCCGTTCACCATCGCCCCGCCCGCGGGAGGCTGAAGTGTTCCAAGTCGGCATCGACATGGGTGGCACGTTCACCGACGGCTTCTTCACCAACGGCACGACGGCCGCCGTGATCAAGGTGCCGACGACCCATCACGACCTCACGAGGTCGGTGCTCGCCTGCTTGCGTCGGGGCGCGGACCTGTTCGGCCTGGAGCTCACGGAGCTCCTCATCGAGATCGACGTCTTGAGGGTCGCCACCACCATCGGCACGAACGCGGTCGTCGAGAGCACCGGCGACGCGGTCGGGCTGCTGGTCGCACCTGGAGCTGAACGCAGCTTGTACGGCTCCTCTGCCTCCTCCGAACTGCTCGACACGTTCCTGCGCGCCGATCAGGTCTTGGCCGTCGACAACGGCGACTCGTTGCCGCGTTGTCGTGAGCTCATCGACAGCGGCGTTCGCTGGGTGGTGGCCAGTCTTCCGAACGCCGCCGACGAACATGCGCTCCGAGAGGCGGTCCGTGGTCGCTATCCGGAGCACTACTTGCGCTCGATCCCACTCTCGCTTGCGAGCGAGATTGCCGTCGGCGAGTCCGACGAGCTGCGCACCAACACCGCTGTCGTCAATGCGTACATTTCCAGGCCAATGGCCAAGCTGCTCTACCGCACGGAGGGCCTGCTGCAGCAGCAGGGTTTGCGCGTGCCGATGCTGGCTGTGCACTCCGATGCGTTCTGTGCCCGAGTTGCTCGTACCACTGCCATCTCGACGTACGGCTCGGGCCCGGCCGCCGGCATTGCGTTGGTCGCCGACCTGGCAATCGTGTACGGCGATGAAGTCGCGCTCGGGTTCGACATGGGCGGTACCACGACCGACCTCGGGCTTGTTCGTCACGGCGAGATCTCGATGAATCGCCGGCCGTTGCTACGCGGGGTACCCGTCGCCGTTCCGGTACCCGGCATCGAGTCGATCGGGCTCGGAGGTTCGTCGATCGCGCGATCTCGGGGCCGATGGCGGGATCGCCGTCGGCCCATCGAGCGCCGGAGCGATCCCAGGCCCGGCGTGCTTCGGGCGAGGTGGAGATCGGCCAACTCTCACGGACGCCGATCTGGTGCTCGGACTGTTGAGCACCGATGAGCTTCTGGCCGACGAGATCGAGCTGTCCATGCAACCGGCCGTGGATGCATTGGAGCGTGAGTTCGGCATGCCGGCGGTCGATGCTGCTCGAGCCGTTCAGGACGCGGCGCGACGCAAGGGTGCCGCGGCGGTGGCCGACCTGCTGGAGCGTGAAGGGATCGATCCGGCCGCAGTGACACTCTTTGCGTTCGGTGGGGCTGGTCCGCTGCATGGGTGTGGCGTTGCCGAGCTGGTGGGCATCCGCCGCGTTCGTTGCTTCGCGTACGGGTCTGTGTTCAGCGCCCGCGGTGTTGCCGGCATCGACATCCGTCAGCGCTACACAGCGTCCAATCCCGGGAGAGGCGACGCTGAAGTCGTCGCCGAACAGTTGGGCCGGCGGGCTCGACTCGACCTGTCTGCTGAACTACTCGATCCGGCCGACGCCACGATCACCACCACCCGAGCGGCCGGTCAACTCGTCGAGGTCACATCCGTCGTAGCCGCGGCCGACATGGGACAGCTCTCCGTACAGCTTGGTGCCGTCGCTGCCGGACCCGAATGGACTCGACACATCGATGCTGACGGCAACGTCTTGCTGGAGCGTCCATCGTGATGGAATCTGCTCGACGACATCGCGATCGTCGGCTACGCCGAGACTCCTGTCGGCAAGCTCCCGGGACGCAGCGCGATCCAGCTCCAGGCCGAAGCAGCCGTCGCTGCCGTTCGAGATGCTGGCCTGTCCAAAGCAGACATCGGAGCGGTGTTCAGCTTCTCCGGCTATTCGCAGGCCATGCTGATGCACGGCGCGAGGGTCGCCGAGTACCTGGGAATTCGCCCGGAGATCACCGCGCAGATCGATGTGGGCGGCCCGGGGGCTCATCACATGGCTCTCCTCGCGGCGGCTGCCGCGTTGCGAACGGGCCAGTGCACCGCCGCGCTGTGCACGTACGGCGAAAGCGGCATCTCCGTCCGCAAAGCGGGTCGCGGCCGGGCGCCCGGAACCCTGACCGGCGGCGAAGACTTCGAGATGCCGTACGGGCTCAACGCGATGATCACCCAGTACGCCCTGCTGGCCCAGCGGCACGTGCACCGGTACGGCACCACCAGCGAGCAGATGGGAGCAGTGGCCGTGACCTCGCGCTACCACGCCTCGCTCAACCCCAACGCCCACAAACGCGAGCCCATCACGTTGGCAGATCACCAGAACTCGGCGATGGTGTCGTCGCCGCTACGACTGCTCGATGTCAGCCTCATCTCGGATGGCGCCGGAGCGTTCGTCGTCACCACGAAAGACCGCGCCGCCGACCTGCCCAATGTGCCGGTCGGAGTGCTCGGCTGGGGAATGGCCACCACACATCACATCGTGTCGCAGGCGCCCGATGTCGACGAGTTGGGGGCGCGCCCGGCAGCGCAGCTCGCCCTCGGTCGCGGCGGGCATTCGAGCGGACGAGGCCGACGTCGTCTACGTCCACGACGCGTGCACCATCTCGACGATCCTCGGCGTCGAGGCTCTCGGTCTGTGCGGGGAGGGTGAAGGTGGCCCGTACGCCGCAGAGGGTCGGCTGCAACTCGGCGAGCCGCACCCGGTGAACGTGCACGGTGGCATGCTGTCGCACGGTCATGCAGGCGGCGTTTTTCATTTCGTCGACGCCATCCGCCAGCTCGGACACGAGGCCGACGCGCCGCCAGGTTCCCAACGCCGAGTTGGCCATCGTCAGCGGCAACGGCGGGGTGTTGTCGACCTTCTCGACGATGGTGCTGCGGAGGTGCTCATGACCGAGGAGCGATACGCCAAGCCGCTGCCCAACACGAACGACATGGTCACCGCAACGTATTGGGAGGCGGCACGAGATCATCGGCTCGTCGTCTCTCAGTGCGAGGATTGTCGGCACGCGTTCTTCTACCCGTGTCGCTTCTGCCCGCAATGCTGGTCGGAGCGAATCTCGACGATCGAGGCCAGCGGCCGCGGCACGGTGTTCTCGTTCACGTGGGTGCACGTTCCGTTCTATGACGACACGTGGAAGAACGACGTGCCCTACTGCATTGGTTGGATCGAGCTCGAAGAAGGCGTCCGCATGGTGAGTGCAATCGTCGACTCCGCGATCGACGATGTCGCGGTGGGCGATGCCGTCACGGTGTGCTTCGACGACGTCACCTCCGAGATCACCCTTCCGAAGTTCCGACGGTCATGACGGCACGCGACATCTGGAGCCTCGCCGCCGCGGCGGTTGCATCCGACCCGGACCGGATTGCGCTGGACTTCGACGACCGCCAATGGTCGTGGGGCGAGCTCGCCGTCGCATCCGAGGCACTTGCCGCGGGCATGTCGGCCGAAGGGATTCGGCGCGGCGACGTGGTGTGCACGTTCGCCCCAAACGGGGCCGAGGTCGTCGTGACGTTCCTGGCGCTGTTGCGCCTCGGCGCTGTCGAAGTGCCGGTCAACGCCGGATTGAAGGGTGCGCAACTCGTGCACGTGCTGGCACACTCCGGGGCAACCGCGATAGTCGTCGATGGTTCGCTCGGTGATCGCCTCCCACCTGACCTGGCGTCGACCACGCGGATCGGTCTGATCGTGCAGCGCGGTGATGGTCCCTTACCCGCCGGCACACGAGTGGTTCCGTACGATGCTGTGCGCAACCACAGGGGATCGGTTGCACGCTTCGAGGTGCCACGACCGGGCGATCCGATGAACATCGTGTACACGTCCGGCACCACCGGACCGGCCAAAGGTGCCGTCCTTCCGCACGGCTACGCCTGGGAGCAGGCGACGATCAAGATCGAACAGTGGGGTCTCACTGCTGCCGACGTCTTGTTCACCGTGTTGCCGCTCTATCACGTCAACGCGGCGATTCTCGACCCTGTGCACATCGATCGTGGCCGGTGCCCGCGCCGCGATCGTCAGTTCGTTCTCTGCTAGCCAGTTCTGGGACCAGGTCCGCCGAACAGGCGCCACGGAGATCGGCGTCGTTGGCACGATCTCGTCGATCCTCCTGCTGCAGGAGCCGCATCCGGCTGAGCGAGATCACCAGGTGAGGATGATGCACGGTGCCACCGGAATCCCTGTGGCGAGGCGTCTCGAGTTCGAGGAGCGGTTCGGCCTCCGCATCGTCACCGGGTTCGCAATGACGGAGTGCGGCCACATCGCGACGACCTCGCCCGAGGATCCGCGACGTTTCGAGGCCTCCGGCAAGGCAGTGCCGCAATTCGAGATCGATGTCGTCGACGACGACGACGAATCCGTCGGACGAGGTCACGCCGGCGAGCTCGTGGTCCGGCCGCGCCGTCCGTGGGTGATGTTCTCCGGATATCACAACGAGCCCGCCGTCACGCAGCGGTCGTTGTCGAACCTGTGGTTTCACACCGGGGATCTGGCGATGGTCGACGAAGGCGGATATCTGCACTGGCTCGACCGCAAGAAAGATGCGATACGTCGCCGCGGTGAGATGATCTCGTCGACCGAGGTGGAGCTGGTCGTCCTGGAGCACCCGAGCGTGGCCGAGTGTGCAGCAGTCGGAGTCGACGCGGAGCTCGGCGAAGAGGAGATCAAACTCGTGGTGGTCGCGCGTGCCGGGCACACCATCGACCCGCACGAACTGGCGCGGTTCTGCCGCGAACGTCTTCCCGATTTCGCCTCGCCGCGGTACGTGGAGCAGTTGGCCGAGCTTCCGAAGGGCGCCACGCACAAAGTCGAGAAGACGAAGCTACGAGGCCTGGGAACGACAGTCATCGACACGTCGGTTGAACGGCGCTGATGGGCGCTGCAGGCGGAATCGGACTGCTGTCTCGAGGTCCGCTACGTGCGCTCGTCGCCAGCATTCTGGCGCTGGCCGGCTCCTCCATCCCGGCGTTCCTGGTCGGCGCTCTCGGGAGACACATCCGCACCGAGTTGGGCTTCTCGAAGACGGCACTCGGGTTGGCCATCGCAGCCTTCTACGTGGTCCCAGCGCTGACGTCGGTTCACGCCGGCGTTCTCGCCGATCGGGTGGGTGCGCGGCGAACGCTGTGGGCCGCCGCGCTCGTCAGCGCTGCGTGCCTGCTGAGCGTTGCCGCGTTCGCCCATTCGTACCTCAGCTTGGTGATCGTCCTTGTGCTGGGCAGTACGGCTCTCTCCGTGACCGGGCCCGCAACGAAGGTCCTTGCGGTGCGGCACATCCCTGCCCGTCGACTCGGAACTGCCCTGGGGTATCAGATGAGCGCTGTTCCGTTGGCGGCTCTCCTCGGCGGCGCCGCCGTGCCGGCCATCGCCCTGCAGCACGGGTGGCGTTGGGCGTTCGTCGGCGCGGCGGTTCTGCCGGTGCTCTCGCTGTTTCTGCTGCCCCCCGACCGGCATGGGACGGCGCACGATCCGCGCAAGGTGTCGCGCCGCGACGGTGCTGTGCCCATGAGGCCCCTGGTGCTCCTGTGTCTGGCAGCCACGATGGGGTCGGCCGGCGCAGTGACGATGGCTTCCTTCTTCGTTCAGACGGGCACCGATGTCGGTTATCACGAGGGCGTCGCCGGCGCAATGTTGTCGGTCGTCAGTGCAGCCGTCATCGTGTTTCGCATCCTGATCGGCGGAATGGCCGACCACCTCACCGCAGGGCACCTCCGAGTCGTTGCCGCGTTGTTCGCGGGGAGCGCCGTCGGCTTCTTGATCGTCGCCACCGACGTCAAGGCGCTCTTTCCTGTCGGTGCCTTCGTAGGACTGGCGTTCGGGTGGGCATGGACCGCGGTGATGCTCCATGCCGTGCTCGGTGCCTACACCCAGGCACCCGGTCTCGCCTCCGGTTTCGTGGTGGCCGGTCTGAACCTCGGCTCCGTCATCGGTCCGCTGTCGTTCGGGGCGGTGCTCGACGCGACAAGCGTCACGGTGGCCTTTGTGATGACCGCCGCGTGGGCGTGCGCGGCTGCGATTCTCACCATGGGAGGCGCACTCAGCATCCGGGCGATGCAGACTAGCGCCGGCCAACTTGCGGTGGGATCATGAGGTCGAACCGAGCCACAACGTGCCGGCTTGTGGTCCGGAACGTTGCTCGACTATTGTATACAATGTCTGGGGGTTTCATAGATGTTGCGGTGGTTGGTCCGACGAGTTCTCACAGCCATTCTCGTGCTGTGGGCAGTGAGCACGGTGGTGTTCTTCATCACCCACATCTTGACGGACCCAGCCGCGGTCTCACTTCCTGTCGACGTGTCCGAACAGCAACGAGAGCTTCGCCGACACCTTCTGGGCCTCGACAAGCCGTTGCTCACTCAGTACGGCGACTTCGTACGGGGTCTTGCAACGTTCGATCTCGGTAACTCATTTTGGACAGGGCGATCAGCGTGGTCCGAGGTGTCCGACCGACTGCCCAACACGCTCAAGCTCGTCGGGGCCGGGATGTTCGTCAGCCTCGCGCTGTCGATACCACTCGGCCTGCTCGCTGCTTGGAAGCAGAACCGGGCGGCCGACAAGGTCGTGGTCGGCGTCGGTTTGGCAGCCATCTCCGCCCCGCCGTTCTGGATCGCGTACCTCTTGATCATCGTCTTCGCCGTGCAACTGGGATGGTTACCGAGCTCGGGCGCCTCCGGCTGGAAGTCGATCATCCTGCCCGCTGTTTCGATTGGGTTGGCGAGCGCCGGCAGGCTCGCGCAACTGCTGCGCGGCGCACTGCTCGAAGAGATGCGCCAGCCGTACGCCCTCACGGCAAGGTCCCGTGGTTTCAGCCGTGCGTACACGCTCGTGCACCACGTGATGCGCAACGTGGCCGCTTCGTTCACCACCGTGGGGGCGTGGGAAGCCGCTCGCATGTTCACCGGATACACGATCGTCGTCGAGTTCGTCTTTGCGTGGCCGGGCGTTGGGCTGCTGGCCATCAATGCCATCGATCAGAAGGACTTGATACTCGTCCAGGCGTGTGTTTTGATGCTTGCGGCACTCCTGCTTGTCACGAACCTGGCCGGCGACATCCTTCGCCGCGTCATCGACCCGAGAGTGGAGCTGGCCTGACATGTTCGACACCGATGCATCAACGTCAGCACTGTCGCCGGTGCCCACCGGGGGCGCCGACCGCAATGGCGGCCTTTCCCAGGCTCAGCCCGTGCGCGACCTGTTCAGGCACCTCAAGAGCTCGAAGCTCGGCATCGTTGGGGTGGTGATGACCGCTGGCTTCGTCCTCACCGCGCTCCTCGGCCCGAGCCTTCCCTACGTCAAGAACCAACCGGCTCAAGATCTGCGCAACCGGCTGAAGCCGCCGCTGCTGTGGGGCGGCACGTGGGATCATCCACTTGGGACGGATCAACTCGGGCGCGACATGCTCGCCCGACTGATCGAAGCCGGACGAGTCTCGGTGTTCGTCGGCGCCTCGGCAGTCGCCCTCTCGGCCATCGTCGGCGTCACGTTGGGCCTCATCGCCGGGTATCGCGGTGGCTGGTTCGACAGCTTGTTGATGGGACTCTCCGACGTGCAGATCGCCGTCCCGGGGATCCTGCTCGGAATCATGTTGGTCGCGGCGTTCGGGGCCAGCGTGCGAACCGTCATCCTCATCATCTTCTTGTCAGGCTGGGTGGTGTTCGCGAGAGTGACGCGGGGGCAGGTGCTGACATTGAAGAATCAGCTGTTCGTCGAAGCAGGGGAGCTCAGCGGGTGCAAGCCGTCGCGGATGATGCGCGTCCACCTCCTTCCCAACCTGTGGTCGTCGCTGCTGACCCTCGGCGTGCTCGAGTTCTCGGCTGCCATCCTCACGGAGTCTGCGTTCTCGTTCCTCGGTTTCGGTGTGAAGCCTCCCGACTCGTCGTGGGGGTTGATCATCGCCCAGGGCCGCACGTATGTCACCAATGGGTGGTGGATCGTCACCTTCGGTGGCCTCGCCATCGCGGTCGCTGTGTTCGGCACGAACCTGCTGGCCCTATGGCTTCAATCGTACGGACATGTCGCCGAACGCGAACAAGTCCTGCTGGGGGGGAAGTGAACAAGACGATGAGCGAACCCTCGACGACTCTGAAACCCGAGTCTCGACGTGGCGAGCGCCGCGAGCGCCTGCTCGAGATCCGCGATCTCACCGTCGAGTTCCCGACCCGCGACGGCATCGTCAACGGCGTCGATGGCCTCTCCCTCAACGTCGGCTCGCACGAGCGGTTGGGCATCGTCGGCGAATCGGGATCCGGCAAGAGCGTGATGGGCCTGGCTGCTCTCGGCCTCGTGTTGCCTCCCGGGCGGATCGCCAGCGGGTCCGTCCAGTGGATGGGCCGCGACATGCTCGACACCAAGGTGGCCGACGAAGTGCGCGGCAGGGAGATCGCGATGATCTTCCAGGATCCGATGGTGTCGTTGAACCCCTTGAAGACAATCGGTGCCCAGCTCCGCGAGCTGTTGATCAAACGAGCTGGCGTCGATCGTTCCGCTGCTCGGGTTCGAGCAATCGAGCTCCTGCAAATGGTCGGGCATCGCCCAGGCAAAGGATCGGCTGAAGCAGTACCCGTACGAGTTCTCGGGCGGGATGCGCCAGCGTGTGATGATCGCCACGGCTTTGGCGTGCGAGCCGCGCCTGCTCATTGCCGACGAGCCGACCACTGGCCTCGACGTCACGATTCAGGACCAGGTACTGAAGCTCCTGACGGAGCTCAGTGAGGAGCTGGGTGTGTCGGTGTTGATGATCACCCACGATCTCGGGGTTGTCGCGGAGTTCTGTGACCGTGTGCAGGTGATGTACGCAGGGCGGATCGTCGAGCGTGCGCACGTCCGGCCGCTGTTCGCATCGCCTCAACATCCCTACACGAAGGGGCTCATCAACTCTGTCCCGAGGATCGATCTGACGGTGGATCGGCTCATTGACATCGCTGGCGAACCGTTTGATCGCAACTCGCGACCGAAGGGATGTGCCTTCGCGTCCGCGCTGCTCCTCGATGTTGGACCGATGTCTCGAGGAGGTGCCCCCTCTGGAGGCGTCCGGCGACAAGCGTTGGGTGGCGTGTTACAACCCGAACGAACAGGTCGAGCCGTGACCCGGGGCAAGGAGGCCGACGTGACCGTGGTCGAGCGATCCTCGGCGCAGCGCGTCGAGGTGCCGATCGTGAGGACCAAGGATCTCGCCGTTCACTTCACCCGCTGGGTGGGTAGTCGACGCCGAACCGTGCGTGCAGTCGACGACTTCACGATCGAGGTCCGCGCCGGTGAAACGTTGGGTCTTGTCGGAGAATCCGGCTGCGGCAAGTCGACGGTGGGGCGCACCCTGCTCGGTGCGATCAAGCCGACTTCTGGACGGATCGAGTTCCGCGGCATCGACGTCACCGACAGCAACAGCAAAGCCTGGCGAGCGTTACGCCGCGACATGCAACTCGTCTTCCAGGACCCTTACTCAGCGCTCAACCCGAAGATGACCGTGAAGGAGATCATCTCCGAACCGTTCATCGTTCACGGCGTGTCGAAGAAGGCAGAGCTGCAGCACGAGGTCGACAAGCTGCTCGATCTGGTCGGCCTCCCGCGCACGTCCGCGCGCAAGTACCCGCACGCATTTTCGGGTGGCCAGCGACAGCGCATCGTCATTGCCCGAGCGCTCGCCCTGCGACCGGCGTTCGTCGTGGCTGACGAAGCCACCTCGGCGCTCGATGTCTCGATTCAGGCGCAGATCGTCAACTTGATGCAGGAGCTGCAACGCGAGCTCCACCTCTCGTATCTCTTCATCTCACACAACCTCGCCGTCGTGCGGCACATCTCCGATCGCGTCGCGATCATGTACCTCGGCCGCGTCGTCGAGATCGGCACGAAGGATCAGATCTATTCCGACGCACGGCATCCGTACACACAGGCGCTGCTGTCCGCCGTGCCAACACCCGATCCGACGGTGACGAAATCGGCGCACGTGCTCGAAGGCGACATCCCCAGCGCGATGAACCCCCCTGCGGGCTGCCGATTCCACACGCGTTGCCCGCTCGCCATGGAGCAGTGCCGCACGGTCACCCCCGAGTTGACCGAACGGGACTCCGGACATCTCGTGGCGTGTTGGGTGAACTGAGTGCTCCTGCCGAGAGGCACGACGACAGCAAGCGATCGGCGTTCTCGTACCTCTTCGGAGTGTATTTGCTCTGTGGTATGGCCGAGGGTCTGATCTCGCCACTGTTCCCACTTCTGCGCGACGATCTCCATCTCGAACAGGCGCAGCAGGCAGCGCTGGTCGCAGTTCTCACCGCAGCGATCGCCGCGTTCAACATCGTCGGGGGCGCTCTGGCGCAGCGACGGTTGGACGATCGAGCTCTCGTTCGGTTGTCTGCTGGGGTCCTTGCAATGGGCATGGTCGCATCAGGGGCTGCCACGTCGTTCGCCGTCCTGATGGTTGGCCAGGCGTTGGTCGGAGTGGGCTTCGGGCTGTTCTTCCCCTCCGGTCTCGCGAGTGTGGCTCGTCTGTACGAGGAGCGTCGGGGACGGGCAATTGCCTCGTACGGCCTTGCGTATTCCGTCGGTTTGGCGTTGGCTGCCGCATCGGCCAACGCAGGGCGCGGCGGATGGCGACTCGTGTTCTTCGTTTCCGCGGGTGCCGCTGCCGGCATGGCAGTTTTCGCACCCCGCTGGAAGGCGGCGCCCCATGACCCCGAGCGCACGTCGCTCGTCGACCAGCTACGCGGCTACCTGCAGCATCGGCTCTATCGGTTGTCGGCCACGACCAGCCTCGCCGGCCTGGCGATGCACTACATCGTCATCGGGTTCTCGCCGACACTGTTCGTCGATCGGGGCCAATCGCTGAGCATCGTCAGCCTCATGATCGTTATCGGCAGGCTGGGATCTGTGCCCGGCAAGATCGTGTTCGGGACGTTGTTCGATCGCCGGGGCGGATTGTGGGCGACGCGTGCCATCCTGGGCGCGACCGCGATTCTCGGTGTCCCCTTGCTCGTGGCACCGTCTGCGATCGGGTTGTGGCTCCTCCCCGTGTTCGTCGCGCTCTCGGCGTCGGTTTTCCCGATCGCCAACGCCCTGCTCGTGGCCGCACTTCCGCCGCGGTCGTCGTGGGGAATCGGGACCTTCCGGGCTGTGCTCCTCGGAGCCTCCGCCTTGCTCGCCGCATTAGCCGGTGTGCTCCTTCACGTCGTGGCCCTGCCCGTCGTGATGGCCGGTGCCCTCGTCATCCCGGCGGCTGTGGCTGTCTGGATCGATTCGCTCGAGCGGCGTGAGTCGGCGCTCAGTGCAGTGAGAAGTGTTCGACCGCGACCTTGATGTGCTTGCGCATGAGATCGCCGGCGGCTTTCGTGTCGCGTCGAGACACAGCATCGAGAATCGCCCGGTGCTCGGCCCAGGTGATCTCGCCACGTTCTTCTTGCAGAACGGCGAACACCAACTCGCTCCGCTGGCGCAACGGCGCCAGGGCATATTCGATGTAGGGGTTCTTGGACGCCCGCTCGAGCGCGACATGGAACGCACGGTGGCACTCGGCGGCACGGATCTTGTCACCTTGTTTGGTGGCAAGGTGACCCTGATCGATGCACGACTTCAGGGCTCGCAGATCCTCGTCGGTCCTGTTTTCGGCGGCTCGCTCGGCTGCCAAGGACTCGATCGCGTAACGCAGGTCCTGGATCTGCGTGAGCTCGTCGACGTTGATCGACGTCACGTGCGCGCCCTTTCGGGGGATGACGTCGATGAGACCGGTCGCCTCGAGTGATCGCAACGCTTCGCGTATGGGGTTGCGTGAGACGCCAAGCCTCTCGGCGAGCTGCCCTTCGATGAGGCGTTGCCCGGGGGCGAGCTCGCCGGCGACGATCATCAAACGGATGCGGTCGGCGACGACCTGGCGCAGTGGCTTGTGATCGAGCTCTTCGCTGACAGCAGCCGTTGGCTTGCTGGACGCGGGAGGGGTCGGTGAGGCTGAGCGCATCGCATTGAGTTGTACCAGGTCGGTCTGCCAGTCAGGTGGACCCGACACACTGTATGCAGTATACTATAGACACTCTCTTGCACAAGGGGATCTGCACAAGGGGAAGGGTCAACTTTGACGACGCTGATCACGGGTGCCGGCATGATCGGAAGCTTGGCTGCAGCCAGGATCGTTGCCGACTACGGGGAACGGCCCGTGTTGTACGACGTCGGCTTCTCGCAGGTCAACCTGGCCGAGCGATTCCGAGACGATCAAGTGGTGCTGGTCAAGGGGGATGTCGGTGACGTCGGCGACCTGGTCGGCACCATGCAACAGCACGGGGTCGACCGTGTCATACACACCGCCTCGTTCCTCACCCGCGACGTGATAGCTCGCCCATATGCGGGCGTCAGGGTCAACCTGATGGGCACGCTCAGCGCACTGGAAGCCGCCCGGATATGCGGCGTGAAGCGGTTCGTCTTCTGCAGCTCCACCGTGGTGACGATGGGCCGCAAGGCGGTCGACCCGATGCAGCCCACGGCCGCAGACTTCTCGATGAACGTGGTCAGCGAGTACCCGCCGTCGATCTACGCATCGATGAAGCTCGCCTGCGAGTGGCTGTGCCACTCATACGCCGACATGGGCGTCGATGCCGTGGCCGTGCGGTTCGGCGGCGTGTTCGGAACCTGGCACGGTGTTCCGGGCGGCGGACCGAGCAAGCTCCTCAAGCAGTTGATCGAGAGCTCCTTTTACGGCCGCACGTATCAGATCGCCGAGCCCGACCTCGATCGACAGGGGATGGACTACACCTATGCGCCGGACGGCGCGCAGGCCATCGTGAAGGCGGCGTACGCCGACCAGGTTCCGAGCCGTATCTACTACGCGACGATGGGCGAGCTGTACTCCATCCGGGAGATCATCCAGATCATCGAAAAGGCTTCCGGCAGGCCGCTCAACGTCGAAGTGCTCGATCAGGACTCGATGACGAAGTACGGAAACCCGACGTCTGCGATGGACCTGTCCGGTGCACGCGCCGAACTGGGCTACGAGGTCGAGTACCCGATGGACGTGTCAGTCACGGACTACCTCGGGTGGCTCGCTCGCACCGAGCAGAGGAGTTGATCGCTGGCCCATGGTGCGACCCCGAATCATCGACGGCGATGGACACATCCAGGAAGATTCCCAAGGCATCGTCGAGTTCCTGCCGGAGCCATACCGTGAGATGGCACTCGAGACGCCTCGAAGCGTTGGCCTGGTGCCGCCGGTCGTCGGCTTGTTCCCGCCGCTGGACCATCTGCACACCAGCTTTCGCCACTCGGCGGTGAGCTTCACCGGACGTGGCCGGGTCGGGCCGAGTGACTGGCTGGCCTTTCTCGACGAGGCGGGAATCGAGCGCACAGTGCTCTACCCAACGGGCGGTTTGTCGTGCGGGGCCATCCCGTACCCCGAGGTGGCGATCGCGCTCACCCGCGCGTACAACGACTGGCTCCATTCGGCCTACCTGTCGTTCAACCCGCGGTTCGGCGGCATGGCATTGCTGCCGATGCAGGACCCCGAAGCCGCGGTCGACGAGCTACGGCGGACCGTGGTCGAGCTCGGCTTCGCCGGAGCCATGCTGCCGTCGAACGGTCTCAAATCCCATCTTGGCTCGAAGGAGTACTGGCCGGTCTTCGCGGAGGCCGACCGGCTCGGCTGCGCGTTCGCCGTCCACGGGGGAAACCACGAAGGGCTCGGGATCGATCATCTCGACGTATGGCAGTTCGTGCACACGTTGGGACATCCGATGGGACAGATGATCTCTCTCGCCGGAATGGTGGCCAATGGGATATTCGACCGCTACCCGCGCGTGCGCGTCGCCTTCCTCGAGGGCGGCGTGTCGTGGTTCGTGGCGTGCATCGAACGGTTCGACTCATCGTGGTCGAGCTTCACGCAGGTCGATCCCGCTGGGCGGTTCCCCGATGTCGCAGCCGGCGAGAAGGTCAGCACCTACATCGCTCGGCTCATCGATGCCGGCCAGATCTACATCGGTTGTGAGGGCGACGAACTCGGCCTCGAACGAGCGGTCAGCCTCCTCGGCTCCAAGCCGTTCGTGTTCTCGTCGGACTTTCCCCACGAGGTCACGGCAGAGACACTTGCCCACGAGATCGACGAGCTGCTCGAGCTCGACGGACTGACCTCGACCGACAAGCAGGCGATCCTCGCCGACAACGCCGAGCGACTGTATGGGCTTGGCCGTGTGAGGCCGCGGGCTCGGTCACTGCGGCGTTCCTTGGGTAGGTGGCACCACGGCCTGTGGAGTGTCTGACGCCCACCTGGGTACCTCGAGACACTCCACGCCCGCGTGGTGGAGTGTCTGACGCCCACCTGGGTACCTCGAGACACTCCACACCAGCGTGGTGGAGTGTCTGACGCCCACCTGGGTACCTCGAGACACTCCACGCCGGCGTGGTGGAGTGGTCTCACGGGCGGATCACGGCCTTCACCGGGTAGAGGTCGGGTATCTCACCGCCCACTGCGCGGATGCAACGTTCAGTCTCGTCGAGGGAGAAGACATGGGTGACCATGTCTTCGACGGGGAAGCCGCTGGCTTCGACGTAGCGGATCGTTGCATCGAGAGCCGGCGTGTCGGCCGTGAAGCTGCCTTGGACGCGGCGCTCCGACCACACCAACTCGTCGAGTTCGACCGGTGTGGTGACCTTGCTGC
Organism: Ilumatobacteraceae bacterium; assembly: GCA_963746365.1. Taxonomy (GTDB): domain Bacteria; phylum Actinomycetota; class Acidimicrobiia; order Acidimicrobiales; family Ilumatobacteraceae; genus JAENVT01. The sequence continues at coordinate 78,153 of CAVVBH010000015.1, read as the reverse complement.
CGGTGAGCCCGGCCAGCACCACAGTGCCTTGGCGGCGAGTCGCCCTCACCGACGTCGCAAACGCATCGGAGCTCCCGGATACGTCGACGACGACGTCGGCCATGACACCGCCGGTCTCCTCGCTGACGATCTCGAGGACGTCTTCGCTGTCGACATCGATGACTCGGTCAGCACCCCACGCCCGGGCGACTTCGAATCGCTCTGCGTCCTTGGCGCGGCCGGTGACCACGACGCGTCCGGCCCCTGCCGCTTTGGCAGCGAACGTGCAGGCCAGCCCTTGCTGCCCCGGACCTTGGATGAGGACGTAGTCGCCGAGGTGGGCCCCGCCCTGGACCACCACCCATTGATAGCCGTTGGCCATGACGGAACCGATCAGCACCGCCGCGGTCGCCGAAACCCGCTCGCTGACCCTCGTGAGACAGGCGTCGGGTGCGACGTACAGCTGATCGGCGAAGCCACCGAACATGTGCGGCGCCTCGTTGCACGACGTCTGGCCACCGTAGTTCGTGCGCGACCGGCAGAACCTCGCAGCGCCACGCCGGCAGTCGGCGCAGTGGCCGCATCCGCGTGACCCTTTGAGGATCACGCGGTCACCTTCTTCGACGCCGTGGATGACGCGAGCCTGCTCCCCGATGGCGGATATTCGACCGACGATCTCGTGGCCGAGGATCACCGGATATGGAAGCGCGATCCGTCCATGGAGGTACTTCACATCGGTTCCACACACTCCACCAAGCTCGATGTCGAGCAGCGCACCGTCGGGCGCCAGTTGTGGTGCGGGATATTCGCGGATCTCGATGCGCTCCGGACCCACGAGGGTGGCGCCTCGAACGGTGTGCTTCGTCATAGGGCGCCCTCGACTGTTCGATCGATCGGCGCCCCGGTGCTTGCTCGATTGTCGAACGCATGTGAGACGCGGGCAAGCACGATCGCCGCGAGCAAGAAGAGTCCCGCGGCGATCAGCCATGCCGCTGGGTACGAGACCTCGTCGGCGACGAAGCCGAAGAGCAGGGGACCCAGAACGGCGCCAGTGAACGTGCCCGTCATCGTGATTCCGGTGGCGGCACCCGCTGCGGAGGGGTTGGCACGCACGACGGCCAGGTGGAAGAGACCTGGCCACGCCCAGCCGGTGGCGAACGCCAATGGCAGGGCCGCGAGATACAGGCCTTTCGTCTGACTGGCGAACATCAGATACGACACCGAGGCGACCACGAAAAGCCAGCTGACAACGCGCAGGGCGCGGCCCGGATACCGATCGGCGCTCGCCCCCATGAACAGTCGGGCGGTGATCCCGAAGATGCTGCCGAACGTGAGGAGCAGACCGGCGGTACCCTCGCTGAACCCGGCCTCGACCCCGGACTTCACTGTGAAGGCGCCGAGCGCTCCTGAACCGGCGGCGCCCAGCCCGACTGCAATGGCGAGCACGATGAGGGTGCGTCTGGCGACGTCGGTCGCGCCCTCATCCTTGCGTCGCTCCATCACCTCGGTTCGCCGATCCCTTGGCAACAAGAAGGCCGACGCCAGTGCGGACGCCGCCCCGACAACGAACGCCCACCGCCATCCAACCGTGAGGCCGAGGGTTGGCACGGCCAGCCCGCCGAGGAGCGCGCCGGCCGGAATCGCTGACTTCTGCAGACCGAACGCCAGCCCGAGGCGACTGTCCGAGACGTTGCGAGCCATGAAGACATTGACCGCCGGCTGGGCCCAGGCGTTGACGCCGCCGGCCAGCATCATCAAGACGAGCAGTATCGGCCACGAACGCGCTGTGAGGGCGATGACCAGTTGGAGAACCGCCGAGCCGAGTGCGCCGACGCGCAACGCCCGTGTCGCACCGAATCGCTCGACAAGACGACCCGCCGACGACACGAAGAGCGCGCCGGCGAGGAAGAACGCACCCACAGCGATACCCAGCTCGGTATCCCCGAAGTCGAAGCTCTGGCCGATCTGGACGGCGAGTCCGCCCGTCAGGAACGCCGGAAGGTTGACGGCGATCGTGACCGCCAGAGCGGACCCGACGACCCTCGCCTGGCTGGCCTGTTGCCTCGGATGCGGTGACACGTTCGGGTCCACTACCTTTGACTCTGCTCGTGCCACCGGCATATTGTATACCGTGCGGTCCACCACGAGGGGAGTCGACCATGTCGCTCGTACTGAGCTCAATCGCCACCGGAAGCACCGACGGTTTGGTCGATGTCGGCGTGCTGGTGTCTGGTGAGATCATCGCCGGCAGCGGCCCCAGCCAGCCGGTGACGAGCCGCCTCGACGCGTCGGCCCTGGCGACGATCCGGACCGCTGGACCGACCGACGTGCGAGCCGCATACGAAGCCGCAGCCCGCGCGCTGCCTGCATGGACGGCGATGGGCCCATCGCAACGCGCCGCCATCTTCCACCGGGCTGCCGAATTGTTTCGCCAGCGCGTCGACCAGGTGGCTGCGACCATGTCGGCAGAGATGGGCAAGCCGTTGTCGGAGGCGAGGACAGAGGTCGACAAAGGGGCATCGGTCCTCGACTACTACGGCGAGTCAGGGTTCCGGCGGCTCGGCACGACCTATCGAACCGACTTCGACGAGGACGTGTTCACAGTCACCGAACCCCTCGGCGTCGTCGCGTTGATCACGCCTTGGAACTTCCCCTTCACCATCCCGCTGCGCAAGCTCTCGGCTGCCCTCGCCGCGGGAAACACCGTGCTGTTCAAACCCTCGATGAACTCGGCTCTTACCGGATTGCTGATCGGTTCGGTGCTCCTCGAGGCGGGGGTGCCCGCCGACGTCCTCCATGTCGTGGTTGGCCGCAGCTCCGTCATCGAAGAGGAGCTGCTCACTGCGCCCGAATTGGCCGGCGTCAGCCTGACCGGATCTCATTCGACCGCCACCGCCATTCGGCGCCGGCTACGCGCCGAGGTCCCCTTCCAGGCCGAGCTCGGAGGCAAGAACACCCTCGTCATCTGGAAAGACGCCGACCTCGAACGCTCCATCGACATCATCATCAACTCGTCGTTCCGCAACAATGGCCAGATCTGCACCTCAGCCGGCCGGTTGCTCGTGCACGACGACATCTTCGAGGAGCTGCTAGCCAAGTTGCAGGGTGTGCTGATGGCGTTGCCAGATCACACGGCCACCGACGAACTCGGCATCCTCGTCTCTGACGGTGAGACCAAACAGGTCGAAGACATGGTGGCGCTCGGCCACAGCGAAGCGCGTAGCGTCGTTCGTCCCGAGTGGCGCGACGACCGAGTACCGCCGACGTTGCTGGTGGAACCACAGCGCGGCACGCTCACGCGTGAGGAGATCTTCGGTCCGGTGCTCACCGTCGAACGTGTGCACGAGATTTCCGAGACCGTTGCGCTGGCCAACGACACCGCCTATGGACTGACCTCGGGCATCGTGACGTCGGACCTCGCCGTCGCCAGGGAGTTCTGGAAAGGCTCCAAGGCGGGCACCGTGAAGGTCAACTCGCCGCTGACCGGGATCCCGGTGCACGTCCCGTTCGAGGGTTGGGGCGAGTCGGGCGCCGGTTACGCCGAGGGTGGCGAAGCCTCGCTCGAATTCTTCACGCGGACCAAGACGGTCTACGTCCGGTCGCGCTGAACACGTCGCGAGAGGAACTGGGCTCAGAGTCGCATGGTCACAGCTGACGCGCAGGCCACTGAAGTCAGCGGTGCTCATACAACGCGCAAACGGTTGGCGGCCAGTTACGTCTTCACCGTGTACTTGTTGGCGGCGGCCTCCGAGACCTACATCAGCCCGATGTTCCCGCGTGTGCGTGAAGACCTCGACCTCGTCGTTGCCCAGCAGGCCGCGCTCGTAGCCGTGCTCACCGCTGGAATCGGAATTGCCAACGTCGTCGGCGGTGCAGCCGGTTACCACATCGGCGATCGGATCGTCATCCGCGTTGCAGCGGTGTTCATGGCGATCGGCGCACTGCTCACGTCCGTTGCCCACTCCTATGTCGTGCTGCTGATTGCACAAGGCGTCGCCGGCATCGGAATCGGCCTGTTCTTCGCGCCGGGTTTGGCCACCATCGGGCGGTTGTTCGCGAACAACCGCGGGTCGCGCTGTGGCGTCGTACGGCCTCGGCTACTCGTTCGGCACCGCGATCGGAGTCTGGATCGCCGGCGTCGACGCCGTCAGTTGGCGGTTGGTGTTCTTCGTGACGGCGTGCGCATCCCTTGTGGCTGCCGTCGTCGCGCCGCGCCTGGCCGACGCAAGCAGCGAGACGCCTCCGAAGATGTTGGCGTCGTTGCGCGAGTACCTGCGATCGGCGTCGTACCGGATGTCACTCGTCACCGCGCTGGTGGCCGGGTCGATGACATACCTCTTCATCGGCTTCTTCGCCACTGCGTTCGTCGACCGCGGTGTCCGGCTGGCGCTCGTCACGTCGCTCGTCGCACTCGGCCGTCTGGCGTCGGTCGGCTCCAAGTACGTCGCCGGGTGGATGTTCGACCGGTTCGGCGGACCTCGGGCTGCGCAGTGGGTCATGCTCTGCATCGGAATCCTGGGTGTGCCCCTCGTTGCCCTCCCAGGACGTTGGGGCGTCGTGATGGTGGCTCCGTTCGTGCTGGTCACCGGCAGCCTGTTCCCCATCTCCAACGCGCTTTCAGTGGCCGGCTTGCCGACGAGATCGACGTGGGGGATCGGGGTCTACCGAGCGATACTGGTCGGCTCGTCGGCCTTGCTCTCCGCTGTCGCAGGCGTGCTCTTGCATTGGATCGGGCTGACGACTGTGATGGCCGGCTCGCTGGCGATTCCGTTCGCTGCGGCGTTTGCGGCGCGGCTGATGGTGCGACGCGGCGAGTCCCACGGCGTCGCGATCAGCAGCGCGTCCGCTCGTTGACACCGCCTCGGCAACGCGCATACTGTATACAGTCGATGCTGGGCACCGGCGCCCACGAGAAGGAGATCGACATGTTGGCACCCGACGAGTACCGCAAGGCGCTGGAGGCCGCGCGGGACGAGTGGCACAGCAAGAACCACCCATTCTTCAAGTCATGGGCGGCCGGCGAGCTGTCGCGCGACGCGCAGAAGGCGTATTGCCAACAGCACTACAACTTCGTATCCAACGCCTCCCGGTACTCAGGGATCCTGTACGGACTGTGCGACTGGTGGGAGGCCCGCAACCTGTTCCTCGAAAACCTCAACGAGGAAGAAGACCCCCAAGAGCGCCACGTCGACAAGCTCGCCAGGTTCGCAGGGGCGCTCGGGATGTCGGTGGAAGAGGCCCGTGGAGCCCCCGACTTGCCGACGACTGCGGCGATGAAGGACTTCATCCTCAACTCGATCCTCGTCAAGGGCGTGCTGTTCGGCACCGCCGTGCTCACCATCGGCCTCGAGTCGCAGGTTCCCGAGCTGTACGCGCCGATCGTGCCGGCCTTGCGCGACACGTACAAGTTCACCGACGATGAGATCGAGTTCTTCCTCCTTCACATCACCGCCGACGTCGAGCACGGCGACCACGGCTTCCAGATCGTCGTCAACCACACCCGCGACGCCGAGACCCAACAGGAAGTCATCGAGATCGTTCGCCAGGCGGCGATGAAGCGGTGGTTCTACATGGACGGGTTGTGGATGCAGTACGTCGAGGGCCGGGAGTGGTTCCCGGCACGCACGTCCGTCTGACCTCTCACCTCGATACGCCACACCTCGACACGACACCGACTGCTCGGAGGAGACGGACGCATGTCAACCATGTTGGAATCGCTTCAGCTCGAACGCGGCCAGAGCGTGACCGAACCCGTTCCCTTGTGGATCGGTGGCAAGCCACGACCATCGGTCAATGGTGACATCCGCGCCGACACGTCTCCGAGCACCGGGGATCTGTTGGCCGATGTTCACTATGCGGGCGCCGCAGACATCGACGAAGCGGTACTGGCGGCCAAGGTCGCGCAGCCCATCTGGGCTCGGATGTCGATCACGGAGCGCGCCGCCCGGTTGACCGAGCTCAGCCGGCGCGTGCTGGCTCGTGCGAGCGAGTTCGGCATGCTGGACGCCCGCGATAGCGGAACGCCGTTCAAGTCCATGAAGGCCGGCGCCGAGAAGGGGGCCAACTTCCTCAACCTCATCGCCGGCGTCGCTCCGGAGCTGCATGGTCGCACCATTCCCGCTACCGCCAGTGGGTTCCACTACACGACGCCGGAGCCGTGGGGCATCGTCGGGATGATCTGCGCGTACAACCACCCGACGTTGTTCACGTGCATGAAGATGGCTCCGGCGTTGATGGCCGGCAACGCCGTCATCCTCAAGCCGGCCGTGCAGACGCCGTTGTCGCCATTGGCACTCGCAGCACTCACCGATGACCTGTTCCCGCCGGGCCTGTTCAACGTCGTTGCCGGCGGAGCCGAGACCGGTCAGGCCATCGTGATGCATCCCGAGATACTCCGGATTTCGTTCACCGGGTCGATGCCGACCGGGCAGAAGGTGTACAAGGCTGCCGCGGACTCCGGTCGTTTCAAGTCGGTCACGCTGGAGCTCGGTGGAAAGAACCCCATCGTCATCTTCGGCGATGTCGATCCTGACGATGCTGCGGCAGCGGTCATCAAGGGAACGAACTTCGCACGCGTCGGTGGTCAGAGCTGTGGTGCGACGAGCCGCTTGTTGATCCATGAGGACATCCACGAGGCTGTGATGGATCGCGTGGTCAGCCAAACGCGCGCCATCCGTCTCGGACTACCCGACGACCCCGACACGGAGATGGGTTGCATGGTGTCCCACGAACACCAGCAGCGCGTGCTCGGTATGGTGCAGTCCGGCGTCGAGCAGGGAGCGCGCCTGCTCGCCGGCGGCACCACCACCGACGACCCGGCCTTGGCGAACGGCGCGTACGTCGTGCCGGCGATCTTCGACCAGGTCGATCCCGACATGCGCATCAGTCGCGAGGAGGTGTTTGGTCCGTTACTCGCCACCACGACCTGGTCCGACGAGGCAGAGGCACTCAATCTTGCCAATGACACGGAATACGGGCTCACCGCCAGCGTGTGGTGCAACGACCTCGATCGAGCGCTCAACGCCGCCCGCACCCTGCAGGCCGGCTACATCTGGGTCAACGACGTCGAGGTGCGCTATCCAGGGATGCCGTTCGGCGGATGGAAGCAGTCGGGCCTGGGCCTGGAGCTGGGCCTGGTCGACGACATCTTGAGCCACACGCGCTCCAAGTCGGTGAACATCGGGCTGCGTCCGCCACGGTGACGCGTGTGGACCCACGGGTCCCGACAACGAACGGCGGACCGGCCGCCCACGACGAGGGCTGGCTGTACGGGACGGCGTTTCTCTACTCGCTCGGTCTCGCCGTGGCGAACGTGGCGTTCCCTCTCTACGCGTTGCGCGTCGGCTACAGCGCCAGTGAGCTCGGCTTCTTCGTCGCCAGCTCCGCGGTGGCGCAGATCGGTGCCCGTTGGATGCTCGCGGCCGTGATGCGTCGCGTCTCGAACGCCACCGTCGTGGTGTGGTCGGCGATCTTGCTGGCGCTGTCCAGCGCAGTCGTTGCACTGAGCGCACATGTCGTCGCCATCTTCGCTTCGGCGCTTCTGCAAGGCATGTCTCGCGCCGGCTTCTGGACCGGAGGTCAGACGCACATCGTGCGGCGCGAGCGCCCGGGCGCGTCATCCATCGCCATGTTGAACCTCGCCGCGAGCGTGGCCGCCGTGATCGGACCGATCATCGGCGGCCTCGTCTCGGATCGCTCGGCAGTGGCCGCCCTCTGGATCGCCACGGGCATCGCAGCGATGGCCGTCGTGCCGACGTTGTTCCTCGAGCGACCGCCCCCGTTCGTTTCCACTCAGTCGATGAACCGCCGAGGCTTCATGAAGAAGCCGGACGTGGCGATCGGTTTGGTTGCCAATGCCATGGCAGGTGGATGGAGGGGACTGCTCGGGTCGTACGTGCCTGTGGCACTCGAACGCGCCGGCCGCTCGGGTTCTGTTATCGGCATCCTCGTCACGACGGCGAACGCCGCGACCATCATCGGCTCGTTCATCTCGGCTCGGGTGTCGGCGCGACGTTCCAAAGCCGCTGTCGCCATCTCGATCGTGTCGCTGACGCTCGGCACTGCGATCACTGGCTTCGGCTCCCTCCCGGTCGCCCTGCTCGGTCTCGGGCTCGCCCTCGGAGGAACTGCTACGGGAGTCCTCCAGGTGTTGGGCTTGACGATTGCGGCGGAGTCCGTGCCAGCGGATCAACGAGGTGATGCCATCGTCGTCACCGGGACATTGCGGGCCGGCGCATTGTTCGCCGCTCCGTTCGGCGTGGCGATGTTGCTGTCGGTGACAACGCTCGGTCCGGCGGTGGTCGTGATGACGGCGTTGCTCGCCGCACCTGCTGCGCTGGTGAAGTGGCGCTCCGCCGAGGTGGCTAGCACCACCGGCTCAACGAGTGCCGTCCAGTTGGACTGATCGCGCTTGACGCGATGCCACGGAGCGTGCAGGCTGAGGGAATCGTATACAAACTCTTGTCCACCACCGTGGAACGATATACAGTATACGAAGGACCTGGCCATCACCGGCCGTAACCCGGGGGAGATATCAATGCGTAGACGGTTCCCATCCATCTTGCTCGCAGCCGCAGTGTGCCTCGTTGGCGCTTGTGGCAGCGACGACGACACCTCGAGTACGGTCGCCGCACCCGATGCCACCACTGCACCGGACGGCACCAGTGCCCCGGACGGCACCGCCGCACCGGATGCCACTGATGCACCCGATGCCACGGACGCACCCGCCGGTGATCTCAAGACCGAGATCACGATCGCCTTGGAGTCCGAGCCGCGCCTCCTCGATGCCCAGAAGTCGCAGGACGGGCAGATGCGTCGAGTCGCCGAGAACATCAACGAGCGTCTCGTTGATCGTGACCTCGACGACCCGTCGAAGCTGGTGCCGCGCCTGGCTGCCGAGCTCCCCAGCCGAGAGAGCGACACGACCTGGATCATCAAGATTCGTTCCGGCATCAGCTTCACCAATGGTGAGGCCTTCGATGCAGAAGCCGCCGCCGCCGCGATCAATCGTGAGCTCGACCCGGCATACGACTCCGAGCTGTTGAGCCAGTTGGGCGCCATCACGAAGGTCGAAGTGGTCGACCCGACCACCATCCGCCTCACCACCGCGGCCCCAGATCCAATCCTGCCGGCCCGTCTGTACATGATTCAGATGGTTCCACCGGTGGCCGCGGCAGCCGCTGACTACGAGCGCAATCCCGTCGGCACTGGTCCGTACAAGTTCGTCGAGTGGATCGCTGGTGACCACATCGACCTCGAGGTCAACCCCGACTACTGGGGCGAGGCACCGTCGATTCAGAAGGTGCGATTCCGCTTCCTACCGGAGAACCAGACCAGGGTCGCGGCACTCCAGGCCAACGAAGTCGACCTCGCAGTGGCAATCGCGCCCGAGTCCAGTGGTGACGTACCGCAGCTGATCACAAGGGACGGTCTCGAATATCCGTACCTGCGACTGAAGAACTATGAGGGAGTGCTGCAGAGCAAGGAAGTTCGTCAGGCCATGGCGTACGCCCTCGACGTCGACACCTACATCGAAACCATCTACGGCGGAAATGCGTCCAACGCCAACTGCCAACCGCTTGGTCCGTCGGTGTTCGGGTACAACGACTCACTGAAGCCGTACCCGCACGATCCTGAGAAGGCCAAGGAACTGCTCACAACGGCTGGCTACGCCGGCGAGGAGATCCGCATCATCGCCCCGTCCGGACGTTGGTTGAAGTTCGAGGAGCTCTCCGAGGCAATCACCAACGACCTCGAGGCGGTTGGCCTCAACATCAACATGCAGCTCGTCCAGTTCGATCCGTGGCTCACCGAGTTCCTCGTCAAGGTCGAGGAGGGCCAGCCGGATGGTGCGTTGTCGTCGACGTCGAACGAGATCCAAGATGCTGACCGTTTGACATCGCTGATCGGTCGGACCGGTTCGGTTTCGTCCACACTCGACGACGACCTCGAGGCCAAGATGACCGCTGCTCGCAGCACGCTCGACGAGGTCGAGCGCAAGTCGCTCTATGCCGAGATCTTCAAGAAGGTGTGCGACGACGCCCTCATCATTCCGATGCTGACGTTCAAGGACATCTACGGCGCGGGCGAGGGCCTCACGTGGACACCTCGAGTCGATGGCACGACTCGTGTCGAGGAGATGACGCTCGCAGCCTGATCGCTGCGAACGAGAAGTACACCAAGCGCGGGGGCGAGCACCTACAAGGTGCTCGCTCTCGCGCTTCGGCGTTCGCCCCAACGTTCGACCTCTGGAGGAGCACGACGATGTATCCATGGGATGGGTTCATTCCCGACGATGACCTCGAGCGGTATCGACAGGCCGGCTACGGCACGCTGGAGCGCCCTATTGCTGCCGGTACGCGACCATGCGTGATCGTCGTCGACATGACCCGAGCGTTCGTCGACAGCGCTTATCCCACCGGTCATTCCGAGACCGGGTGGCCGGCGGTGCACGCCAATGTTCGTCTGCTGGATTCAGCGCGCGCTCAGGGAGTGCCGGTGTTCTTCACGAAGATGTACGAAGATCCCTCTCACGTTCCGTTTCCAGCCGAGAAGGGACGATGGAAGACGACCAAGCGAAAGCCCGTCGACCCGTCCCTTCCGCCGGGCGACGTGATCGTCGACGAGCTCACTCCGCGCCCGGGTGAGATCGTCATCCACAAGCACCACAAGCCGAGCGGATTCTTCGGCACGGAGCTGGGGGCCGTGCTGATGTACGAGGGCGTCGACACCGCCATCATCACAGGCATGACCACCAGTGGGTGTGTTCGTGCCACGGTGGTCGATGCGTTCTCGTGGAACCTTCACGTCGTGATCCCCTTCGAGTGCGTTGCCGATCGCAGCCAGATCTCGAACCGGGTCAACCTGCTCGACCTGCACATGAAGTACGCCGACGTGGCGACCCTCGACGACACGATCGCCTACTTGAAGTCGTCACCTGCGCGGCCACCGCGCTGACGAAGATTCTTTACAACACTTCGGCGTGACCGTCCTTGCGTGGGTCGGTGCCGGCATCGAGTCCATCGCTGGTTCGCAGCACGGCTTGTGCGCCGCCGAAGTCGACGCCTGTCGATGCGGCCAGCTCGTACGCTGATTCCAGGCTGCTGCGAATGTCGCGATCGATCTCATCCTCGACGGCCACCACACCATCTCCGAGGAGGCGTAGTCGAGGAGCGGCGATGGCCTCGTCGATCATCGCGCCAGCCAGCATCCTGGTCAGGATCTGGAGCTGCCCTTGCGGCTGCATGATGCCGCCGACCACTCCCAGCGACAGCCAGGGGCGGCCGTCGCGGGAGATCACGGTCGGCACGATCGAGTGGTAGGGGCGTTTGGCCGGTGCCACCACGTTGGGATGGGAGGGATCCAAGCAGAACCCGCGTGCCCGACTCCCGAGGACGAACCCATGGCCGGGTACGGTCACGCCCGAGCCGAACCGATCGCACACGCTCGACACCAGAGCGACCATCGTCTCGGCGTCGGCCGCCGCAGTGAACACGGTGCCCGGACCGTACGGCATCGCTCCGCCCAGGCGCCGCTCGCGCGCCATCGCCACGAGCCGATCGACCTCGGGAACGGACTCGGGTGAACGGTCGTACACCTCGTCAGTGGCGACGGAAAACGCCCGGTCCAGCGACTCGAGCAGGCACAGGTGTCCCTTCGGTGACAGATCGCCGAGTCGGCCGTCCTCGGCGAGCAATCGAGCTGCTAATCCCACCACCATGCCCTGGCACGGCGGTGGCACCGTTGCGATGGTCATGCCGTCCACGAACGTGATGTGAGGTGAGACCCACTGGCCCTGGTGCCCGACGATGTCAGCGGCGTCCATTCGCCCACCTGCGCTGTTGACCGCTCGGGCGATGGCGGTGGCCACGTCGCTGTCGTAGAACGCGGACGGACCGTCGTTTGCGATCAACGCGAGCAGCGTCGCCAGATCAGGATTGCGCCATGTGGATCCCGCCCGCGGTGCGTCACCATCGCGAAGGTAGAGGTGTCGACCGGCCTCGTCGAGACGGCTCGATTGGGCCGCCCACGTTCGCGCGGCCACCGCGCCGACTGCCACGCCGTCAGTTGCGGCTTCGATTGCGGCATCGAACAACCGCGCCCACGGCACGCGTCCGTGCCGTTGATGGAGATCCCACCACGCACGTACGGCTCCCGGAACGGTGACCGCCGTACCGCCCAGCGACGGGACGTAGCCGTGGTCGCTCGAGACAACGTCGGCGTGTGTCAGGGATCGTCCCGTGCGCCCTGCTCCGTTGTAGGCCTCGGTCCCCGCGACCTTGGCAACGATTGCCATCACATCGCCGCCGATTCCGGTCGCGATCGGTTCAACGACACCCATGACTGCGTCGGCGGCGATCGCAGCATCGACGGCTGAGGCCCCGGCATGTAGCAGGTCGACAGCTGCGGCTGTGGCCGCCGGATGACCGGAAGCCACCGCGCCTGACACGGTGGTCACGTGTCTCCGATGAGCGCCAGATAGGCATCGCGCGATTGGGCTACGTGGAAGCTCGACCATCTCGCAGCCGTGTCACCGTCTCCGGCGGCCATCGCCTCGAACAGCGTCTGGTGCTCCTCCCACGCGGCCTCACCGCGTGAGACGGCGTACCCTGCGAACATCCATTGCACTTTCAGCCGAAGGTTCGCAAGTGCTCGCTGGAGCTCGACGTTGCCCGCCATTTCGTAGATCTCTTCGTGGAACTGGCTGTTGAGCTCTCCGAGAATGGGAAAGCGACGATCACCGAGCGCCTCGGCTCCGGCGTTGAGAATGAACTGAAGTCGGCGGAGGCTCTCCGGCGTCGCGTTGTCTGCGGCCTTGCGTGCGGCAAATCCGTCGAGGACGCCGCGCATCTCGAACACGTCGAGAGCCGCGGCGCGATTGAGGCGACCCACCAACGCTCCCTTGTGAGCCTGGATGCTGACGAAGCCCTCCTGCGCCAGCAACTTCAACGCCTCCCGAACCGGGTTCCGCGACATTCCGAGTCGCTGGCCCAGCGCTTCCTCGATCAGGCGCTCGCCGGGTGGTAACTGCCCGGAAACGATCAGCGCTCGAATCGTCTGGTACGCGTGGTCGCGAAGGCTCTCGGCGCCATTCTGTTCCAGAGAATCCATCCGCGCGCCATGCGTCTGCATGGGGTGAATGGTATACAACTTCGCGCTCCCGACCCGGACCGCGCCAAGGACGGCATTCTCCTTGCTGGGTGCGGATCACTACACTGCGGCCATGTCAGACCCACAGGCGCGGGAGGTCTACGAGCGGGCTCGGCTGGGCCAGTCCCTGCAGTGGGGTCGACGCCCCGCCGTACTCGTCATCGACTTCTCGTGCGGATTCACCGATCCCGACTGCGCACTGGGAAGCGAGCTGAGCGCCGAGGTCGAGGCAACGCGCACCCTGCTCGACGCCGCACACGCTGGCGGTCTGCCGGTCGTGTTCACGACCATCGGATTCGAGGCGCATGGCAAGGACGCGGGCCTCTGGTTCCAGAAGATCCCGAAGCTCGCGGACCTGGAGATGGGCAGCAAGTGGGTCGAGATCGATCCGCGGCTCGGTGTCCGCGACGACGAGGCCGTGGTCGTCAAGAAGGGGGCGTCCGGCTTCTTCGGCACCAACCTGGCTTCGATCCTGTTCACGCAGGGGGTCGACACGGTGATCCTTTGCGGCGCCACGACGTCCGGCTGCGTTCGCGCCACCGCCATCGATCTGCTGCAGCATGGGTGGCCGACGATCGTGCCGCGCGAGTGCGTCGGAGATCGAGCCCAGGCGCCGCACGAGGCGAATCTGTTCGACATCAATGCGAAGTACGCCGATGTGGTGGGCGTCGCCGAGGCCATCCAGTACGTCGAACAGGTGTCGTCACCGCAATAGCCACGCGACTGACGAGGTGTGCCTAGCGCCTGCAGTTCTCGCAGCGGCCGACGAGCGCAAAGTGATGTGTGTTCACCTCGAAGCCGTGTGCTGCCATCACTTCCCGGGCCAGGTGTTGCATCGGTCCACTGTCGATCTGGATCACTGCGCCGCACTCGTCGCAGACCGCGTGGTGGTGAGTGTCGCTCGACAGGTGATAGGTGGAGCGCCCGTGTCCGAAGTGCACGTGGCTGATGACGCCCATGTTCTGCAATGTCTCGAGGGTGCGGTAGACCGTCGCCACGTGCACACTTGGATCGATCGCACGCGCGTCCGCGGCCAACGTTTCAGCATCGGGGTGATGCGGCGAACGAACGAGCGCCGTGAGAATGGCGCGGCGAGAAGGTGTGATGCGTCCGCCCGCGGCTCGGATTCGATCGATGACTTCGTCGATCAGGTCAGCGCTCAGGGATGCTGAACCCATAGGGCAGCTCCAGTCGGTTGGCGACCAGCAGCGTTGTGTCGCGCAGCAGGTCGCGGGTCATTCCGTCTGCAACGATACGACCATCGTTGATGATCACCGAACGCGGGCACAGTTCGACGGCGTACGAAAGGTCATGAGTGGCGAGCACGACCGTCTGTTCGAGGCGGAGGAGCAGGCGGGCGAACTCCCGGCGAGCCTGCGGATCCAGGTTGCTCGACGGCTCGTCGAGCACCAGAATCTCTGGGCGCATGGCGAGCACGGTTGCCAAGGCAACGCGCCGCTTCTGGCCGCCGGAGAGGTGGTGAGGCGGACGGTCGGCGACATGGTTCATGTCGACTGCCGTCAGGGCCTCGGCGATTCGTTCGTCGAGTTGACCGTCGCGCAAGCCGAGGTTCGCCGGGCCGAACGCGACGTCTTCGCGTACACGTCGGCATGAACAACTGGTCATCGGGATCTTGGAAGACGAGACCCACTCGGCGACGGATCTCCCCCATGTTCTTCTTCGTTGCAGGAAGACCACAGATCCGGACGGAGCCGGACGTAGGCGTCAGCACACCGTTGAGATGCAACATGAGGGTCGTCTTGCCCGCGCCGTTCGGTCCGAGCAGTGCGACTCGTTCGCCAGGACGTATCACCAGGTCGACGCCGTCGAGGGCAACCTGCTGATCGGGGTACCGATAGCACAGATCCTTCAGCTCGATCGCGATCATGAGATCAACCAGGAGGACGCGGCGATCGCCACTGCCGCAATCGGGAAGAACGACACCTGTTGCCAGTCGCGCCATCCTGCTCGATGTCCACCGAGATCCGGCATCTCGCCCTGGAAGCCGCGCGACTGCATCGCCAGGTGAACCCGTTCGCCGCGCTCGTAGGAACGAACGAACAACGCGCCCGCGCTTGTAGCAAGCGCCTTCGCCTGCCACAAGAAGCGCGGGTTGTCGCCGCGCGAGATGCGGGCGACCTGCATTCGGGCGGCCTCGCCCCTCAACACATCGGCGTACCGAATCATGAAGCCGGCGATGGCAGTGAACAGTTTCGGCACATGGAGCCGGTCCAAGCCTCGGAGCAAGTCGGGCACGGCGGTCGTCGAGGCGAGGACGGTAGCAATCGCGACGCCAAGTGTTCCTTTGGCGAGTATGTTCCACCCGCCCCACAGCCCGGCACGCGACAGCGACACGCCGAGCACATCGACGCGCTCGCCGCGTCCGACGATCGGGAGCAGCACGGCAAAGCCGACGAAGGGAACCTCGATGACAAGGCGTTTCAGCAGGATGCGAATCGGGAGGTAGACGGCCATCGCTGCTGCCATGACCAAGCCGGCAAACGCGATGAATGCCCAGATGGCTTCGCGTCGCGTGGCGACCACCGAGCCGATGCAGATCGAGCGCGGCGACGATCTTCGCCTCTGGCGCGATGACTGGCCCGACTTCGCTGTTGGGCTGGGGATGCGGATGGTGTTGGTGACCGCCACGCATCACGCGGGCCGCGACCTACGGCGGCGTGTGAATGCGAACAAGCCGAGTCCGAAGGCGACCGTGACGCTCGTGCCGATGATGCCGCTGACGCTGGTGGCGAGCTTGTCGTCGTCGATGCCTGCGACGCTGTAGCCCGCCAACGGGCTGTCTGTGGTTGGGGATTGCCGCTCACTTGCGGCGATGCCGGTGTCGACGGCGACTTTTTCGAGACCGTCCGGGCTCGATGATGCAAACGGGCTGACCGCTGCGACGAGGAGCACGATGACCGCGGCAGACGTGGCGATGAACGCCTTGACAGGCCGGCGGTTGGTCAGCGATGCGTCGTCGAGGCCAGCACGCCGGGCGCCGTAGACGAGATCGGGACGGCTGGCAAGCACTGCGCTGACGGTGAGCGTCGTGATGACCGCTTCGCCGATGCCGATCAGCGCGTGGGTGCCGAGCATCGACCACATCACCGTGGGGGTCGAGACGGCGTTGTTGCCACCGATCGCGTACTCGATCGTGAACGCTCCTGCGGCGAGCACAGGCGCCGACCAGGCGGCGATTGCGGTGGCAATGAGAATGCCGCGGCGGTCACGCCCGGCCAGGCCGCGCACCGCTGCAAAGATGGCATATCCCCCGAGGGCGCCGATGATTGCCATGTTGACGACATTGATCCCGAGCGCCGACATCCCTCCATCGGCGAACAGCAGGGCCTGTACGCCGAGGACGACCGCCACGCAAATGAGGCCCAGCCAAGGCCCGACGAGCACCGCCGCGAGCACCCCGCCGAGCAGATGTCCGCTGGTGCCGTTGGCGACCGGGAAGTTCAGCATCTGCACTGCAAAGACGTAAGCGGCCGCCAGCCCGGTGAGCGGAATCGCGACGTCGTTCGAGACAGCCTGGACCCGGCGCAGCCCATACGCGACCCCGCCCGCGGCGATGACGCCGCCACCGGCTGATGTGCCGGCATTCAGGAATCCGTCGGGAATGTGCATGGTTTGGAGCCTTCGCGTTGATGCGACCGTGTCGCAACAACGAGTGTATGTGCTCCACGCTGCTCGCGCCTATTCCTACGATCGCCTGCACCTACGCGATTGGCCAACGGCCATACCAGATCGGGCCGGCAGGCGTAGGGCGGTGAGGATCAACCATGCCAGCAACGTCAGCCAGAGCAGCCGCTGGCTGACGCCAGTCCACGGCGAGCGGTGCAGGAACGGACTCACTGCGCCCAGGATCGCGCCGAGAATGGCGAGCGCTACGGCGGTGCGTGACGGCTGACGGGCGGGGGCGCGCACGTCCAGCGAGCACAGGAGCGCTGTCCCGATCAATGCCATTGTCGAGAACGCGGACGCATAGCTGTGGACTGCGTCAGTGGTCACGCCCGACCGTTCCGGGTCGGTCCGGAAGATGCCCGAAATCACCATGCCGGCGCCGGCTGCGGCCACGACGACGAGCACGACTCTGGACCTCCGCGCCGAGGCTCGGGCGAGGGGTCGGGCGAGCGCCAGCAGACCTGCGCCGAGACTGATGAACGAAGCGGCCATCAGTTCGCCGTATGGCCCGATGGCGTACTCGCTGATCCGGTGCCGGGCGGGTGCCAGATCGCGGCGCACGAGGTGCAGGAC
Source organism: Ilumatobacteraceae bacterium (assembly GCA_963746365.1). Lineage (GTDB taxonomy): Bacteria > Actinomycetota > Acidimicrobiia > Acidimicrobiales > Ilumatobacteraceae > JAENVT01. The sequence continues at coordinate 60,765 of CAVVBH010000015.1, read as the reverse complement.
GACGATGCACGCCAGCGCGCCTGCCAGGAGTGCGACACTCACGAGCCGCAGCGCCGAGTCGGCCCGGTCATCGTTGCGTCGCGCCGACGGGAGCACCACCGTCATCGAGCATCGAACGACTTGCGGCGAACGTGCAGCGCGGTCAACAGGAACCACGCGAGCACAGCGCCGGCGAGCACTCGTTGCACTGCGCCCGACACCGATGTCCCACCAAGCACTTGGGTCCCCGCGGCAGCGAGGGCCGCCGTCATCGCCAGTGCGAGCGAGAGCCAGTGCACTGATTCCCAGCGTGCATCACGGCGACTGGCCAGCGAGAACAGCACCATCGCCACGATGATCATCACGAACGCTGCCACGGCTGAGTTGCTGTGAATCGCGGACTGAATCGTGTCCGGATCTAGAGGCCGGTCCACCTCGAACACGCCGGCGACAATCAGGCTCGTGCCCGCCAGCCAGAGAAGCACCGGAAACGCTCGGGTGACCCCGTGGCGGTAGATCGCGCTTCGGAGGCGGAATCCGAGGGCGATCGCCGTGGCGCCGAACGCGTAGAACACGACGGTCATGACGGGCCCGCGCGAGCCGTTGGCATAGTGACTCATGACGGTGCGCAGGGGATCGACGTCGGATCGCACGGCGTGCATGATCGTGACCCCGACGGCCGCCGCGGCAATGCCGATGACGGCGATGAGGGACGCTCCGGTCGGGCGATGGACGGATGTGGACGTTGGTTCGCCGGCGGCGCCGGCGGCGTAGTTGGCCGTGACGTTCATGGAGGCAGTGTGGACCCGACCGCTGATGTGACGCTGAGCCGGCGCTGGCCTGAAACGCATCCCTCGTGAATCGTCCGTGACGATTCAATCGCTCTCGTTCTTCGGATCTGGGCGCCAACGTCGCATGTTGACCTGCCGCCGGCTCAAGTGGTGGTCGAGCCCGGCGCCCAGATCGCCCAGCTGGAAGGGCTCATATCGTCACGGACGATTCGGGAGGGGCTGATTCGACGGAATTCTCCGAGTGACACTCACTCTTGACGGAATCTTGATGTTTGCGGATGGCGTAGTCTGGGAATCGTGGGGCAATGCCGAACGGGGCTCTTCGGGTGGAGCTGAGGCGTGACGATGACACGGCGGTGACCATTGTGCGCGGGGAGATCGACCTGGACTCGTCTGCCCAGCTCAATACCGTGCTCAACAAGGTCGACAAGGAGCAGCGGGTCGTCCTCGACATGTCGGAGGTCACGTTCATGGATTCCAGCGGGCTCGCCGTGCTGCTGAGGCAATCCATGGGAAGGCGCGATGTAGGCGGGGCACTGCAGATCCGGCGCCCATCGCCGCCCGTGCGCCGCCTCCTCGAGTTCTGCTGCCTCGAGCATCTGCTCGAATCCGAGGGTGATCGCGAGCCCGAGAGCGGCGAGGATCCGCAGGGCGAGAGCGGTAGCGGCCTCCAGGCATCAGCAAATCTCGAAAAAGTTGACGATTTGACGTTTAGGCCTGGTCCAGACGGGTAATTACGACCGCAACCCCGTACCAAGAGAGTCCCGCAGGCCCCCACCCCCGGCCGCGGGACTCTTCGGTTTTTAACGAGAGAAGGCCTCAGGTCCCTGAGGAGTGACGACCGGTCACCCGCCTGCCGTTGTTGAAGCGAAGTTGATGGCGCAGCGTGCCATCCGCACGCCATTTCGATACGGCCGGGTTCCCGTTTGCGGCGTCATTTCGCTTGCCGTCGCGGTAGTGCTCCTCGTAATGCAGCATGCCGTTGGCGAAATATCCGCGAACGGCCGGGTCGCGGTCACTCGGGTCCTGCAACTGGCCTCGCTCGTAGAACATCTCGTACTTCACCTGTCCGCCGGCCCGGAACCTGCGATATGCGGGATGATTGCGGCCGGGATTGTCGAGTCGCCCATTCAGGAACCACGCGACATAGGACTCGAACCCGTTGAACGATCGGCGAACGCGGCCGGTGAAGTCGGCCGGTATTTCGCTCTCGTCGTCGATGTCGAGCGTCGAGATGACGCGGAATGACATCGAATTGGGCAACAATTCCACAACAGAGGTATCGAACCAACTACGTTCGAACTTGAGCCAGGCGCGCCACTTCGACGACCATCCCCGCTACCGATGTCAGCTTTTTACAGCCTGACCTCGTATTGGCTGACCACCCACTGCACTGTGCCGGCATCGGTTTCTGGTGCATCCGACGGAGCGAACGACGATTCCTGCCCGGTCGAGTGCCAACCGGCCTTTTCGTAGAACGCACGAGCCCTCGGGTTGTCGCGCAGCACCCACAGCACCGCCGAGGTGAAGCCCTCGTCGCGCAGGAACTCTTCGCAGCGGCTCATCAGGGCGCCCGCGCTACCACTTCCCCAGGCCGACGGGTGCAGGTAGAAGCCGTAGATCTCACCGCGCCGTGGGGCCGCAGCGTCGACGGCGTTGTCGGCGGTGTGGGCTCCGGTCAACTCCTCGGGCCCGGCGTGCCCGAATCCCACGACCCGTTCGTGGTGGGTCACGACGAACAGCCGAGAATCGGTGATCGACTGCCAGTTCCAGGCCCGCCATCGGTCGCGCCGATGGGTGGCGAACTCCTCGGCGTCGAGATATTCGTCCGGTACCACACCGCGGTATCCCATGCGCCAACCGTCGATGTGCGCCGTCGCGATCGCGTCGGCGTCGTCGATGACGGCGTCGCGTACTTCGATCACGTCACAACGCTGGTCACACGGCGAGAAGGTCGCGGGCGCCGGTATCGCTGGACGGATGACGCAACTTGCTCATCGCCCGTGCCTCGATCTGGCGGATTCGCTCGCGGGTGAGGTTGAAATGCTCGCCGACCTCCTCGAGCGTGCGTGGCTCGCCGCGGTCGAGACCGAAGCGCAGCTTGAGGATCTCGCGCTCGCGCTCGTCGAGTGGTGCCAGCAGGCGGGCGATCTCTTCGGGGAGCAATGCCGTCGCGGCAACCTCGAACGGGGACTCGGCCGAACGGTCTTCGACGACATCGCCCAATTCGGCGTCGCCGTCTTCGCGGAGAGGCTCGCTGAGCGACAAGGGCTCGGCAGCGAAGCGCAATGCCTCGGTGACCTTGTCTTCGGGCATCTCGACTTCTTTGGCCAGTTCCGACAACGTCGCGGGACGGCCGAGCTTCAGCTCCAGCCGGCTGCGGGCCTTCTGCAGGCGTGCCAGCGTGTCGCCGGCGTGCACTGGCAGGCGAATGGTGCGACCGGTGTTGGCGATACCGCGGGTGATGGCTTGGCGGATCCACCACGTGGCGTACGTGGAGAACTTGAAGCCTTTGCGCCAGTCGAACTTCTCGACGGCGTGCATGAGCCCGAGGTTGCCCTCTTGGATGAGGTCGAGCAGTGGAAGTCCGGATGCCTGGTACTTCTTGGCGATCGACACCACGAGACGAAGGTTGGATTGCACGAACGCTCGTTCGGCGTCCTCGCCCTCGCGTGATGCCGCGGCGCAATTCGCGCTTCTTCGCAGTAGTGAGGTCCTTACCGATCTGGTCGAGCTCCTCGATGGCGGCTTTTCCGGCTTCGATCTGCTTGGCGAGTCGAACTTCGTCATCCTTGGTGAGCAACATGTATTGACCGATGTCGGTCAGGTACAGGCGCACCAGGTCTTCTTCGTCGCGCTCTACACGATCTTTCGCCACGAATGCTCCTCGAACGGTGAGTTTGTTCACCCCCCGGTAACCCGAGCGGCAGTTTCCTCACGATACCCACGAGGTCAAGCACCTCCCACCCTGTCTTGTCAAATCATGGATCATCGAGGATTCTGATACAGACGTACCGTGTATCGTTCGCGGGCATGGCTCCCGCTTCGGATGCCGAGCCGTCCGGAGTGGAGTTGGCCATCGTGACCATGCGCTTCGAGGCGGCCGATGCCGGCAGGCTGCTGGCGGTGCTCTCGAAGTACGTCGTACTGACCCGAATGCAGCCCGGCTGCCGCAACATCGACCTGTGTGCGTCGGTCACCCAGCCCGGTCGCTACCTGGTGATCCACAAGTGGGATTCCGCTGCAGCCCAACGAGCGCACTTCGACAGCGATGTCATGGTGGAGATGGCCACGTCGTGCAAGGGGCTGCTGGCGGCGGCACCCGATATCGACCTGTGGGACGGCGCCAGCGCTCACGACTTGATCTAGGCAAGTGCGACGTCAACAAGCGCGCCTGCGGCTGTAAAATCGGATCACTAAGTCGTTCGCCCAAGGAGGCGTGCATGGCAAACCCACTACTCAACGATCGCACCTGGAACAAGGCTGCGCACGACCCCGGTTGGGCAGCACCCGACCCCACCACCCGAGCCACCCCGATCACCGACGGTCCGATCAGTGGTTGGCAGCCGAGGGTCATGACCGTCGGTGGCACCATCAGCGCCACCGGTGTGTTGCTGGTCTTACTGCTGGCGTCTGCAGTCGTCGGCTGGCAGTCGGGTCCCGACAACCAGGGCGAGGTGCGCGGTTTCCCGGCACTGGCGCTGGTCGGCGTGCTCGTCGGCTTCGCCTGTGTGATCGCCATCTACTTCCGGCCGATGTGGGCCCGCGTGCTCGCGCCCGTCTACGCCGTCGCCGAGGGCTTCTTCCTCGGCGTCATCTCCAAGGCCTACGAGAGCTACCAGGACGGCATCGTCCTGCAGGCGGTCGGGGCCACCCTCGGTGTCTTCGCCGTCATGCTGGTGCTGTACCGAACCAAGATCATCAAGGTCACCGACCGATTCCGCACCGTCGTCATCACGGCCACGATGGGTCTGATGGTGTTCTACCTCTTCTCGTTCGTCCTCAACCTCTTCGGTAGCGGCGTCCCCTTCCTGCAGTCGGCGAGTGGGCTCGGCATCGCATTCAGCGTCTTCGCCGCCGGTTTGGCGGCCCTGAACCTGGCGCTCGACTTCGACTTCATCGAGCGCGGTTCCAAGCAGGGTCTGCCGAAGGGCATGGAGTGGTTCGCCGCCTTGGCGTTGGTCGTCACCCTGGTGTGGCTGTACCTCGAGCTGCTTCGGCTGCTCAGCAAGCTCCAGCGCCGATAGTCAGAGCATTTTCAGGAACCCCAGCAGGGCGTCGTTGAACGCTGCTGGGGCTTCTTGCTGCGTCCAGTGGCCGACGCCGTCGAGAATCGTCGAGCCGCGGAAGTCGGGCAGCAGGTTCCGCATCCGTTCGACGCCCGTCGGGTCCATGACGTTGACGACGTCGTCGGTGCCGCCGATGAAGTAGACGGGCATGGCCAACCGCTCGGGCCGAGATCCTTGACGATGTCGTAGTTGGCGTCGAGGTTGCGGTAGTAGCTGATGGGCCCGAAGAACCCGCTGTGGTCGAACTCGTCGGCGTAGGTCTGCAGGTCGTCCTCCGTCAGCCACGGGCCCTCCGGGCCGGTCAGCGGTCTCGGCGCCGGCATCACTCATCATCGTCAGGAAGCCTGTGCCCTCCATCGGCGGCAACTCCGCCGGCCGTATCCCGCGCAGCGAACCGAACTCCGCTGGCGCCCCACAGCACCTTGGCCAGCGAGTCGTAGGCATCGGCGTCGAGTTCGGCTTTCGGCGACGCCGGGCTCCTGGAAGTACAGGATGTAGAAGAAGCGGTCGCCGTACATCATCTTCATCAGCTGCGTCGGGGGCCCCGGCCATTGCACGAACGGCACGCTGACGCCGACGACCGCGCGCACCCGCTCGGGGTGCAGCCGGGCCAGATCCCACACGATGAGCGCGCCCCAGTCGTGGCCGACGAAGACCGCGTCGTCCTTGCCGAAGTGGTCGAGCAGGGCCAGCAGGTCGTCGGTCAGGTTGACGATGCCGTAGGCGTCGATCTCGTCGGGCGCCGATGAGTGTCCGTAGCCGCGCTGGTCGGGGGCGATCACGTGGTAGCCGGCCTCGGCGAGCGGCGCCATCTGGTGTCGCCACGAGTAGGCCAGTTCCGGGAATCCGTGGCTCAAGACCACGGTCGGGTTGGCCGGATCGCCGGCTTGGTGCACGCGGAGTGTCACCCCGTTGACGTCGATGTCGTTCACAGAGGGCTCGGTCATGATGCGAGTCTTGCGGGCCGCCTTCGCGGCTTGCGCATCAGGCGGGGGTGCAGATTGTCTCGAGCTCGCTCCACGTCAGGTCGTCGCTCGACCACAGTCGATTGAAGGCCTCGTCGCCAGCGTCGGTGAAGCCGTGGCGGTTGCGGAAGTTGTACCGCCAACGCTGCTGGTTGACCGCGATGCCGAGCCGCTCGAGCCGGCCCACGCTGTAGGTCTCCCACGCGGCGACCTGTGCCAGGGTCAGCTCGTCGTCGGGCGGGGCCTCGCCGAACCCGCCGCTGAGCCGATCCCTCACGCGCAGCAGCACGCGGCCGAGCGATGTCGCGGTGGCGACCTCGCTCTGCTGGCGTGGTCTGCTTGGTGTCTTCGAACGCGCCGCTCTCGGCGCGGATCGCGATCGTGTCGCCGATCTCGACCGCGCGTCCGAGCCAGCGGCGTCGTCTCGTCGACCTCGATGTTGACGACGCGATCGGTCGAGGCCGAGCGACGCGAGCAGTTCCTCGGCGACGCGTTCGGATCATGCTCGCGTCGAACGCGACGAACTTGAACGTCCTGCGGGCGTGACCGTCACGCTCATGCGTCGGTCATTGCTCACGCCGTCCGCGGCTGGCCTCGTGCCACGACGGCCTCTTGCGTTCGTTGAGCGCGGCAAGGCTGACCTCGGCGATCTCCTCGACCTCGTCGTCGGTGAAGCCGGCGAGCTCGCGGAACCGGCGGGCCAGACCGATGGGCGACTCCTCGCTGTCGCTGCGCGTGCCGCCGTAGCTGAACAGCTTGTCGACGACACTCTGGAACTCGAGCGCCTTCTTGCGTCGCTCGGGATCGTTCTCCGTGACCTTGCGCAGCCAGTCGCTGCCCATCTTCACGTGGGTCACCTCGTCGGCGAGCATCCAGTCCTCGCAGAACTCGAGGTACGGGTCGCCGGCGAGATCACCGAACTCCTTCATCGTGGTGAAGACGTCGATCGCCAGCCCCTCGAGGGCCCGGTTGACGCCGGCAAGTCGCAGCACGGGGTCGGTGCTGCATGCGGCCTCGAACAGCACGGTGTTCTCCGCGAACTGCCCGATCTCGGTGCCCATCCAGTCGCTCAGCTTGACGCTGATCTCGACGTGGCGGGCTTCGTCCCACGCCTGGCGGGCCATGTCCAGCTTCAGCGCGAACGGCACGGTGTCGGGAGCGGATGGGCCCCCGCCTGTGGCGCTGGTGTCGAAGTCGTGGCACGTGCGGCCGGCACCCTCGAGGGCCTGGATCTCGCCGACGAAGATGCCGTGCATCAGAGCTCGCGCGGCGTCGTTGGCGTCGCGCGCTCGAGGGCGTCAGGCGATTGTTGTTGCGCGCTTGCTGGCTCGGCACTGGAAAACGCGTGCGCGGATCGGCCATGCGGTCGCGCATGGTGATCTGTGTGGAACCGCTCGTCGCGGGCCAACTCCTCGACGGGGAAGAACTTCCTCATGCGCCTCCTCACTTCGATCGTGCTGGCGCGCCGATCGAACCGGGGCCGGCGATGCCGCCGGCCTCCACCATGATCTTCTCGCAGCCGCGCCTGATGCGCCGCAGCGCGATCGACCTCTTCGGGCGTCTCGATGAGCGATTGCAACATCATCTCGCCGTCGCGCCAGTCGTCGAACTCGTCCTGGAGGATGAAGTTGATCGAGCGGATCGTCGGCGCATCGGTGATCTGGCTGGTGTTGTTGCGGTGGTACGTGTAGGCCGCGATGAAGTGGGGGATGAACACGCGGTAGACGCCGACGAGCTTCTCGATCGGTCATGTCGGGCGCTTCGGGTTCGGTCATCGCCTCGACGAACCGAACCATCGCGTCGTTGGCCGGCTGGGTGAGCCGATCGGGGTTCATCTCGCGCAGCTCGGGCAGGCGCTTGTGCCACAGCTCGGCGTGCCAGGCGTGCTTGTAGCAGTGCGTGCCGAGGCGCATCTTCACGTCGAGCTCGGGCACGGTGGCGACCCAGCCGCCGAGTGCCTCGAACAGCTTCATCTCGGCCCACTTGTAGTTGCCGACGCGTCGCGCCGACTCCTCGACGTCGAACAGCCCCGGGCAGCTCGCGGCGATCCCACGGCGCGAACGGTGCCCTCGGCTTGTACGGATCGGCCACGTTGCCCCCTCTGACGCTCGGCGAATAGGTCACCGCCGCGTGTCTCGATGGCGGATTCCTGCCGGACAGTAGTTGCCAGCATTCCGTTCGGGTCAACGCGGACGACCGTCACCCGTGACGGCCGAAGCCCGCCACGCCCGTTCTGCCTCGCCGAGCGGTGTCGCCGGTGGTCCGTCGTCGCGGTACTCGAGCAGCATCGCCCGCCACGGCGCGGTCACCTCGAGCTTGCCGAGGATCGCACTGATACCCCACACCACGCGGTCGAGGATCACGAAGCTCGGCGGCATGTTGAGCTTCTCGATCACCTCGGCGTGCGGGCCCTTGACGTCGATGATCGTTGCCATCGCGTCGCGCATGAACGTCGCGGGTGAACGTGAACGTGTCGGTGAGGTACGGCGCGTACGGCGTGCTGACGTAGTCGTACACGTCTTGCTGCGGCCAGACCGTGGCCGGCACGGAGGAAGCCGACGTCCTCCATCGCCGCCACCAGCCGCTCGGGATCGCGGTGGACGATGATCGCGTCGAGGCTCGGGGCGAGCTGCTCCCATTCGCCGGGCGTCCATCGCTTCACCAGACCGAAGTCGAGGAACGTGACCTCTCCGTCGCTGGCTGAACCGGTAGTTGCCGGGGTGCGGGTCGCCGTTGAACGCACCGATGCGATACACGGCGTGCTGCGCGAAGCGCCAGATCGATTCGCCGGCGCGTTGGCGCGCCGGCGACGCCGGCGGTCGTCGAGGAACTCGGCCCACGACAGCCCGTCGACCCACTCGGTCGTCAGCACGCGCTTCGTGCTGGTCGCCGGGTCGACGGCGGGGATCGACGACGAACGGATGGTCGGCGAAGTGGTCGGCGAACTCGCGTCTGGTTGCGCGGCCTCGAGCTCGTAGTCGAGCTCGTCGCGCATGCGCGTCGCGCAGCTCGTCGACCAGACCCTTGGCGTCGAGTCCCTTGAGGACGAATGCCGTGCCGAGTCGGTACAAGGCCTCGGCGTTGTCGAGGTCGGCATCGATCGCCGTCGCCGACGCCCGGGTACTGCACCTTGACAGCGACCTCGCGACCGTCGCGCGTGACGGCGCGATGCACCTGACCGACGCTGGCTGCGGCGATCGGGACCGACCTGCCAATCGAGGAAGACCCGCTCCGGCGGTTGGCCGAGCTCGTCGGTGACCACTTCGCGGCCAGGTGCCGGCGACATCGGCGGCGCGTCGGCCTGCAAAGCTGCGAGCGCCTTCTGGGCGTCGTCGGGCAGCGCCTCCATGATGAAGCTGAGCAGCTGGCCGAACTTCATCAGCGCGCCTTTCATGTTGCCGAGCTCGCGGGCAACGTCCTCCGCGGTTGCGAATCGCGAACTGCTGGTCGAGCTCGTCGCGCCGTCGCTGCCGACGGTTGGCGAGGCGACGCAGACGATGCGCGAGGAAGCGGCCACCGTTGCGCGCCGTCAGTCGCCACACGCGTGCCGTGCGGCGCCAGCGAACCAGCCGGCTCACGCCAGTCGGCGCGCCGTCGGGTCGGCCGCGAGCAGGTCGTGCGGCAAGTCGGCGCCGGTGACCTCGTCGGTCCAGTAGGTGCCGGCGTCGAGACGAGCCAGCGCCACCTCGACAGTCGGCGAGATCCCGCTCGATCGCGTCGAGGTCGAGAGGCATGTCGGCGGCGTCGCTCATCGCCCGATGGTAACCGCCCCACGCTGCTCCGTACGGTCCACCAAGTTCGGCCACCAAGTTCGGCCACGGTTCGGGCACGGCCAAGGGAGGGGATTGGCCTACTCTGCGGACGTGGCCCAAGTACGACTCGAGCATGTCACCAAATCGTTCGGCGAGGGTGACGGATGCGGTGAAAGCCGTCGACGACGTGTCGATCGACGTCGAAGACCACGACTTCATGATCCTGCTCGGCCCCTCGGGGTGCGGCAAGAGCACGATGCTGCGCATGATCGCCGGGCTGGAGATGCCGACCAGCGGCGACATCTTCATCGGCGACACGCAGGTCAACGACGTTGCGCCGAAGATGCGCGACGTGGCGATGGTGTTCCAGAGCTACGCGCTCTATCCCGCACAAGACCGCCCAGGCCAACATCGAGTTCCCGCTGAAGGTCCGCGGCGAGTCGAAGGTCGATCGAGCGGCCAAGGCCGAGTCGGCAGCCGAGGCATCTCGGCCTCACCGCGTACCTCGATCGCAAGCCGGGTCAGCTCAGCGGCGGCCAACGTCAGCGCGTCGCGCTGGCCCGCGCCATCGTGCGCCAACCGGCGGTGTTCTGCATGGACGAGCCGCTTGTCGAACCTCGACGCGAAGCTGCGCAGCGAGACCAGCGCCGAGCTGGTCGACCTGCATCGTCGTCTCGACGCGACCATCGTCTACGTCACCCACGATCAGGTCGAGGCGATGACGATGGGCACGCGGGTTGCGGTGATGAGCCATGGTCAGCTGCAACAGGTCGGCACGCCGCAGGAGGTGTACGCGAAGCCCGAGACCGTCTTCGTCGCGACGTTCATCGGCACGCCTCCGATGAACGTGATGCCCGCCGGATTGTTCGAGCGCAGCGACGTGCTCGTCGGTGTGCGGCCCGAACACCTGCATGCCAACACCGACGGCGGTGGGCTGCGCGCCACGATCCGACTGGTCGAGCAACTCGGCCACGAGACGCTGCTGATCTGCGATGCATCGGGTACCCGCATTGTTGTTCGTCAGGGTGCCGAGGTGCCGGCGCCGCCGATTGGTGCCGAGATCGGGCTCGACGCCGCGGAGGCCCATCGGCACCGGTTCGACCCGGTCACACAACACAGGATCGATCGAGACGGAGTCGCTGCGTGAGGCGGAAGTGGCGCGACTTGCCGATCGCGGTCGGCATGTTGTTGCCGTCGGCGGCGATCCTCGGCGTGTTCGTGGTGTACCCGCTCGTCCGCGCTATCCAGCTCGGCCATCTGCGCTGCGATGCGACGGGCCGGCGTTGCAGAGAGGGCGGGTGGGGTCAATACATCGATGTCTTCCGCAGCAACGAGTTCCAACATGCTTTGGCCAACACGGCACGGCTGGCTGTGATGACTGTGCCGGTCGGGCTGGCGCTCGGCATCGGTTTGGCAGTGCTCGCCGACAAACAGATCCGCGGTGTCGGGTTCTTCCGAACCGTCTTCTCGTCGACCGTAGCCACCAGCGTGGCCGTGGCAAGCCTGGTGTGGTTCGTGCTGCTGCAGCCCGAAGTCGGCGTGCTGCCCGATCTGTTCCACGGGATCATCCCGTCGCTGAAGAGCCCCGGGCTGCTGCGCGATCCGGGGACCGCGCTCCCGGCGGTGGCACTCAGCAGCATCTGGGCGAGCCTCGGGTTCACATTCATCGTCATCACCGCAGCGCTGCAGAGCATTCCGCGCGAGTTGTACGAGAGCGCGTTCGTCGACGGTGCCGGCGGTTGGATGCGCTTCACCAACGTCACCCTGCCCATGCTCGGCCCGACGATCCTGTTCACATCGGTCGTGCTCACCACGCGCGCCTTCCAGGCATACGGTGAGGTTGCCTTGTTGACCGGTGGCGGGCCCGACCCCGAGCGGCCGACCCAGACAGTGGCGTACCTCATCTACGGACGGAACTCGTTGGTGAAGAACGACATCGGTCTCAAGTCGACCGCAGCGGTCCTGCTGTTCGTGGTGCTGCTCGTGCTGGCGTTCGTGCAGTTCCGTGGGCTCGACAAGCGGGTGCACTATGGCAACTGACACGGGGGCCACCGAAGTACTGCACGGGGCGCGAAAGGTCGGGCGCTACGCACTGCTGGTCTTCGTAGCGATCCTGGTCTTGTTCCCGATCTACGCAACGCTGATGCAGGCGTTGAAGAACGGTCCCGACGCGATCAACCACCCGCGATCGTTGCTGCCGATCGACTTCACGCTCGACACCCTGCGCGCCGCGTGGAGGATCGGCGATCTCGGCCGACTGCTGATCAACAGCTTGATCGTCGCGATTGCTGTCACCTTGGGCGTGATCGTCACCAGCGTGTTGGCTGCCTATGCGTTCGCCTTCCTCGACTTCCCGGGAAAGGGCCCGACGTTCATCTTCTTCCTGGCGACGTTGCTGGTGCCGGCCGAACTGACCATCGTCGTCAATCAGCGCACGATCGACTCGCTCGGTTGGATCAACAGCTATCAGGGCCTGATCGTGCCGTTGCTCGCGACGACGTTCGGCACGTTCCTGGTGCGGCAGGTGTTCCTCACGGTGCCGAAGGACCTTCGCGAGGCCGCGGCACTCGATGGTGTCGGCCATCTCCGCTTCCTGTGGGAAGTCGCGGTACCTCTGTGCCGGCCGACGCTCGGGGCCCTCGCGCTGTTCACGTTCCTGGGCACCTGGAACCAATACCTGTGGCCGTCGACGATCATCACCGACGATGCCCACCGCACCATCCAGATCGGGCTCGAACGGCTGAAGACCGGTGACATCGACAAGCTCAACTTGGTCACCGCGGGCGCGGTGATCGCGGCGCTTCCCATCTTCGTCGTGCTGATCGCGTTCCAACGGCAACTGGTTCGCGGGCTGACTGCGGGGGCAGTGAAGGGATGAGGCGTCTCACCCTGTTGTCCGCGGCAACGCTTGTTGCAGTCTCGTGCGGATCGGGAGACTCGATCATCACCGCCGGCCGCGAGCCGGTCGTGGTGACCCAGCCCCCGCCGGTCACATTGGCACCAGGCGTGACATTGCCGGTCGGCGAGACGCTGCCTCCGGTCGACACCACCATCGCTCCGACGACAACAGCGTCGCCTCTCGAGTCGCTGCCGGATTGCCCGACCGACGCACTGGCCGGCGCCAGCGGCACCGTTGAGCTGACCTTCTGGCACGGAATGAACGGCCCGTTGGCGGAGGAGTTGGGCAAACTTGCAGACGGCTACAACGCCAGCCAATCGAAGGTTCACGTCACCTTGATCGAGGGGAGCTACGAGGAGACCATCGACAAGTACCTGCAGTCCGGGGAGGCCAGTCGACCTGACCTCGTGCAGATGCCGGAGTACATGGTGCAGACGATGGTCGACAGTCAGTCGGCCGTGCCGGTCGAGGCCTGCATCGAGTCGAGCGGCTACGACACGAGTGCCTTCCTGCCCACCGGCCTCGGCGCATACGCGACCCAGGGGGTGCAGTGGTCGATCCCGTTCAACATCTCCAACCCGGTGTTGTTCTACAACAGGAAGATCTTCGTCGCCGCCGGTCTGGATCCGGACAAGCCACCGGCGTCGCTCGAGGAGATGCGCGCCGACAGCGAGGCGATCGTCAACTCGGGCGCGGCCAAGTACGGGCTGGCGCTCGACTCCGGGTTCGACTCCGGCGGCGGTTGGTACATCGAGCAGTGGTTCGCCAAGGCCGGCGAGTTCTACGCCGACAACCAGAACGGCCGCACCGCGCGCGCGACGAAGGTGCTCTACAACAACGCCACGGGCCAATCGCTGTTGAGCTTGATGCAATCCATGATCAATGACGGTTTGGCGGTGAATGTCGGCGACAACTCGACCAGCGGCTTCGACAACCTGTTGAAGCTCGCCGACACTGCGGAGCCTGCGGCGATGACCATCGCCACATCTGCGTCGATCGGCCCGGTGATCACAGTCCTTGGTAGCGGTCAGTTCCCGCAGATCACCAACGAGGACGTCGGCGTGGCGGCGATGCCGGGTCCGGAGGGCAAGCCCGGCGCGCTGGTCGGTGGCGCATCGTTGTGGGTCGTCGATTCCGGCGACGACGTTCGCACGGCGGCGTCGTGGGACTTCATCACCTACCTCACGGCAGCCCAGCAGCAGAGCCAGTGGTCGTCGGCAACCGGCTACATCCCGGTGCGAACCGACGCCCTGACGCTCGATCCTCTCAAGACCACGCTGGCCACCGACCCGCGTTTCAAGGTTCCCTATGACCAGTTGCTGTCGTCGCCCGACACCCCGACGTCGTTGGGCCCCATCGTCGGGCCGCTGCGCGAGGTTCGCACGGTGACGGCACAAGGTGTGGCCGCGATCTTCGCTGGCGCCGACGTGGCCACCACCTTGGCCACCGCTGCCGCCAACGCCGACGCCCTGATCGCCGACTACAACTCCCGCAACGGCTAACCCCCGTGCGATGAGAGATGAGCCGCCCAGCGCCGCACATCTCTCATCGCGCTTGGGCGCACCAACCGTGTGATGAGAGATGAGCCGCGTGGGACGGCTCATCTCTCATCGCGGGGTCAGCGGGTAGCGTGTCGGTCCATGGCAACCCCCTTCCCCGCCCTCGACGGCTCCGCGCCGCGCAAGCAACAGTTCGATTCCGCACCTGAGATGGGGATCGACCCCAGCAAGCGTTACACCGCAACGATGGACACCAGCATGGGCACATTGGTCATCGCTCTCGACGCGATCAACGCGCCCCTCAGCGTCAACAACTTCGTGTTCCTCGCGGCACAGCACTACTACGACGGCGTGGTCTTTCACCGGATCATCAACGGCTTCATGTGTCAAGGCGGCGACCCGACCGGCACCGGTCGAGGTGGGCCCGGCTATCGCTTCAACGATGAGCCCGTCAAGCAGAAGTACCAGATCGGCTCGATGGCCATGGCCAACGCCGGGCCGAACACCAATGGCAGTCAGTTCTTCTTGATCAGTGGCCCCAGCGGGGTCAACCTGCCGCCGCAGTACAACCACTTCGGTCAGGTGGTGAAGGGCCTCGACGTCGTCGACGCGATGCACAAGGTCGACACCGATAAGAGCGATCGACCGCGCACCGACGTGGTGATCAACTCGGTCACCATCGCTGTCGCCGACTGACCGCGTGGCCTCCGAGACCATCTCGCTGGCGGCTGCGCGCCGAATCGCACTCGGCGCGCAGGGCTTCGCCGAACCGCGCCCGATGGGACGGGTCGACCGACGGCACTTCCGTCGCGTGCTGGATCGAATGGGCGTGATTCAGATCGACTCGGTCAACGTCTTGGTTCGCAGCCAAGAGTTGACGCTGTTCGCCAGACTCGGGCCGCATCCGCGCAGCATGATTGCCGACGCCACCAAGGCCGGGAACATCTTCGAGTACTGGGTGCACGAGGCGTCGCACGTCGACATGGCGCACTACCACCTGCATCGTTGGAGGATGACGCGCGAGCACAAGTGGGCGCGCTACTTCACGGTCGACGACCGGCGTCCCGGCTACCTCGAGGAGGTGTACCGACGGATCGAGGACGACGGCCCGGTCGCTTCAGGTGACCTCTCGGAGCGTGTCGGCAAGAAGGGCCCGTGGTGGGACTGGGACGACGCGAAGGTGGCGCTCGAGCATCTGTTCTGGACCGGCCGAGTCACGGTGAGGCGGCGGGCCGGCGACTTCGCCGCGCATCTACGACCTCACCGAGCGGGTGATCCCGGCCGACGTGCTGGCTCGACCGCTTGTGCCGGAGCGCGACGCGCGCAAGCAGCTGCTCGAACTCGCCGGGCGGCACCACGGAATCGGCACGTTCGCCGACCTCACCGACTATCACCGGATGGGGCGCCAGGCGTGCAAACCGTTGGTCGATGAGCTCGTCGAAGAAGGCGTGTTCAGGGTCGTGCAGGTCGAGGGTTGGTCGAAGCCCGCCTACATTCACAAAGATGCGCGCCTGCCGCGACGTATCAATGCATGCACCTTGCTGAGCCCGTTCGACCCGGTGGTGTGGAACCGCGATCGGGCCCTCCGGCTGTTCGGATTCCACTATCGGATCGAGATCTACACGCCGCAGCCCAAACGGATCTATGGCTACTACGTGCTTCCAATCCTGTGGGGCGACAGCGTCGTCGGCCGGCTCGACATGAAGGCCGACCGACAGGGTGGCAAGCTTTTGGTGCAGGCGTCGTTCGCCGAACCCGGTGTGCCGGCGGGCGACCTGGCCGGTGATCTTGCTCCCGAGTTGCATGCCATGGCGGGCTGGCTGGGGCTCGGCGAGGTCGAGGTGGTTCAACGCGGCGACCTGGCCTCCACCCTTCGGGATGCGGTCGGTCACTACGCTCGGCGTTGATGTCAGATCCCCAGCCGTGGTTGCCACCAGAGCAGTTGCCGCGGTGGGTCTGGAAAGCCGTGGCCATCTTCTGGCTGGGCTACATCGTTTCCATCGTCACGCGCTCGGTCTGGAGCAGCCTGTCGGCGCTGTTCCTGCTGCTGCTCGTCTCGCTCTTCCTCTCACTCGCGATCGAGCCCGGCGTCAATCGGCTGGCATCGCGGGGGTGGAGGCGCGGAACGGCAACGGCCGCCATCCTGGTCGGTGTCTTCCTGGGCTTCATCATCTTCGTGGTGGCGATCGGCACATTGGTTGGTCAGCAGATCGCGACCCTGCTCGGCGACTCCGAGAAGTACGTCAACCGCACCGTCGACTTCATCAACGACAACTTCGACACTCACATCAACCCCTCGCAGGTGATCGAGTCGATCAACGACGAGAACGGTGCAGTGCAGAAGTTCATCCGCAGCCAGCAGGGCAAGGTCGTCGACCTTTCGGTGACTGCGCTCGGCGTGCTGGTGAAGGGACTGTCCGTCATGCTGTTCACCTTCTATCTCGTGGCGGACGGCCCGAAGATGCGCCGTGCCATCTGCAGCCGGTTGCGCCCCGATCGCCAGCGACGAGTGCTGAGTGGATGGGAACTTGCCATCGACAAGACCGGCGGCTACCTGTATTCCCGTGCTCTGCTCGCTGGGCTGTCGGCGTTCTTCCACTGGGTGCTGTTCCAGGCGATCGGCATTCAAGCGCCGGTGGCCATGGCGATGTGGGTCGGCCTGATCAGCCAGTTCCTTCCGGTCGTCGGCACGTACATCGCCGGCGCCTTGCCCGTGTTGGTGCAGTTCGTCGACTCGCCGCCGAAGGCACTGATCATCCTGATCTTCGTCGTCTTCTACCAGCAGGTCGAGAACTACTTCTTGCTGCCACGCATCACCGCTCGCACCATGGATCTGCACCCTGCCATCGCCTTCGGCTCGGCCATCGCTGGAGGTGCGGTGCTCGGCGCAGTCGGGGCCGTGCTGGCGATTCCGGCTGCCGCCATGGCCCAAGCTGTGATCAGCAACTTCGGCGAGCGGCACGAAGTCATCGATAGCCACCTCACCAGCACGCAGCCTGGCAAACACAGGTCACGTCGGTCGCGAAGGAAGCAGACCGGCGTCGTCGATGGCGACCCCTGAGGCGTTTGTCCCGGTTGCGGTAACGCGGCGCAGTGGATGCGACGAGTCGGTGCACTTCGGGACGATCGTCGGTCTCTCGGCGACGGGCGAGATCGAGTTCGCGATTGGCGATCCACACACCGCGATCTACCCGCGCTCGTCGAACAAGCCGCTGCAGGCGGTGGCGATGGTTCGAGCAGGTTTGCACCTGCCGCCCGAACTGTTGGCCCTGGTCTGTGCGAGCCACGATGGCACGCCGATGCACGTTGAGGCCGCACGGCGGATCCTTGCCACGGCCGGCCTCGACGAGCGGTCGCTCGCCAACACGCGCGATCTTCCTCTCGACCGTGCAGCGGCCGCGGAGGTGCTGCGCGAAGGCGGAGGACCCACCTCGTTGCAGATGAATTGCAGCGGCAAGCACAGCGGCATGGTGGTGACGAGTGCGATCAACGGCTGGCCGATCGACGCCGGCTACCTGTCACCGGAGCATCCGTTGCAGCAGCACATCGCCGCGACGATCGACCTCCTCGCCGAAGAGCATCACCGCCATGTCGGTGTCGACGGTTGCGGATCGCCTGCTCATGTGATCTCGCTCGTCGGCCTGGCTCGCGCCTTCCGTTCCATTGCCACAGGCGCCGCCGGAGCATCGGGCGATGCCGTGTACGAGGCGATGACCACGCACCCGGAGATGGTCGGCGGAAACGGGCGCGACGTCACGCAGTTCATGCGAGGTGTCCCGGGCCTGATGGCAAAAGATGGCGCAGACGGAGTGTTTGCCGCCGCGCTGCCAGACGGCCGCACCGTCGCCTTGAAGATTGCCGACGGCGGCAACCGCGCCCGGCCCCCGGTGATGGTCGCCGGGCTGCGCGCCTTGGGCATCGACACGTCAACCGTCGAGCCGTTGGTCACCGAGTGGATCTTGGGTCACGGCGAGCACGTGGGAGAGGTGCGGGCCATCGCGCCGTAAGGTGACGCGATGAGCGCGATCCCGTTCGTCACCCTCGATGAACCGCGCTACGGCGTGGCGGTGCAGGTCTCACCGCTGGTGCGCCGCGTGATCGCCAACAATCCGTCGAAGTACACCTACCTGGGCACCGGCACGTACATCATCGGCCACGGCGATGTCGCCGTCGTCGACCCCGGTCCCGTGCTCGACGAACATCGCGATTCGTTGAGAGCTGCGCTGGAAGGTAATCGAGTGCGGGCGATCCTCGTGACGCATTGCCACTCCGATCACTCGCCGTTGTCGTCGTGGTTACGCGACGAGACCGGTGCACCGACCATCGCGTTCGGCCCCCATGGAGTCGCCGCGACGGATCCGGAGATCGACGACGAGATCGAACCAGGCGTGACCTTGGAGGAGACGACCGACACCGACTTCGATCCCGACGTGCGCGTCGGCGACGGCGAGGTTGCGGCGATGGGCGCGGGTTGGACGATGCGAGCCGTGTACACACCGGGGCACACGTCCAACCACATGTGCTACGCGCTCGACGAGGAGCAGGCGTTGTTCACCGGCGATCACGTCATGGGCTGGAGCACCACGGTGGTGTCGCCGCCCGACGGCGACATGCGCTCCTACATCGACTCGCTTCGCAAGGTGATGGAGCGCAACGACGCGTCGTCTGTGGCCCACCCACGGTGCGCCGGTGACGTCACCGCAGCCGTTCCTGCATGCGTTTCTCGAACATCGGCTCGAACGCGAAGCGCAGGTGCTCGCTGCTGTGCGGTCGGGCCATTCCGACATCGAGGAAATGGTCAAGCAGATGTACGCCGACGTGCGCGTGGAGCTTCACAAGGCTGCGGGACGCAGCGTGCTGTCTCACCTCATCAAACTCGTCGACGATGGCGTGGTCACCGTGGAGGGCAAGGGCAAATCTGCGCGGTACTTGCCCACTTGAAACTCGTGGGTGAGACGGTCACGACTAGTTCGGCGAAGCCGAACGTTTCGTGACTGGCTCACGCATATTGGTCGAGGATGCTTGTTTCCGTGATCCGTTCGAGCGTTTCCTTGACTGCAACAGCAAGCGAGCTGTCCATGCCGTCGACTTGGGCGATCTCGGCCGTCGTCGCCCGTCGCAACCTGGTGAGGTCGCCGAAGCGGTCGACCACCGCGTTGGCGAGTGCTGGGGTGATCCGTGGTACCCGCGTCAGCAAACGCAGGCCTCGTGGGGTGGCAGGCGAATCCCCCTCGAGCCCATGACCGGCCCAGTTGTTGGCAATCCGCGGGTAGTCGGCCAGTACCAATTCGAGCTCGTGGTTGGTCTCGCCATTGACCTCGTCGACCTGCAGGCGCAGGAGGCGGGCGTCGACACCTAGTTCGACGATCATCGTCTCGATCTCGGCCGAGATGCGCCGCACCATCTCGCCGCGCTGCACAACCGATGCCACGTCGCGAATGGTGGCGACATCTTCCAGCTCCAACGCCGTCAGGCTGGCCAGGGTGTCGTCGAGTCGCACCTTGTACCGCTCCAGTGTCTGCAGCGCCTGGTTGGCGCGATCCAGCAGGCGGCTGATGTCTTGCAGCTGGTGCCGCATTCCACCGGCATACACGCTGATGACGCCCATCTCTTCGCTGACGCTGACGACCGGCACGGGAATGGAGCGGGCGACACGCTCGGCCGTGCGGTGACGAGTTCCCGTCTCGGTGGTGGGTACCGATGGGTCTGGCACGAGGTGCACGTTGGCCCGGGCCAATCGTTGACCGTGCGAGCCGAGGATGATCGCGCCGTCCATCTTGGCGAGCTCGCTGAGGCGCTGCGGACTGAACGGCGCGTCGAGCAGGAATCCGCCGCTGCAGATGGCCAGCACGTCGGGACCGTCGCCGAGGATCAGCAGCGCACCCATCTTGGCGCGCACGATGCGCTCGATCCCGTCGCGCAACGGCGTGCCTGGTGCAACGACCGCGAGGGCTTCGTGCAGGGCATCGGTCGGAGGCCCGGTCGTCGTCATGGAGGGATTCTACTTGGACCGTGCCCCGTGCAATCCAACGGCTACCAATGCCTCGGCGAGCGTCGCCACACGGATCAACGAGATGCCGTCGACACCGTTGGCCGAGTTGACCGGAACGATCGCCCGGGTGAACCCGAGCCGCGCGGCCTCGGCCAGCCGGCGCGAGGCGTGGGCCACTTGGCGCAACTCGCCGGCCAAGCCGATCTCGCCGAACGAGATGAGATCGGAGGGAAGTGGATGGTCGACCAGTGCGCTGACGATGGCCAGGCACACCGGCAGGTCGCTTCCGGGCTCGGTCAGCCTGACGCCACCGACAGCGGACGCGAACACCTCGTGTTGACCCACTGGCATCCTGGCTCGTCGCTCGAGCACAGCCAACAGGAGCGCGAGCCGGCCGGCATCGAGGCCCTGAGCGCTGCGCCGTGGAGGCACGCCGGAGTTGACCTTGTTGGTGAGTGCCTGGACCTCGACCAGCAACGGGCGGTGACCCTCGAGCGTGGGCGTGACCGCCGACCCGGCCACACCGGTACGCCGATCGGTGAGGAACAGGCTGCTGGCGTCGGGCACACCAACGAGCCCACGCTCGACCATCTCGAACACCCCAAGCTCGTTGGTCGAACCGAAGCGGTGCTTCACGGCGCGCAGCAGGCGCAGCGCGTGGTGACGGTCGCCCTCGAAGCTGAGAACCGTGTCGACGACATGCTCGAGCAACCGGGGGCCGGCGAGCCCACCGTCTTTGGTGACGTGCCCCACCAACATCACCGGAACACCGCGGCTCTTGGCCTCTGCGACGAGTCGATGGGTGCAGCCGCGCACCTGCACGACGCTGCCCGGCGCCGAGCCCAGGTCGGGGTCTGCCACGGATTGGATGCTGTCGATGATGACGAGTTGTGGTTGCACGGTGTCGATTGCAGCGACGATGTGGGGAAGTGATGTCTCGGCAAGCAGCCACAGGCTGGGGCCGACCGCGCCAAGCCGTTCGGCACGCAATCGAACCTGCTGCGCACTTTCCTCGCCGCTGACGTACAGCGTGCGCGTCGGCCACTGCGCAGCCAACTGGAGGAGCAGGGTGCTCTTGCCGATGCCCGGCTCGCCGCCGAGGAGGGTGACGGACCCAGGAACGAGGCCCCCGCCGAGCACCCGGTCGAGCTCGTCGATGCCCGTCGACCGCGGACCACCGACCAGCGTGTCGACCTCGGCAATCGGCATGGCCGTGGAGTTCGACGTGGCCGAGATGAGGCTGGCGATGTCGGGATCCGGCCCCTCGACATCTTCGACCATCGAGTTCCACGCTGCGCACGACGGGCACCGGCCGGCCCACTGCGGATAGGCCGTGGCGCATGCGCTGCAGCGATAGACGAGACGAAGCTTCGACATGAGTTGCACCCTAGAGAGGGGGTGTTACACGGGCTATTTCACGTGTTGGGGGGCCTGCGGTGGTGGGCTCGAAGCTTGCGCTGGCGAACAACCCAGGAGATGAAGGCGACCGCCAGCAGGCACCAGACACCGAGGGCGATCACCGCTGCGTTTGCCGCAATTCCCCAGATCTTGGCGGTGCCATGGTCGTCGACCGCAGTCGATCCGAGGTCCAGTTGCGATCCGTCCAGCGGCACGATCCACGACACGCTGCTGCCCGTGACCGTGCCCGTGACCGACGTGATCTCGCCTGGAAGTGTCGCTCGAATCGTCACACGCACAGCGTCGCTCGGACTCGCGTTCGTGGCGACAACCTCCTCCGCATATGGAGTCGCCCCAACCGCGGCAAGAACATCAGGATCGGCGAACGCCGCGAGACCATCGATCCGCAAGGTGCCGGTCAGCGACACCGAAGTACCGTCATCACGCACCGCTCGTGTCAGAACCGCACCATGCAGCGGACCACCGGAGCCGTTGATCGATTGCAGGAGGGCCGTGGCTTCCTCAGGATTTGCGAACGTGTGGGTGAGCTCGACCCGCAGGCCGAGCTCGTCGGTCGCGGTCGGCCCGGTCACCGTCCAGCCCGCGGCCTCGGCGTCGTCGAAGCGCAGGTCATCTGCGAGGCCGGGCGCCCTGTTGACGACATCGGCGTCGGCGATGGCGGTCACGGTGATGTGTCCGCTTCCCTCGGCGTTCATCGAGATGTCGACCGTCGCATCCACCCGGCATGCCGTCGAGCAGCATCACGGAGATCACGATGAGTGCCCGGCGCATAGTGTCCCGATTGTGGCATGTGGAACCTCGCCGGCGTCGGAGGTGTCAAGACAGACAACACGTCGACCATGACCATCGAACTCGGAGAACCCTCGGATACCGATCTCGTCGCCCGCGCTCGCTCGGGTGACAGCGCGGCCTTTGGCGCGCTCGTCGGTCGGTATCAGAAGGCCGCGCTACGGCTCGCCGCAGCAATCAGTGGTTCGGTGGACGACGCTGCCGACATCGCCCAGGAGGCCTTTGTGAAAGCCCATCGATCGCTGCCCAAGCTCGCCGACCCGTCGATGGTGCGGTCGTGGATGCTGCGGATCGTCGCGAACGAAGCGAAGAACCATCTGCGGGGGCGCGACCGCCGGCACCTGCGTGACGAGCGATACGGCTCGTGGGTCATCGCCGCGGTGCCCGATCCGGAGACCAGCGCGCTCGATAGCGACGAGGCGAGTGGCTTGGGTTCGGCACTCGGGCGCCTCCGCACCCGGGATCGGCAGGTCCTCGCCTATCGCTACTTCGCAGGATTGTCGGAGGTCGAGACCGCGGCAGGCCGTTGGCGTACCGATCGGCACGGTCAAGTCGAGGACGGCACGGGCTCTCACGCGCTTGCGCACCGAAATGGAGCGACCATGATCGACCTCGAACGCTCACTCGGCGAGCTCGCCGAACGGCTGGAGATCCCCGGCGACGAATGGTTGGTGGCCGACGTGCTCCGTCGTATCGACGAACCTGCACCGCGGGTGGTGCGTCGCCGCGTGCCGCGCCTGGCCGGAGCCCTCGCGTTGGCGGCCGTCGCCGTGGTGCTCGCGTTGCCAGGTCCGCGCCATGCCGTCGCCCGCTGGCTCGGGTTCGACAGCGTCCGCATCGAACCGGGCGTCACTGTGCCGACTCAGGAGACCTCGACGACGATTGCCTCATCGACTGTCGGCTCCTCGGTGGCCCCGAACCTCGACCTGGGCGCCTCGGTGTCGATCGACGAAGCGATGTCGCAGACCGGGCTTCCCGATCCAACACCCACATTGCTCGGGCCGCCGCAGTCGATCCACGTCGTGTTACCACCCGCCAGTGGCCAGATCGTCCTGGTGTACCCGCCGTCCGATCTGGTCCCGCAGTCCGAGGTGACCGGTGTGGGTGCGCTCGTGTCGGTGCTGCCGGCGCACATCGACGAGGGGTTCTTCCGCAAGACCCTCGGCACCGAGGCGACTGTTCGTCCCGTGGATCTCGGCGACGTCAGGGGCTACTGGATCGAGGGATCGCCGCACCAGTTGATGTTCGAGATCGGCGGCGAGGTCCAACCGGACACGCTGCGATTGGCGACCAACACACTGCTGTGGGCACGGAACGGTCTGATCTACCGCATCGAGGCCGACATCTCGCTCGACACCGCCGTGAAGATCGCCAACTCGGTGCCCTGAGCGGACGCTCGGATCGATGGTCGGAGGAAGTGCGTAACTTCGACGCACACACCCCGCGCTGAGATTACGCACTTCCCGTGTAGTCGGATTCAGACTGCTGTCGCGTGCGCCGATGCCGCCTTCATCACGTCGGCGGCGGTGTGGATGGCATCGACGGACGTGATCAGCGGAAGGTTGACGATCACCTCGTCGGCACCGGCCGCGTACATGGCCGCAATGTTCTCCGTTGCCTCGTCGGCGGTTGCGATGATCATGCGGTCACGAGCATCGCCGCCCGCGTCGTAGCCGACCATCTCCCGAAGGCTGTCGCGCTCGGCGTCGTTGGCCGAGACGAACAGGCTGGCCATCGCGGTGCGCTTCACCTCGCGTGGGTTCCGTCCCAGCGCCGCGCAATGCTCGTCGAGGATCGCGAGTTTGTGCGCCACCACGTTTGCGGTACCGCCGATGTTGCACAGATCGGCCATCTCGGCGACCATCCGCAGCGTCTTCTTTTCGCCGCCGCCGCCGATCATGATCGGAACGCGTCGCACCGGTCGAGGCACGACCCGTGCATCGGTGACCGTGTAGTAGTTGCCACTGAAGCTGAACGACTCGTTGTCGAACATCCCTCGGCAGATGGTGACTGCCTCGTGGAGCCGAGCGAGACGTTCTTTCGCCGGGGGAAAGTCCCAGCCATATGCGAAGTGCTCGAGGTCGTGCCACGCCGCGCCGATCCCGAGGATGACGCGCCCGCCAGTGAGGGCGTCGAGTGTGGCGATCTGCTTGGCGAGGTGCGCAGGGTTTCGGTACGTGACGCCGGTGACCAGCGTGCCGATCTCGACTCGTTTGGTGACGGCTGCCAGCGCACCGAGGGCGACGTAGCCCTCCAGGATCGGCGCTGGCGCGCCCCGAGGGGCGGTAGCTGATACATGTGATCCATCACCCAGAGCGTGGAGAAGCCAGCTTCCTCGCCCGCTTCGGCTGCGGCACGAAGGCGATCCATCGTCGTTGCCGGGTCCGCGCCGACGATCCAGGAGAAGTCGGGCAGTTGCAATCCGTACGTAGCCATTTCAGCAGCCTCCTCGGCCAGGGTCCCCGACGCAACCTAGGCAGAGATGGAACGCCGTGGCGAGCGGTGGTGTCGGACAGGCATGTGGATGCCGAGGAAAGCGGCCGTGGTCGCGTTCACGTTGTTGCTGACCTCTTGCGGTGCCGCTGCGGCATCTCGAAGCGATGTCTCGACTTTCGACGAGCCCGCGTCACCAAGCCCACCGTCAACGACTTCGGCAACACCGTCCCCGCCGTGGGCTTTCCGGTCACGACACCACCGGCGACAGACCGGCACACGCGGCCGCGCCGATCAACGACGCCGAGTCCGCGTTTCCGGCAAGGCTGTCATTGACGACGACGGACGGAAAGGTGTTGACGTTCTCGCCCCACGAGGAACCCATCGTGACTGAAGGCGTGATGGCACCGACCGGCAAGGTCGTGGTCAGCTCATCGGTCACGCACGGTCGAACGATGATCGAGTGGCACGACGTACGAACCGACGTCATCACCGGCGAGGTGCAGATCGAGGGCGAGTTCCGCCCTGCAGCGGTCGCCCAGGACGGCCAGCTGGTCGCGTTGATCGGCTCGACGAAAACGTCGACAACCGTCGTGCTCGCGACGCCGGCTGCCGGTGAGATGCGTCGCTGGACGTTCGACGCGGTCCTCGTGCCCGAGGCCTTCTCCAACGTGTACGAACCGAACGGGGACAAAATTCCGATCGGCGTGTTCGTGATCGAGTATCTCGACACCAACACCTATCGTGTGCGCGTGATCGACACCGCGACGGGAGAGCTCGGATTGCCGCTGAACCTACGCGACAAGAGTCAGTTCGTCGACGAGATCATGACTGCCGTGAGCCGGACGGCTGTCTTCGAACCCGCGAACCAACTCCTGTTCACCCTCTACCAGGATGCCAGCGAGGGCGGTGAAGACGTTGGCTCGTTCATCCACACGCTCGGACTGGTGAACGGGGTCTGGTGCCTCGATGTGCCCGAGGAGCTCGGCCTCGCCGATCACCCCGGCGCACTCGCCGTCAGTCCCGATGGCTCTCGGCTGTTCGCCGCATCGAGCATCGGGGGCGTCGCCGGCTACCTGGTCAACGACGTCATCACCTTCGGGCCGCAGATGCCGCAGGCGCGCACGACTGCGACCCTCGGCGCCACGGCGCACGCGTCGCGATGGGAGCGTCCGGCGACGAGGTCGTCGTCGCCCTCGGAGGCTCGTTGTTCCGCCTCGATCCAGTCACGCTGACGGTCAGGGACTCCTTCACCTGGGACATGGACGTCGAAGCATTGACCGTGCTCGACGACGGCAGCATCGTGATCGTCGGTACGGGACGTATGACGATGGTGTCGCCGCAGAACGAGATCGTCGCAGAGCGGATCCTCCCGGCCGGCACGACCGAGGTCGCCCGCGTCGCTGTAGTCGTGTGAGACCTATTCGGTCGGCAACGTGGGTTCAGGTGCTTCGGGTGCACCCGTGGCCGCCAGCTCGACGGCAACAGGTGGCAGGAATCCCTCGACCGAGCTGAACTTGAGCTTCTTCTCACCCGGCTTGTCGGGATCGTCCTCCGTGTCGACGACGATGATCTCGCCGGCGTGGAACTCCTTGTAGAGGATCTTCTCGCTGAGCACGTCTTCGATCATGCGCTGAATGGCACGACGCAGTGGACGGGCACCGAGCTGCGGGTCGTATCCCCTCTCGGCGAGCACTTCCTTGGCGCTCTGGGTCAGTTCGATGCCGAGCCCCTGACCTTCCAGTTGCCCGGTCAGGCGCTTGGTCATGAGGTCGACCATCTGCATGACTTCTTCGCGAGCCAACTCGTGGAAGACGATGACCTCGTCGATGCGGTTGAGGAACTCGGGACGGAAGTGGGTCTTCAAGCGCTTCGTTGACCTTGTCCTTCATCCGCTCGTAGCTCATCGCCGAGTCGACCTTGGTGAAGCCGACGTTGGCCTTGCGCAGATCGGCGGTACCGAGGTTGCTGGTCATGATCAGGACCGTGTTGCGGAAGTCGACCGTGCGGCCCTGGCTGTCGGTGAGACGGCCCTCCTCCAAGATCTGCAGGAGCGTGTTGAACACGTCGGGGTGCGCCTTTTCGATCTCGTCGAACAGCACCACGCTGAACGGCTTGCGACGCACGGCCTCGGTGAGTTGGCCACCCTCTTCGTAGCCGACGTAGCCGGGAGGAGCACCAACCAGACGGCTGACGGTGTGCTTCTCCATGTACTCGCTCATGTCGAGCGCGATCAGCGAGTTCTCGTCGCCGAACAGGAACTCGGCGAGCGTCTTGGCCAGCTCGGTCTTGCCGACGCCGGTGGGGCCGAGGAAGATGAACGAGCCGCTGGGCCGCTTCGGGTCCTTCAGACCTGCACGTGTGCGGCGCACGCTCTGGCTGACAGCCTTGATGGCGTTCTCCTGGCCGATGATGCGCTTGTGCAGCTCGGCCTCCATGTTGAGCAGCTTGGAGGTCTCTTCTTCGGTGAGCTTGTAGACGGGGATGCCGGTCCAGATGCTGAGCACCTCGGCAATGGCTTCCTCGTCGACCTCGTCGAACAGGTCGACGCCGCTTGCCTTGACCTCGGCTTCTTTGATGCTCTTCTCGTCGAGCAGCGACTTCTCCTGATCGCGCAGACGACCGGCTTCTTCGAACTGCTGCTCTTCGACGGCACGCTTCTTGGCCTCTTGCACTTCGGTGAGCTTGCGCTCGATCTCCTTGAGATCGGGCGGCGTGCCCATGCGCTTGATGCGTAGACGGGCACCGGCCTCGTCGATGAGGTCGATGGCCTTGTCGGGCAGATGACGGTCGCTGATGTAGCGATCCGACAGGTTGGCGGCGGCGACGATGGCCTGATCGGTGATCGTGACCCGGTGGTGCGCCTCGTACTTCTCGCGCACGCCCTTCAGGATCTCGATCGTCATGCCCAGCGTCGGCTCTTCGACGCGCACCGGCTGGAAGCGACGCTCGAGCGCGGCGTCCTTCTCGAGGTGCTTGCGGTACTCGTCGAGCGTGGTCGCACCGATGGTCTGCAGCTCGCCGCGAGCCAGCATCGGCTTCAGGATCGACGCCGCGTCGATGGCACCTTCGGCTGCGCCGGCGCCGACCAGGGTGTGGATCTCGTCGATGAACAGCACGATGTCGCCGCGGGTCTTGATCTCCTTGAGCACCTTCTTGAGGCGCTCTTCGAAGTCGCCGCGGTAACGGCTGCCGGCGACGAGTGCGCCGAGGTCGAGTGTGTAGAGCTGCTTGTTGCGCAACGTGTCGGGGATGTCGTTGCTGACGATCTTCTGGGCGAGCCCTTCGACGATGGCGGTCTTGCCGACGCCGGGCTCGCCGATGAGCACCGGGTTGTTCTTGGTGCGGCGGCTGAGGATCTGCATGACACGCTCGAGCTCGCGGCTGCGACCGATCACCGGGATCGAGCTTCTTCTCGCGAGCGAGCTGTGTGAGGTTGCGACCGAACTGGTCGAGGATCTGGCTGTTGCCCTTGTCGCCTGGCGTGTCTTCCTTGCCCTGCTGACCGGCGGCGGTCGCTTGCGGCTCGCCCTTGCCCTGCGCGCCACCTTGGTAGCCGCTGAGCAACTGGATGACTTGCTGGCGAACACGCGACAGATCCGCGCCGAGCTTGACGAGCACTTGTGCGGCAACGCCCTCGCCCTCGCGGATGAGACCGAGAAGGATGTGCTCGGTGCCGATGTAGTTGTGGCCGAGTTGCAGCGCTTCGCGAAGCGACAGCTCGAGCACCTTCTTGGCGCGAGGTGTGAACGGAATGTGGCCCGACGGCGACGTGCCGCCCTGGCCGATGATCTCTTCGACCTGATTGCGCACAGCCTCGAGCGAGATGCCGAGACTCTCGAGCGCCTTGGCCGCGACCCCTTCACCTTCGTGGATGAGGCCGAGCAGGATGTGTTCGGTGCCGATGTAGCTGTGACTCAGCAGCCGAGCTTCTTCCTGAGCAAGCACCACGACCCGCCGAGCCCGATCGGTGAAGCGTTCAAACATGATGGAAGTGTATCGGCGTGTCGTCCGCGCAACGTGCCGCGCCGCGGCTTGTAGGTCATGCGACCCACCGCTTCTGCTAGCGGCGTCCAGTCGGGTGGCTAGCCTGACGA
The DNA here is from genome assembly GCA_963746365.1 of Ilumatobacteraceae bacterium. Classification (GTDB taxonomy): domain Bacteria; phylum Actinomycetota; class Acidimicrobiia; order Acidimicrobiales; family Ilumatobacteraceae; genus JAENVT01. Next base: position 31,861 of record CAVVBH010000015.1, on the reverse strand, counting down.
CGTGGCGCCTTCGCCGTTCTTCTCGCTGGCCGGCATGGAGCAGGATGTCCAACGCATCGAAGCGGCCCTCGTCGAGTCGGTTCACACCCCCGATCCGTACCTCAACGAGATTGCATCGCACCTGATCATCGCCGGTGGCAAGCGTCTGAGGCCGGTGCTGACCGTCGTCGCGGCCCAGGTCTGCGGACCATCGGCGGCCGACCTCAGGGAGCAGTCGATCCAGGGCGGAATCGCTTGTGAATTGGTGCAGACGGGTTCGCTGTACCACGACGACGTGATGGACGAGGCCAGCACGAGGCGCGGAGTCGAGACGGTCAACGCGAAGTGGGGCAACCTGCAGGCCATCCTCGCCGGCGACTTCCTCCTTTCCAGGGCATCCGGCATCGCCGCGTCGCTGGGCACCGAGGTAGCGGGATTGCTCGCGCGCACGATCGGCAGATTGTGCGAAGGACAGATCGAGGAACTGCGCCACACGTACAACTCGGCGCGGCCTGAATCGAGCTACATGGCGTCGATCAGCGGCAAGACGGCATCGCTGTACGCGACGGCGGCGCGAATCGGTGGCCTCGTCGCCGGGTTCGACCGGTCGTTCACCGACGCACTCACCGAGTACGGCGAGGCGTACGGCATCGTGTTCCAGATCGTCGACGACCTGCTCGACATCACGTCCACCGACGACCAGTTGGGCAAGCCCGCCGGTCACGACATGGTCGAAGGTGTGTACACCTTGCCGGTCATGCGCACGTTGCAGGCGGGTGGAGTACCGGCGATGGAATTGCTGGCGCTGCTCGGTAAGCCGCTCGACACCGCTGAACGCGAGAAGGCCCTTCGGATCGTTCGCGACAATGGCGGCGTCGCCTCAGCGTTCACCACGGCACAGGATTGGGCGCGACGAGCCGTCGCCGCATGCGACGGCCTGCCCGTATCCGAAGCAACCGAAGCCCTGCGCGCCGCCCCCGAAAACCTCATCGCCTCAGTGGCGGGCTAGGCGCAGCTCGCCCAGAGTTTGGGGGTGATCGACGTGGAGTGTCGGCGCCCGCCAGGGTGCCGAGACACTTCACGCCGATCACGCGTTGGGGGCGAGTTTGACGACTTTGGCGGCGGCTTTGTATGCCAACTCTGCGGGGCCCAGCTCGTCCGGACGCAAGAGGTTGGCCATGATGCGCAGCACCCACTCCATCAACGTCCGGCTGTGCATGCCGGCTCGGGTCAGCTCCCGCATCAGCGCGGGCCTGCCGATCACCCTGGCGAACAAACGGGCGACCTTGAAGTACTCGCCGTACTCCTCGTCGAGCATCGACGGGTAGCGCTGCAACGCGGTGGGATCGCCGGCATCGATCGCTTCGTGCAACACGGCGGCTGCCATACGTGCGGTCTCGTACGCATAGTCGATGCCCTCACCGTTGAAGGGGTTGACGCTGCCGGCCGCATCGCCGATGACGAGGTACGAAGGACCAGCCTTTGGACCCACCGATCCGCCCATCGGGATCCGACCGCTGGTGGCCTTGCACTCGGGCTTGTCGGCGTTGATCTCCCAACGATCGGCGATCTGATGCGCATACGCGTCGAGCAGGTGGGTGGTGTTGACGCTCTTGAACTCTCGGAACGTCGACAACAGTCCGACGCCGATGTTGACCGTGCCGTCACCCACCGGGAAGATCCAGCCGTAGCCAGGCATCGGGTTGCCGTTGCGATCCTTCACATCGAGGGCCGATTCGATCCACGGCTCGGCGTGTCGGGGCGTCTCCCAGTAGGTGCGAATGGCGGTGCCGTACGGCCATTCGCGAGTGCGGAACGTGCCGACCGAGCGACCGAAGCGGCTGTTGGCCCCGTCGGCCACGATCACGTAGCGGGCGCGGATCTCAGTGGGCTCCCCCGTCGGCGGTTGCACCACGGCGCCGCGGACGAAGCCACGGTCGACGATCGGCTGCAGCGCATCGTGGCCTTCCAACAATGTCGCGCCCGCAGCTACGGCGTTGCGCGCAACCATGGTGTCGAGCTCGCGTCGGCGCACCACATATCCGTGTTGCGGGTAGACCGGATGCGATGGCCACTGCAGTTCGAGCTGACGACCCATGCCGGTGGCGCGCAACCCGTTGTAACGATGGAACTGCGCGAGTTGATCACCGAGGCCCATCTCGTTCAGTTGGTGTACGGCGCGCGGTGTCAGACCATCGCCACACGTCTTCTCGCGTGGGAACGACTTTCGTTCGACGATGGTGACGTCGTGGCCGTACTGCGCCAGCCAATATGCAGCGGAGGCGCCGGCAGGGCCGCCGCCGATCACGAGTACGTCAGTCGATGACGTCACTCAGGTGCCGGCGGGCGAACCGGGTGCAGGTTCCGTGCCGACCTTGATCGCACCCGGAACCACGGTGTCGACGTTGTCGAAGGTCACCGAGCCATCCTCCAAGGCAGTCCACGCCGGTGCATCGACGGAGCACCACTTGTCGAACTCATCCTTGTTCGCACCGACTGCGTCGGCGCCACCGAGAGTGAATCGTTCGTGGCACACAACCGCGAGGATCTGTGCATCCGTCAACTGACCGGCCTGTCCGGGCATGTTTCCGCGTGCCTTGGTGATGTGCGCGCCACCGGGCCGATTCGGGTTGCCGTAGCTCTCGACCCCGGCCGTGAAGTATGCATCGGTGCCGCCGTGGACCCATCGCAGCTGGTCCTCGATGTGCGGGAAGGTCTTGAGCACCTCTTGTTGGGAGAACTGGTAGCCGAGACCGGAGACGCCCTCGCCATTGCTGCCGTGACAGCTCGAGCAACCCGCGTAGAGCGGTGCGCCATCGCCGAGGGGCCCCGGAATTCTCTCGGTCGTCGGGGTGAGAGCGCGTGACGTACATGAACGCCCACAGCGGCAACGTGCTGAGTGTCGCGAATGCCCAGAACGGGATCTTCTTGCGAGCCTTCGCTGCGGCGACGACGGGAATATCGGGCTTCGGCGGTGGGGGCCCGACTGGTGCCGCGGGCGCCGCTGGCGCGGCAGCCGGAGTTTGCACGGCAGGCGTGGCCGACGTCGCGGCTTCTGCTGCTGTGCCCGGAGCCGCGGGCTCGGCTGCGGGGGTTGCGCCCTCGGCTTGAGCTCGTGCGGCCTGGCTGCGCTTCAGCAGGTGCTCGGGAATCTCGGTCACGGGTGCCCACGATAGACGTCGCGACGTCGAGATCCGGAAATCCTCGAGACGAAATCGGCACGCGGCGTGCACGAGTTCACAACCAGTCGATTGTGGCCATCTGGCGTGGTAGACCGGAACCTGAACCTGCCCAGCGACTCGTCAAAAATGGCGGCCAACGCCGGATGGGTGACTACAGTTTGTGCAGCAGTTCACATTCGGAGCGAACACGGAAGGCAGCCGCTGTGCTGATCGCGATCGACATCCTCAAATGGCCAGGCGTCAATGCGGCGTTCCTGTTTTCGTTTGTGTTGTCGACCGGTTTGGCACTTGCCGCGATCCCGTATGCGAAGCGCCGTCCCAAGGGCACCCCGGTGTCGTGGGGCGAGGCCATGCTCGCCGCGGTGTACGTGTTCGGTGTCATGTTCGTCGCGTTCGGTGTGGTGCCTCACCAGTGGATCGACCATGCCGACCGCAACCTCGAGTGGTCGAAGAGCAAGATCATCTACGGCCCCTTCGATCTGCTGAAGCCGAAGGCCTTCGGCGGCAACTTTCCCTTCACGGCGTCGTACGAAGCGATCCGCGACACCGTCGTGGTCGTGCTGCACGTCTGGTACTTCGGTCTGATCCTCTTCCTGTGGAAGGTGTGGCAGGGACGCGGCGACACCAAACCCAGCACCGAGGTCGCAACGAGCACGTACGGCCGACCATTGGTCAAGAAGGGATAGCGCCGATGGCACGCACCGACGCGAACCCCCCGATGATGCCGTACACCGACGAGTACCAACTCGTCGAGGTCGATGCCGACTACCTCTCGAAGGCGGTCAAGCCGAAGCAGTTCATCCACATCGACCAGACCGAGTGCATCATGTGCGAAGGCTGCGTCGACATCTGCCCGTGGAAGTGCATCCACATGGTCACCCCCGACGCCATCGTCGAGGCAACCGGCACCGAACTGCCAGGCGAGGATCCCAGCGACAAGGTTCTGTTCATCATCGACGACGACATCTGTACCCGCTGCGCGCTGTGTGTCGATCGGTGTCCGACCGGCGTGATCATTTTGGGAAGGGCGGGCGCTCCGGACAAGAGTGGCGATCCGCACGTCCGCACCAACAGCCATGGCTACGCCTACGGCATGAGGTTCTAGGGGTATCGACCGATGGCGAACATTCTCGACGAACGACCGAAGCTGACGACCAAGGACCGCCTCGCAAAGATGTGGGCCGACGTGCAAGGCAGTCAGGTGTGGAGCTCGATCTTCCGGCCAGGTTCGATCTTCCGCAAGGGATACACCGACTCGCCGCGTAACCGCAGCTATGTCGTGATGAACTCGGTGCTGTACCACCTGCACCCCGTGAAGGTGAAGCGCCACGCGGTCAAGGTCAGCTACACGCTGTGCCTCGGCGGGCTCAGCTTCTTCCTCTTCATCCTGCTCACCGTCACCGGCATCTTCTTGATGTTCTTCTATCGGCCTACCGACGTGGCGGCGTGGAACGACATCTCCAACCTGCAGACGTCGGTGGCGTTCGGATTACTCGTGCGCAACATGCACCGATGGGGCGCGCACCTGATGGTGCTCAGTGTGTTCCTGCACATGGCCCGCGTCTTCTACCACGGCGCGTACAAGGCGCCGCGCGAGTTCAACTGGGTCATCGGCGTCGTGCTGCTGATGCTCACGTTGCTGCTCAGCTTCACCGGCTACCTGCTTCCGTGGGACCAGTTGGCGCTGTGGGCGGTGACCGTCGGAACCAACATGATGGGCTACACCCCGGTCCTCGGAACGCAGGTGCGATTCGTGTTGCTCGGCGGCAAGGAGATCGGTTCGGAGACCTTGCTGCGGTGGTACGTGTTGCACGTGTTGATGTTGCCGTTCGTCATCGTCATCTTCATGGCCATCCACTTCTGGCGTGTCCGCAAAGATGGCGGGATATCGGGGCCACTATGAGTGTGACTTTCGACGTCTCTCGCTCGCTTCGCTCGCTCCGTTCCGTCGAATTTTTGGAGTCGGCCTTCGGCCGACACCCACTTGCTGCCTCCCGACCGGCCAAGCCGGATCGGTCGGCGGGATATCGAGGCCACTATGACTGAGATTCCTGAACACCTCCTCAAGCGGGCTCAGGAGGCGCGCGAGAAGGCTGCAGCGGAGGCCGCGCCCGCCGCACCTGCCGAAGGTGCCGCGAGCGGTGCTGAATCGCCCGAGCCGGCTTCGGATCCACGCATTCCGGCGCACCTGCTCGAGCGCAGCAGGGCGGCAAAGGCCAAGACCGAAGGTGGCGACGCCGAAGACGCGGGCGGCGGTGGCTCGGTCGCCGTGCAAGAGCGTGTCGCCAGCGTTGTAGCAGGCGGTCCATCCGCCGGCGGCGTGCCACTGGGCGCCGGCCCTGGCGGTCACACGCAGCGCTTGCTCACGGTCGTCAAGAGCGGCTCGATCCAAGACGTCAAGGCGTCACCGATCGACAAGGTGCACACCTGGCCGCACCTGCTCGCCGCCGAGTTCGTCGCTGCCCTCGCATGCACGGCATTCACGTTCTTCTTCTCGGTCTGGGTCAACGCCCCGCTTCTCGAGCTGGCGAATCCGAACCAGACCCCGAACCCGTCGAAGGCACCGTGGTACTTCCTCGGCTTGCAGGAACTGCTCACGATGTTCCACCCGATGATCGCCGGCGTCACCCTTCCGGGCGTTGGGTTGATCGTGTTGATCTTCGCTCCGTTCATCGACAAGAACCCGTCCATCAAGCCAGAGGATCGAAAGTTCGCGATCTCGCTCATGACCGTGCACATCATGTTCTGGTCGGTGCTCGTCATCATCGGTTCGTTCTTCCGGGGCCCTGGCTTCAACTTCACCTTGCCGTGGCGAGACGGTCTGTTCTTCGACCTGTGAGGTACGCATCATGAGTCCCGCAGCAATCATCACCATCGCCGTCCTCGTCATCGTCGTGCTGATGGGCATCGTGCTGATGACAGCGGCTCGACGCGCCGATGTGCGCGGCGCTGGTGCGCTCAGCCGAGAGACGCGGCGCCGCGACAAGGACGCCGAGATCGATCTACCGGCCGGCCAACGCGGTCGCGACATCGAGCGCGCCGTCGCCGAAGCCCGCGGTGCCGAACTCGTTCCCGCAGCGCAATCGGCACCGGCGGTGTGGGTGCCACCCGACGAGGACGCCTTGGGTGTCAGCCGTCGCCAGTTCCTCAACCGCGCCACCGTTGCGCTCACCGGCGCCAGTCTCACCACGTTCGCAGCGGCCGGCTTCGTCGCCTTCCTGTGGCCGACCGCCACCGGCGGGTTCGGCGGCAAGATCAACGTCGGCAAGATCGACGACGTCATCTCCAGCATTCGGTCCAGCGGTGGGTTCTTCTACAACGCGACAGCACGGTCGTGGGTGACGCAGTACCCGATCGACGCGGTTCCGAAGGCGAAGGCAGTGCCGGCGTATCGCCCGGTGCTCGACGGGATGGAGAACGGTCTGGTCGCGCTGTACCAGAAGTGTCCGCACCTCGGCTGCCGCGTGCCACAGTGCGTCAGCAGCCAGTGGTTCGAGTGCCCGTGCCATGGCTCGCAGTACAACCGAGTCGGCGAGAAGAAGGGCGGCCCGGCCCCTCGTGGCATGGATCGTTTCGTGCTCGAGGTGTCGAACGCGGGTGACGTCGTCATCGACACCAGCACCGTGTTTCCCGGTCCGCCGATCGGCACCAACACCACCGGCCAAGAAGCCGAAGGCCCGCACTGCATCGGTGGCACGGGCGGACACGGATGATCGCGCTGGCAACCACCGCAATCGGCTGGATCATCCTCGTCCTCAGCTTGCTGGGCTGGGTGATCTACTACTTCGGGAATCGCAACGCGGCGCGTCCGGAGTTGGGTTCCGAGGTCGAACTCGCTCCCAACCGTCGCCCGTACTACGACGACGAGATACTGGAGGGCCCGCGCCTCGTCCGAGTGCAGATCATCGGCGTGCTGCTGCTGGTCTCGATGACCATCGGCCTGCCTCTGTACTGGATCCTGGAGCCCAGTCGGCAGGCGGGAGCCGTCACCAAGAAGGAAGAGACCTTCGTCGAGTGGGGTAGAGAGCTGTTCGAGACCACGGCGAACGCCGGGTTCAACTGCGCCGGCTGCCACGGAGGAATGAAGGCCACGGGTGGCCAGGCGCCGACTGCGGTCACCGACCCGAAGACCGGAGAGGTGAGGGCTGTCAACTGGTATGCGCCGGCGTTGAACACCGTCCTGTACCGCTTCACCGGCGACGAGGTGAAGTTCATCCTCGACTACGGCCGAACGTTCTCGCCGATGTCGGCCTGGGGCACCATCGGCGGTGGCCCGATGAACGCCCAACAGATCGAGACCATCATCGCCTACATCCGCAGCATCCAACTCGAGCCGGAGAGTTGCCTCACCGAGCCCGGCATTCCCTGCGGTGTCTCGGCGCTGACCGACCTGAAGCACCTTGAAGATCTGCGACGAGGGCATCCTGCCCGAGGCCGAGAGGACCAAGATCGACAAGTCGGCCACGTTGGCCGCGCAGAAACTGGTCGACGCCGGCAAGTACGGCACGGTCACCGAAGCCATGGGCGAGGCATTGTTCAACCTCGACATCAACAGCGGGGCGTACAGCTGTGCACGCTGCCACACCGAGGGTTGGAGCTACGGCAGCCCCGGCGTGCCGGGCCAGGGTGCGTTCGGTTGGAACCTCACAGGTGGCGCGACCGCATCGCACTTCCCGAGCGAGCAGGACATGATCGACTTCATCAAGAACGGTTCAGAGATCGGCCAGCGTTACGGCAAGCAGGGCGCAGGGCAGCGGGCGCATGCCCGGCTTCGGCAGCCTGCTCAGTGACGAGCAGATCAAGGCAATCGTCGAATACGTCCGGAGCCTGTGATGAGCGCAGTGCTAGCAATCGGATGGCAGCCAGAACTGCGCGGCATCCTCATCACCATCATCGCGGTCGTGACGTTCTGCGGTAGCTGTTACTTCGTGCTCAGCACCAACCTCGGCGCACGGCTCGGCTTTCTCGTGGCGTTCGCCGCGCTCGCCGGCTGGATGTTCCTGATGGGCGCAACGTGGTGGTCGTACGGCAAGGGTCTGCTCGGCCCCGATGCTTCGTGGCAACCCATCAGCGGTCGAACCGTGTTGACCACAGCCACGATCGCCGAATCGGGGGCGCTTGACGAGCCGGTCACGGTCGACAACACGCGACCTGGCCAAGGCCGCTGAGGTCATCGACCAGCAGTTCGTCAAGGAGGGCTGGAAGAAGCTCGATCCGTCGGTGCCGTCGTACCAGCAGGCGGGTGCAGCGGCAAGCACACTGCTCGAAGAGTCCGGTGCGATGAAGAACGGCGAGTTCCAGGTGATCAACGTCTTCGACAAGGGTGGTCAACGGAGCCCGCAGCTGTTCGACGGCAAGCTCGACTTCTTGGCGTTCTTCCACAAGCCGCACTATGCGGTCGTCGAAGTCGCTCCGCTCGTGAAGCAGCGCGACGAACCGGGTCGCGCCCCTGCGAGACCCGAGATCGACACAGACACGTCCGCACATGTACGTGTACATGATCCGCGATCTCGGCGCCAAGCGAAAGCCGGCCGGGTTCATCACCGTCGGTTCGCTGCTCGTGTTCCTGATGCTGTGCTATCTGTTGCACACGCGCGACCGACGAGTGGTCGCGAATCGATCGGCGAAAGCCCTGCCTGTCCAGACCTCGCCACCACAAACCACGCCGGCTCAGGCAACGTGATGGGCCAATACCTGCCGATCGTGTGCCTCCTGGTGCTCGCCACATTGTTCGGCGCGCTGAGCTTCTTCGCGTCACGACTGCTGGCGCCCCGCCGGCCCTCGTCGGCCAAGGAAGCTCCGTACGAGTGCGGGATCGTTCCCAGCCGCGAGCCACCCGAACGCTTCCCGGTCACCTTCTATGTCGTCGCGATGCTGTTCGTGATGTTCGACATCGAGCTGATCTTCATCTATCCGTACGCAGTCGACCGCCGGTTCCTCGGTAGCTATGGATTCGTCGAGATGCTGGCCTTCAGCGTCATCTTCTTCGGTGCGTTCGTGTACGTCGTCGCGCGGGGCGCGCTCGATTGGGGACCGGCGCAACGACACCGCCGGGTCGACGGAGCCGTCTCCGCTGATCGCACGCTCGGCACGACCATCCGGCGTGTCGGCACCGAGGGTCGCATCGACGAATCGACGGCAGCATGACCCTGATCCGCGACATCCAAGACGACGGTCTCGGCGGGATCCAGCACAACGCGATCACTGCCAAGATCGAAGATCTGGTGAAGTGGTCGCGCAGCCGCAGCAGCTGGCCGGCGTCGTTCGGTCTGGCGTGCTGTGCCATCGAGATGATGGCCACCGGCGCAGCGCACTACGACCTCAGCCGATTCGGCATGGAGGTCTTCCGGGCGTCGCCGAGGCAGGCCGACATCATGATCGTCGCCGGCCGGGTGAGCCAGAAGATGGCTCCCGTGTTGCGCCAGGTGTACGACCAGATGATGGAACCGAAGTGGGTCATCTCGATGGGCGTCTGCGCGTCGACCGGTGGCATGTTCAACAACTACGCCATCGTCCAGGGTGTCGACCAGGTTGTGCCGGTGGATGTGTACGCGCCGGGCTGTCCGCCGACTCCCGAAACCCTCATCCACGCCATCGAGACGCTGCACCAGTTGATCGAGGACGGCCACCTGATGAAGCGCCGCGCCGAGACCGGGGCCGGAGCGAACGTCCATGTGCAAGAGATTCCTGCAGGGTCCGAATCGATCCCTGTGCTGATCGGAACGCGGTGAACCATGAGCGACGTACCCGCGACAGAGCCCGACGAGGCCGTCCCAACTCCTGAGCCGCCGTCGATGCACGGTTGCCCGCTGACCGAGAGTTGCGGGCAGACCGTGTTGCACCCGAGCCGCGAGCAATACGTCGGTGTGGTACGCGCCCTCCTCGACGAGGACTACGAGATGTGTGTCGACCTCACCGCGACCGACTATCTGTTGATGCCAGAGCGGGCGATGCCGGACGGCATCGTCGCCGAACGTTTCGAGATCGTCGTCAACCTGTTGTCGTTGTCGGCTCACAAGCGAATTCGCCTGCGCGTGCAGGTACCGGCCGACGACGCGTCGATCGACTCGCTGTTCGACCTGCATCCGGGCACAGAGGCGATGGAGCGCGAGGTCTTCGACATGTTCGGCATCACGTTCACCAACCACCCTGACCTCACGCGCATCTTGATGCCGGAGGACTGGGAGGGCTACCCGCTGCGCAAGGACTACGAAACCGGCACGATCCCAGTCCAGTTCTCGACGGATTTCGCGGCACGAACATGAGCATCGTCGACACGATCCAGGCCGGCGACGACGCTCAGCAGGGACTGAAGCCGCGCAGCGAGCTGACCGCTCGCGAGTTGCTGCGCGAAGTCGGTTCGGTGCTGCGAATGAGTGAAGCCGAGGCGGCCCAACTCGGTGGTGTTCCCGTCGATCCCACAGAGGATCAGACGATGATCATCAACATGGGCCCTCAGCATCCGAGCACCCACGGTGTGCTGCGCCTGATGCTGGAACTGCGTGGAGAGGAAGTGCTGCGCTGCAAGCCGATCATCGGCTATCTCCACACCGGCATGGAGAAGACCGGCGAGAACCTCACCTTCATGCAGGGCGGCACCAACGTCACCCGCATGGACTACGTCAGTCCGCTCAACAACGAGTTGGTGTTCTCGATGGCCACCGAGAAGTTGCTCGGCATCGACGGCGACATCCCGGAACGTGCTGTGTGGATGCGCATGCTCCTCAGCGAACTGAACCGCATGAGCAGCCACCTGCTGTTCCTTGCGACCAACGGCATGGACATCGGTGCCGTGTCGATGATGATCTACGGATGGCGCGAACGGGAGGAGGTGTTGCGCTTCTTCCAGAAGGTCACCGGTCTCAGGATGAACCACAACTTCATCCGTCCGGGCGGTGTTGCTGCGGACCTACCGGCCGGATGGCGCGACGACGTGTTGCAACTGCTCGACCTCATCACTCCACGCCTTGTCGAGTACGACACGTTGATGACAGGCCAACCCATCTGGCGCGAGCGACTTCAAGGCGTCGGCGTGATCACCGCACAAGAAGCCATCGCGCTGGGCGCGACGGGACCGATCCTGCGCAGCACCGGAACCGCATGGGACCTCCGCCGCGACATGCCATACCTTCACTACCCAGAGCTCGAGTTCGACGTGATCGTCGGCTCCTACGGCGACGCGTTCGACCGCTATGCCATCCGCCTCAACGAGGTGCGAGAGAGCATGAAGATCGTGCGCCAGATCCTCGATCGCATGCCGAGCGGCGACTATCGAATCCAGGACAAGAAGGTCACGCCTCCACCGCGCGCTCGCATCGATGAATCGATGGAAGCGCTGATCCACCACTTCAAGATCTTCACCGAAGGGTTCAAGGTGCCGGAGGGCGAGGTCTACATGGCCATCGAGAGCCCTCGTGGCGAGATCGGTTGCTACATCGCGAGCGACGGCTCCGCCACGCCGTACCGCCTGCACGTGCGGGCACCGAGCTTCGTCAACATCCAGTGCATGCCACACATGTTGCGCGGCGGATTCATCGCCGACGCCGTCGCCGTGATCTCCAGCGTCGATCCCGTTCTCGGCGAAGTGGATCGCTGATGGCACGGCTGAACGAAGCGAACGTGGTGTACGCGAAGGAGATCATCGGCCGCTACCCGAAGGCCCGATCGGCGACGATTCCGCTGCTGCACCTCGCCCAACAACAAGACGGCTATGTCACCAACGAGGCCATCAAGCACATCGGCGAACTCGTCGGTGCGACCTCGGCCGAGATCCTCGGCACCGCCACGTTCTACGAGATGTTCAAGTTCGAGCCAGTGGGCAAGTACCTGGTCAACATCTGCACGACTCTGTCGTGCGCTCTGTTGGGGGCCGAAGAACTGCTGCACCACGCCGAGCAGCATCTTGGTATCAAGGCCGGCAGCACGACGCCCGATGGTCAGGTCACGCTGGCGCACGCCGAGTGCCAGGCCGCGTGCACCGAGGCCCCGTGCCTCCAGGTGAACTACCGGTACCGCTACCGCGTCACCACCTCCGAGCTCGAGACACTCCTCGACGATCTGCAGGGTGGCCGGCTCGATGGCGAGATACCGGCGCACGGGACGGTCGCCCGGGTTCGTCAGCACATTCCGTCTGATCGCGCCGTTGGCGTGTTCGCGCCGGACGACGTCACGACCGCGCCGGTGTGGATGCCCGCACCGACGGAGGCGCCGAAGTGATCGGCAGCACCTACCCCCATGCCCCGGGTTTCGTTGGCGGCGACCGTCCGCAGATCGTCACGTCGCGATTCCAGTACGACGACGCACACACGCTCGAGCGCTTCTTGGCCACCGACGGTTACAAGGGTCTGCAGGCCGCGTTGGCGAAGTCGCCGGTGGACGTGCACACCGATGTCAAGAACGCGACCGTGCTGGGTCGCGGGGGCGCCGGCTTCCCCGCGGGCGTGAAGTGGGGCCTCACCCCGCAGGCTGTCTGGCCGCGCTACCTCGTCGTCAACGGCGACGAGAGCGAGCCCGGCACCTACAAGGACCGCCTGCTGATGGAGCTGGATCCCCACCAGCTCATCGAGGGATGCCTGATCGCCTGTTATGCCGCCGGTTTGTCGCAGTGCTTCCTGTACATCCGAGGTGAGATGGCCTTTGCGCAAGAGCGCGTCGCGACTGCGCTCAACGAGGCCTACGCAGCCGGCTACGTCGGTAAGAACATCCTCGGCAGCAACTTCAGCGTCGACATCGTCCTGCATTGGGGTGCCGGGGCCTATGTGGTGGGCGAAGAGACAGCGCTGGTCGAAAGCCTCGAAGGCAACCGCGGCATGCCGCGTCTGAAGCCCCCGTACTTTCCGGCGGCCATCGGCCTGTACGGCAAGCCGACGATCGTCAACAACGTCGAGACGCTCGCCAATCTGCCATTCCTGATGCGCGAAGGCGTCGAGGCGTACACCGCGATCGGCACACCAACCTCGCCCGGCACGCGCATGGTTGCGGTCTCCGGCCACGTGAAGCGTCCCGGTGTGTACGAGATCATCAACGGCACCACGACCTTCCGCGATCTGCTGTACGGCGACGAGTTCAGCGGTGGTATCCGCGATGAGAACCAGCTCAAGGCGTTCATACCGGGTGGTGGCTCGGCGCCATGGTTCCTGCCGGATCAGCTCGACCTGCCCTTCGAAGCCAAGCTGGTCGGTGCGGCCGGCTCGATGCTCGGCTCTGGTGCGGTCATGGTGATGGACGAAACCACCGACATCGTTGCCGCGGCGTACTCGCTCGTGCGTTTCTATGCGCACGAATCGTGCGGCAAGTGCACCCCGTGCCGCGAGGGGGGCACGTGGCTCGAACGCATCATGAAGCGCCTCGTCGACGGTCACGGCACGACCCGCGACCTCGACCAACTGTTCGAGATCGGGCAGATGATCTGCCCAGGTGAGTTCCCTCACGCTGCCAGCGAGCGGCTGGGTATCGACGCCACGCCGTTCCCGTTCAGGATGACGACCATCTGCTTCGTGGGCCCATCCGCGTACACCGCTGTCGACTCGGCCCTGACCCTCTTCCGCGACGAGTTCGAGGCCAAGATCACGCAGCGAACGTTGATACCGGTTTCGGTCGGAGCAAGCGAATGACCAGCACCGAGTCGGGCACCAACCCCGCCCCGGATTCGGGTGCGCCGCCGGAAGCGCCACCCCCTGATCCCAACGAGGTACGCCTGACCATCAACGGCCGCCCAGTCGTGGCCCGCAAAGGCGACCTCGTGATCGCCGCTGCCCAACGCGTCGGCGACTACATCCCGCGCTTCTGCTACCACGAGCGCATGAGCTCCGTCGGAATGTGCCGCATGTGCCTCGTCGACGTCGATACCGGACGTGGGCCCAGCTTGCAGGTCTCGTGCATGGTCACCGTCGCCCCCGACATGGTGGTCGACACCCAGAGCCAGGCTGCGTTGCACGCGCAGGAGAGCATCATCGAGATGCTCCTCATCAACCATCCTCTCGATTGTCCGGTCTGCGACAAGGGCGGCGAGTGTCCACTGCAAGACCAGGCGTTCAGTCATGGTCCCGGCGAGAGCCGCTACGTCGAAGAGAAGCGTCACTTCGAGAAGCCCATCCCCATCAGCGATCTCGTGCTGCTCGATCGCGAGCGCTGCATCCTTTGCGATCGCTGCACACGATTCGCCGACGAGGTCGCCGGCGACGCGTTGATCCACTTCTCGAGCCGCGGCAACGAGACCCAGATCACGACCTTCCCCGACGAGCCGTTCGTCAGCTACTTCAGTGGCAACACCGTGCAGATCTGCCCGGTCGGAGCACTCACCGCAAAGCCGTACAGGTTCAAGGCTCGCCCCTGGGACCTCGAGCAGACCGAGAGCACATGCACCACGTGCGCAGTCGGGTGCCGCACGGTTGTGCAGTCGAGCCACGACAAGCTGTTGCGCTATCAGGGCGTCGACAGTGATCCCGTCAACTGGAGTTGGCTGTGCGATCGCGGCCGGTTCAACTTCGAGGCGGTCAACAGTCCTGAACGTCTCGCAGCGCCGATGGTTCGTGTCGACGACGAACTGCAGCCGACCACGTGGAACGCGGCGCTCGCTCGCGCCGCCGAGTTGATCTCCGAGGCAAAGGCCGCGGGAGGGGCCGGATCCATCGCCGTCATCGGTGGCGCCCGCGGAACGAACGAAGACGCGTATGCCTGGGCCCGGCTGGCTCACGATGTCATCGGGACGCCCCACGTCTACCCGCAGATGGGCGACGGCGCACAGGTCAACCTGCTCGGCTTCGATCGGGCAACCATCGACGAGACCGCCGACGCGGCGACCATCATCCTGATCGCACCCGATCTCAAGGAAGAACTGCCGGTCCTCTACCTGCGCCTGCGCGATGCAGCGCAGAAGCGTCGCAGCTCGCATCATCGAGTTCGCGCAGAAGCGCAGCGGGCTCAGCGCTCACGCTTGGAAGACCATCGAGTACCAGGCAGGCAACATCACGCAGGCTGTCGCCGCTGCCGGCGCCGACCTCGAGATCGCCGCCCAACTCGCCAAAGGGCCGGTAGTCATCGTCGCCGGCCGCGCCAATCTCGCCGAGCATCCGCGGGAAGTCGGCAACGGCGTGGTCGCCGCGTTACAGATCGCCACCGGTGCGAAGGTGCTGCCGGCGCTGCGCCGCGGCAACATCGTCGGAGCGATCGAGATGGGTCTGACGCCCGGCGAAGGTGGCATGCAGGCCCTGGAGATCGCCAAGGCGGCCGCCGCGGGCAACATCGAGTGCCTGGTGCTGCTCGGGTGCGACCCGCTGGCCGACTTCCCCGACACCGATCTCGCTAGGCAGATGATGGCGGGCGCGCCGCGCATCATCGCCATCGACACGTTCCTCACGAAGTCGAGCTCACCGGCCGATGTCGTGCTCGCTGCCGCGGCCTATGGCGAGAAGAGCGGAACCACGACCAACATCGAAGGTCGGGTCACCACGGTTTCCGAGAAGGTCACACCGCGTGGCACCAGTCGTCCCGACTGGATGATCGCAGTCGAACTTGCCGAGCTCCTCGGTGGCGACCTCGGAGTGTCGTCGGTCGACGAACTCACCGAATGCCATCGCTGCGAATGTGGCCGGTTTCGGCGAGGCGACCAGCGGCGGCGCTCAGCACGGCCCGCGACGGAATCATCTGCCGGGGATCGTTGCCTCCGGCCACACGCCGGCTGTCGACGATCGAGGAGCGCAACAGCTACGACTACCGCCTCGTGGTCAGTCGCAAGCTCTACGACAATGCTGTCGGCACGGCAATGTCGCCCTCGTTGGCTCATCTCGCGATGGGTTCGCAGTTGCACCTGCATCCGCTCGATGTCGAGCGGGTCGGCTCGACCGATGGCGCCGATGTCAAGGTCACCAGCAAGCGGGCGTCGATGGTGTTCAAGGTCGTTGCCGACGACACTGTGGTTCGCGGATCGGCGTGGGTCCCGTTCAATCAGCCTGGCCCCAGCATCGGCGAACTGATCGATTCGTCCGAGGCCGTCACCGACGTTCGCGTGGAGTCGTTCTGATGCTTGCTCTCGACCCGCTCCTGATCGGCGATCTCACACTCGGCGACGTGGTGATCGTGCTGATCAAGGTCGTCGTGGTCTTCATTCTCGGACTCATCGCCACCATGTTGATGGTGTGGTTCGAGCGCAAGGCCATCGCGGGCATGCAGAACCGCATCGGGCCCAACAAGGCGGGTCCGTTCGGCATCCTGCAGACTTTGGCCGACGGCATCAAGCTGTTCTTCAAGGAAGACCTGATCCCCGACCAGAGCGACCGCTTCGTGTTCAAGCTGGCGCCGTACCTGGCCTTCGTGCCGGCCTTCCTGGTGTGGAGCGTCATCCCGCTGGGAGGCGATTTCAGTGGCGGCAAGGACGGCACCGTCGTGCTGTTCGATCACGTCACCCGGTTGCAGCTGGCCGACCCAG
The DNA here is from genome assembly GCA_963746365.1 of Ilumatobacteraceae bacterium. GTDB lineage: Bacteria > Actinomycetota > Acidimicrobiia > Acidimicrobiales > Ilumatobacteraceae > JAENVT01. The sequence continues at coordinate 15,274 of CAVVBH010000015.1, read as the reverse complement.
CCATCGGTGTGCTGTTGTTGCTGGCGCTCAGTTCGATCTCGGTGTACGGCATCATGCTCGCCGGCTGGGCCAGTGGCTCGAAGTACCCGTTGCTCGGTTCGGTTCGCGCATCCGCGCAGATGGTCAGCTACGAAGCAGCGCTCGGCCTCAGCCTGGCCGCGGTGATACTGGTCACCGGAACCCTGAGCACCAGCGGGATCGTCGCCTATCAGACAAGCCTGTCGAAGTGGCAGGTGGCGGCTACCGCATTCGTCCCGTTCGTGATCTTCCTCATCGCCGCAACGGCCGAGTTGAACCGGCCACCGTTCGATCTCGTCGAGGCCGAACAGGAGCTCGTCGGTGGTTTCAACACCGAGTACTCCAGCATCCGATTCGCGCTGTTCTTCCTGGCCGAGTTCATGAACACGGTGACGATGAGCGGGGTCATCGTCACGTTGTTCTTCGGCGGTCCGCAGCCGTTGAAGATCGCCGGTAACGACAACATCTTGTCGTTCCTCGGACCGTTCGCCGGCACGGTCTGGTTCTTCCTGAAGCTGATGGTGTTCCTCTATGTCTACGTGTGGTTCCGTGCCACGCTGCCCCGGCTTCGCTACGACCAGTTGATGGACCTCGGGTGGAAGGTGCTGATCCCGGTCGCGCTCGGCTGGTTCATGTTGCTGGCACTGCTGCGCGTCGGCGGAGACCGTGGCTGGACTCGGCTGCACAAGACGACGGTCGGTGTCATCTGCCCTGCTCGTGCTGGCGGCGGCGGGTGGGCTCTTGATGCTGGCGACCACGTGTCAGCGCACGCAACCGCGAACGAGAAGGGGCGATGTTCTGATGGGATACCTCGACGGATTTCTGGTCACTCTGAAGCAGCACCGGTTGTTTGGCGGCAAGCGGGTCACCACGTCGTATTCCGGGTGGCCGGGTTGCCAAGAAGGGCAACGAGACCGAGGGCCACGACGAGAAGATCGACAAGCCCGAGCGCATGCATGGGCGTCATGTGCTCAACCGGTACGAGGACGGTATGGAGAAGTGCATCGGATGCGAGTTGTGCGCCGGCGTCTGCCCTGCGAAATGCATCCACGTGCGCGGTGCCGACAACGATCCGCAGAACCCCACCTCGCCCGGCGAGCGATTCGGGTACGTCTACGAGATCAACTACCTGCGTTGCATCCACTGCGATCTCTGCGTCGAGGCGTGCCCCACCGAGGCGATCACGGAGACGAAGCTGTTCGAGTTCAGTTTCACCAACCGGCGCGACGCGGTCTACACCAAGGACGAGCTCGTCGTCGACGACGAGGGCAAGCCGAAGCACCTGCCATGGGAAGACTGGCGTCCGGGCGAGGACCAGCACACCAGTGGCTGGTTGCGCGCCACGTCTCCCAGTGGCGACGCCGACTTCGTCGGAGAGATCGGTTGGAGCAGCGAGCTCGGATACGGGGTCCGCGACGCTCGAGAAGAGCGCGCCCTGATGCAGTTGTTCGTGTTCGTCTGCGCGGCCCTGATGATCCTGGCCGGGGCGGTAGGGGTCATCACGCGTTCGCATCCCGTTCATGCCGCGCTCAGCCTCATCCTCACACTGTTCGGCGTCGCCGTGATGTACATCGCCCAACAGGCCGAGTTCCTGGCAGCCGTGCAAGTGATCGTCTATGCCGGCGCCATCGTCGTGTTGTTCCTGTTCGTCATCATGCTGCTCGGCGTCGACAAGGCCGAGGACCTGCAGATCGAGCCGTTCAGGCTGCAACGCAAGACGGCGGGCGTCGTGGGCGGAGGCGTCATCGGTCTGATCGTGTTCGCGGCGATCTCCTCGCGCGACAACATCGGCGTGGTCAAGCCGGCGCAGAGCGATGCCGTCACGGCCGTCGACGCGCTCAACCCCCACGACAGCAACGTTCGCAAGATTGCCCGCGATCTCTTCAGTGATCACGTGCTGGCGTTCGAGCTCACCTCAGTCCTCTTGGTGATCGCGGTCGTCGGCACGGTGCTGCTGGCGCGCCGTGCTCCGAAGACCCCGTCCGGAGACACCGTCGTGATCTCCGCGGCCGTTCCCACCACCACGTGGTACCTCGTGCTCGCCGCCGTTCTGTTCGGTATCGGCACGGTCGGTGTTCTGGTGCGGCGCAACCCGCTGATCATGCTGATGTGCGTGGAGCTGATGCTCAACGCCGTCAACCTCAGCTTCGTGGCGCTCAGCAAGAAGCTCGACGACATCGGTGGGCAGACGACCGTCTTCTTCGTGATGGTCGTCGCAGCTGCCGAGGTCGTCGTTGGTCTCGGCATCATCGTCGCCATCCTGCGTCGCAAGCCAAACGCCACAGCAGACGACCTCGCGGAACTGAAGGGCTGAGCCGATGCTCGACGTGGTGTGGTTGATCCCTGCGCTTCCGCTCGCCGGATTCGTGCTGATCCTGCTGTTCGGGCGCCGGCTCGGTGACCCGAAGGCCGGGTTACCTGGCAACGCTGATGTGCGGCGGAGCCTTCGTCGTCGCGGTCGGCGCCTTCTTCGATCTGCTCTCCAAATCCGCCGAGGAGCGCCGGCACATCTCCAAGGTCTTCACCTGGGTGCCCGTCGGTTCGCTGAAGGTCGATCTCGCGTTCCTTGCCGATCCGCTCAGCATCACGATGTGCCTGTTCGTGACAGGCATCGGCACGCTGATCCACCTCTACGCCATCGGCTACATGCACGGCGACCCACGATTCTCCAAGTTCTTCCTGTACCTCAACCTGTTCGCGCTCAGCATGTTGGTGTTGGTGCTCGGCGAGAACATGCTCGTCACGTTCCTCGGGTGGGAGGGTGTCGGCACCTGTAGCTACCTACTGATCGCGTTCTGGCACGAGCGCGAGAGCGCGGCCGTCGCCGGCAAGAAGGCGTTCGTCACCAACCGTGTCGGTGACTGGGGATTCATGATGGCGATGTTCTTCGCCTTCCAGGCCACGGGCACGCTGAGCTACATCGGCATCAACGATGCGGCAGGCAGCATTTCGCAGACCGACCGCAACGGCGATCGCGCTGTTCTGCGTTCATCGGTGCGTGCGGCAAGAGCGCGCAGTTGCCGCTCTACGTGTGGCTGCCCGACGCGATGGAAGGCCCCACACCCGTGTCGGCTCTCATCCACGCGGCGACGATGGTGACAGCCGGTGTGTTCCTGATGTGTCGCATGAGCCCCATCCTCGAGGCATCGTCGTCGTACGCGCCGACGTTGATCGCTGTCGTCGGCGCCGTCACCGCGCTGTTCGCCGCCACGATCGCAGTCGCGCAGAACGACATCAAGAGGGTGCTCGCCTATTCGACGATCAGCCAGCTCGGCTACATGTTCCTGGCTGTCGGCTCGGGGGCGTACACCGCGGCGATCTTCCACATGGTCACCCACGCGTTCTTCAAGGCGCTGCTGTTCCTCGGATCCGGCTCGGTCATTCACGGCATGCACAACGAGCAGGACATGCGTCGCATGGGCGCGCTCCGCAAGATGATGCCGGTGACTGCTGCGACATTCATCGTCGGATGGCTGGCGATCGCAGGCGTGCCTCCGTTCGCCGGCTTCTGGAGCAAGGACGACATCCTGCTGGCCGCGTACGACAAGAGCCCGGTGCTGTGGGTCATCGGTCTCGTCACCGCGTTGCTGACCGCGTACTACATGACCCGCCAGGTGATCATGGTCTTCTACGGCAAGGCGCGCTGGCACGACGCCCACGAAGAGCACGGCGCCCACGGCGACATCCAGCCGCACGAGAGCCCGGCCATCATGTTGATCCCGCTCGTCGTGCTCGCCGGGCTGTCGATCGTCGGTGGTGCGATCAACCTTCCGTTCAATGAAGCCAGCGAGAGGCTGACGCAGTGGCTCGAGCCCGTCATCGGTGTGCACCACAGCGAAACGGCCAAGTTGCCGCTGGCGTTGATCGCGACCGTCGTGGCCGTCATCGGTATCGCCCTGTCGGTCATGGTCTACGCCAAGCACAAGGCGAAACCGATCGAGCCGGCATTGCTGGCCGACGGTTGGCACTACGACGAGGCGGTCAGCAAGTTCATGGGTGGTCCGGGGCGTCGAGCGTTCGACGGTGTCGCCTGGGCCGACGCGAACATCGTCGACGGCGCCGTCAACGGGGTCGGTCGACTGGTTCGCGGCACGGCTCAACGAATCCGAACCGTGCAGAGCGGGAACGTGCGCAACTACGCGGCCGCGATCGGCGTGGGCGTCGTGCTGTTGCTGAGTTGGTTCGTCGTGGTGCGGGGCAACCGGTGATCTCGTTCCCCATCCTGACCATGCTGGTGCTCGTGCCCACCGCGGGTGCTGTGCTGGTTGCCGCGTTCTCCAACCGTCGACCCGAATGGGTGAAGCTGATCGCGCTGCTGTCCAGCGTCCTCACGGCAGGCCTCAGCATCTGGGTGGTCGCCGCGTTCGACAAGTCCAATGCCGACTTCCAGTTCGTCAGCATGCACACCTGGATCAAGCCGTGGGGCATCTCGTGGCATCTCGGGATCGACGGCATCTCACTGTTCCTCGTCCTGCTCACCGGCGTGCTGTTCCCGTTGGTGGTGGCCGGCACCGATCCGCATCACGACCACAAGCGGTACCTGTCGTGGATGCTGTTGCTGGAAGCCGGGCTGATGGGCAGCTTCATCAGCCTCGATCTGTTCCTGTTCTTCGTCTTCTTCGAGATCGTGCTCGTGCCCATGTACTTCCTGATCGCCGGCTGGGGATACGAGGGCCGGGTGTACGCGGCCACGAAGTTCTTCCTCTTCACGATGGTCGGCTCGGCCTTCATGTTCGTCGGCATCGTTGCGACGGCTTTCCTCGCCAAGGGCAGTGGACCACTGACGTTCGACCTCATCGAGTTGGCCAAGGCCGACTTCTCAGCCACGACGGGACGTTGGTTGTTCTTCGCGTTCGCCGTCGCGTTCGCCGTCAAGGTCCCGATCTTCCCGCTGCACACGTGGCTGCCCGACGCCCATACGCAGGCGCCGACGGGTGGTTCGGTGATCCTGGCCGGCGTGATGTTGAAGCTCGGTACGTATGGCTTGCTGCGTTTCGGCGTCTACCTGTTTCCCGAGGCCGCGCTGTGGAGCCGCAACCTGTGGTTGACGCTCGCGGTCATCGGCATCATCTATGGCGCGATCGCAGCCACCATGCAGAAGGACCTGAAACGCTTGGTGGCCTTTTCGTCGGTCGCCCACCTGGGGTTCATCGTGCTCGGCATCTTCGCGATGACCAGCCAATCGATCACCGGTGGTGTGATGCAGAACATCAACCATGGCGTATCGACCGGTGCGCTGTTCTTCCTCGTCGGGATGATCTACGACCGTCGCCACACGCGCGAGATCTCCGAGCTGAAGGGTTTGCAGAAGGTTGCGCCGATCTTCGCCGGCGTGTTCATGGTGGTCATGCTGTCGTCGATCGGCGTGCCCGGCCTCAACGGGTTCGTCGGTGAGTACCTGGTGCTGATCGGTTCGTTCCTCACTGCGCGGTGGTGGACGGTCGTGGCTGCAACCGGTGTCATTCTCGCTGCGCTGTACCTGCTGTGGGCATACCAACGGGTGTTCCACGGCGAGCCCGACGACGCCAACAGGAACTTCCCCGAATTGAAGATGCGCGAGGCCGCCGTGCTGCTGCCTCTCGTCGGCGTGATCGTCTTCACAGGGCTGTACCCCAAGCCGATGCTCGATCGCATCGAGCCCAGCGTCAACAAGCTGATCGAACACGTCAGCGACAAGACGTCGTACGTCGAACCTCAGCCGGCCGGAGTCGCGCCGTGATCGCCGCGGATCCGACGTTCGTCGGGCCGTCGGTCAACTGGTTCGCCCTCAGCCCGGTTCTCGTGCTGCTCGGCGCGGCGATGGTGCTGCTGGTCCTCGGTTCGCTGCTGCCGCGATGGCCGCGACACCTGTACGCGTTGTTCACCGCCGCCGCAGGACTGGGGGCGACGATCCTGTGCTTCTTCCTGTGGGACGACATCACCGACGACGGTCCGAGCACGCTGGTGGGCGGGGCGTTGCGGTTCGACGTGTTCTCGATGATCGTCACCATCACGATCGCCATTGCCGTGGTGTTGGTCGCGTTCGTCACCGACGACTACCTGCGCCGCGAAGATCTCGATGGTCCTGAGGTCTACGCCCTGTACCTGCTCGCGGCAATCGGCGGCATCATCATGGGTTCGGCCAACGACCTGATCGTGCTGTTCCTTGGGTTGGAGATCATGTCGATCGCGTTCTACGTGATGTCGGCGAGTCATCGCAAGCGCATCGAGAGCCAGGAAAGTGGCATCAAGTACTTCATCCTCGGCGGCTTCTCGTCGGCGTTTTTCCTGTACGGGATCGCGATGGTCTACGGCAGTGCCGGCAGCACCAACTACAGCAGGATCGTCGACTCGTTCAACGCCACCGTGCCCGCAGTTCGGCACGATGCGTTCATCCTCGCAGGTGTCGCGCTGTTGATCGTCGGCCTCGGTTTCAAGACCGCCACGGTGCCGTTCCACTTCTGGACCCCCGACGTGTACGAAGGCGCCCCGACGCCGGTGACGTCGTTCATGGCCTCGGTGGGAAAGGTCGCAGCCTTCGCCGCGATGCTGCGCGTGCTGATCTACGCACTTCCGCATTGGCGCGACGACTACCGCCCGATCGTCTGGGCCATCGCCGTGTTGACGGTGGTCGTCGGCTCGGTGATGGCGGTCGTGCAGACCAACGTGAAGCGCATGCTGGCGTTCTCGTCGGTCAGCCACGCCGGATTCATCCTCATCGGTGTCGAGGCCGCAGCGCATCGTGCCGGGCAGGCCGACGGTGGCAACGGCGTACCCGCCGCGCTGCTGTACATGCTGCTGTACTCGATCTTGGTGATCGGGACGTTTGCCGTGGTCACGATGGTTGCTCGTACCGGCGATGGTGCCACCGATCTCGCGTCGTTCCGCGGCTTGGGCAAATCGCACCCTGTCGTCGCGCTCGCCATGACCGTGTTGCTGCTCGCCCAGGCCGGAGTCCCGCTGACGTCGGGCTTCGTCGCCAAGTTCGCGGTGATCCAAGCTGCCGTCGAAGAGCACAGCTACGCCATCGCCATCGTTGCGATGGTCGCGTCGGTGATCGCAGCCTTCTTGTACCTGCGCATCATGGTGTCGATGTGGGTCACCGAGCCAGAGTCGACCGACGACAGCCGCGAGGCCGTTCGTGTGCCGGTGTGGACCGGCATCGCCCTCGCCCTGTCGGTGGGCTTCACCCTCGCCATCGGCTTCTTCCCCACCTGGCTGATCGACGCCACCAAAGCCGCCGTCACCACCAAATAGCCCGGCGATTCAACCCCGCCACCCGCTACCCCTGCCGCCCTCACTGAGGGAAGGTCGGGCGCGATTCCGTAGCCACCAGTAGCGTATTTCGCCGCCCGACACAGCCCCACCGGGCGCGATTCTCGCGTAGTCGTATTCCGATACTCAGGAGACGTATTGGCGCGCCCGGTGGCGATCCCGTGCCAGCGCTAGGCGACGCCGATGACAGCGCAGGCGGGTCGAGAATCCGGCCGATGTCGCCGACCGCCTCACGGAGGCCGCCATTGACGTCGATGTCGGTGATGCGCGCCGACGTCCACCCGATCGTCGCGAGCTTGCGATCGCGACCCTTGTCGGCGTGCGAGTCGACGGCGCCGTCGTGCCACGCCGGATGGTCGACCTCGATGGCCAGCTTGACGTTCGGCCAGGCGAAGTCGATCGCGATGTCGTGGTCGTAGCCGGGAAGTCGCATCGGAAACTGGGTAGTGGGCACCGGGAAGCTCCTGCCTCGACATCTCGTCCAGCACCCTGACTTCGAGGTCGGACTGCAGCGCCGCTCGCCAGGCTGGTCGTGACCTGATGACGGCGAGCATCGTTCGCGGACCCTGGCCGGCTCGGGTGATACAGCCGTTGCACTGTGTCGGTGATCGTGCCGAATGTGGCCCACCGCTCGTTGAGGAGCTGCTCGAGTACCGAGGCAGTCGCTTCGGCCCCGATCATGTCGGCGCTGTCGAAGAGGGTTCGAGGCGGGCTCGTCAGTCGGATCCCATCGGCGCGCTGCACGATGTCGACCGGATCGATTCGGCGGCAGCGGTGAACGACGACGCCCTCCATCTCAGGCGAGTGACCGTGAGGTACAAGAACATGGATGTTTGGATCGCATCATCCGCCGCCAGACCCACAGTTGACCCGCGGTCGTGAATCCGATCATGGCCGCAGGGTTGCGAGCGCATACGGCACCGAGAACCTGCTCGCGGTTGCACGGCCATTGCGCGCTCCGAAACACGCCCGGCAGCATGGTGATCAGCCGGCCCTCGGCTACGAGTTCGCCAGTGTGCGGCTCGGACAACCGAAGCTGGCGAGGCGGCTGGCAGAGATGACTCCAAGATGGGTGCTGAGGAACTCGTCCGCAGCGACTTTCCAGTGACGACTCACGTGGTACCTCCGTCACGTTCGGCATGAATGTGTCGGGGGAAGCCGAGTGCCAACCTACGGCCACTCTCTCGAAGTCCGCGGATATCTCTTGCCCGTGGGCGCGATAAGTGCCAAGGGAGGCGTGATATCGCACCCAGGAGGTTTGTCTGGGCGTGGAAAATGCCAAGAGTGGCGTGATATCGCGCCCAGTCGTCCCGCGTGGGCGCGGCACTTGCTGCGGGTGGCGTGATATCGCGCCCGACGGGGTTTCGGACGGATTGATAGGGGCGGGGGCGAGCGCGGGGCGAGGTGGGCGGGGCCTGAGACTGGGTGGGTCAGGTGGTTTGGCGGATCAGTTCGTCGAAGAGTCCTTGTTGTTGGGGGTCTTCGGCGGAGGAGTCCTCGGGGTGCCACTGGACGCCGACGATCCATCGCGCGGACTCGAGTTCGACCGCGTGGATCATTCCGCCGGAATCGCGACCCACGACATGCAAGCCGTCACCGAGCTCGGCCAGGGCTTGGTGGTGCACGCAGTGGCATCGCTGCGGCGTCTCGGTACCCATCGCCTTCGCGATCCGCGAGCCGGCATCGAGTTCGGTGCCGTTGAACCGGAGCCAGTGGTCTTCGCTGCCGATGTCTTGCACCAACGTTCCGCCAAGAGCCACGTTGAGCACCTGTAGCCCGCGGCAGATCGCCAGCACGGGCTTGTCGGACTCGATGGCCGCGGTGACCATCGCCAACTCCATCGCGTCGTGTTCGGGAACGATTCCGTACAACGACTCCTCGATGGCTTGTTGCCCATATCGCCGCGGATCGATGTCGCCGCCACCGTGGAACACCACCGCATCGGACCGACGCAGCAGCGAGGGAATGTCGTCGACCAGGCCGGGGATCGGAGGCAGCATCAATGGGATCCCACCGGCGCGCTCGACCGATTGGAAGTAGCCCTGCCCCGGCAGCGAATGGCGTGCCGCGCACGCCCTGAGCCTCGTCGGACCGGCGGCCGACGATGACGACCAGTGGTTTCACGCTGTCAGTGTAAGCCCGCTTGGCGGACGAGCTCGTTGTAGATCGCCTGCTGTTGCGGCTGGCGGGTCGCTGTGTCTTCGGGGTGCCATTGCAACCCGACGACCCACGACTTCTCCGGCATTTCGACGGCCTCGAGCTGCCCATCCTCCGAGTACCCGATCGGCACCAACCCGGTGCCCAGTTCGTCGATTCCCTGGTGGTGCACCGAGTGGCAGTGATCGAGGTGCGTGTCGCCGACGAGCTCGGCCACGATCGATCCCTCGACCAGCTTCACCGAGTGCTCGCGCATCCAGTGCTCGTCGTTGCCGATGTCTTGCACCAGCGTGCCACCCAGCACGATGTTGAGCACCTGCATGCCACGGCACAGGGCCAGCATCGGGAGGTCGAGTGCCAGCGCCGCGCTTGCCACCGCCATGTCGAGTTCGTCGTTCGCAGCAACGATGCCGTACAGCGATTCCTCCGTCGGCTCGCGCCCGTAGCAGCGAGGATCGATGTCGCCGCCGCCGGGCAAAAGCACGCCGTCGAAATGGCGCAGCACCGACAGCGCGTTGTCGGTCAGCTCGTGGATCGGCGGCACCAGGACCGGCACTCCGCCTGCCCGGGCCACCGCGCGGCTGTACGGCTGGCTGCTGGAAAATGCATCGCGCTTGCCTTCGTCGCTGAAGGTCAACACACGGGCGCACACTGCGATCAGCGGGGGAGGTTGACTCATTGCGACGTCAATTGTAGGTGTCATGATGGCCCGCAACTTCACAGCCAGTCGTCGGGGGTCGGGGAGATCGTGGATTTCATCTTCATGCTCACACGGTCGGACGAGACCATCGTCGACTGTCTCGACATATGGGCCGCAATCGACCGCGTGGGCCTGCGGCACGCCGGGTTCAAGGACATCGGTGTCGACACGTCGACGCTCGTGGAGTTGAACAGACGAATGCAGGCAAGCGGTGTCATGACGTACCTCGAAGTGGTCAGCACGTCGGTCGAAGGATGTATCCAGAGCTCGCGCGCAGCCGTGGAGATCGGCGTCGACCGTCTGATGGGCGGAACACTCATCGACGAAACGATGCGAATCATCGGGGACTCGTCCATTGAGTACCTGCCGTTCGCCGGCCTTCCCACAGGCCATCCCACCCAGCTCGGTGGAGACGCCGAGCTCGTCGAACGCCAGTGCAAGGATTTCGAGAATCGAGGTTGCGCGGGAGTCGATCTGCTCGCGTACCGGGCGACCGAGGCCGACCCTCTCGATCTTGTGCGAGCGGCCCGGCGAGGCACGTCGGGATATCTCGTCGTGGCGGGCAGCGTCTCGACAGCAACCCAGATCGAGGACCTGAAGGACGCCGGAGCCGACGCGTTCACCATCGGCTCAGCAGTGTTCGACGGGTCGTACTCGCCAACAAGGGGAGCATTGTGTCGCAACTGCGTGACGTGATGGATGCGGCGGGTCGACCCTGCCGACCGTGGCCGAATCCATCCGACTGATCAATCCAGCAGCCACCTGACACGCGTGCTCGTCACTTGTTGATGACCTCGACGGAATAGCCGGCATCGGTCGCAGCGCGGACGACGGATTCGGCGTGACCGCGACCGCGCACCTCGAGAACCACCTGCACTCCCGTCTCGCGCACATGGAGATCGACGCCTTCGCGGACGTGCTCGACTTCCACCAGGTTTGCACCGTGCTCCGCAAACAGCGTCAGAAGCTTGGCCAAACCACCGGGGCGATCGCTGATTCGAGCGAACAGGATCAGCCGCCTACCCGCCTGTGTCTCGTGGCGCCGTATCAGACCGGGAACCAGCCCGAGGTCGACGTTGCCACCGCTCAGGATCACACACGTGGTTCCTGTTGCGGCCGGCGCGACCCGTTGCGACAAGAGCGCGGCAACGCCAACCGCTCCAGCGCCTTCCACGAAGAACTTGGCGCGCTCCATCAACAGAACCATGGCGTCGGCCACGGCGTTCTCCTCGACCACGACAACGTCGTCGAGCAACTGTTCGACAAGCGGGCGCGTGATCTCGCCTGGTCGCTTGACTGCAATTCCGTCGGCGAGCGTGACCACCGGACCGGACGGGGGAGAGTGATGGGCGTAGGGAGCGCACGCCGAGACCTGCACCCCGATCAGTTCCACGGCGGGATCGTTGGCCTTCACCGCGAGGGCGATCCCCGAAGCCAGCCCACCGCCACCCAGCGGCACGATCACCCGTTTGAGACCGGGCACGTCGGTGATGAGCTCGCGCCCGAGTGTGGCCTGGCCCGCAATGACGTCGAGGTCGTCGTAGGGATGGCAGAACACCATGCCGGATGCTGCGGCGCGCTCGCGTGCCGCAGCAACTGCTTCGTCGAGCGACTCGCCGCCCTCGATCAACGTCGCGCCGTACTCTCGGCACGCTTCGATCTTGGAGAGCGGCGCGCCCGCCGGAACGAAGATCTCGCACGCGACACCGAAGTGTCTGGCGGCGAAAGCGATTGCCTGGGCGTGGTTGCCGGCGCTTCCAGCAGTGACGCCGCCGGCCGCGGAGTCGCCGAGCGCCGACAGCTTGCTCATTGCTCCGCGAATCTTGAAGCTGCCCGTGCACTGCAGGTTCTCCGCCTTCAGGACGATCTCGCCTCCGCAGCGCTCGCTCAGCGCCACCGAACGCATGACAGGCGTGTGGATGACGACACCCCGACCCGCCTCGGCCGCGCGGTCGATCGCAGCATCGGAAATCGTCTCGGCGGGCATCTCAGCGCGTACCGTAGTGCCCATGCGAGCGCTGCTGATCGCCAACGCGGCCGACACCGACGGAGGGTTCGTCGTCGATCGATTTCGTCGGCAGGGCTTCTCGTTCACCGAGTGTCAACGCGAGAACCTCGACGATTGGCCCGACATCGAGGGCCACGAGCTGGTGGTCACGCTCGGCAGCGAGTGGAGCGTCTACTGGCCGCACGTCGCCGACTCGGTCGCCGCCGAGGCGGAGCTGATCCGCGCAGCCCACGCAGCAGCCGTTCCGGTGTTCGGCATCTGTTACGGGAATCAGATCATGGCCCATGCGCTCGGTGGCACCGTCGAGCGCGCCCGCGAACCCGAGATCGGTTGGTCACACGTGGTCAGCGACGTCCCCGAAGTCATCGCCGAAGGACCGTGGATGCAGTGGCACTACGACGTCGTGACGATTCCACCCGGGTCGGAAGAACTCGCGCGCAGCGCCAGTGGCCCGCAGGCATGGCGCCTTGGTCGCAGCTTCTGCACACAGTTCCACCCCGAGGCCACCGAGACCATGATCCGGCGGTGGGCGAACAGCGAGGGTGGAACCGCGGAGCTCCTCAAGTACGGCATCAAGCCCGATGACCTGATCGACGACGCCCGCCGCAACGTCGCGGACAGTCAGCCCGCCGCCGAGCACATCGTCGACTGGTTCCTGGCTCGCGTGGCCGGCTCCTAACCAGAGGTGTCGGACAGATCGATGACGTCGAGCTCCGGCGCTGAGCTGGTCGAGCCCCATCGCCCCCATGTCGAGCACCACTCGATGGAACTGCTTGAGATCGAACTTCGATCCCAGCCGCGCCCGCGCACGATCGCGTCCTTCGAGCCAGACCCGCTCTCCCAGCTTGTACGCGATGGCCTGGCCGGGCATTCCCAAGTAGCGATCGACTTCGGACGAGAGGTATTGCGCCGAGTAGCCGGTGCGCTCGAGCAGGAACGGCAACCCCAGCTCCGACCTCCAACGTTCGCCTGGATGAAACCGTTCGGTGGTGGGGATCCGCATCTCGCAATGCAGCCCGATGTCGACGATCACTCGCGCCGCTCGCAACGCCTGGCCGGCGAGCCAACCAAGTTCGTAGACAGGATCGTCGAGATAGCCGAGCTCGTGCATCAGCCGTTCTGCATACAAGGCCCAACCCTCGCCGTGGCCGGCGATCGCCACGCCGAGTCGTTGGAAGCGCGTCAATGATTCGGCTTGGTACATCATCTGGGCGAGTTGGAGGTGATGGCCCGGCACGCTCTCGTGGTATTCGGTCGACAGCGCCTCCCACAACGGAAAATGCGTCTTCCCAGTCACGTGGTGCCAGATCTGACCGGGTCGGACGAAGTCTTCGCTCGGTGCTGTGTAGTACGTCGCATCGGGTCCACCGGCTGGTGCCGGCATCGCCTGACAACGTCGCAGAGGTTCAGCGATGTCGAAGTATTCGCCGTTGACGTCTTCGATGGTTCGATCGATCACGTCCTGACTCCAGGCGATGAAGTTGGAGGCTCCCTCGACCATGTAGCGGGGGTCCGTCTTCAGCTGATCGATGCATTCGTCGCGCGAAGCGCCCGGAAGTATCCGCTCGACCAGCTCCGCCATGCGCGCCTCGATGCTGCTGAGCTCCTGCCAGCCCCACTGGTAGGCCTCGTCCAGGTCGAGATCGGTGCCGTTGTGATATCGGGCGAACAACCGGTACCGCTCGGGACCAACCGGGTCGTGGTCGGTCGCCATTGCCGCGTAGTCGTGCCGAAGCCACTGTCCGAACTCGAGGAAGGCATTGGCGGCGGCGGCAGCCTCGCCGCTGAGATCGAGGGACTCGCACTCGCCGACCAGCTCGGTGAAGAATCCGTCGGCCATTCCCCACACGTCGCATTGTGCACCACAAGCCAACGCTTGGCGCCGCGCCGCGAGCTGCCCCTTTTCGGCGGCGTACAGGAAGCTGACGCGGAGGTTGTCGAGTGCCCCCGGCACGGCCCTCAGCCTGGCGCGAACGTTCTTCCAATCCTCTTCGCTCTCTCGAGGCATGAAGTCGAAGATCTCGCGGACGTAGCCGTGATGGCTGTTCATCACGCTGAGCCATCGGTGGTACTCCCCCGACTCGATGAGATCGACTTCGGCCTGGATTCGCTCGCGCATCACCTCGACCGCGATCCGGTCGCTGCGCGTCCGTGGCGCGATCTCGGCGAGCTCGCCGATCGCCGCGAGGTGGAGCTCGAGCCGCGCAGCCCAGCCATCCGGCGAATAGTCGGTGATCTCGCCGTCGTGGCCCGGGATGCCCCAGAACGACGCGAGCATCGGGTCGAGCGCGGCGTTGTCCACGATGTAGCGGTCGGACAACTCGAAGATGCCGGTCGGATCGCTGGCATCGGTCGCCGATTCTGCATGTGTCACGGTCGTCCCACCATCCGGCGTCGGCACCCCTTGCTCCACAGATTCTCGCAGGCTCGGCGGTGGTACGGCAATCGCGATCGTCGCGGACTTGCGCATGTCCGATGCCTGGTCAGCGACGTGCTAGACATCGCCGGAGCTCGAAGTGTGGCGGGGGCCGCACCGGGCCAGGACTGGGGGTCCTTGTATGACAACCATGGACGAAGACCGCGACCATCTGCACGAAATGGGCTACGCCCAAGAGCTGCATCGCGGGATGAGCACATTCAGCAACTTTGCGATCAGCTTCTCTATCATCTCGATCCTCGCGGGCGGCATGACCAGCTTCTGGCTGGGCATGGTCACCAGCGGTCCACGGGTCATCGTGCTCGGCTGGGTGGTGGTGGGTTTCTTCGTGTTGCTCGTGGGCATGGCGATGGCCGAGATCTGCTCGGCGTATCCGACCGCCGGCGGGTTGTACTACTGGTCGGCCAAGCTGGCCCGGAAGAACGCAGCGCGTTGGTCGTGGTTCACCGGGTACTTCAACCTGCTCGGTCAGATCGGCGTCATCGCCTCGGTCGACTACGCGTTGTCGATCTTCATCGCGTACTTCATTCGGATGTTCGACGATGGCTTCAAGCTCACCGTCGGATCGATCTACATCATCTTCTTGATCGTGCTGGTGGTCCATGGCCTGCTGAACACGTTCGGGATCAACGTTGTCGAGGATTCGTGATCGTCGGCGTACGCTGGAGCAGGTCGACGCCGGAGTACGGTGGCGGCGGCA
>CAVVBH010000014.1:0-166575 GCA_963746365.1 Ilumatobacteraceae bacterium | reverse complement strand
GGCCGCCGGCCTCATCTCGACCGACGTCGCCGCTTCAAGCCCTTCTCCTGCATACATTCCTCCGACCGCCGGATGGTTGACCACGGTCAACTACTACCGAGCGATGGCGGGTCTCGGCCCGGTTGTCGAGGATGCCGCGATGTCCTCCAGCGCCGCAGCGCACTCGTGCTACATGCTCTACAACGGCATCAGTCACGACGAGACGCCTGGCCTCGCCGGCTACACACCGGAAGGCGACATCGCCGGCAACAGCGGCAACGTCGCCGTGTCGACCCAGATCAGCACCAGCGCCCGCAGCCACATCGAACTCTGGATGACCGGCCCCTTCCACGCAATCGGCGTCCTGCGCCCGAACCTCAAGTCGACCGGCTACGGCCAGTGCGACATGAGCACCACACCCAAATGGCACAGCGGCGCAACGCTCGACGTGCTTCGAGGCCTCAGCGGGGCCGGCGGCACCAGCACTCCGATCCTGTTCCCCGGCAACGGCACCACGACCAACCTCGACCGCTTCATCGTCGAGTCGCCCAGCCCGATGACGTTCTGCGGGTGGACCGGCGCCGCCGGCCTTCCGATCATCGCGATGATGCCAGAGGCTGCCAACGGCGCCACGGCAGGCCTGACCGGGCCCGACGGGCAAGGCATCGAGGTCTGCGTGCTGTCGGCCGAGAACACCAGCGGTGTCGCCCAGCAGATCCTTCAGGGCAACAACGCCGTCGTCATCGTGCCCCGCACCGTGCTTGCCCAGGGCACCTACTCAGTTTCGGCCAACACGGCTGCTCGCGGTGTCAGCTGGAGCTTCTCGGTCGATCCTGCCGCAGCGACCGGAGCCATCGCACCGGTTCCAGTCGCAAAGCCCTCCGCCCCCGCCGACGGGCCTCGCACCGCTGGCGCCGGCACGAATCGTCGATACCCGCACTTCCACCGGAGCATCACGGCTGACCGCCGGCATCCCGGCTCGCGTCCAGGTCACCGGCCAGGGCGGCGTCCCGTCCGATGCCAAAGCGGTGCAGGCCAACGTGACGCGTGACCGGCACCGGCCGGGTCCGGATTCCTCACCATGTGGAACTGCTCCGACGCCCTTCCTGAAGTCTCCACCTTGAACTTCGCGGCTAACGAGACGATCGCCAACGCCGCGACCATCCCGCTCGATAGCGCCGGCCAGCTCTGCGCCTTGAGCAGCCGGGATGCCGATCTGGTGATCGACGTCGGCGGCTACTACTCAACGTCGGCCAGCGGGCGCTACATGCCCGTCTCACCGGTGCGCCTCATGGACAGCCGCGAGGGCATCGGGACGCCGGCACGGCTCGCACCCGGTCAGGTCGTCGAGCTTCCGGTCGTCGGCGTTGGCAGCATCCCGTCCAGCGCCACGGCTGTCGCCCTCAACGTCACTGGCATCCTTCCCAACGTCGATGCCTTCATCACCGCGTTCCCGTGTGGCGCACTACCGTCCACGTCGAGCCTCAACCCTGCGGCCGGCAAGGTCACCCCCAACCTGGTCATTGCGCAGGTCTCACCGGCGGGAACGGTCTGCTTCTTCGCCAACACCGACATCGATGTGGTGGTCGATGTGGTGGGCTTCGTCTCGTCGGGATCCCAGAATCGCTTCACCCCCAGTACTCCATTCCGGTTCACCGACACCCGCGACACCTCCCGCCCCGAGGTCCATGCAGGCCAGGCGGGCGTGCGCTTGGCAGCCAGCCAGACGCTGGTCGTGCAGATCGCCGGCGTGCGAGGCGTCCCCGCCAACGCACGAGCCATCTCCGCCAACCTGACGGTCGTGGACGCCACCGATCGGGGCTTCGTCACGGCATGGCCGTGCGGGGACCTCCCCATGGCGTCGAACGTCAACTACGAGTTCGCCGCAGCGGTTGCCAATGCTGCCGAGCTACCCCTGTCGTCCGGCGGGGCCATCTGCATCTACTCCTCGAGCTCCGCTCAGGTCATCATCGACGTCAACGGCTGGTGGAGCTGAGTCGCTAGACCAGATACGGGTCGATGGTCTCGACATCGATCCCATAGCGACTGATCGCAGCCTCGACCTGATCGACGCCGACGTCGCCGGTGGCGAGCAGCGCTGAGAGCACACCGACCACTACATGGCCGGTATCGATCTCAAAGAAGTTGCGCAGCGACTCCCTGGTGTCGCTGCGGCCCATGCCGTCGGTACCGAGCGGCACGAAGGTGCGGCCCGGCAGGAAGCGCGCGATCTGCTCGGGAACGATCTTCATGAAGTCGGTGACTGCGACAACGGGCCCCGGCGCATCGCCGAGCAGTTGCGCGACGTCGGTGGTGCGCTGCTCGCTGCCGGGATGCAGGCGGTTCCACCGCTCGATCTCCAGCGCGTTCTCGCGCAGTCGCTTGTACGACGTTGCCGACCAGAGCTCGACACCGACATCGAAGTGCTCGGCAAGTTCCGAGGCAGCATGTCGCGCCGCGCCCTGCGCTGAGCCGGAGAACAACAACGTGGCGTTGTGTGACGTTCCCTCGGGTGCCGGAGCCCATCGGTACAGGCCGCGCATGATGGCGGCACGCACCTCGCCCGGATCGCCCTCTGGCATGACCGGCATCGGATAGTTCTCGTTGTAGAGGGTGATGTAATAGAAGACGTCGGGATCCTCGGTGCCACCGCCGTACATGCGTTGCAGCCCCTCCTGCACGATCGCGGCAACCTCGTATGCGAAGGCCGGGTCGTACGCCTGGCACGGCGGCACGGTGGAGGCGTGCACCAACGAATGACCATCCTGGTGCTGCAGTCCTTCGCCCATCAGGGTCGTGCGGCCGGCGGTCGCGCCGAGCAGGAAGCCTCGTGTGCGGGCATCGGCGGCCTGCCAGATGAGGTCGCCGACCCGTTGGAAGCCGAACATCGAGTAGAACGTGTAGAACGGCACCATGGGGACGCCGCGGGTGGCATACGACGTACCGGCCGCGATGAAGCTGGCCGTTGAACCGGCCTCGGTGATGCCCTCCTCGAGGATCTGTCCGTTGGTGGCCTCGGCGTAGCTGAGCAGCATCTCGTGATCGACGGGCTCGTACAACTGGCCCTGCGATGCGTAGATCTTGAGCTCGCGGAACAACGAGTCCATACCGAATGTGCGGGCCTCGTCGGGGATGATCGGTACCACCCGGTGGCCGAACTTCTCGTCGCGGGTCAAGCCGCGTAGCAACCGCGTGAACCCCATCGTGGTGCTGACCGCTTGAGTGCCCGAACCGGTGAGCAGTTCGGCGTATGCGCTTTCGGCGGGAAGTTGCAGTGCCTTCCGAGCGCGAGTCGTGCGCTTCGGGATCGAGCCGCCGAGTGCCTTGCGGCGCTCCATCATGTATTGGTATTCGATCGAGTCCTCGGCCGGCCGGAAGTAGGGCGGCAGGTCGCCGTCGAACGCCGAGTCGGGGATCTCGTCGTGCATGTACAGCCGGTCGCGCAGCACGAGCAACTGGTCCTTGGTCATCTTCTTGATCTGGTGCGTGGCGTTGCGGCCCTCGATGTCAGGGCCGAGCGTCCAACCCTTGATCGTCTTGCACAAGATGGCTGTCGGCGCGCCGGTTCCCATGTTGTCGGTGGCCGCCTTGTATGCGGCGTACAGCTTGCGGTAGTCGTGACCGCCTCTGGGGAGGTGCACGAGGTCTTCATCGCTGAGGTGGGCAACCAGTTGGCGAAGCCGCGGATCGGGCCCGAAGAAGTGGTCGCGGATGTACGCGCCGTTCTCGATGCTGTAGCGCTGGAACTGACCGTCGACGGTGTTGTTGAGCTGGTTCAACAACACGCCGTCGGTGTCCTTGGCCAACAGTTCGTCCCACTTCGAGCCGAGGATGACCTTGATCACGTTCCAACCGTTGCCGCGGAACACGGCCTCGAGCTCTTGGATGATCTTGCCGTTGCCACGAACCGGACCGTCGAGCCGTTGCAGGTTGCAGTTGACGACGTAGACCAGGTTGTCGAGCTTCTCGCGGCTGGCCAACGAGATCGCGCCGAGGGTCTCTGGCTCATCGCACTCGCCGTCGCCGAGGAACGCCCAGATGCGGCTCTGGCTGGTGTCGTCGACCTCGCGGTTCTGCAGGTAGCGGTTGAACCTGGCCTGGTAGAGAGCGCTGAGCGGCCCGAGGCCCATGCTGACCGTCGGGTACTCCCAGAAGTCGGGCATCAGCCGTGGATGCGGGTAGCTCGACAGGCCGCGGCCGCCACGGCCGATCTCGCGGCGGAAGTGGTCGAGGTCGTCCTCGGTCAGGCGCCCTTCCATGAATGCCCGGGCGTACACGCCAGGTGCAGCATGGCCTTGGAAGTACACGTGGTCGCCGGGTACCCCTTCGTCCTTGCCCTTGAAGAAGTGGTTGAAGCCGATCTCGTAGAGGCTGGCGGAGCTGGCGAACGTCGACAGGTGACCGCCGATGCCGTCGGCGTGCTTGTTGGCCCTGACGACCATCGCCGCCGCGTTCCACCGCACGAACGCACGGATGCGCCGTTCGATGTACTCGTCACCGGGAAACCACGGCTCCTGTTCGCGCGGGATGGTGTTGACATATGGCGTGCTGACCGTGGCCGGAAAGCTGACTTGGGCGGCCCTGGCGCGATCGAGAAGTTTGGAGAGCAGGAAGCGGGCTCTGGTCTTGCCGTGCACATCGACCACCGCGTCGAGTGAGTCGAGCCATTCCTGGGTCTCGCCCGGGTCAGAGTCGGGCAGTTGGTTGACGAAGCCGTCGAAGATCATGACCCTTAGTCAATCAGGCCTACGGCTGGGTGATGTGCGCGGACGGTGTGAACCATGCCGTGGTCCCTGTGTGCTACGGCATCCACCACCCGGTCGTGTCGAACAGGGTGTGCGACGCGACCAATGAGGTGATGCAGAGGTTGCCGCCGGGTGACACGCCGACGGTCAGCGAGTTGGCCATCACCGACCCACCCGCGCCATTGACCGACGACGTCACGCCGACCGGTTGGCCGCACACGGTGCCGGTCAGGTATCCGCTGACGGCGGGGTTGACCAACGTGATGGTGCCTGTGACCGCAAGCGCGGCATCGGGTGCTGCGCCGATCTCGATCGTCTGACCGACGCCCTGGTGGCCCCGCCACCCACCGGTGCCAACTCTCGTATCGACCATGCGCGTCGGCGCAACCGGCGTGAAACGCAGGGTGCTCGTTGCGCTGAACACGCCCGTGATGTCGACGATCACGTCGACGGGCGAGTTGGTGAACACGCAGAACGTGCCGTCGGCTGCAACAGGAACGAACGCCGCGCCCGGCGACCGTTTCGCCGGGCTGCCAGTTGACGTTCGACACCGTCGGAATGGTGCCGGCGCAGGGGAATGCCGCCAGGAACCCCGCGTCGCTGCCGCCGGTGACCGTCAGGGTGGCTGCCACTGCGCTGGCACCGGTCGGAGCAGGGATGGCGATGATCGAGGACCTGCCGGTGTTGCGCGTGTCGAGTTTGCGGTCCGGCGTCGTGGGGGCGAACAGCAATCCGTCGGCCGGCACGAACACCCCCTGCAGGTCGACCACGACGTCGGTCGCCACGTTGCTGAAGACGCAGAGCGCCCGGTCGGACGGCCGCAGCAGGGTCGTGGCCTGGGCGCCGCGGGCTTGACCAGCGAGGAAGTTGACGGTCGACGCCAACGGCAGTGGTGCGTCGCATGGCCACACGGTCAGGAAGCCGGCCGCCGCGGGGCCGGCCGCCGTGACGTTGACGGCTGCAGCCGCGGCATCGGGAGCGACAGATGGTGCAAGCGACGAGAGGGCGACCGTCAATGTCGTGCCTGCGGCCAGCCGTTGCCCGGTGTTGCGGGTGTCGACCAGCCGCTGCGGCGGGAGGGGCCGGTATGCATACGACGCCCCACCCGCCGGAGGTGCCACCTCATCGCCGATGTGCCTCGACCCTCCCAACCTGGTCGTGACGTCGTCCGCGATCAGCTCACTTCGTTGGCGATACTGGTTGGCACCTGGCAGGTGGGTGTTGTCGGCCGCCATCGTGATGCCGGCCGCGATTCGAATGTTCGGCCAGTCCCACAATGTGAGGTTCGGTCGCTCGGCGGCGACGATCTGCAGGGCCTGGTTCCAGGCCTCCTGGTTGCTGGGGATGGCCGCCGTCTGCAGCGCCCACCACACCTCGTGATCCTCGCCGGCGGTATCCATGAATCCACGAATGTCGTCGGCTGCACAATCGACGTTGCCGCCGCAGGCGATGATGTCGTTCGGCCCGATGCTGACCGCGATCACCGGTGGATCGAAACCCGCTGCGCGCTGGTTGGCGAGCCACAACGACATGTTGGCGCCGGGGTTGCTGGCCACCATCTTGCCGGCCTGAAACCCGACACCTGCCGCCATTCGTACCGGCCCCCAACCACGGTCAGCGAGCATGTGGGCGAGCGATGGTCCCCACCCGGCTTCGAACGGGGGCCCGTACGCTGAACCGAGCATGACCGAGTCGCCGACGATAGCGATACCACCCCGCGGACCAGGTACGTCGATGAAGACCGAGACGAACAGCCGGTCCGCGAATGCCGGCTGCGGCGCGATCATCACGGTGGTGCCGACCACGGCCATGACAATGGAGATGGCTCGGATCCGCATGGCGGCACAGTAGTTTGCCCCGATGAGCGCACCACCGGCAGCCCTCGAGGTCTACACGGACGGAGCGTGCCAGGGGAACCCTGGGCCAGGTGGGTGGGCGTGGGCAACGGCGCCCGATGGGGCGCTGCGCGACTCGGGTGGCGAGGCACGATCAACGAATCAGCGGATGGAGATCATGGCCGTCCTGCAGGCTCTCCGTTCGCTCGAAGGTCAGCTCACGATCGTCTCCGATTCCACCTACGTGGTGAACTGCTTCCGCGACCGGTGGTGGGTGCGATGGAAGGCCAACGGTTGGAGGAACGCTCAGAAGCAGCCCGTCGCCAACGTCGATCTGTGGCAGCCCCTGATCGAGTTGGTCATCGCCCGCAAACCGGTTTTCAGGTGGGTGAAGGGCCACTCGGGTGACCCGATGAACGACCTCGTCGACATGATGGCAGTCGCGGCCGCGAAGGGCCCGTTCCCCGATCCGCCGGCCCTGCCGGTCGACGATCCCGAGAGCGTTCAGCGCTCGCTCTTCGACGCGTAAGGCCGTACCGGGGCCCGCGTTCCATTGGTCGTCATCATGTGCGTCGGGGTTATCGTCGCCCTCCATGGAGATCAACGGCGTCAGCGCAATCGTCACAGGTGGAGCATCGGGCATCGGCGCGGCGGCAGCACGCGCGCTGGCTGGGCGGGGAGCCAAGGTCGTCGTTGCCGACCTGCAGGAGGAGAAGGGGTCGGCGCTCGCCGACGAGATCGGCGGCGCGTACTGCAAGGTCGACGTCACGAACACCGACGACATCATCAACGCGGTGGAGATGGCCAAGGACATGGGGCCACTTCGCGTGCTGGTCAATTCCGCTGGCATCGGTTGGGCACAGCGCACCGTCGGCAAGGACGGCAGCTATGACTCGGCCGCCAACCTCGACGCCTTCAAGAAGGTGATCGCGATCAACCTGATCGGCAGCTTCGATTGCATCCGGATCGTCGGCACCGCGATGAGCACCACCGAACCGCTGGAGTTCGGCGAGCGGGGAGCGATCGTCAACATCGCCTCGGTCGCCGCGTTCGACGGCCAGATCGGTCAGGCGGCGTACTCGGCTTCGAAGGGTGGGGTCGTGGGAATGACGTTGCCGATCGCCCGCGACCTGTCAGCCATCGGCGTGCGCGTCAACACGGTTGCCCCGGGTCTCATCGACACGCCGATCTACGGCACCGGCGACGCCAGCGAGGCGTTCAAGTCGAACCTGCAGAAGGGCGTGCTCTTCCCTCAGCGCCTCGGAACGCAGGAAGAACTGGCATCGGTGATCATCGAGTGCATCACGAACAGCTATCTCAACGCCGAGACGATCCGCGTCGACGGCGGCATCCGCATGCCCCCCAAGTGAACCTCTGCGATGAGAGATGAGCCGGACCCTTCCGCACATCTCTCATCGCGCCGCGAGCACGCCCCCTCGCGATGAGAGATGAGCCTCTCTGGGCGGCTCATCTCTCATCGCGGGGAGTCAGGCGGGTCGAGCAGGAGGCGGGAGCCTCGGTCGTACGTGACGTAGTTCCACGCCCAGTTCACCAGGACGTTGGCGCGATTGCGAAAGCCCATGAGCTCGATCAAATGCAGTCCGAGCCACATCAGCCACCCGATGAAGCCGTGGAAGCGCAGACCGTTGGGGAATTCGGCCACGGCCTGGTTGCGGCCGATCGTGGCCATCGATCCCTTGTCGCGGTAGTGGAACGCCGTGGTGGGACGTCCGGCCAAGATGGCCTCGATCTGGGCGGCCACGTGGGTTCCTCCCTGTATGGCCGGTTGGGCCACCTGGGGCAATGGCTCGCCGGGCGGTAGGGCGATGTCGCCAATGGCGAACACGTTGGGATGACCGGCGAGCGACAGATCGTCGCCGACCGGAATGCGGCCTCCTCGTGCGAGCGGGATGCCGAGCAGACCTGCGACCGGGTTCGCCGTCACGCCCGCGGCCCAGATGATCGTGCCTGCCGAGATGCGTCGGCCGTCGGCAAGCACGACCGTGGTGGGCTCGACGTGATCGACCCCGACGCCCAGTTCGACGGTGATGTTGCGCCGTCGAAGCGTCGCCTCGGCCCGCTCTGACAACGACTCATGGAACGGACTGAGCACCCGGTCGGCGGCTTCGATGAGGGTGATCGATGTCGGAGCGGTAGCCAGGTCCGGATAGTCCTTGCGGAAGACCTTGTCGATCAACTCCCTCAGACCGCCGGCCATCTCCACACCCGTCGGGCCACCGCCGACAACGACGATCCCGAGATCGACCGGTTCGCCGTTGTGGGCGCTCGCCATCTCGAAGCGAGCCAGCAGGTGCGTTCGCAGACGCAGAGCGTCGTGAAGCGTCTTCAAGGGGAACGTGTTGCCTTCCACGCCTTCGATGCCGAACGACACGCTGACGGTACCGGCAGCGACGACGAGGAAGTCGTAGTCGAACTCCCGCCCGTCGCGCACGGTGACCGACTGATGCTCCAGGTCGATCCCCGTCACCTCGCCGAGCACGAATTGCACCGATCGGTTCCGCCGGAAGATCCCGCGGATCGGGAATCCGATGTCGTCGGCGTCGAGGCCGGCGGTGGCCACCTGGTACAGCAGTGGCTGGAAGGTGTGGAAGTTGTTGACGTCGATGATCGTGATCTCGAGATCGACGCGAGCCTTGGCCAGGCCCTTCGCCGCTCGAATCCCGCCGAACCCGGAGCCGATGATGATGACGTGGGGCCGGCTCATCGTCGCCACCCTAACGAAACCCGAGTGGAGTGTCTCGAGGCACCCAGGTGAGCGTCAAACACTCCACTCGGGCTATCGGCGGTCGAGGATGCCTCGCACGTAGCTCGCCTGGCCGGCGTGCTGGATGTCGTCGTCGGCGATGCTGACGAGCCGTACGCCCAAGGTCACGGGTGGGTTCCAGTTCTCGTCGACGATGCGGTCGAGATCCTTCGGCGTCGTGCGCTCGAGCAGTTCCCGCGTGCGGGCGGCCACCGCCTCGTAGTACTCGATCAGCGCATCGGCGCTCTCGGGACGAATCGACATGACGTCGTCCCAGGAGTGGCCGTAGCCATGGTTCGACGGATCTGGGGCGACGCCGAAACGCGAGGCCCAGTCGACCCGAGACCCATACCTGCTCCTGCTGGAGGATGTCGGCGACGTGATCGTCCTGCACGCGTGTGAGGTGCCAGACGAGCCACCCGATCGGGTTGGCTCCGTCGGCCAGGGGAGTCCCAAGCGTGTCGGCATCGAGGCCGTCGACCGCCTCGTGCACATGCTCATCGATCCGGTCGAAGAGATTGACGAGGACTTCGTGGAGTTCCATGGCTAGCAGCGTTGCACGAATCGGCCCCTGTCTAAACTGCGCCGTCGACTACGAGGGAGAAGTTGGATGAAGGCGGTACGTATCGGGTTGGTCGGCGCGGGCTTCATGGGAAAGATCCACAGCATCGCCTATCGAAACGCGGCGATGCTGTTCGGCTCGGAAGTCCCATCCGTCGACACGGTAGCCGTCACCGATTTCGACTCCTCGTTGGCCGATCACGCGGCCCGCGATTGGGGCTGGGGTCGATCGGTGCCGACTTGGCAGGAGATCACCTCGTCCGACGACATCGACGTCGTCGACATCTGCACTCCGAACGACAATCATGTCGACATCGCCCTCGACGCGTTGGCTCGCGGCAAGCACGTGCTGTGCGAGAAGCCGTTGGCGCTCGACGGTGACAGTTCGTATCGGCTCTGCGAGGCAGCACGTAACAGCGGTCGCGTCACGCAGGTGGGCTTCGTGTATCGCCAGTGGCCGGCGGTCGCCATGTGCCGCAAGCTGATCGACGAAGGTGCTCTCGGCGAGGTGCGCACGGCGCGGAGCCAGTTCCTGCTCGACTACAACGGCAATCCCGATGTGCCGATGAGTTGGCGCTTCGACAAGGTGAGGGCCGGTTCCGGCGCGCTCGGCGACGTCGGGTCGCACTGCATCGACCTGCTGCAGTACCTGGCAGGTCCCATCTCGCGGGTTGCCGCTCGCATGCAAACCTTCGTGCCGCAGCGACGCGATCGCAACGGCGACATGGTCGACGTCACCGTCGACGACCAAACCGAGATCCTCGCCGACTTCGAGAGCGGCGCGACCGGCACCATCCTCGCCTCGTGGGCGGGCACGGGGCACAAGTGCGATCTCGGCTTCGAAGTGATCGGTTCGCGCGGCTCCATCTCGTTCACTTGGCAACGGTCCAATGAACTGCAGTTCTTCGACGGCACGGATCCGGAGGATCGGCAGGGCTTCCGTACGGTGCTGGTGGGTCCGGCGCATCCGGGGGCGGACGGCATCCACACCGTCGCCGCCCAAGGCCTCGGCTACACCGACGCGTTCACGATCGCGGCTCGCAACACGCTGCGCAACCTCTCCGCCGGCACGGTGTTGTCGGGCCCGACGTTCGTCGATGGACTACGCGTTGCCGAGGTGACCGATGCGGTGATCTCGGCGGTTGCCAGTGGAGGCAGCGAGGTCGTCAACCGTCGCACGATCTGACGGAAGTTCAGTCGGCGATACCGATGCCGCGTAGATAGGCCAAGCTGGCTTTCGCGTCGTCGAGCGCAGTCGTCGTCGAGCGGAAATCACGATCCTGTTCGATCGTGCCCGGCCCGTCGAATCCACCCTCCAGTTCGTTGGCCAATGCCGCGAAGTCGACGATGCCCTGGCCGACCGGACAGAACACCCCCAGCGACACCGCGTCGAAGAACGCGACGCCGTCGCTGAGCACCTTCTGATGCGCAACTGGGTTGACGTCCTTGAAGTGGAGATACGCCGTGCGCTGGCGGTGGTCGGCGAGGAACCGGACAGGGTCGACCCCGGCATACGCGAAGTGCCCCGTGTCGATGCACAGCTGCAGGCCGTCGTCGACCGTGTCGTCGAGCATCCGTTCGACCTCGTCCTCGAACTCGATGTACGTGCCGCAGTGCTGGTGCAACACCGGCGTGAGCCCGTGCTTGATCGCGATCGCCGATGCCTGACGGATCCCTGTCAACAGCACCTCGTAGTCGTGGCCATGCAGGCGGCTGGCAACGGAACTGCGACCTGCCGTCGCGCCACGTTCGTCGCTGACCATGTCGATCACGACGAGAAATCTGCCCCCCAACGCGGCGATGCGCTCGCACGTTCGTTCAGTGGTTGCGTTGATGTCGTCGTGACGGTCGCGATCGTGCATCGGTTCGAAGATGTACGAGCCGGCGACGCCCAGTCCGCGGGCACCGAGCTCGGCACGCACGCGTTCGTTGTCGTCGGGAAGGAACCCCAGCGGACCGAGCTCGCAGAGCCGGTACCCGGCCTCGCTGATCTCGTCGAAGACCTCTTCCCACGTCGGTGCGCCCGGCTTGTCGGGCAAGTCGACTCCCCACGACACCGGCCCGTTGGCAACCTGGATACCCATCGTCAGCTCCCCTTGTCAATGGTCGGGACTGGTCTCCGCTTCGCTTCGACTGCTCCCTCCGGACCGTCTCGATTGGTGTGCAGGCTACCGGCGCGGGTCATACGCCGACCCGCTGGTGCTTCGACTCTGCCTCGTACACGCCACGCGCCACCAACACCTCGGCGCGCTCGCTGACCTCGGGCACGCCGACCTCCCACCAGCACCCTCCGCCTGTCCACTCGTCGTGCTTCACAGCGATCACGATCGCGTAGCTGCGATCGGCAGCCTTCGCGCGGGCGAACGCGGCAGCCAGATCGTCGAGGTGCTCGACCCGTTCGGCGATGGCACCGAGCGATTCGGCATGCTTGGCGAAATCGACTCGGGTCATCTCTGTATGCCTGGCGGTGCTCAGCAGGTTGTTGAACGAGACGCCACCCTGGTTGACCTGCAGGTTGTTGATCGACGCGAACCCACCGTTGTCGCAGATGATGAAGATCACCTTGTGTCCGGTGAACACCGTCGAATAGATGTCGCTGTTCATCATCAAGTACGAGCCATCGCCGACGAACGCGACTACGTCAGTATCGGGTCTCGCCATCTTGGCGCCGAGACCACCGGCGATCTCGTAGCCCATGGTGGAGAAGCCGAACTCGGTGTCGAAGCTGCCGACGCTCTTCGAGCGCCACCCGCCGACGAGCTCACCGGGCAATCCGCCGGCTGCCGACACGATGTAGTCGTCGTCATCGCACACCTCGTTGATCACCTGGATCACTTGACCATACGACGGCACCGCCGACGAGGGGCGCTGCTTGATCGAGTCGAGATAGCCGTGCCACTCGCCGATCTTGGTCTGCGCGAAGCCGAGCCACTCCGTCGGAGCGGCGTAGCCGGCGATCGCGGCGTCGAGCTGTTCGATCGCGACCAGCGCATCGCCGATGACCGGCGTGGCGTGTTGCTTGTTGGCATCCCAGCGAGCGGTGTTGATCGAGACGAATCGCAGCGCCGGGTTCTTGAACAACGCCCATGACCCGGTCGTGAAGTCCTGCAGGCGCGTGCCGATCGCCAGCACGACGTCGGCATCTTCCGCCACGGCGTTTGCGGCGGCCGAACCGTTGACGCCGACGGGACCCGCGTAGTTGGGGTGGTTGTGCACGAGCGTCGCCTTGCCCGCCAGCGTCTCGACGACGGGAATGCCATGTCGCTCTGCGAACGAGGTGAGAGCGTCGACCGCGTCCGAATAGTGAACGCCGCCTCCGGCGATGATCAACGGCTTCGCGGCGCCACTCAACAATGCTGCCGCGGCCTCGATGTCGCGCGGATCCGGGCCCGGCCGGCGGATGTAGTGCACTCGCGGCTCGAAGAACGACGCGGGATAGTCGTACGCCTCGGCCTGAACGTCTTGCGGCAGCGCGAAGAACGCCGGGCCGCACTCAGCTGGATCGAGCATGACGGCGAGCGCCTGGGGAAGTGACCTGACGACCTGTTCGGGCTTGGTGATGCGATCCCAATAGCGGGTCACCGGCCTGAAGGTGTCTGCCGCTGTGACGGTTGGATCGTTGAACTGCTCGATCTGCTGCAGCACCGGATCAACGATCCGGTGCAGGAAGATGTCGCCGCTGATCAACAGCAGCGGCAGACGGTTGGCGTGAGCGACGGCGGCAGCCGTGACCATGTTGGTGCAGCCGGGCCCGATCGACGATGTGGCGATCATGATCTGCCGGCGACGCTTTGCCTTGGCGAACGCGACCGCGGTCAACGCCATCGCCTGTTCGTTGTGGCCGTGCCACGTCGGCAACTGGTCCTGCACCTGCTCGAGCGCTTCGCCCAGGCACGTCACGTTGCCGTGGCCGAATATGGCCGACACGCCGGCGAACACAGGAACTTCGGTGCCGTCGATGACCGTCCGCTGGTTGACGAGCCAGCGAACGATGGCTTGCGCCGTCGTCAAGCGAATGGTTTCCACCTGGGTACCTCCGGGGCGTGAGAGCGTCGAGCAGCGAACCGGCGCCGACCATACCCCTCGACACGGACGGTTGCCGAAGGCACCGAATGCCTGGCAAGGTTCCCGCATCGACGCCCCCACGCAATTGATCACGTCCGAGGTGGGCAGCGCGCTGACGTTCGGCGTCGATGACCACGTGGTGCTGGCCCTGCAGATGGCGGTCGCCTCGACCGCCGGGTCGTTCGAGGTCGAGGAACTCGTCGCGACTCTCGACGGCGAGGCTGTCGCGGTCGACGAGGTACAGGTCGAGCACGGCGGCCGGGTACACCTGATCACCTGCGGTGCCGGTCTGCTGTCGGTCCAGTACCACGCAATCGTGCGGCGCGATGGCGGTGCCGATGTCGCCCCCACGATCGCGGAGAGGCTGTTCGCAGTTCGGCCGAGCAGGTACTGCCCGAGCGATCTGCTCGAGTCGTTCGCCGAGGCGGAGCTGGCCATGCCGCCGGACCCTGCAGATCGCGGTCGAATGGTCGGCGACTGGGTGTTCGGGCGCCTGCGCTACGAAGCGGGTAGCAGTGGACCGTTCGATACAGCGGTCGACACGCTGCTTGCCGGGCGCGGCGTCTGCCGCGACTTCGCACACCTCACCGTCGCGCTGTGCCGCACGGTCGGCGTGCCCGCGCGCCTGGCGTCGGTCTACGCGCCGGGGCTGTTTCCGATGGATTTCCATGCTGTCGCGGAAGTGGCAACAGGCAATCGGTGGGAGGTCGTCGACGCCACCCGGCTGGCGCCACGCCAGTCACTACTTCGCATCGCCACGGGACGCGACGCTGGCGACACCGCGTTCTCGACGACGCTGGAAGGCTCGGCGGAGCTGTTGACGAGCCTTGTCACCGCCTTCGTCCACGGCGACCTTCCGATCGACGACACCATCTCGCCCGTCACGCTGCCGTAGCGAAGCCGTGACTCTTTCGAGCGGGAAATCGCCCGTTCGACCGCAACTAGCTTGGGACTTCGGCGCGCTGGATGCAGAAGGAGAGTGCTGATGGGAGTTGTGGCCGACATATCGATGTCGCTCGACGGCGGCAATCGGCCCAAGACGTGACCTCGCCCGCTCGCGACAACGTCACGACCGTAGCGATCGTCGGCGCCGGCCCAGCCGGCCTCGTGGCCGCGCATCTCCTGCAACGCGCCGGCATCGACTTCATCATTCTCGAGCGTCACGCCCGATCGCAGATGGAGATGCTCGCCAAGGCTGGGGCGATCGAGTACCGCACGGTCGAGCTGTTGAAGTCGGTCGGCATCGCCGATGATCTCCTGCACTTCGACCGCACGAACTACTGCTGCGAGTTCCGCACGCCAGAAGAGAGCGTGGTGTTCGACTACGGCACGCTGACCGGTGATCGTCCCCACTACGTCTACCCACAGCACGAGCTGGTAGCCCGGCTGTGCGATGCGCTGGTGGACGTCGACGGTGACATTCGGTTCGCGAGTGAAGTGACCGCCTTGGACCGTGACGACGACGGTGTCACGTTGTCGGTCCGCGACACGGCGGGCGACACCAGCACGATTCGTTGCCAAGTGGTCGCCGGATGCGATGGCGCCCGCGGCGTGATCGCGAGCTCGCTTCTCGACTGTCGGGTGGTGGAGCAATCGCTGCCCGTGCGGTGGCTCGCCGTGCTCGGAACCACGGCCCCGCTGGAGCCGCACACGATCTACGCCGCTCATCCGCGCGGTTTCGCGGGGCAGATGCGTCGGCTACCGACGTTGACCCGTTTCTACCTCGAGGTGCCCGCCAGCGACACGATCGCCGACTGGCCCGAGACGCGCGTGCGCGAGGAGCTGACAACCCGGCTGATGGTGCCTGGTCGACTCGACGACGTCCAGTTCATCGAACCGTCGCTCGTCGACCTGCGCATGCGGATGACCACGCCGATGCAGGACGGGCGTGTGTTCGTCGCCGGCGACGCTGCGCATGTCATCACGCCTGCGGGTGGGAAGGGCATGAACCTCGCAATCCAGGATGCGGTGGAGTTGGCCCAGGGTTTCATCGAACGATTCGGACCTGAGAACGACGGCGATCGCCTCTTGCGATATTCCGACACGCGACTACCGCAGATCTGGCGGACGCAGGCGTTCTCGCGATGGATGCTGCGTCTCATCCTCGCCGGCTCTGACGAAGCGGTCGATCAGAGCGACTCGAACACCTTCGGGGCCGGTCTGCGGCAAGGCTGGATCTCCGCCTTCCAACACGACCCGATGCTCGCGCGCTGGTTCTCCTACGCCTACGCCGGCGTCGACCCCGACTGACAACCCCGCGTGGAGTGTTTGGCGCCCAGCTGGGTGCCTCGCAGCACTCCACTCGGGTTGGAGCGGTCGTCACAGGGATCGGTAGACCGCGTCGATCAGTGCTCGGTTGCGCGTGCTCTGCCACCTCGGGATGACATGGTTCATCACGTAACCGAAGGCGACTCGGGCGTCAGGGTCCGCAAAGCCGACTGCCCCGCCCGTGCCGAAGTGTCCGAAGCTGTGCGGGTTCGGCCCGAACGGTCGGTGCGGCACGGTCGGCTGGAACCCGAGGCCGAAGGTGACGTCGTCGCCCAGCACCGGGCAGTACCCCGTCGACTGCGCGGTCGTGGCTTCGGCGAGGAGCCCGGGGGAGAGGAGCCGACCGGGTTCGAGCAACGCCGCGTAGAGCCGGGCGACACCCGTGGCCGAGCCGTGGCCGTTGGTCGACGGCACTTGCGTGCTGCGCCAGTCGACCGTGTTGACAACGTCCCTCGACGAGTACCCGGGTGGGTTGAAGTATCCGAGCGCGACCATCAACGCGTCGCCGACGAGGCTGCCGACGTCCACATCGCTGATCGAATTCGCGGGTGCCCAGATGACATCTGCGCACCGCTGCTGCTCGACCGCAGGAAGGCCGCACCACAGATCGGCGCCGATCGATTCGGCAACCGCACGTAGTCGCTCGCCGGGCATTTCGCCCGAGGCGCGCCTGACGATCTCACCCACCAGATGGCCGTATGTGTTGGTGTGATAAGCGTGCCGCGTTCCAGGTTCCCACCATGGCTCCGTCGCGGCGAGTGCGCCGGTCATTCGTTCCCAGTCCCACAGGTCGTCGTTGGTCAATCGCTCTCGTATCGCGGGTACGCCGGCGCGATGGCACAGCGCATGACGAACGGTCGCGCTCGCCTTGCCGGCAGCGCCGAACTCCGGCCAGACCGACGCGATCGGGTCGTCGAGGCCGACGACTCCTTCGTCGACAAGTTGCAGGGCGAGCAGCGCAACGAACGCCTTGCCAACCGAGTAGAAGTTCACCATGGTGTCGGGCTGCCACGATCGCTTGCGCTCCTCGTCTGCCCAGCCGCCGACGAGATCGACCACGGTTCGACCGTCGACGATCACGCACACAGCGGCACCGACTTCGCCGCGCTCCGCGAAGTTGGCGGCAAAGGCCTCGCGCACCGTGGCGAATGCCGGCTCACACCGTCCCTGGACTGCGGTCGTCACGCGCGACAGTCTTGCCGTTCAGGCGGTCTTGCCGCCCGAGGCGGCTCTACTGCTGGTGGGTGTCGATCTCGGCGAGGACCTGTCCGATGATCTTGGTCGCCTTGTGATGGGGGAGTTCCTCGCCACCCTCTGCATCGGCCACTTCGCCTGCAAAGGCTTGAATCGATGGCGTGCCGCCGATCAACACGTGGCGCAACGCGTCGGCGCTGGCGGCGGGATCTTCGAGTGACTTGACGGCTTCAGCGACGTGGTCCGGGTCCTCGGCCACCGCGTGCACAACGGCCATCGCCTGTTCGCGGCCTGATGCGGTCGAGACGACCTCGTGACCGTCCGGATTCTGCTCGGCATCCCACTGGGCCAGAGCCTCGCTGTATCCGCCTTCACCTGGATGCAGAACCTTTGTCGTAGCGACGGGCTCCTCAGTGCCCTCAGTGTCGTCGTCGTCGTTCGAATGACGCGTGGGTTCAACGGGAACGGTCAGTGAGCCATCGTCGTGTCGGATGATTTCCATGGCGCACCTGTACCCAAATGCACCGCCGGCTATGCATCGAAGAGGCATCGAAAGCAAGCGGGCGAGTACGATCCAGCACGCCCGGGCCTGAACGAGGTCGACGGTCGTGACCAGCGAGGGGAGCAAGTGATGCGGATCGTCACCAGCGATTTCATGAGTCTTGACGGCGTCGTGCAGGCGCCCGGCGGCGCACAGGAGGACACCGACGGCGGGTTCGCGCACGGCGGGTGGTCGATGCCGTACTTCGACGCCGACACCATGGGTCCCGCGATCGGTGAGGTGATGGAGAGCGCCGAGGCCCTGCTGTTCGGACGCCGCACGTGGCAGACGATGGCCGCCGCCTGGCCGGGACGCGCCGGCGATCCATTTGCCGATCAGATGAACGCGATTCCAAAGTACGTCGTGTCTCGCACTCTCACCCAGGACGATCTCTACTGGTCGAACTCGACATTGCTGCCATCCGACGACTCCCTCGGGGCGGTGCGCAAGTTGCGGGCGGGCGACGGTGGCGATCTCCTGGTCATGGGAAGTCCCTCACTTGTCAGGACGCTCGGCGAGAACGATCTCGTGGACGAGTACCTCCTCATGATCGAGCCCGTCATGCTCGGCGGCGGCAAGCGCCTCTTCCCCGACGACGGTCAGTCGCGGCCGATGGAACTGGTCTCCACCTCGACCAGCAGCACGGGTGTCCTCATCTGCAAGTACCGACCGAAGAGGTCCTAGCTCGCGACCAACGCGCGCGAGATCGCTGCGCACGTCACGAGCTCAGTCGGGGTTGACGGCCAGTTCGGCGAGGCGACGGCGTTGATCGTCGTCGAGGGAGTTGAAGACTTCGAGCGACGCGACGTTCTCGCGCAATTGCTCGGCCGACGTCGCGCCGAACAACAGGCTGGCCAACCGCGGGTGTGAGAGCGCGAACGACAAGGCGAGGCTTGCCGGTGACACGTCCCATTCGCGTGCGAGTTCGACAAGGGCGGCGGCGCGCGTCTTTCCGGCAACCACGGCGTCGGTCGAGTCGTCGTTGGCCCGTCCTGATTGTCCCTGGAGGTACTTGCCGGTCAACGTTCCACCGGCGAGCACGTACGAAGCCACGAGTCCGATGTCCGCGTCGGCGAGCACTGCTTCCATCTGCGGGTCCTGCACCCAATCCGGGCGTACAAGGCTGTACGGCAACTGTGCAGCCGCCGGCAGCGCGACGCCGAGCGATCGCGCAGCGCGCACCGCCTCGGCCAGTTGGTCGGCCGGCCAGTTGCCGACGCCCCACGATCGTGCTCGGCCCGACCTCACCAGCTCCGCGACTTGCGCGACCAACTCGGCGATGGTGAGGCCCTCGGGTGGCTGCATCGTGTAGATGAGGTCGATGTGGTCGAGCCCCATCCGCCCGAGCGAGCTGTCGAGCTCGGCCGCAGCGTTCTGCTCGGGCCAGAACTCCCACCACAGCTTGTTCGAGACAGCGACCTCGTCTCGCACCCAGCCAACCTCGCGGAACAGCTCGCCGAACAGGACTTCGCTGTAGCCGGTTGGGATCGGTGCCTTGCCGGTCTCGTCGTTGTATCGGGCGTCGTCGAGGAAGGTGATCCCTTCATCGCGCGCGGCGCGCATGACGGCGAGGCTCTGCTCACGCGGGATTCGCTCGAACGTGCGCCATGATCCAAGCGCGAAGATCGACACCTCGAGGCCCGAGGAACCGAGCGGACGGTGGGGCAGTTGAGGCATGGCGTTGCTGGATCTAGGTCGTGTAGTCGGCGTTGATTCGAACGTAGCCGTCGGTCAGATCGCAGCCCCAGACCGTGGCCGACGCCTCGCCGGCTGCCAGCGTGGCCGTGATGCAAATCTCGTCGCCGCGCATGTACGTTGCCAGCGCATCGAGACCCGAGTCGTCGACCGAGGACGGGTACACCTCTTGATCGCCGAAGCGAATCGTCACCTTGGACTGATCGACCTCGTCCGCCGTGGTCGACTTGCCGATCGCCATCGCGACGCGACCCCAATTCGGATCGGCGCCGTGCACCGCAGTCTTGACGAGCGGCGAGTTGACGATCGCCTTGGCGACGCGCCTTGCCTGACTCGGTGAGCTCGCTTGTTCGACCGTCACCTCGATCAGCTTCTCGGCGCCCTCCCCATCGCGCGCCACCTGCTTGGTCAGCGACGCGGCGACCTCGTACAGACCGCGTTCG
Source organism: Ilumatobacteraceae bacterium (assembly GCA_963746365.1). Taxonomy (GTDB): domain Bacteria; phylum Actinomycetota; class Acidimicrobiia; order Acidimicrobiales; family Ilumatobacteraceae; genus JAENVT01. The sequence continues at coordinate 146,485 of CAVVBH010000014.1, read as the reverse complement.
AACGCATCGAGATCGACCCGCCCTGCAGAGCCACTGGCCATCACGATCGCGGTGTCGCTGGTCGACGTGTCGGTGTCGATCGACACGCAATTGAAGGTGTGATCGATCACCCGTCTGAAGATGGGCTCGAGGTCGTCGGATCCCACGTCGGCGTCAGTGAGGATGATGGTGATCATCGTCGCCATGTTCGGCTCGATCATCCCGACACCCTTGGCAACGCCGACAATTCGTGCAGCACCCACCGCAGCCTCGGCGATCTTCGGGACGGTGTCGGTGGTCATGATCCCTGCCGCGACCGCCTCCGCCTCGACGAATGGGAGCGTCGACGGAATCGCTTCGAGCCCCGCCCGCACCCGATCCATCGGATACTGGCGACCGATCACGCCGGTCGAGGCGATCAGCACGTCGGTCACGTCGCAACCGATCGCCGTTGCGACGCCGGCCACGACCTCGCGCGCGTTGGCCAGTCCATCGACGCCGGTGGCGACGTTGGCGTTCTTGGAGATCACCACCACGGCCTGCGCCGTCGGCGATGCCAGGTGCTCGCGACTGACCAGCACACTGGGTCCGGCGAAGCTGCTGGTGGTGAACATGCCCAGAGACGTGCAGGGTGCATCGGTCGCGATCAGCACGAAGTCGTTGGTGGTGTCCTTGATGCCGACGTTGGCGACGTAGGCGCGGAACCCTGTAGGTAGCGCGGTCACTCCACGCACGCCGTCAGGTTGCCCCGCACCGTCTCGAAGATGTCGCCGAGCTCGCGAATCTGGTCGCGGGTGAGGCCCTTCAGGAAGCGATTGCGCACGCTGGCCACATGATCGGGCGCGGCCTCGGCAAGCTTGGCTTGGCCCTTCGCGGTCAGCGCGGCGAACATCACCCGGCGATCCGATGGGCTGGCCACCCGCTCGACCAAGCCGGTCGACACGAGGCCATCGAGGCGGCGAGTGAGACCGCTGGGTGACAGTTGCAGGGCGCTGGCCAAATCGCACATCCGCAACCGTTGATCGTCGGCCTCCGACAAGCGCACCAAGACTTCGTAGTCGCCCAACGTCAGTCCGAAGCGGACGAGATCGCTGCCCAATGCAGCGGTCATGGTGTTGACCGACTCGATGAAGTTTCGCCAAGCGCGCATCTCGGTTGGCGACAGCCACGTGGTTGACATGACATCGAGCTTACCGGACCACATCAAATGTTGCGCCCGCAAGTAAATGGCGCTACGATCGACATCATGATCAGACGACTCAACCACGCGGTGCTGTGGGTCCGCGATGCTCAGCGCAGTGCAGAGTTCTACACCACGGTCCTCGGCTTCGAGGCTGTGGCAACCATGGGAAGTCAGGCGGTCTTTCTTCGTGCCGACGGATCGACCAACGATCACGATCTCGGCGTGTTCAGCGTCGGCGACCGTCCACAGCCGCCGCCGCAATCACCAGGGCTCTACCACTTGGCGTGGCAGGTCAACACGATCGAAGACCTGGCGGCGTTGCGTGCCAAGCTCGTCGCCGCCGGATCGCTGTTGGGCGAGAGCGACCACGGGGTCAGCAAGAGCCTCTACGCCGCGGATCCCGATGGCATCGAGTTCGAGGTGATGTGGGCAGTGCCGAAGGAGAGTTGGCCATCTGGCCCGTCGACCGAGCGGCTCGACCTTGAAGCCGAACTGGCTCGATGGGCAGCGGTCGACACCGCCGATCAGTAGCCCGTTGTCACCGACGATCGAGGAGGGCGCGTAGTGCCGCTTCCAACGTCGGATGACGGAACTCGTATGCGCTGCGCTGTAGCGCGGTCGGCAACACCCGCTGACTCGAAAGCAGCAGTGACTCGACGAGTTCGCCTCCCAGCATGATCTTCGGCGCGAACAGCGGTACCGGCAACAGGGCCGGCCGGTGCAACACCTTGGCGAGGGTGCTCGTGAACTCGGTGTTGGTCACCGGCTCAGGCGCGGTCAGGTTGACGGGTCCACAGACGTCGGCCGACAACAGATGGGCGATGGCGCCGACCTCGTCGTCGATCGAGATCCAACTCTGCCATTGATGACCGCTACCGAATCGTCCGCCGAGCCCGAGCCTGAACAGTGGTAGTTGCTTCTTCAGCGCGCCACCCGACGCCGACAGCACCACTCCAGTACGGAGATGGACGGTTCGGACTCCGGCCTTCTCGGCGACCAGGGTTGCCGCTTCCCATTGCTGACAGAGGTCGCTGAGGAAGTCGCTGCCCGGTACTGACAGTTCGTCGAGCCGCTCGTCTCCTCGATCTCCGTACCAGCCGACCGCCGAGCCGGACAGAAAGACCGAGGGCATGTTGTCGAGGGCAGCGATGGTGTTCGCGAGTAGCTCGGTGGTCTGAATGCGACTCGACACGAGCTCGGCCTTGTAGTCGTCGGTCCACCGCTTGTCGCCGATTCCGGCGCCCGAAAGGTTGATGACGGCGTCGCAGCCGTCGAATGCTGCCGGATCGAGCTGGCCGGCGGCCGGATCCCACGTGAATTCGCCGGCCTTCGCGTCGCGGCGAACCAACCGCACAATTGTGTGGCCATCGGCCGACAGACGGCTGCTCAGAGCCGAGCCGATCAGGCCACTGGCGCCCGAGATGAGGATGCGCATCTGGGAATGGTATGTCGCCCGAAGGGGTGTGTTGTTCAAGTCCTCAGGTCGGCGATCCGGCAGCCGATACCTTTGTGAATCAATTGCGGCGAAAGGCATGTTCTGTGGACACCAACGACGACGGCATTACGTTCGAACCACCACGGCTGGAGGCCCCTCCGGCCAGTGGTCCACCAGTGCTGCCGCCGCCCGGGGCTGGCGTGTTCTCGCCCCCGTTCGCTCCGCAAACTGTGGGTTCGCAGGACGGCGCGCCATTTGCCACCGTGGTGCCCAGTGGTACGACGGGCCAGCGCAGCAAGGGCAAGATCGTCGGTGGACTGATCGCGGTCGTGGCGCTGCTCGGTGCCGGCGGCTTCGCCGTCAGCAAGATTGTCTCGGGCAACGACGGTGGCGGGGCAAGTCCCACGGAAGTCGGGACGCGTCTGATGGACGCATTGGCTGCGGAAGATGCGCTCGGTGTCGTCGACCTGCTGCTGCCGGGCGAGCGCGAGATGATGCGTCAGCCGCTCATCGACCTGGTCGACAATCTCAAGCGCCTCGAAATCGTGGACGCCACGGCGAGCCTTGAAAAGGTCGGCGGTGTCGACGTCGTCTTCGACGAGGTGCAGGTCGAACCCACGGAGACCAACGTCGACGATGTCTCCAACATTCGCATCACCGCCTTGGGTACCTCGACGATCAACGGAGAACAGGTGCCGATCGGCGACCTCTTGATCGATGAGGCATTCGGCGGTGACCGTCCGGAGATCGACAACGAGACAGCGGAGGCCGACGTCGACTGGAAGCTGACCACTGTGAAGCACGACGGCCGCTGGTACCTCAGCGCGTTCTACTCGATCGCCGAGAACGCCCGCGGCGATGGATACGACATTCCTGAGGCCGGCGTTGTGGCGCGTGGTGCCGATACTCCCGAAGGGGCCGTGCAGGCCATCTTCGATGCCGTCGACGACCTCGATCTCGAGGCATTGATCGCCGCCCTCAATCCCAACGAGGCGGAAGCGCTGCAACGATACGCGCCCGCCTTCCTCGATGAAGCCCAAGGCCAGATCGACGAGCTTGGTGCCGAGATCGCCTTCTCCGACACCAAGTTCACGGTGACCGGCGACGGCGATCGCCGCAGCGTCGCGGTTGACGGGTTCTCGATGACGGCCGGCGTCGAAGACGACGAGGTCACGATCGAGATCGCGGATGGCTGCACGATCGTCACGACGAGCGAATCCACGACCGACACGTGCGAGGCCGGCAACTCGATCGAATCGGCCATCGACGCGATGGGCTTCGACGACAACGAGGATGTCAAGGCATTGATCGAGACCGTGCAGGACGCGTTCTCAGACATGAAGCCGGTCGGCATCACGGTGCAGCAGGTGAACGGGAAGTGGTTCGTCAGTCCGGTCGGCACGTATGCCGACATCGTGCTGACAGTTTTGGCTGCGCTCGACAAGAACGAGTTGACCGACATCATCGACGGCGTCAGGAAGGCGGCTGAATCGTTCACCCTCAGCGACGTCCTCGATACCGGGGGCGTGATCTCTGGCGAGGACGGGGAGATCGATCCCGGTGACACCAGCGGGTTCGACGCCTGCTTCGACGAGGTCGACTATGCCGGATACTCGGCGTGTCTCGCTGCCGGCATCGACGACGGCTCGATCGACCCGCTCTTCGTCGCTGCTTACTACCGGTTCGACGAGTGTGGTGTCGGCGAACTGTATTGGACCGGCGAGGTGTACAGCCTCAGCGATGAGGACTTCACCGCGTTCGCCACGGAGGCGGCCCCCTGCTTCCAGAAGTACGTCGCCGACGGCACGATCTCCGAGTTCGAACTTCCGTACGAGTTGTCGCGACCCGAGTGCCTCGAGGGACGCAACTGGTACAACGTCACCGACCAGGACTACACCGACCGCGTCTTCGAGTGCGTCTCCTGATCAGCTCGACCTGAGGGCGGCCTCCAGCGCGGCATCGAGGGCTGACTCGTCGACGGCCCCCAACAAGACGCGTACGTCGCCGGCCGCATTTACGATTGCCATCGCCGGCTGATATGGCACGTCGAACCGGGCATAAACATCGCCGGCGTCGTCGCTGATCTGTGGGAAGGTCAGGCCGTACTTGTCGACGAAGCCCTGGAACGACGTGTCATCGCCGTACCAGGCAACGCCGACGAACTGAGCCTTGCCGGCCCATCGCTTGCTTGCCGCTTCGACCGAAGGGGCTTCATGGTTGCAGGTGACTCAAGTGGGCGCCCAGAACCACAGCAACAGCGGCTTGCCCGCATAGTCGGCAAGATCGACCGTTCCACCACCGACGTGCGGTGCGGAGAACGCCAACGCGTTGGGCACCGAAACCGCGGTCGCAACCGCTGTGCCGGACGCTGCGCCCGACGGAGCGGTCGTCGACTCGGAACCTGTCGCGGCGGCGCCGCACGCCGACAAGAGCACGACTCCAATCACCGACACGAGCAGTCGCCGCACGGGGGAACGCTAACGGCCATAGCCTGGCGAGTCCATGCGCACGAGGACCCTGCTGCTGCTCGCGATCGGCTGCGGGCTCGTCATCTTGCTGGCCGGCGGAATCCAACTGCTACGTGTCGGCGGGCAGGAGCAGACCGCGAAGTTGCTTGCGACCGGCGAGCCCGGCAAGGCGGGCGATGTGACCGTCGAATTGGTCTCGTCGTCGGTCCACGACACCGATCTGGTCGCCGTCGTGCGCGTCGGTGGGACCGACGACCCGGATGGTCTCGACGGTTTCACGCTTGTCGGACCGGGCAAGGTGCTGACCGTCACGTCGTCGGACTGCGATGGGATCGCGATCGCCACGGTCGACTGCTCGCTGACCTTTGCCACCAGCGGCATGCAAGGGACCTCGCGCCAGTTGATCTTTCACCGGGCGGACGAACAGCTGCGGTGGGTGCTCGCTCAGGGCGACTAGGCGCTACCGTGGCCGTCGAATTTCACATCAACTTTCTGGCCGACTCACTCACGTCACGGAGCCACCATGGAGCCCGCAACCGAATTCGATCTCGTCGTGATCGGCGGTGGACCTGGCGGATATGGCGCCGCTCTCTATGCCACGTCCGCCGGTCTCAACGTCGCGCTCGTCGAGAAGGCCGAGATGGGCGGCACCTGCCTCAACCGCGGCTGCATCCCGGCGAAGGCGTTCCTCGAGACCGCCGCTGTGCAATCGCCACGTCGCCCACGCCGCCGAGTTCGGCATCGAATCCAGTGCGCCGGTCGTGAACTTCGCCACGGCGCAGGCTCGCAAGCAGAAGCTCGTCGACGGCATCGTGAAGAGCCTCGTCGGATTCATGAAGTCGAAGAAGATCACGATCCTCGACGGCGTCGGCTCGCTCGGTGCAGACCGCACCGTCACCGTCACAGGCCCCGACGGCACGACGCGAGATCCGTCGGGAAGCAACGTGGTGCTGGCCGCAGGTTCCGTGCCACGAACCATCCCCGGCTTCGAGCCGTGACGGCCCCGATCATGACCAGCGACGAGGTGCTGATGCTCGATTACGTGCCGGCTCGCGTCGTCGTGATCGGCGGCGGGGCGATCGGATGCGAGTTCGCCAGCACGTTCGCCGACCTCGGTTCGCAGGTGACCATCCTCGAAGGCCTCCCGAAGATCCTCCCCGGACTCGACAGCGACGTCGCCAACGTCGTCGTGCGCAGCTTCAAGAAGAAGAACATCGACATCCGCACGGCGGTGAAGGTGCTCGGACACACGCCCAACGGCACTGGCGGCACCACCGTGCACTGCTCGGCGCGACGGGGTGAGGTCGAGAACATCGAAGTCGATGCAGTAGTCGTCAGCGTCGGTCGGCGGCCGTTCGCCGACAAGCTCGGCCTGACGGGCACAGCTGTCAAGCTCAGCGATCGCGGCTTCATCGAGGTCGACGAGTACTGCCGCACCGGCGAGCCGGGCGTGTACGCCATCGGCGACATCATCAACACCCCGCAGCTGGCCCACGTCGGGCTATGCCGAAGCCATCCTGGTCGACCAAGCACATCCTCGGCGAGAACCCGAACCCGATTGCCTACGACCGGGTGCCGTGGGCGATCTACTGCCATCCCGAGGTCGCGTGGTCGGGACCCAGCGAAGAAGCAGCGCAGCGCAGCCGGCCACGACGTGGTCGTCGCCAAGCATCAGTTCCGTGCCAACAGTCGGGCGCAGATCCTCGGCGAGCTCGACGGTCTGGTGAAGATCATCGCCAAGAAGTATGCCCGACGGCACCGCCGGGCAGATCCTCGGCGTGCACATGGTGGGCCCGTGGGTCACCGAGCAGCTCAGCGGCGGTTATCTTGCCGTCAACTGGGAAGCCACTGCCGCCGAGGTCGCCGAGTTCATCCAGCCACACCCCAGCCTCACAGAGCTGTTCGGTGAAACCGTATTGTCGCTCACCGGCCGCAGCCTGAACGCCTGATCCGAGACGAGAGAGACCACACCATGGCCGATGTCACGTTGCCACAACTCGGCGAGACCGTCACCGAAGGCACGATCACCCGATGGTTCAAGAAGGTCGGCGACAGCGTCGCTGCCGACGAGCCGTTGTTCGAGGTCAGCACCGACAAGGTCGACACCGAGGTGCCGTCGCCGATCGCCGGCACCGTCACCGAGATCCGTGCCCAAGAGGGCGACACCGTGCCGGTGGGCGCCGTGATCGCCGTCGTCGGCGAAGCCGCCGGTGCGGATGCTCCAGCTCCTGCAGCGGAGGCCCCCGCTCCGGCGGCTGAAGCTCCGGCGGCCGAAGCTCCGGCTCCGCGCGGCGGATGCTCCGGCCCCGGCGGCCGAAGCTCCGGCTCCGGCCGAGCCCGAGCCTGCGCCACCCGAAGAACCTGCGACCGCTCCCGCGCCAGCGAGCGAAGAACCGCCGACGCCACCGCCCACCGAGGCCGCCCGCCGCGCCGCAGCCTGCCGCCGATGAGCCTGCACCCGCGCCAGAGGCGCGACGGAGCGCCGTCCGACAACCGCTGCTCTCACCCGTCGTGCGCCGCCTCGTCGCCGAGCACGGCATCAACGCCGACGACTCGTCAAGGGCACGGGGCCCGGCGGTCGCATCACCCGCGACGACGTGCTCGACCACATCGACCAGGTCGGCGACAGCGACCGCGCTGCGGCTGCTGCCCGCCGCCGCGCCCGCGCCGCCGCGCCGCCCGCCGCCCGCAGCGGCCGCCGCCCGCAGCGGCCGCGCCCGCAGCGCCGGCACCCGCCGCCGCACCAGCTGCGGCTGCCAGCACCGCACCGGTGGCCCCGGGCGAGCGCGACTCGCACGGTGCGGCTGTCGCAAGATCCGCAAGCTCACCGGCAACCACATGGTCATGAGCAAGGGCGTCAGCCCGCACGCGTTCAGCGTGGTCGAGGTCGACTTCGCCAACGTCGACGTCACCCGCAACAAGGTCAAGGGGGAGTGGAAGGCGTCGGAAGGCTTCAGCCTCACCTACCTGCCGTTCATCACCCGGGCGGTCGTCGACGCACTCGAGGAGTTCCCGCATCTCAATGCCAGCGTCGCCGAGAACGATTTGATCGTGCACAACTTCATCGACATCGGCATCGCCGTCGATCTCGACTTCGAGGGCCTGCTGGTGCCGGTCGTCCGCGCCGCCGAGACCAAGCGGCTGCGGGCCATCGCCCGCGAGATCAACGACCTCGCCAGCCGGGCGCGCAGCCGCAAGTTGGGCCCTGACGAGATCAGCGGCGGCACGTTCACCATCTCCAACAACGGCTCTGCCGGCAGTGTGCTGACGATGCCGATCATCAACCAGCCGCAGGTGGCGATCCTGTCGACCGATGCCATCGTCCGCAAGCCGGTCGTCGTCAAGCTCGCGGATGGCGGCGAGGGCATCGCGATCCATCCCGTCGGCAACCTGGCGATGTCGTGGGACCACCGTGCGTTCGACGGCGCCTATGCGGCCGGCTTCCTGGTCCAGGTCAAGGAGATCCTCGAGACCCGCGACTGGTCCGAGCTCTGATGAGCTGTGACCAGTGACGACGTGCGCGGTTCGCTGGCTCGGCACGGGTTCCCGTACCGCGAGGCGCTCGCGGTGCAGCAGGCCCTGTTCGACCAACGGCGTCGAGGATCACCTGCTGCTGCTCGAGCACCCGCACGTGTTCACGCACGGCCCACGCGCGGATCTCGCCGTCAACGTTCTCGTTGATCCCGCCGCGGTCGGTGCCGATCTGGTGTCGGTGAAGCGCGGCGGCGACGTGACCTACCACGGCCCCGGACAGCTCGTCGGCTATCCGATCGTCAACGTGCCGAACGCCGTTGGTGCAGCCGACCACGTCTGCGCGATCCAACGTGTGATCGTTGCCAGCCTCACCGAACTGGGCGTGGCCGACGTCGGTTGCCTCGACGAGTACCCCGGCGTCTGGGTCGGTGTCAGCGGGCCGAACCCGCGCAAGATCTGTGCGATCGGTGTGCGCCTCGCGCACGGCCGCACGATGCACGGCTTCGCACTCAACGTCGCCCCCGACATGCGCTACATGCGCGAGTACATCGTTCCGTGCGGCATCTCCGACAAGCCGGTCACGTCGCTGGCCGAGGAAGGCATCGATGCGTCGATGGAAGCTGTCGCCGATGTGGTTGCTCGACACGCCGCGTCGATGTGGGGCGGCAGGCGAAATCGAGCGGCAGGACGTCGCATGGAAGCATCGTCCCGACGACCTCTCGGCGTTCTCCGCGTGGCGAGGGTCCTGGTGCGCGTCGTACGGCGCTTCGGCCCAGCGTCGGGTGTCGCCGACGGCTTGTCGATCTCGACGCGCAAGCCCGAGTGGCTGCGCCCGAAGGTGGTCCACGGCCCCGAGGTGATCTCGCTGAAGCAGACCGTTCGCGACCTCGGTCTGGTCACGGTGTGCGAGGAAGCCGGTTGTCCCAACCTCAGCGATTGCTGGGCCGACGGCACCGCCACGTTCATGGTGCTCGGCGAGCGGTGCACCCGCGCCTGCGGATTCTGCCTGGTCGACACGCGCAAGCCGCTGGCGCCGGCGGACGACGAACCTGGTCGAGTCGCCGAGGCCGTCGCGCGAATGGGTCTCGGCTCACGCGGTGCTGACGATGGTGGCCCGCGACGATCTCCCCGACGGCGGGATGGCACACGTCGCCCGTTGCGTCGAGGCAATTCGCGAACGCTGTCCCACGCACGCGGATCGAGACCCTCATCTCCGACGCCAAGGGAGACACGGATTCGTTGGCACTGTTGTTCGAAGTCCGGCCCGACGTGTTGAACCACAACGTCGAGACCGTCGCCCGGCTGCAACGCGCCGTCCGACCATCTGCCGGGTATGCGCGCAGCCTCGTCGGTTCTGGCGCGAGCGAAGGAGGCCGGTCTGACGTCGAAGTCGGGCCTGATCGTCGGGATGGGCGAGACTCCGGACGAGATCGCAGGGTGCCTCGCCGACCTGGCCGGCGTCGGTGTCGACATCGTCACGATCGGTCAGTACCTCCGCCCCACCACCGCACCACCTGCCGGTTGCGCGGTGGGTCGAGCCCGGCGAGTTCGTCGAGTGGAAGCGCCTCGGCCAGTCGCTGGGCATCGGCCACGTCGAAGCCAGTCCGTTGACCCGCAGCAGCTACCACGCTCGTCAGGCCGCCGACGCAGTATCGGTCGGCGACACCGTGTCGTTGTCGTTCGTCTGAGCGAGAATGGTTCGATGAGCGTCGCTACTCCCACCGCCACCTACGTCGATCGCATCGCCCGCGCCCGCGCCCGCATGCAAGAGGCCGACATCGACGTACTGCTCGTGTCGGTCGGTCGAGACCTCCCGTATCTCTCCGGCTACGAGGCGATGCCGCTCGAACGCCTGACCATGTTGGTGGTGCCCAAGGAAGGCGAGATCACGCTGGTGGTGCCGCGGATGGAGGCGCCGCGCGTCGTGGATCGGCCCGAGGTGTTCACGCTCCTGCGGTGGAACGAGACCGACGATCCCATCGCCGTCGTCGCCGGCCTGGTCGGGCGCCCGCGCACTGCGGCGATCGGCGACACGATGTGGGCAAGGTTCCTCGTCGACCTTTTGGCGCACTGGCCATCGTCGACGACTCGATATGTTCGTTCGACCGAGGTGATGAACGCGCTGCGCATGCGCAAGGACGCAGACGAGATCTCAGCGCTCGCTGCCGCTGGTGCAGCGGTCGATCGCATCGCCGCCGAACTTCAAGCGGGGCGAATTCCGTTGGCCGGCCGCACCGAGGCGGAGGTCAGCGCCGACCTCGGGGCGCGGATCCTGGCCGAGGGCCACGAACGGGTCAACTTCGCCATCGTCGCAGCCGGCGAGAACGCAGCATCACCGCACCACCACGCCGGCGACCGGGTCATCCACGAGGGTGACATCGTGTTGTGCGACTTCGGTGGAACCATGGATGGCTATTGCAGCGACATCACCCGGTGCGTTTTCCTGGGCGATCCGCCACCGGAGGTGGCCGAGGCCTACGCGGTGCTGCACGAGGCCCAACGCGCAGCAGTGCTGGCAGGCATCGTCGGCACACCCTGTGAAGAGGTCGACCGGGTCGCCAGAGGGATCATCACCGCTGCCGGTTACGGCGAGTACTTCATGCACCGCACCGGCCACGGCATCGGCATGGAAGAGCACGAGGACCCCTACATGGTCGAGGGCAATGGCCTGCCGTTGGAGCCCGGACATGCCTTCAGCGTGGAGCCCGGGATCTACTTACCAGGGCGTTGGGGCATGCGACTCGAAGACATCGTGGTTGCCACCGATGCGGGCCCATTGACCGTCAACAACGTCGATCACGCACTGGTTGCCGTCGACGCCTGACCACTGCTGCTCGCCGTTGTCGCGAACAGCGATTCGGCGATGGCCGGCGAGTACTGCGTGAGGTTGATCGAGACTGCGCCGTCGTCGAGCCTGGCCAACGGACCGTTCGCCAACGCGCAGTACACGGAGGTGCCGCCCGGCACGGGTACGTCGACGCATGTCGCCGACTGCCCGGCGATCTGGTCGACGTGGGCGACCGGGGTACCGATGCGGGCGACGGCACTCCGTCGCAATCGCTTGGCGGCATCGGCAGCATAGAAGTCGGGCGTGATCTGGGTGTCACTGATTCGTGCCGGATCGATGCTCGACGAGCACGGGTCGGTCGTGGCCAGCAGGCAGGTCTGTGATGCACCGTCGGCGGTGAGGAACCGCACGTCGCCGACGGTCACCGACCGCCGCGACGCTTCCAACGAGACGCTGGCGGGACGTGTGGTGTTGCCGAACTTTGTCAACACCGTGTAGTCCGCCGTGTAGGGCCCTTCGTTCACGGCATCGAACTGGTCGAGCACCTGGTCGATCGCCGGGTCGCCGCTGGACGACCCTTGCGGGAATGGTTCGGTGGTGAACGAGGGCCGTTCGCCCGTGAAGCATCCCCCGACGACGACGAGCAGCGCGAGGGTCGCCGCTCGAATTTGCATCACACGAATGTACGGCATCGCAGTGTTGGGGAAAGCGTCCGCATGCGGCGAAAACGACGAACCCCCACTGGCCTGGACGGTGGCCGCGAGGGTTCGCATTGGAGCTCTCCGGCGGCGCCAGCATCACGCGGCGGGCGGTGCTTCGTCGAGTCGCGGGACGGGTGCTCGTCGACGAAGTGGGAACCGGCGCCTGCCGGAGAGACTCGTCGTGGACGGGCTCTTTCGAGACTGCCCAGTTGGGGTAATTGTACAGAGTTGACACGCTGCGGTAACAAAAAAGTTTCGTAATCGAAAAGTTTTGGATCTTCCATCACCCGAGTGGGTGATCCCTCGGAAATGCATCTGCCTCGTTAGCCTGCCCGGCGTGATCCGCCTCGACGCCGCCTCGGTGCTGCTGCAGTGGGCGGTTGGTGGTTTGGCGTTTCTGTGGTTCACGACGCGGCGCCGAGAGGTGGGCATCGGGTATGGATGGCTCCTTCGTGGGGTCTACCTGGTCATGGCCGCGATGGCCCTGGTGTTGGGCATTCGGTTCGGCACCGTTTGGGTCCGCGAGATCAGCGCAGCCGGCGTCGTGCTGGCCGCTGCGTTCGCGTTGGCAGTCTCCATCGTCCATCGGCACGCGCGGAGTCTCCGGACACGCCGCGGAGCACGACCGGCGATCGCAACGGGTCGCCGAGATGACGGGCATCGAACGACAGGTCAAGGCTCCGCTGGCCGGACGGGAGTTCCCACCCATCGTGGACCTGTTCGCGCCGATCGTGGGTGTCGTCGGCTTGATAGCCGCCTCCGTCGACGCAGGAGGCAATCTTGCGGTGTCGCTCCTGCGCACTTTTGCCGGCGCCGCGTTCCTCGGGGCGGTCACCGATGCCATGCTGCTCGGCCACTGGTACTTGGTGCAGCCGGGCCTTCCGCGGCGACACCTCAACGAGTTGGTCCAGGCCCTCGGTTGGGTCTGGCCAATCGAGGTTGCGGCGCTGTTGCTTCCCACAGGCATGGTCTCGGTGTGGACCGGAGCGGTCGACGACGGCTGGAACGGCACGCTCGGTTGGTTCTGGGCGGCATGCGCCGTGACCACGATCGTTCTGGTGTTCGTGACCAAGGCGGCGCTCCGCGAGCGGTACTACTCGGCCGTGATGGCGGCCACCGGACTGCTGTATCTCGCAATTCTCACTGCGTTCGGAACCGATCTCGTCGCCCGCGCGGTGCTCGCCGGTTAGCCAGGCCTGGTGAAACGACGATTTTCAGGGCAGACTTGTACCTATGCCGAGGCCAGTATGGAGCGGGACGATTAGTTTCGGGCTCGTAGCCATTCCCATCAAGATGTTTCACGCCGTCAGCAAGAAGAGCGTGTCGTTCAACCAGCTCGACGAGCGCACCCTCAGCCGGATCCGCCTGAAGAAGGTGTCGGCCGATACGGGCGAGGATGTGCCCGACGAGAACATCGTCAAGGGCTACGAGATCAGCAAGGGGCGTTACGTCGTCGTCGATCCCGACGAGCTCGAGCCGTTCATCCCTTCTGCGACCCGCAGCATCGACCTCGAGGAGTTCGTCGACCTCGACGAGATCGATCCCGTGTACTTCGATTCGCCGTACATCCTCGCCCCCGACAAGACGCCGAAGCCGTACGCGCTGCTGGCGCAGGCGATGGAGGCCGCCGGCAAGGTGGCCATCGGCCGGTTCGTCATGCGCAACAAGCAGTACGTCGCCGCGGTGCGGGCATCGGAGGGCACGCTGCTGATGAGCACCATGGTGTTCGCCGACGAGGTCGTGTCGGTCGACTCGATCGACGAGCTCGAGCGTGCTCGACGACATCGAGATCAGCCCCAAGGAAGTCAAGATGGCCGAGTCGCTGGTCGCCTCGTTGTCGGCGGAGTTCGATCCGTCGAAGTATCGCGACGCGTATCGCGAACAGGTGCTCGACCTGATCGAGCGCAAGGCTGCCGGCGAGCAGTTCGAGGCGCCCGCCCCCGCGGCCGCCGCGCCCCAGGTCGTCGATCTCATGGCCGCGCTGGAGGCCAGCGTCAAGGCTGCGAAGGCCGCCCGCGGCCGCCACCCGGCAGGTGGCCCCGACCTGGAAGTGGTCGGCAAGGAAGCGCCCGCCAAGCCCAGGCGCGTCCGCAAATCCGCCTGACTCCCACACTCCGCACGAACCCGTGCGATGAGAGATGAGCCGGTCCCTTCCGCACATCTCTCATCGCGCTCGCCCGGCTGCCGGCGATGTGAGAGATGTGCGGCGACTGGCGGCTCATCTCTCATCGCGTAGGGTCGCGGGATGAGCGGTGGGACCGTGGTCAGGGTCGGGGAGCGCGAGCTGTCGCTGTCGAACCTCGACAAGGTGCTGTACCCGGAAACGGGCACGACGAAGGGCGAGGCGATCGAGTACTACGCGCGCATCGCACCGGTGATGGTGCCGCACCTCGCGGGTCGGTGCATCACGCTGAAGAGGTTCCCCAACGGCGTCGACAAGTCGGGCTTCTTCGAGAAGCGGTGCCCGAAGCATCGTCCATCGTGGATACCGACAGCGCTCGGTCCCGGCGATCGCGATGGCGACATCGGCTACTGCCGATTCGATGAACAGGCCTCCTTGGTGTGGGCGGCCAACATGGCGGCGCTCGAACTGCACGTGCCCATGGCCGTGGCCGACGACCTGGAGACGCCGTTGGCGATGGTCTTCGACTTCGACCCCGGTGCGCCGGCGGCGATCAAGGAGTGTTGCGAGATCGCCCTGTGGGCGCGCGAGGTGCTGGCTGCTGTCGATCTCGAAGGGTGGTGCAAGACGTCGGGGTCGAAGGGATTGCAGATGTACGTGCCGTTGAACACGCCGTGCACGTCACGATGGCGCCGCAGACTTTGCGCTCGCCGTCGGCCAGGTCTTGGAACGCCAGCACCGCGATCGAGTGACGACGGTGATGGCCAAGGTCCAGCGGCCGGGGAAGATCTTCGTCGACTGGAGCCAGAACGCCCGCTTCAAGACGACCATCGGGGTCTACTCGATGCGCGCCCGACCGGAGCCGACGGTGTCGACGCCCGTCAGTTGGGCAGAGGTGGAGTCCGCGGCTGCCGGCGAGTGCTGAACTGAAGTTCAGTTTCCGCGATGTGTTGGAGCGTGTCGACAGACTTGGCGATCTGTTCGAGCCGGTGCTGACGACCAAGCAAACGTTGCCGGCGCGTTGAGCGCTGTCGTTCTGGATGCTTCCGGCCGCCGCGAAGGTCTAGCGGGCGGCGATCCGGCGGGCGCAGACCGTTCCCAAGCCGGCCAGCGCGATGGCCAATGCGAAGTTGATGCCGAGAGCCGCTGGCAGCGACAGGCTGGTGCGCTCCGAGACCGCCACCATCGCTCCGCCGATGCCTCCCATCATCGAGAAGCCGATGGCGTCGGCCAGGTTGACCTGACTGCTGACCAGTCCCTCGACCCCTTCTTCCGCCCACGACATGGCCGTCACCGTCGTGGGGTTGAACAGCAGACCCATGCCGAAGCCACCGAATGCCCACCCGAAGAACGTGGCCCACAGGGGCCAGCCCTCTGCCAGCACCGGAATGCTGGCCGCGAGGCCGAAGGCAACGATCGCAAAGCCCAGACGGACCGCGCGGCGCGGGTCGATGCCGGGATGTCGCGACATGAACCACTGCCCACCCGTCCAGCTCAACGAGGCGCCGATGATCACAAAGCCCTGGATGGTGGGAGACGCACCGTGGATTCGATCAGCCGCAAGTGGGATGAAGCTGTCGGCACCCAGAAACGCTGCGGTTGCAAGAATGCGGCACAACACGACCGCCGGCAGGCCGCGCACAGCACGGTGCACTCCTGTCGGCAGGAGCCGGCGCAGGCTCGGTAGACCGATCGCCAGACCGGCGAGCGCGCCACCAACTGCCGCAATTGGATTTGCGAACTGCAATGCCGTCACGAAGGTGCCGATCCCGGTCGCCGCAAGAACGGCTGCACCGATTCTCGAGTACCGAATGGCACCGCTACCGCTCGGCACATAGGCCCGCATGGGTCGGACCGTGATGATCGCGACCACCGGGATCAGCGGCAGCAGCAGCCAGAACACCCACCTCCAATCGAGTCGATCCGTGATGGTGCCGGCAACCGCTGGTGCGATCAGACTGGGCAACACCCATCCCGCCGCCAGGTACGCGTACATGGTCGGCTGACGGTCTTCGGGGAAGGCTCGCTTGACGAGCACGTAGGCGATGGGCGCCAAACCCCCGGTGCCCGCGCCCTGCAGGGTTCGCCCGATCACGACCAGCTCCATGCTCTGTGCGGTCGCCGCGACCACCAGACCTGTGGCGAAGACCGCGAGGCTCGCGAGGTACGGCCTGGCGGGTCCAAAGCGATCGGTCAGTTCGCCCGTGACGACGAGCGCGACCAGATTGGCCAGCGTGTAACTGGCCAACGCGACCCCGTACAACGAGTCGCCGTGCAACTGATCGGTGATCGTCGGCAGTGCGGTCAGCACTGCGGTGATCTCGAACGCCACCATCGTGACGCCGAGGACCAAGCCGATGGCGAGGAGTCGTTGCTGTGGGTCGAGCCGGGTCAGCGCCGGCTTGCCTTGGGTCACCGTGGCGAGCCCGGCGCGACCAAAGGCCACGGCCGGGCGCGCTCGACCGACAGGGCCAAGTCGAGCAGCAACTCTTCGCTGTAGTGGCGACCGACCACCTGCAGACCGATGGGTAGCCCATCGAGGGTGCCGGCCGGAATGGAGATCGCCGGATTGCCGTACAGGTTGGCTGGGAACGTCAACCGGCCGTTGTTCCGTGCCCCGGCTTCCACGCCGCCGAACACGGATGGCAGCGGCCCATCAGCATCGAACGCGACATCGGGGTTCGAGGCGGTGATGACGAAATCGACACCGTCCACGGGATCGAAGATGCGGGCCATGGCCTCGTTCAGCTCGACTCGTCGATGCTCGATCTTGGCTCGCGCCTCGGAGTTGTACAGGCCCTTCGATGTCTCCATGCCATAGCGCATCTCGGAAGTGAGCTCGTCGGCTCGGGAAGGCCACATGTCCCCGAGGCGGGCCTCGATCGCGATCATTCCGCTGATCGACCACGCTGCGCCCATCTTGGGCAGGTTCGTGTCGACGGTGTCGACGCGGGTCATGCCTGTATCGGCGATCAAGGCGATCGCGGCCTCCTCGATCAATTCCCACATGATCGGTGACACGACGGAGTTGCCCCAGGTCGAGGCCACGGCCACACGTGCACCACGCAGTGACGCGAGATGACGGCCGAGGCCGTCCTCCCATCCCTGTACGCGGGGGAGGCTGAGCGGGTCGCGTCCGTCGTAGCCATTGCAGACGTCGAACCAGCGTGCCGTGTCGCGTACCGAACGGGAGAGGCAGCCAATGGTCACCGTCAGGTTGCCGTAGTCGGCTCGCGGTCCACGGGGAATGCGACCGATGGTGGCCTTCAAGCCGACGAGCCCGGTGAAACCCGCGGGGATCCGAATCGAGCCTCCACCGTCGCCTCCGGTTGCGATGGTCACCAGTCCCCCCGAGACGGCAGCGGCGGTGCCGCCCGAGCTTCCTCCAGGCGTACGCCCGTGTTGCCATGGATTGTGGGTGGTTCCGTGCAGCAACGTGCGAGTGACGTTGACCCCGCCGAACTCACTGGCGGTGGTTTGAGCCGCCAGCACCGCTCCGCCATCGTCGCGGACCCGCTGCACCATCACCCCCGTGTAGTCGGCAACATCGTCGCGGAAGAGCACGGAAGCGTGGGTGTCGGGCCACCCGGTTACCTGATCCAACTCCTTCACGCCGATGGGTACACCCCCGAACGGCTTGTTGACATCCGCGCCGAGTGCGTCGCGTTCTGCCTGCTCACGCGGGAGGTAACTGACCGCGTTCAACGTGCTGTCGTCGATGGCCGCGTACGTCGCCCGGAGCTCCTCGATCGGCGATCGCCTCCCGCTGCGGAACTCCTCGACCAACGAGCACGCATCGCCCTGCCACGGTGTTTCCTTCATTTCCGGACCCTACCAGAGAGATAACCGCAGGTCAGAGGCAAGAAACCTTCCGCGCTGAAACTGAGAACGGCAGGGGACGGGCCCGCCCTGGGGCCCGTCCCCATCCTCGGTGTGAAATCGCCTGGAACTACCGGTCGTCGGGCCCGTCGGCCCCCGGCCCGTCAACGACGAGGCTGCCTGATGTGCGCAGCGCCGCAACGGCGTCGGTCTGGCGTACGTCGACTTTCACCCGAGACAACGACAGCACGACATGTGCGGCGGCATCAGACATCTCATCCAAGCCCTTCATGGCGAGGCTGGTTGCTGTGCCCGCGAACGTGTCGCAGGCGAGGTGGTAGCAGGGGTCGTAGGCGATACCGGCGGTCCCACCGTATGTAGCCGCTTGTGCCGCCGTCTTCTCGCCTTCGGCACCCGTGAACAGGCCACCTGCGGGAATTCCCTCCGCGATGAACGGTCCATAGTCCGAGCGACCACTGAACGGCGTCGGATCATTGGCCAAGCCGACCGAGTTGAAGTAATCGACGAAGAGCGATTCGAGGTAGGCGGACCCTGGAGGGCCGGCGGCAGCCCCCGGACCCACGGGGAAGGCCGAGTTGTCGCCGTCATACACGAACCGGACGTAGTTGGGCGAGCCGACCATGTCGAAGTTCACCATTGCCATGATCTGGTCGAGTTCGGCCTGGGACAGCGACTCGACGTACGCGGTCGATCCGAGCAGACCGAACTCTTCCGCGCTGTACCACATGAACCGCAGCTTGTTGCGCGGTACGCGGCCCTGCTCGGCGTAGACCTCGGCGATCTCCAGGATCGTCCCCGACCCGGAGCCGTTGTCATTGATGCCCGGGCCGCGAGGCACGCTGTCCAGGTGCGCTCCGACGACGACGACCCTGTTCGGATCCCCGCCCGGCGTCTCAGCGATGACATTGTGCGTGGTGCGAATCTCTTCGACCCGGTCGACTCGGATGGTCACGACCGAACCGGTGGAGCCGCTGGCGATACCGTTGGCAAGGTCCTGCCCGACCGCGAGTGTGGTGCCCACGGAAGGCCCATGGGTGCCTGGCCCGAGGGTTCCATTGATGTTCCCCACTCGACTCGCGTCACCGCCGTCGTTGAAGATGACCACCGCGATCGCGCCTGCCGCAATTGCGTTGTCGGTCTTCTGGCCGAATGTGCATGTGCCGCGCTGCATCAGCGCGATCGAGCCGACCGGCATGCCCGCGAAGTCAGTGGACTCACAGCCGGATGTCGTCGCGCCTGGTCCGGGCGCCTGCGGAAGCACCAGGTCGATCGCCCAGACCGACGCAGTCGTCGACGGGATCGAGCCCGAGAACGTCACTGACGAGAAGTCGACGCCGTCAGTTCACTCGTCTTGGGCGGCGCGATGTGCGAGGCAGCCAGCTACCAGCGCTCCTTCGCTGCCCGACGGCCCGCGAGGGCTAGCGTCACGCCCATGGATGTGAAAGAGCGCCGGTCCACCGAAAAGACCCGCTCGCCGTCGAGCGACGCCCCACCACCGTGGCGCACTGAGGGTGTACCTTCCGCGCCCAAGAAGCGGTCCTACCGACCGATCGGCGAAGTTCTGGTGGATCCTCATTGGTCTACTGGCGGTGAACTGGTTCATCGGCGCGTGGGCCACTGCGACCGACCTGCCGGCCACGATCCCGTACACCGAGTTCCGGCAGCAGCTCGAAGCAGGCAACGTTGCGGAGGTCGGATCACGCGGCGACACGATCGAAGGGAAGTTCAAGCAACCGACGGCACCACGCGACAGCTCGAAGAAGATCGACGAGTTCCGAACCGAGCGCCCGACGTATGCGCAGGACGACCTGCTCCGCGACCTCGACGCCAACGGTGTCGTCGTGCGGGCCGAATCGCTGACGGAGCGCAGGCCGCTGTGGCAGCAGCTCCTCATCGGGTTCGCGCCGACGTTGCTGTTCGTTGGCTTGTTCGTGCTGCTGATGCGCCGCGCCGGAGGTGCCTTGGGCGGCCTTGCCGGCATTGGTCGCTCGAAGGCTCGGCGCATCGACAGCGAAAACGGTCCCCGCGCCACGTTCGAGGACGTGGCCGGCATCGAGGAGGTCAAGGGCGAGCTGTCCGAGATCGTCGACATGCTGCGCAACCCCGACAAGTACCGCCAGCTGGGCGCGCTGATGCCACGGGGCGTGTTGCTGTCGGGACTGCCCGGTACGGGCAAGACCCTGCTCGCCCGAGCCGTTGCCGGCGAGTCGGGCGTGCCGTTCTTCGCCGCATCGGCGTCGGAGTTCATCGAGATGATCGTCGGCGTCGGGGCCAGTCGAGTCCGCGATCTTTTCGAGCAGGCCCGCAAGGTCGCCCCGTCCATCATCTTCATCGACGAGATCGACGCCATCGGGCGAGCGCGTAGCGCCAGCAGCTTCGGCGGCGTGGACGAGCGCGAGCAGACCCTCAACCAGATCCTCACGGAGATGGATGGGTTCACCGGGTCCGAAGGGGTCATCGTGATCGCTGCCACCAACCGCTCGGAGTTGCTCGACTCCGCCCTTCTGCGACCCGGTCGCTTCGACCGTCGCGTCGTCGTCAGCCCGCCTGATGCACAAGGGCGCCTCGCCATCCTGCGCATCCATACCCGCCAGGTGCTGTTGGCGCCGTCGGTCGACCTCGACAAGGTCGCTGCCGTCTCCCCTGGCGCAACGGGCGCGGACCTGCGCAACCTGGTCAACGAGGCGGCGTTGTTGGCTGCGCGGCGTGACCACGAAGCGGTCGAGCACAGCGACTTCACCGACGCGCTCGAGAAGATCATCCTCGGGGTCGAGCGCAACATCTTCATCCCCGAGTTCGAGCGGCGCCGCACTGCGTACCACGAGTCGGGCCACGCACTGCTCGGGATGCTCGTCCCGGGTGCCGACCCGGTGCGAAAGATTTCGATCATCCCCCGCGGCCAGTCGCTGGGGGTGACCCTGCAGACCCCACAAGCCGACCGATACGGCTACACCGAGAGCGCGTTGCGGGCGCGGATCATCGGTGCGCTGGGCGGGCGGGCGGCCGAGGAGGTCGTGTTCGGCGATTTCACCACCGGCGCCGAGAACGACCTCGAGGTCCTCACCCGCATCGCCCGGATGATGGTGGGTAGATGGGGGATGTCATCGCTGGTGGGCCCGGTATCGGTGCTGCCCGCGCCCCAGGACGACGCCTCTCCATTCGGCACGCGTGCCGCGTCGGACCAGACCTACAAGCTCGTGGACGATGAGATCCGTCGGATCGTCGACCAGTGCTACGAGGAGGCGACGAAGTTGTTGCGCGAGCACCGCGTCGAGCTGGACGCCCTCGTCGACGCGCTGATGGTCAAAGAGACCCTCGACGAGACCGAGGCGTACGCCATCGCCGGTATTCCCGGCCCAACACCCGTCCCGCAGGGCGTCTGATTCGCCGAGTGTTCGGATCGCCACAGGCCGACGAAGGAGACACCACATGGCGCAACCGAACAGACCGGGCATGACCGTGCCACTTCCCGGTCCACTGCACAGCCATCGTGACAAGCTCGGCGAGCTGGCCGACCTCGGGTATACCGACATCTGGTCCGCGGAGGCCGACGGCGCCGATGCCTTCACGCCGTTGGCACTCGCCGCAGCGTGGGAGCCACGCCTTCGTCTCGGGACGGCCATCGTTCCGGCCTTCACTCGCTCGCCTGCTTGTTTCGCGCAGTGCGTTGCCTCGATGGCCGATGCCGCGCCCGGTCGCTTTGCGTTCGGGGTGGGCTCGAGCAGCAATGTGATCGTCGAGCGTTGGAACGGCGTGCCATTCGTGGAGCCCTACAAGAAGGTGCGCGACGTCGTGCGGTTTCTGCGCGACGCCTTCACCGGCGAGAAGGTCTCGAAGGTGTACGACACGTTCGAGGTGCAGGGTTTCAGGCTGGGAGTGAGGCCAGAGCAGGCGCCGCCCATCCTCGTTGCGGCGTTGCGCGAGGGCATGCTGCGCTTGGCGGGCAGAGAAGCCGACGGGGCGATCATCAACTGGTTGTCGCCGACCGACGTGACGAGGGTTGTCGGTGTCGTCAGCGAAGCGGCGGGGGGCGAGGAGCGCGAGATCGTCGCCCGAATCTTCGTGTGTCCCAGTGAGAACGTCGCAGTTGTTCGCGAGGCAGGAAAATTCGCAATTGCCGCCTACTTGAACGTGCCGGTGTATGCCGCCTTCCACGACTGGCTGGGCCGGGGCGACCAGCTGCGCCCGATGTGGGATGCCTGGAAGGCCGGCGACAGGAAGGCGGCGCTCGCCGCAATACCCGACTCGCTGGTCGACGAATTGATCGTGCACGGTTCGCCCGCCGAGTGTCGAGCGAAGATCCAGGCGTACTTCGACAACGGAGTCAACACGACCTCGCTGGCGATCCTGCCGCTCGACCCCGACCTGAAGCACTGGGACGCCGTACGGTCGTTAGCTCCAACGGCTTGAGCAGTACCATCACGCCGCCCGGTGATGACGATCGGCGAACTCGGAGGCGTCGGTCGTCGCGGCCGAATGGGAGGCGTCGGCGGTCTTGGATGCCAATTGGCGGCGAATGGCCGCAATGTGTGCGAGACCGCGTTCGCGGGTTCGCTGATCGAGTCGGAATTGCAGGGGCAGCTCGGAGACTGCCAGCAGCGTGAGCTGCTCGGAAGTGGCTTGTTGAGCCTGACGCTTGGTCATAGCAGCATTGTCGCAAAAGGGTGTGACACAGTGGTCGGGTGATCGTGGTTCAGGTGTTGGCAGTCCTGGTGGGGGCGGCAATGGTGGTGTCGACGCTGGTCTCGGCCATACGCACGGTGGTGGTGCCGCGTGCGGTGATTCCCCGGCTGACGAGGTTCCACTTCGTGGGGTTGCGAAAGCTGTTCAACCTGTTCACCAAGCCGAACAGGTCGTTCGAGCGCCGTGACAGTGTGATGTCGCTGTACGCACCTCTGGCCCTGGTGAGCCTGCCGGCGTTGTGGGTGATGGTGGTCGTGACCGGCTTCACGTCGATCTTTTGGGGCACCGGTGTGCAGCCCGTCACAGAAGCCTTTGCCACCAGCGGTTCCTCGCTGTTCACGCTGGGGTTCGTCCGTTCACAGGGTGCACCGCGAATCATCCTGGAGTTCGTCGAGGCGGGTTTCGGGCTCGGCCTGATCTCGTTGATGATCTCGTACCTGCCCACGATCTACGGCGCGTTCAGCCGGCGCGAAACCCTCGTGGGGATGCTCGAGGTGCGTGCCGGCCTTCCGCCGAGCCCGGCCCAGTTGCTGACCCGATACACGAGAATCGGCTGGCTCGACCGACTCGACGAGGATCTCTTCGAGCCGTGGGAGTCGTGGTTCGTCGACATCGAGGAGAGCCACACCAGCCAGCCGGCGCTGGTGTTCTTCCGGTCGCCGCATCCGGAGCGCAGCTGGATCACGGCTGCCGGTTGCGTGCTGGATACCGCCGCCATCGCCGCGTCGACGCTAGATCGGCCGCGCAATCCGATCAGCGACCTCATGATCCGCAGCGGCTTTCTCGCGTTGCGGCGGATCGCCGACTCGTTTCGAATCCCGTACCACCCGGATCCGCAACCAACAGACCCCATCACGATCTCGCGCCGCGAGTTTGACCTGTTGTGCGATGAGTTGCGCGCCCTCGAGGTGCCGTTGAAACGAGATCTCGATCAGGCCTGGCACGACTTCAGCGGCTGGCGGGTCAACTACGACGAAGCGTTGGTGAGGTTGTGTGCGCTCACCATGGCTCCGCCGGCGAAGTGGTCGAGCGATCGCATCGATCAGCTCGAGATGCCACCACTGCGGTTCAGGCGGCGACGCAAGCTGGCGTGAGGGTCGCTACGCGCCGCCGACGGCCACGCTGCCGACGACAGCGATCAGCGCGACCGCGACAGGGGTGGCGTACGACGCCCACTTCGGCAGCACGGCATGGCCTGGTGCCAGGATGACGAATCCGCAGATCGCACCGGCGATCGCGCCGCCGAGGTGACCTCCGACCGAGATGCCTGGGATCGTGAAGGTGATCACCAGGTTCAGGATCAACGTCGTCCCGATGCCGGTCTTGAAGACGTTGACGCCCCGCCGGTGCAGGCCGATGGCCGCCGCGGCCATCAGCCCGAAGACGGCGCCTGAGGCGCCACCCGTGAGGCCATTGGGCTGCAGCAGCAGCGCGCCGAACGATCCTGCCAGCAGGCTGGCGAAGTACAGCATGGCGAATCGCACACGCCCGATGGCCGGCTCGAGGAGTTGGCCGAGCTGGTACAGCAGCAGCATGTTCATGCCGATGTGGAAGATGCCGAAGTGCAGGAAGCCGGCTGAGACCAAGCGGTAGTACTCGTGGTTCTCGATGAATGGCTTGGCCACCGCAAGCGTGTAGTCGCCGTGCTCGAATCGGCCGAAGTCGATGGTGCGATTGGCGTTGATCGTCCACAGGAAGACGGCGAGGTTGATGCCGATCAGCGAATAGGTGACCAGAGTTGGCTGGCGCGCGTTCCAGAACTTCGCGCGAGTCTTCACGTCGGGACGCGCCGCCTTGATGCAATCGAGGCAGTGCGAACCGACGGAAACCTGGACGAGACAGTCGCCGCATGCCGGCTTGCCGCAGCGAGTGCATCGACGCCCGGTCTCACGATTGGGATGGCGGTAACAGTGTTCGATGACAGGCGGCGGAGGCAGCGACATTATCGATCAGGATATCGACGGGCTCGGGTCAGACGACGGCGTCGACGGCCACCACGATGGCGACCGCCAGGATGATCAGTGCGTTGTACGCAGTGTGCGCGCGCGTGGATTCGAGCGTGGCTTCGCTGGCACTTCCGGTGAGCGCGTACGACCGGAGGTAGACCGACATGAAGTACGCACCGCCGACCGACAGGGCCAGCGCGACCCCGATGGGAATTCCGATCAGGGCGTGGATCAATCCGAACTGCAGCACCTTGAGCACGCGCTGGCGTGTGGTCCATCGCTGTGCTCCGGAGCGAAACATTCGCTCCTCGGCGTTGGCGAAAAGAGGAAGGGCTGCCACGACCAGCGTCATGAACACGAGAGGGATCAGCCACTCCCACACGGTGCCCATGGTCGTGTCGGACGATCCGAAGATCGGGTTGCCGTCGCCGCCCAATGCAGACCACCAGCCCCAACGCAGAGCAGGCACCAACAGCAGCGGAATCGCCGCAAGCAGCACCCCGGCGAGCACGATCGGCACGGGCCAGATGTGACGCCAGCGAATACGTGTCCAGACCTCCCGGCTCAGCGAGCGACCACGCGACGAGCGCGACAGTTTGACTGCCTGCACGAGGCGGAGGCCGACGACTGCGAGCACGACCAGGCTGAGCACGTTCGACAGCCGATGGTTCACGAGTGCAGTGTACGGTCGGCTCTCATCAGAGGCCGTTTGACCGGCAACGACCACGGGGGTGCGTGATGGCATGGGATTTCGAGACCGAGCCCGAGTTCGAGGCAAAGCTCGAGTGGATGCGTCAATTCGTGCACGACGAGATCATTCCGCTCGAACCGTTGGCCGACCGTTGGCGGACCGCGGAGGGACGTGCGGTGTTCCGGCAGATCACCGACCCGCTGAAGGACGAGGTGCGCCGCCAAGGCCTGTGGGCCGCTCATCTTCCGCCCGACATGGGCGGCCAGGGCTTTGGTCAGGTGAAGCTCGGCCTCATGCACGAGATTCTCGGTCGGTGCGTGTACGCCCCCAGCGTCTTCGGCAACAACGCGCCCGACAGCGGCAATGCTGAACTGATCGCAGTCGGCGGCACGGACGCGCAACGCGAGCAATGGATGCAGCCGCTGCTCGACGGCAAGGTGCGCAGCAGCTTCTCGATGACCGAGCCGGGCGCCGGTGCCGACCCGACGTTGTTGAAGACGGCGGCCGTACGTGACGGCGGGGAGTGGGTGATCAACGGCCACAAGTGGTTCTCGTCCAACGCGTCGATCAGCGACTTCCTGATCGTGATGGTCAAGACCGGCGACTACGAGAAGCCGTATCAGAACTATTCGATGATCATCGTCCCCACCAACACGCCGGGCGTCAACATCCTCCGTGATGTGCCCACGATGGGCGAGCCCGATCACCGCACCGGCGAGCCCGGCGGTCATGCCGAGATCCTGTACGAGGACGTGCGTGTGCCGTTCGAGAACATCGTCGGCGGTGAGGCAGGCATCGGGCAGGGCTTCGCGCTCGCTCAAAAGCGGCTCGGCCCCGGCCGCATCCATCACGCGATGCGATGGCTGGGTCAGAGCAGGCGAGCCTTCGACATGCTGTGCGAGCGGGCGCTGACCCGGTACACCCACGGCTCGATCCTGGCCGAGAAGCAGATGATTCAGGACTGGATCGCCGAGAGCTACGCGGAGATGCAGGCAGCCCGACTCCTCACGCTGCAGGCGGCGTGGCGGATGGACCAACTGCACGCAGCGGGCAAGCACTACAGCGACGCGCGTGTCGAGATCGCGGTCATCAAGTTCTGGGGTGCCAGGGTGATGTACAACGTGATCGACCGGGCCATCCAGATCCACGGCTCGCTCGGCTACACGACCGATCTGCCGTTGGAGTCGATGTATCGCGCGGCCAGAGCGGCGCGGATCTACGACGGTCCCGACGAGGTTCACAAGGTCACCGTTGCGCGCCAGGTGTTGAAGGGATACCGGGCGTCCGATCCGCCTGCCGAGCACGTCCCCACGCGCCGCGCAGCCGCGCTCGAGAAGTTTGCGGCCTACCTCGACGAAGTGGCCATCACCTCCTAGCGCACACCTCGGTGCAGCGGGTCAGGAGCCGGTGAAGGTTCCGGTGACCTCGGCCGTGGCGAGGGTCGCGTCGTCGATCGCGGCGCGCATGGCGACCGCTGTGCCTCCGCTCGACAACAGCAGCGCCCTGTCGAGGTAGTGCACGGTGATGCGGTACGTGTGCGTCGCTCCGGCTGGAGGGCACGGGCCCGTGTAGCCAGGATCCCCGGTTCCGTTGAGCGCGGCGACGGCCCCTTCCGGTGGCGTGTTCTCGGCAAGCCCGGTGATATCGGGAGCAATTCCCGCCATGGTCCAGTGGTCGAACGCGGAGTCCTGATCGATGAGCGTGATCGCGATCTCTTGGGTGCCCTCCGGGGCGTCGGTCCACGTCAGTGCCGGCGCGACGTCCGCGCCCTTGCACGTGTAGCGCGGATCGATGGCAGCCCCAGGACGCCAAGGAGCC
This sequence comes from Ilumatobacteraceae bacterium, assembly GCA_963746365.1. GTDB lineage: Bacteria > Actinomycetota > Acidimicrobiia > Acidimicrobiales > Ilumatobacteraceae > JAENVT01. Next base: position 119,357 of record CAVVBH010000014.1, on the reverse strand, counting down.
GTGACCGTGAGAGCAGGCACGAGCGGCGCGATGGTGCTGGATGCCAGGAGCGTGGTCGAGGACTCGATGGGGCCACCCGGCAAGATAGGAGCAGGGGCCACGGTGTCGAAGAAATCGTCCTCGATCGCAGGTGACGTCGGAGGCGACGTGGTGCTGACGCTGCCATTCTGGCTGGGCAATGCCGGCCGCATCTCCCGGCCGTCGTGGCGGCAACCAGAGGCCATTGCGGCCAGCGCAACGAGGAAAATGGGGATTGCGACAAGACGACGCACGACGGTGGAGCCTACGTGGCGGCCATCGTCGATAGCGTTCACACCGTGAAGGAACGGCTCTGTTTGCTCACCGTGCATGCCCATCCCGACGACGAAGCGTCGAAGGGCGCGCCGACCATGGCGATGTACAAGGCCCAGGGTGTGCACACCGTGTTGGTGTGCTGCACCGGAGGCGAGGAGGGCGACCTGCAGAACCCTGCGCTGCGCGAACCAGGTCAACCGTTCCACGGTCTGAGCGTCGAGGAGGAGAAGGCTCGGCTGGCCGAACTGCGACACGACGAGCTCGCCAAGTCTGCCGAGATCATCGGGTTCGACGAGGTGGTGATGCTCGGATACCGCGACTCCGGCATGGTCGACACCGACCCCAATCATCACCCGGAATCCTTCAACCAGGCACCCATCGACGAAGCGGTCGGACGGCTCGTGGACGTGATCCGCAGTCAACGGGCCGACGTGATCATCACCTATGGCGACGATCAGAGCGGCTACCCGCATCCCGACCACCTGAAGGTGCACGACATCTCGGTGCTGGCGTGGGAGCGTGCCGGTGACCCGGCCTGGTATCCCGAGCTCGGCGACCCGTACCAGCCGCAAAAGCTGTACTACTCGGTGTGGGCGAAGGCCCGCCTGACGGCGGTCCACGAGGCGATGATCGCTCTGCGAGGCGAGTCACCGTTCGATCAGGACTGGCTGGATCGCCCGGGGCACGACGATCGCATCACGACACGGCTCGACGTCCACAACTTCATGTGGGCTCGCAGCGGCGCACTGCGGGCGCATGCCACGCAGGTCGACCCCACCGAGCCCTGGTGGTTCGGCCTGACCGACGAGGAGCTTGCTGAGGTCTATCCGTGGGAGGACTGGATCCTCGCCCGCTCGTTGGTGGGCACTCCCAGCGAGGGCCAGCTGGAACACGATCTCTTCGCGGGAATTCGCACACAGGTGTCGCCGTGACCATCCAATACCGTGTTGCGTACGGCAAGAAGGACGAAGTGGTCGAGGGCCCCGACAACGCCGACGCGGTCGTGATGATTGCCGCGGGCGATGCGGCTCTCGATCCCACCGTTGCGTACATGCAGGGCAAGTTGAAGTCGACGGGGTCGACAGCGGCGTTGTTCGAAGTCTTGCGCAGCGGCGAGGCCTCGGCGGCGATCAACCGGCTCGCATCGCGTCCCTGAGCAAGCGGTATCCGATCAGCGTCGCGCCGCTGTCGGCAAGCAACTGCTCGAGCTTGGTGTCGTCGGTGACGAGCTCGAAGTCGTCGATCCAGCCGGGTGCGGCCTCGGTGAGGGCGCGGACTTCGGGAGTGTCGATGGCCGGCTGCACGTGGATCTCGGTGACCCCGGGTTGCAGATTTCGGATCTCGTCGTACACGCGATCACGACTGCCGGCGCGCCAGTCGTGGTTGAAGTGATCGGGGAAGACCACGCCCTCGTCGGCGGCCAGCTGGCGGAACGGGAAGCCGGCCTGGTCGGACGTGATCGTCGATGGCAGCCTGACGGGCAGGCGAAACTCGACCGCGAGCTCGAGATACACGTCGAAGAACTCGGGCCGCAGCGTGATGGCCGTGAGGTGCGGCGTCAGATGGGTCACGTCGATGTCCCACGCCAGCGCCCGCTCGATCTGGGCGCGGCATTCGCGCAACACCTCCTCGGGGTCGGCGTGCTCCCACAGATCGGCGATCCGACGGGGGAAGCCGGCTTCGCCACTGAGCAGCGACGGTGCGTGCGTGATGGGCCCGAACCGGTACGCCTCGTACTCGCAGTTGAGGGTCAGGTGCACGCCGATGTCGTCGGTGGGCCGGTAGCGCAGTGCAGCGTCGCGTGCCCATGGCGCCGGCACCATGATCGATGCACAGGTGGCGACGCCATCGCGGAGCGCGCCGTACACACCGAGGTTGGCGGCGTGGGAGGCGCCGAGGTCGTCGCACGAGATGACGAGAAGCTTGGCGTCAGCGTCGTAACCGAGACGTTCGGCGAGTGCAGCCATCAGCAGCGGAGGCTATCCGGAACATCCGCCCCACAGACCGACGTTGCTCGCTTCGGCCTGGCGCGCAGCCGCGATGAACTCGTCGGCATGCGCCGAGTTCGGCGCGATGGTCAGCGGTCGGGCGAATCCATTGCGGATGATCGTCAGGTTGACGAACTCGCCGTCACCGGCCAGGTAGACGTACGCCAGCATTCGCCCGTAGTCGTCCCGGGCGACCACGTCGCGTTCGAGGTGCAGCGCCACGTCGCTGGGCAGCAGCGACTTCGTGAACGTCGAGGCCTCTGGGCCGTAACACTCGACGGGAGTGTTCGGCTTGATGGTCTCGGGGGTATCGATACCGATCAGGCGGACGCGCTCGCGGTGGCCGCCGACGGAGACGTCGATCGTGTCGCCGTCGACGACGTCGATCATCGTCGCATTGCGGCTGAGAACCAGCGGAGCGTCAGGCGCGAGATGGAGATCGCTGGCCACAGGCGGTGGTCAGCACCGCGATGCAGAGGAGCATCCGGTGCATGTGACCGTTCTATCGGGAAGACGCCGCGCATTCGACGATCGTTTGCGCCCACACCTACGGTGAGGTCATGTCGTCGTTCACCCCATCGCACGCGGTACCGGCGGCCGCGTCGGTGCATCGCTACTTCCACGTCGTCGGCGCGTCGGTGTGGGTCAGCGACGCACGACACGACGACGAGTGGCCTGCGCACTTCCTCGGGATGCTCGACGACGAGGCCTGCTGGGGAATCGACGTGCCCGCCGGCGTTGATCCAGCCGACGGGGCGGCGATCGATCTCCGTTCGTTCTTCGGTCGGGCGAGCGAGGTCGAATGGCTGGTCGCCGGTCGCGCGGTGCAGCTCGTCGAGTGGGCGCGCACCCATCGCTTCTGCGGCCGTTGCGGCACGCCGACGACACAGCAGGAGGGCGAGCGGGCGATGCGCTGCCCGGCGTGCGGTCTGCTGGCATTCCCGCGCATTGCCCCGGCGATGATCACCTTGGTGACACGCGGAGAAGAGGCGTTGCTGGCCCGCGGCGTGCAATTTCAGAGTGCGATGTACAGCTGTCTCGCCGGCTTCGTCGAGCCAGGTGAATCGTTGGAGGGCGCGGTCGTTCGAGAGGTGCGCGAAGAGGTCGGCGTCGAGGTGGGCAACGTGCGCTACTGGGGCAGCCAACCGTGGCCGTTTCCGCACAGCCTGATGGTCGGGTTCACCGCAGAATGGCAATCCGGCGAGATCGACATCGATCCGGCCGAGATCGTCGAGGCGCGATGGTTCCGCCGCGACGAACTCCCGATGATCCCGCCATCCATCTCGATCGCTCGCAAGTTGATCGACGCCTGGCTGGCGGGCGAGATCAGCTCGTGACTCCGAGGTGCTGGGCGAAGAAGTCGAGGATGATCTCGGCGCGCTGACGGCGGTGGATCGGTGAGCCGCTTCTCGACAGCTCGTGACCCTCGCCGGGGAAGCGGTAGAACGTGACGTCCTTGCCGAGCAGGCGCATCGCGACGAACAGTTCCTCGGCCTGGCTGATGGGACAGCGGAAGATCCTTCTCGCTGTGGATGATCAGCATCGGAACGGTGATGTCGCGCACGAATCGGATCGGTGAGATGCGCAAGTACTCCTCCGGGTGCTTCGATCGGGCTCGGTCCGATCTCGACCCTGAACACGGTCGCGATGTCGCTGGTGAACTCCTCGGTGATCATGTTGTTGACCGCCCGTTCGCTGCAGATGGCCTTGAAACGGTCGCCGTGACACCCGGCCAGCCAGGTGGCCATGTAACCCGCCGTAGCTCCCGCCGAGCATTCCGACGCGGTCGCGGATCGCAGAACGGGTAGTGCTTCAACGCGTGTGTCGAGCACGCCAACACATCGTCGACATCGACGGACCCCCAGCCGGTTCCCGGCGCCGCTGGATGCTGGGGCCCGAGGATCGACTGTCCCCACGACTGTTCGCGACCCGACCCACCGCGCGGGTTGCTCATGATGCACGACGAACCCGGCGGCGGCCTGCATCTGCGACTCGTCGAAGAACGTCTCGCCGTACTGCGTGTGCGGGCCACCGTGCACGTTGAGCAGCACTGGATAGCGTCGAGTTCTCGTCGAAGTCGGCGGGACGCATGATCCAGGCGTCGATCTCGCCGGTTCCGTCCGATGCACGGGACGGCGAACCGCTCCCATGTGCTCGGCTTGGCGGAGGTCCGATAGTTGTCGGCGAACGACGTGAGCCGCCGTGGTTCGCCCGTCGGTGGCGACGAAGATGTCGCTGACCGCATCCACACCGGTGCGGCGTACGCGATCGTGCCGCCGGCAGCGTCGAACGAGTTCACGGCAATCGGGCCCGACGTGATTCGAGTCGGCGCCGATGCGTCGAGTGCCACGCGGTATAGATGCGTTTCGCCGCGGTCCTCGGCAGCGGACAAGCAGCGTCGAATCGTCGAGCCAGAGCACCGAACCGCCGCCTGCCGTCGTCTCGAAGGTGCGGTCCAGCTCCCGCGACACCCACTGGTGTTCGCCCGCCCGTCGCAGGCACCACACCGACATGCATGTTCTGCGGGTAGGTCTGGGAATCGTCGGCTCCGAGAAACGCGACGGTCGACCCGTCCGGCGAGACGATCGGGGCGAAGTAACTCCCGGTCAGTCCGGTGAGCGTCTCGATCTGCCCGTCGAGTGAGACCGAGTAGAGGGCCGCGGCGAAGTCGAGATCCCACGTGTCGTGGCGCTGTGCAGCGAGCACCAGGCCACTGGAATCGGGCTTCCAAGCGATGTCGTGGTGCTGGAACTCGCCGGGCGTCAAATTGCGCGGAGTGCCGGTTCCGTCGGCAGCGACGACGTAGACATGGCTGGGGCGATCGACGATCCAGCCCTCGTTGTCGAGCTGACTGAAGAACCGCTCGATCTTGCGCGGCGCTTGCCAACTCTCGTCCTCGGCGTCATAGCGCTCGTCGGGCGTGCGGCTGGTGAACGCGATCCACTTACCGTCCGGGCTCCAGCACGTCTCGGCGACGCCGTCCTTCATCGTCGCGATGGTTCGGGTCTCGCCGGGCGTGGCGACCGGCAGGACGTGCAACGTGGTCTCGCCCTTCTTCTCGCCCCGCTTCGACGCAAACGCCAGCGATCGTCCGTCGTGGCTCCACGCCGGTCCGTTGTCGTGATCGCCGCCCGTCACCGCCCTCGGGGGAGTCGAGCCGTCGGCAGCAGCCAACCAGACCTGCGAGAAGGTCTTGTTCTTGTCCATGTCGACCCGGCTGACCACGAACGCGACGTTCGAGCCGTCGGGCGACACCGCCGGTCCGCCGGCCTGGACGACGTTGCCGATGACCCGCTCGGCGATCTTGGCGTGCTTGCTGAGGTCTGGTTTAGCGCTGCTCATGGTGTCGACCGTAGCGCCATGTGGCACGATCCGAGGATGAAAGCGAACGAGTTCATCGCCGCACTTGACAGAGACTCGGCGGCGTTCGTGGAAGCATGCGAGCGCGCCGGACTCGCAACGCCCGTTCCGTCATGCCCGAACTGGACGGTGTCCGATCTGTTGTGGCACCTCACTGAGGTCCACGACTTCTGGCGCACCGTCGTGGCCGACAAGCTCAGCGATCCGAACACCTACGTCGAACCGGAGCGCCCCGCCGACGATGCGCTGCCCGACCTTTTCCGCTCCGGCCGGGTCGAGCTCCTGAAGACTCTCGGCGACGCCGACCCGACGGCTTCGTCGTGGACGTGGTCGAGCGACAAGACAGCCGGTTTCGTGATTCGCAGAATGGCGCAGGAGACCGCGATTCATCGGTGGGATGCCGAGGATGCCGCCGGAACGGCGAACCCGGTGGAACCGACGTTGGCCAGCGATGGGATCGACGAGTTCCTCGCTCACTTCACGGGAAGCGTCGTCAAGGGTGCCGAGCCGGTCGGGGGTTCGGTTCACCTGCACTGCGGTGACGTCGACGGCGAATGGACGGTCCGTGAGTCCGAGAACGGCTTCGCCGTCACCCGCGAGCACTCCAAGGCCGATTGCGCGATTCGTGGCCCCGCCAGCGACATCCTGCTATCGATGTGGCGCCGGGTACCGCTGGCGACATGTCGACGTCGTCGGCGACCCCGACGTCGCAGCCCGGTTCATCGCCCACACCAACCTCAACTGAAGTTCAACCGACGTCGGCGCCCTGACCGAGCACAGCGTTTGACAACTGCGGACCCGTATACGGGGCCCGCGGCTGTCAAACGCTTCGGGGGTGGCCGCAGTGTTTGTAAGCCCAGGACCCCGTAGGGGTCCCGAGGTTGTCAAACGCACATGGGTTGACGCTCAGCCGGCGCGGCGGGCTATGACCTGGCGGATGAGGTCCTCGAACAGCGCGAGTTGGTCTCTGCGATGTCGCAGAAGCTCGGGATGCCATTGCACACCGAGAACTGCGGGCGCCGCCTCGATCTCGATCGCTTCGATGTGGCCATCGTGATTGTGGGCCACCGCACGGACGCCCGGCCCCAGACGGTCGATCACCTGGTGGTGCAACGAATTGACGCCCAATGACCTCTGCGCCGACGATGGTGGCGAGACGTGAGGCTGAATCGATGTCGACGGCATGGACGTCTTCGTTGTACATGTCGACGCGCATGTGCTCGTCGACATGTTGAATCAGCGTGCCGCCCATCGCGACATTGAGCACCTGAATCCCGCGGCACGTTGCCAGTGTCGGCACGTTCGCATGGACGGCGGCGCGTGTGATCGCCAGATCGGCCGCGTCGCGCTGCGGATCCGTCGGGCCGAGCATGGGGTCGGCCGGGGTGTTGTAGTTGACGGGATCCACATCACCGCCGCCGGTGATGATCAAGGCGTCGACCATCTCGAGCAGCGTTGCGGCGTCGTCGACTTCGACCACGGGCAGCAGCACCGGGTACCCGCCGGCCTTGCGCACGGCCTTCACATACGGCGCGCTGACGACGTAGTGCAGCGATCCGTCGCCTCCATCGGGCGCGACCATCTCGAGATGAGCGGTGATACCGATGCGAACGGCGCGAGACGGCGAAGGCACGGGTCAGACGATCTCGAAGAGACGGTCGAGTTCCCACTGCGTCACGCTGGTCGCCATCGGATCGCCGCCGGTCGTGTGGAACATCAGCCATTCCCATCGTCGCGTGTTGACCCAGTAGTCGCAGAAGTCGGACCCCAGCACCGTGCGAAGGACGACATCGGCTGCCATGGCGTCGGCGGCCTTCGAAATGGTGTTGGGCAGATGTGGGTATCCCTCTGGAAGCCCCCAACCCGCCACACCCAGGGGCGCCGGCGGCTGGATGGACTGTTCGATCCCGGCGATGCCTCCGGCCAGCACAGCGGCCAGCACGAGATACGGATTGGCATCGCCGCCAGCAACGCGGTTCTCGATGCGAGCGGCCTTCGGCGAACGCGAGAGCACTCGCACCGCCGCGGACTTGTCGTCTTCGCCCCACGAGGCGACGGTGGGCGCCGCCGCAAATCCGACGACTCGTCGGTACGAGTTGATGTTGGGGCAGAAGATCGACATCGCCGCCGGCATCGTGGCCGTCAGGCCACCGATCCAATGGCGTGTCAGGTCGCTGAGCTCGTGACCGTCGGGGGCGTAGAACATCGGCTCGCCGTCACGCGACAGCGAATGGTGCACATGCAATCCGTTGCCGTACTCGTGGCTCGGTTTCGCCATGAACGTCACCGAGCAGCCCTGCTCCAGCGCAACCTCACGCAACACCTGCTTGAGACGGATGACGTGATCGCAGGCAGTGACCGGGTCGGCCGGGTCGAGATTGAGCTCGAACTGACCAGGTGCTGCCTCGTCGTGCCAGCCCTCGATCGGCACGCCGAGGCCATCGAGACGGTGCAGCACGACATCGAGGAACTTCAGTTGCTGGCGCGAGTTGTAGTGCAGGTAGCCGAGTGGCGCCGGATGCGACATCGGTGTGAGGTCCTGCATGTTCTTCGCCCTGGCTTCTTCGTACGACTCGCGGTACAGCATCACCTCGATCTCGAACGCCGCCTTCGCCGTCAAGCCGTGCCCGGAAAGACGTTCGGTGACCTCACGCAACTTCGACCGTGGACACACCGGTACGGCATTGCCGGCGAGGTCGACGATGTCGCAGATGACGTTTGCTGTTCCGGGACGATCGGCTGCGGCGACGAGCGTCGACAGATCGGGACGTTGGTGGAAGTCGCCGAGCGCCTCGCGTCGCCAGTCGTCCCACCACACAAGGAAAGGCGTGCCGCCGATGTCGTACCCGAGCACGAATTCGGTGATGGCGTTGCCGAGTGGTAGCGACGAGATGAACTTGCGTGTCGACAGGTGTTTGCCGATGACCAGTCCGTCGATGGAGATTCCCTCGGTCTTGACCCACGAGATGCGCATGTTGATCGAGCCATGCAGCCGCTTGCGCTGAGTCCATCGTCAATCCTGGCCGAGCACCCAAGCCAGCGAGCGACCGGTGAGCTCCGCCAGGTGGGCCAACTTGCCCACGGCGAAGATCTTGCCGTCGAGCAGGTCTTGGCCGAGCACGGTGTTGCCGCAGAACACGTTCAGCAGGGCGTGCTCGCTGCCGTGTATCTCGTACTCGGCGGGATGATCGCCGAGAGTGATCTCTGACCCGTCGTCGGTGCACACGATGCGGATCGCGCGTGGTACACCCGGCCGCGCCGTTGCGAAGGTGAAGAATCGTTGGGCTTCCTGCTGCCACGATCCGTGAGGGGGTTCGAGCAGCTTGCCCACCGTCAACGCGAGCATCGGATGACGGCCCGCACCGATCACCTTCGGACGCGGTGGGTTCTCGTCGGCCATCGTGTTGACGTCGGCAGCAATCAGCACGTCGGTGTCGTCGCTGACGCCGCGGACAACTGTCACACCGCCGTTGCCGAATCTCATGGTGGCGGCCTGTGGGTCGGCGGTCGACTTCAACGCGACGTTGCCCTTGGTGCGGCCGATCGCGCTTGCCAGCTTCGGCGTGCGGGCGGCGCGACGCAACGTGGCTGCCAGGATCAGCACGATCGGCACCGGATCCGGCTCGACCTCGATGCGCACGGCGTCGGTCATGGGCGCTGAGGCTACGTTCGTCGCCGCTTGGCGTTCAAAGCGGGCTTGTCGCCCCACAGCGCAAGCTGCTCCCACGTGATGGCGACGTCACTGACCAACCGCCACGTGAGGCGGCCGCGGCTGCCGGGCCTGCGCACTTCGACCCGTTCGGGCCGCAAACTGCGTGCGGCACCGTTGGCGTCGTGGATGGTGATGCTGCCGTCACTGGCAACTCCCGACATCTTGCCGGGCAGCCATCGACCGCCCTCGACCTTGCGGAACCTCACCGGCTCGCCACTGGTCAGGCGAAGCAGAGCCAGCACATCGGTATCGGACATGTGCTCGGTCAACTGCCCATGATCCGCGCCTGCAGCTTGCGCATTCCGGCCAGCCATCGGTCGTAGTCGCCGGTCTTGCGCTGCAGATACATGAGCACCTCTGGATGGGGAAGGATCAGGAAGGTCTCGGCGCGGATCACGCCGACCGCAACCTCGGCGACATCGTCGGGCTCGAGCACGACGCCGGCAGAGCGCACGACATCGCCGGCGCCGCCCGAGTTGATCGGTCCGCCGTTGAGCATGTTGGTGTTGACACCTTGCGGGCAGAGGCAGCTGACCCGCACACCCTGGTCGCCGTAGGTGATGCTCAGCCACTCGGCGAACGACAACCGCGGCGTGCTTGGTCATCGAGTACGGCGCGGAGCCGATCTGGCTGAGCAGCCCGGCGGCCGACGCCGTCGAGCAGAAGTAGCCCTCGCCGCGGGCCAGCCAACCGGGCAACAGGTACTTCGCTGCCCAGCGATGGGCGTGGACGTTGATGTCAAATGCTTGTTGCCACTCGGTCTTCGGACGTGGTGAGGTCGCTGCCGACGGCGACACCCGCGTTGGCGAAGAACAGGTCGATCGGGCCGAACGCCTCGTCAGCCGCGGCAACCAACTCCTTGTTCCCGGCTTCGGTGCCGATGTCGACCGCCACACCGACCGCACTGCCCGGCCTGACCCCGTTGAGCTGGTCGACCACTTCGGCCAGGCCACCGCTGTCTCGGTCAGACGCGACCACGCGGGCGCCTTCGCCGTGGAAGCGCCTGGCCAGAGCCCGCCCGATCCCGTTGGCGGCACCCGTGACAACGACATGACGTCCATCGAATTCCATCGCCCAAGATGGTAGGCGTCACATCGCGCGAAGAGGGTGGTTACCGGTACGATGCACCACAAGAGCCTTCCGCGCGAGTTACGGTGCGGGAGGAGCTAACAGCGGAGGAGACAACACCGATGACCGACACCAATGAAGCAGTCATCACGGAAGCGTTGAGCGTGATCGATAAAGCTCTCGCGCAGATGCTGCGCCGCGAGTTGGTGTCATCCGGTGAAGTGACCGATGTGTTGCTCGACGTGCGCACACTGCTCACGTTGCCCGCCGTCGCCGAGGGCTGACTCACCCCAGCGCATCGCTCGACCCACGACGACGCGACTACGGCCGGAACTTGGATCGACGCACGAACGCAGCCGTCCAAACCGCGACGGTCGACGCGGTGGCTAGTGGGCCAACGACGACCATCAGTCCTTCCATCCAGGACTCCTCGTCGACCATGCTGCTTTCGCTCGCCCGCCACGAATACATCGCTATCCACGTGGCGGAAGTGCCGATCGACAACCAGCCGACGGGGACCCGGGGCCAAACAAATGCAGCCACGACGTACGCGCCACTCACAACGATCAAGCCCGCCACGATTCGATCTGCGGGCGAGTTCACGTGCGAATCCAATGAATCGAGCCCGGACAGATCCCACGGCACAACGGTGACCCACACGGCCACGGCAATCGCGGTCCCGGCTATGACGCACAGGAGTCCCCACCTGCCCGAATCCCACCACGGGGGCCGAGCCGAATTCACACCGAGATCAGGTCGGCGAACGCCTTCTCCAGGCACTCACGCAGTAGTTCCGGCTCCGTCACGGCAGCCGTGTCGATGTTGACTCCCATGTCGAGGCTGTGGTTGTAGCTGAGCAGGGTCAGGTTGTAGGCCACGCCCGCCAATGGTCCGACTGCATAGTTCTGCAAGACCTCCGCACCGGCGACGTACAGCGGCACCGGTGCACCGCGAACGTTGGATGTGGCGAAGTCGACCGTCTGTGCCTGCTGGCGTGCCAGTCGCGTGATCAGCGACGTCGGCAAGGTGGACGCAACCGCGGCGAGTGTTTCGAGCGACGCCGTCGCGTTGGACTCGCGCGCGGCACCTGCGGCCGCCTGGATCCAGATGAACCGCTCAGCGATCGACATCTCGCCCGTGGGCACCAGCATGCGCGCCGAGGGAGAATGCGTTGGAGCCGGAACCTTCGGCGCGTGTGCTGATGGCCATGCTGGCCCGCAGCTCCTCGACGATCGAGCCCATCCGTTGGTGATAGCGCCCAGCGGCCTCCGCCGCAGCGGTGAGGAACGCGGTGTTGAGCGTGCCGCCCAGTCGCTTGGCGGCTGCCCGCGTCTCGCCGAACGGGCGCGCAGCACTTCCATGCGCCGCTTCAGCGACCGCTGGGTCCACAGCGGCGACCTGGCCTGCTCGGTATCGGCGAGCTGGCTCATGATGCCACGCACGGTGTCGGCAGCGGCTGAGCCGGCATCGGGGATGCTCGTTGGATCGCTGAGCAGATCCTTGATCTGGCGGAGCAGGCCGAGGGGCATGCGCAGGCTGCCTGCCAGGAGATCGCGGAAGAGGTCACCATTCGAATCGGCTGGTGCGGGCTCGCGGTCGTCGAGCTCTGTCGCGTCGAGCGGAGGAGGGTCGGGGGCGTCGCGCTCGAAATCGAGGAACTGCAACGAGAGCTTCACGCTGCCCTCGCCGTCGGTGATCGTGTGATGCAGCTTCTCGATCAGGGCCGACTTGCCACCGCGTAACCCGTCGACGACGACGAATTGCCACAACGGGCGTGTTCGGTCGAACGGGTCGCAGGCGATCAGGCTCGCCAGGTCGAGAAGCTGGCGCATCGTCCCGGGCTTGGGCAGGGCCAGGTGCCGCACGTGGAATCGCAGATCGAAGTTCGCGTCATCGACCCATGTAGGTGCGGTGAGGTTTGCCGGCATCGGTTGCACGCGCTGACCGAGCCGCGTGACCACGTGGACAGCGCGGTCCATTCGTGCCAACAGCCGGTCGAAGTTCGGCGGACGGTCGAGGATCGTGACAGCGGCGAACGTGCTCGACAGATGCGGATCCTTCTCGAGGCGCCACATCAAGCCCTCGGCGTCGCTCATCTTGCGATCGAAGTGAGGGAGATCGGACATGGGTTTCACACTAGGCACGCCGATCAGACGATCTTCACGTCGGTGGTGAAGACGACCTCCTCGAACCCGTACCGCGCGGTTATCACGAGACGCCATGTCGCGGCATAGGGGAACGACGCACCGTTGTTGATGACGTGGCCCGCGCCCGCCTTGGCGACATCGATCTTGATCGGGTCGACATCGCGAGATGGGTCCTGAATGGTCACCGTGACAGCGTCGGCCTGTGTGAGGCTGCTGTTGGGGCTCGACAGGTAGATGTGCATCTCGTTGACGCCGACACGAGCAGGCGCGACGTTGATCGTTGCAAGGTAGCCATTGGTGGTCAGTGTGGTCGAGAACGGTGCCGAGGCCGTTGCCTGCGATGGGTTGGCAGCCATCAGCAGCGATGTGACGACGACAACGGCGATCGCCAGCACCGACTCGAGGCTGATCGCCCGCCGTAGCCGAACGCGATCGAAACCGACACCGGCGGCACCGACGGAAGCCGTCGACAACGACAGCCGGCCGTGCGTCGAAGCACGCGCGACCGCAGCCAGACCGATGACAGCGGCGACGGCGACCACCTTCCAGATCAGCAGCTTTCCGTACGATGTGCTGGTGAGGCCGTCGATCGAACCGATCTGGCGGAAGCCCTGGATGGTGCCGGTGATGACGATGGAGGCGACGGCAAGCAGGGCGAGGTTCGAGAACCGTTCGACACCTTCGCGATCGATGTCGTTGAAGCTGACGACCAGCAGTACGAGACCGCCGAGCCACACGGCCATTGACGCGACGTGCAGCATGGTGATGAACACGCCCAGGTAGTGCCACCGCCCCGAGGCGCCGTGGCCACCGTACGCGGAGGCGATCCCGACCGAGACGAGGCCGACGACCAACACAGCCGTCCACCAGCTGGAACGGCTGCGGGAATGCGTGGCTAGCAGGATTGCGGCAGTCAACGCGATCGCGGCGGCGCGTACCACCCAGGCAACGCCGATCGTCGTGTCGAACACAGCGCGCCATGCCGACCCGTCGGTGATCACATCGAGCGATCGCCCGGCTGTGTACGCGACCTCCAGGGGCATGGCCAAAAGGCCGGAGATCGCACCGATTGCGGCAGCAACGCCGATGATCACTCGTTGGCGCCGCCCGAACGGCACGATCCCAACACCACAGGCGAGGAGTCCGCCGAACACGATCGCGATGGCTGCGGTCACCAGCGAGCGGCTGACCGTCAAGCCGGTGCTGGCGGCCTTACCGGTATGGCTGCTGCCGATGATCTGATCGAGAAGTCCGGCGCTGAGGTTGGAATCCGGGCCGATCTGGAAGGTGAACGCGGCGTGCACCGGGTGCGAGTCGCTGGAGACCACCCGCCAGTCGACGACGTACGAGCCGTTCGCCAGGTCGGGTAGGTCGACGTCGACGACATCTCCCTGGCCCTCGCGGTGTCTCGCCGGGCTGATGTCGATCGTGGCACCCGTACCGTCGAACAGCCGGATCGCCCCCAGCGATATCTCGACCGACTCGGTGAAGGTCAACGTGATCCGGGTGGGTGCTGAATCGAGCACCTGGCCCGGCTGCGGGTCGCTGGTCAACAGCTCGGCATGTGCCGACACCCGGCCGACGCCGAGGAACGTCGCCAACGCAAGGCCGGCCGCGCAGGCACATGCGGCTCGCCGCGACCGGCTCATGGCTCGACTGCGACCGGTTCGACGACTTCCGGCGCGACCGCGGTCGTCGCCCCGAGACCGCCGACCAGCTCGGACCCCACCACGGCCGCAGCCAGCGCGAGCGCGATCGTGATCGAGACTCGCTGAAGTCCGGCCGGCGCCCATCCGGCGAGCAGTTGATGTTCGAACACCTCGAAGTGGGTGACCGCGAGAACGACGACCAGCAGTGCGACGACGACGTGAAGCCATCGATTCTTCAACGCCATGCCGAGGACGACGGCACCGACCGCTACAGCGCTGGCGACGACCCGGAAGGTACTCGTCCCACTGCCCACGAGGCAGGCAACAGCTGCGATCATGGCCAGGCTCGGGCCGAAGCGGTGCAACGCTGGAACCAGCACGAGCGCGCCGAGCAGCGCGCACGCGGCAAGCGAGGTGAACACGAGCCACGCCATTCTCGAAGGCGGTGGCAGCCACGTGACCCTGACGATCGCGACAACGGGACTTCCGTCGACGACCAGTTCGACGCGGTTGGCGGGGAAGATCACCCGCTCGACACCGGGATCGTCACGTACTGCCTGGATCGGCGTGGGGTCCATCCAGTGAGTTCGGTGGTCGTGCCAACGAACGGAGCTTCCATTGCTGAGTTTGACCCAGTTCGGCTCAGCTGCGGCCGACGCTGTTGCCGGCGCGACAGTGCGGGCAAAGCGATCGAGATTGGTGAAGTGCGACGGCGAGTTGAAGTTCTCGAAGACTCCGTCGGCGCCCAGGCGAATGTACGGCTCGTCCTCATAGCCGACGATCTCGACTTCTCTGGCGGTCGTGCGAACCAACTCCATTCGATTGCCGAGTTCGACGGGACGCACCTCGATGCCCGAGGCATCGCCCTCGAAGCCGGTCACCTCGATGCGATAGTCGCTGCTCGCGCCACCGTTGCCTCCGTGGGCGCTGACGGTTTGCGCGGGGGCGAAGATCGTCGCCGCCAGGAGCCCCGCCCCGAGCAATTTTCGGTTCACTGGCGAAAAGGTATCGGCTCACTGGAACTTTCTCCGGTCAGTGAGCGACAACCATTGCGATGAAAACCTTCTTCAAACATGCCTCCGTCGTAGCCGCTAGTTCGGCAACAATCGTTCTGCTGGGCGGAGGAATCGCGTCGGCGCACATCGACCCCGATCCCATCGCGATCCAGTCCGGAACGTCCGCGACAGTCGCGTTCAAGGTGGAGCACGGATGCGATGGGTCGCCGACGACGAGTATGAAGTTCCAGATTCCTGACGGCGTCACCGATGCCGTTGCAGTCGAGAAGGAGGGTTGGACCGCAACCGTGACCGGCAACACCCTCGAGTTCGCGGGCGGTCCGCTCGATCCCGAGCAAGAGGATCACTTCGACATCACATTCACTGCGCCATCGGAGGCCGGCGAGATCCACTTCCCGGTCATCCAGACCTGCGAGGTCGGTGAGCTCGCGTGGATCGAGATCCCCGCGGAAGGCGCGGCGGAGCCGGAGCGTCCGGCCCCTACGATCAAGATCACCGAGGGGCCGCCCACCTCTGCCGATCTGGCGCCGGAGCCCGAAGAAGAGAATGCGCCCGAAGACACCTTGGTCACCCAGGGCACCGATGGGGCCGCGGCGCCGACCGTGACCGCCGTCGCAGACGACGATGATGATTCGAGCAACACTGGCGCGATCGTCATCGTGGTGATGGGCGCCGCGATCGTTCTGATTGGCGGCGCGGTGCTGTTGGCGCGACGAAACAGAGCCAATCCGCAGACCTGACCAAGCGCAGGCTGGTAAGGCCGTCCGGCACGATTGCGTCGCTAGCCTTGCTGAACACCATGTTCAAGCGGCACGATCTCGGCTGATGGGTGACCTGGACGAACAACTGCGCGCGCTGATCGATGCGGCGCGCGAGGGCGACAACGTGGCCGTTCGTGAACTCGTACGTCGCACTCAGCCGGCGATCTGGCGACTGTGCAACGTGCTCGGTTCAGCGGGCGAGGAAGACGACCTCGTCCAGGAGACCTACCTGCGCGCTTTCCGGTCGCTGCAGTCGTACCGCGGCGAGGCACCGATCACGGCGTGGCTGATGACGATCGCTCGCCGCGTCTGCGCCGATCATGTGCGTAGGCGTGTGCGTCAGCGCCGTGCTGGTCGGCGCATTGAGTCAGTCGGCCGACGACCACTGGGTTGCTGCGCCGGGCAATCCGACGTTCGGCTTGCTCGATGCCATCGACCCGGACCGACGCGAAGCATTCGTCCTCACCCAAGTTGCCGGACTCTCGTACGAGGAGGCGGCAATCGTGCTCGAGTGCCCTGTCGGCACGATCCGCTCACGGGTCGCCCGCGCACGCGCCGACCTCGCCGAAGGAGCGCGAGCCGCGGAAGCCTGCTAGCGCAGTCTGCTGCACGTCCGGTGACCCGGCGTTTGGTAACTGGGGACCGCATACGGGTCCCCCGGCTCCAATCGCCGTGGACCAGTAGTCGATCGCGGGTTTAGAGGCCGGGGATCCGTGGCAGGGTGATCGGCGGCAGGATGATGGGCGGAACGGTGATGGGCGGCAGTGTGATGGGCGAGATACTGATCGGCGCGATCGAGATCGGAATCGTGACAATCGGAATCGTGATCGGCGGAACCGTGATCACCGGGATGATGATGGGAGCGATGGTGATGGGAGCGATGGTGATCGGCGGGACGCTGGCGGTCGGGATGCTGGTCGTCGGCACGGGGACGATCGACACCTTGGGCGGTTGGGTGGTGCCCGGCTGCGTGGTTCCGGTCGGAACGGTTCCGGTCGGGCTGGGCGTTGTCGTACCGGTGGTCGGTACGTCGGTTGCCGGCAGCGGGGCGTCCACCGCGCTCGGTGCCCGTTTCATCAGCGTGATCGGCAGGCAGGACCGAACTGGCGATCGGGTCTGCTTCACCCCCGCCGGGCGAGTTGGTCGACCCGTCGGATGCCGCAGAGCTGCCGATTTCCAACGTGTTGGTCGTCGACGGATCAGACACCACGGTGGTGTGCGCCACGCGCGTCGGTGGTACGGCCGGCTCGGAGTACACGCTCGTGACGGGGCCCAATCCGAGCCCCGTGACGGCGATCATGGTGCCCGCCATCGTCGATGCCGCGGGGGCTGCAGCCAGGCGCCCGAAGATCGAGAGTTGAGCGATCCACGAGAGCGGACCCATTGCCTTGCGCAGGTCGCCGATCGAGATCTGCAGAAATGCCCGAACCATGTCGGGATCGAACTGTGAACCGGCGCACCGCGTGATCTCGAGCCGGGCTTCCTGAACGGTCATCGCCTTCTTGTACGAGCGCGTTGCCGTGATCACGTCGAACACGTCGGCCACCGCGACGAGGCGGCCGGCGTACGAGATGTCGGTGCCGGAGAGCCCGGCGGGGTAGCCGGAGCCGTCGAACTGCTCGTGGTGTTCGCCGATTGCCCTCGCCCAGTCGCCCAACCAATCGGCAAGGGGGCCACGGATCAGCTCGAGGCCCTCCGCTGGATGTGTCTTCAAGAGCGCCCATTCGTCGGCGGTCGGCTTGCCAGGTTTGCGCAGGATCTCGCCGGGCACGCGTAGCTTGCCGATGTCGTGCAGCAGCGCTGCCCAACGAAGTTTCTCGCGATCTTCTGCCGACATTTGCAGTTGCTCGGCGAGCAGGTCCGACAGTGCCCGGACGCGCTCGGAATGCCCGCGTGTCAGCGGGTCATGATGGTTCAGTGCAGCGACCAACGTCAGCAACTCGGTTGCTCCCGCTCGGGTCGTCGGCTCGACCACCGTGTCCTGAAGCCGCTTTGCCAGCTGTCGAGTCGTTCCTGTTCTCAGTGCCACCGAAAATCGTGACGGTACGTGGTCAGGAAACACCAGTGAGAGCCTCAGCAACGCAGCCAACGGCAGCAATCGCTTGGCGACACGCTCGGTGGCCAACAACACCGCAGTCGAGGTCGCGAGCATGCCGACAAGCCACGCGATGCGGCCGGGCAGGGCGTGCGGCGAAGGAATCAGTCGGGAGAGTGCAGCGGACCACACAAGTGCGGCGACGATCGGTGCCGTGAACGCGACCAGGCGGATGCCGAGCGCAACCAGGGGATGGCCGCGCCACGACCGCAGCTGTTGCTGTGTTGGCGCGACACCTAGAGACACAACTCGTTGTCGGCAATCCCCGCCAGAACCTGAGAGGTCTTGACCGTGACTTGAGAGCTTGACCGTGACTTGAGCTTACGAGAGCTACGAGCCCTCAGACGAGCGACTTGAAGACCCGCGAACCAACGACGCCCAGCAGCGCGCCGACCGCTGCACCGCCGACGACGTCACTGGGATGATGGATGCGCACATACGCCCGGCTGACGGCGACGATGGTGGCCGTGGAGTACCAAACCGGGGCGAGGCCGCGACCAGTTGAACAGGTGAGGATCGCCGCGGCGAAGAAGGCAGCCGACGCGTGCCCGCTGGGAAAGCTCGATGTCATTGGTCTTCGCTGCGGGAACCGGGGATCGCCCGTCTCGGTCGGTCGTGTTCGCCGGAACACTCGTTTGATGCCTTGGTTGACGATGAGGCTCTCGGCGCCGATCAGTGCCGACATGGTCAGCGATTGACGCGCGGCCGAGGGATCGATGATCGCTCGACCGATGCCAATGACGTGCCAGATCCCACTGAACTCTCCGACGGTGCTGGCGGTCTTGAAGACGGTGTCGGCGACCACGTTGCCGCGCAGCCTTTCGAGCTGACGGTCACCCCAGTGGTCGAACGAGTCGACCGCCTTCACGCGACGAGCGCAGCGTGTTGCAGAGGTGCTTCGACGGCGGCCAGATCGGGGTCGCCCCCAAAGGCCGGACACCACTTCTGGAACGAGCACGACTGGCACAGCGGACCCTGGCGGGGCTGGAAGTTGCCGGTGATGCATGCCCGCTCGACCGCTTTCCACACCGCGGTCGTGCGCGTGGTGATGAACTTCACCGACTGCGCCGAGGGTAGCGCGGTGATGGTCTCGCCGGTGCGCAAGTACATCAACCGGATCGCTGATGGACGCACGCCGAGCACTTCTTCGCACAGGAAGGAGTAGAAGTGAACTCCGGCCAGGCGCCCCTGCTCGTACTTCATGCCGGGAGCCCGGCCGGTCTTGTAGTCGGTGACGACGAGCCCACCGTCGGCGTCGAGCTCGAGGCGGTCGATGATGCCGCGCAGCGCCAGTGAGCCAACCTGCGCTTCGAGCCGTAGCTCGAGGCCGATCTCGCGGACGGCCGTCGGGTCTTCCATGCGGAAGTACGCCTCGACCAGTGTCCAGGAATCGTCGACGAACGCCTGCTGCTGATCGTCGTCGAGGTGGAGCAAAGTGAACTCGGGGTCGATCGAGTATTCGTCGACGGCTTGGTGGAAGCAGAGCCTCGCCGTCTCGATCGTGCGTGCAGCAGCTGGATGGGCAAACAGCAATTCGAGGACACGGTGCACCAACGATCCCTTCGTCATGTGCGGGCTCGGTGACTCGGGCAGGCGTTCGATGCTGGCGAACCGGAATGCCATGGGACACGATGTGAACGCCTCGACACGACTGGGCGAGAGGCTGGTTGGCACCGGATACATGCCCCCATCGTAGAGAAGGGGTGCGCGCTAGTTGTCGATCATCGCGTCGGTGCAGCTAGAGGGCCGCGGCGGTCAGTTCGGCGAGCATCTCGGGGTGCGTCATCGGGCCGAAATGGTCGAGATCGTCGAGTTGTAGATACTTGCCGTTCGGCAACCGATCGGCCACGCCCCGCGCATGCTGGGCCACCGAATCGGGCGTCGGCAGGCCGCACACGACGAGCACGGGAACCTCGATGAGTGGCAAGAGATCCCATGTGTGCTGGTTCCGGCTCATCTCGAACGTCGTGGCTTCGAGCTCGGGCAGGCACTTGAGGTGCACCTGACCGTCGTCGCCTTCGCGGAAGCCGTGGCGCACATACGCCTCGAGGGCCGCCGGGGTGAAGCTGGCCAGGGGAGGCTTCGCAGCAAAGTTGGCCAGAGCCGAATCGAACGAGGCGAAGGTCGACCGGCGCCGACGAGCGCCCGCAGCGAGCTCCGGTGGACCGTTGTCGTCCGGTGCCTCCACGGGTGGGAACACAACTGGCTCGTAGATCACCAATCCTGAGAACATCCGCGGGTGGCGGTGTGCGGCCATCAGCAGGCACGCCCCACCCATCGAGTGGCCGAAGGCCGGCAGCGGGCGGGTGAGGCTCAGAGCGACCGCCTCGACATCGTCGGCGTATCGATTCCAGTCCACTTCGATGTTCGGTGGCTGTGGGGTGTCGCCATGGCCGCGGTAGTCGAACCCGATGGAGTGGAATCGTGGGGCGAGAGCCTCGGCGAGCGGCCCGTAGCAATGTCCGTGAAATCCCGTTGCGTGCGAGATCAGCAGTTCCGTCCCATCCGCCTCTCGCCCAGCGAGGTCGTGGACGGCAACCTCGACACCGTCGGTGGAAGGGACGCGCTTCACTCGTTGTTGCGCCTGCGCCAACGACGCCAAACGATCGTGATGATCCTGTCGAAGAGGATGCCGAGCACGACAGCGACCAGGAGTGACCACCGGATGGTCGTTCGCTTCTCGAAGACGAGGAAGTCGATGGTCAGATGCTCGCTGTTCTGCAGGAAGAAGACCACGAACAAGACGATGACGACCGCGAGAGCGATCAGTGTGACGCTGGGTCCGCTGCGACCGCTGCTGGCATCGCGCTGCACCTCGTTGGTGTTGGTCGGCCTTTCCATGTTCATGGTCTGCTCCTCATTCGTCTGCCGGATTACCCACAATGCACATCAATCATGCACCCGAGGACTTGAGCTTGCGCGGACTATCCGAGCTGGTCGTCCATCCAGTCCGTGACGACACCGAGCACCTCGGCGTTGTTGCGCTCGAACATCGAGCCATGGCTGTTGCCGTGCACTCCACGTTCGGCGAGATCGATGTGCACGGCATCGCAACCAGCCTGCTGCAGGAACTCGACGAGCGGTCCGTTGGTGAAGCGGAACACCGACGCTTCACCCGACACCACTGCGATCGGCACCTGGGCGAGGTTGGTCAGCTGTCGGGCTGGCTCGTGCGCGTCGAGGCTGAGCTCGCTGGGCGACGAGGCAGGCGGATCGAAGCCCATCGGCGCAGCGGCGACACCCCATTGCAACGTGTCCGGGCCGAACGTGGTCGCGAATGGCGGACCGATCGGCTCGAGTTGCACGAGTCCGACGACGAGGTCTGGCCGAGCATCGGCCACCAGGAAGCCGGCGGGACCACCGAGCGAGTTGCTGACCACGAATGCCGGGCCGATGCGGGCGAGCAGCTCGACCAGTCGCCGTTGTTCGAGTGCCTGGCGGTCGGCGGCGTCTGCAGCGAAGGGACCGATTGCCGCGAGGAATTGGAGCCACGCCGGATCCGCCGGATCATTGCGATCGCCGGGCCATTGCGTGTGCCGATCCGCGAGCTCCATCTCGGCCGACGGCACGAAGATGCTTCTGAGGACAGGGACCGGCAGAAGCGGCGCCATCGGGCCGAGCGCGTCGGGGTTGTACGCAGAGCGCCCGTGGCCCGGCCGGTCGACGACGTACACGACCCAACCCTGCTGGCTCAACAGTGTCGACCAACCGGGGCGACCGTCCGGTGTCGCCAGGTAGTCGAGGCCTTGGCCGCCGCCACCGTGGACGAGCACGATCGGGAACGGCTTGGTGACCTCGACCGGTGCCTCCCAATAGACGTACATCGGCCCACGCGCCATGCCAGTCTCGGGATCCGGTTCCACACCGACCCAGAAGTGCCCCTGCCGCACGGTGACCGGAGCCGATTCGATCGGTGGTTTCGCGGGTGGGCCATGTGTGAAGCGAGCCATTGTTCTCCTGAGTCGAGGCGGTCGACTCACCATACGTCGCCGTGTTCGGACGGGAATCGTCGGCGGATGGGAACCAATCGACACCGAAGGGCGACTGAAACTCCATGGACCACTCGCAGCCGGACCTTCCCAAGAGGATCTCGAAGCTGGTCGCAGCAGCCGACCGTGCCGGGCATTGGAGCGTGCTGCGAATCGTGCTCGCCGTGGTTGCGGTGCAGGTGGTCGCCTTCTCCCTTCCTGCGCTGATCCTCGGCAAGGAGAACGACGTGGCCACCCACTCTGCCCGCCATCTCGGGGCCTTCGGCGTCGCCTACGGCGTCGCGTTGTTGGTGGTCGTGGCCCGCCCGGCCCGGGCGCGCTCCATCCTCCCCGTCGCGCTGGTGTTGGCGGGCGCGCAGGTGATCGGGGCAATTGTCGATCTGGCGATGGGTCGCATTCCCCTGGTCGGCGAGGTTCGTCACCTCCCACAGATCGTCAGCGTGTTCCTGATCTGGTTCCTGGCGGTTCCGTCGACGAGACGCGGCGACGCAACGGTCAAACCCGCCTCGCCGGCGCACTTGAACGTTGTCGACGGCGATCGTCGGGCCGGCTGAGCCGACCGCTTCAGTTGCGCATCTCGCGAGGTGGTCCCTGCCGCAGCCGGCTCATGGAGCAATCGAGCACATCGGGATCGCTGACCGCGTTCCACAGGGTCTCCAGCCACCAGGTCGCACCGGCCTTTGCCCACGCCGCAGGGGAATGCTCGCCGCCAGCGCCTTCGACGATGACATCGAAACGTCGGTCCGGTAACTCCAACTTCTGTAGCTCCTGGAGCGTGCAGTGGCGAGCGCGACCATTCTCGACGACCTGAGGAATGAGGCCGTCGCATGCGAGCGCCCGTGTCATCGACTTGTTCGAACCGAGCGCGCCGACGCACCAGATGGGCACGCCGGGTTTCTGGGTCGTGTGTCCGATGGCCGGGAACTCGCTGGGCTCGATCGTGTAGTGCTTGCCGTGGTGCTTGAACGGCTGACCCGACCACAGGCCGCGCAGAATGTCGAGACCTTCGTCGAGCAGTTCGCCGCGGACCACCTTGTCGGTCTCCTCACCGAACGCGTCGTACCCGCTGTCGGGCGCGCCGAGCCCGACGCTGACGATGACCCGTCCCTTCGACAGCCGGTCGACGGTGGCGACCTGGCCGGCGAGCTCCCACGGCTTGCGCCGGGGCAACGGGGTCAGCATGGTGCCCACTCGCAGCTTCTTGGTGCGGCAGGCGGCGACGGCCAGTGCGACCCACGCGTCGACACCCCACACCGGTTCCCAGACGAACAAGCCATCCCAGCCGTGCAGCTCCGCGACCGCGGCCAGCTCGCCGATCTCGGCGGCATCTGCCCACGGCACGACAAAACCGAACTTCATGGAATCATCATCGCGCTTCGTGCGGAGGGCGCGTGACCGAGGGGTGAGGGCAGCGGACGGACACAATGAGCTGCACGGCAATTACAGTCCTTGGCATGGATTTCCAGCTGCCCGACGCGGACGATCCCCGTCGTGCGGCTGTACGCCAGTGGCTCGACGACCACCCGAAACCGACCGCCAATCAGGTGGCCGAGGCAGGGTATGTCGCCCCACAATGGCCTGCACCGTGGGGGTTGGACGCCGACCCGATCCACCAGCTGATCATCGACGACGAGTTGTCGAAGGCAAAGGTGCGCCGTCCGGTGAACCCGATCGGGATCGGGTGGGCCGGACCGACACTGTTGTACGCCGGCAGCGACGAGCAGCAGCAGCGCTACCTGCCGCCGATGTTGTCCGGCGAGGAGTTCTGGTGCCAGCTCTTCAGCGAATCGGGCAGCGGGAGCGACCTCGCCAGCCTCGGCACGCGCGCCGTTCGCGACGGCGACGAGTTCGTGGTCAACGGTCAGAAGATCTGGACAAGTGGCGCGCAACATTCGGCGTTCGGCATCCTCCTCGCCAGAACCGACCCTGAGGCGCCGAAGCACAAGGGCATCTCGTACTTCATCTGCCCGATGAAGGCTGCAGGTATCGAGGTCCGCCCGATCACGGAGATGACCGGTGGGCACACGTTCAACGAGGTCTTCTTTACCGACGTTCGCATCCCTGCCGCGAACGTGGTCGGCGAGCTCAACGACGGCTGGCGACTCGCCAAGGTCACGCTCGGCAACGAGCGGATCTCGCTGTCGACGGGTGGCGTGCTGTGGGGCAACGGGCCGACGGCGCTGGAGCTGATCGAGTCGATCACCGACCGGGGCCCGGTGACGGACCAGACCATGCGGCAGCGAATCGCCGACATCTACATCGAACACACGGTGCTCGATCTCATCCGGCTGCGCACGTTGACGGCACGGCTCAAGGGTCGAGCAACCGGGCCCGGAGGCCAGCGTCCGCAAGATCCTCGCCGACGAGCATGGGCAACACGTGATGGCACTGGCACGCGACTACGTCGGCGCAGCGGCGATGTTGACCGGTGGCGACGGGTTGCACGAGTTCGTGCCGGGCACCGATACCAAGGGCCTCGGCACCGAGAAGCCTGAGGGCGGTCTGCTGCACCCCGGCTGGTACGACGGCTTCCTGTTCAGCCAGGCGTTGACCATCGGCGGCGGCACCGGCGACGTGCAACGAAACATCGTCGGCGAGCGTGTGCTGGGCCTGCCACACGATGTCGACGTGACGACAGGGATGAGCTGGGCGGAGTCGCAGCGGGCCGGTAGTCGGAACTAGGCGGAGGCGCCGCCGTAGCGGCGAAGCCCGCGCTTCCAACACCATCGCGACACAACGAGCAACACGATGGTGAAGCCGATCATGACGACGACCGATTGCCACGCGAGTCGCCCCGTGACGGCCTCCGACGGCACGGTGATCGCGAAGGCCAGCGGGATGATGAAGGTCAGGCCGTAGCGCAGCCACCCGGGGTAGATCCCGACTGGGTACTGGCCGGCCTTGAACACGCCGTCGAAGAGCTCTTGCACCTCGTTGATGCGCACCAACCAGAACGACGCAGAGGCCAGCATCAGCCAGAAGCAGTAGATCGAGACCAGACCACTGAGCAGCAGAGCGACGAACGCGACGATGTCGCGCCACTGCGTTGCCGGACTCATCTGCACGACTGCGACGGTCAGCACCGCTAGTCCGACGAGCACATCGGTGAGTTGCCAGAACCGGACCTCGCGGATGCTGACCAACAGTTGCGCGTCCGCAGGCTTGGTCAACGCGTGGTCGAGCTTTCCTTCGCGGACATCGTTCGACGACTCGTTGCATGTTCGGTTGGATGAACGTGCGGATGACGCCGCCGACGAGCGTGAACACACCCATCACCGCGAGCAGCTGTGGCCGGTCCCAGCCGCCGAGCTCATCTGTCTTCGAGAACACGACGGCGAGGATCACGAGCCCGGTGCCGACGGTGAGCAGCGACTGGAGGAGCTGCAGGAAGAAGTTGATGCGGTACTGCATCTCGTTCATCACGCCGACGCGCAGGAACGTGGCTGCCAGGCGGACACGTGCCGCCGCGATGTTCAGCGACGGCCACGGTCAGCCACCAACCGAGCTGAAGCGGCGCACCGCGCGCGGCCACACGAAGTAGAGCAGACCGATACTGAAGACGATCCACGCCAACCTGCATGCCGAGGCCGATGAAAAGATCGCGGTCGTTGATCGGTCCCGTGAGGGCCACGATCGGGAAGCTGAACGACCACCGGAACGGAAAGAACCACGTCACTGTCTGGAACCACTTCGGCATCAGAACGCAGCGGGAAGACCCGGCCCGACAGCAACAACTCGCTGAGGTAGTACGCCTCGAAGATCGCGCTGACGCGTGTGGTCCAGAACGTGATGAGACCGAGCGACCACTGCATGATCGCCCGGATGAAGTATGCGCCCCAGATGGCGAAGAAGAAGACCACGCACTGCAGCACGGTGGGGCTCAGCGTCGGGCGGAACAGCAGGATCAGGACCGCCGCGATCGGAAGCCACAGCAGCAGCACGACAACCTTCCAGCCCATGAACTGTGCAAGGTCCTCGTGGATCGGGTGCACCGGCTTCATCAGCTGACCGGAGAAGGTCCCGTCCTTGATGCGCTCCTCCCACGCGAACGGGCGTCAGCACGATGTTCATGTTCCGTACCAATGTCCACACGATGTAGTACGCGGCGAATCCCCCCGGGGTCAGTCCGTCGATCGACCCGCCGTGAGCGCGGGCGATGGTCGACCACACGACGAGGTAGACCACGGGCTCGGCGATCATTCCGATCATGTAGAAGTAGTTGGCCGCGCGGTACTGGAACTGCTGCAGAAGCGCCGAGCGCACCTGCGCGAGGTACATCGTGATCATGATGTGTCGCGGGCTTCGGCGAAGACCTGCTCGATGACATCGTCGATGGGCGGATCCTCGATGGTCAGGTCCACCACGTCATGCTCGGCAAGCAGCCGTGATGTTGCCGACGCCGTGTCGGCGCGTGCCGAGAGGATGGTGATCTCTTCACCGTCTGCAAGCCGTGCTGTGATCGTGCGTTGCGTCGTGAACTGCTCGGACAGCGAGGACAGATCGCCGTCGAACACGAGTCGGCCGTGGTGGATGACGATGACTCGCTTGCACAACGCCTGCACGTCGGCCATGTAGTGGCTGGTGAGGATGACCGTCGCCCCGTGGCGGGTGTTGTAGTCGGCGACGAACGAACGAATGCGGCGTTGCATGGTGATGTCGAGCCCGATGGTCGGCTCATCGAGAAACAGCACCTGCGGTCGATGCAGCAACGCGCCGGCGATCTCCATCTTCATCCGCTCGCCGAGCGACAGGTTGCGAACCGGCTTGGTGACCAGATCGCCGATGTCGAGCAACTCGATCAGCTCGTCGCGCATCGGGACGAACTCGGACCGCGGGATTCGATAGATCGCCCGATTGAGCTCGAACGAGTCGATGCCGGGAAGATCCCATTGCAATTGATTGCGATTTCCCATGATCAGGGTGATCTGGCGCAGCAACTGGGGTGGCCGGCCCTTCGGCTCCATTCCCAACACTCGGCATTGGCCGCCGGTCGGGTGCAGCAGCCCGCTGAGCATCTTCAACGTCGTCGTCTTGCCGGCTCCGTTTGGCCCGAGAAACCCGACCACCTCGCCGGGGTCGATCGTGAACGAGACCGAATCGACGGCCGCGACCTCTTTCGTCTCGCGGTGCACCAGGCTTTTCATCGAGGCGCGCAGGCCCTGCTCGCGCACGGGAACCTTGAAGGTCTTGGACAGATTGTCCACCTCGATGATGGCCACGGCAACATCCTGCCTCATCGCCTTCGAGATCGCCGAGGAATTGCGGCGGGGCCATGTCGCCGCTCGGCCGCTAGCGTCGGCACCGTGCCCGAGACTGCTATCGACGACATGATCGACGTCAAGATCGAAGCGCTGCGGAACGAGCTGCGCCGGCTCGGCCGCGTCGTCGTGGCGTTCAGCGGTGGAGCCGACAGCGCGTTCCTCGCCGCCGTCGCGCAGCGGACGCTGGGCGACGACGCGCTGCGCCGTCACCGCGGTGTCGCCGTCGCTGGCCGGCGACGAGGAGGCCGACTGCCGCGCCCTCGCCGAGGAGTGGGGCCTGCAGTGGACAGCCGGTCGTCACGCGACGAGATGGAGCGCGCCGCGTACCGGATCAACGACATCGATCGCTGCTACCACTGCAAGGCGAGTTGATGGATGTCCTCGGCGCCGATCGCCGCGCGAGCGGCGGCCACGGTCGTGCTCGGCGTCAACCTCGACGACCTCGGCGACCACCGTCCCGGTCAGCGTGCCGCCGACCAACGCGGTGCGGCAGTTCCCGCTCGTCGACGGCCGGGTTCACGAAGGCCGATGTCCGCGCCGCGTCGCGCGCGCTCGGGTCTGCGAACGTGGGACAAGCCGGCCGCGGCGTGCCTCGCCAGCCGGGTCCCGTACGGCACGGAGGTCATCGGTCGGCCTGCTCAGCCAGGTCGATCGCGCCGAGTCGGCGCTGCGAACGACTCGGGTTCCGCCGAGCTGCGCGTCCGCCACTACGGCGACACGGCACGGATCGAGCTGCCGCGTCGACGACGCTGCTCGGCGACGTGATCGACGCCGTGCGCGGTCGAGGTCGTCGCTGCGGTCGAGGGCTGCGGCTACCGCTACGTCACGCTCGACCTGGAAGGCTTCCGTCCGGGAACCTCAACAGCACGCGCTCGTCGCTTCGACAGCTGAAGCGGGGCGCCCGATAGGTCCGTTCATGAAGCTCTCGATGAAGATCAACTACTCCGGCGGGTTCAAGGAGGCGGCGCAGCGCGTCGTCGAGCTCGAGAAGGCCGGGCTCGATCAGGTGTGGATCGCCGAGGCGTACAGCTTCGACGCGATCAGCCAGGTCGGCTACCTCGCCGCGAAGACCGAGCGGGTCGAGATCGGCACCGGCATCGTCAACGTGTACTCCCGCACGGCGGCGCTGATGGCGATGACCGCCGCCGGCTGCGACTACGTCAGCGACGGCCGGTTCGTCCTCGGCCTCGGCGCCAGCGGTCCGCAGGTCATCGAGGGCTTCCACGGCGTGCAAGTACGAGAAGCCGATGCAGCGCATCAAGGAGTACATCGAGGCGTGCCGGATGATCTGGAAGCGCGAGGAGAAGTTCGACTACCAGGGCAAGACGTTCCAGGCTCCGCTGCCCGCCCGGCGAGGGCACCGGCCTCGGCAAGCCGCTGAAGCTCGATCAACCATCCCGTGCGCAGCGACATCCCGATCTGGTGGGCGAGCCTGAAGGGTCTCAGGCGGTCGAGACGACCGCCGAGATCGCCGACGGCTGGCTGCCGATCATGTTCATCCCCGAGAAGCACCACCAGGTGTGGGGCGATCAGCTGAAGGCGGGCCTGGCGAAGCGCGACCCGTCGCGCAAGCGGCTCGACATCTCCGCCGGCGGCATGCTGGCGATCGGCGACGACCTCGTCGGCGAGGAGCAGAACGAAGATCCTCGACGTCGCCCGGCCGAACATGGCGCTCTACGTCGGCGGGATGGGCGCCCGCGGCAAGAACTTCTACAACGACATCTGCCGCGACTACGGCTACGAGCAGGAGGCCGTCGACATCCAGGACCTCTACCTCGACGGCAAGAAGGACGAGGCGGCGGCGCGGGTGCCGGGCGAGTGGCTCGAGCTCTCGAACCTCGTCGGGCCGAAGAGCTACATCAAGGAGCGGGTCGGCGCGTTCAAGGAGGCCGGCGTCACCGTGCTGTCGGTCAACCCGGTCGGTCCCGACGCCGTGCAGCCAGATCGAGACGCTGCGGGCGATCGTCGACGACGCCTGAACTCCGATACCGTCAAGGCATGACGCACATCAACGTCGGCGGGTTCGTCGCACCGGGTTGGGAGCCAGTCAAGGCGGCGTTCGAGACGAACTTCGAGCTCGGCGAGGAGACTTGGCGCATCGGCTGCGGTCTACCACCGGGGCGTCAAAGGTGGTCGACCTCTGGGGCGGGTCGTTCGACGCTGACCAGCGATCGACCGTACGACGACTCGACGCTGCAGCTCGTGTTCTGCACGACGAAGGGCATCACCGCGATCGCGGTCGCGATGTGCGTGCAGCGCGGGCTGCTCGACTACGACGAGAAGGTCGCGATCGTACTGGCCCGAGTTCGCCGCGCACGGCAAAGGCGGACGCCACGGTCGCGCAGCTGATGAGCCACCAGTGCGGGCTGTTCGCGTCCGACGCGGCCGATCACGCTCGCCGAGGCGCTCGACTGGAAGACGATCACGCGCGATGCTCGCCGACACCGAGCCCGACTGGCCGATCGGCTCCGGTCACGGCTATCACGCGTTGACCTACGGCTGGCTGGCGGGCGAGCTGATCCGGTCGCACCGACGCGTCGCACGCCTCGGCCAGTTCGTCGCCGACGAGATCGCCGGTCCGCTCGGGCGTCGAGCTGTGGATCGGCCTTGCCCGAGGAGATCGGAGCCGCGCGTGTCGCCGATCATCGGTAGACCGCTCAACGAGGACAATCCCGACCCCGCCATCCAGGCGATGCTCGAGCAGTTCCTCGGCCCGGAGACAGCGTGGTGGACGCGCTGCTGTTCCTCAACGGCGCGTTCACGGTCGACAACGTCTTCAACGAGCGCGAGGTTCACGCGGCCGAGATCCCGGCGGCCAACGGCATCAGCAAGGCAGCGGCATTGGCCAAGGTGTACGCCGCGACGCATGGCACCGGTCGACGGTGTGCAGTTGCTCGACGACGACGTCCGCGAGCGTGCCCGCACCACGATCACACCCCCGGGCGAGCCCGACCTGTGCCTCGTGATGCCGACGACGTTCGGCATGGGCTTCATGACCCACGGGATGTTCACGCCTTACGCCGGCCCGGGCAGCTTCGGTCACTCGGGCGCCGGCGGGTCCATCGCGTTCGCCCAACCCGAGCGTCGATCTGGCGGTCGTCGTATGCCATGAACAAGATGGCCGCAAATCTTGCGGCCGACGCTCGCGCGCCAGCGCATCACCAACGCCGCGGCATCGGTTGCCGACACGCTCTGATCTCTACTTCTCGTCGCTACAGGGGACCGCGCAACCACCACAGACCCAGTGCCCAGGCGATCATCAGCAGCACGACTGCCGCCATCACATAGCGCCAGGTGAGCTCCTTGATGGTTTCGATGGGGTCGCCGATGGATTGCTGCAGGTTGGCGCGGATGTCTTCGTAGGCGTTCGCCAACTCGTCAGCCGTTGGAGCAACATACGCCTTGCCGCCGGTCGAGTCCGCGGCCGCCTGCAACTCGTCGAGCTTCACGGGAACAGGGTCGGGCAGCCCGGTGTCCGGATTGTCGATCATCCCGCTCTCCGTACCGAAGGCGATGGTGTAGACCGGCACGTTCGCTTCGCTGGCGACTTGCGCTCCGTCGGCGGTCGCTCGCCCGCGGGTCGTCTCGCCGTCGGACAGCACGACCAGTGTCCCCGGTGATTCGTCCGCTACCTCCTGCCCGCGTTGCAAGCACCCTGACACCTCCGGCGATGGCGTCGCCGATCGCGGTGCCTTCCCCGAGCTCCAGTGCCTGGATGGCGTTTGTCAACCGCAGCCGATCCGTTGTCGGTTCGACATCGACACTCGTCGTCCCGCTGAACGAGATCAGGCCCACCTCGATATCGGCGTCGACAGCGTCGACGAAGTCTTCTCCGGCCTTCTTCGCGGCCTCCAGTCGGTTCGGCGCGACATCTTCGGCCTGCATCGACAGCGAGACGTCGAACAGCAGGATGATCTTGCCGGCGGCCTGCGTACGCGTCGTCGACCGCTCCACCGGTTGTGCTGCGCCGAGGACCCCGATCGTGAGCGCAGCCAACTGCACCGCGGCTACCGAGTGGCGTCGCCATCCCGGACGCCTTGGTGCGATCTGCTCGAGCATCTCGATCTGCGTGAAGCGGACCGTGTGCACGGCTCGTCGGCGCTGAGCGACGATGTACGCGACGGCGAGGCCCGCGACAACGACCAGCAGCCAGAGCCGGCCAGGTGCGAGGAAGTCCCAGCTCATCGATGGACCATCGCCGGGCGCAATCGGCGCCGGCGAACGTGGGCGGCGATCTGGGACAGCCAGTCGCCGTCGGTCGTCAGTTCCAACCAGTCGCTGCCCGATGCACGCACCGTCTGCTCGCGATGTTCCCGCTGCTCGGCGGCGCGATCGGCGAAGCGGCGCTGCACGTTGCCCGTGACCATCACCTCGCGAGTCGCGCCCGGTCGAGGGATCGGAGAACGTCACGAGACCGATCGGCGGCACGTCGAACTCGCGTGGGTCGACGATGCCGATCGCGAGGAGATCGTGACGCATCGACAGCGCCGACATCGGCGACGACCACTCCGCCCCGGCAAAGTCGGAGATCACGCAGACGAAGCCACGACGCTTGCTCAAGGCACCGACGCGGCGGAGGGCCTCGGGAAGATCGCCGCGGCCGAGCCCTTCGGTGTCGGGCGAATCGGCCACCGCTCGGAGGATGGATCGAACATTGTCGCGTCCGAGTCGCGGTGGCGTGATGCGCAGGTGGGGCCCCGCGACCAGCACCGACCCGAGTCGGTTCTGGTTGCGCGCGGTCAGGAAGCCGACGGTGGCGGCAGCGGCAAGCGCGATCTGCGCCTTCGTCGAGTGCTGCGTTCCGAAGTGCATCGCCGCGGAGAGGTCGACGACCATCCACGCCTCGAGGTCGCGATCCGCGATCTGGTCGCGCACGTGCAGCTCGCGGGTTCGGGCGGTGACGTTCCAGTCGATGCGACGAACATCGTCGCCAGGTTGGTACGTACGCGATTCGCCGGGCTCACTTCCGTGGCCCGGGGTGATGCCCTGGTGCTGACCGTGCAGCTGTCCGTCGAGGCGACGGTTGATGGTGAACTCCAACGCCCGCAACACCTCCGCAATCGATGCAGGAGTAGGCCCGCTCGGCCATTCGATCGTCGAGCTCGCGGCCACCTCAGCTCCGCGAGATGGCGTCGTTCGGCTTCGGCGAGACCCACATCGTCGGCACGGTGCTGAGCACACGACTGAGGACGTGCTCGATGGAGATGTCACGCGCCAGCGCGTCGTACGTGAGTATCAGACGGTGCCGCAGGACCTCGGGAGCGAGGTCGAAGATCTCCTGTGGTGTGGCGTACGTGCGACCTCGCAACAATGCCAAGGCCTTGGCACCGCGCACCAATGCCAACGTGGCGCGGGGACTTGCGCCGAGCGCGATCACAGGGGCGAGATCGTCCATGCCGGCCTGGGCCGGAGTCCGGGTGGCCTGCACGATGTCGACGGCGTATTGCTGCACGCTGCGGTCGATGAACACACCGGTCGCCCGGCGCTGCAGGTCGGCCAACCCGTGCAGATCGATGATCTGTTCGGGCACCGGCGGCGACACGCTCATCCGATCCACGATCGTCATCTCCTCGTCGGCAGAGGGATGGGTCATGGTGATCTTCATCATGAACCGGTCGCGCTGCGCTTCGGGCAGTTGATACACGCCCTCCGACTCGATCGGGTTCTGCGTGGCGATGACGAAGAACGGCGTCGGCACGTCGTACGTGTTTCCACCGATGGTCACGTGCTGCTCAGCCATCACCTCGAGCAGCGCAGACTGCACCTTCGCGGGCGCACGGTTGATCTCGTCGGCGAGGAGGAAGTTGACGAAGACCGGGCCCAACTCGACGTCGAACTTCTCGCTCGACGATCGGAAGATCCGCGTGCCGACGATGTCGGACGGCAGCAGGTCGGGCGTGAACTGCACCCGACCGAACGTGCCGCCGACGACCTTCGACAACGTCTCGGCGGCGAGGGTCTTGGCGAGCCCGGGCACGCTCTCCAGCAGGCAGTGGCCCTGGCTCAGCAATCCCACCAGCATGCGCTCGATCAGCCGGCTCTGGCCGACGATGACCTTGCGCAACTCGAAGAACACTCGCTCGACGATCAGCGCGGTTGCCTGGTCGTCCTGCGGCAGATTGGTGGTGACCGTCATGGGGGATTCCGCTCCTTCGGCCCGGAACGGTATCAACGCGTTCCCGTCGTGAGGGCGCGGCCAGTCACCGTTTTGCGTGGGCGTCGAGCACCGTGGCCAAGCAGCTCGTCACCTTGCGCGCCGTCGGGATGTGCAGGTACTCGTTGGGGCCGTGGGCGTTGGCGCCCGGCCCGAGGACGCCGGTGATGACGAACTGGGCCTCGGGGAACATCTCGCCGAGCATGCCCATGAACGGGATCGATCCGCCCTCGCCGAACGCGCGCGAGGCGCTTGCCGAAGTTCGCCGTCGATGCGTCGTCGAGTGCAGCCTGCAACCACGGCGCGAACGCCGGTGCGTTCCATCCGGGAGCCGAGTGAACGCTCGTCGAACGTCACGTGCGCGCCGTACGGGCGGTCCTTCGTCAGCGCGTCGGCGAGCGCAGCCAGCGCGGCCTGCGTGATCGCACGTCGGCGGGAGTGCGGAAGCTGAGCTGCAGCGACGTGAACGGACGCAGCACGTTGCCGGCCGACTCGACCGGCGGGATGCCGTCGACACCGGTGATGCTGAGCGTCGGGTGCCACGTTCGTGCGAGCAGCTGCTCGGTGTGGTCGTCGACCATCGGCTCGGCACCGTCGACGAACGGGAAGTGCCCGCCGATCGGGAACTCCGCCGCGGTCGTCGCTCGCCTGTGCGCGTCGATCCGGTGGGATCTCGACGTGCAGCTCGGGCAGCAGCAGCCTCGCCGTCGAAGCTGTCCTCGACGCGGTCGAGCAGCTCGCGGCAGATGCGGAACGACGACGGCACGACGCCGCTGGCCTCGCCGGAGTGCACGCCCTCGGTCAGGATCTCGACGCGCAGCGTGCCGTCGACCAGGCCGCGCAGCGACGTCGTCACCCACAGCCGCTCGTAGTCGAGGCAGCCCGAGTCGAGGCACAGCACCAGGCTCGGTGATCCGATGCGGTCGGCCAGCGCCTCGAGGTAGGCGGGCAGGTCGGGGCTGCCGCTCTCCTCGCTCGCCTCGATCAGCACGACGCAGCGGGTGTGGCTGAGGCCGTTCGCCTGCGCCGCCTCGATCGCCAGGAGCGAGGCGAACGCGG
Source organism: Ilumatobacteraceae bacterium (assembly GCA_963746365.1). Taxonomy (GTDB): domain Bacteria; phylum Actinomycetota; class Acidimicrobiia; order Acidimicrobiales; family Ilumatobacteraceae; genus JAENVT01. The sequence goes on along the minus strand of CAVVBH010000014.1, from coordinate 84,804 downwards.
CGTAGCCGTCGTCGGCACCGCCGCGCCCGTAGAGCCGGTCGCCCTCGACGACCGGCTTCCACGGGCCGAGCTCGTCTCGCCACCCGACTCATCTCCGGCTGCTTGTCGAGGTGGCCGTAGAGCAGCACGGTGTCGTCGGCGGACCCGGAGCCGAACGCCGGGATCTCCATCAGGATCGACCGGCGTGCGACCCGGCAGCTCGTGCACCTCGACGGTCAGGCCGGCGATCGACGCGCTCCGCGCACCACGCCGGATCAGGTCGACGGCGCGTCCATGTGCCCGTGCTCGCGCCACTGCGGGTCGAAGGCCACCGACACGTTGGGGATCGCGATGTAGTCGTGCAAGCGCAGGGAGGATGTCGTCGTTCCACACCCGGTCGACGTGCGGCGGTCAGCTGGTCGCTCGGTGTCACCGCTCGTCATCGTCGGGCTCCCATCAGTCGCTCGATCGTCGCGCTCGGCCTCGGCCATCATCGCTCGCACGCAGCTCGGCCGGCGGGTACCAGCGAATCGATCGCGCCGACGCCCTGGCCGCACGGCATGAACTCCCTGGACGCGTCGACCTCGGTGCCGTCGGGGTAGCCGAGGTGGTTGACGCCGGCCCTGGCCGAGGCCACGCGCCTGCGCCGGGAACGGCTGCAGCTCCTCGGGGTGCTCCTCGAAGTGGTTGGTCCACTCGTTGCGCACGACCCGGCAGGTCTTGCCGGTGTACGAACGGCTGATGACCGTGCCGTCCTCGGCCGTTGCCAGCAGCGTCTCCTTGTAGCCGTTCACCGCGCGCGCCTCCGGCGTGGCGATGAACCGCGTGCCGATCCACACGCCGTCGGCGCCGAGCGCGAGCGACGCCGCCAGCCCCCGCCCGTCGAACAGGCCGCCGGCCGCGACGACGGGCACCTGATCGCCGACCGCGTCGACGACCTGCGGCACGAGCGCGATCGTCGCGACCGTGCCGGTGTGGCCGCCGGCCTCGGTGCCCTGGGCGACGACGAAGTCGACGCCGCTGGCGACCGCGCTGACGGCGTGGCGGACCTTGCCGCACATGCTGCCGACGAGGATGTTCTTGTAGTGCAGCAGGTCGATGACCTCGCGCGGCACGCCGAGGCCCGGCGACGAAGATGCTCGGGCCCCGCCGTCGATCACGGATCTGGATGCCCTGCTCGACCTGGCCTGGCAGTGCCGTCAGCAGGTCGACGCCGAACGGCTTGGCCGTCAGCTCGCGAACCGCCGCCATCTCGTGCGGCAGCTCGTCGGCCCGCATCGTCGACGCACCCAGCGTGCCGATGCCTCCCGCCTCGCTGACGGCGGCGACCAGCCGGTGGTAACTGACCCCGCCCATCCCGGCCAGCATGATCGGGTGTTCGATGTCCAGCAGCTCGGTCAGCCGCGTGCGCATGCTGCGCACCGTATCGAATCCCATCCGAGTGTTTGCGGCCCGCAGACCCCCGCGTGGAGTGTCTCGGTGCACCCAGGTGGGCGTCAAACACTCCACACCGACCTTGTGGAGTGTCTGGGTGCACCCAGGTGGGCGCCAAACACTCCACACCGACCTTGTGGAGTGTCTGGGTGCACCCAGGTGGGCGCCAAACACTCCACACCGGAGGTCTGTCACTCGGGGATAGGGTTCGGTTCGGCTTCCCCCAACGATTCATGTTGATGAGGAGGAGCCATGATCGATCTCACGCCCAAGGCCTTTGCCATCTTGCGCCGGCAGCATGGGCATGCCTCGGTGCGCCAACTCGCCGAGGCAGGTGTTGGCCGCAACGCCAGACGCAGACTCATCGAGGGCCAGGAGCTGGTCGCGGTGCATCGAAGTGTGCTTCGAATCAGTTCGGCGCCGTTCACCTTCGAGTCTCGGTGCGTAGGTCTCTGTCTATGTCACGAATCAGGTTTCGTCACCGGGCCCTCTGGTGGCCGACTTGTCGGTCTACGGCGCATGCCGGCGGCCGAGCCGATCCAATTCTGTGTTCCGCACGGAATCCACCTGTCCGACAGCGGCGTCGTCGTACGGCAGTCGAGAAACGTGACCCCGCTCGACTTCGTGCGCCTCGCAAGCGGGATCGTCGTGGCGAGTGGTCCCCGCTTGGCGTTCGACTTGGCCAGAGACCTGTCGCCGATGGACCTCGCCTCTGTCATCGAGCAGATGATCCAACGCAAGATGTGCACTATGGCAAGTCTGGGAGCCACGGCGCGGCGCCTCTGCCATCCAACGCGCCCAGGCTCGAAGGAGTTCGCTCGCACACTGATCGGCCGCGGCGATCGACCGGCGTCCGAGTCCCACCCTGAGGTCGTGCTCGCAGACGCACTACGAAGTCGGGGCGTACCCGTGCAACCACAGTTCCGAGATCTCGATCTGCCTGATGGTTCCAAAGTTCGTCTCGACCTGGCTGTCCCAGCGGTCCGGTGGGGCATCGAGATCGACGTGCATCCGGATCATCTGCTGCTCGACGGAACCACGAAGGACAAGCGTCGCGATCGGCAGTGTCATCGCGTTGGGTGGCAGATCGAGCGAGTCACGGAGATCGACCTGCTCGACCTCGTTGGACTCGTCGAAGAGCTGGTGGCTCTGTACGAGACCCGCAACGCAGCCGCCGCCTAGGCCTGTGGAGTCTTTCGGTGCACCCAGGTGGGCGTCAGACACTCCACTCGGGGTTGGGTCAGCGTTGGTAGGGGCCGGGTTGGTGGAAGGGGTGGCGGTGCCAGCGGGAGGGGGTGACGGCGAGGGCTCTGGGTTCGTCCTCGAACATCCAGCGGGCGAAGTTGCGGCGCGTCCAGTCGCTGGAGGCCAGCACGCGAATGGCGCCGCGAGCGCCGAGCTCGTGGCTCAGCACCTTGCTGAGCAGTGCAGACATCTTGTGATCGGCCAGCAGGTGATGCCGCACGGTCGATCGGTATCGCCGCGCGACCTCATCGGCGTCGAGCGCGCCTGCGGCAATGATCGCCTCAGCCGCGAGGCGAGCAGTGAGCACGGCTTGGCCGATGCCCTCGCCGGTCATGGTGTCGGTGGCCATTGCTGCATCGCCCACGAAGCACACCCGACCGCAGGTCAACGTCGCCCGGTCGATCCCGGCGGGAATCGGCCAAGCGGTGTGTCGATCCTCCAACTCGAAACCAGCACCGAGAGCTTCCACGACGTGCGGTCGTCGCAACAGGTCGCCCCACTCCTGCTTCATGTCGCGCACCCGCCGTCGGCCGTCGCGCTGCACGCCGAAGCCGACATTGGCCCGACCTCCAGGGAGGGGGAAGCTCCACATGTATCCAGGCAAAAGGTCGGGCTCGAACCAGACGATGAGTCGCTCGGCCGCCGGCCCCGTCACGTTGCGGGCATATTGGCGGAATGCGTGCCACTCGCCGAGGTAGCCGGGCTCGCCGACTCCGAGGGCCTTGCGTGTGGCGGACCACATTCCATCGGCGGCGATGACATACCGCGCCGTGATGGTGCCGAGACCATCGACGTCGATCTCGACCGACTCGGTACCGGGGCGAATGTCGGCCAGCGCGCTGCCTTGGTGAACCGTCGCACCCGCATCGATCGCAAGGTCGACCAGTGCGGCGTCGAGCTCGCGCCGCGGCGTGGTGGCGGCGAAGATTCCGTCGGCGGGCAGGGGCACGCACACTTCGCGACCCGACGGCGATCGCAACCAGGCGCCATCGACCGACTTCCAACTCGGCACCATCGAAGGTCGCAGTCCCAACTGCTCGAGCTCGCGAAGCGCCAGCGTGGTGAGACCGTCGCCGCAGCACTTGTCCCGCGGGAACACCGCCTTGTCGATGACGACGACCGACCGACCGGCGCGGGCCAGCAGCGTGGCGGCGGTCGCACCGGCCGGACCCGCGCCCACGACGACGACGTCGGCGGTCGCGGACAAAGTCATCGGGGGCAGGCTAAGGGGCGACGACGCCAAGTCGCCGCGCCGGCTTCAGCAGCGGCTTCCACGCCGCACGTTGGGCGACCGCAGCCGTCCGGATCTCGGGCAGCAGGGCATACAACGCGTCGCCGGGGCACGACGTGTACGACATGTCGCGGTGGCCCGAGATGGTGTTGGTGGTCACCGCCGTTCCTGCCGGCCAGCGTTGCGATCCTCTGGAGACGAACGAGGTCGTGACGCCGGCTCCGGTGTCGATGAAGTAGCGATCGCCGAGCCACGCCAGGACCTTGACCAACGACCTCATTGCAGCATCGGTCGGCAACTGGGTGGTGAAGTCACCCAGCAGGCAGATCAGCTGAGCGAACCCCTGGCTTCCCCCCGTCGCGTCGGCGACCACCGGCCCGGTCAGCGCACCGGCTCGGCCTTCCCACACGTCGCCGTCGCGACCGATGAAGAACTCGTAGCACACGTCGCTCCAGCCCTTCGCCGAACTGGTGTGGAACGCGTACGTCGCCTGGATCAGCGACACGGCGCTGCGGTAGGCGTTGGACGACGCCGTGTGATGGACCAGCAGGAATTGCGGTCGCTCGACCTCGATCGGCCCGACGGGCGGCAGGTCGGCGCCCCAAGCGTCGCGTGGGTAGATCGACAACCCGGCAAAGACCTCCACCGGCTGGACGGCGGGCAGCGCCGGCGCGGCGTTCACTCGAGCGTCGCTCGTGACGCCTGCCCCGACGGCGATCGCCGAGCCGACGACCAGCGCGCCCGCGATGGCCTCGCGTCGGGTCACGCCGCCGATCGACTGGCAGTCACACATCGGCGTCACTTTATGATTCGGGTATTCCGATACCTAGCCCGAGGGGTTACCCATGACGAAGCGGTGTGCCAGATGAGCAAGCTGTGTGAAGGACGAGTGGCCATCGTGACCGGCGCGGGTCGCGGGATCGGTCGCGAGCACGCCCTGAGCCTCGCTGCCCACGGCGCCAAGGTGGTCGTCAACGATCTCGGCGGCAATGTGGATGGATCGGGTGGCGACCTCAGCCCGGCCGAACAGGTGGTCGAGGAGATCAAGGGGATGGGCGGCGAAGCCGTCGCCAACGGCGACAGCGTCTCGTCGTGGGAGGGCGCGCAGCGCCTCGTCAACACAGCCATCGAGACCTTCGGCGATCTCCACGCCGTCGTCAACAACGCCGGCATCTTGCGCGATCGCATGCTGACCAACATGACCGAAGAGGAATGGGACGCTGTCATCAACGTGCACCTGAAGGGCACGTTTGCGCCGAGCCGTTGGGCCGCTGCCTATTGGCGCGAACAGGCCAAGGCCGGCAAGCCGGTCGACGGCCGCATCATCAACACCACCTCGGTCAGTGGCATCTACGGCAACCCCGGTCAGACCAACTACGGCGCGGCGAAGGCCGGCATCGCGGCGTTCACCAACATCGCCGCGCTCGAGCTCGGGCGCTACGGCGTCACGGTCAACGCCGTCGCACCGGTCGCCCTGACCCGCATGACCGAAGGCCTCGGCCCGGCTCCCGAGACCGACGAGGAGCGTGAGATGCGCTCGCCGCGCTGGATCGCCCCCATCGTCACCTGGTTGGCGTCGGCGGAGTCGAAGGACGTCACGGGTCGGGTGTTCGAGGCCAGCGGCAACGTGCTGGCGATCGCAGAGGGGTGGGTCCGCGGGCCGCGACAGGGGCCGGTCGAGGACCCCTCGGCGCTCGGTCCGGTCGTGCGCGAGCTGTTGGCGAAGGCACGCCTCAACTCGGGGATGGACGGCGAACCGGGCGGATGGCCGCAGCCGAAGTGACAAGATCCACTGACCGCACGGTCAGTCGAAGCGCAGCAAACCCTGATCGATCACGACCCGATCGCCGACGGAGGTCGTGAACACGGCTTCACCATCGGCGGTGTCCCACATCGCCACCGTCAGCGCCTCGCCAGGTAGCACCGGTGAGGTGAACCGACCTTCGATGTGACGGAATCGGCTCGCGTCGCTTCCGCACAACGTGTGCAGCAGGGCTCGTCCCGTGAACCCGTAGGTGCACAGTCCGTGCAGGATGGGGCGTTCGAACCCGCCCATCGCCGCGAACGACGGGTCACTGTGCAACGGATTGCGGTCGCCGGACAACCGGTAGACGAGGGCCTGATCGGGTGACGTCTGGTAGGTCACCTCGTGATCCGGGGAGCGCTCCGGTGGCACGTTCTGCGGCCCGCTGGGGCCTCGATCGCCTCCCCATCCACCCTCGCCGCGGATGAACGAGCGACGAGAGGTTGGTGAACATCGGCCGGCCGTCGGCCAGATCGGTTGCGACGGTCTCGGTGACGATCACCGCCGCCTTGCCCTTGTCGTACATCGCGATCGACCCGACCCTGCATGGTGACCGACCCGTTGACCGGCAGGGGCTTGTGGAGGGTGATGGCCTGCTGACCGTGCACCAACATCGCCGGGTTGAACGTGCCGATGTTGCGCAACGCGGATCCGCGACCCCAGCCGACGACGACGGTGAAGGTGGGGAAGACCTGCTGGTCGACTCCGTTGGTGTTCTCTGTGGTGTACGGGAGCTCGTCGGTGCCCGCGCCGATGCCGACGGCGTAGAGCAATGCATCCTTCGAGGTCCACGATGCCTCGTGCGCTTCGCCGACGGATCCAACGGCTTCCGGGTTCAGTGGCATCGGTTCGCTCCCGCACTCGTGGTACGGGATCGTTCTAGTCGATGCGAGGTTCCGTCCGAACGACGGAGATGTCGATCGCCAGCGTGTAGGAGTCGTGATCGCGCACCGCCTGGCGGGCACGATCGGACAGCCGATGGAGCGCCAGCGCGGACATCGAGCCCGCGACGCTGATCGTGACGTGGACTCGCTGGTAGTCGCGCTCGACCTTGATGTCATCGACGTCATGCCGGAGCTGACGGCGCACGACCGCTGCATACTCGGCCTCGACCTGCGCGTCGGGCGACGGCAGCGGCGATCTCGGTGCTCTCGCCCGGGCCGAACTCGTCGCCTGGATACAGCGTCACGATCGGAACACGGTGCCGAGCGGCGCAGATCGCGCCCATCTCGTTGAGGCTCCGTTCGGCGCCACGCCGGCGTGCCAGAACGGCCAGGTCGATGTGGCTGCTCAGCGGGCACTTCTCGTGAGACTCGACCCCCTTGCATGGCCCGCCATGGGCGTCATTGCAGGTGATCGCGGTGTGACCGTCGCGCACCAACCGGTGCTGCAGGGTGTCGGCGATGCCTGGAGATGATTCGATCACGAGTACTTCCATGTGATCAGTAGAACCCCGGGACGTGGAGAGCACCAGAGTCCTGGGTCACTAGGACGCGACCGCGCGGTGCGGAGCTCTGACACGGCGTTGTCGATGGTGACGTCGCGTCGTTCGCCCGAGCGACGATCCTTCACCTCGACGACACCGTCGACAAGACCGCGACCCACCACGACGATCGTCGGGACACCGATCAGCTCGGCGTCGTTGAATTTGATGCCGGGCGACACCCCGACGCGATCATCGATCAGCACGCGCAGCCCGGCTGCTTCGCAATCCGCGGCGAGTTGCTCGGCGGCCGGGAACTGCGGATCGCCGGCCTTGCCGGTGGCGACGATGTGGACGTCGGCCGGTGAAACCTCGTGCGGCCAGATCAGTCCCTTCTCGTCGTGGTTCATCTCGGCGATCGCGGCGACGGCCCGCGACACCCCGATGCCGTACGAGCCCATGGTGACGACCTGCTGCTTGCCGTTCTGGTCGAGCACGTTGAGACCGAGAGCGGCCGCATACTTGCGACCGAGCTGGAAGATGTGGCCGATCTCGATGCCGCGGGCGATCTCCAGCGGCGGAGCCGCAGATGGGGCACGGGTCGCCATCGACGACCTCGGCGGCCTCGACCGTGCCGTCAGCGGTGAAGTCGCGACCAGCGGTGAGGTAGAGCACGTGCCGGCCGGGTTGGTCGGCACCGGTGACCCACTGGGTGCCATCGACGATCCGCGGGTCGACGAGAAAGCGGATGCCGGCCGGCTTGTCGCTGCCCAGTGCGCCGGGCCCGATGTAGCCCTTGACCAGGTGTTTGTTGGCCGCAAAGTCGTCTTCGGTGAACGGGTCGATCTCGGCGGGCCCGAGCTGCGCTTCGAGCCGTTTGATGTCGACCTCGCGATCACCGGCGACGCCGACGGCGAGTGGTTCGATCCGACCGTCGGGATGGCGCAAGCTTGACGATGACGTTCTTCAGCGTGTCGGCCGCCGTCCATTCGCGATCAGCGCGGCGTAGATCGTCGCGACGGTTGACGAGATCGACGAGCGTTTGGATCGTCGGCGTGTCCGGGGTGTCGGCAACCATTGCTGGCAGGTGCCGTGTCGTAGGGAATGGGAGCCGGCACGGCGACCCGCACTGCTTCGGTGTTGGCGGCGTAGTCGCAGTTGGTGCAACGTACGTAGGAGTCCTCGCCGACCTCCATCGGTGCCAGAAACTCCTCGCTGGCGGAGCCACCCATTGCGCCGCTCATGGCCGACACGATCACGTACGGCAGGCCCAGGCGATCGAAGGTGGCCTGGTAGGCCACACGGTGACGCTGATAGCTCATCTCCAACCCCTCGTCGGTGAGGTCGAAGCTGTACGAGTCCTTCATCACGAACTCGCGGCCGCGCAGCAGGCCGGCGCGTGGGCGGGCCTCGTCGCGGAACTTGGTCTGGATCTGATAGATCACCAGGGGCAGGTCCTTGTAGCTGCTGTACAGGTCCTTGACGAGCAGCGTGAACACCTCCTCGTGCGTGGGCGCGAGCAATCAGGTCGGCACCCTTGCGGTCCTTCAGGCGGAACACGTTGTCGCCGTAGTCGGTCCAGCGACCAGAGAGCTCGTACGGCTCGCGGGGCAGCAGTGCAGGAAAGTGCACCTCCTGGAAGCCGGCCCGATTCATCTCCTCGCGGACCACGCGCTCGACGTTCTGGTACACGATCCAGCCGAGCGGCAGCCACGTGAAACCGCCCGGCGCGGCGCGACGGATGTAGCCGGCCCGAACCAGCAGGCGATGGCTGTCGACCTCGGCGTCGGCAGGGTCCTCGCGCAGCGTACGCAGGAACAATGTCGACATTCGGAGCACAGCGGTTACCTCGAGACAGGAGACAGGATGTTGGACAAGACGATGGGTGGAACGGTTACGACAGCGGCGAAACACTACCCGCCAGCCGATATACTCGATCGGTCCTTTGAAGTTCGATGAACCGAAGGCGTGGGCTCCTCGGGGTCCACGCCTTCTTTACTGATAGGCCCGATGTCGGGCGCCAACCACAGCCGAGAGAGGCAGAGAGACAGGAGGGAGAACGAGATGAGCGACACCAACACATTGAAGAAGGTCGAGCGTTTGATCGTCCCCATCGTCTCCGACCTGCAGCTCGACCTGTACGACCTCGAGTTCCGGGGTGGCACGCTGCGCGTGACCATCGACAGGCCGGCCGGCGTCGAAGAGGGCCTCGACCTCGAAGCCATCGCCCTCGCGTCTCGACTGATCGGTCGCGAGCTCGACCACGAGGATCCCATGGGCGGGCATTACACGCTGGAGGTCACGAGCCCCGGTCTCGAGCGCAGCCTCCGGACACCGGTTCACTTCCAGAAGTCGATCGGCAAGACGGTGGCGCTGCGTCTTCGCGACATCGTCACGCCCGACGGCGAGCGCACCGAGCGCCGGCTGCAAGGCGTGCTGATCGCCGCCGACGAGCAGTCGGCGACCATCCAGCTCAACGACGCGGCCCTCACCGAGCGCGTGGTGCCGTACGACAAGATCGATCGAGCACGAACAGTTTTCGTATGGGGACCCGCGCCCGAAGCCGGGCAAAACACCGAAGGCGCCCAAGAAGGTGGCAGAAACGAGCCGCGAGCGGCGCGCTGAAAAGCGCAGCGGCATGCAGGCGAACAAGAAAGTAGGAGGAGACTTGCAATGAGTGGTCTCGACATGTCAGAAGCAGTGCGAATGTTGGCCAACGAGAAGAACATCTCGGTCGACACCTTGCTCCACGTGCTTGTCGACGCGCTCGCAACCGCGTACAAGAGGCGTCCGACGGCGGCAGAAGAAGTGATGGTCGAGGTCAATCCCGACACGATGGAGTTCACCTTCACGGCGTACGACGTCGACGAGGACGGCAACTGGGTCAACGAGCGCGACGACACGCCGAAGAAGGAAGAGATGGGCCGCATCGCCGCCCAGACGTTCCGTCAGGTGATGAGCCAGCGAATCCGCGAGGCCGAGCGTGATCGCAAGTTCGAGGAGTACGCGAACCGCGAAGGCGACATCGTCACCGGCATCATCCAGCAGACCGACCAGCGCTACACCTTGCTCGACCTCGGTCGGGTCGAGTCATTGCTACCGCAGGCCGAGCAGGTTCCGTTCGAGCGACCGGTGCCCGGCGATCGCGTCAAGGCGTACATCGTCGAAGTGCGCAAGACGGCGAAGGGCCCGCAGATCGTGGTCAGCCGTACTCACCCCGGTCTCATCAAGCGACTGTTCGAGTTGGAAGTGCCGGAGATCGCCGACGGCATCGTCGAGATCAAGGCATGTGCCCGCGAACCAGGGCACCGCACCAAGATCGCGGTCTGGAGCAACGACCACAACGTCGACCCGGTCGGCGCCTGCGTCGGTGCACGAGGCGGTCGCGTCCGCATGGTCGTCAACGAGCTGCGCGGCGAGAAGATCGACATCGTGCCGTTCAGCGAAGACTTCGCCGACTACGTCGCCAAGGCGCTGTCGCCGGCGAAGGTCAAAGAGGTCATCATCAGCGATGATGGCACCCAGGCCGATGTGATCGTGCCCGATCACCAACTCAGCCTGGCCATCGGCAAGGAGGGGCAGAACGCCCGCCTGGCCGCCCGGCTCACCGGTGTGCGCATCGACATTCGAGGCGAGACGCAGGTGCCAGAGGGCGACTATGCCGACGCCGACTACGAAGAAGGCGAGTGGGTGGCCAACGCCGAAACCGGCGAGATGGAATGGCACGCCGCCGACGGAAGCGTGATGACCCAGGACCAATGGAACGCGCAGGCATCGGGCGATGTCGCCGCGCCAGAGGTCACCGACGCGGAACAGGTGGACGCAGGGCCGGCCGACGCTGCCCCAACTGATGCCGATCGGGTCGAGGTACCCGCAACGACACGAGGAGATGGTGACAACGCAGGAGAATGATCCACGCCCAGATCAAGGCCGTCGCAGTTCCCGTCCGGATGTGCATCGGATGTCGTAGCCATCGTCCCCAGTCGCAGCTGATTCGCTGCACACTGGGTTCTGAGGGTGCGGCAGTCAGCCGCACATCTTCGGGCCGTGGCGCTTGGTTGTGCTCGATCGATTGTTTCGACACTGCTGTGCGACGCAAGGCATTCGGTCGTGCCTGGAGGCGCGATGTGCCCGGTTCCACACTGGACGCGTTGCGGATCCCGTTCGAAAGCGTTATCACCAACATGGAAGACTTATCGGCCGCCGGAACAACCTCCGGCGCGCCGATGCCAACGAAAGGCTGAACTGGTTTTGGCGAAAAACATGCGAGTGCACGAGCTCGCCAAGAAGCTCGGAATGACAAACGCCGAAATGATGGCGCTGTGCGATGTGATGGGTGTGGGTGTGAAGACCCACTCCAGCACCCTCATCGAGGCACAGGCCGATCGGCTCGAACGTCGCGCAACTCGTGATGGTTTGACTCGACCGGAGCAACCGGAAGAACCAAGCCGGCCAAGAAGACCGCGGCGAAGAAGGCCGCGGCCAGCAAGGCGGCCGCCCCTGCCGACGCCACCGACACCGATGCGGCCAGCAAGCCTGCGCCGGCGAAGAAGGCTGCCGCCAAGAAGGCAGCTCCTGCTGCTGTCGAGGTCGAGCCCAAGCCTGAGCCCGGCGCCCGAGCCGGTCGTCACACCCGTTGCGCCGGTCGCACCGGTAGCTGCCGCACCAGTCTCAACACCGAAGCCGGAGGCCGGCGCGCGTGGTCGAGCCCGCGGCCGCCGCAGAGGTCACGGCGCCCGCCGCCGAACCCGCTGCTCACGACGACGACGAACCGCGCCGCATCACCAGCAGCCGCCCGGCGCCAGGGGAGAGCCGCCCCGCCGCCGCGGCCGCACCCGTCGCCGCATCGGTGGCTCCCGCTCCAGCAGCACCCGTCGCCCCCGTTGCGGCCCGTGCCGCTGCCTGCCGAAGGCCGTCCGCCGGCTCGCCCGGCAGCCCGCTCCTGCCGTCGGCGGCGGCCGCTGCGCCCGCGACAGCGCCGCCCGGACGGTCCGGCTCCTGCGCGGCCTGCTGCAGCGACCGGTCGCTCGATCCCGCCGCCTCCCGGTGGCGCCCGTCCAATGTCGTCGTCCGGCCGGCCGATCCCGCCGCCTCCCGGTGGGCTTCGCCCGACGGCACCCAGCTGGTGCACGCGCCGGCGGGCTCAGCGGACCGCGCCCCGGCGGTGGCTTCAGCGCTCGTCCGGGTGGCCCTGGCGGCCCGCGAACCGGCACGGGCGGTCCTCGTCCTGCAGGTCCAGGCGGCGCCACGGCCCGGCGGTTCGGCGCACAGCGTCCCGGGCGGCGGTTTCGGTGCTCCCGTCCCGGCCCCGGTGGGCCGGCCGGCGGTCCCGGCGGTGGCCCAGGTGGCCCGCGCCCCGGTGGCGGCGGCCCGCGCCCGAATGGCCAGCGCCGTGCTCCTCGCAAGAAGAGCCGTGCTCGTCGTCGTCGTGACTTCGACGACATGCAGCCGTCGTACAACTCCAACTACACGGCCACCAACGCGCCCGTCCCCGAGGGCACCATCATCGTCGAGCGAGGCGTCTCGGCGCAGGAGTTCGCCCCCAAGCTGAACCGCACGGCGGCCGACGTCATCCGCTTCCTCCTGCAGAACGGCGAGATGGTCACGGCCACCATGACGCTGACCGACGAGCAGATGGAACTGTTCGCGCTCGAGGTCGGTGCCGAGGTCCTCCTGGTCGAGCCCGGCCAGCAGGAAGAGCTCGAACTGCAGGCGATGTTCGACGACAGCGACGACGACGACGAGATCGCTGCAGACGCCGCGCGCACCCGTGATCACCGTCATGGGTCACGTCGACCATGGCAAGACCACGCTGCTCGACCGGATCCGCAACGCCAACGTCGTTGCCGGCGAAGCCGGTGGCATCACCCAGCACATCGGTGCCTACATGGTCGATCGTCGACGGATGGCAAGGTCACGTTCATCGACACACCCGGCCACGCGGCGTTCACCAAGATGCGTGCCCGTGGCGCCCAGGTCACCGACATCGTCGTGCTGGTCGTTGCCGCCGACGACGGAGTCATGCCGCAGACGATCGAGGCCATCAACCACGCCAAGGCGGCCGACGTGCCGATCGTCGTGGCCGTCAACAAGATCGACAAGGACAACGCCGACCCCGGTCGGGTCCTCACCCAGCTCGCCGAGTACGAGCTGGTGCCCGAGGCGTGGGGTGGCGACACCATCGTCGTCGAGATGTCGGCGCAGCAGAACGTGGGTGTCGACGAGCTGCTCGACCAGCTGCTGGCCGTTGCCGAGCTCGAAGAGCTGACCGCCAATCCCGCTGGTCGCGCCAAGGGCATCGTGCTCGAAGCCAACCTCGACACCGGTCGTGGCCCCGTTGCCACGGTGCTGGTCGACAAGGGCACCCTGAAGGTCGGCGACCCGATCGTCGCCGGTGGTGCGTGGGGCCGGGTCCGAGCGATGATCGACGACAAGGGCCAGCAGATCAAGGAAGCCGGTCCCGTCGACGCCGGTGCAGGTGCTCGGTCTTCAGAGCGTGCCGAACGCCGGCGACGAGTTCCGCGCTGCCGACAACGAGAAGACCGCCAAGACCGTCGGCGAGGCGCGCGAGCAGCGTCAGCGGCTTGAAGGCGCAGCGCGGCGATGCACGTGTGCAGAAGGGCGTCAAGCTCGAAGACATCTTCAGCCAGATCCAGGCGGGCGAAGTCGCCACGCTCAACATCGTGCTGAAGGCCGACGTGCAGGGCTCGCTCGAAGCGGTCACCGAGTCGCTTCGCCGGCTCGAGCGCGACGAGGTCAAGTTGGCGTTCGTCCATCGCGCCGTCGGCGGCATCACCGAGAACGACATCAGCCTTGCGTCGACGACCAACGCGACGCTCATCGGCTTCAACGTCCGTCCCGACCGCAAGGCTCGCGACATGGCCGAGGCCGAGCACGTCGAGGTTCGCACCTACGAGATCATCTACAAGCTGCTCGAGGACATCGAGAAGGCGATGGTCGGCATGCTCGCACCCGAGTTCGAAGAAGTGGTCACCGGCGAAGCCGAGGTCCGCGAGATCTTCCGTGTTCCGCGCGTCGGCGCCATCGCCGGTTGCTGCGTTCGCAGCGGTCAGATCACGCGTGGCTCGAAGGTTCGCTTCCTGCGCGACGGCACGATCATCTGGAAGGGCAGCATCCAATCGCTCAAGCGGTTCAAGGAAGATGCCCGCGAGGTCCGCGAGGGCTTCGAGTGCGGTGTCGGCCTCAGCGACTTCCAGGACCTCAAGCCCGGCGACCTCATCGAGACCTTCGAAGAGCGCGAAGTCGCCCGCGTCTAACCCCTCAGTGGAGTGTTTGGCGCCCACCTGGGTGCACCCGGACACTCCACAGAGGTGGCCGATAGCCTCGACTCCATGGCCGATCTCGAGTTCTTCTTCGATCCCGTCTGCCCGTGGGCGTGGATCACATCGCGCTGGGTCACCGAGGTCAAGCAGCATTCGCGACGTACGAGGTGAACTGGCGATTCATCTGCCTGAAGATGATCAATGAGCATCGCACCGACGATTGGTACACCCCGGAATACCGAGCCGGTCACATGGCAGGGCTCTACGGTCTGCGCGTCGCCGACCAGGTGCGCCTCGAGCGCGGCAACGACGACGTCGGCAAGCTCTACACGGCGCTCGGAGAGTTGCATCCACGGCACAGGGTCGCCGGTTGGAGATCCACGACGACCCGGTGGCAGTCTTGCAAGTCGTGCTGAAGGCGGCCGATCTGCCGCCGGAGTTGGCCGATGCCGCCGCTCGACGAGTCGCACGATCCGTACATCCGCAGCGAGACAGATCTGGCGTTCGAGCGAACCGGGAAAGGATGTCGGCACGCCCATCATCACGTTCCACCCCGGGCAGTCCGACGAGGCGCAGCTTCTTCGGCCCGGTCATCGCCTCGATCCCACGCGGTGAGGCGGCCGTGAGGTTGTGGGATGCGGTCGAGATCGTCGCCACGACCAGCGGGATGGCCGAGCTGAAGCGCTCGAACCGCTCGAAGCCGGTCTTCGACTGAACCAGTCTTGACGGGGGCACAGCGTCGATAGGGTGAGCGTCATGTTCGTGCTGGCCCTGGAGGTCGATCTGCACATCGGCCACGCCCAGTCACTGAAGGACAAGCGCGGAGTGATCCGCTCCATCGTCGACGGAGCACGGCATCGTTTCCACGTTGCCGCCGCAGAGGTCGGAGATCAGAACTTGTGGCAACGTGCCCAACTCGGCTTCGCCGCCGTCAGCAACACCCAGCAACACACCACCGAAGTGATCGACCAGGTCAGTCGCTTCGTCTGGTCGTTTCCCGAGATCGAAGTACTAGACGAGGAAAGGACGTGGTTGTCGTGACGAGCGTGCTACGGAGGATCCATGAGTAGGCCACGTCGTGCTGCCGCGCCAACCCAGCACCGCTATCCACGAACGGCACGTCTCAACCAGTCGCTGCGCGAAGTGATCGCCGAGGCCCTGACGCGCATCGACGACGAGCGCCTCGACATGGTGACGATCACCTCCATCGACGTCGACTCGGAGATGAACCGGGCCATCGTGTACTTCGACTCGCTGCTTGGGCGAAGACGGCGACGCCGACATCCTCGCCGCGCTGGCCAGCCACCGCGTTCGACTGCAATCCTCGGTCGGACGCGAGGTCAGGGCCAAGAAGACTCCGATCCTGTCGTTCAGGCCCGACGAGACCATTCGCGCCGCCGAGCGCATCGAGAAGATCCTTCACGACAAGGCGACGATGCCGGAGCGTCCGAAGGAACCCGACGCTGCTGAGACTGAGCGGGCCGACTGGCAGATGGCGCGACGTAAGCCGCCCACCACACATGGGTTGGCGGTGGTCGACAAGCCGGCAGGAGTCACGAGTCACGATGTTGTCGGCATGTTGCGCCGACGATTCGAGCGAGCGCCAGGTGGGCCATGCCGGCACGCTCGATCCCGACGCGACCGGCGTGCTGCTGGTCGGCGTCGGCAAAGCAACCCGGCTGCTGCGATTCCTGACAGCGCTCGGCAAGACGTACACGGCCGACGTCGTGCTGGGCACGTCGACGTCGACGCTCGATTCCAGCGGCGAGGTCACCGGCACGTTCGACATGTCGGGCGTCACCGCCGACATGGCTCGGGCCGTCGCCGCCGAACACCTGACCGGGCCCGATCATGCAGATCCCGCCGATGGTCAGCGCGGTGCGTGTCGATGGCAGGCGTCTGCACGAACTGGCCCGTGAAGGCATCGAGGTCGAACGCCAGCCACGACCGGTCACCGTGTATTCCTTCGACGTCGTCGCGACCGACGAACCGTCGGTACTGCGGATCGAGGTGCAGTGCTCGGCAGGCACCTACATCCGTACCCTGGCCGACGACCTCGGGCGGATGCTGGGTGGCGGCGCGCACCTGCGTGATCTGCGCCGCACGGCGGTCGGCAGCTTCGTCGACGGCGAGGCTCGACCACCCGACGAATGCGAGTTGATCGCGCCGGTGGATGCGATGCGTGACTACTCGCACGTCGCTGTCGACGACGCAGTCGCCGAGATGGTTCGGCACGGACGAGTGCTCGATCGCTTCGACGGAGATGGTCCGTGGGCGGTCGTCGATGCCGCAGGGTTCCCTGCTGGCGGTGTACGAGCTGTTCGGTGCAGCGGCCAAGCCAGCGGTCGTCGTCGCCTAGCGCTTCGTTGGCGCGCCCGCAGCGGGGATAGCGTCCCACTTCGTGCAGCTCGTCACGAATCTCGACTCGTCGCCATGGAAAGGCGAGCGCACCGTGCTCACCATCGGTGCATACGACGGTGTGCATCGCGGTCATCGAGCGATCATCGATGCTGTGCGTGAGCTGGCCGCGGCAACCGGTGCACGGTCGGCGGTGATGACGTTCGA
This sequence comes from Ilumatobacteraceae bacterium, assembly GCA_963746365.1. Classification (GTDB taxonomy): domain Bacteria; phylum Actinomycetota; class Acidimicrobiia; order Acidimicrobiales; family Ilumatobacteraceae; genus JAENVT01. The sequence continues at coordinate 67,840 of CAVVBH010000014.1, read as the reverse complement.
TCGCCATCCTGCATCCGTCGTACGGCCCGAATCGGCACCGAAGCTGCTGACCGATCTCGACCAGAAGCTGGAGCTGTTGGCCGCGACGGGTCTCGACGCGACCATCGTCATCCACTTCGACGAGGCCCAGTCACGTGAAGACCCTGGCCATTTCGTTCGCCGCGTCCTGATCGATTGCCTGGATACGTCGATCGTGGTGGTCGGCGAGGACTTTCACTTCGGCCGCGGTCGCGAAGGAAACGTCGACATGCTGCGCAAGCTCGGGTTCGAGGGGCACTTCGAGGTGCATCCGCTCGAGCTGGTACCGCGCGCCGACGGGGTCGACGAGTCCGATCAGCTCGACCGCCATTCGTCGGGCGCTGGCCGGCGGGCAGGTCGCGCTGGCCGCCGAACTGCTCGGCAGGCCGTTCGAGGCTCGCGGGATCGTGGTCGTCGGCGACCAGCGCGGACGACTGCTCGGCTTCCCGACCGCCAATGTCGAGGTGCCCAACGTGATCTGCGTCCCCGCCGATGGCGTGTACGCCGGCTACTACGAGCGGCCCGAATGGCGACGTCCACCAGTGCGCGCTCAACCTCGGCCGGCGGCCGACGTTCTACGAGCATGCCGATCACTCGCTGCTCGAGGCACACCTCCTCGACTTCGACGGCGACATCTACGGCGAGCGTGCAGAAGTTCGCTTCACCCACTTCCTCCGCAGCGAGCGAAAGTTCAACGGCATCGACGCTCTCATCACGCAACTGAAGCACGACGTCGAGCACGCCCGCAGGCCTCCTCGACGCGTGAGGCTCGGCCGCTCTACGTGCCGGGCCAGATGACCTTGCCGGTGTCGTCGTACAGGCCCGCCACCATGGTGGTGTTGAGGATGGTCGTGATGTCGGGAATCTGACCGTCGAACAAACCGATCTCGGCGTAGGTGTCGACCTCTTGCTGCAGCAGCGTCAGATCAGGGACGCCGTAGGGCAGGTCGCTGGACGTCGAGCCCGTGACCAGCTTCGATTCGACATCCCAGCGGGCGATCTCGCCCTCGGGCGACAGGTACGCGGCGTTCCCGTTCGCGTTGATCATCGCAACGGCGATGTCGGCTGCAGCCTTTCGGATCGGCCAGTGCATCGGCCAGGCCCTTCATCGCAGCGCGCATGAAGTCTTCGGCGGCGATGGGGAGCTCACCGAGGAACGTGGAGTTGGTGTAGAGCACGCCGAAGCTGCCGGGGATGTCGTAGTCGGCGGGGTCGTACAGCTTGAACGGGATGCCGGCGGCCTGCAATTGCAGCGGCTCGTTGCTCTTGTATCCGGGGAACCCGACGATCTCGGGGATCTCGATGTGCACCTTCGGGTCGAACCCGAGGCTCGAGATGTCGACGGTGTTGTAGTCGGTTCCCTCGGTGAGGCCGGCCTTCTGCAACATCGCCGCAACCGACGGTGGTGATGGCCCCCTTGACCCCGATCGTCTTGCCCTTGAGATCACTCAAGCTCCGTGCTCTGGCCATCCTTCACGATCAGCGCATCGATGCCGGTTCGCCCTCGACGGACAGGGCGACGAACCCGGCTTCGTTGCGCCCCGCATAGTCGACGACTTCGCTGAAGGATCCGCCCGACGAGAACTGGGCCTCGTTGGCAGCGATCAGGGGATAGTTGTCGACCGAGAAGCTCGCCGACACCTTGACGTCGAGGCACAGGTCGTCGAAGTACCCCTTCTGCTTGGCGACCAGCACGTCGACGATCGATGCCGATGCGGAGAAGTCGAAGCTCGACAGGTAGTGTGATTGTGCCGGCGGCCTTGTTGGCCTCGCAGCGATCAGCGGGGAACGACTCGCCCGATACGACGGCGCGACATCGGCGGAGTCGTGTCGGGTGGGGCCTCGGTGGTCTCGACGACTACGGGAGCGGTGCTTTCGATGGTCGCGACCGCTGTCGGCGGTGGCCCCGGTCGCCCCGGTCGTCGTGGGTTCGCGTGCGTCATCGCTTCCGCACCCGGTGAGCATCATCAGGGGAACGAGGGAGAAGTATCGCTGCGCGACGAATCGACATGTGCGTGTCCTTTGCATACAGGCGTCGGATTGTTGCCAGTGCACAACGGGCACTGTCGCGTTGCGAGAAACTCGCGGAGCACCCCTAACAGTCATGCGTGAGCCGACCCTATCGCGCCATCGTTCATGGCGAGGTGGTCGCGATCGCGTCGAACAGTGCGAGCACGTTGTCGCCCCCGACTCCGACCCGATGTCCGGTGCGGGAGATGAAGCCCAGTTGGATGCCGGCCGCTGGTTCGCTGGCCGCGAAGAACTGCTCGTGCCCGTCGTCGTCGACGAGCACCTCGGTCAGCAGAGGAGTGCCGGCGTCCGCGAGGCAGGCGCGGGCGAAGCCGGCGTTGAGGACCTCGACCGCGACGTGCTGCACACCCGGGCCGTGCCGTTGGAGGTAATCGGCGACGCTCGGAGATGCCTGGGGCCCGACGAGCACCAACGTGACACCTCCCGCGGCAAGCGTCGCAGATCCCCGGGTGCGCGGTGCCTGCCATGGCAACTTGGCGAAATCCGAATCGCGACCGCAGCGTCGTGGTTGCCAGATCCAGATCGTCGACGGCGATCACGATGTGATCAACGCGCGTTGCCACGATGTCGAGCCCCGACCGCACCTCGCCGGTGGTCGCGGGCTTTTCGGGTGCGGCGTCGGGTCGATGACCGGCCACCTCGATGCGGTGGGTCTCGGTCAACAACACCCGGAACAGTTGCTCGGCGAAGTCGGGATCGATCCCCGCCTCGATCGCCTGCTGCCGGCGGGTCACGACGACGTCGCGCACGCGTGCCGGGCTGGATGACCGGCGTATCGGAATTCTCCTTGACGGCGGCGACCTCACGGCAGACGGCAAGGCGTTCGGAGATGATCGCGATCAGCGCGGCATCGAGGTGATCGATGCGGGATCGGAGGTCATCGAGATCGGCCATCGAATGCACCGTAACCGTTCAACTGTCCTGCGTGCGCTGTGACACGTGCCAACCCATGACCGCCCGCTGCAACACGTTCAACAGCACCAGGCTGATGGTCCCGAGCAGCGCCATCGACAAGATCGCAGCCCACAGCCGGTTGCCCTGGTTGCCGGCGATGGCTCGACTGCCGATCTCGCCCAGTCCGCCGGTGCCACTCTCGGCGAGGTAGGCGACGATGAGCGCAAGACCGGTGTTGTACTTGGCGGCCGTGAACAGTGATGGGAGGGCCGAAGGCAGCCGGAGATGCCACAGCACCTCCCACCTCGAGGCGTCGACGGAGGCGAGCAGTTCTCGCGCCGATGGATCGGCACCGCGCATCCCATCGGCGGCAGCAAACGCGAAAGCCGGCAGCGACACCAGCGCGACGATGAAGATGACCGGCTTGTCGGAGAACAGGCCGAGGCCGATCTTGACCGACGCGATGTAGGCCGCGAACGGTGTGACTGCGATGAGGGTCAACACAGGTTGGGTTGCGTGTTCGACGAACCGTGATGCGGCCATGGCCGCACCGACGACGAGTGCAACGAGAACGGCGATCGCGAAGCCGAACGTGGCGTGCTTCATCGTGATCACTGCCGCCCTGAAGTAGTCGTCGGGGAACTGCGCCAGGTATCGCACGATGCGGCTCGGTCGCGCCAACACGAACGGGCGAATGTCGAAGATGCGCACCAGCGCTTCCCAGGTGCCGAAGAACAGCACCAGGCCGACGATCGGCGCCAGTATCCGCGTTCGGGCGTTGTTCATTTGTCAGCTCCGTGCAACAGCGCGTGACGCACCTGGGTGCACAGTTCGAAGAACCGCGGATCGTCGTCGACGTCGATGGGCCGAGGACGCGCGAGATCGATGGTGAGGTCGGCAACGATCCGCGCGGGTCGGGGCGATGTCACCAGGACCCGGTCGCTCAACGCCACGGCTTCGCTGATCGAGTGGGTCACGAACAGTGTGGTCACCCCTCTTCCTTCGACCAGGTGGTTCAGAAGCCCGCGCATCTCCGAGCGAGTGATCTCGTCGAGGGCTGCGAGCGGCTCGTCCATCGCCAGCAGCGGGGCACCCAAGGCCAGGGCTCGCACCAGCGCCACTCGCTGCTGCATTCCTCCGGACAGTTCGTGCGGGTGGGCATCGAGGAATGAGCCGAGCCCCACGCGCTGCAGCAGTTCGGTGGGATCGCTGGTCGCCGGTCCGTTTGCTTTGGCGTTGACCTCCAGCAGCAGTCGAGCGTTGGCGCGTACGGTTCTCCACGGCAGCAGGCCCGGGTGCTGCGGCACCATCGCCACCTGCTTGTGGCGGCGGGCAGTGATGGCCGGTTGACCGTAGACCAGGGCTTCTCCGGCGCTGGCCGGTTCGAGCCCGGCGACCACCCGTAGCAGGGTCGATTTGCCGCTTCCGGAGGGACCGATGACGCTGACGAACGATCCCTCGGCCACCTCGATGTCGATGCCTGCAATCGTCTCGAGGGTGCCGAACGATTTGCGCAGCCCTCGCAGCGAGACGGCGCTCGTCATGGCCGGTCGGGCTCGAACATTGGCGCGAGTGTACGGGTGCCGGTGAGGCCATTCTCGGCGTTTACGTCGCCATTTGGGTGCTCCGGCGATAGTATGGGCCGGTCCGCTGGGGCTCAACCTCTGGCGTGATGCGTGGCGATTCACCTGAATCGGGGCGCGACCTCCAACCCAAGGAAGGCTACGAGATGTCCAAACAGGACACGATCGACGCGCACAAGGTGCACGAAAGCGACACCGGTTCACCGGAAGTGCAGATAGCACTGCTCACCTCCCGGATCAACCAGCTCACTGAGCACCTGAAGAACCACAAGAAGGATCACCACAGTCGTCGTGGTCTGCTCATGCTGGTCGGCCGTCGTCGTCGAATGCTCGACTACGCTCGCAACATCGATATCGAGCGCTATCGCCAGATCGTTCAGAAGAACGGTTTGCGTCGCTAGTCGCAAGTTCTTGGGCCGGGCCACATGGCTCGGCCCTTGTCACATATCGGGCCGAAAGTTAGGCTCGACAATCAAAACAGGGCCGCCGGCCCGATCAAACCGAGCAGCAACCACGTCGGTTGTCAGTCGAGAGTCCCGCACGGTGCGGCGGGGTTGCCGACTGGGAACCGGCCAGCTGCTCCTTCGAACGGTGCACACGATGTGCGCCGACAACTGAAAGGAGCTCGCAATGGCAGACGCCATTCGAGTGTCAGGCCCAGTTTCGGGTACTGACAAGAGCCTGTCGTTCGAGACAGGCAAGTTTGCCCAGCAGAGCCAAGGCGCTGTGATGGCAACTATCGGCCGCACCATGGTGCTGGCCACCGCCAACGCCGCCAAGGAAGTGCGACCGGGAACAGATTTCTTCCCGCTGACGATCGACGTCGAAGAGCGTGCATACGCCGCCGGCAAGATCCCCGGTTCGTTCTTCCGTCGTGAAGGACGCCCCACCGAGGATGCGATCCTCACCTGTCGCCTCACCGACCGTCCCGCTGCGTCCGGCCTTCCCCGAAGGCTTCCGCAACGAGACCCAGGTCGTGCTCACCGTTCTCGGTGCCGACATGGCCAACCCGCACGACGTGCTCAGCATCAACGCCGCCTCGGCGTCGTTGATGATCTCGCGGCATCCCGTTCGACGGCCCGATCGGCGCCGTGCGCATCGCCCACAGCCAGACCGGCGAGTGGATCCCTCACCCCACCTACGAAGAGGGTGAAGCCAGCACGTTCGAACTCGTCGTCGCCGGTCGTGAGCTCGACAACGGCGACGTCGCGATCATGATGGTCGAGGCCGGCGGAACCGCCAAGAGCTTCGAGTACTACGAAGCGGGCGCCCCGAAGGTCGACGAGAAGGTCCTCGCCGGTGGCCTCGAGGCCTGCAAGGTGTGGATCAAGGAATCGATCGCCCTGCAGCGTCAGCTCGTCGCTTCGGTCATCGCCACCAAGGGCCCCATCGTGCCGATGTCGTACACGCCGCAGGTCGACTACGGCCAGGACGTGCTCGACGCTGTCGTCGGCGATCGCCGCCGACGGTGCTGGCCAAGGCCGTCACGATCAGCGCGAAGGCCGAGCGCAACGCCGCCACGGATGCAGCCGCAGCCGAGGCGATCGAGAAGCTGTGCCGGCGAAGGTGCCGAGTTCGCCGGTCGCGAGCGCGAGGTGAAAGAAGCCGTGCGCAGCCTGACCAAGAAGGCTGTCCGCAAGCGGATCGTCGACGAGGGCCTGCGCATCGACGGCCGCGGTCCTCGCGACCTGCGCCCGGTCAGCAGCGAGGTCACCGTGCTGCCGACCGCACACGGCAGCGGCCTGTTCCAGCGTGGCGAGACCCAGGTGATGAACGTCGTCACCATGGCCATGCCGCGCATGAACCAGCTGATGGACACGCTGAGCCCCGGAGACCCACAAGTACTTCCTGTTCCACTACAACATGGCCCCGTGGGCCAACGGTGAGACTGGCCGTGTCGGTTCGCCGAAGCGCCGCGAGATCGGTCACGGTGCGCTCGCCGCCCGTGCGCTGATGCCGGTGCTGCCCAGCCAGGAGGAGTTCAGCTACACGCTGCGCCTCGTCGCCGAGGTGCTGGCCTCGAACGGGTCGACGTCGATGGCGTCGGTCTGCTCCGGCTGCTGGCGCTGATGGACGCCGGTGTGCCGATCAAGGCGGCCGTCGCCGGAATCGCGATGGGCCTCGTCTACGCCGAGGGCAAGTACACCACCCTCACCGACATCCTCGGTGCGGAAGACGCATTCGGCGACATGGACTTCAAGGTGGCCGGCACCAGTCCGACTTCGTCACGGCACTGCAGCTCGACACCAAGATCGAAGGCATCCCCGCCGACGTGCTGGTCGCCGCGCTCGACCAGGCGAAGGAAGCTCGTACCGAGATCCTCGCCAACATGAACGCGTGCATCTCCGAGCCACGCGCCGAGGTCGCTGCCACGGCACCGAAGATCATCTCGATCACCATTCCGATGGACAAGATCGGTGAAGTCATCGGCCCGAAGGGCAAGGTCATCAACACCATCCAGCAGGAAACCGGCGCCGACATCGCAGTCGACGACGATGGCTCTGTCGGCATCGTCACCATCGGCGCAGTCGAGGCATCGAAGATGGAGGAAGCCCGAAAGCACGCATCCTCGCCATCGTCGATCCGCCGAAGGCCGACGTCGGTGCGACGTACCTGGGCAGGGTTGTCAACGTCACCAAGTTCGGTGCGTTCGTCAACATCCTCCCCGGCCGTGACGGTCTGGTGCACATCTCCAAGCTCGGCAGCGGCAAGCGCATCAACAACGTCGAAGACGTGCTGACAGCTCGGTCAGGAGATCGAAGTGATCGTCGAGGAGATCGACGAGAAGGGCAAGGTCAGCCTGACCCCCGGCGCTTCGTGGAACCCGTTCCCCAACGGTGACGGGTCCTCGTCCTCGTCCTCGTCCGCATCTGCTGCTGCAGCACCATCGGCCTCCGTTGGCGCTGCTGAGCCGGTCGCGGCTGGTGACCGTCCGGTTGCCGTCAGCTTCGACGATGCGTTCGATGCCGAGCTCGCCGGTGAGCTCGGCGACCTCGGCCCCGGCGGTGAAGCCGGTGGCGGTGCTGCGGATCGTGGACCCGACCGAGGTGACCGTGGACCGCGTCGCGATGACCGCGGTGGCGCCCGCAATCGTGGCCCTCGTCGCCATCGCTGATCGAGCTCGGTTTCTTTGACCGACCTTCGGATCACTCAACTCGACATCTGGTCTCACTGTGGCCACCGAACACGTGCCTGGCACGCTGTCGGTGGCCACCGGTGTCTGGGTCGGGGTCGGCTCACGCGACGAGCCGGCGGAGCTCAGTGGCGTCAGCCACTTCCTCGAACATCTGCTGTTCAAGGGCACTCCCACCCGAACGGCGCAGGAGATCTCACGATCGGTCGACCGCGTCGGCGGTGATTTCAACGCCTTCACGTCGAAGGAGTACACCGCGTACTACTGCCGGCTGCCGGCACGGCACGCGCGAGTTCGGAGTCGAGCTGCTCGGCGACGTGTTGATCCGCCCGGCACTGCGCGAAGCCGACGTCGACAGCGAACGACTGGTGATCCTCGAAGAGACTGGCGATGGACGACGACTCGCCCGACGACGTCGCGCACCGCATGTTCGCCGCGCAACTGTTCGCCGACCATCCGCTCGGCAGGGAGACAGCGGGCGATCGCGACACGGTGCAGGCGATCGACGCGGCCGACGTTCGTCGCTTCTTCGAGTCCCACTATCACGCCGGTTCGATGGTCGTCACCCTCGCCGGTCCGATCGAGCACGACGACGCTGCTGAAGTTGGTCGTCGTCTGCGTTCGCCGACGTCAGTCCAACGGGTCAGGTGCCGTCTCGCTACGCACCCGACGCGGTCGGCGGGAACTACGCGGTCGACGACGACACCGAGCAGGTGCACATCGTGATGGGTGGTCGCGCATTGCCACGTCGCGACGACGATCGCGAAGCCCTCGACGTCATCAACCACGTCTTCGGTGGCGGTTTGTCGAGTCGACTGTTCGAGGAGATCCGCGAGCGTCGCGGGTTGGCCTACTCGGTGTATTCCGGGAGTCTCCGCGTATGCCGACAGTGGTGCGTTCCAGATGTATGCAGGCACGCAGCCAGATCATGGCGACGAGGTGATCGCGCTGATGCGCGAGGAGCTCGACCGGTTGATCAGTGATGGCATCTCCGACGAAGAGCTCGATGTCGCCGTCGGGCTATCTCACCGGCGCGTTCGAGCTCGGCCTCGAAGACACCGGGCGCGCGGATGGCCCGCAACGGCGGTCTGCTGATCACCACGGGCTCGATTCGCCCGATCGACGAGCAGGTCGCAGCGCTGGGCGGCGGTCGATCAGACCGCGGTGAAGCGCACCATCAGCCGGGTGTTCACCTCCGACCCCATCGTCGTCACGGTCGGCCCCCCGACCTGAGCCCCTCCCCGGCGCAAGCCGTGCGATGAGAGATGAGCCGGAGCCTTCCGCACATCTCTCATCGCGCCCGTCACGGCCCGCTGCGCGATGAGAGATGAGCCCCTCCCGACGGCTCATCTCTCATCGCGTCGGCCTGCGCCGCCGCGGCTACGGTCAGCGGTATGTCGGAGATCAAGGTCGGTGTCGTGGGAGCGGGGGGACGGATGGGCCGCGCGGTGTGCGCTGCCGTCGCTCTCGATCCTGCTCTCGAACTGGTCGCAGCCGTCGCTCCGCGTGCTGTCGGCGAAACACGGCATGGGGTGACGGTCACGGGCGACCTGCGCTCGCTGGCCGACGCAGGATGCGAGGTGGTCGTCGACTTCACCAACGCTGACTCCGCGCGCGTCACCATCCCATGGCTGGCGATGCACGGCGTTCATGCCGTCGTCGGCACAACTGGGCTCACCGAAGCCGATATCGAAGGCTTCCGTACAGAGTTCAGCGGCAGCAATTGCGTGATCGTCTCCAACTTCGCGATCAGCGCGGTGTTGATGATGCGCTTCGCCGAATTGGCTGCGCCGTACTTCGACAGCGCAGAGATCATCGAGCTGCACCACGAGAACAAGATCGATTCGCCGTCGGGCACAGCAATCAGTACGGCACAACGCATGGCCGCAGCGTCGAACGAATGGACCACGGATCCGACGCAACACGAGCGTTACCCGGGCGCACGTGGTGGCGAAGGCCCGGCGGGTATCCGCATGCACTCGGTTCGCATGCGGGGGATGGTCGCCCACCAGGAGGTCATCCTCGGTGCCTACGGGCAGACGCTGACGATCCGCCAGGACAGCTACGACAACATCAGCTACATGCCCGGAGTCGTCCTGGCGTGCAAGCACATCGCCGAGCACCCGGGCGTGACGCTGGGCCTCGAGGCGATGCTGGGGATGTAGGCACGCGGACGGGTCAGCCGCGGCCGCGGCGGAAGTTGGCGACGTTGGTGATGACGACCAGCGCGATCGATCCGATGATGATCGGGTACTGCCAGCGCTGCAGGAAGTCGGTGACTGACTGGACCTCAGACTCGAACTGCTTGGCCAGCCACCACAGCAGTGCCAGGCGCCCGGCGAGGCCGATGAGCAACAAGGGAACGATCTCGGCGCCATCGGGTCTTCACGGTGCCGCTGAGCACGAAGACGATGTTGCTGCCGACGAAGAACGGGATCAGCACCCACTCGGCGGCGCGGTACTGCTGCTCGAAGCGATCGACCGCCTCCGGCGTCATCCCGAGAAATCGCGAGAACCACCGCAGCGCGTGGTCGCCGTAGGCCCGACCGAGGAAGTGGCACACGGCCGCTGCCAGCGTCAGGCGGACCGAGGCGATCACCGCATAGGCCACGGGCGAGATGCCGGCACCGACAGCAAGGATGAGGTAGCGGTTGCGCGACGACAGCATGATCAACTGCTCGGGCCGGGTATTCGACCCAGTTCGCGTACACGACGTTGGCAATGTTGGTGCACACCACGAGACCGACGAATGCGACCAGAAGGAACGGGCCGTACGCCGGTCGCTGATGCGGCTCGATGACCTCGTCTGCCGCAGTCGTGTCCACGCGAAGGCACCTTAACCACGGGTCGAGTCGGCCGTGGTGCGCCCATCACGTGCGAACACCGGGGATGGACGTGTGCACTACCGTGTCGGTGCGGCCTCCGCCGCCCAGACGTGAACAAACCGGAGACAACAACTCATGAAGACACCACGACTGATTGCCGGCCTCATCGCCGTCGGTCTATTGGCCACGGCGTGTGGCGACGACTCCAACGAACCTGCTGCGGGCGACACGTCGTCGCACCGGGGGCAACCACGGCGCCAGCAGCTGCCAACGATTGCAAGCCGGTGAAGGCCGGCGTGCTCAGCGTGGTCACCAGCCTGCCTGGTCCCGAACTTCTGGGGCACGGGCGAAGAGGTCACCCTGACGCGATCTCCAGCGGCATCGAGTACGACATGGCCAACATGATCGCCCAGTGGTGCGGTCTCAAGATGGAGTTCCGCAACGAGGGTTTCGATGCGATCGTCGCCGGCCAGATCGATCCGACCAGCTACGACATCGTGCTGTCGCAGGTGACCATCACCGAAGATCGTGCCAAGGTCGTCGATTTCTCGGTCGGCTACTTCAAGAGCGATCAGGGTCTGCTGGTCAACAAGGGAACGACCGTCGCGAGTTGGGATGACCTGAAGAAGTTGACGGTCGGCGTGCAGGCATCGACCACTGCCGAGTTCTACATCACCTCGGGCGAGGTCCCCGGTTGGAAGCTCGACAACGTGAAGTCGTACCCCGACCTGTCCTCGGCGTACGCCGCGCTGAATGCAGGACAGGTCGACGGGGTCCTGATCGACACGCCGATCAACCTCGGCCAGGCCGCGCAGTCGGGTGGCAAGCAAGAGGTCGTCGCCCAGTTCAAGACGGGCGAGGAGTACGGCGCGATCTTCGGAAAGGGCAACGGCAAGAAGGCGATCTACGATCCGATCATCCAGGGTCTCATCGACGATGGGTCGATCAACGCGTTGATCGCCAAGTACCTCGGCGGCGATCCGTCCACGGTTCCGTTCGTCGACGTCCCCACCGCCTGAGCCTGCATTGAGTGATCTGGTAGGAGCCCCTCCACCCGCCCTGCGGCGGGTGGGCCGGGTGTTGACCTATCGGAAGGCAGCAACCATCGCGCTGCTGTTCCCGCCGGCCGGGGTCCCTGCGATGGTCCACTCGATTCGTGCGGCACGGCTCGCAGGAGAGGGCGAGATCGAGTCGGCGCGTCACGAGGGCGAACGTGCCCGCGACTGGGCGTGGTACGCGGTCGGCATCGGCCTGTCGGTGTACAGCCTCGCGTTCTTGGCCTGGCTGCTCCTCGCCAACCACCATGCCGTCGCACGGGTGTTCTTCGGTTGGTCGATCCTGACCAATGGCGATGGATGGCGATCGCTGCTGAAAGGGTTCTGGATCAACATCCAGGTCTTCATGATTGCTGAGGTCATCGTTTTGATCTGGGCGCTGGTCGTGGCGGTGATGCGGTTGCTGCCTGGCCCGGCGTGCAAGCCGGTGCGCTTCCTGGCCACCGTGTACGTGGACGTGTTCCGAGGTGTTCCCGCGCTGCTCGTGATCTACATCGTCGGTCTCGGCCTCGCCCAGGCGAACGTGCCGGTCGTGGGCGATTTCTCCGACATCCAGTACGCCATCATCGCGCTCAGCTTGACGTACGGCGCCTACGTTTCGGAGGTGTACCGCGCCGGTATCGAGTCTGTGCACTGGAGCCAGACCGCCGCCGCGCGCTCGTTGGGACTGACGTACTCGCAGACGATGCGCCACGTGATCGTGCCGCAGGCCGTGCGACGCGTGATCCCGCCCTTGCTCAACGACTTCATCGGTTTGCAGAAGGACACAGCGTTGATCAGCGTGCTCGGTGTGCTCGACGTGGTCAACCGTGCGAGGTTCATCAACAACGCCCAGGGCACGCTGGCCGCGTACTCGATGGCCGCGATCCTGTTCTTGTTGGTCACCATCCCGTTCACGCGGTGGCTCGACGGCTTGATCCGTCGTCAGCAGGCCAAGACACTGGCGGGGCGGTAGGCATGGCGTTCCTCGAGCTCCGTGATGTGCACAAGAAGTTCGGGTCGAACGAGGTGCTCGCGCGGCATCAACCTCGACGTCGAGCTGCACCAGGTCGTGTGCCTGATCGGCGCCTCGGGCAGCGGCAAGTCGACGCTGCTGCGCTGCATCAACCAACTCGAGACCATCGAGACGGCGGAGATCCGGCTCGGCGGTGACCGGGTCAGCGGACGCGGGATCGATGTCGACGCACTGCGACAAGAGGTCGGCATCGTCTTCCAGAGCTTCAACCTGTTCCCTCACATGACGGTGTTGAAGAACATCACGCTGTCTCCCGTGAAGGTTCTGGGATTGCCAAAGGAGTTGGCCGAAGAACGCGGCATCGCGTTGCTCAAGCGAATCGGCCTCGAGGAGAAGGCCAAGGAGTACCCCGACAGGTTGTCGGGCGGTCAGCAGCAACGTGTCGCCATCGTTCGCGCTCTGGCGATGGAGCCCCGGCTGATGCTGCTCGACGAGATCACGTCGGCTCTCGACCCAGAGTTGGTCGGCGAGGTGCTCAACATCGTTCGCGACCTGGCCAGGGACGGTATGACGATGATGCTGGCCACGCACGAGATGGGCTTTGCCAAGGAGGTCTCGTCGAAGGTGTGCTTTCTGCACCAGGGAGTGATCCACGAGGAAGGCCCACCGGAGCAGATCTTCGAGCATCCCCAGCAAGATCGCACCAGGGCCTTCGTACAGCGGATCATCGAGGCCGGCAGGTTGTGAGTCGCTCGAGCGCGGTGGTTCGCACGGCCTATTGACAGTGAGACACTCAGTGTCTTATTGTCTCACGAATGAGTCCTGACCCGGCGGAGACGCGCGTGCTCGACGCGGCGAAGTCGTGCTGCGAGCGCTGGGGCCTCGCCAAGGTCACCATCGAAGACATCGCCAACGAGGCCCGTGTCTCGCGAGCGACGTTGTACCGGATGTTCCCCGGCGGCAAAGACGTGCTCTTCGAGGCGCTGCGGGTTCGCGAGCTCGAAGATTTCTTCACCAGGCTCAGCGTCCACCTCGACGGCGCCGTCGATTTCGAAGATCTGCTCGTGCGGTGCGTCATGCACGCCACGCACGAACTGCGCAGCGACCAACACCTCTCGCTGATGCTGGCGAGCGAGCCCGGCGACACGTTGGGCCAATTGACGGTCGACGGCCTGCCCCGCATCATTCGCGTCGCAACCGTGTTCCTCGCCCCATTGGTCGACGGCTACCTGCCACGCCGCGAAGGCGCCCGGCTGGTCGAACTGCTCTCACGCCTCGTCATCAGCTACTTCCTGGCACCTTCCGACCAGGTCGACCTCGGCGAGCCCGAATCCGCACGAACCTTCATCCAGAGCTTCATCCTTCCGGCCTTCCAGCCATCTCTCACCAGGAGCTGACCATGACTGTCACGCACAACGACAACGAATCGATCATCGGCCGCGCCGAGATCAACGACATCGATGCCATCTTGGCCATCCCCACGCACGATCCCGACTGAGATCGCCCACATCGTGAAGAACAATGCCGACACCATCTTCACGTGGGACTACTCGCTCAGCCGGCCGGCACTGCGCAAGCTGTACGAGAAGGCAAAGGTCGGCCAGTGGAACGCCACCACCGACCTGCCATGGGACACCGAGGTCGACATCGAAAAGACGGTCGCCGAGGACCAGGCGCTGATCGGTACGGGCGTCGACGCCAGCATGTACATCGGCACGCCCGTCGAGAAGTGGGACGAGAAGAAGTGGCTCGAGTTCGGCGTCGAGAGCCGCAACTGGAGCCTCAGCCAGTTCATGCACGGCGAGCAGGGCGCCTTGCTGTGCACCGCCAAGATCGTCGAAACAGTTCCGTGGTACGACGCCAAGCTGTACGCCAGCACACAGGTCGTCGACGAGGCGCGCCACGTCGAGGTGTTCGCCCGTTATCTGGACGAGAAGCTCGGCGGCAAGTACCAGATCAACTCGCACCTGCGCATGCTGCTCGACGACATCGTCAACGACAGCCGGTGGGACATGACGTATCTCGGCATGCAGGTGATGGTCGAGGGCCTCGCGCTCGCCGCGTTCGGTTTCATGCACCAGTTCACCAACGAGCCGCTGCTGAAGCAGTTGCTTCGCTACGTGATGAGCGACGAAGCCCGGCACGTGGCGTTCGGTGTGCTGTCGTTGAAAGAGGTCTACGACTCGCTGAGTGATGCCGAGATGAAGGATCGCCAGGAGTTCGCCTTCGAGGCCGCCATCCGCATGCGCGATCGCTTCATGCAGCAAGAGGTGTGGGAGCGCATGGAAGTGAAGGTCCGCGACATCGTGCCGCTGGTGCTCGAAGATCCGACGCGCCAAGTCTTTCCAGTCGATGCTGTTCAGCAAGATCGTGCCCAACTGCAAGAAGCTCGGCCTGCTCGATCGCAACGACAAGTGGCTGCGCCGCCGCTTCGAGGAGATGGGTGTCATCCAGTTCGAGGACTGGGAAGACACCGGCGAGGAATACCTCAAGTTCGAACTAGGTGTCGAAACCCCCGCCATCGCCTAACCCCTGGCCGAGGCGACGGGTTCGTCGTGCAATCCGTCGGCGGTGCCGGTTCGCGCCGCCGCGTACACCGTGTGCAGGGCCAGCGCCACGAAAACGATCGAACCACCGATCAGCGCGGGCACGCCCGGATACTCGCTGACGAAGATCCACACCCAGATCGGCCCCATGATGGGCTCGAGCATCGACAACAGAGCGACATCGGTCGCAGGCAACCGCGCTGCGCCGATGCTGAACAACGCCAGGCCGATGCCGAGTTGGGCGAACCCGAAAGCGAGCAACAGCAACAGGTCGTGTCGCGTGATGTCGAACGGATGGGCGAACGGCAACGAGATCACCGAGCTCATCGCCGCCGACAGCAGCATGGCCGGTGCCATCGCGATCTCCGAGTGGCGGCGGATCATCACGGTCCCGAAGCCAAAGGCCAGCGGAATCGACAACGCGATCAGTGCGCCCGATGTCGACCCACCGGCGCCGGGACCCGACACCATGAACGCGACGCCGGCCACGGTGACCGCGATCGCGATCCATGTGTAGTTGCGCACGCGCTCGCCGATCAGGAACCAGGCCATCACGGCCGCCGCCAACGGGCTCAGTGCAAAGATCACCAGCACGATCGCGACGCTTGTCTTCGACAGCGCGACGACCATCCCGATCGACGACACGCAGAACGCCGCCGCGACGGTCCAACCCGGTCGGCCGATCCTGACGACTGGCGCGGAGCGGATTTGCCCGCTCGCGCCAGATGATCAGCAGCGACAGGCTGACGCACGCCGAGAGCGAACGCCAGAACACGGTCTGCCATGCCTGCGGATGGTCGAGCTTGCGGATGAACAACCCGCCGGTACTGAAGATCAGCGCAGACGAAGCGAGTAGCAACACCGCCATCGGCGACACGCGGGACCCGGCTGCGACATACGAAACCGCGACGCCACCCTCTCCCGCGACTGCGGTGACACTCTCGGCGTGGTGGTCACTCTCGGGAGGCATGCCGGGCAGTCTCACAGCAACATGCCGTCGTGTGGCAGTTCATTCTCCGCTGCCGTAGGGACGGGTCAGCACCTCCAGGTAGTGCCCGCTGGGATCCTCGAAGTAGAACCCGCGTCCGCCGTCGTTGTGGTTGATGTTGCCCTCGTTGCCACGCCATGGATGAGGCCAGAACGTGATGCCACGCTCTTGAACGCGGGCGAAGACCTGGTCGAATTCGTCCTCGGTGATCAGGAAGGCGTAGTGCTGCGCGGCGATCTCGCCATCGGCGTCCGCGAAGTCGAGCGACACGTCGTTGCCCGTGGGCACGACCAGGAAGTGGCCGAACGCCACGGGCTCGGGCAAGCCGAGGATCTCCGAAAGGAACGCCGCCGACTCGTGCTTGTCGCGAGCAGCGACGATGGTGTGGTTCAGCTGAGCGACCATGCAACGAACACTAGACATCGAAAATGACCGGTGCCAGATCGCGAAGAGCCTCAGACGTTCTACCTCGGAGCTCATGAGCCGCCTGCGTCGAAGCGCTTCTCGAACCAGTGATCGGAGTGCGGCTCGTCGTTGAACTTGGCGACCTCGACGTAGCCCGCCGACAGGTAGAGACTGATCGCCTCGACCAGTGAGCTGTTGGTCTCGAGGTGCAGGACGCTGACGTCGCGCATGCGTGCTTCGTGTTCGAGCTCGTTCAACAGACGGCGGCCGATTCCGAGTCCACGCGCCTCGTCGGCGACCCACAT
Source organism: Ilumatobacteraceae bacterium (assembly GCA_963746365.1). Classification (GTDB taxonomy): domain Bacteria; phylum Actinomycetota; class Acidimicrobiia; order Acidimicrobiales; family Ilumatobacteraceae; genus JAENVT01. The sequence goes on along the minus strand of CAVVBH010000014.1, from coordinate 51,102 downwards.
GCGCTTGAGCTCGGTGGGATCGCTGCCGTGGAACTTCAACGCACCGCACGCCACCGGCTCGCCACGGAGACGCGCGACGAGCAGCAGCCCGTTGGGCTCGCGGAGCTCGTCCCCGTCCGCCGAGATGGTGATCGAGGGATCGAATCCGCCTGGGAATCGCGCGTCGAGCTCGGCGAAGTACGACTCGATGCAGAACCGAGCCGCTCGGCTGTCGGGGTCCTCGACGCGCATATCCACCAGGCCGGCTGTCAGCAGCCGTTCGACGGTGGCCATCGCGTCGAGCAGTCGTTGCCGCCGCTCGCTGTCCAATGGTGCCAGCAACGACGCCGCAAGTTGATCGCTCTCACGATCCAGCAAATCGTGCTCGGCGCGACCGGTATCGGTGAGGCGAATCCGGCGCGCACGTTGGTCGTCCGGGTCGGGTTCGACGATCACCAGCCCCTCCGATTCGAGCCCTCGCAAGATTCGGCTGAGGTACCCGGAGTCGAGGTCGAGTCGTGCTCTGATCGTGCGGACGTCGGTGCCATCGCTGCCGATCTCCCACAACACGCGTGCGGCACCGAGGGCCCGTGCTCGTCCGAGGTACTCGTCACTGAGTGCACCGATTCGCTGTGTGACGGTGCGATTGAACGCCCGAACCCTCCCAATCTCATCGCTCGTCTCCATTTAGCTGACTTTAGTCAGACAAATGGCCAGGCGCTCGCCCATTTGCTGCCGTGGGCGGCGAATCGGTCCTATACGGCCCGATTCGCTGCCCGCGGGCTCCGAGCGAGATCTGCTTCGTACGGCAGCGCCCGGTAGACATCGACGGGCGACCCATCCGGAGCAACGTCACCCACTGAGGCATTCTCGCGATTTCACAGGGTGCGGTTGGCGACCGCTTCGATGGTGGCCACGTGGTTGCTGGGCGCAGGCATTGCCTGGATCTCGGCGGCGACGCGCCTCGCGGCGTGCTTGTAAGCATCGTCGTGCAGCAGTCGTTCGAGCGCGGCGCCGATGTCGGCGGCGGATCGTCCCTCCAGTTCGCACGTGATCGCCACCCCCGCCCCGGCCGCTGCATCCGCGTTCTCCCACTGGTCAGCGGCAAATGGGTAATGCAGTTGCGGAATCCCGCGACTCGCTGCACCGAGCACAGACCCGGCGCCGCCGTGCGACAACACAACGCTCGCCTTCTCGAGGATGAAACGCTGCGGCACGAACCGTTCGACGCGAACGTTGGAGGGAACATCTCCCAGGACCGCTGGATCGAGGTGCTCGCCGATCGTCGCAACCGCGTCGACATCGACGCTCCCGAGCGCCTCGACGGCCGCAGCCCACGGAGCCATCGCCGAGGCCGGCTCGGTTCCGGCCGTGATGTAGACGAGCGGTCGCGTCGTACCGAGTTGGTCGAGCCAGGCAGGCGACTCGCCCGACGCCACGTCGCTTGCTTCGGCTCGCATCGGCCGTACGACACCGGCCGATGGCGCCTGCCCAAACGACGGCGGGAACGGGTGCAGGTACAGATCGCCATTGATGTCGATCATCGTCGGAGCCGGCAGGCCCTCGTCGGCCCAGATCGGCTCGAGGCTCCCGGTCACGAGCAGCTCCGACCCTTCAGGCAGAGCACCGCTGAACGCCACGGTCACGTGCGGGATGCCCCGAGCTGTCGCCATGGGCGCAGATGCGAGCTCACCCCGCTCGTGGATGGCAATGTCTGGCCGGAACTCGTCGAAGACCGGCTGCAGGGCGATGCGCATGACCGGTGCCGCGATGTCGGCGAAGTATCCCGTGAAGAACAGGGGCCGGCGCTCTCGAGGCGGCAGCGCAAGAACCTCCGGCATGCGCTGGGCAAAGCGGTGCCGCCGCTCGTTCGAGCTCAGGCCTCCCGGCCGCACCGCGAAGCCGTAGCGCTCGACGAGATCGCACGACTCGGCTGCGGTCACCATCAGCAGATCATGGCTGGCACGCTGCAGGGAGGTCATCAGGGGGAGCAGCGCGGTGAGGTGACCCATACCGGGTGTCGAGGTGACGAGGATCCGCATCGTGGGCACGCTAGCCAGGGCCGCTTGACAAGCCCCGAATGCATACAAGTACAATACAAGTCATGCCTGACTGGAACCCGGAGCAATATCGCCGATTCGCCGCCGAGCGAGCCCAACCGTTTCACGACCTGTTGGCGTTGATCGAGCCCGGTTCCATCAAGCGTGGTGTCGACCTCGGCTGCGGACCGGGCGAGCTGACGGCGCTGGCCGCCGACCAACTCGGGGTGGACGAGATGATCGGCATCGACAACTCGCAGGCGATGCTCGACAAGACCGTCGAGCACACATCGGATCACGTGCGATTCCAGTACGGCGACCTGGCGAGCTGGGAGGCGCCGGCCGAGTTCGACCTCGTGCTCGCGGCGGCCAGCTTGCAATGGGTGCCGGACCATCGCGGCGTCATGACCCGATGGGCTGCCTCGTTGCGGCCTGGTGGACAGATCGCCATCCAGGTCCCTGCCAATTCCGACATGCCGTCGCACGTGGTTGCCCGCCAACTCGCCGAGCGCGAGCCGTACCTTTCGATGTTCGGCGCCGACGGACCGCCGATCGATCCCGTCCAGGCATACGTGCTGCGGCCAGAGGAGTACGCCCAGATCCTGTACGACCTCGGGTTCGACCGCCAGCACGTTCGGCTGCAGATCTATCCCCACGTGCTGCCCAGTTCCCGCCACGTTGTCGAATGGGTGCGAGGCACGATGCTGACCCGATTCGAGAAGCGGCTCACCCCCGACGCCTTCGCGGCCTTCGTCGCCGATTACGAGACCGCCTTGCTCGCAGAGTTGGGCGACCACGAGCCCTACTTCTTCCCCTTCCGCCGAATCCTGATGTGGGCCAGCCTCCCGCAGTAGCCGCTATTGGCGGAAGTGCGTAATCCCGGCGTGTACAGGTCGCGCCGAAGTTACGCACTTCCCCGCACAGAGATGGGCAGAGGCCTGCGGGCGATAGGTTCCGCCGCATGTCCGCTCCGGCCCCTCGGGCCATGGCGGAGTTCGCGGCCTCTCGCCATGGTGTTGTCGTTCGCAGCCAGGCCGCCACCTTTGGGTTCACGCCCCGCGAGGTTCTCGCCGCGAAGCAACGAGGCTGGCTCACCGAGCCGCGACGCGGCGTGCTCGTCGTCAGCGGGTACCCGGCAACGTGGGAGCAGCAGTTGGCCATTGTGATCGCATCGAGTGTCGCTTGTCCCTTGGTCAGTCAAGGAGCTGCCGCGCGGCTGTTCACGCTCGACGGCTTCGATTCGGCAGCTGGCGAAGTCACTGTGCTGAGGCCAGGCCGTCTGAGCCCAAAAGCAGCCGGCGGCATCATCGTGCATCAGACCGGCATGCTCGACAAGGTCGATCGGTACCATCGCAACGGGCTGCCGTGCACATCCCTGGCGAGGACCTTGTCGGATCTCGGGTCCAGCGAGCCTGAAGACAAGGTGTGGCGAGCGCTGATCGCCGCCCGACGAATACACCGAGTCAACCCGCTGTGGCTACAAGAGACCGCCGTTCGTCTGCATCGCCCTGGTCAACCTGGAACCGCGGTGCTGCTCCGAGCGCTGCGCCGATGGAGCCTCGAAGGAACGTTGCCGGATTCCTGGTTCGAAGAGTTGCTCCGACGCCTGCTCGAGCATCCTGATATTCCGGCGATCGTGCGGCAATACGTCGTCACCACGGACGCTGGTGTCTTCGTCGCTCGAATCGATCTGGCCATCCCGTCGATCCGCCTCGGTATCGAAGGGCACAGCCGAGACTTCCATTTCGGCCCTGTCCGCGAGGCAGCCGACGAAGATCGCGATTTGCGCGTCGCCACGTGCGGCTGGGAGCTGATCTACCTGGGCTGGTACGCACAGCGCCGTCCCGCCGAAGTGGCGGAGCTCATCGCAAAGGTCTGTCGAGCTCGACTCCTACAGCGAAGTGCGTAGTTTCGGCGCGCACAGGTCGCGCCGAAATTACGCACTTCCGGATCGACCGCGCCTCGGTTGCGGATGTCATCTACGATTGCAACCATGGCTCGATTCGGACGTGTGCTCACCGCGATGGTCACTCCGTTCGACAACGACGGAGGCCTCGACCTCGATGCCGCCAGGGTGCTTGCCCGGTACCTGCAGGACCACGGCAACGACGGGCTCGTGCATCGCCGGCACCACGGGCGAGGCACCGGTGCTCAGCGACGACGAGCGGCTGTCGCTGTTCGCCGCCGTCATCGAAGCGGTCACCATTCCCGTCGTCGCCGGCACCGGCACCAACGACACCGCGCCACTCGGTGCACCTCACGAAGGAAGCGGCGGCGCTCGGCGCCGCCGGCGTCCTGGCCGTCTGCCCGTACTACAACCGTCCGTCGCAGGCCGGCATCGAGGCCCACATGCGGGCGATCGCCGCGGCCAGCGACCTGCCGGTGATGGTGTACGACATCCCGGTCCGCACCGGTCGCAAGATCACCACGGCGACGTTGCTGCGGCTGTTCCGCGAGGTGCCCAACGTCGTCGCGCTGAAGGACGCTGCCGGCCAATCCCGGCGAGACCGCGGCGCTGATCAGCTCCGCGCCGACGGGTTCGAGGCGTACAGCGGCGACGACCTGATGACGCTGCCGCTGCTGGCCAGCGGCATCGTCGGCACCGTCGGCGTGGCCACGCACTGGACCGGCGACGGACCACCAGGAGATGTTCGACCTGTGGGAGAAGGGCGACACCGACGGCGCCCGCCTGGTCAACAGCCGGATGCTCGAGAGCTTCGCGTTCGAGACCGGCGACGACGCGCCGAACCCGATCCCGACGAAGGCGATGATGCGCCACCTCGGCATCCCGGTCGGCCAGGCCCGGTTGCCGATGGGTGATGCGCCGGCGTTCGTCGACGCGCGTGCCCCCGAGGTGTGGGCCAACCTGCAACGCTGGAGGGATGCGTTCCCCGACCGCCCGATGTGATCCGTCCTTGGTGACGACGTCGGTGGGCGCTGATGGCTGATTCCGTTCGCGTCGTCTTCCTCGGCGGTCTCGGCGAGATCGGCCGCAACTGCATGGCGATCGAGCAGCGAGCGACCGGCGTGCTGCTGATCGACTGCGGGCTGATGTTCCCCGATGCCGACATGCACGGCATCGACCTCGTGCTGCCCGACTTCACCTGGCTGCGCGAGAACGCGCGATCGCATCGAGGGCTGTCGTCGCCACGCACGGCCACGAGGACCACGTCGGCGGCGTTGCAGTACCTGCTCGCGCGAGCTGAGCTTCCCGATCTTCGGCTCGGCGGTCGACGCTCGGCCTCGCCCGCAACCGCATCGAGGAAGCCGGGCTGCTCGGGCACGACCGAACTGATCGTCGTCACGGACGGCGAGCGCCGCATGATCGGCCCGTTCGACGTCGAGTTCATCCCCGTCACCCACTCGGTGCCGCACGCGCACGCCATCGCGCTCCACACCCCGCAGGGCGTGATCCTGCACTCCGGCGACTTCAAGCTCGACCTCACGCCGGTCGACGGCCGTCGCACCGACCTCGCCCGCATCGGCGCGATCGCCTCCACCGAGGGCATCCGCCTGCTGCTGGCCGACTCCACCAACGCCGAGGAGCACGGGTCACGCGCCGAGCGAGACCAGTCGTCGGTGCGGTGCTGCGCGCGCTGTTCGCCGAGCAGCGCGGCCGGCGGATCATCACCGCCAGCTTCGCCAGCCACCTCCACCGCATCCAGCAGATCGCCGACGCCGCAGTCGCCGACGGGCCGAGTCGTCGCAACGCTCGGCCTGAGCATGAAGAAGAACGTGCGGCATGGGTCGCGATCTCGGGGTCCTCACGATCCCCGACGCGTCGCTGATCGACATCGAGGACATCGACGACTACCCGCCCGGCAAGGTCTGCGTGATCTCCACCGGCTCGCAGGGTGAGCCGATGTCGGCGCTGGCGCTGCTCGGCTCGCGGCGAGAACAAGTGGGTCAAGATCGGCGACACACGACACGGTGATCCTCTCGAGCCACGCGATCCCGGGCAACGAGGGCAACGTCAACCGGGTGATCGACGGGCTGCTGCGCGCCGGTGCCGAGGTGATCCACTGCGGCATCGCCGACGTGCACGCCACGGGCCACGCCCAGGCCGACGAGCTGAAGACGTACCTGTCGATGACCAGTCCCGATTTCTTCGTGCCGATCCACGGCGAGTACCGCCACATGGTCGCCAACGCGAAGCTCGGCATCCTGATGGGTGTCGCCCGCGATCACGTGCTGCGTGTGCGAGGACGGCGACGTGCTGAGCTCAGCGACGACGGTCTTGCCGCAACCGGCCGTGTCCCGGCCGGCTACCTGTACGTCGACGGCATCGTCGGCGATGTCGGCCAGGGTGTGCTGCGCGATCGCAAGGTGCTGGCCGAGGAGGGTGTCGTCGTGGTCGTCGTCACCGTCGACGTCTCGACCGGCAAGGTGCTCACCGGTCCGGAGATCATCACTCGCGGCTGGGTGTACGCGCCCGAGGCCGAGGACCTGCTCGACGAGGCGTGCGACGCGGTCGCCGACGCCGTCGAGAAGGCGCTGGCCGAAGGCGTTCGCGATGTCGACGCGCTCGAGCGCGACGTGCGCAGGGCCGCCGGCAAGTTCGTCAACGAGCGCACCAAGCGCCGACCGATGATCGTGCCGGTCGTCATGGAGGCCTGACCCCGAGTGGCCTCGGCGTCGGCCGCTCGCCGATTGATCGTCGCCGCCATCCTCCTCGCCTCCTGCAGCGGGGATGGTTCGTCGCCGGGAACACAGCCGCCGTCATCGACGACCACCTCCGCCTCGACGGCGGCGACACTGCCGCGTGTCGATCTGATCGACGACGCGGTCGCCGCACTCGAAGCAGAGCTCGGCAGTCCGCAACAGTTCTTCGAGATCAACGCCACGTCGAGCCTGGTCAACCTGATCGTCGCCTTGAACGACGGCAAGGTTGCCCAGCCGTGGGTGTATTTCCAGGGAGACCTGTCGTCAACCGAAGGTGCCGAGGCCAGCGGTTTCAGCTTTTCCGCCTCGGCGCTGGACTTCGAACCCGACAACGTGCTGAGCAAATTGCAGGCAGAATTGCCTGATTCGAGCCCTGATCTGTTCTTCGTGGAAGGGGGTGCAGGCGGCACCGTGCGCTACAGCGTGGCCGTGACATCGAAGCAGGGTGGGCAGTTGGTGGTCGTCGTCGGCCCTGACGGCACCGTTCAATCGGTGGATCCCGGCTGACAGTGCCCCGCTTCGGTGACACCCCCTTGGTACCGTTGGAACCTCTATGACGACGTGGGGCCAACCCAGAAAGCGGTCGAAGACGACGACCACTGCCAAGCGCACCCCGGCGAAGCCGCCGCCGGTGCCGCCTACGACTACGTCACGGCGCGGCCAGGCGTCGGCCGAGTTTCGTGAAGCCATCGAGGGGCGCGAGAACGAATTCGCTGGGATCGGCTTCATCGCTGTCGGTGTGCTGCTCGGATTGGCCATCTACGTCAATCTGGCCGGCCCGCTGGGGCGTGGCACCGAGACAGTGGTCGGGTGGCTCACGGGACTGGGCCGCTTCATCGTGCCCATCGCCCTGGTCGCGATCGGCGCCGCACTTGTCGGCAAGGGCCAGAGCATGCGCCGCTTCAAGCTGGCCATCGGTTGGGGTCTGCTGGGGCTTTCGCTCCTCGGGTTGTTGCACGTCGTACGAGGGCCCGACAAGATCATGGCCGACTTCGACACGCTCGGTCGCGCCGGTGGGTGGATCGGCGCGCTCGTCGGGGAACCGTTGCGCAGCCTGATCGCCTCCAGCGGGGCAATCGTCGTGCTGGTCGCGACCTGCATCGGCGGGGCCCTTTTGCTGACGGGTGCGTCGTTGCGGTCGATGCTGACGCACACCGGCAAAGGTGTCGGTGCTGTCGCCGTGCCGATCGGCCGAAGGGCACGCACCGCGTTCGGCAACATGTCGACACTGCGCAGCGACCGGCAAGGCTCTGGCGAACTGCCGATGCCCACGTTGTACGACGCCGCGCTCGACGAGGATTGGGACGAGCCCGACAAGCCGCGCAGGACGCGGTTGCCGCGCCAGCTTCCTCCGCCGGGGTCAGGCGATCCCGGATTTTCTGAGCAGTCCGAACTGGAGCTCGGCCCGGGTGCGAAGCGTGGTCAATGGGTGCTGCCGCCTGCCAACTACCTCACGCGGTCGACCCAGCAAACCGTCAACAAGGCCGAGGTCGAGGCTCGTGGTCGCACGTTGGTCGATGCGTTGACATCGCACGGCGTCGAGACCAACCTGCTCGGCCAGACGGTCGGGCCCACGGTGACTCGCTACGAGCTCGAGCTCGGGTCCGGCGTCAAGGTCGCCAGGGTCACCAGCCTCAACCGCGACATCGCCTACGCAATGGCTGCCACCGACGTGCGCATCCTTGCGCCCATCCCTGGGCGCACCGCCATCGGGGTCGAAGTGCCCAACCACTCCCGCCAGCTGGTCAGTCTCGGCGACGTCATGGCGTCGGCCGAAGCCAAGACCGCGACACATCCGCTCGACGTCGCCATCGGCAAAGACATTGCCGGTCGGTCCGTCTTCCTCAGCCTCGCGACGACACCGCACCTGCTGATTGCCGGTACCACCGGCGCGGGGAAGAGCAGCGGCCTCAACTGCATCCTCACCTCCATCCTGATGCGCAGCACACCCGACCAGGTGCGGCTCATCCTGATCGACCCGAAGCAGGTGGAGATGGGCCAGTACGACCGGCTGCCACATCTGCTCACCCAACCGGTGACGAATCCGAAGAAGGCCGCAAACGCGCTGGGCTGGGCCGTCAAGGAGATGGAGCGACGATACGACCTGCTGTTCGAGGTCGGCTTCCGCGACATCACCGGCTACAACGCGGCGTACGACCGCGGTGAACTGAAGCCAGACCCGGGCTCCGAGCGAGCGTTCGAGCGCTTGCCCTACATCGTGATCATCGTCGACGAGCTCAACGACCTGATGATGGTCGCTGCCCGCGATGTGGAGGAGAGCATCACGCGCATCGCCCAGAAGGCTCGTGCAGTTGGCGTGCACCTGATCGTGGCCACGCAGCGGCCATCGGTCAACGTCATCACCGGCGTCATCAAGGCCAACATCCCGGCGCGCGCCGCGTTCGCGGTCAACAGCCTCACCGACAGCCGGGTCATCCTCGACCAACCTGGCGCCGAGAAGTTGGTGGGCAAGGGCGACATGTTGCTGTTGCCAGGCAACTCCAACGTCTCGCAGCGCATCCAGGGTTCGTTCGTCAGCGAAGAGGAGGTTCGCAAAGTTGTCGCGCACTGGCGGCGCCAGGCGCCAGAGGTGGTCTACGTCAGCGGTGTCGAGGGCGAAGAAGACAGCGCGGGCAGCAGCATGTTCACCGGCGGCGGTGGAGACGACGACGAAGACGACACCCTCATGCGGCAAGCGATGGAACTGGTGGTGCGCAGCCAGCTCGGCTCGACGTCGATGCTGCAGCGCAAGTTGAAGGTCGGCTTCGCCCGCGCCGGACGGATCATGGACCTGCTCGAGCAGAGTGGTGTCGTTGGGCCGAGCGAGGGTTCGAAGGCCCGCGCCGTGTTGATGACCGTCGAGGAGTTCGAACTGCTGCAGCAGGCGCAGCGCAACCGCGAGATGTAGGTGCACGAACTCACCGAGATCACGTCGGGCCTGCGCTTCCCCGAGGGACCGATTGCGATGCCGGACGGATCGGTGATCCTCGTCGAGATGTTCGGGCCGCGGCTCACCCGAGTCGGTGCCGACGGCACCAAGGAAACGATTGCCGAGATCCCCGGCGGCCCGAACGGCGCAGCCATCGGCCCCGATGGCGCGTTGTACCTCTGCAACAACGGCGGGTGCTTCACGCCGGTCGACATCCGTGGGCTGGTGATCCCGGGACCACACGATCCCGCCACGTACATCGGAGGTCGGATCCAACGCGTCGATCTGTCGACCGGCGAAGTCACCGATCTCTACACCGAGTGCGACGGTCGACCGCTGCGTGCTCCCAACGACCTCGTGTTCGACACCGATGGCGGCTTCTGGTTCACCGATCACGGCATTCGCGACCGTGCCAAGAGGACGAGCGACCTGACGAGCATCTACTACGCACAGACTGACGGGAGCCACATCGCTGAACGGGTCCATCCCGTGGAGGCGCCAAACGGGATCGGCTTGTCGCCAGATGGCTCGACGTTGTACTGGGCCGAGACCCACACCGGTCGGGTGATGCAACGCACGATCACGTCGCCCGGCCAACTCGCTCCGACGGTGCCGTTGGACCCGGCCGTCTGCCTGGCCGGCCTGCCCGGCTACCAGTTGCTCGATTCGCTGGCCGTCGACGGCGAGGGAAACGTGTGCGCCGCGACGCTGATCAACGGGGGAATCACGGTGATCTCGCCCGACGGCTCGTCGATCGCTCATGTTGCGACCGGTGATCCGCTGACCACCAACATCTGCTTCGGTGACCGCGACGGCGGTGGCGAGTACCGCGACGCGTACATCACCGCCTCGGGCACCGGCAAGCTGTTGCACACCCGCTGGCAGCATCGCGGCCTGCGTCTCAACTTCCCGTAGCGCCCGTACACCTCGGGAACGCCGGAAACCGTCGGTAGCCTGGTGGGTCGTGGCACAGCGGTTTTACGTCGAGACCCTGGGGTGCCCGAAGAATCAGGTCGACAGCGACAAGTTGGTGGGCACCTTGGTGGCCGACGGGATGACCGCGACCGACGACGTAGCGCTCGCCGATCTGGTCGTGATCAACACCTGCGCATTCATCGACGAAGCGCGCAAGGAGTCGATCGACACGATCTTGGCCTTGGAGGATCAACGCAAGGACGGCGCCCGCCTGGTCGTGACGGGTTGCATGGCCGAGCGGTACGGCGACGAATTGGCTGCCGCCCTTCCGGAGGTCGATCAGGTCGCCGGCTTCGGGGTGCCGATCAACCTCGGTCGAAAGCCACTGTCGGTCAGTGCGACTCCCATCCCCATGCTCGACCTGCTGAACCTGCCGCGACCGAAGTCGTCGAGCCCATGGGCCTACATCAAGATCGCCGAAGGATGCGATCGCAGCTGCGGGTTCTGCGCCATCCCCTCGTTCCGCGGCCCGCAACGCAGCCGCGACGTGTCGTCGATCCTCGATGAGGTCGAGCAGCTCGAAGCTCAGGAGATCGTGCTGGTCGCCCAAGACCTGGCGAGCTACGGCAAAGATCGGCCCGAGGAGCTCGGTGCAGGATCGATCGTGCCACTGGTCAAGGCCGTCAGCGCGGTCGCGCCGTGGACCCGCCTGCTGTACCTCTATCCCAGCGATCTGACCGACGAACTGATCGATGCCATCCTCGCGACCGACGTCGCCTACTTCGACCTGTCGCTGCAGCACGTCAGCAAACCGCTGCTGCGGCGCATGCGGCGGTGGGGTGATGGCGATCGTTTCCTGCGACGCATCGAAGACATCCGGTCCCGACAGGCCGACGCAGCGTTCCGCAGCAACTTCATCGTCGGCTACCCCGGTGAGACGGAGGAGGACCACGACCAGTTGTTGCGATTCGTCGAGGAGGCCGAGCTCGACTGGTGCGGTTTCTTCAAGTACAGCGCCGAGGAAGGGACGTACGCAGTCGGCCTGGATGGGGCTGTCGAATCGAACTTGATGAACGAACGCCTCGCAGAGCTGCGCGAGTTGCAGGACGACATCACCGCGCGGCGTCGCGATGCGTTGATCGGCACGACGTTGAAGGTGCTCGTCGACGAGGCCGGCATCGCGCGCAGCAGTCGCGAGGCACCGGAGATCGACGGGATCATCGAGGTGCCGACGAGCCTCGCCGTCGGCCGGTTCCACACCGTGCGAGTCGTTGATGCCATGGGTCCGGACCTTCTGGCAGAATCGAACTGATGCCCGTCGACCCGTCCGCTGTGAAGACCTGGGCAAACCTGGTCACGGTGGCGCGGGTGCTGATAGCGCCGTTCATGTTCGTCGCTGATCCCCGACGAACCGGGTGGTTCCTGGGTGGCGTTCGCTCTGTGGTTCGTGTTGTGCAGCACCGATGGGATCGACGGATACCTGGCCCGACGCCACGGCTCGACCACGGTCGGAGCATTCCTCGACCCGTTGGCCGACAAGGTCCTCGTGCTCGGGGCGATGATCTTCCTGGTCAACAGCCACGTGTTCTGGATCGTGCCGGTCGCCATCATCGCCGTGCGCGAACTGGCCATCAGTCTGTATCGCACGTTCGTCGGGGCCAAGGGTGTCAGCCTGCCGGCCAGCAAGATCGCGAAGTTGAAGACGGTCACACAGCAGTTGTCGGTCGGATTCGCCATTGCGCCGCTGACCGCGCTCGACGCGAAGTGGTTGTGGAACGGGCTGTTGTGGACCTCGGTGGTGCTCGCCATCGTCAGCGGATGTCAGTACATGTGGCGTGCTCGTCAACCGAGAGCGACCGTCGATGCGCTGTGATGTCGTCGCGGTCGGCACCGAGTTGTTGCTCGGCCAGATCGTCGACACCAACAGTGCATGGCTCGGTGAAAACCTGGCAGCGAACGGAATCGACTCGCTGTTGCAGGTGAAGGTCGGCGACAACCTCGGTCGAGTCGAGTCCGTGCTCCGCAATTCGTTGACACAGGCCGATGCCGTCATCATGTGCGGCGGCCTCGGCCCGACCCACGACGACCTCACCCGCGAGGCGATCGCCGCAGTGATGGGCGTCGAGCTTCGCCAGGACGATGCCGTCGCCGAGGTGATCGCCAACATGTTTGCGTCGCGTGGTCGGTACATGGCCGCCAACAACCTTCGTCAGGCCATGGTGCCGGTCGGCGCAACCATCATCCCGCAGACGCGCGGCACGGCGCCGGGCCTCATCTGTGCCGTCACGATCGACGGAGTCGACAAGGTCGTCTATGCGGTGCCCGGCGTCCCACACGAGATGAAGGAGATGGTCGAGCGCGCTGTGCTGCCCGACCTCCGTCGTCGATCCGGCGACACCGGGGTGATCGTCAGCCGCACACTGCGCTCCTGGGGCGACAGCGAGAGCGGGCTCAACGAGCGCCTCGATCCGCTCATCAGCCAACTCGACGTGGCCGGGAATCCGACGTTGGCGTTTCTCGCCAGCGGTTGGGAAGGCCTGAAGATCCGACTCACTGCAAAGGCCGCGACCCAGGCCGATGCGGAATCGATGCTCGACAAGTGGGATGCCGAGGTGCGACTGGTGGTCGGCCAGCACGTCTTCGGGGTCGACGACGAAACGATGGAATCCGTCGTGCTCGACATCATGCGCGATCGCGGACTGACCCTCGGTCTGGCCGAGTCGGTGACTGGTGGTCTGGTCGCCGGCCGCCTCACGGCCGTACCAGGTGCCAGCGATGTGTTGCGCGGCGCCGTGGTGACGTACGCGAGCGAGGTGAAGTTCGACCTGCTCGACGTGCCAGAGGGCCCGGTGGTCAGTGAGGCCGCCGCCGGCGCGATGGCCAGTGGTGTCAGACGGGTGCTGGGTGCCGACGTTGGGCTCGCGCTCACCGGTGTTGCCGGTCCGGCCGAACAGGACGGCATGCCCGTCGGCACGTTGTGCGTAGGGATCGACGACGGCAGCACCGTGGCGACGCGCACGTTCCGTCTGCCCGGGCAGCGCGAACAGATGCGACAAATGAGCGTCATCACCGCGCTCGATTACCTCCGCCGCCATCTGCTCGCTGCCGAATAGGCTTCGCTCCACGCCCCCGTAGCTCAACGGATAGAGCAGCGGGTTTCTACCCCGTAGGTTGGGAGTTCGATTCTCTCCGGGGGCGCTTCTTGTCGAGAAAGTGAGGCGGTGGATGGAAGACGATCCGGGGTGGCAGCTGGACTGGAAGTCCGCGCTGCTGACGTTCGTCCCATCTCTCGCGATTCGCAGAGCCGTTCGATCTGACCGTGATCCGCTGGTTGCCTTGCGCACGCTCTTCTTGACGTTTTGCGCCGCAATAGTGGCGATCGGTGTCGTCGTGGTGACCCTCGGCGACTTGACGACGGGCTCCGAGCCCACTGGCCTATCGATCGCCATCGTGGTGGTGTTCGGCGGCGCATGCCTGCTGGCCCAACACTTCCTCGCCAAGCCACTCGATTGCACCTCAGCGCAGTCGCTCGCTTCCACCTACAGAACTCGGTTCTTCCTGCGCATGGCGTTTGCCGAATCGGCCGCCTTGGTAGGTTTCGTCGTTGACATCGCTCTCGGTCCGTGGTGGGTGTATTTCATCGCAGTGATCTTCACGGCCGTGGGTTTTGCGCTGCTTGCACCAACTCGCCGACATCTCGAGCAGGATCAGGAAGCGCTCTCCCGCAATGGATGCATGCGGTCGCTGATGAGCGCGCTGCGTACGCCGCCTAACACTGCGCCATGAATTCAGATGCGTTTGCCGCGGCTCGCCCCGCTGTCGAGCGACTGGTGGCGTTGCGCTCGAAGCAACGCCAGTGCTCGATCTCATGGGGTGTGATTGCCGACGGACAGTTGGTGTTGACCGGTGCGCATGCCGCCGAACCCGATCCGCTGCCGACCGAGCACACCGTGTTCCGTATCGCGTCGATGACCAAGAGCTTCACGGCGGCATCCGTCCTCATCCTTCGCGATCGCGGACTGTTGCGGCTCGACGACGTCGTGGCCGACATCGCGCCGGAGTTCTCCGCTCTCGTCGGTCCGACCAGTGACTCACCGCCGATCACGATGCGACAACTGCTGTCGATGGCGGGGGGCATGGCCACGGATGATGCCTGGGCTGATCGTCATCTCGACCTCACCGACGATCAACTCGACGAACTGATCAGCAACGGGTTGACCTTCGCGTGGGCACCCCAAACGCATGGCGAATATTCGAATCTCGGGTTCGCCATGCTGGGAAGGATCGTCACACGCGTCTCGGGTCAGCGTGCGCAGGATTTCATCACCGGGAATCTTCTGCAGCCGCTCGGGATGGATCGCACGACATGGTTGCAGCCGACCGACGATGATTGGGCGAGGCCGTACGACGTGAAGGATGATCAGCGCCTGCCCGATGTCGCACCGCTCGGCGACGGGGCCATCGCGCCCATGGGCGGGCTGTGGTCGTGCGTCACCGATCTCACTCGATGGGTGAGTTGGTTCGCGGACGCGTTTCCGCCACGCGACGGCGCCGACGACGGGCCGCTGTGCAGAGCCTCGCGGCGCGAGATGCAGCAGGTGCAGCGATCGTTCCCGACGAACCACACGGTCGCGGGTGGCGAGGGCGACGAATCGGTTCCCGAACGGATCGACGGCGGCGGGTATGGCTTCGGGCTGTTCGTTGCCCACGACACGCGGTTCGGGCACTTCGTCTCGCACTCCGGTGGGTTGCCCGGCTACGGATCCAACATGAGGTGGATCCCTGGCCTCGGCGTCGGCGTAGTCGCACTCGGCAACTCCACCTACGCGCCGATGTCGATGATGGCTCGAAGGATGCTGGAGATCGTCGACGAGCACGCACTCGCGCCCCGCGCACCGGTCGCGCCGAACACAGCGTTGCTCGATGCGGCGCACCGACTTGCCGCACTCCTGTCGGACTGGGCCGACAGCGCAGCCGAGGAACTGTTCGCCGACAATGTCGCGCTCGACGATTCGTTCGACAGGCGGGCGCGTCGAGCCAGCGAACTGATCACCGCTCACGGAACCCTGACGCTTGAAACCGTGACGTCCGACACCCCCATGCGTGGACAGGCGACGATGCGTCACGCCGACGGCACCGAACGCCGGGTCGATCTGGAGTTGTCACCGCTGATCCCGGCGAGAGTTCAGTTCTACGAGGTCGTTGCCGGGTAGGGATTTGGGCGATCTGGCCCTACCCTAAACAAGTCCGCAGTTCGAGCCGCATGAGGTCGTGTGTGAAGTTCAAAAAGGGCGACACCGTCATTTATCCACAGCATGGCGCGTGCATCGTGCAGGGAACCAAGAAGATGGAAGCGTTCGGTGCGACGCAGGAATATCTGATCCTGCGCACGGTCATCAACGAGATGACCCTGTCGGTGCCGACGCTGAAGACCGACGAGGTGGGCGTCCGTCCGCCGGTCAATGCCGACGAATTGGAAGACCTGGTCTCAGTGCTCTCGAAGCCCGATCCCCGTGTGCCCAGCAACTGGAGCCGTCGGTTCAAGAACCACCAGGAAAAGCTGAAGAGCGGCGACGTGTATCAGGTCGCCGAGGTCGTTCGGAACCTGGCTGCTCGTAACCGCGACGCGTCGCTGTCGGCTGCCGAGCGCACCATGTACGACCGCGCCCGCATCAACCTCATCAGCGAGATTGCCCCCGCACTGAAGGTCAGCGCCGAAGACGCCGAGAAGTACCTCGACGAGGCCCTGGCGAAGGGCGTGCTGAAGCCACCGAAGGACGTCAAGAAGAAGGCCTGAGCCTCTGGCGGTCGGCCGGCGTTTGAATGCTGCGGCCCCGCATGCGTGCGCAAAGAGTCAAACGCAGAGATGGGAGTGCGGCGTTTGAATGCTGCGGCCCCGCATAGGTGCGGCAAGAGTCAAACGCCGATATGGGCGCACGGTCAGCGCACGCGCGGCAACACGATGAACGGCCACGGCGAGGGCACCTCGCCGACCGGTACCTCGATCACCACGGGTCCGTCGTGCGTCATGGCAGTGCGCAGCGCATCGCCGAGCTCGTGTGGATCGTTGGCGCGTAGCCCGAGACATCCGAAGCTTTCGGCGAAGGCGACGATGTCGGGATTCACCAGTGTCGACGCGATCGTCCGCTCGATCCCGAAGCGTTGCTGCTGAATGCGCCGCACGTTGCCGAACGCGTTGTCGTTGAACACCACCGTGATGGCTCGGATGTCGTGCTGCACCGCGCTGGCGAGTTCGGTCGCGGTGAACAGGAAGCCTCCGTCGCCAGTGACCGTCACCACGGTGCGATCCCGTTGACCGGCCTTGGCTCCGATACCGGTGGCCACCGCGGCGCCGAGCGTGCCTGCGAAGCCAGACGACAGGAACGTTCGCGGCTGCTTGAACTGGTACGCGAAGTGCGCGACGAACGTCATCTGCGTGACGTCTTCGACCATGATCGCGTCGTCGGGCAGTGCGTCGCGAATGGCAGCGAGGTACGACAACTGCGGCTCCAGATGGGCGATGTCGTTGTAGAACTCGGCACGTCGAGCGCCGAGCTCCGCACGCCGGTCGGGTCGCTGCAGATCGGCGAGCCGGACGTTGAGCAGCGGCACCACTTCCGCTGCATCGCCGTGTATGCCGAGCGCCCCGATCCCGTGGCGATCGAGCTCGTCGTGGTCGGTGTTGATCTGGATCAGGTTCACCCCGGCGCTGCCCCATTGCAGCAGTGGGAACTCGATGCGCGAGCCGATACCGAGCACGAGATCCACTTCGGCCCACATCCGATGGGCCAGACCCATGGGCACGAACAGTGGATCGGACTCGTCGAGCACACCATGACCCATGCGCCGGGTCGACACCGGAGCCTGCAAGAGCTCGGCGAGTTGCCGAACAGCGGGCGAAGCGTCTTGGGCGCCGGAGCCGACCCAGATCAACGGGTTGACGGCCGAGCGCAGCTTTTCGGCAGCCGCGTCGACGGCGGCGACGTCGATCGTGGGCATCGTGCGAACGCCCGCCCCGACGCGTCCCGACGCCGGCTTCGCCCACAGGTCAGCGGGTACTTCGATGGCGACGGGTCGCGGCGTGCCCGACACCAACTGATCGAACGCTTCCTGGATCTGCTTGGCCGCGTTGTCAGCGTCACGAACGATCGCCGCGTGCTTCGTGATCTGACCGAGCACGGCCGGCTGGTCGTCGAGCTCGTGGAGCACGCGGAAGCCTTTGCCGAGCAACGGGGAGTGGATCTGTCCGACGATGGCCAGGACGCGAGCGCCGCCGCCGCACGCGCTCGAGAGTCCGGCGGACGCGTTGAGCAGGCCGGGCCCGGGCACGACGCACATGGCCGTCGGCAGTCCCGTTGCCTGCGCCGCACCGAGCGCCATGTACGCAGACCCCTGTTCGTGCCGGGTGACGATCACCTCCAACCAGTCGCGGGCATCGACGACCGCATCGAAGAATGGATCGTTCTGCACGCCCGGTAGGCAGAAAAGTTGACGAATTCCGGTCGCCTTCATGCCGTCGAGGATGTGCTGTGCGATGCGTGGGGTCTCCGTCTCGGGGCATCGTCTGATCGTAACTACAGTGCATCGCCATGACCGGACGAACCGAAGTGAGCCGCGAACAACTCGAGCGAGATATTCGTGGCGGCGAGGTCGACACGGTGCTGATGGTCTTTCCCGATCTGCAGGGGAGGCTGACCGGAAAGCGCACGACGGGACGGTTCTTCCTCGAATCGGTCGCCGACGCCGGCACGGAGAACTGCGACTACCTGATCGCCTGCGACATGGACAACAACCCCGTGCCCGGCTACCGGTTCACCAGCTACGAGCAGGGTTACGGCGACATGCTGGCGCGCGCCGACTGGAACACGGTTCGGCGCATCCCGTGGGTCGACAAGACGGCGATGATCATGTGCGATCTCTTCGATGTCGACACCGACGAACTGGTCGAAGTCGCGCCGCGCACGGTTCTGCGACGGCAGGAGGAGGCAGCCGAGGCGATGGGGTTCCTGCCGATGGTGGCCAGCGAGATCGAGTTCTACCTGTTCCAGGACACGTACGACGAGGCGTATGCGAAGGGCTATCGCGACCTGCAACCGCACTCGCCGTGGCTCGAGGACTACCACATCCTCCAGACGACCAAGGACGAGTACATCCTCGGCGCGATCCGCCGCGGGCTCGAGGCCGCTGGTGTCCCGGTGGAGTTCTCGAAGGGTGAGGCGGGCCGTGGCCAGCACGAGATGAACCTCGACTACACGACCGCGGTCGAGATGGCCGATCGCAACAGCGTGTACAAGACCGCGGCGAAGGAGATCGCGCACTCGAACGGCCGCTCGGTCAGCTTCATGGCCAAGTACGACTTCAACGACACCGGCTCGTCGTGTCACGTGCACAGCAGCCTGTGGTCGCTCGATGGCAAGAAGGCGATGTTCGACGATCACCACGGCGCCGCATGGGATGAGCAAGACGTTCCAGCACTACCTCGCCGGCCTCATCGCCACCGCGCAGGAGTTCAGCCTGCTGTGGGCGCCGACGGTCAACAGCTACAAGCGGTTCCAGCCGGGATCGTGGGCACCGACGGGGATCGGCTGGGGCGTCGACAACCGCACGCTCGGCTTCCGCAAGGTCGGCCACGGAAAGGGCTGCAGGGTCGAGTGCCGCATCCCGGGCAGCGATGCCAACAGCTACTTCGCGTTCGCCGGCCAGATCGCCGGTGGTCTGTACGGGATCAAGAACGAGCTGCCGCTGGAGGAGCCATTCGTGGGCAACGGCTACGAGGCCACCGGGATCGGTCGCATCCCCTGGAACCTCCCCGATGCCATCGCATTGTGGGAGGGGTCACACATCGCCAAGGAGTGCTTCGGCGAGGAAGTGCACCATCACATCCTCACGATGGCCAAGGGCGAGTGGCTGGCGTGCAACCAGATCCGTGACCGATTGGGAGTTGCGTCGCTACTGGGAGCGCATCTGATCTGTGGAGTGTTCGGCGCCCGCCTGGGTGCGCCAGAACACTCCACGACGGCGTCGAGCAGCGTCGTAACCGCAGCGGCGATGTTTTCACGCAGGGCGGGGTCTTCGATCAGGCCGTCCGTGCCGAGCCGCGGTGCGCGGCACGGGGATTCGCGCGCACGCAGCCTCGATCACGTTGGCGCCGGTGAAGTTCAGGACCGTCGTCAACGATTCGTGAGTGGCCAGAGCTCCACCGGTCGAGGAGATGTTGATCCAGGCGCACGGCTTGCCGGACATCTCGACGCCACCGACCGTCCAGTCGAGGAGGTTCTTGAACGAACCGGGCATGCCGCCCGCATATTCGGGGGTCGAGAACAGGATCGCGTCGGCTGCGGCGATCCGGGACCGAAGATCCACGACAGCAGGTGGCAACGGCGACCGATCGTCGTCGGGATTGAAATGGGGGAGTCGTGCGATTCCGTCGTACAGGTACGTCGCGACCTCGGACGACACCGTCGCGACCGTGCGAAGCAGAGCTTCGTTCGTCGAGCCGGCGCGCAAGCTGCCACAGATCAACAAGAGTCGGTTTCCCGCAGTGCTCACGGTCGTGATGCGTTCGGGTGGATCAGGCGGCGTGACAGTGGGTGCGACGGAGGCTGTCCCAGTCTTCGTCGGTCAGCAGCAGTGGGCTGCGATCGGCGGTTCGGGTTGCGATCAACACCATGTGGTGCCCGGCAACATCGAGGTGACCTTGCAGGTGGTGATCGACGTCCCAGGCAATCGGGGGCAGCGTGTTGACACCGAGCATGTCAGCGAGGTGGCGGACCGCCAGGTCGTGTGCCTCTTCGTCGTTCAGTCGAGTTTTCGTTTCCATGTGACTCTCCCGCCTGCTCGGGCATCGACGGGGGGTGTCGATGCCGAGAGGTGAACCGTTATTTGAGTATCGGCAGGCGTATGCATCCGATCAAGGACCTAGGTCCCAAATAGGCCAAGAGCACTACTGGACGTGGCGGAAGGGAGCCGAAATCACGATTTCCGGGACCAATGGCCCTGTGAACGGAGCTTCATACGGTGAACTCGACCAGCACCGGCAGGTGATCGCTCAGCTGATGCCAGTGCTCGCCACCTTCGGGAGTCAGGCGAGCGGTGACCGTTGCCGTCGCGGGCACCAGCACGTAGTCCAACCGCTGGCGGGGCGCGATCGAGGGATTGGTGAAATCGCCACCAGGATCGACCAGCTCGGCCGTGCCGAACTCGCGGATGACCTCGACCTCGTCGGGGGAGTTGAAATCGCCGGCCACAACGGCGGGCCGCCGCTCGCCGATCAGCGCCACGACAAGTCGCGCCTGGGCAATGCGTTCGTCGGCATCGTGCGAGGCGAGGTGCGTGTTGACGACGCGCAGGATGTCGTCGGTTCGGGTCACGGTGGCCGCCATCGCAACGCGATGTTTGAAGATCCACGTCGATACTCCGGGTGAGATCGACTTGCTGATCAACTCGCTGACTTCGCGGGGTGTGAGGATCGCAAGCCCCTCCGCCCGCCACCAGACGAGGGGCGAGTACGGGTAGTGCTTGCGGGTCCACACGGCACGCCATCCGAGGCGTCGAGCCAGGGCGCGGGCCTGACGGCGTTGCACCTCCTGCAATGCGGCGACATCGGGCAGATACCCGGTGATGACCTCGCTGATGACGTCGAGATTGGGCGAACTGGCCCCCAGGATGTTCCATGTGAGCACTCGCCAGGTCGTCATTGGATCTCCAGTTTGGCCGGTGCACTACCGTAGGCCGCCATGAATCGACTGGCTGGGAAAGTGGCACTGATCACCGGCGCATCATCGGGATTGGGTCGCGTCGGGGCCGAGTTGTTCGCTGCAGAAGGTGCGCAGGTCGTGATTGCCGACCTCTCCGACGGCGACGAGGCCGTCGAGGCGATCTCCGCGGCGGGCGGAGAGGCCAGCTTCGTGCGCTGCGACGTGACTGACGAGCAGTCGATCGAATCAGCGGTGCAACACGCGGTCGAAACGTTCGGTGGTCTGCACGTGCTGTACAACAACGCGGGCGTGATGCTCGATGACGACGACAACCCGGTCACCACATCCGTCGAGACGTACCAGAAGACGATGGACATCAACGTGCTCGGTGTCCTGCTCGGATGCAAGTACGCGATTCCGGCCATGCAGGAGTCGGCCAAGCAATCGGGCGAAGCGGCGTCGATCGTCAACGTTGCATCGTTCGTCGCCCACATGGGTGCGGCCACGCCGCAGGTCGCGTACACCGCATCGAAGGGCGCTGTGCTTGGCGATGACGCGCGAGATCGCTGTGATCTACGCGCGACAGGGAATCCGCGCCAACGCCTTGTGCCCCGGCCCGATCATGACCCCGTTGCTGGCCAAGTTCTTGTCCGACGACGCCAAGCGCAACCGCCGGCTGGTGCACATCCCGATGGGCCGCTTCGGCGAGCCGACCGAGATCGCCAACGGTGCGCTGTTCCTGGCGTCGAACGAATCGAGTTGGATGACCGGTCAGTCGCTGATCATCGACGGTGGCATCACCGCCGCCTACGTGACGCCCGAGTGAGCCAAGGTCTACACGGCAGCGACAGCCCGGTCGGGGATCTTGCCGACCGCGCCGTCGACTGGATCAAGCACCACCTGGTCAGCTCACCTGTCGGGGTGATCGGCGACAAGGCCGTGCTCGATGCCGCTCTCGACGGCTCGATGACCGACGCGGGACTGGGTCTGGATCACGCGTGGCGATTGTTCGAGCGAGGTGGTCGCACCGAACAACATCGGTCTCGACAGCGAGCGGTTCCTCGCCTTCATCCCGCTGTCGCCTTCTGTCGCGTCGGTGTGGATGGACACGATCGTGTCGGCAGGGAGCTTTCCGGCGGAGTCGTGGCTGGAGGGAGCCGGCGCGGTTGCTGCCGAGAACCAGGTGATCGATCTGCTGTGCCGCGCCGCGGGCATGCCGGCTGGAGCCGCCGGGTGCTTCATGAGCGGCGGCTCCATCGGCAACCTCTCGGCGTTGGCGGTCGGGCGTGAACGCGCCGTCGGCCGCCGGTTCGTTGCCGTTGCCGACACCGCCCACGCATCGGTCGACAACGCCCTGCATCTCTTGGGGCTCGAGCCTCTGATCGTTCCGACCGGACCGGATTGCCGCCTCACCGGCGAGGCGTTGCGGGTCGCGATCGGGGATCGCACCGATGTCGGGATCATTGCCGCGACGGCCGGATCGACGAACGCTGGAGTGATCGACGACCTGGCCGGATGCGCCGACGTGGCGGCAGAGATCGACGCGTGGTTCCACGTGGACGGCGCCTACGGACTTGCCGCGCTGCTGCTGCCGGAGTTCGGCGGGAGGTTCGCCGGGTTGGATCGTGCCGACTCGTTCATCGTCGATCCGCACAAGTGGCTGTTCGCGACGGGCGGATCATGCGCGCTCGTGTATCGCGAGCCAGCCCTCGCTCGGCAGGTGCACACCCAGCACGGGCCGTACATCGACGTCTTGCGCACTGGGGAGGATGCGTACAACCCGTGCGATCTCGGATATCAGCTGACGCGTCGCGCCAGTGGGTTGCCGATCTGGTTCGCGCTCGCACTGCACGGCGTCGATGCGCATCGAGACGCGATTCGCCGGGGGATCAGGCTTGCGGCAGCAATGGCCGCGGCGCTCGATGCCCATCCGTTGACCGAGCTGATCATGCCGCCCAGAACTGGGCGTGGTGCTGTTCCGGCGCACCGGCTGGGGACGAGACGAGTGGAAGGCGTGGGCGACCGATCTGTTGAACACCCGCACCGCGTTCGTCGCGCCGTCGACCTTCAAGGGCGAGCCGGTCGGCCGATTGGTGTTCATGCACCCGCGGACACCGGATTCGATCATCGACCAGTTGATGCTCAGCTTGTCAGCGTGACCTCGCCGCGCGGCGTTGCGATCACTGCCCGCAGCTCTGCCCGCTTGCCATCGTGCACCGCGACGGCGGACTGGACGCCGGCATGAATGCCGATGATGTCGAGTGCGGCTCGCAGCAGTTGCGGCTTCGGATGCAACACATCGAGCCGCACGAGATCCACTGCCGCGGGCAATGTGTCGGTGGGGTGCGCCGAATCGGCCCAGTCGATCATGAAGGGCAATGCGCCGCCGAACGGCCCATCGAGCTGTGGGTAGGTGAGTTGCCATTGCAGCAACACGCCGTCGGGGCGGAGTCGCGACATCGACGCCACGTCGCCGAGCTCGATGCCGACGGCACGCGCGTCGGACACGATCTCCGTCAGCGGTCGCGACGGTCGCACGCACCACGCGACGAGTGCCGGCTCGTCGATGTCGTCGACGCCGAACGCCCGGGCACCGTCGGGAGCAGGCTGCGACGGATCTGGCCCGATCACTTCGAGGTAGCTGGCCCCGCCCAACGACAGCAGTTCGTTGTACGTGCCCTTGCCCACATGACTGCCGCCTGGCGTCGGGGCGACCCCCAGCAAGTCGGCGATACGCAGCCGAGGCAGCCGGTAGGTCGTTCGATGCGTAGACCAGATGATCGATCACCCCGACATCATTGCCGCAACGTGCGCCCGGGTTCCCACCCGTCAGGGGTGAACGCTCGTGATCTCGTGACCGGCAAGACTGCACGAATGAGTTCCGTCGCCTTCATTGGGCTCGGCGTGATGGGGGCGCCGATGGCCCGCCACCTCGCCGCTGCCGGTCATCAGGTCACCGTGTACAACCGCACGCCCGAGAAGTCGCTGGCGTGGGTCGCGCTCTACGGCAACCGCGCTGCACCGACACCGCGTGAGGCAGCTGAGGGTGCCGAGTTCGTGATGATGTGCGTCGGCAACGACAACGACGTGCGCGAGGTTGTCTACGGGGCCGACGGGGTGCTGGCCGGCGCCGGAGCCGGCGCGGTGCTGGTCGACCACACGACTGCTTCCGCAGAGGTCGCCAAGGAGTTGGCCGAGGCCGCAGCCGAGTTCGGCGTCGGCTTCGTCGATGCACCCGTCTCCGGTGGGCAGGCGGGCGCCGAGAACGGGCAGCTGACGATCATGTGCGGCAGCGACGACGAGGCCTTCTACGAGCTGGCCAAGCCGGTGATGGCGGCGTACGCGAAGGCGTGCTCGTTGATGGGCCATGCCGGCGCCGGCCAACTGACCAAGATGGTCAACCAGATCTGCATCGCCGGCGTCGTCCAGGGGCTCGCCGAGGGCATCAACTTCGCTCAGAAGGCCGGCCTCGACCCCGACCAGGTCGTCGACGTCATCCGCTACGGCGCGGCGCAGAGCTGGCAGATGGAGAACCGCGGGCGCACGATGGCGGCGGGCGAGTTCGAGTTCGGATTTGCCGTCGAGTGGATGCGCAAGGATCTGGCCATCGTCCTCGGCGAGGCGAACCGCAACGGTGCGCGCCTGCCGATGACGGCGTTGATCGACCAGTTCTACGCCCAGGTCATCGCCCGCGGCGGCAAGCGCTGGGACACGTCGAGCCTCATCCAGCTGCTGGCAAACGACTGAGGAGTCGCCGCGGGCACCGTTAGCCTGAAGAGGGGACCGAGCGCAGGAGGTGCTGTCATGGCTGAGGCCAACGATTGGAACAAGCAGATCATCGACGAGTTCCGGGCGAACGGCGGCAAGGTGGGCGGCCAGTTCGAAGGGGCACCGTTGTTGCTCCTTCACACCACCGGCGCGAAGTCCGGGCAGGCGAGAGTGAACCCTGTGATGTACCAGGCCGACGGCGACAACCGCGTGGTGTTCGCATCGAAGGCCGGCGCACCGACGAACCCCGACTGGTATCACAACCTGTTGGCCAATCCGCGAGCCTCGATCGAGGTCGGTGACCAGACCGTCAACGTCGTTGCCAAGGTTGCCGAGGGTGACGACCGCGAGCGTTTGTGGACCCGTCAGAAGGAGCTCTATCCCGGCTTCGCCGAGTACGAGGCCACGGCTGGCGGCCGGCAGATCCCGGTTGTCGTGCTCGAGCCGCAGTAGACGCGCTCCAAGGGACGTTGCCAGTGGTCACCACTCAGATCGAACATCCGACGATCGAAGCCATCCGTGCCAATCGAGCGCGGCTCGGAGACCTCGTCGTGACCACGCCGATTCGACTCTTGGTCGACGACGCGCTCGCTGCCGCGGTTGGGGGATCGACACGGGTGTGGTTGAAGGAGGAGTTGTTCCAGCGCACCGGCAGCTTCAAGCCCCGTGGCGCACTGTCGGTGATGCTCGACCTCGATGCCGACGCGCTCGCTCGCGGTGTCACCGGCGTGTCTGCCGGGAATCACGCCATCTCGCTCGGCTATTGCGCCCGCGCATTGGGAACCACGGCGACCGTCGTGATGCCGAAGAGTGCCAATCCGTTCAGGGTCCAGGTCTGCCGCGAGCTTGGTGCCACCGTCGAACTCGTCGACGACGTTCACGAAGCCTTCGACCGAGTCAAGGAGATCGAGGCTGATGAGGGTCGCACGTTCGTGCATCCGTACGAAGGCCCGAAGACCGCGCTGGGTACCGCCTCGGTCGGCATGGAGTTCGTCGACCAGGTCGCGGCGGCCGGGGCGCAACTCGACGCGGTGATCGTCGCCGCCGGCGGAGGTGGGCTGACGGGTGGCGTCGCCTGCGCAGTGAAACAGATCAGTCCCGGAACGGCCGTGTACGTCGTGGAGCCCGAGGGAGCCGACAGCCTCAATCGCAGCTTCAAGGCGGGGTCGCCGCAGGCGATCGAGGCAGTGCGCACGATCGCCGACTCGTTGGGAGCGCCGCGGTGCGAGCCATACTCCTTCGCCCTCAACCAGCGGTTCGTCGACGAGGTCGTGCTGGTCGACGACGACCAGATTCGCGACGCGATGCGATTGACGTTCCGCGTCGCGAAGCTCGCAGTCGAACCGGCGGGTGCTGCGGCACTCGCCGCGCTGATGTACCCCCTGCGAGCTCGTCTCGACGGCCAGAGCGTTGGCCTGGTCGTGTGCGGCGCCAACATCGACCCCGAGACGTTCTCGAAGCAGATCGCCATCGGACCGCTGGCGTAGATGGCTCGCCGGAAACACCTGCCGGATGGTTGGGAGCCGATCGTTGAACGACGCGTGGCGTACTGGCAGGTCCTCGACCCGACCGAACGCCGGCGACTGGCCGAATCGGCCGACTTCATCGTCGCCGACAAGCGATGGGAGGCCGCACGAGGCTTCGAAATGACCGACGAGGTGGTCGTGACGATCGCAGCACAGGCGGCGGTGTTGATCCTGGGCCTCGACACGAGCTACTTCGGCAAGGTCACCTCGATCATCGTCCACCCGACCACGTTCTCCATCCCAGGACCACGCCCGAGTGCCATTCGCGGGATGGTCGACGCCGGTCCGCACCCTCTGCTCGGCGAGGCTCACCACGATCGTGGCCCCGTGCTGCTCGCGTGGGACCAGGTCCGGTCCAACGCACGGCATCGCGGCCGCAGCCGCAACGTCGTGCTCCATGAGTTCGCCCACAAGATGGACATGCTCGACGGCGTGGTCGACGGAACCCCGCTGCTGCCGGATCAGCAGGCGCTCGACCGATGGATCGCTGTCTGCGAGGCGGAGTTCGAGTCGATGCGTCGCGGCGAGGGCGGTCCGCTGCTCGATGACTACGGGGCAACCGATCCGGGCGAGTTCTTCGCGGTCGCCACCGAAGCCTTCTTCGGCCGACCTGTGGACTTCCTCGAGGCCAAACCCGAGCTGTACGAGGTTCTGGCCGACTACTACCGGCAGGATCCCGCCGCCCGCGAGCAGCTCCCGATCGTCAGCTGACGATCGCTCCAAGCGATCTGGGCGCCAACCTTCGTTCACCGCCCCAGCTCGTCGAGTTCTCTGGCGCCCAGATCCGCCGCAGCAGCAGGCGGGCTAGGTTTCCCCGGGGGGCACTGGAGGGGCACGTGGTCGAGCGCAACTGGGCCGGGAACATCGAGTACGGCGCCGCTCGCTTCCACGCGCCCACCTCCGTCGACGAAGTGCAATCCATAGTCGTCGCTGCGGCGAAGGTGCGCGGCCTCGGCAGCCGCCATTCGTTCAACACGATCGCTGATACCAAAGGTGACCTCGTTTCGCTCGCTGCGTTGCCACCACAGGTCGAGTTGGACACACAAGCTCGAACCGTGACGGTCGGCGGCGGGATCAAGTACGGCGAGCTGGCCACGCAACTCCATGAGAATGGGTGGGCCCTGGCCAACCTTGCGTCGCTGCCGCACATCTCGGTCGCGGGTGCATGCGCCACCGCCACCCACGGCAGCGGCGCCGGCAACGGCAATCTGGCGACCGCCGTCCAGGCGATGGAGCTCGTCACGGCGTCGGGCGAACTGATCGACATCTCCCGCGACGACGACCCCGAGTTGGTCGACGCGCTGGCCGTCGGGCTCGGTGCGTTCGGCATCGTCACCCGGCTGACGCTGTCGGTCGAGCCGACGTTCGACGTGGCCCAGCGCGTGTACGAGCACCTGCCGATGGCGACCGCGATCGGTCGGCTCGACGAGATCATGGGCGCCGGGTACAGCGTGAGCCTGTTCACGTCTTGGCGCAGTGACGAGGTCGAGCAACTGTGGATCAAGCGCCGGGTTGCACCCGGGAGCGGCCACGACGACGAGTGGTCGCGATTCGGCGCGACACCAGCGACGAGCGACATGCACCCGATCGCCGAACTGTCGGCCGAGCCTTGCACGCCGCAGCTGGGTGTTCCGGGAGCGTGGCACGACCGGCTGCCCCACTTCCGCATGGGCTTCACACCAAGTAGCGGCGAGGAGCTGCAGTCGGAGCTCTTCGTCGCCGCCGTCGACGCTGCGGCAGCAATGCAGACGCTCGTCGATCTGCACGACGTGCTCGCTCCGGTGCTGATGATTTCCGAGGTACGGGCGGTCGCTGCCGACACGTTGTGGATGAGCCCCTGCTACCAACGTGACTGCATCGCCTTCCACTTCACATGGATCCCTTCGTGGTCCGAAGTTGAGCCGGTGCTGGCAACGATGGAAGCGGCGCTCGAACCGTTCGCTCCGCGTCCGCACTGGGGCAAGCTGTCGACCTCGAGCGGCGAGGTCATCAGGGCGCGGGTCCCACGCATCGACGCCTTCGAACAACTCGTGAACGAATGGGACCCGACCAAGAAGTTCCGCAACCCATATCTCGAGAATCTGTTCGGCTGAGAGTCAGCCGGTGATCCCGGCGCTGAGGTCGCGCTTGCCGGCGGCGCGATCGTCGGCCCACTGCTGCAGGGTCGCCTCGAGCTCGGGCGAGCCGGTGGCCTTCGCCCATTGCACCGGCAACGCCGGGAACGAGTAGTCGCCGACGTCAGCGAGGTGGTAGTCCTCGCGCGCGCCGCTGCATGGCGGCCTCGATGGCGGGCGCCAATCGCTGCTGCTTGGCCTTGACCTGGGCCTCGTCGCGATCGAGGAACTCCGGCAGCACCTCGCGGCCGAAGATCTCGATCGACTCCATGATGTGCTCGTGCTGGTTGCGGCCGGCCTGCAGCACGAAGATCACCTGATCGACGCCGGCCTCCTCGAAGCGGCGGAGGTACTCGCGGACTTGCGCTGGCGTGCCGACGCTGCCTCGCAAGCCGGTGGTGTCGCCCGCGGCCTGCTTGGCGCCGAGCGCATCGACGCGCTGGCTGTCGACGCCTCGTCCGGCACGTAGCGCGGCGGCGATCGCCTCGGGGTCGTAGCCCTGCGCGGCGCGGCGCTCGACGTACTGCGCCCACACGTCGGTCTTGCCGGGCTGATGCTCGCCGAACACGTAGAAGTGGCCGAGCGAGTAGCCGAAGAAGTTGGCGCCCTCGGCGCCGCGGCGGATCGCCTCGTCCTCGTCGTGGTGCATCATCATCGGGCTCACGCACGCGACCTGTGGGTTGACGCCGAAGCCGACAGGGTCGCACTTCTCGGTGAACGTCCGCTCGTACTCCGTCACCCAGTTGACGGCTTCTTCGGGATCGATGAACGCGAACGTCAGCGCCCCCATGCCCTTCTCCGCGGCGAGCAGGATCGTCTCGCGTCGGCTGCACGCCACCCACAGCGGTGGGTGCGGCTTCTGCACTGGCTTCGGAATGACGTTGCGCGGCGGCATCTGCACGTACTTGCCGTCGACGCCGGTGAACGGCGTCTCGGCCATGCAGCGCACGGCGACCTCGAGCCCTTCCAGCCATTGCTCTCGCTTCTCGAGCGGGTCGACGCCGAAGCCGGCCAGCTCGGCCTCGCTGGACGACTCGCCGCTGCCGAACTCGACGCGTCCACCGCTGACGAGGTCGAGCATGCTGACCCGCTCGGCCGTGCGTGCCGGGTGGTTGAACCGCGGCGCCGTCAGGATGATGCCGTGGCCGAGGCGGATGTTCTTGGTGCGCTGGCTGCACGCGGCGAGGAACACCTCGGGCGCCGACGAGTGGCTGTACTCCTCGAGGAAGTGATGCTCGACCTCCCAGACGTACTGGATGCCCGAGGGAGTCGGCGAGCTCGACCTGGTCGAGCGCATCCTGGATCAGCTGGTGCTCGGTGCCGTCGTCCCACGGACGCCCGATCTGGTGCTCGTAGAAGATCCCGAACTTCATCAGCCGGCGGCCGCGGCAACCGCGTCGACCAACTGATCCATGTGCTCGTCGCGGATCACCAACGGTGGGCACATCACCAGACCATCGGCGAGCGCACGAACGATCACGCTGCTCGTGTCGAGCATGTGGTCGCGGATCGCCTTGGCATCCTGGTCGGGTCGTACGCCGACGGCCCACATGCCACCGATGCCACGAACGTGATCGATCACGCCGTCGGCGGCAAGTGCCTGGAGCCCGCCACCCAACCGGTCTTCGATGTGCTTGGCGCGCTCGACCAGGCCTTCGCGGCGGATGATCTCCAGGTTCTTCAGGCTTGCCGCGCAGGCGGTTGGATGACCGGAGTAGGTGAAGCCGTGAAAGAGGACGAAGTCGGGGTCGGACTCGAGCGCCGCCGTTGGGGCGGTTCCCACGAACACGCCACCGAGTGGGATGTAGCCGGAGGTGACACCCTTGGCGAAGGTCGCAAAGTCGGGTGTCACGCCGTAGTGGTGCGCTGCGAACCAACTGCCCGTGCGGCCGAAGCCGGTGATGACCTCGTCGAACACGAGGTATGCGCCGTGCTGGTCGCACAGCTTCCGCAGGGACTGAAGGTAGCCGTCGGGCGGTGGGTGGACGCCTCCGGCACCCTGCACGGGCTCGGTCATGATGGCGGCGACCTCGTTGCCTCGCTGGCTCATCAGGGTGGCCACAGCCTCGACATCGTCGGGCGGCACCTGGACGACTTCGTCGACGAACGGGCCGAAGTTCTCCTTGTAGGCGGCGATGCCCAGCGCGCTGGTGCCGCCGTAGGCGACGCCGTGGTAGCCGCGGGTGCGGCTGATGATGAGCTTGCGCTGCGGCTGACCTGCCAGCACGTGGGCCATGCGCGCCAGCTTCATCACCGTGTCGATGGCCTCTGACCCGGACGACGTGAAGAACACGCGGGCGTTGGGTGTCGGTGCGATCTGCCGCAACTCCTCGGCCAAGGCCTCTGCCGGCTCGTTGGTGAACGGGTCGAACGTCGAGTAGGCGCCGAGCGTGCGGACCTGGGTCGCGATGGCATCGGCCATCTCGGCGCGGCCGTGACCGATCGCGTTGTACCACAGGCTGGCCATGCCATCGACCAACTCGCGGCCGTTCTCGTCCCACACCAGCGCCCCTTCCCCGCGCTCGATGCGGATGAAGCTCTCTCGCGTTGGCTTGGCGTAGGGGTGGAGGAACGCTGCGGGCATGTGACAACGGTACCCAACCCGCTCGAATCGTCAAGAGTTGCGCATACACTCCCTCGACCCGACTTGGCGCCGAGGAGGTGTGGGTGCTCCCAACCGCGACAACAACGACGCAGCCGCAATCGCCTCCACCTGTCGTGCAGCTTGTCGGACGGTCGACTGTCGAGCACCTCGACACCCGCCCGGCTGTCGGTGCTGCGTGCGGTTTTCGTCGTGCTCGCCGTGATCTTCGCGGTCGCCGGGGCGTTCGGGATCAATCAGCGCACCAACGCCATCAACGACGTCCGCACGGCATCGCGGCAGCTCATCGCGCTGCAAGACATCCAGGTTCGCATCGTCCATGCCGACGCGATCGCCAGCTCGTCGTACCTTCGCAGCGGACAGGAGGATCCGGCGCAGCGCACCGCCTACCTCGATGAGATCGCCACGGCGGGCGACGGTTTGGTCGCTGTTTCCGGAGCAGCCACCGACGCCGACCTCGGTCAACTCAGCGAGGCGAGCCGGCTGTTGGGCAGCTATGTCGGCCTCGTCGAGCAGGCCAGGGCGAACAACCGCCAAGGCTTCCCCGTCGGTGCCACCTATCAGCGCCAGGCCAATGGAATCGTCAGCAACACGGATCCCGACACGCCCGACATCGTGTCGTCGCTGCGAGCCGTCGAGGCGTCGCAGCGCGACCAGATCAACGACAGCCTGGCCACGGCCCACCGAGCCGGCGTCTGGCTGCACCTCTCGGGTTGGTTGCTGTTGATCGCGCTGATCCTCGGCGAGCTTGTGGCTGTCGCGGACCTTTCGGCGGGTGGTCAACATCCCCATTGCGCTGGCGGCTGTGGCGCTGCTGCTCCTGCTCGTGATCGGCGGTTCGACCCAGGCCGCTGCTGTCAGCGATGCCGACGACGCAGTCGGCACGCAACTCTCCGGTGCCGACAGTGCCGCGCAGGCTCGCGCCGCGGCGTTCGAGGCGCGATCGCAGGAGGCGCTGACCCTGATCAACCGTGGCAATGGCGCCGCCAACGAGGCGAATTGGCTGCGCGGCGACGATGTCGTGAACCAGGAGTTGGAATCGGGACGTGGAAGCTTCCGAACGTTGGCGGAAAGCGCTGCAAGCGATTACCGGGATTACAGGCGTGCGCACGAAGAGATCCGGGCGCTCGACGATGGCGGCGACTGGGACACGGCAGTCGCTGCCAGCCTGGGTGTCGACGGTGCGTTGAGATCGGGGATCAATGCAGTCGATTCGTTCAACGCGTTCGATCTGACCGTGGGCCAGATCGCCACCCAGGAAGGCGACAACGCATCGTCACTGCTCGCCGAGGCCGGCTCGGGTCTCAATTCGCTGCGCAACACCGTGTTCGTCGCCGGTCTCGTGATCGCGGTGCTCGCTGCGCTCGGCATCGGCCAGCGTCTGAAGGAATATCGATGAGCGGTCGTCGTTCCTGGCTCGCTGCGTTGTGCGTTGCGTCCCTTGTCGCGGGCTGTTCGGGTTCGGTCAGGTTGTCGAGCGCCGTCGAGGGTGAAGCTCCCCCGGTGACCACTGTCCCGACGCCGCCGGCACCGACGCTGCGATGAGGCGGAAGCCGCTCTGGACCCAACCCGTTCATACGAGCCACTGGCACCCTTGCCATCGCCGGCAGACATCCCGGCGGAGTCGACGATGGCCGAGATCCGCACCCGCGGCAAGTTGATCGTCGGCGTCTCCGGCGACACGCTTGCTGTTCGGCGCCCGCAACCCGCTGACAAACGAGATCGAAGGCTTCGACATCGACATGTTGAAGGAGGTCGCCAAGGCGATCTTCGGGCCCGACGGCGAGTCGAACATCACCTACAAGGTCATCACCTATGCCGACCGCCTGCCGAACCTCGAGAAGGGCCCGGACAACGGCGGCGTCGATATCGTCGCCCACACGATGACGATCAACTGCAACCGTTGGCTGCGCATTGCGTTCTCGTCGACGTACTTCGACGCCGGTCAGCGGGTGCTGGTCAAGAAGGACTCGGGGTTCGCGAGCATCGAGGAGCTCGACGCTCAGGACGGCGACGGTGTGCGCGCCGGAGGGCAGCACCAACATCGACTTCCTTCGTGATCCCGCCAACGGGTTCGACACGTTGGTCGTGTTGGCCAAGCCCGACATCACCGACTGCCTGGTCGCGATGCAGCAGGGTCAGGCCGATGCCGCAACCGGCGACGACACCGTGCTGGCCGGCCTGGCCGCCCAGGATCCCAACACCGAGGTCGTCGGCGAGAAGTTCACCGAGGAGCCCTACGGCCTCGGCATGGCCAAGGACAGCGTCGACTTCGTACGGTTCGTCAACAGTGTGATCGAGGAGATGCGCACCGATGGCCGTTGGCAGGACATCTATTCGAAGTGGCTGGTCGGGGTGCTGAGCGACACCGTCATCGACCCCCCGCCTGCGGTGTACGGCAGGGAGAGCCATAGTGGCCGCCGAGCCGACCGCCCAACAGATGGCTGCGCTGCTCACCCAGTGGAACGATTGGCTCGCCGGCCGCACCGACGCGATGTTGTCGTTGGAGGATCGTGTGCGCACCGCCGGGTCCGACAAGGACCGCGCGGATCTGGCAGCGGCGTTCGTCGCGCGCAAGGTGGTCGGCGATCGTTTGCAGGCCATCACGGATCTCGCCGACCACGACCGCGCCAGGGCTGCCGCGTTGGCAACCGAGCCGCTGGTCGACAACCTCGGCAGTCCCGTGGGTCAGAACCTGGCCGACGCTGCCGCGCTCGTCGACGCGATCGTGCAGCGCGTCGAATCACACGTGTCGACCGTCGAGACGCGGTCGGCTACGCGAGGTCGCTGCTGGCCACTCGCGCCGACGGTGACCTCACGGTCGCCGAGCGGCTGGCCGACCAACTCGGCAGTCACATCAACAGGGCAGCTCAGTTGCGCGGCGACCTCATCGCCCGTCGCGATCTGGCGGCGCGTTGCCAAGCGCGCCTCCGAGCTGCGCAGCGAGCTCGAACAAGCAGACGCCGAGCGACGTCACCTGTTCGAGACGTGGACGACGCTCGACCAACGGCTCGTCGCGCTCGCCGAAGCAGGAGACCTCGGTGCGTCAGCTGGCGGAACGATGCCGCGCCAAGATCGCGCAGGCGCCCACGCTTGCCGTTCCATCCGTGGCCACAGTGGGTCCGTTCGTCCCCGGTCGACGAGTTGAAGGCGATGCCGTGGGCAGCCGCTCGCGCGGTGATGGCGCCGGTGGTGGCCAAGATCGAGCGATTGGAAGCGGCGCTGTCCGAGGCTCGTCGACGGTTCCAGCAACCGATCGACGCCCGCGACGACCTGCGTGGATTGCTGCAGTCGTTTCGCGGCAAGGCCGCGTCCAGGCAACTGGGCGAGGATGCAGACCTCGAGCCGATCTACCGGCAGGCGGAAACGTTGCTGTGGGCGGCGCCATGCGATGTCGCTGCGGCACGCCCGTTGGTCGAGCAATACGTGGCCGCCGTCAACGCCAAGATCGCGTCGAGCGTGACACCCGGCGGGCTGGGCTCGTGAAGTGCGCTCAGCCGGGCTGCACCGGCACGGTCGTCGACGGGTACTGCGACGTCTGCGGGTTGGCGCCGACGGGCGGCGCCGGGCCGGGCTCCGGGCCGACGTACGCCGAACAGAGCTCGGCTTCACCCGTGTCCCTCGACGGCTCGAGCGGGGTCACCGGCCGGTCGGGCACGACCCGGCTCGGCCTCGTGCCATTGGGCTCGGCTCGTTCGACCGGTGCCAGTCGCCCAACACGCCGTCTGACCGCCACGACGCAGACGTCGCGGCTCGGCGCAGGTCTGACGCAGGTCCCATCCGTACCCGTCACCGACCCGCGCCAGGCGTTGATGGACCCGCCCATGGTCGCAGAGGACAAGCGGTTCTGCTCGGTGTGCGGCGCGCAGGTCGGCCGGTCTCGCGAAGGCGTACCGGGTCGATCGAAGGGCTTCTGCCCGAAATGTCGCACGCCGTTCGACTTCGACCCGAAGCTGCAGCCCGGCGCGCTGGTCGGCGGGCAGTACGAGGTCGCCGGCGGCCTCGCCCATGGTGGCATGGGCTGGATCTACCTGGCCAACGACCGCAACGTCAACGATCGCTGGGTCGTGTTGAAGGGCCTGCTCAACAGCGGAGACCCCGACGCAGCACGAGCGGCCGTCGCCGAGAAGCAGTACCTCGCCGAGGTCGAGCATCCGCTGATCGTCGAGATCTACAACTTCGTCACCGCTGCCGACGGTGCGTCGTACATCGTCATGGAGTACGTCGGTGGGCGATCGCTCAACGTCATCCTGAAAGACAGGATGAAGGCAACCGGTCGCTTCTCGCCGATTCCGGTCGATCAGGCCATTGCCTACATCGTCGAGATCCTGCCGGCGTTCTCGTACCTGCACCTGCTGGGTCTGCTCTACTGCGACTTCAAGCCGGCCAACATCATCCAGGTCGGCGACGGCCTGAAGCTGATCGACCTCGGCGGCGTGCGCCGAATCGACGACGACCAGTCTCCGATCTACGGAACGGTCGGTTTCCAGGCGCCCGAGGTCGCCAAGGAAGGCACATCGATTGCCAGCGATCTGTTCACCGTCGCGCGAACGCTGGCCACGTTGATCTTCGAGTTCAAGGGCTATCAGAGCACGCTTCGAGACCACGCTGCCTTCGCCGAGCGACGTTCCGATCTTCGCTCGAGCACGACTCGCTGTACCGCTGGCTGTTGAAGGGGACTGCGCCGCAGCCCGAGGATCGATTCCAGACTGCCGATGAGATGCGCGACCAGTTGCTGGGCGTGCTCCGCGAGGTGACCGCCGCGACCACCGGGGGAGCGGTCACGCGCAGCACACCGTCACGCCTGTTCGACACGCCCGCCGTCGCCGACGATCGTCTCGATTGGGCCGACCTCCCCGTGGTCGCCATAGACCCACTCGACCCGATGGCCTCGTGGCTGGCATCGGTCACCGCCGAGAACCCGGCCGACCGGCTGCAGGCGTTGGCATCGGCACCCGAACAGACCGTCGCCGTTGCGATGGCCAGCGGATACGCGGCGATGGCAGCGGATCAGTTGCAGCAGGCCTCCACGATCTCCGACACGATTCTGGGCAACGATCCGTGGGAGTGGCGCGGCGTGTGGCTGCACGGTCTCGTCGCCCTCGAGGCCGGCGACCACCCCGGCGCAATCTCCGCGTTCAACAGCGTGTACGGCCAGTTGCCGGGCGAGCTCGCGCCGAAGCTCGCCCTGGCGCGAGCGTGCGAGCTGGGCGGCGAACCGGAGATCGCAGCGCAGATGTACGCGCAGTGTGCACGAACCGATGCCGCGTACGTGGCACCCGCACAGTTCGGGTTGGCGCGCCTCGCAGCGGCGGCCGGACGCCGCGACGAAGCCTTGGCCGCCTTCGATCACATCCCGGCCACCAGCCGTGCCTACGGAGACGCGCGTCGCCAGCGCGCACTGTTGCTGTCGTCGACCGACGGCTCGGCTGATCCGCTCGACGATCTGGCAGCCGCTGCCGACGAGCTCGACCAGGCTGCGCTCGATCCCGCCGGCCGTGTCGCACTGCGCATCCAGATCCTCACCGCAGCACTTGCCCATGTCCGCGACCACGGTGCAGCACCGCAACTCGTCATCGCCGGCGCAAAGGGCACCGTCCCATCTCTCCGTTCAGGGCTCGAGCAGGCGTACCGCGATGCGGCTCGCCTGGCCGAGGACCCAGCGGAACGTACCCGCCTGGTCGATCAGGCCAATCTCGTTCGGGTCCGCTCGCTGACATGACCGATGTCGAACTCAAATGCCCGGCATGCTCCGCACCGATCGCGGCCGGCGACACGTTCTGCGAGGCCTGCGGCGCACAATTGCAGGGAGCGGCGGACCCCGCGGCGCCGCCGGCACCGCCCATTCGCAGCCTGCCCCTGAATCGGCTGACGACACCTCCCCGCTCCCACGAACCACGAAGACCTCGAGCGTCTGCGCGCAATGCGGTGGACGAATCCTCGAGGACGGTTTCTGCGGCACGTGCGGGCAGAAGGCGCGCTCACCACGTGACCACTGGTCCGAGCTTCCCGTGCCCTGGGTCGGCGGCGTCTGCGACAAGGGCATCGTGCACACCGCAAACGAAGACGCGATGGCGCTCTCAGCGACACCCGACGGTTCGTTGGCCATCCTGGTCGTCTGCGACGGAGTGACCAGCGCCCCGCACAGCGATCGCGCCGCGCTGGCCGCGTCGCGTGCTGCGTGCAGTCACCTGACGTCTGTTGCTGCGCCACAGAGCGACAGCGTCGCTGCAGCCGTCAGCTATTGGTCGGATGCGTTGCGTGCTGCGGCAAGCGAGGCAAACGCAGCCGCAGTTGGTGTCGCCCACACACTGGGTGATCCCTCCGAACCCCCGTCGTGCACATTCGTCGCGGCGGTCGCCGCCGACGATCTCATCACCGTGGCTTGGTGCGGCGACTCGCGTGCGTACTGGCTGCCCGACGTCGGCGAGGCGCGGCAGTTGACGCTCGATCATTCGCTTGGGACAGAGCTGATCGCTTCGGGCAAGTCGCGTGAAGAGGCCGAAGCAGATCCAGGATTTCACACCATCACCCGTTGGCTCGGCGCCGACTCGGTCGACCACAGCCCCGAGCTGGCATCGCAATCGATCGAAGGCGCCGGCTGGTTGCTGGTCTGCAGCGACGGTCTGTGGAACTACGCGTCGGCGCTGACGGAGATGTCGGCGCTGCTGTCGGATCTCAGTGCCAGCGTCGGCTCTGACCCGGTTCCGCTTGCCGAGGCGATGGTCGACTGGGCCAACGCCGCCGGCGGACACGACAACATCACGGCCGTCCTTGCTCGCTGTGACCCATCGCTACGCTTGGAACGAGAGAGGACATCACGTGGCTGAGTTCAAGGCAGAGGTCTTTCAGAACGAGTTCCTGGCGGAGGGGGCCACCGATGTACACGCCGTCGTGTCGGTCACCTGCACTGCCGCGGGCAAAGCCGGCCAGTCCGGTCAGGGTGAGGCGGCCGAGATCATCATCGTCGACACCTCCGGTTCGATGGACATGCCTGCCTCGAAGATCGTGGCGGCCCGACGCGCCGCGAAGGTTGCGCTCGGTGAGATCGTCGACGGCACGTGGTTCGCAGTGATCAGCGGTCACAGCGTCGCTCAGATGGTGTATCCGACCCATCCGGGCATGGCCAAGATGACCGATGTGACTCGCCGCGAGGCGACGCACATGGTCGATGCACTCCGCCCCGGCGGTGCCACGGCGATCGGAGCGTGGATTGCGGCTGCGACCGAGTTGTTCTCGCAGGTGCAGGTAGCGCAGCGTCATGCCATCTTGCTGACCGACGGGAAGATCGAGGGCGAGCCTTCGTATGCGTTGCCGCAGGCCCTGGAGGCGGCGCAGGGTCAGTTCCAGTGCGATTGCCGGGGTATCGGCGCCGATTGGGTGGTCGACGAACTTCGCACGATCTCCAACGCGCTGCTGGGCACGGTCGACATCATTGCCAAACCCGATGATCTCGAAGCCGACTTCGAGGCGATGATCCAGTTGTCGATGAGCCGCGGCGTCGCCGACGCAAGGTTGAGGGTGTGGGCTCCCCAGGGCAGCGAGGTGCTGTTCGTCCGACAGGTTGCACCGCAGGTCGAGGATCTCACCGCGAAGGCGGTGCAGGTCGGGCCGCTGATCCGCGAGTTCCCCACCGGTGCATGGAGCGACGAGACCCGCGACTACCACGTGGCCGTACGGGTACCGATCGCCCCACTCGGCAACGAGCGTCTTGCGGCGCGGGTCGAGGTGGTCGTCAACGACGAGGTCGTCGCCAAGGGCCTGGTGAAGGCGACGTGGAGCCCCGACGCCAACCTGACCACACGGATCGACCCGGCCGTTGCTCACTACACGGGCCAGGCGCAGTTGGCAGACGCGATTCAGAAGGGTTTGGCGGCAAAGGCCGCTGGCGACGATCGCACCGCCACGGTGTTGCTCGGTGAAGCCGCCAAGATCGCCCACGAGAGCGGCAACGAAGACACCACCCGTTTGCTGTCGAAGGTGGTCGATGTGGTCGACGCCGAGGCGGGAACTGTGCGTCTGAAGAGCAACATCGAAAAGACCGACGAGATGGCACTCGACACACGCAGCACCAAGACGACGCGAATTCGGAAAGAGCCGTGACCACGGTCGTCTGTCCGAACGGTCACGAGAGCGGCGATCCCGAGTGGTGCGACACGTGCGGCGCTCCCATCGGTGGACCGCCGTCACCGTCATCCCCGCCGACGCCGTCGGACCCGCCGCCGCCCGCGAGCTCCCATCCGTCTGCAGCGAGATCGTCCGCTGCGGCCGCGCCATCGGCACCATCCGCGGGATCGATGATCGACTGCCCCAACTGCGGGCTGTCGAACGACAGCGGCAACCTGTTCTGCGAGCAGTGCGGCTACGACTTCACGACGGGTCAAGCTCCTCCGAAACCCGATGTCGTCGCGCCGCCTGCCGAACCGGCTGCGGTTCCCGACTCGAACGTCAAGTGGGTCGTCGTCGTGGAGGTCGATCCGGAGTGGTTCGGATTGAAGGGCATGCTCGCCGACCAGCCGTGCCCGCAGGCGTCGTCCTCGACGGTCGCGCTGACTCAACACACGGCGTTGGTCGGTCGATCGAGCCAATCGCGTGACATCCATCCGGAGATCGCTCTCGACGGCGACACGGGCGTGTCGCGCCGCCACGCGCAGCTCGTTCGTGATGGGGATGGCCTGGTGGTCATCGACCTGTCGTCGACCAACGGCACGTACGTCGTCCCCGCCGGCAGCGATCCCACCGAAGACACCGATCCCGTCGAAGCCGGACTGTCGACGCCACTGCACGACGGTGACCGGATCTACCTCGGCGCCTGGAGCCGGCTGACGGTCCGACTCGGCTAGTTCGCCGCGACACCGTGTATCACGGCGGCGAACAGGTGGCTCTAGTAGAGGTGCCCGGCCCGCCAGCTGCGCATACGGCGACCCTGACTCGCCGTTACCCCCAGGCGCTTGGGGGTGGGGTTCCGGAGGGGTCCCCCGCCCCCAAGCGGCACGGGCCCACGTGATTCGGCACCCTCACCGGCGGTATTCGACACCAGGGAACACGCACAACATCTCGTAGATCAAGTTGGCGGCGACCAGGGACGTCATACCCGACACGTCGTAGATGGGGGCGACCTCGACGACATCGCAGCCGACCACGTCGAGACCCTGGCAGCCGCGGATGATCTCCATGCCCTGCCAGATCGTGAGGCCACCGATCTCCGGAGTACCGGTACCGGGGGCGAACGACGGGTCGAGACCATCGATGTCGAAGCTGAGGTAGACAGGACCGTCGCCGAGCTGCGCGCGGATCTCTGCCATCAATGGATCGAGGCTGCGATGCCAGCATTCCTCCACCTGCACGACACGGAATCCCTGCTGACGCGACCAGTCGAAGTCGTCGGCCTGGTACCCGGTGCCGCGGACGCCGATCTGGGCGACGCGGGTGCAGTCGAGCAAGCCCTCCTCGACAGCGCGTCTGAACGGCGTGCCGTGGGCGATGGATTCGCCGAACATCGTGTCGTTGATGTCGGTGTGTGCATCGACGTGGACCAACCCGACCGGACCATGTCGCTTGGCCATGGCCCGAAGGATCGGCAGCACGATGGTGTGGTCACCCCCCATCGTCGCCGTCAGCAAGCCGTGTCCCAGCAGCGTGTCGTAGTGGTTCTGGATCCGCTCGACCGAATCGAGCACGTTGTAGGGATTTGTAGCCACGTCGCCGAGGTCGTCAATGCGCAGACTGTCGAACGGCGCAGCGCGTGTGGCCATGTTGTAGGGCCGGAGCAGCACCGACTCGTTGCGGATGCCGCGCGGGCCGAAGCGCGCGCCAGGACGATTGGAGGTCCCGATGTCGAACGGCACGCCGACCACCGCGGCATCGAGTTGGTCGGGAGTACTGGTGCCCGGCAGGCGCATGAAGGAAGCGATCCCGGCGAACCGAGGCATGTCGTTGCCCCCGAGCGGTTGCGGATGTGCGGGCGTCGTCATGGTCGGAAACGGTATCGCGTAGTCCGTACGACTCATTGAGGGCCCTGTCGGTACCGGTCGAGCGCATGCGGTGATGTAATACCCGCCGGCCAACGGGACGGGCGGCCGATCTGGAGCAGCGTTGCTTCAAAGGAATCACCTGGGGAGCGGTCGGCGGATCCGCTTCCCAGGGTGATTCGCCCTACGATGAGGGCATGACCAGCAACACTGCCACCACGTGGCCGGACGGAGCCGTCAACTTCACCCGGATGGCCGACGGAACCCGTGAGGAGTACCAGTACCTGCACGGCCTCGAACGCGAATACATCTCCCACCTTCCGGAGCGCTTGATCGAGGCCCTGCGCCGCCTCGACGAAGGGCTCGAGGGTTACAAGGTCAGCCGGTACCAGCACTCGTTGCAGACGGCTACCAGGGCCATGCGCGACGGCGCCGACATCGAGATGGTCGTCGCCGCGTTGCTCCACGACATCGGCGACGACCTGGCACCGGAGAACCACTCCCAGGTCGCCGCGTCCATCATCAGGCCGTATGTGCGGCCGGAGGTGACATGGGTGGTCAACATGCACGGTGTCTTCCAGTACAAGTACTACGGCCACCACATCGACCTCGACCCCGATCAGCGCGATGCGTATCGCGATCACCGGTGGTTCGACAGCTGTGCCAACTTCTGCGAGCGCTGGGATCAGGAGTCGTTCGATCCCGACTATCCCACCGAGCCGATCGAGACCTTCGAGCCGATGATCCGCGAGATCTTCAGCCGCCAGCCGTTCGACCCGGCCATCGTGGGCGAGGTCGACGCGCCGCAGTCGGCGGGCGTCTAGGGGATCACCCGCCGCACGGCGGTGAGGATGCCCTTCGGCGGGATCGGCGCAAGGCGCACCACATCGCCGGGCTTCGGCGCGTGGATCCAGTGCGTCGCATCGACGGCTATCCCGACATGGTTGATCTCGGGACCGCCGTGGGTTGTCATGAAGACCAGGTCACCGGCCTTGATCGGTTCGCTCCAGATGTCGACGGCCCTGCCGTACGAGGACTGCGAAGCGGCGTGATGAACCATCTGGATCCCGATCTGGGCGAACGCAGTCTTCACGAGCCCGGAGCAGTCGAAGGTGGCAGGTCCCGCCGTGAAGAAGCGGTAGGGCTTGCCGAGTTGCGCATACGCATAGGCGACGACAACGCCTGCCGGGCCGGCACTCGATTGAACCGCCGGCGTGCTGGTGGAAGCCGGTGGGACCGCGCCGGCCGGCATAGCCAATTTCGCGCCGGGAAGAATCAGACTGTTGGCCTTCAACCTGTTGACGGCGAGCAGGTCGGGGAGCTTGACCTTGTACTTCGCGGCGATACCCGC
The DNA here is from genome assembly GCA_963746365.1 of Ilumatobacteraceae bacterium. Lineage (GTDB taxonomy): Bacteria > Actinomycetota > Acidimicrobiia > Acidimicrobiales > Ilumatobacteraceae > JAENVT01. The sequence goes on along the minus strand of CAVVBH010000014.1, from coordinate 8,549 downwards.
CAGGAAGTCGCCGAACTTCACCGTGTAGGTCAGGCCGGACGCCGCGACCGCCGCTGCGGTTTGCGGCGCGACAGCGCTGGCGGGTAGTGCCAACTGACTGCCTGGGTTGATCACGCTCTTGATGGTCATCTTGTTGACCGCGAGCAGGTCGGCGAGAGTGACCTTGTACATCGTTGCGATTCCCATGAGGAAGTCGCCCGACTTGACGGTGTGCACCAACGCTCCGGCCGCGGGTGCTGCCCGCCCCGACGTCGGCGCCGGTGTCGTCGCACCGGCGGGCACCACCAACTTGTCGCCGGGCAGGATCAGGCTTTGCTTCGTCAGGTTGTTCAGCGCCAGGAGATCCGTGAGTGCGATACCGACCTTCGCAGCGATCCCGGCGAGGAAGTCCCCGTCCTTCACGATGTACACGCCGGGCGTTGCGGTCGCAGTGCCGCCGGCGGCCGACGTGGTTGCAGGCGCGGTCAGGCTGTTGAGCGTGATGGCCGAAAGGAGGCAGCGAGCAGCGCTCGATGAATCCGAGACGTGCCAGACTTTCGGCAAGACGCGCGAGGACCTTTACGATTTCTTGACAATTCGCAAAACTTACCCCGGCTGAGCACCCGGAATCGGGCACTCAATCGTCGCGGGGTGCCCGTCCAGACAGGAACTCGATGGATCTGGCCACGTTGGCGGCCACGAATCGTTCCAATCGGGGCGAGTCCAGCAGGCGAGCGGCGGCCTGCAGCGGCAGCATCGAGTCGCTCCTGACTGCCTCGCGGGCCGCTGCCCGGCCCGTCTTGATGCCGTGGGCGTAGACGATGAACGCAGACGGCGTTGTCCAGCAATGCCTCTCGCTGCAACGCCTCGCCGGCCTCGAGGACGGTGCCCTCGAACATTCGCCCTACGTCGCGCTCACCGACCTTCGTGTGCCATTCGTGCCGTCCGGTCCATTGGGCGAGGAAGGCCGTGAACATCGCCAGGCGAACGGTGTCGGCGCCGGGGCTCTGGCGATGGTGCCACCGCGCTGCGTGGGCGTAGGTCAGTCCGTGGGTGATGTCGAGCCAGCCGAAGTCGTCGAGCAGGTCGCGCTCGCCTGCCAGGTCGTAGCGCATCATCCGCTCGCCAACCGTCTGCACCACGACGTCGAGCACGCCATCCACTCCGGAACCATCCCGCAGCGCCACGACGACGGCCGGCACGATGGCCTTGCGATCGTTGCCCAGGAGTGTGGCAAGCAGCGTGCCGTCGTCGCGCCATCCGGCGTCGACCCCCAGCGTCGCAAGGGCGGCGACATCGGTGCCGGCAAGAGCGCGCACGAAGGGACGGGTGTAGGGCAGCAGGTCTTCGCGTGTGCCGTAGACGATGGTCGGAACGAGGTGGGGCAAGACGGTGTCGGCGCGGTCCCAACCGATCATTTCCAGCAGTTCGAACGCCTTCTGGCAGTAGATCGCGCCGTGGCCGTACGAAAGCAAGTGGTCGCTGGCCACCGCTGTGAACCACGGCTGCAGATCGCGGCGGTCCTAACCGTCGTCGATCGCGCCGCGCACAAGAGCTTGGGCCAACTCGAGCTGCTCGGTTTCGACGGCACGGCGGAAATCGGCGAGGGGCTCGGGCGGAAGCTGTCGCACGGGGTCGGGGAGAGCGTTGACCGGTCGGTCGCGCTCGGTCTCGGCAATGCCGGCGATGGCCTGCACGATCGGCAGCGCGCGTTGGTCTCCGTCGTAGAGATCGACCATCGCCAGGCAGTCCGTCGCCGAAGCGATCGAGTGTCCCCAGCCGAACTCGGCACGTGGCGCACCGTGCTGCACGGCCTCCCAGACCAGTTCGCCCGGATTCGCATCGGCCTGCAGCAGTCGAATCACGTCGCGACTGACCTGGCCGATGTAGTCGTGCTCGATGCCGCGGCGCAGGCTTGCCAGGAGACGAGGGCGGAGGGAGTCGAGGTCGGGCTGGTGCAACGCGACCAGCACGTTGCCATCCTCGTCGATCGTGGCCGGGTGGGTCGTGATGTCCTCTTCACCCACCACGCACGCACCGTCGTCGACGCGGAACTTCCAGTTGTGCCACGCGCAGGTGATGAGGTTCCCGTCGAGCGAGCCCTGGGTCATCCCGTACCCCTCGTGTGGGCAGGCGTGGTTCAACGCAAAGACCCCCTCGGACGTTCGGACCAGGCAGAGACGGTGATTCTCGACGCGGACCATCTTCATCGCACCGACCGCCAGGTCGTCGATGTGAGCGACCCTTGTTGCGGGATTGGGGGCGCCGGGCGTGGGCGGGGCGGACGTCGCAGCAGGTGAGGCGTTCATGGGCCGTCACGGTAGAACTTCAACCATGGTTGAAGTCAAGCGATTCTCGGTCGGCGAGCTGGCCGCGCGAGCGGGCGTTGCCACGTCGGCGCTCCGGTTCTACGAATCCAACGGTCTGATCCATTCCGAGCGCAACGTTTCGGGGCACCGCCGGTACCGACCCGACACGTTGCGGCGTGTTGCGTTCATCCGGGTCGCCCAGCGGATCGGATTGTCGCTCGGCGAGATCGGGGACGCGCTTGCTTCGCTGCCTTCGCGGCGCACTCCGACCCGCGACGATTGGAACAAGCTGTCGAGCCGCTGGGTCCCACGTATCGACGAGCAGATCGCCTCGTTGGAACTGCTGCGCGACCGCCTCGACGGCTGCATCGGATGCGGGTGCCTGTCGCTGGACACGTGCGAGCTGTACAACTTCGGCGACCGCGCAGCACAGAAGGGGTCCGGTGCCCGGTACCTGCTCGGAGACCCGATCGAGACGTCCGACGTCGAGGTGTCACAGTTCGCGAGTGACGGCTAGGTCTGCAACGCGCCCAGTCCGGCCCCCATCACGTCGACGAAGTTGTCGTGGTAGAAGGCTTGGCGAGCCTCGGCCGGTGTGTTCGCCAGGCTGGCCTCGAACCGCTCGATCGGGCGGCGCCCGCCTTCGACGTGCGGGTAGTCCGACGAGAACATGCAGACCTCCGGGCCGGCCTGCTCGATGATCCACCCGACATCCTCCGTGGGATACGGCGTGAAGCGGATCTGTCGACGCACGTAGTCGCTCGGCCGCATCGACAGGTTTTGCAGTCGCTCCTCGTGCCGCACGAACGCATCGAACGCAGCTTCCATCTGGCGCATCCACGACGGCACCCAGATCGCGCCCTGCTCGATGACGCCGACTCGGAGATGGGGGAAGCGTTCGAAGACTCCGTCGAAGATCATCGTTGCCAGTGTCTGTGCGGGTGGGGCCGGGATGCCCATGTAGTCGATCGATCGGAAGTTCTCGTCGCCGCCGTGGAAATCGGGCGGAACGGGCAGGCCATTGCGGAAGTAGTTGGGATCGATCAACTCGCCCGTGCCGCCCACATGGAACACGATCGGGATGCGAGCCTCGCTGGCCACCGACCACACCGCGTCGAGCGCGACGTGGGTGGGGGAGTGCGTCGGAGGACACCCGGACGCGACGAGGAGCGCGGCGGCACCGAGTGCGATCGCCTCGGCGGCCAACTCGCCGGCGCGGCTCGAGGTCGACGAACGGCACGTAGAGGGTGGGCAGCAGCCGGTCGTCGGCGGAGCAGAACTCGATCATCGCCCGGTTGTGGGCGCGCGCAGCACCCACCGCCAGTTCGACGTCGCCCGAGTGCTCCCAGTCGCGCAAGCGACGGTTGTGGAACGTGTTGAAGATCAGCTGACTGGCAAAGCCGAGCAGATCGAGGGCGCGACCGCGGTCTTCGGCGATGAAGCCACCCGTGGCGGCGAAGTTCTTGCGGGCCATGATCTCGGCGGCTTCGCTGTCGAGGTACTCGGCGGAGCGGTGCCGGGAGACGAGCCGATCGAACGCCTCGTCGACGTCGCGCAACTGCTCGTCGGGGTCACCCGTTTGTTTCAATTCGTTGCCGCCCGAGTACGTGAGTGCGGGGATTCGATCTCGTATCGATGGATCGGCGTGATCACGCAGCCAGTTGGGAGTCTCCATGACGTGCGCATCGGCGTCGTGCACGACCAGGCCCGTGGAGTTGTACGGCATCACATCAGTGTTGCATCTCGTACGGCCGCTGGTATCGGTTGTGTGGTGCGCACGACGGCCGTGCGGCCGATCACGACCGCACCCAGCACGACCACGATGGTGACGAGCGCGGCGATCGACAGGTGCTCGCCCAACAGCGGCCATCCCCAGACCATCGAGAGGGCCGGCTGCGCCAGCTGGACCTGACTGGCCTTTGCGATTCCGGCCAGGGCCATTCCGGCATACCAGGCGAAGAAGCCGAGGAACATCGAGAACAGCGCGGTGTACCCGAATGCTGCCCACTGCGTTCCGGTGGCATGCAGCGCCGGTTCGAAGGCGGTGATGATCGTCACGACCCACGTCAACGGCGCACCCACGACCAGCGCCCAGCAGATGACCTGCCAGCCACCGAGTTGCCTGGCGAGCAGCGCACCCTCGGCGTATCCGACCGCAGCCGCGAGGACCGCCAGGATCAGCAGGCGTCGGCAGCATGGAAGGTGCCTCCGCCCTCGTGCACGACATATGCGACGACAGCGCCGAAGCCGACCGCGCTGCAGGCCCAGTACGCCGGCCGACGGCCGCTCGCCGGCGCGGATCACCGCAAGCCCGGCTGTGGCGAGGGGAAGCAGTCCGTTGACAACGGAACCGTGCAAGCTCTCCGTGTGGCGAAGCGCGTAGGCGATCAGAATCGGGAAACCGAAGATCACCCCGCCGACGACCAGCACCAGACGCCCGAGCTGGGCGCGGCTGGGCCGCGGCGGCTTCACGATCATCAGGGTCACAAACGCGAAGATGCTCGCCACTGCGGCCCGCCCGACGGCGGCGAGCGTGGGATCGAAGCCGCGGACGGCGATCTTCGTCAAAGGCAGGCTGAAGCTGAAGACCAGGACTCCGAGCCCCGCCAGCAGAAGTCCCATCGGCGTGATGGTACCGACCGAACCTCTGGCAGGCGGGCGATATTGCAGCGGGCCTGCTGCACGGGTGATCGCTTGAGATACGAACAAATGTTCGACTAGGCTCGACGCGTGCCCGCCGGTGCCACCATCCTGCACGCCGACCTCGACGCCTTCTACGCGTCGGTCGAGCAGCTCCTCGATCCGTCGCTGCGCGGGCGACCGATCGCTGTCGGCGGCGGCGTGGTGCTGGCCGCGTCGTACGAGGCGAAGCGGTTCGGCGTGCAGGGTGGCATGTCCGGCTGGCGAGCGAAGCGTCTGTGCCCCGATCTGCATGTTCGTGCACGGGCACTTCTCCGAGTACCAGCGGCTCGCCGATCGACGTCATGGCGGTGCTGGGCGACTTCACGCCGCTCGTGCAGCGGATCTCCATCGACGAGGCGTTCCTCGACGTGACCGGGCTCGGTCCACCTCTTCGGCCCGGTCGAGGTCATCGGCGACCGGATCCGCGCGCCGAGTGCGCACCGAGGTCGGCCTGCCCATCTCGGTCGGCGCGGCGCGCACCAAGCACCTGGCCAAGATCGCCTCGCAGGTGGCCAAGCCCGACGGGTCTCGTCGTCGTGCATCCGGCCGATGAGCGCACGTTCCTCGACCCGCTGCCGGTCGGGCTGATCTGGGGCATCGGGCCGGTCACCAGCGAACGGCTGCCGGCGCGGCATTCGCAGCATCGGCCAGCTGGCCGCGTCGCCGGATGGTGCGCTGCAATCGCTGCTCGGACGCGCCCTCGGTGCCAAGGTCGTCGCGCTCGCGGCCAACGACGACCAGCGTCGTGTGCATGCCCAGGGCCGCGCCGGATCGGTCGGGGCACAGTCGGCGCTTCGGGCGGCGGGATGTGTCACCCGAGCTGATCCGCTCGGTGCTCGGCCACCTCGCCGACCGCGTCGCCGGACGGCTTCGCGCCAAGCATCGCGCCGGCCGCACCATCACCGTCAGGGTCCGATTCGCCAGCATGCGTGCGATCACGAGGTCGCTACACCGGCCGTCACGCCGATCTCGACCACCCTGACGCTCACCGAGATCGCCGAGCGCCTCGTGTACAAGCGCCCTCGCCGACCATCCCGACAATACCAGATCTCTCTGCTGGCGATCTCCGTGTCGAACCTGGTCGACCAGCCCGTCCTGCAGCTCGAGTTGCCGTTGCTACCCGACGAGGCCGAGCGACCGGGTTCTCGAACCGGTTCGGCGCGCTGGGCTGTCGACCACTCGATCGACGCCGTCCGCCAGCGCTTCGGCCGCAAGGCCGTCGGCTACGCGTCGGTCGTTCTCTCCCAGCACGGCTCGGTGCCCGACGAGTTCCGCGAGCTCGCCGAGCACGAGCTGTGAGATGCGGCACCGCCTGACGCCAATTGAGACACTCCGTGCGGGAAAATCTGTGTTCGTTTGGGCAATCCGGCCCATCGGGGCCTCCGAACGGTTGTACACCCGACCGGAATGAGGGAGACTTTGCACATCGTTTCGTACGGACGGCGCTGGGGCTCGGCTATGGCAGCGCTCCTGGTCCTGGCGGCCTGTGGACCGTCCGGCCAGCGCTACCTGGCCGACCGTGACGAGAAGGTCTACCTCCGCGTGCCGACGTCGTGGCACGACGTCTCGCTGTCCGACAGCATCCCGGATTCGCTGCTGCAGGCAACCAGCGACGCAAAAGTGATCTCCAAGCATGTGGTCACGCCGCAGAGCGGTGCTGTCGAGCAATTGGACCTCGATGGCGAGTCGCCGATCGTGACCATGACCGTCTACGAAACCGTGGGCGCGTTCAATCAGCAGTTGTCGCCTTCGCTGGCCCGAAAGGTCGGATGGGTGACGTTCGATCCGGCAATTCCGCCGACGGAGAGCAAGGACCTCGCCGACGTCATCGCGTTCGATCCCCACCCGAGCAATGCAAAGAGCAACCTCAGCGGCTCGCGGTGGTCTACCGGTACCGGGCCGAGGCGACCGCCGACTGGCGGCTCATCATCAGCTTCTCCACCTTTGTCGATCCGTCGTCGTCACGGCTCTACGCCCTCGAGGTGGTCTGCAGCACGAAGTGCTACGAGGCGGCGGAGCCCCAGATCGACAAGCTTGTCAACTCATGGAGGATCGGATGATGAGCACGAACGGCTCAGCCCTCACGCCGACCGAGGCCGTCGTCGTGCATCAGCCGGTCATCGAAGACCGCGATCCGCCGGTGCGCCGCAAGATGTTCTTCTTCGATCGCATCAAGGTCTTCGTGTTGCTCGCGGTCTTCCTGGCGCTGACGACGTCGCACGAGAAGACCGACATCCCGCTGATGTCGTGGGGCGAGGCATTACGCGATCAGTTGCACGCGAAGTGGTGGGTGCTGGTGCTTGCCGGACTCGAGGTCGTCCGCCAGATCCACAACTTCATCTCCGAGCATTCGAAGGGCTGGCATCAGTTCTGGCAGAAGAAGGTCTTCGGCGGCTGGGAGCGGCTGATGAGCCGCATGAAGCCGTACACCCGATTCCGCGTCTCACGGCTGGCGAAGCGTCTCGCCTTCCTCGCCGTGCTCGGCGTGATCTTCTCGTGGATGTGGGGCCTGTCGCTGTTCCAGTCACTCGCCGAGGCTCCGGCCAGGATCTTCCGCAACGTGTTCATCAACCCGGCGCTGGGCCTGCCCGTCGGGTTGACGATCGCCCTCAGCACTCTTGGTGGCCTGGTCTACATCGTGTTCTTCTTCGGCATCTTCTTCATCGGCGGCGTCGAGACGTTCAAGCCCGGCGAGATCCGCACTCGCTTCAGCGACATCTGGGGCCAGGATCACGTCGTACGCCGGATCAAGGAGAACCTCGACTTCCTGGAGCGTCCGAAGGAGATCGAAGAGCGCGGCGGGTACGTGCCCGGCGGCATCCTGCTGTGGGGCCCACCCGGGACCGGCAAGACATTGCTGGCCGAGGCTTCGGCGGGCGAGACCGGAAAGCCGTACGTGTTCGTCGACCCGGGGGCCTTTGTACAGACGTTCGTCGGCGTCGCCCCGATGAAGATCAAGCACCTCTATCGCAAGTTGCGCAAACTCGCGCTGCGCTACGGAGGCGTCGTCGTGTTCTTCGACGAGGCCGACGTGCTGGGCAGCCGCGGCCAGACGTCGGGCGGCTTCGACGACGGCAAGGCAACACGCGAGCAACTCGAATCAGCGCACTGGCTCAGCCCGCAGGGTCAACGCGAGATCTTCAACTGGCTCCAGCAGCCCTCGACCAGCGAGACGACCTCGCCGTCGCCGCCGCGGCCTCGCGCGACTCGATCATCATGGCCGGCATGGGCGGCGGCGGTGCAGGCACCCTGCAGGCGCTGCTGACCGAGATGAACGGCCTCAACAAGCCACGCGGGTTCTTCTCCCGTCGCTTCCGGCAGTTCTTGAACATCAAGTCCAAGCCTCCGCCGCGGTATCGCATCCTGCACATGTTCGCCACCAACCTGCCGACGGCACTCGATGCAGCCTTGCTGCGCCCCGGTCGTGTCGACCGCATCTACAAGGTCGGATACCCGATGAAGGACGGACGTGCCCGCACGTTCCAGGGATACTTCGACAAGATCCGCCACACCGTCACGGCGCCGGAGATCGACCGACTGGCCACGATGACTCCCGGTGCGACCGGCGCCAGCGTGATA
>CAVVBH010000013.1:0-9969 GCA_963746365.1 Ilumatobacteraceae bacterium | reverse complement strand
ACGCCGGGGACGTTGTCGAGGCCGGCGAGCACGGCGACGACCCTGGCGATGTTGAACCCGCCCTCGCCTGCCGGTTGGCCGATGCCCATCATCAGGTCGTCGATGTCGGTGCTCTGCACCTGCGGCACCTTCTTCATCAACGCGTCGACGATCTGCGTCGACATGTCGTCGGGGCGCAACGTCGTGAGCGAGCCCTTGTTGGCCCGGCCGATCGGGCTGCGGGCGGTGGCGACGATGACTGCTTCAGGCATGGTGATTCCCCTTGTTGAGCTGTGCGACCGTGATATGCGTTCTGGGTTGGAAGTTACCGGGTGTCGATGACCCGGAACGTCTCGGCGGACGAGCCATCGGGTAGATCGAACTGCTTGGCGGTGTTGGTCATCCACTCACGAACCATCGTCTCGGTGCGCTGCGGATTGGTGTGCTGGCTGACATGACGCATCAGCGCAGCGATCTTGCGATCGACTGTCGCGCTGACGTCGATGGCATGCGTTCCGTTGCCGCCGCCCTGGACCCACACCTCGTCGACCGCCCACGGGTCGAGTGCCTCTGCGAACAGGTCGGGGAACGCGAACGGATTCCGTGCGTCGGGATAGACCGCGCACAGTGTCGCCTCGCCGGTTGCGATGTGATCGGGGTGGCTGGAGTAGACGCGGTCGAGGATTCGCTCGGGTGATTGGGCGATGACCACTCGTGGGCGAACTCGCCGGATGACCGCGCTGATGTCGGCTCGGAGTTGCAGGGTCACCTGCACACGACCGTCTCCGTACCCGAGGAAGAAGAGCTGCGTGACGCCGACCAGGTTCGCCGCCTCGGTCTGCTCCTTGCGACGCAGCAACGCCATCTCGCGTCGATCCATGGCCAGGTCGAAGCCACCGGCATCGCCATCCGTGACGATGCAATAACTCACGTCCACCCCGGCGTCGGTCATCGAGGCAACGGTGCCTGCAGCACCGAAGTCGACGTCGTCGGGATGAGCGGTGACCACGAGGGCACGCTCGATCTCCGGAAACGTCATCACGGTACGAGCCTACGTGGAGACCATCTGATCACTACGCTCGCCGGGATGGTCAGCGATGTTGCAGTCGGCACATTCGAACTGTCCGATCCGGAGTTCTGGATCGCGCCACGTGACTACCGGCATGCCGCGTTCCGATCGCTGAGACAGGCCGACGAACTGTTCTTCTTCGACGAGTGGGAGTACGAGGACAGCCCGATTCCGAAGGGTCCCGGCTATTGGGCCGTCACGCGCCACGAGGATGTGTGGGCCGCCAGTCGCAATCCCCATGTCTTCATCAGCGGGAAGGGCGTCAACATCGGCGACATCCCACAGGAGATGAACGAGTTCATCGGGTCGATGATCGCCATGGACGACCCACGCCACTTCCGGCTTCGCAACATCGTCGCCAAGGGATTCACGCCCAAACAGATCACCCAGGTCGAGGGCTACGTGCGCACGAAGGCGACGGCCATCGTCGACCGGCTGCTCGAGCACTTCCCCGACGGCGAATGCGACTTCGTCGAGCAGGTCGCCGCCCCGCTCCCCTTGCAGATCATCTGCGAGATGATGGGCATTCCGCCGGAGGACGAAGCGCAGATCTTCCAGTGGACCAACGTGATCCTCGGCGTCGGCGATCCCGAATACGTCGGCTCGTTCGAGCAGTTGCTCGGTGTGCTGATGCAGATGTTCGCGTACGCCCAAAAGCTGGGCGAGCAGCGACGCGCCGACCCCGGCGACGACATCGCCTCGGTGTTGATGCATGCCGAGGTCGACGGCGAACGCCTGACCCCGCAGGAATTCGGCTCGTTCTTCATCCTCCTCGCCGTTGCGGGCAACGAGACCACCCGCAATGCCATCGCTCACGGTATGAAGCTGTTGACCGACAACCCCGACCAGCGTCGTTTGTGGTTCGACGACTACGCCGGCCACGTCAAGACCGCCGTCGACGAGATCGTGCGGTGCTCGACACCGGTCATCCACTTCCGACGAACTGCCGCCGAAGACGCCGTCATCAACAACACCAAGATCGAAGCGGGACAGAAGGTCGTCCTGTGGTACAACTCGGCCAATCGCGACGAAACCGTGTTCGCCAACGCCGACACGTTCGACATCAAGCGCCCGCTGCAACCTCAGCAAGTCGGCTTCGGTGCCGGCGGTCCACACTTCTGTCTCGGCGCGAACCTCGCCAGGCGAGAGATCGGCGTCATCTTCGACGAGATCCGCACCCGACTGCCGAACCTCGTCGTCACCAGCGAGCCCGACTATCTGCAGAGCGCGTTCATCAACGGCATCAAGCGCATGCGTTGCAGCTGGAGCTAACCCGCCATACCGGTGCGGTCCTCGACGTCGAGATGCTCGACGTCGGACAACTTCGTGAGGCTGAACGTATGGCCGTCACCGAGTTGGATCGAGTTGAGGCGCGTGATCGACGCATGCCCGGTCACGAAGCGATCCCATTCCCACGGCACCGGATCGAGGCCCAAGAGGTGGCACAGGAGCACGCCGTTGGTACCGGCGTGGGCGAACACCGCGATTCGGCGATTCGGCTCGTCCATGTGCCACACCGGCAGCATCTGCTTGGTGCGGTACACGCCACGGGCGGCGAGGAACTCGGTCAAGCCGGCACGCACCCGTTCGACGAAATCGCGTGACGCCTCGCCGCCCACCACGCCCTCCCAGCGCGCCAGGGCTGCTCGTGATCGCTCTTCCTCGTACGCCTTCTGTGCCAGTTCGGCCGGCGTGCCGTGCCAGTTCGGCTCGCGGATCTCCTCCAGGAACGGCTCGATCACCTCGTCGGCGTCGAGTCGCGCCAGCGACGGCGCCGCAGTCTGACGCGGGCGAAGCAGCGGTGAAATCACGATCTCGTCGAACTTCTGGCCGTCGAGCACGGCTGCCACCCGTTCGGCTTGGCGACGGCCTCGCTCGGTCAGGGGTGGGTCGACCACCGTGAGACCGTCTCGGACCCATTCAGGTTCACCGTGGCGGATCAGCACTATTTCCATCTCGTTCCCTTCACAGGCGGCGATCGTAGACGTCGCTAACGTGCAATTCAGTGGAACCGCAGCAACCGCAATCGCCGGCAGCACAACCGACGCCCGAGCGATCTGCCGCCGGTTGGCATGTCGACCCGACGGGACGGTTCGAGCACCGGTACTTCAACGGGGAGCAGTGGACGTCGGATGTCGCGATCAACGGGCAGCGGTACGTCGACTCGCCGATCGTGTCGTTCGGGCCACAGGTACAGGCGAAGAAGCCTTCGCGGGCGTTTGCCATCACGTCTCTCGTCACCGGCATCAGTGCCGTCGCTTTGGGGTGGGTTCCGTTCGTCTTCGTGCTCGCCGCAGGCGCGGCTGTCGCCGCGATCGTGTTCGGCTTTCTCGGGCTCAGTGCAGCACGCCGTCACGACGGGTACGGACGTGGATTCGCGGTGACCGGGTTGGTGCTGTCGCCCTTCGCGCTGGCCGTGTGCGTCGGCGGCTTCTTCTTCACGAGAGCGGTCGTACGCGAGTTCCGCGACTTCGTCGAGCCAGGTCCCCACGAGCTCTTCGTCGAAAGCCCCTGCATCCTCGAGAACGGCGTGGCAACGCTGAACGGCACGATCCACAACCTCGACGACCAGGACCACGACTATCGCATCGAGGTCGAGTTCACCAGCCCGCGAGACGAGTTCGAATCGACGACGGTGGAGATCAGCGACGTCAGAGCCGACGAGACCGCACCCTGGTCGGCGGCGGCGCCGATCGTCGCAGATACGGTGACGTGCCAGGTGACCGACGTGTTCGGTCCGCTGCCGTTCAATGTCAGCGACGAGCCCTGAGCTACGACGTCGCCGACGTCGCAGCAATCCACGCTTCGTACATTCGCGAATAGGCGCCATCCGCAGCCAGCAGTTCGGCGTGCGATCCGTCCTCGACGAGCCGCCCGTGGTCGAGGACCATCACCCGATCCGCACGCGCCGCAGTCGACAGCCGGTGCGCGATCGCGATCGTCGTGCGACCGGCGGCCAGCTTTTGAGTGCCCGTGCCGATGCGCACCTCGGTCAGGGCGTCGACCGACGAGGTCGCCTCGTCGAGCACCAACACGTCGGGATCGACCAACGAAGCCCGCACCAACGCCACCAATTGCCGCTCGCCGGCCGACAGCTGATCGCCGCGCTGGCCGACCTGCGTGAACAACCCGTCGGGAAGCGTCTCGAGCCAATCGCCGAGATCGAGATCGACCACGGCCCGCTCGAGGTCGGCAACACTCTGCATCTGCCTGGCAAAGCCGAGGTTGGCGGCGATCGTGCCGTCGAACAGGAACGGCTCCTGCGGCACGACGACGAGTCGCGTGCGCAGTTCGTCGTTGGCGACGGCGGTCAGCGGCACGCCACCGACGCGCACGGTGCCGATGGTCGGATCCGCGAAACGGGCGATCAGTCGACCGAGCGTGGTCTTGCCGGACCCGGTCTCACCGACGATGGCGACCTGTTGCCCCGCTGGTATCTGGGCGTTGACGTCGAAGAGGACTGGAGGCTCCTCGTCGTCGCCTCTGCTGCGGTAGCTGAACGTGACGTTCTCGATGCTGACGCCGAGCATTCCCGGCGGCAGCGTGACGGGGTTGGCCGGCTCGGGCGGCCCGATGGGGTTGTCCAACACACCGAGCACGCGGCGCAGCCCCGCAACAGCGGTCTGGGTCTGGTCGAGGACCTCGGTGAACTCGGCGATGGGTTCGAGGAATCGATACGTCAAGAAGATGAAGCCGACCAGAGCGCCCGCTGTCAGGCCGGCGCCCGGCCCGCGGATGACCCCGACGCTGACCACCGCTGCAACAGTGAGCGAACTGAAGACCTCGCCCGACGGGAACAGGAAGGCACCGATGAGGTTCGCCCGGATGAACGCATTCGAGCGCTCGTGACTGGAACGCTTGGTGACCTTGGCGTAGTGACGGCCGGCCCCGTACGCATGCAGCGTCTCGGCACCCGAGACGACTTCGCTGACGGCGGTCAACACCTCCGCATTGCGGGACCTGGCCTTGTCGTAGGCAGCGACCAGGTGACGTTGCACGCTTCTCAACACGATCGCCAATGGCGCGGCGGTCGCGAACGCCACGAGGGCGAGCACCCAGTCGTAGGCCAGCATCACGCCGGCAACCATCAGCATCAACGTGCCGTCGAGCAGCCACGCCAATGCGCCCCATGAGAAGAACTGTGAAAGCGTCTCGACGTCGCTGGTGACGCGGGCGACCAGCGCCCCCTTCCGCTCCTCGTTGTGGTCGGCGAGGCTGAGCCGGTGGATGTGCTCGAACAGCCGCACGCGGAGCCCGTACAACGCCTCTTCGCTGCGCATGCCCAGGCGAGCGACTGCGGTGCGTTGAGCCACCGTGGCGACAATGATGACGCCGAGCCCGATCAGCCCGAGCACGGTGACCGCGCCGACATCGACCTTGTCCTTCTGCAATCCGCGGTCGATCGCCTGCTGCACCAGGATGGGCACGACGACGCGACCGGCAGACCCGACCATTGCGAGCGCGAACGTCGCACCGATGCCTCGGCGCAACGCGGGCGCGGCATCGACGCCCTTGCCGATCATCTGCACGGCCGACCAGCGGCTGATGGGCTCGGTCACGGGACCACCTCGACGGGCTGCTCGGCACGCTCGTGCTCGAACGCTTCCATCAGTCGCCGATACTCGGGAACCGTCGCCAACAACTCGTCGTGACGACCGTGGGCGACGACCACGCCGTCGGCGAGGTACAAGACGTCGTCTGCAAGGGCGATGGTGGACGGACGCGACGCGACGGCGACCACGGTTGCGTCTCGAAGTGACTCGCGGAGGTTTGCGAGGACCCTTGCCTCGGTACCCGGGTCGAGCGACGACGTGGTGTCGTCGAGCAGCAGAGCAACCGGACTACCGACCAGGGCCCGTGCCAAGGCGATGCGCTGACGCTGACCGCCGCTGAGCCCGACACCTCGCTCGCCGACGATCGTGTCGAGGCCATCGGCGAACTCCTTGACGAATCGAGCCTCGGATGCCGAGCAACGCGGTCCAGATCTCGTCGTCGCCGACCTCGCGTCCCATGGCCACGTTTTCTCGAACCGAACCTGCCAGTAGGAACGGCTCCTGGAAGACGAGCGCACAACCCTGTTGCGGCACGGTGACCGAACCGTGGTCGACGGCGATGAGGCCTGCGATCAAGTGGAGCAGGGTGGTCTTTCCGGATCCGGTCGCACCGACGACCGCGACCGTGCGTCCGCCCGGAATCGTGGCGGTGATCCCGCACAGGACGTCGCGGCTGCCGTCGTGGTTGTAGGTGACGTCGGTCAGGTCGATGCTGTTGTCGGCGTGACGCCGCAACGTCAGTGCGGGGTCGGCGACCAGCGGTTGATCGAGCAACTCGCGGATGCGGTTCCACCCGGCGATCGAGTACGGCAGTTCCGACAGCGCGAAGCCGATCAATCGCAGCGGGAAGACCAGCAGGGTGAAGAGATAGATGAAGCTGGTCAGTTCCCCGATGGTCATGGCACCGCTGCGTACCCGATACGCCCCTGCGACAAGTAGAACGACGTTGACGACACTCGGGACGCCGTCGAGTAGTGCCTCGAACGTGCTGCGCAGGCGGATGGCGCCGAAGCGGGCGTTCCTCAGCCGCGACGCGATGACCGCCAGTCGCTCGGTTTCGCGGCTCTCGGCGCCGAACGACTTCACGACGGTGACACCGTCGAAGCTCTCGTGCACGGCTTCGCTGAGCTTGCCCAGTTCCATCTGGGCATCGTCGTAGAAGCGGTCGACACGTCGTTGGTAGGTGACGTTGAGCATGATCAACAGCGGAAAGACCGCTACCGCCGCCATCCCCAGCCACACATCGGTGATCAGCAGCCACCCTGCCGAGAGCATCAGCATCAGCACCACGCTCGACGCGAACGGCAACGGATTCAGGATGTGCGTCGCTGCCTCGGCGTCGACACCGGCGCGCGTGATGATGTCGCCGGTCCGCTGCTGCCGGTGCCATGGCACGGGCTGCGCAACGACGCGATCGATCACCTCAGCGGTCAACGACTCGGTGACCCGCCATGCAGTTCGTCCGGCGAACGTGCGTCGACCGACGACACCGACTGCACGCACCACGCCCGTGAGGACGAGCAGGCCGAGGATTCCCACGACACGGCGGGTACTGACTGTGCCTTCCTCGAACCGAGGAACGATGACCTTGTCGATGATGAGGCGAACCACCACCGACGAGAACACGGTGCATGCAGCGAAGACGGCGGCGCATCCGACAGCGGTGAAGAAGAGGCGCTTGTGGTGACGAAGGAGTCCGCGGATCAGCCGGGTTGCCTGAGTCAGGCGACTGGCGTCGGGCGGAACAATCGTGCCGGAGCGTCCCTCGGCACGTTCAATTGGCACGTCGTTGGGCCCATTCACGTGTAGTGGTTCTAGCAGAGCCACCCGTCGGCGCACCCAGAATATGGCATCTCCGGGACCGTGCCGTAGCGTTGAGAGCCGTGAGTCAGTTCAACGCCGGCATGCTGATCCTGCGTGCCGTCTTCGGACTGTTCCTCGCCTATCACGGCTACAACAAGGTCTTCGGGCCCGGCGGCCTGGAGGGAACCGCTAACTGGTTCGGGGGCATCGGCATGCGCTGGCCGAGCTGGCAGGCCCGTCTTGCCGCCGCCACAGAGATCGGCAGCGGTCTGCTGATGGCGGCCGGCTTCCTCACGCCTCTGGCTGCGGCGGGCATGATCGGCTTGATGACCGTGGCCATCGTGGTCGAGCACTGGAAGGTCGGGTTCTTCATCTTCAAGCCCAACCAGGGCTGGGAGTACTGCGCATCGATCGCGGTCACGGCATTCGTGATCGCAACCATCGGACCTGGTCGGTGGTCGGTCGATCACGCGCTGGACGTCGATTGGCACGGATGGACCGGCGCGATCATCGCCGGAGTTGCAGGCGTTGGCGCAGCGTTGCTACAACTTGCGGTTTCTTACCGCCCGAAGGCCGAATGATCGAGACAATGCCAGAAGCTGCACCCGCGGCGAAGCCCCGGCGCTGGGTGCGCGCGATTCTGGTGCTGATCTGCGCGCTGATCGCCGCGATGTGGGTCTATGCCTTCATCTTCGCCCCGAAGCAGGGCGTCTACTTCGTCACCGAGAAGGCCTGGCGTACGTCGGCCGAGCAGATCTGCACCACGGCGGAGCGCCAGCGACAGAGCCTCGCCGATACGGATCAGGGTTACATCTCCAATCCGACCAACGAGCAGATGACACAGCGCGCCGAGATCGTCGACACCGCCACCGACATCATCGAAAGGATGCTCGATGATGTCGCAGCCCTGCCGCTGACTTCCGAAGACGACCGCGAGCGTGTGGCCGTCTTCGTGAAGTACTACCGGCAGATCATCGCCGACCGCAGGGCGTACACGACGCGCCTGCGGGCCTTCGAGCTCGAGCCCTATCGAGAGACGGTGGTCAACGGCAGTCCGGTCACCAATACGGTCATCGACTTCACCACCGGCAACGCCATCCCCCATTGCATGCCCCCGGGCGAATTGGGCGGCGACACCTGAGTGACGGCACGTCAGTCAGGGAGCGGTTCGCACCCATCCTTCACCATCGACGTAGCGGCGAATCACCGTGGCGGGCGCACCGGCCGCAACGCAGAAGTCGGGTAGATCACCGGCAACCACCGAGTTGGCTCCGACGGTGACGTGTCGGCCGATCCTCGCTCCTGGCAGCACCACCGTGCCGTACCCCAGCCACGACCCGTCGCCGATCACCACCGCTCGCTCGGGCATGATCTGCTGCGAGATCGAACGGGTGATGTCTTCGTAGCCGTGGTTCTGATCGGTGATGTAAACGTGATGCCCAGTCCAGACATCGTCGCCGATGTCGATCGACAGATGACCGACGATCCCACTGCCCTTGCCGATCAGACATCGATCGCCGATTCGTACCACCGACTCGGTCAGGCACACTTGACCAGGCATCATGCCGGCCGACAGGGTCACATCGGGCCCGATCATCGTGGCCTCACCGATGTGGATGTACCGCTCGTTGAGGATGGTGTTCGCGGGGAAGCAGATGATGCTCCGGTCGCCGAACCTGCCGAACCTCCGACCGGCTCTGCTCTGTGGTCCGATGGCTCCCCACCAGGTGATGTGCTTCCACACCGACCGCACCAGGGCACCGCACATCTCGTAGGTTGCCCCGCGCATCCGGTCACGCATCGCAGCGCACGTTATCTGCATACCCCTTTCCGAAACCGGTTAACATGTCTGTTCCGGCCGAGGGCATGGTACGAACGCCGCTCGGTCAAGAAGGGTGTTGTCCGATGTCCAACGCAGGCGATTCGGCCGGAGCCGTCCTTCGGCATCCGATCGCCAAGGGCTGGATCGTCCACTGCGTCACCGCCAGCGGGGCCATCTGCGGCATGCTCGGCATCATCGCCGTGTCCGACAAGCAGCCACGCGAAGCAGTGTTGTGGCTCGCCGCGGCCATGATCCTCGACGGCGTCGACGGCCCGGCAGCGCGCGCCTGGAAGGTGTGCGATCACGTGCCGCGCATCGATGGCTACACGTTGGATCTGATCGTCGACTTCGTCACGTGCATCGTGGTTCCCGTCATCTTCCTGCACCAGTTCGACATGCTGCCCAACGGCGGCTCTCTGTACATCGGTGCCTTCATCCTCTTCATGTCGGCGCTGTGGATGTCGCGGACGGATCAGATGACCGACGACCACTGGTTCAACGGCTTCCCGTGCGAGTGGAACATGATCGTGCCGACGTTGTACCTGCTGCGAGCCAACCCGTGGTTCACCACCGCTGCCTGCGTTGCACTGGCGCTGACGCAGCTCACGAATTGGAAGTTCGTCCACCCGATGCAGGTTCGCCGCTTCCGGCCACTCACCGTCTCGGTCACCGTCTTGTGGCTGGCCACCGTCTTGTGGATGACCGCCGAGTCGCCGCACGACAAGCCCGCACTGGGAACCGCG
>CAVVBH010000012.1:0-24099 GCA_963746365.1 Ilumatobacteraceae bacterium | reverse complement strand
TACAGGGTGAGTGAGGGCTCCCGGCGTCACCGACACAGCGTGAAGATCGGCGTGACCTACGTCGACGAGTCCGCGGTCAAGGCGTCGGGCATCGATCTCCGGCTCGGCGAGTACCAGAAGAGCTACGAGGTGCTCGTCGACCAGATCAACGAGGAGGGCGGGATCAACGGCCGGAAGCTCGACCTGGTCTTCGCGCCGATCAACCCGGTGGGCACCGCACCGGCGGAAGAGGTCTGCCTGGAGCTCACCGAGGACGAGAGGTGTTCGTCGCGGTCGGCTTCTTCCTGAACGACGCGGTCCTCTGCCCGGTGGAGCCCCACGAGACCGCGGTCGATCGGCGGCACCAGACCGCTGACCGGCTGGCCCGGGCGAAGGCCCCGTGGTTCACCCCCACGCCGGGCTCGGAGATGCCCAAGCAGGTGGTCCGCGCCTTCGACGACCACGGCGACCTCGACGGCAAGGTCGCGGTCTTCGCGGCCGTCGGCGACCAGGGGCTGATGGAGGACGAGGTCCTGCCCGCTGCTCGACGAGCTCGGCGTCGACGTGGTCGAGAAGGGCGTGCTCGACGTGCCCCAGGGCGACAGACGGCAACCGATGCCGGCACGAAGGTGATCGCCCAGAAGTTCGAGGCGGCCGGTGCGGACACCGTCCTGCTGGTCGGGCAGAGCAGCGTCGCGTGGCCCAACGCCATGCAGAACGGGCGGCTACCGGCCGAAGCTGCTCTTCAGCGACGCCTCGTCGACCCAGGCCTTCCTCGCCAACGCCGCGACCACGGACACCTCGGTGATGAAGGGCGCGGTGGTCGGCGGTCCCTACGGCGGCGACGACCGCGTCTACGAGGAGCCCAAGATGCAGGACTGCATCGGGACGCTCGAGGACGCGGGCATCGAGGTGCCGGCACCGGACCCGGACGACCCGAACGAGAAGGGCTTCACCGGGCCCGAGGAGGCCTGCGTGAACGTGGCCCTCCTCACCGCCATCCTCGAGGCCGCCGGCAAGGACCTCAACTACGCGACGTTCCGCCAGGCCGGCGAGACGCTGGGCGAGGTCGACATCCCCGGCGACCCGTCACCGCGGACCTACGGCCCGCCGCCGGCCACCGACGGCAGCCCCAAGGCCTACCTTTCCCAATGGGACCCCGCGACCAAGACCTTCGTCGCCTCTGACTGATGGTGATTCGCGGATCGCTGATCGGTTGGGATGCCTCGACCGATTCGCAGGACGAGCTTCTGGATCGACCGTTCGTCGACGTGGACGAGCCGCGATCGACGACCGACGCCACGACGGGGGTGACGGTCGACTACCGCTACGTGCACGGGGGCTTCGAAGGTACCGAAGGCCGGTTCTCGTGCTGCTTCCCGTCCGCCGAGCAGTACACGAATCGGTTCTTCCAGTCGACCTATCCGACGGTGACAAGCGAGGAGGCCGAGGCGGCGACCATCGCGTTCGCCGTGTCGCACGGTGCCTACGTCGTGGCGACCAACAACGCCGGCGGAGTCATGGCGGCTCAGGACGGGATCGGCGGCTACCGGCTCAACGCCGCGAGCGCCGAGTTCTCACGCCACGTCGCCGCGGAGGTCTACGGACGCACGGCTAGGCCGCACGGCTACCTCTACGGCGCGAGCGGCGGGGCCTACCAGACGATCAGCGCCGTGGAGAACACGACCGGCGTCTGGGACGGAGCCGTTCCCATGGTCCCGGGCACCCCGAACACGATCCCCAGCTGCCAGGGAGCACAGGTGATGGCACTTCGGGTGCTGCCGCGACGTGTTCCCCCAGATCGTCGACGCCCTGGAGCCCGGCGGCAGCGGCGACCCCTACACCGGCCTCGACCATGAGCAGGTGCTGGCCCTTCGGGAGGTGACCCGGCTCGGGTTCCCGCTCCGAGGATGGTGGCAGCACGAGACGCTGACCGGCGGGTCCTTCTACGCCGTGTTCCGAGCCGCCCGAGCCCTCGACCCGACCTACGCCGAAGACTTCTGGACCGTACCCGGCTACGAAGGCGCCGACGACAAGTCACCGGTGGCCCGCGCTCGCGTCCGCCACGACACCGCAGTCGCCGCCGCATCGGACGACCTCGCCAGCGCCCTCGAGCTCTCCGAGATACCAGCTGGATACCTAGCCGGTGCCGACCTGCTGATCACGAGCGGGGCGTCCGAAGGCACGTCGCTGACGATCGGTGCCGTCGACGGCACCACCGTGCAGCTGGCGCCAGGCGCCGACCCAACAGTGCTCCGCACAATCCGACCGGGAGACACGGTGCGGATCGACAACTCGTTCGTGCTTGCGGTGCAGTGCTACTTCCGACACCAGGTACCGAGCCTGGACCAGTACGGCTGGAACCAGTTTCGCGGGGAGGACGGCGCACCGCTCCCTCCACAGCGAACCGTCCTCGTCGGCAAGGTGCTGGCCGAGGCGGCCGGTGGGTCGGTCGCCACCGGGAGCTTCGACGGGAAGATGATCCTGCTCGCCTCCGAGCTCGACGTGCAGGCGTTCCCCTGGATGGCGGACTGGTACAGCAACGCCGCGACTGCAGCATTCGGACCGGAGCTGGGCACCAGATTCCGCCTGTGGTTAACGGCCAACGCCGACCACGACGCTCCTCCCGACAAGGCAGCCGAGGCCCACGTCGTCGGCTACGGCGGGACGCTGCAGCAGGCGTTGCTCGACCTGGACCGGTGGGTGACAGAGGATTCGAGCCCGCCGACCACCTCCTACACAATCAGCGCGGACACGCAGGTGGTACTGGCGTCGAGCGCCGCCGAACGCCAAGGGATCCAGCCGGTCGTTCGCTTGTCGGCGGACGACCGCGACCACACCAAGGTGACCGCCGGCGGGCGGGTCGACTTCGATGCGATCGTGGAGGTTCCGGCTGGAGCGGGTGAGATCGTCGCCGTCGAGTGGGACTTCGAGGGAACCGGCGACTACTCCGCCGGGGCCCTCGTCGACACCAGCTCGACGGTGGGGCTGCGGGCGACCCACACCTACCTTCGCCCGGGCACCTACTTCGCCACCGTCCGCGTCACTTCGCAACGGGATGGTGAACCGGATGCGCCATACACCCGCATCCAGAACCTGGCTCGAGTGCGCGTCGAGGTGCGGTAGACCGACCTCTGGTGCGTAACCACTGGAAGACCCGACTCGGAACGACTACCTCGACGCCGTTCGACAACGACGTCCCCGTCGCTGGCCCTGGCGACCAGGCAATCGGACATATCCATTGGGCGGCCTACAACCAATCCCCGAACGACCGCCGAGCACTCATCGCAGCAGCACGTTCACCGCATCCGGCGAGCGGAGCACCGTCCCACGTATTCGGGGCTCGGGTTCGTCGGGGTCGAGTCGGATGTTGGGTATGCGGTCCAGGATGCGTTCGAGCGCTGCGTGGGATTCGACGCGGGTGAGGTGCATTCCGAGGCAGATGTGCGGCCCAGTCCCGAACGCGATGTGGGCGGTGGCCGCTCGCGAGATGTTGAATGCTTCGGGGTCGGGGTAGCGGCGCTCGTCGTGGTTCGCGGCGGCGACGAAGATGAAGACGTGCTGATCGGCGGGGATGTGGATCCCGGCGAGGTCGGTGTCTCGTGTGGTTTGCCGTGCGACCATGAGGAAGGGTGTCTGCCAGCGCAGGCCCTCTTCGATTGCGGGACCGATCAGTGCTCGATCGTGTCGGAGAGCGTGGAGCTGGTCGGTGTGGGTGAGGAGACCGACCAGTAGGTTGCCGAGGGAGCGATAGGTCGTTTCGACGCCAGCCGGCAGCAGCATCTTGACGGATGCGAAGATCGCGTCGTCGTCGAGTCGGTGCCCGTCGACTTCGCTCGGATGAGGTCGCTGATGAGGTCGTCGCGGGGCGCGAGGCGTCGTTCGCGTGATGAACGCCATGAAGTACGACCGGAACTCTTCCAACGCCCGCACCCCGGGCTCGGGGTCGTTGAACATGTTGATCAGGTCAAGGGACCAACGCTGGAAGTTGGCCACATCCTGTTCGGGTAGTCCGAGGATGCGGGCGATCACCCGAACCGGGAACGCAAAGGTCAGGTGCTCGACGAGGTCGACACGGTCGTGGTCGATGAACGTGTCGATGACGTTTTCGATCGCGGGCTGTACGACTGTCGTCTGCCACCGCTCGAGCACCTTGGGTCGGAATGCGGGAGCGACGAGCGCTCGATAGAGCCGGTGCTCGGGTTCGTCCATCGCGATGATCGCGCCCTCGAACAATGGGCCCATCGCCTCGCTGAGCCCCCGAGACGAGTACGTCTCGTGATCCCGCAGAACCCGAACGCTCTCGTCGTAGGCGAGCACCGAATAGATCGGTCCCAGTTCGGGCGCGCCGGTCGCGACCGGCAGCGGCCATGTAGTCGCAACGGCGCCGCGTCTGCGCGCCGCAGCAAGATGCGGGTAAGGGTCGTCGAGTTCATCTGACTGGAGTGGAGGCGGCACCGATACCGGCGCGTCCATGTCGTTGGGCTCGCTCATCCGGACGACTCTCCGCTCTCGCGTCATTGACCAGGAATCGGAAGGCACAACGCACACACGGCAATCTCCGACGAAACGTAGCTTGCATTTCAAAGCGCCATGCTTAGCTTCGTGGGCGTCTCCGAAAGCGCATTGTCCGCCGCCCAATATTCGTCGGCTACGTTCGGTCGATGGCCAATGTGAGCTCGAGGCTCGTCGTTGGCATCTTCGCTGGACGAGGGTGGCCATCGGTGTCGCGTTCGCCATCGCTCCTGATCGGCTGAGCGCCGGGTCGGACCCAACGCGTAGCGACACCCTCATGACGCGCAGCTTCGCGGTTCGTGAAGTGGTACTCGGAGTCGGTGGACTCGTGGCCGTCGCCAACGCCGACCGACATCCGTCGGCCGTTCGAAGCTGGGCTGGTCTCGGTGCGCTCACCGACACCGGAGACCTGGCCGCTGCGCTCGCCGGTGGACCACGACGAAACCACGCGGCGCGTGTACCGGCGCTTGTCGCGGCCACAGGTCTCGCTGCGGAGCTGTGGGCCTTCGCCGCTCCCGTCCAAACTGAGTGAACGAACATCGCGACGAAACAGACCGGCGATCGTGTGTCGCCGGCATCCCATAGCAAATCCATGCGTGGCGAGCGCGTGGTGTCCCCAACCACCGGGTCGGAGGCGCGCCTTCGGGGTCGGTGGCCAGGAGCCCGTTCAATGCAACGCGCCGTGCTCAGCAAGGGTTGCGAACAGCTCACTCACCCACTGCTCAGGGGTGCCGCCGCCGGGAAGGTCGACCCCCGCCAGAGTGCGCCAGCACGCGTCGCCGAGGCGGGTCAACACGTGCCAGGCGAGAGCTCGCTCCGGGTCATCGTGATGACCGGCTCGCCGTAGGGCATTAAGAACGGCGAGGAAGTACGCCTGAGTCGGGGCGTTGTCCGGAAGATATCGAACCTCGAACGACGGATCGCCGAAGGCCAGGTTCTCGAAATCGCAAACCGCAACCAGGTTCCGACCGTCCCAAACCATGTTGTAGCCGTGGAGGTCACCATGTAGGACCACCGGGTCTGGGCCCGGAAGCGAGAGAACGCGCTCCACTCGACCGAGCAACGCGAGCACGTCGGGCCACTGATCGGCCCGGACCATCGCCTTGAGGTCGGAGCGCAGTTCCTCCACATCGGCCTGTGCTCGAGGCGGCTCCCATTCGGCCACCGAACGCGAGGTCGTCCCGGAGTTCCGGCGCACGGAGCAGCACCAAGGCGTCGGCGAGTTGACCGGCAAATCGTGAAAGCCCTTCTGAGTCCAGCCGTCCAAGACCATCTGACGTCACCGGACCACCCAGAATGCGCTCGGTCACGAAGATCGCGACGTTCGGGTGGACAGCAACCACCTTGGGAGCGGGATACCCCGCACGACCGAGGACCTCCAAGACGCGGCCTTCGCGGCGCGATCAGGTCGGCGGCCTCGATTGACCACGCAAACTTGACGAAGAGATCTCCGCCGGCGATCAGGACGCCGCGTCGGTGATAACGCGGATCACCGACGGTGTCCCACCGCCCCCAGTCGACCACCGTCGAATCGATCCCTGGGAGCAACTCATCGAGTGTTCGGGCGAGCGCCTCCGGAGTTGGCGCCGATAGCGGACGCGGCGAATGGACCCGGCCTCCTCGGTCCCGCCGCTCCACGATTCGATTCTCGCTCAGGCCCGTCCTCGTACGTCGTATAATCTACTCGTACACTGTATGACGAGCAGCAAGACGTCAAGGTCGGGACCTCCCACCTTCCATGCCGGCGGCCCGCGATGACCGAAGATGGGCTCTGGCTGCTTGCGGGTCCCGATCGGTCCCGACCGCCGACGCGGAGGTCGCCGAGCCGACCTCGTGGCCTGACACGTGACCTGGTGATCTCGGCCGCGATTCGCATCGCCGATGCGGAGGGGGCCGAAGCGGTGTCCATGCGAAGAGTCGCTCGCGAGCTCGAGGTCAGCCCGATGGCGCTGTACTGGCACGTCGCCGACAAGGACGAGCTGCACGCGCTGATGGTCGATGCGGTCGAGGGCGAGATCGAGATTCCCCCGCCAACGGGTGATTGGCGCGCAGACCTCACTGCCACCGCTCGGCGCTATCGCCAGGTACTGCTTGCGCACGGATGGATGACGCGCTTCATCGGGATGCGCCGCTCCCTCGGCCCCAACGAGCTACCCCACATCGAGAACTCGCTGGCGGCGCTCGACGGTGTCGGCATCTCGGTCCGCCACGCCTTCAGCATCCTCATGGCGATCGAGACCTATTACCTCGGGTTCGCACTCCGCGAGCAGCAGGAGCTCACCGCCCAGGCAGCCACACAGCACGTGACACCGGCGCAGCGAAAGGCGTTCCTGGTGAGCGAGTCCGAGCGGCTCCGACACACGGACCGATACCCACACTTGGCCGCACTGTTCGAAGGGGGTGACTTCGTCGCCCGTGACGAACGATTCGAGTTCGGCTTGGCCCGTCTTCTCGACGGGATCGAGGCGGACCTTCCGACCCGCGTCGGACCCGGAACCACGCTCGATTGAACAGCGCTTGGTGGAGACCCACTCAAGTGACTCGCGCCGGTTGAGCGCGCCACCCCCTGGAACTCGTTTCGGCCGGCCGCGGGTAGCGTCGACCGATGCCCAGCCGTGACGAGGCGGATGTAGCTCGCCAGCTCGAACGACTCGAAGCGGTCACCGATACGGCGCTGGCGCTGCTCGACGTCGACGCGATGCTGACCGAGCTGCTCGACCGCGTACTCGAGCTGCTGGGAGCGGACACCGCCGCCGTGCTGCTCGTCGACGAGTCGGGCGAGGAGCTCTTCGCTCGCGCCGCGAGGCATCGAGGAGGAGGTCCGGCAGGGCGTCCGCGTCCCGGTCGGCTCCGGGTTCGCCGGGCGCATCGCCGCCGAGCGACGGCCGATCGTGCTCGACAGGGTCGACGAGTCGACGGTCTCGAACCCCATCCTGTGGCAGAAGGGCATCCGCACGATGGTCGGCGTGCCGCTGATCAGCAGCGGCTCCGTCGTGGGTGTGCTCCACGTCGGTTCCCTGGGCTCGCATCGGTTCGACGACGACGACATCCAGCTGCTGCGGATCGTGGCCGATCGGCTTGCCAACGCCGTGCACGTCCGGCTGCTCGAGGGGGACAAGGTGGCTGCCGAGGTGTTGCAACGGAGCCTCGTTCCGAGCGCGCGCGCACCGAATCGGACCGCTCGAGTTCGCCGCTCGGTACGTTCCGACCGAGCGCGGCGGCGTCGGCGGCGATTGGTACGACGTGTTCGAGCTCGACAACGGAGACGTCTGGGTCGTCGTCGGTGACGTGGCCGGCCACGGCTTGCACGCGGCGATCGTCATGGGTCGGATCCGAGCGCGCTCCGCTCCTACGCCCTGCTGTCCTCGTCGCCCGATGAGGCGTTGGCGTTGACCGATCGCAAGGTGCAGCACTTCGAGGTGGGGATCATGGCGACGGTTGCCGTCGGCGTCATCTCGCCGCCATACGACGAGATGCACGTGGCATTAGCAGGTCATCCGCCACCGGTGGTCGCCACTCCGATGCGGCCGGCGGAGATCGCCGACATCCGTGCCGGCCCGCCGCTCGGCGTCGACCTCGCGGCCACGCGCCCCGTGGCCTCGGTGCCGCTGCCGGCGGGCGCAGTGGTCCTGCTGTACACCGACGGGCTCGTCGAACGGCGTGGCGAGCTCATCGACCAAGGGTTCGACCGCCTGCGGGAGGCGGTGGTCCCCGGGCCGGCCTCCGCCCTCTGCCACCGGGTGATGGCCCACATGATCGGCAACACGCCCGTTGAGGACGACGTCGCGGTGCTCGCGGTCAGACGAACCGGCTGATCGGTCGGTCAGGCGAGCTCTTCACTAGCGTCGATGGGCATGAGCATCCGGATCCGGCGTGCGACCGAAAAGGATCTCGACGTCCTGACGTGGGTGATGCTGGCCGCGTCGCGATCGCACCTCGAACGCGGCATCTGGGAGTACATGAACGCCACGGACGAGGCGCGCACCTTGTCCTTCTTGCGCCGCCTGGCGACGACCGACACGGTGCACCTCTCCCACCACTCGCTGTTCCTCATCGTGGAGCTCGATGGCGAGCCGGGCGCGGCGATGTGCGCATACGACTCGTCTACACAGGGCTTCGAGGTGCTGCTGCCTGAGATCGCGGCGGCCACCGCGGCCGAGGGCATCGACACCGAGGATCCCGAGTTCGCTCGGCGCAGCGGGGTGCTGCTCGGCGGCTTCATCACGGAGGACCCCGGCCCGGCCGGGCCCCGGTGGGTCATCGAGAACGTGGCAACCAAGCCCGAGATGCGGCGGAGAGGGCTCGTCGACGCGCTGCTCCACCAGCTGCTCGGTCACGGCAGGGAGAAGGGCTTCGAGCACGCGCAGATATCGGTCTTCATCGACAACGCGCGAGCCCGCCGTGCTTACGTCAAGGCTGGATTCGAGCCGCTCGCCGAGCAGCGCTCAGACGACTGGCAGCGGGAGATCGGCTGCCCGGGGACCGAGACACTGTTGCAGCCGCTCTGACTCGGGTCTACTCGACGCCGGCGCGGACCGGCTGGGGTTCTGGCGTCGGGTCGAGCGGCCTCGTCGTCGGTCGGGCTCGGCGTGGCCCTCGACGTCGAGGTTGGGCAGCAGCCGGTCGAGCCAGCGGGGCAGCCACCAGTTGCGGTCGCCGAGCAGCTCCATCGTGGCCGGGCACGAGCAGCATGCGGACGATGGTGGCGTCGAGGAGGATGGCGGTGGCGAGGCCGGTGCCCATCATCTTCATGCGTCCGCTCGAACTCGAGCATGAAGCTGCCGAAGACGACGACCATGATCGCGGCCGCGGCGGTGATGACCTTGGCCGTGGCGGCCAGGCCGTCGGCGACCGACGTGCGGCTGTCGCCGGTGCGGTGCCACTCCTCGCGGACCCGGGAGAGCAGGAACACCTCGTAGTCCATCGACAGGCCGAACACGACGGCGAACAGCATCATCGGCACCCACGTCTCGATCGGGCCCGGCTGCACGCCGGTGAGGTCGCTGAGCCAGCCCCACTGGAACAGGGCGACGATCGACGCCGTAGGCGGCGCCGATCGACAGCAGGTTCATGATCACGGCCTTGAGCGGCACGAGCAGCGACCGGAACACGACCATCAGCAGCAGGAACGACAGCGCGAGCACGGCGCCGAAGAAGATCGGCATGCCGCTCGCCCATGTAGGCCGACATGTCGACGTTGGCGGCGACGAGGCCGGTGACGAGCGACCTCGGCGCCGGCGGCCTGCTCGACCGGCGGCAGCACGTCGTCGCGCAGGCGGTTGACGAGCTGCGGTGGTCGCCTCGTCCTGCGGGCCGCCCGTCGGGGTCACGAGCCAGCGGACCGCGGTCGGGTCGGCCGGGTCGTTGGGCTGCGGGCCCGAGGACCGACTCGACCTCGGGGTCGGCGGCGACCGCGTCGTTGACCGCGGCGAGCGCGCCGACCTGGTCGGCGCCGTCGACGCGCGGCGACGAGGTAGATCGGGCCGGTCGAGCCCTTGCCGAAGCCCGTCGACGACGAGGTCGTAGGCCTGCTTGGTCGTGGTGTCGTCGGCGAAGTTGCTCTCGTCGGAGAAGCCCGAGCCGCAGGCTGAGCACCGGGACGGCGAGGACGAGCAGGACGACGGTGCCGCCGATGGCCGACGGTCCACGGGCGGTGCTGGATGACGCGGCTCCAGCGGTAGGCGACGGTCTCGCGGCGCGGCTTGGGCGGCCGGTGCTGCACCTCGCGCTTGCAGCGGCGCGACGAAGAAGCCCGAGCGACGATCGTCAGCGACGGCCAGGCCGAGGCCGATGCAGGATCAGCGCGGGGACCTTCGAGGCCGGCGCCGACGAGCGCGACGGCGACGAAGCCGGCGGCGACGAGGCCCCGCCAGCTGGTGCGCTCGATGTTGTCGCCGGCGAAGCCGAGCAGCGCCGGGCAGCAGCGTGAGCGACGCGAGCGACGGTGACGGCGACGGTCACCGACGCGGTGATGCCGAGGCCGCCGACGAAGCCGATGCCCATGAGCAGCATGCCCGAGCAGCGAGATCACGACGGTCGCGCCGGCGAACACGACCGACCGGCCGGCGGTGTCCATGGCGATGCCGATCGACTCGCGCACGTCGTGGCCCGCGTGCAGCTGCTCTCGGTAGCGGGTGACGATCAGCAGCGCGTAGTCGATGCCGACGCCGAGGCCGATCATCAGGCCGACGAACGGCGCGAAGTCGGGGACCTCCATGAGGTGGCTGGCGAGGATGACGAGCGCGCCGCCGAGGCCGATGCCGAACAGCGCGACGCCGACCGGCAGGCCCATCGCCAGCACCGAGCCGAAGGCCACGATGAGGATGACGATGGCGAAGGCGAGGCCGAACAGCTCGGCCGACGGCTGCTCGAACTCGGCGAAGAGGAACCCGCCGAGCTCGACCCGCAGGCCGTCGACCTCGGGCGTCAGGTCGCGGATCTCGTCGCCGATGTCGGCGGCGCGGGTGAAGTCGATGTCCTCGGGCAGGTTGACGGTGGCGTAGGCGATCGTGCCCGGCCGCGTCGCCCCGCGTCGGAGATCTGGAACTCGCCGCCCGGCGCGTACGGGCTCTGCACGCGCGGTGACGTCGTCGATCTCGGCGACCTCGGCGAACATCGCCTCCATCGCGGCGCGGACCGCGGGGTCGTCGACGCCCTGCTCGGCCTCGAAGACGATCTGGCCCGACTGCGGCGAGCCGCTGCCG
The DNA here is from genome assembly GCA_963746365.1 of Ilumatobacteraceae bacterium. Taxonomy (GTDB): domain Bacteria; phylum Actinomycetota; class Acidimicrobiia; order Acidimicrobiales; family Ilumatobacteraceae; genus JAENVT01. Next base: position 12,901 of record CAVVBH010000012.1, on the reverse strand, counting down.
TCGGCGAACTCGGACTCGACGAGCGTGAAGCCGTCGGTCGACTCGAACCCGTCGAGCGAGAAGTCCTGCCGGTAGGCGTCGCCGATGCCGCCGGCGATGCCGTTGCCGACGAACAGCGCCGCGATCCACAGCACGAGCACGAGCCTGCGGCGGTCGTGGCACCACGTTCCGAGTCGACTGAACATGCGGATCCCTTCGTCGTCGCCGACGTGCGCTCGCCGTGCATCTTGCGTCGATGCGATCTCTTAGTCGCTAAGATAATACGCAGTCGGCCTGCGAGCGGTCAAGGAGACCGATGTCACAGCGCACGTCACCGAAGGCGACGACGCCGGAGCACGCCGAACTCATCGCGGTCTTCGATCGCGAGGCCCGGCGCATGGGCTCGATGGCGACGCTGCACAACCACGCCGTCGCCGACTACGCCGGGCTCCACCAGACCGACCAGGAGTGCATCGACCTGCTCGACTGGACCGGGCCCGCTCACCGCGGGCGAGATCGGCGCCCACCTCGGCCTGACCAGCGGCGCCGTCACCGGGCTCGTCGACCGGCTCGAGGCCGGCGGGTGGGTGCGCCGCGAGCGCGACCCCCACGACCGCCGCCGCGTCATCGTGCACCTGTCCGCACGAGCGTGGCGCCGAGCTGTGGCCGCTGTACCAGCCCCTCGCCGAGGCGATCGAGCGCCTACCGCGACCGGCTCGACGCACGGCGACCTCCGGGTCGTCGTCGAGTTCCTCGAGTTCGCCAACGAGACCATCGCCGAGGCGACCCGCCACGCACGTCGATCGCGGGCCGGCACCCCGGACTGAAGGAGCGGCGGCGTCGACGACTGGCCTAGGTGTCGAAGCTCACGCCGCTGGTGTCGACGACCCCTGCAGTCCGGCCCGGCGCCGCCTGCCAGGACCAGTACAGGTTGGTGTGGGAGATCACCTGGTCGGGCGGGGTGCGCCCCACTCGGACAGGTCGCGGTCGGGGTCGTTGCAGCGGTCGCCGCCCTGCCTCGGTGGCAACGAGCGGCCGCCTCCGACCGGGTGCCGCGTTGGCAGCTGAGTGAACGGCCTTCAGGCCGCAGTCCCGAAACGGGAAAGCGAGCCGTTCCACCCCGGCGCCCGCTTTCCAGCGCGACCAGGATGGGCCGGTCCGCGCACCGCCGAGATGGACGAGAGGGACGAGGCATGGGACGTATCGAGGGCAAGGTGGCGGTGATCACCGGGGCGGGGTCGGGTATGGGGCGATCGATGGCGGTGTTCTTCGCGCGGAGGGGGCCAGGGTCGTCTGCGGGGACATCAGCGGGGAGGAGGAGGAGACCGCCGCGGAGATCGGCGACGCCGCGGTGGCGGTGCAGGTCGACGTGTCGGTGGCGGCCGATGTCGAGCGCATGATCGCGACGGCCGAGCAGGCGTTCGGGCGGCTCGACGTGCTGTGCAACAACGCCGGGTTCGGTGGACCGCGGAAGCCGCATCGTCGAGCAGGACGAGGCCACCTTCGACAACGTGCTGGCGGTCAACCTGAAGGGCGTGTTCCTCGGCATGAAGTACGGCATCGCCCGATGCTGCGCAGCGGTGGCGGTTCGGTGGTGAACACGGCGTCGTCGGCCGGGTTGGTGGGTTGGAAGAGCTCACCGGTGTACTCGGGGGCCAAGGGCGGTGTGGTGCAGATGACCAAGCGCGGCGCTCGACTCGCCGACGCCGGGGTGCGGGTCAACGCCATCTGCCCGGGCATGACCTGGACCGGTCTGGTGCCGGCGCTGCGAAGGAGACCCCGGGCCCCCGCCGGGCACCGCGCCCCCGCAGCCGATGGAGCGGTGGGGTCTCCCGACGGAGCTCGCCGCCGCGGCGCTGTTCCTGGCCAGCGACGAGTCGTCGTTCATCACCGGGGTGGCGCTCCCCGTCGACGGCGGCTACGTCGCCCGCTGACGGGAGCTACTGGCCGACGAGCCGGGCGACGACCGGAGCGAACGACTCCACCTCGCCGAGGAGTAGACTTCGACCGTTGGGGACAGTACGTTCCGATTTCACAACGGGAAAAGTGTGGCGCATGAGCTGGGACAAACGGTTTCAAGTCATCGCTGAGTTCTTGCCCTCGCCGGGAGATCTCAGCATCGACCGGGCGAATAATCTCATCCTTGTGCCCTAGAACAGGCGCATGCCGCAGAGATGAACGGACTCGAAACACCCAGTGATGGAAAACCCAAGAAAGAAAAAACGGACGCTGTCGGACTACGGATTCATCCCGCCTCCACCGAAACCGGCACTAGAAGAGCCCGTGAAAAAATGAGCCACTGCGCCTACTGCACAGAACGGAAAGGCAAACGGCCCTGCCCAGCTTTGGCAGGGCTGATTTGCAGCCAGTGCTGCGGTGAACATCGAATCGTGCGGGTCTCATGCCCGGCTGACTGCATCTATCTCGAATCCGGGAGCGACTATCAGCAAAAACGGCTGGCCGTGCAGTTCATGCCGGTACGCCGGGAGTTCTATCGTGAACTGGAAGAATTAGGCGGTAAGAAGGCCGTGGCCCTCTTCAATCTCGTTGAAGTAGTCATCTTCGGTTACTTCCACAGCCGCCGTGACGGACAAGATGCGGAGGTTGTAGCGGCACTCCAAGCCTTACGGCGAACGCTCAGTCCCCTGCATGTGCCGGCAGGTCCGATGCCGGTCTTCGCAGAGCATGTCAGGAAAGAATACGACACGTTCAAGAAACAGAACCCGCAGGACATCGCCGACATATCATCCGCACCAGAAATACTGGACCGAGCCATCGCCTTCGTCTCACGTTTTTCTGGTACGGACTTTCAATCACACCGGTTTCTCGGCGGGCTCGTCGGCTATGTGCGAGCCTACCATCCTGACATTGCAGAACACCTGGCTAAACAACGTGAACCGGGCCATATCATCTTGCCCGGACAGCAATTTATGCCGCCTCCGGCACCTGAGCCCCATACCCATGGACCGGGCTGTCACCATCACTGACAGGGGACCGTGCTCGCAGCATGCTAGACTTGATACCGTGAGTTCAAAGCAAGGACACAAAATCAGAAAAGCACGCCGGGTAGAATTACGTTGCACCCTGAGATTTTATTCTGGTGAGATCGAAGGAAATGCCACGATCACAAACATCTCGGCATCAGGCTGTCGAGCTGAATCCGACATCAATATGGCGGAGGGGCTCGACGTTCAGGTGATACTTCAACCTCCCAACCAGTTACCACCAATAAAAGTCGAACGAGCCTCAGTACGTTGGGTCTCCGGCAATGCCTTTGGTCTGAGCTTCATTCTATTCTTTCCGTCCGAGCGAGCCCGTCTCTGCACGTTCCTCGAACACATCAAATAGCATCCGTTCTTCTACTTTCTACACTCCACAAGCAGCGCGGTGTCATGGACTCCAACTGCGCACATCGAGCGAGCACATTCTTAGTGTGCGCGCTCTGTGAGCAAGGGAGACCGTGAGACCGCGCTGCTACTCAACAATCGTCACCGTCATCTCAACCCGCTCGTTCGGCAAATCGCGATCGTTTCTTGGCACAATCACAATCTTATCGGCCACGCCAAGACCCTTGGTCACCTCACCGAACGCTGTGTACTTTCCATCGAGGAAATGCGACGGTTCGACGACAATAAAAAACTGCGACCCTGCGGTATCGCGCTCATTCGCTCGCGCCATCGACACAATGCCGCGCTTGTGAGGGGTGTCGTTAAACTCTGCCTTGAGCAAGACCGGGTTGCCCTTCTCGTCCTTAGGTCCACCCTGTCCATAGGTGTCCTTCCGCAGCGAGTTCTTGGTGTTAGGATCGCCGCCCTGGATCATAAAGCCCGGGATCACGCGGTGGAAGATTGTCCCGTCGTAAAAACCTGATTTGGCCAACTTGATAAAGTTTTCAACATGCTTCGGAGCCACATCGGGATAAAACTTGATGTGTATATCTCCATATTTTGTCTTAATAATGGCTTTGGGACCAGTGATTGTTTGAGGAGTGATCGGTTGTATATCGGCCTTGCTTCCACAACCAATAAACAGACCGATCCCCAGCAGCGCTCCACACAGGATGAAGCTTCTCATCACACCAGTGTCACACCTCAAAACCCACCAACCTAGCATCGTTTACTCGACCACCACGACTGTCATCTCTGCTCGTTCATTCGGAAGATCACGGCTGTTTTTCGGCAGATTGACAATCTTATCCGCCGCCTCCATTCCCTTCACCACTTCGCCAAAGACCGTATACTGCCCATCGAGAAAATTCGAATCCTTGACGACAATGAAGAACTGGGAACCGGCGCTATTGGGATCGTTCGTGCGCGCCATGGAAAGAATCCCACGTCGGTGAGGAATATCGTTGAATTCGGCCTTGAGTCGCTGACTCGGGCCACCCTGACCATAGGTCTCAGGTTTATTCAGATCCTTGGTGTTGGGGTCACCGCCCTGAATCATGAACCCGGGAATCACTCGATGAAAGATCGTGCCGTTATAGAAGCCCGACTTTGCCAACGCAAGAAAGTTTTCAACGTGCTTGGGAGCTTTCTCAGGAAAAAAGACGATGTCCATATCGCCGAACTTCGTTTTAATCGTGGCCTTAGGACCTTTGGCTCCTTCCGCTGAAGCTTTATCAGGCGCGAAAAGCGCCCCCATTCCCAGCAACAGACTTCCCCCGAGCACACACATCACCGCCACCATCTTCACTATAGTCCGTCTCTGCATCATCAGCCTCCCTGGATTAGTCACCGACTCCGTTGTGAAATGCCCTACCGCGCCGAACAGATCAGATCCCTACCTGTTGGATGGCCTGCTTCGCTGCCTGCTGCTCTGCTTCCTTTTTACTTCGCCCAAACCCTATGCCTACAACTTTTCCCTGAATGGACAGTTCTACTTCGAATACCTTCTGATGGTCGGGCCCTGTTTCTCGAACCGTTTCATAGCGTGGCAACGCATCATGGCGCTTTTGACACCACTCCTGAAACTGGGTCTTGTAGTCGCCTGCTCCCGGCAGTTCCTGCTGTGTGGCGATAGTCGCAAGTTCTTCTGAGAAAATACGGCGCGTCACCATGCGACTGACCTCGAATCCTCCATCAAGATGGACGGCCGCCAGCACTGCTTCCAACGCATCGGCCAGCAAGGAGTCTTTCTCACGCCCTTTCGAGCGGTCCTCTCCACGCCCGAGTTTGAGATGCTCTCCCAGTCCAAGTCGGCGAGCGACTTGCGCCAGCGATGCCTCGCTCACCACCTGCGCCTTCAGCTTCGAGAGAGTCCCCTCAGAAGACTCCGGCAAGGTAGAAGCCAGGTACTCGCTCATCACAAGCGAAAGCACGGCATCGCCGAGAAATTCGAGCCGCTCGTTATGCTGAGCCGATGCGGCTTTCTGCTCGTTGACGAGAGAAGAGTGAGTCAAGGCTTCATCGAGCAAGGCCGGTGTATTAAACCGATAGCCCAACGTGGATTGGAGCGAGTCTCCAGAGGAAACCGAAGTCATAGTAGCGAATACATCCCTCGCACAGCGTATTACGCTTCGGGCTTTCTAAAGAGTAGGCAGGCATTCACTCCACCGAATCCAAAAGAATTCGATAGCGCGACTGTCACCGCAACCGGCCTCGCTTTATGAGGAATATAGTCCAAATCGCACTCAGGATCCGGATGATCCAGGTTAATCGTCGGTGGAAGTATCCCGTGGTGAAGCGCCAGCACCGTAAACACCGCTTCAATCCCGCCGGCTGCCCCGAGTAAGTGACCGGTCATCGACTTGGTCGAACTCACTGGGATATGGGAAGCGTGGTCCCCAAACACCTGCTTGATGGCCTTGGTCTCAATCGCATCCGCCATTGTCGACGTGCCATGCGCGTTGATATAGCCGACCTGGCTTTTGCTGACGCCGGCGTCCTTGAGCGCCAGTTCCATGCATCGGACTGCGCCTTCTCCCTCTTCGGACGGGGCTGTAATATGGTAGGCATCACTGTTCATCCCGTAACCGATGAGTTCGGCATAGATCCGAACCCCGCGCCGACGTGCATGGTCCAGTTCTTCCAAGACGACAACTCCGGCGCCTTCGCCAAGCACAAACCCGTCGCGGTCCTTGTCAAACGGTCGGCTCGCTTTCGTCGGCTCATCGTTACGAAACGACAAGGCTTTCGACGCGGCGAACCCGGCAACTCCCAAGGGGGTAATGGCAGCTTCCGCCCCTCCCGCAATCATGACATCGGCATCGCCCGCCTGAATCAATCGATAGGCGTCACCGATACAGTGGTTGCCCGTCGCACAGGCCGTCACCGCACAAGAGTTCGGTCCCTTGGCGCCCAGTCTGATCGCCACCTGCCCGGAAGCTAGGTTGATGATGGTCATCGGAATGAAAAATGGAGAGACGCGCCCGGGGCCCTTTTCCTGCAGAATCTTGTGGTAGTGCTCAATCGAACCAAGCCCCCCGATGCCCGATCCGATATACACACCGACTTTCGCCGCCTCTTCCGGTGCCACGGAAAATCCCGCATCATCCACCGCCAGCTGGGCAGCGCCCACGGCATAATGGATGAACGCATCCATCTTTTTAATTTCTTTTTTCTCGATGAATTGAGCCGGATCGAAGTCTTTCACTTCACCGGCGATTTGGGCATCGTAGGCTGCAGGATCGAATTTCGTGATCCGACCGATCCCGGACTCACCGGCACAGATCGCCTTCCAAGTCTTTTCGACACCCGTCCCCAGCGGCGTGATCAGCCCCAGACCGGTCACGACTATCCGTCTGATCGAGCGAGCACTCATCACGTCCTGCGACCGCTAGGCCTTTTCCTTAATGTAGTCTAACGCTTTTCCGACCGTCAGAATCTTCTCCGCATCTTCGTCGGGAATCTCAATGCCGAACTCTTCTTCCAATGCCATCACCAGCTCTACCGTATCAAGCGAGTCGGCGCCGAGATCTTCCACAAAGCTTGCCTCGGCCGTAACCTCATCCTCCTCGACACCGAGCTGTTCACCGATAATTTTTTTCACTCGTTCTTCTACAGTACCCATTGCTTTTCCTGCCTCCTTCCCCATCCTAGGCCCCCCTTGTCGCTGCAAGCCTCCCGCCGCAGCCTATTGTACAATATCTCTCCGTACCCCCGTCACGGCATCAACATCCCCCCATTGACGTGCAACACATGCCCGGTGATATACGCCGCCTCATCCGACACGAGAAAACGCACGGCCGCCGCAATATCAGCCGCGGTGCCCAGCCGTCCCAACGGAATTTGTTTCTGGAGCGTGTCTTTCACTTCTGTCGGCAATCCCTGTGTCATAGCGGTATCGATGAATCCCGGCGCAACAGCGTTCACTGTCACTGAGCGACTCGCATATTCTCGCGCCGCCGTTTTGGTGAGCCCGATCACGGCCGCCTTCGATGCTGCGTAATTGGCCTGCCCCACATTCCCCATCACCCCGACGATCGAGGCAATGTTGACGATACGACCATAACGCTGTTTGGTCATCGGGAGCAAGACCGACTTCATGCAATTAAATGTCCCGTTCAAATTGACTTGTAATACCAGATTCCAGTCCTCCTCCTTCATACGCAATAACAGTCCGTCGCGCGTAATCCCGGCATTGTTCACCAGAATATCGACCTTCCCCCATTCCTTGAGCGCCTGGTCGACCATCGCCTTGGTGTCAGCGGCTTCTGCCACATTCACTTTGATGTTCAGCGCCTTGCGCCCACACTGCTCCACCGCTGCCACCGTGTCTTTCGATCGGCTTGGGTCAAGATCGGCAACCACAATATCTGCCCCTGCTTGTGCCAATGACTCGGCAATAGCCCGGCCGATCCCCTGCGCCGCTCCCGTAACAATCGCAACCTTACCATGGAGTGACATCCGCTTGCTCCTCACATCCCTTCACCAGGATGCTGAAAAAGTCGCTCCTCTCATCCACCCGACCCCTGCGCGCCAAGACGCACCTTTCATCAGGCATCGTTCTCGCCTCGCTCAGAGGCTCAACGCAGCGCGAGTCGCCGCAAGCGACTTGGGATCATTGACATTCATGGCCACCGCATCCGGCAGAATCCGCTTGATCAATCCGCTCAACACTGTCCCAGGTCCGACTTCGACAAACGTCGTCACACCCATCGCCGCCATGGCCTTGACAGAATCTTCCCAGAGCACCGACGAGGGCAGTTGTCGTACCAGCGACGTCTGGATGTCGCTGGCTTTCGTAATGGCCCTCGCTTCAGCATTGTTCACTAACGGTATCTTGAGATCGGACCATATGACTACCGCCAAATCTCCAGCAAGTCGATCGGCTGCTTTCTGCATGAGCGGTGTATGCACCGGCACACTCACGGGAAGAGGAATCGCCTTCTTACAGCCTTTGGCCTTTGCCAGCTCAATGGCTCGTTCCACGGCAGCCTTTTCACCGGCAATCACGATCTGACCAGGCGAATTGAAATTTGCAGCAGCCACAATTCCCACAGATGACGCGTCCCGGCACACCTCTTTCACCACATCTGCCGTGAGGCCGAGCAGCGCGGCAACGAGGCTGGTCGTGCGCGCGCATCATCTGCTCGAACGCTTGAAGATCGCCCTGGCGGGCCCGGCGAATGAGTTCGGAGTGTTCGTCGGTCGACGGCCAACCGCCCCGCCATTGCTGCGATCTCGTCCACGTTCATTCAGTTATACGGGAGTTGGAGCAGGAAACGTTGAAAGGAAAATTTGATGCCGGAAGCCGATGCTATCATGGGCTTTTCTTGAAGACCCTACGCCGCCTTCGAAGGTTCCGCAAACCGAAAACCGCAGCCGAACGAAAAGCGCGAGTCGCGCAGATTCTCGAAGGTCTCGACAAGCTCTACCCGAACGTCACCTGCGCGCTGAATCATCGCAGCCCCTGGGAGTTGCTGGTCGCGACGATCTGTCGGCGCAGTGCACCGACAAACGAGTCAACGAAGTGACGCCGGGACTGTTCAAGAAGTACCCGACGATCGCAGATTTCGCCCACGCCAATCAGGACGAGCTGGCCAACGACATCCGCTCCACCGGCTTCTTCAACAACAAAGTCGAAGAGCGTCATCGGCGCCGCCAAGCGGATTCTTGCCGACTTCGGCGGCAAGGTGCCGCACAACATGGACGATCTGCTCACCGTCCCGGGCGCGGCGCGCAAGACCGCCAACGTCGTGCTCGGCACCGCCTTCGGCATCGCATCCGGCGTTGTCGTCGACACGCACGTGTTCCGGATTTCGCAGCGGCTGGACCTTCGCGCGCGAGACGATCCCGTGAAGATGGAGCAGGACCTGATGAAGATCATTCCCGAAGGAGCGCTGGATTCTCTTCTCGCACCAGATCATTCATCATGGGCGCACCCTCTGCGTGGCGCGAAAGCCGCGATGCGTCGATTGCCTGCTCGATCCGATCTGCTACGCAAAGGACAAAACGATATGAACATCACGACGAGCTTCATCGCGGCTCGGCGGCGGCGTTCGCCGCGGAGCTGTTCGGCGCGCCGACAAGACGCGAAGACGCCGAATCCGGCGCTCGAGAAGCTGGCGACGTCGCGCTGCGCGAGGCGAAGAAGCTCAAGGCCACGCTACTGCGACATCCGCATCAATCGCTATCGCGATCAGAGCGTCTCGCATGCGCCTGAGTCCGGAGCGCGGCACCGGCAAGACGCTCGAAGTTCCGTGCGTCTCCGACACCGAGAGCTTCGGCTTCGGCGTGCGGGTGATCGTCGACGGCGCGTGGGGATTCGCCGCCTCGCCGGTCGTCACGCCGCGACGAGATCGCGCGCATCACGGCGGAGGCGGTGACCGTCGCGCAAGGCCAACGCCGTCGATCAAGTCGAAGCCGGTGGTGCTCGCGCCAGTCGAAGGCCTACCGCGACCGCTGGACGTCGCCGTTCGAGCGCGAACCCTTCGATGTGCCGATCGGCGAGAAGCTCGAGCTGCTGCGCGGACGCCGCGCGCGAGATCAAGAAGCAGCCAGAAGGTGTTCTGCGTCCGGGCGGCACTCTGCGTTCCACTCCGAGGACAAGTACTTCGCCTCGTCGGAAGGCTCCTCGATCCAGCAGTTCATCATGCAGACGTTCGCGCAATCTGAACGCGAACGCCGTGGATCTCGCGAAGCGCCTGTCGAAGAACCGCAGCTATCATCCCGACGCCGCTGCCGACCGGCTACGAGTTTGTGCGCGCAGATGAACCTGAAGGAGAACGCGCGGCGCATCCGCGAAGAGGTCGTCGAGCATCTTGATGGCGCCGCCCGTGACAGCCGGGCAAGAAAGACCTGGTGCTGATGCCGAGCCATCTCTGCCTCACGATCCACGAGAGCATCGGCCATCCGACCGAGCTCGACCGCGCGCTCGGATACGAAGCGAACTACGCCGGCACCAGCTTTCTCACGCTCGACAAGCTGGGCAAGGAGCGGGTCGGCAGCGACATCGTGAATTTCTACGGCGACCGCACCACGAGCACGGGCTCGTCCACGGTCGCCTACGACGACGACGGCGTCAAGACGACGAAGTTCCCGATCATCGAGAAGGGCATTTTCAAGCGGTTACCAGACGATTCGCGATCAGGCGCACCTGATCGGCGAGAAGGAATCGCGCGGCTGCTGCTATGCCGACTCCTGGGCGAGCGTGCCGTTCCAGCGCATGCCGAACGTGTCGCTCGAGCCGGGCAGCCGGCGACGTCACGCTCGACGATCTGATCGCCGGCGTCGACGACGGCATTCTGATCGAGGGCCGCGGCAGTTTCTCGATCGACCAGCAGCGCTACAACTTCCAGTTCGGCGGCGACGCGTTCTGGGAGATCAAAGGCGGCAAGAAGCGCGGCATGATTTCGCAGGTCGCCTATCAGGCGCGCACGCCCGACTTCTGGCAGGCCTGCGACGGCATCGCCGGGCCGAGCTACTGGCAGCTGTACGGCTCTGCCGACGACGGCAAAGGCGAGCCGCCGCAGATCAACTCGATGAGCCACGGCTGCTCGCCCGCGCGGTTCCGGCAGATCAACGTGATTCAGACGGACTAAGCCATGCTGACCCGAGAACAGGCACAGAAGCTCACCGAGAAGATTCTGAAGTTCTCGAAGTTTCCCGAGTGCTCGGTCAGCTCAGCGAGAGCGGAGCAGGCTTACGTCCGCTTCGCCAATAACGGCGTCACGACGTCCGGCTTCACCGTCGAGCGCACGCGTCTCGATCGCGTCGACGCGCGACGGCAAGACCGGCGCAGCGCAGAACGACCGAGTTCGACGATGCGGCGCTGCGAGGCGGCGGTGCGAGCGGTCGGAAGAACTGGCGGCGATCGCGCCGCCGAATCCGGAGCGGGTCGAGCCGCTCGGTCCGCAGAAATACGCCGAGCACGACAACTGGGACGAACGCACCGCCAAGGCGCGCGCGCCGGAGATGGTGCCCGCACGTCAAGGCGATCATCGACGCGCGCTGTCGCGAAGAAGCTGGTGGCGGCGGGTTTCTTCATGCGTACGCGCGTCCGGTCAGCGTGTCGGCGAACAAGAAGGGCAACTTCGGCTACGAGCGCGCGACGGACTCGCGACTGACCACGACGGTGCGACGCCGGCATGGCACCAGTTCCGGTTGGGCGGGCCAGCCGTCGGTGCGCATCGCCGAGATCAACGGCGCGGATCTCGGCGCGCGCGCGATCGAGAAATGCCTGCGCTGGGAGGAAGCCGGTGAGGCTCGAGCCGGGCAAGTACACCGTGGTGCTGGAGCCCACGGCCGTCGGCGATCTGCGTGCAGTCTGCTCGCGATCGCGTTTTCAGCGCGCGCACGGCGGAGGAGGGCCGGTCGTTCCTGAGCAAGAAGGGCGGCGGCACGCTGCTCGGCGAGAAGCTGTTTCCCGAGATCGATCACGCTTGCGCACCGATCCGTTCGACCGGCGACTTCCCGACGCAGCTGGCGAGCGGGAGGATCTGCCGGCGCGGCCGGTGACGTGGATCGAGAAAGGCGTGGTCAAGAACCTGTCCTATGACCGCTACTGGGCGGCGAAGACCGGCAAGCAGCCGACGCCCGTCCGCGACATCTGATCCTCGAGGGCGGCGAAGGCAGCGTCGGCGGATCTGATCAAGGCCGTGGAGCGCGGACTGCTGGTGACGCGCTTCTGGTACATCCGGCCCGTCAATCCGCAGACCGTGCAGCTGACCGGGCTGACGCGCGACGGTCTGTTCCTGATCGAGAACGGCGAGATCACGCAGCCGGTGATGAACTTCCGGTTCAACGAGAGTCCGGTGCGGCTGCTGCAGAACGCGATGAGCTCGGACAGGCCGCAGCGAGCGCGCGGCGGCGAGGGCGCAGGGCATGATCGCGCCGCCGATTCGTCGCGAAGGACTTTCCGTTCAGCAGCATCTCGGACGCGATCTGATGCGGCTCTTTCTGGGCATCGATGGCGGCAAGTCGAGCACGACAGCCGTTATCGGCGATGAGACCGGACGAGTGCTCGGCAGCGGCGCGCGGCGGTCCTTGCAATCACGTCGACGGGCCGGAAGGCAGGACGAAGTTCTTCGACGCGATCGGCGGCTGTGTTGGAGCCGCGTGCACGCGAGGCAGGCTCGGACGCGGCTGCGGTGGAGTTCGAGGCGTTTGCGCGGGCTTCAGCGGCGGCCCGGCGGACAAGCAGCGATCTTCTTGGCGAGATCTCTGCGAACGCGTCAGCTGCATGTCACGACCGACGCCGTGATCGCGCTCGCGGGAGCCACCGCGGGAGCGCCGGGCATTATCACAATCGCGGGAACAGGCTCGATCTCGTATGGCCGGAACGCCGCGCGGAAGTTCGCGCGCGCTGGCGGTTGGGGATACATTTTCGGCGATGAAGGCGGCGGTTTCGATATCACGCGGCAGGCGTTGCGCGCGATCGTGCGGCATGAAGAAGGCTGGGGTCCGGCGACGAGTTCGCGAAATCCTGCTGCGCGAGACGGGCGCCACCGATGCGAACGATCTGCTGCACCGCTTCTAGC
>CAVVBH010000011.1:0-32623 GCA_963746365.1 Ilumatobacteraceae bacterium | reverse complement strand
CGCTCGATCGCACCAATCATCATTGCACTGTCGATTCTTGCCGTACCGCCACTGACTCGCCTGGTTCGGGCCAACACCATCATGTATGCGCAGCGCGAATTCGTCGTAGCGGCGCGCAGCATCGGTGCACCGAACAAACGCATCCTGTTCCGCGAGATCCTGCCCAACATCGTGCCGACGCTGCTCTCGTTCGCTCTCACCGGGTTGGCGTTGCTGCTCGTCGCCGAAGGCGCCCTCGCCGCCCTCGGTCTGTCGGTCGAGGCACCGCTGCCAACCTGGGGGCGGATGATCTCGTCGGGACAAGAGCGACTGCGTACGGGCATCTGGTGGCCGTCTCTCATGCCGGCGTTGGTGATGTTCCTGACCATCCTCGCGATCAACCTGTTGGGCGATGTGCTGGCCGAGCGGTTCAACACCCGCGAGGTCATCGCATGAAGGCCAAGCTCCAAGTCGAACTCCGCGGTCGAGAGGGGCCGCTGCTCGAGGTCACCGACCTGCACACGCACTTCAAGACGGCGCGGGGCCTCGTCCGATCAGTGGACGGCGTCAGTTTCACGCTCGACCGCGGCAAGGCGCTCGGCATCGTCGGCGAGAGTGGCTCCGGCAAGACCGTCCTGTCGCGGTCGATCATCGGCCTGCTGCCCCCGCGCGGCACCGTGAAGTCAGGGTCCGTCAGATTCGAAGCGAGACGCTCTTCCACATGTCGTTGCGCCAGCGACAGCGATGTGGGGCAAGGAGATGTCGATGATCTTCCAGGATCCGATGACGTCGCTGAACCCGGTTATGCAGATCGGCGGCCAGATCACCGAGCCCTGCGGCTGCACCTCGGCATGTCGAGGCCGATGCCTGCCCACGGCGCCGAAGCTGCTACAGGCGTGCGATCCCGGGCCCCGACCGCGGCTTGACAATACCCACACGAGCTCTCGGGTGGCATGCGCCGAGCGCGTGTGATCGCGTTGGCCCTGGCCTGCGGCCCCACGCTGATGTTCGCCGACGAACCCACCACCGCGCTCGATGTGACCGTGCAGGCTCAGATCCTCAATCTCCTCGACGAGCAACGGCGTGAACGAAACATGTCGCTGATCCTGGTCACCCACGACCTCGGTGTCGTCGCCGGTCGCACCGACGAGATCGCCGTCATGTACGGCGGCAAGTTGGTCGAGAAGGCGCCGACCGCCGAGCTGTTCGCCAACATGAAGATGCCGTACACCGAGGCCCTGCTCAAAGCATCCCGAAGTTGGCCGATGCCAGCCACACACGGCTCAACGTGATCCCGGGTCGACCACCAGATCTCGTCAATCCCCACTCGGCTGCCGGTTCGCGCCGCGGTGCCCGTCCGCCCGGAGCGCTGCCGGGAGGAGGAGCCCCCGCTGATCCCCACAGTCGAGGATCCACACCATTACGCGTGCTGGTATCCCGTCGGCTCCCCCGAGTACCACGAGGCGAAGGCGCGGCGCCAGACGGAGGCAGCGGCATTGACCGAAGCAGAGGTAGCGGCCTGATGGCGGGTACCGGCAAGGCACACCTCCGCGACCAGGCGACGTGTTGCTCCGCGTCGACGACCTCGTGGTCGAGTTTCCTGTCGGCCACACCGGCCTCAAGGTCAACGCGGTCAGCGGCATCAGCCTCGATGTCTTGCGTGGCGAGACGCTCGGCGTGGTCGGCGAGTCCGGCTGCGGCAAGAGCACCACCGGCCGGGCGATCATGCAACTGCCCCGTCCCACGAGCGGCTCGGTGATGTTCGAAGGCCGCCAGCTCACCGAGATGGGCCGCGACGACATGCGCCAGGCGGTACCCCGCATGCGATGATCTTCCAGGACCCGATCTCGTCGCTCAACCCTCGGCGCAAGGTCCGCGACATCGTGATGGAGCCGCTGCGATCTGGAAGCGTGGCACCAAGGGCGAGCAGGCCGCGAAGGTCGACGCGTTGCTGGAGGAGGTCGGCATCGACCCGATTCGTGCTGCCGAGAGCCAACCGCACCAGTTCTCCGGGGGGCAGTGCCAGCGCATCTCCATCGCCCGCTCGCTGGTGCTCGACCCGACACTGATCATCTGCGACGAGCCGGTCAGCGCCCTCGACGTCAGCGTGCAGGCGCAGGTCCTCAACCTGCTCGAAGACCTCAAGGCCAAGTACGGATTGACCCTGATCTTCATCGCCCACGACCTTGCCGTCGTCAAGAACATCAGCGACCGCGTGGCCGTGATGTACCTCGGCAAGATCTGCGAAGTTGCCCCGTGCGACGATCTGTACAGGGCGCCGGCGCATCACTACACGCATGTGTTGCTCAACTCGATCCCGGTACCGGATCCCACCATCGCCGTGACCAAGACGGCGATCGAGGGCGAGCCTCCTTCACCAGTGCTCCCGCCCCCCGGTGCCGGTTCCACCCCCGCTGCCCGGCAGCGACCGACGGGTGCCGCAACGAGGAGCCGCAGTTGCGCGCGATCGCCGCCGGCCACTTTGTCGCCTGCCATCACCCGATCCATGGCGACGACGTCGATCGCGACCGTGCCGGTCGCGGTCGGTCAGCTCAGCGGCGAATCGCTGCCCTGACGCTGCCATTAGGCGATCGATTGCGATCGCGGCGAAGACCACGATCGACGGTTCGGCAGTCGACCGGAGGCGATGACCGCCGTAAAAGACACCGTCGTGGCCAACGCGATCACCACCGGGATCAGCAGCACGGCACGGTCCCGACGGCGGGTCCTGACAGCACCGAACACGGCCAACGGCGCCAGCACCCAGAACGAAACGATGCCCGACCATGACACCCATCGTTCACGTTCCTCGCCGGCGTCGCCGTGCACCATGTTGTCGAGCGCGAACAGGTCGAGCGCGCGCCCCACGCGCTTGACCACCACGCTGGGGAGCTCGCCGACGTGGTGGCGCGCGTAGCTGATGCCCTCGCGGCGCTGCCGCAGCCGACCGTGTCGAGGGATCCTCGTCCGGCGTGTGACGGGTCGTTGACGACACAGAACAGCGACCAGCCCCCCTGCGCCGGGCCGTAGTACGCCTCGTCGCAGTTGGCGCCCAGCAACAACGGGCCGTCGTTCGTTGTCAGCAGCACCGGCTGATCGAAGCGGACCAAGTTGAAGACCACCCACGGCAGCAGCAGGGCGACCGCGACCCGGCGGCGGTCGCGATGTGCGTCCACCGCTTCCGCCGGACCTCGTGCCGGACCCGCGCCGATCAGCCACATCACGACTGCCGCGCCGGCACGAGCAGCACCACCTCGCTGCGGGCCAACGTGCCGAGGCCGGCCGCGACACCGACGAACACTGCCGCGCGAGGGGTCGGCGCGCTCCACATCAGCAGAGCCAACAGGGCGAGCGAGATCAGAGCAGCTGACGCTTTCGGACATCACCAGGCCGTCGCTGACCCACAGGTTCGGATACAGCGCCGCGATCGCTGCGGCGATCAGACCGACGCGATTGCCGGCGACCCGGCGGGCGACCAGCCGATGATCGCAACGGTTGCAATCCCACACGCGACCGTCACCATCCTCTGGCGGTTGACCGGATCGTCGCCCCAACTGACCAGCGCCATCAATGACGACGTCAGTGGACCGTGTTCGGCGCCCGGCTGATCGGTGAAGGGCTCCCGGAACCACACCCGTGGGCCAACTGGCTTGCCTGGATGCTGTAGTAGAGCGAATCGTTGAGCTCCAGCCGCTGATTCCATTTGTTCATAGCGATCCGAGCAATGCGCAGGACAGCCCCGACGACGATGATCGCCAGGTTGCGCTCGGAAGTCCCGCTCGACGGCGCTCCCCCACACCGGCCTCGGCTGGGAGACGGGAGAGGAGTAATCCCTCACCGGGCGAGGCTAGTGCCCACCCGAGGTCGGCCTTTGAAGTACGAGGGTGGTGTGTTTAATGACGATCCGGGCGGGCCGGCGCGCGGGAGAGGATTGGAGGGCCGTGTGACACCTGCTTGCTACGGTCGGCCCATGGGGAGGGGTGTGAGCACAGCGGGCGGGCAGGGGTCGATCGGGGCGTGTCTGTCGGCCTATCGGTTCGGTCGGGTGATCCCACGACCCGGCTCACTGAGCCGGCGGAGAATTCTGGCGAGCGTCGTTCACTCCGTTCGGCCCGGCGACGATTCGCATCACGTGGGACCACCGCGACAGATCCAGTCGCGCGAGGCTTGGGGTGCGGGCCGCGAGTGGATGCTCAAGCGGGTACGCCGATGACCGGGCGCTCGATCCAGGATTCACGTTCGCGACGGCCATCCGGCGGTGCTGCGCGCCCAACGGAATCATCCCGTCGTCCGCTTCGGCGCCAGCCAGATGCTGTTCCACGAACTGGTGCCGACCATCATCGCCCAGCGGATCACCGGCGGGGAGGCGATCCGCCAATGGCACCGCCTGTGCCGCCACCTCGGTGAGGCCGCGCCAGGTCCCGCGATGGGACTGTTGCTGCCACCGTCGCCGGCCATCTCGCCGGGCGGCCGGCGTGGTGGTACCACCCACTGGGCATCGAGGCCAAGCGGGCCGAGGCTCTTCGAACGGTCGGCAAGCATGCCGAGAAGTTGTGGGGTTGGGCCGAGCTCCCGGCTCGATTTGGCCACGAATTGGCCCTGCTGCCGGGATCGGCGTTGGACGATCGGCTCCGTGATGGCGTCGGCGATTGGCGATGCCGACACGGTAGCGGTCGGCGATTTCCACCTCAAGAACGTCGTCTCTACGCCTCGATGGTCAGCCGCGTGGCACCGACGAGCGCATGCTCGAACTGCTCGCACCGTACGACGGCCAACGTGGCAGGGTGGTCCGGCTACTGCAGCTCGACGGCCACAGGCCACCGGCATTCGGTCCGCGTCACCGGATCCTGCCGATGGCGCGGTGGTGATCGGCCGCCTCTGTTAGCTTCTTGTCCGGCCCTCCCGGCCCGTTGACCAACAATGACAGAGACTCTCGGACCACAACCCCGGCCGTCGACGACACGTCGGCAACTTGGTATCGCATCCTTCGCAAAGTCGGGTTGGTCTACATCTATTCGCGCCTCTGCGTGCTTGCCGGGGCGGCGATCGTTGCCGCGGAAATCCGCGCCGACATCAACCAGGTCGAGGGCCTGGCCAACGTGCCCTTCCCGGATCCGCACATCACCGGCCGGCCACCCCGTCGTCGGCCGTCGCCGATGCTCGACGTCTTGTCCTCGTGGGACGGCATCTGGTACCTGCGATCGTTCGTCCCGGCTACCCGCGCCACGTGCAGGCCGACGTGACCTACTTCGTGCCCGATGCCCGCGCCGCGTTCTTCCCGGTTTTCCGATGCTGGTCAGCGCGGTCGACACGGTGCTGCCGGGCGGCGACACGTTGGCAGCGCTGTTCACCAACTTCGTGCTCGGCGCGGTGGCGATCCTGCTGCTCGGCCTGCTCGCCAGGCAGCTGTACGGCGAGCAGGTCGCCTCGAAGGCGATGGTGCTGGGCGCGATGTTCCCGGGCAGCTTCGTGCTCTCGTTCGCGTACACCGAGGCACTGCTGCTGGTGTTCGCGATGGGCTGCCTGTGGTGCCTGCTGCGCAGCGATGGGTGGCGCCGGCGTGCTGGCCGCGATCGCCACGGCCACCCGGCCCAACGGGCTGGCGCTCGTCGTCGCCTGCGCTGTCGCGCGTTCATCGCCATCCGCAGCGACGGGACTGGAGTCGCTCGCCGCGCCGCTGCTCGCTCCTCCGGTTCATCGCGTTCCAGCTGTGGCTCGGTCACCACGCCGGTGAGGCGGGCGTCTGGTTCCGCGTGCAGAGCGAGGCGTGGGACGAAGGCACCAGCTACGGCCTCACCGCGATCCGCAACACCTTCGAGGCCTTCACCACCGCTGGCCTCGCCGACCGACATCATCACGGCGGTCTCGGTCATGGCGATGGCGCTGATGATCTACTTCGATGTCGCAGCGGCTGCCCTGCCGATGGTCGCCTACGTCGTCGGGGTGCTGGCGCTGATGATGCTGCCCAACACCGTCACCGCCCGTCCGCGCTTCCTGTACACGGCATTTCCCGCTGTTCATCTCGGCCGCGTGCCTGCCTGCACCGACCGCACGAGACTGGGGGCCGTACGTATCGGCGCGTGCACCGCCGGCCTGGTCACCCTCACCGCGCTGTACGGCGTCCTCGGCGCCATCCCGTGACGTGGCGCCGCCGCATCTCGGGCCAACGGCTCGGCGTGTGGGCGCTGGCCCTGCTCGCCTACCTCCCGGCGCTGCTCGCCGCGCCCGGGCGGATGCCGAGCGACACCAAGCTGTACCTGTACCTCGACCCGGGCCGGCTGGTCTCCGACGCCGCCGTACACCTGGGACAACCGCGCAGTTCGCCGGCTGGGTGCCGCACCAGACCATCACCTATCTGTGGCCGTCAGGGCCGTGGTTCTGGCTTTCGACCAACTCGGCGTGCCCGACTGGGTCGCCCATCGGCTGTGGATCGCCACGCTGTTGTTCGTCGGCGGCCTCGGCGTGCGCTGGGCGGCGCGCACCTCGGTCTGGCCGCTGCGGGGCGATCGTCGGCGGCGTTCGTCTACCAGCTCTCGCCCTACATCCTGCCGTACCTTCGCGCACGTCGGTGATGCTGCTGCCCTGGGCGGCGGTCGGCTGGCTGGTCGGCCTGACGATGCGCTCCGCCACCCGCTCGCGTGGCGCGATCCGGCGTCTTCGCGCTGGTCATCCTCACCGTCGGCTCGGTCAACGCCACCGCCTCGCGCTGATCGCGCCGGCGCCGTCCTGTGGCTGTGCACGCCGCATGGCAGCGCACGATCTCTGGCGCCCGGCGGTCGACACCGCGCTGCGGATCGGCGGGTTGAGCCTGGCGTGTCGCTGTGGTGGATCGCCATGCTGGTCGTCCAGGGCCGCACGGCGCCGACGTGCTGTCGTTCTCGGAGACGCTCGAGGCGGTGTCGCTCACCTCGGTCAGCACCGAGACGTTGCGCGGCCTGGGCTACTGGCTGTTCTACGTCCGCGACCCTACGGGTTCACCACGACTGCTTCGGCCGACTACATGGAGTCCGGCGCGTCATCCTGATCGGCTTGCACTGCGTTCGGGCTGCCTCGCGGCATGGCGCTCACCCGGTGGAGCCAGCGCCGGTACGCCGCGATGCTGGTCTTCGTCGGCATCGTCCTGGCGGTCGGCGTCCACCCGATCGGCGACCCGTCGCCGCTGATGTCGCAGCTTGCCACTGTCGCGCTCGACGTTCTGTTGGCGCTGCGCAGCAGCACCCGGGCGCTGCCGCTGAGCACCTTCGGCCTGGCGCTCGGCGCCGGCGCACTGGTCACTGCGCGCGTCCGCCGTCGTGGCGCGACGCCGGCCTCGACTGCATGCTGGCGCCCGTGCGTGGTCATGGCTGGCGGTCCTCAACCTGCCGGCGCTGTTCGACGGCGGATTCGTCGACCCCGCCCTCGAGCGCGACCAGGATCCGCCGTCGGCGTGGACGCAGGCCGCGGCCGCGCTCGACGCGACGGTCGACGAGTACCGGTCTGCAGCTGCCCGGCGCCGAGTTCGGCGCGTTCCGGTGGGGCTACACCGTCGATCCGCCGCTGCCGGGCCTCACCGACAAGCCGCTGGTCACCCGCGACCTGCTGCCGCTGGGCCGCCGGCGGCGATGGACCTGCTCTACGCCCTCGACAACCGCGCCCAGTCGGGCACTCTCGAGCCGCCTCGATCGCGCCGGTCGCCCGGTTCCTCGGTGCCGACACCATCTGGGTGAGCAACGACCTGGCCTTCGACCGATTCCGCACGCCCGCGCCCCGAGCTCACCGCACGCGTGTTCGCTGCTCAGCCGGATGGTCTCGGCGACCCCGCCGCGTTCGGCTCCCCCGCTCCAACGTGCCGGACCTGGCGATGCTCGACGAGCAGCCTTCGCCGACCGACGATCGGCACCCCCTTGCCGCCGGTCGAGCTCGTCACGGTCGACGACCCGGTGGCATCGTTCGCGCGGCACTCGCGGTGGTCGTTCTGGCCGGAAGCGGCGACGGGCTGGTCGACGCCGCGGCCGCCGGTCTGTTGCGACGGCGACGAGGCGGTGCTGTACGCGGCCGACCTGCGGGGACGTTGATCTCGACGACGCACCTCGACGATGCCGACTCGTGATCGTCACCGACTCGATCGCGATCGCGCCCACCAGTGGCGCGGCGCGCAGGATGTGGTCGGCTTGACCGAAACGGGCGGCCCGCGGGACGTCTGCAACAGGACACCGCCGACCAGCGACTCGCCGTGTTCGCCGACCAGGCCAGCCATCACCAGACGACCGCGGCGGTCGACGGGCTCGATGTGAGAGCCACCGGCTACGGCGAACCCTTCGCCTACCGCCCGGAGGATCGCCCGGCGATGGCGGTCGACGGCGACCCGTCCACTGCATGGCTGGTCGCCGACCGGTCGATCCGATCGGCCAGAGCATCCAGGTATCGGGCGATCTCACGGGACGCTCTCCTTGCTGCAATCGCAGCAGCACGGGGCGTCCGCGCATCCATCTCTAGCGGTACAGGTCGATTTCGACAACGGCACCTCCCAGACGGTCGATACTCGGGGATGCCTCCCTGAGTGGGAGTGGTCAACGCGTCGACGTACCCACGCCGGTTCGAGGTTCGTCAAGAATCACCCCCATCGCTGCGGTAGGCGGCACCCAGCCTGACCGGAACCGATCCGGGCGCATCCGCCGTGGGGTTCGCCGAGCTCGGTCTGGGCGCCACCCGAGGTGGTCAGCCTGCCGACGACGCGATCGGGAGTGCCGCCGACACGCCGCTGGCCTTGGTGCTGACCCGGCTTCGCGCCGATCCCTCAACCGTTGGCGGAGCGACCCGGAACCCAATGGTTCGCGAGTTCACGGTGGGCACGGACCGCAGCTTCGCCGCCACGTTCATGTTCCATCGCAACGGGCGGGCGACCGACGAGGTTCTGAACGGGTTGACCGGCGTCATTACGGCCACCTCGAATCGGCGGCTGACGGGCGATCCGCAGTCGACGGCGGAGCGTGCGATCGACGGCGACACGTCGACGGCATGGACGACACCGTTCTCCAACGTCGTCGGGTCGCGGATACAGATCCCCTTGGATTCGTCGACACCCACTCGTCCGTGGTGATCACGCAGCCCGTCGACCAGCGGCACAGCAGCATCACGGCCGTGTCAATCACAGTCGGCGACCAGTCGAGCGTGGTGTCGGTTCCTCCACCCGACCAGAACGGGCGCAGCACGATTTCGTTTGCCGCGGCGGCTGCCAGCTCGTTGTCGTTGACGATCGACGGCATCGAGCCACGTACGACGGTCGATCGGCGATATGCGGAGACCACTGTTCTGCCGGCGGCGATCAGCGAGATCGAGGCGCCGTCGATCGCGGCAGCGATACCTCTTGCCCCTGCACCGTTCTGTCGAACCGACCTGGTCACGCTCGACGGACGGCCCTCGCAATCGAGATCAGCCCCGAGACCACCAGCCAGTTGCTCGCGGGCGGGACGGGACGGTTCAGGCCTGCGACGCCGCGGAGCTGAATGTGGCTGCCGGTACACATCGCCTGACAACAACACCCGGCGGGATCACGGGGATCGACGTGAACAGGGTCGTCCTGCGCGATGCTGCGGAACCCCCTGCCCCGTCGCGGGCACCGCCAGTCGTCAGCGTGCACGCACACGTACGACTCGCACGGCTACCGTCACCAATTGCCCCATAGGGTGTTGGCTCATCCTCGGCGAGGGCTTCAACGACGGATGGCAAGCCGAGCAGGGTTCCACCGATCTCGGTCCACCGCGACAGATCTCAGGCGGCTTCAACGGCTGGTGGCTGCCCGGTTCCGACTCGCCCGTGGTGGTGACCATGACGTGGACGCCGCAGCGCACGATGTGGATCGGGATGTTTCTGGCTCTCCTCGCGGTGCTCGCGTGTGCCGTGTTGATCTGCCGCGATAGAGCGCGTAGCGAAGCCACGGTGCTCGACGCGCCGGTTCCCGACTGGCCGTCTCATCCGGTCGGGCGCCGGCAGGCCGTCATCGCTGCTGTGGCACTGGTCGCGCTGCATGTCTGACGATCTCCCCGAAGTACGGGCTGATCGCCGCCGTGGTCGGTGTCGTGATGGTGCTGGCCAGGCGCCCGACGGTTGCCGGCGCCGCTGCGGTGCTGCTGATGTCGGGCCTGGCCGGGTTGATCGTGCGACGCCAGCTCCGCTATCGACTCGTCGCCAATCCGTCGTGGCCGGCCGCATTCGACGACCTGCACCGTCTTGGGTTGCTCGTCGTGGTGCTGCTGCTCGCATCGACCATTGCCGACGATGGTCGCGACCAGCAGGACGAGCAACTATCGTGACTTCGTGCGTTCGTCGGCAGAATTGATGCGATCATCACGATGAGAAACCCATTTCGTCGCGCTCCGCTCCAGCGCACACCGGCCGCATTCGACGCCGCTGATCAGGATCTGCTCGAGGTTCTCGAGGAGCTCGAGCAGGCCAAGAACTACTCGGCGTGGATCCTCCACCTGATCGGTCCGCACATCAGCGGCCGCATTCTCGAGGTCGGCGCCGGGCGGGGCACCTTCTCGACGTACTTCGCCGACCATGGACACCTCACCGCGCTCGAACCATCCGAAGCGCACAGCGCTGCGCTGCGGGAGCGGCTGAAGGACTCGAACGCCATCGTGATCACGGCCCAGCTCGACGGTGCCACGGCGCCGGGCTCGTACGACACGGTCGTGCTGCTCAACGTCCTCGAACACATCCCCGACGATCATCGGGCACTGGGCGACATCTACGAGGCGCTCGCCCCAGGAGGCAAGATGGTGTTGTGGGTGCCGGCGTTCGAGGCGCTGTACGGGAAGTTCGATCAGCGGATCGGTCACTATCGCCGGTACAAGCGCAATCAGTTGCTCGCACTCGTCCACAAGGTGGGGTTCCAACAGGTCACCGCGCGTTACACCAACATGCCCGGCTTCCTCGCCTGGTGGCTCGTTGTCCGCCTCTTCGGACGCTCCCCGACCTCGGGTCGGTTGGCATCGGTCTACGACCGCTTCTTCATCCCGGTCATCAGCCGAGTCGAACGCTTCGTGCGCCCGCCGATCGGTCAGTCGTTGCTGGTCGTCGCCCAGCGGTCCTAGATGGCGCTGTCGACTGCGGCTCGACCGCGGCCGGTGCCGGGCGGTGAGCACCCCCGTGCCCACATCGCTGCACTCGACGGGCTCCGTGGGCTTGCGGTCATCGCAGTCCTGTTCTTCCACGCCGGGAAGCTGCGAGGCGGCTTCCTGGCGTCGACCTGTTCTTCGCGCTCTCGGGCTTCCTGATCACGTCGCTGCTGCTCGCCGAGGTCGACCTCACCGGACGGGTTCGGCCTCGTCGCGTTCTGGGGACGGCGGTTCCGGCGGCTCTTGCCCGCGGTGCTGTTGTTGCTGGTCGTCGTCACCGTGATCACGACCGCGATTGCAAGCGTGCCGGAACGCGCGCGACGCTGAACGACGGTCCCTGGGCACAGGCGTACGTCGCCAACTGGCATGACATTGCCGCGCCACAGCGACTACTGGGCATCGTTCGAGTTGCCGCGCATGTTCGGGCACCTGTGGAGCCTGGCCATCGAGGAGCAGTTCTACCTGGTGTGGCCGATGATCGTCGGCCTCATCGCCTGGCGCAGCCGCCATGTCCATCGCACTGTGATGGTGTTCTGCGTATCCGCCTCGGTGGCGTCGCTGCTCTGGATGATCGCGTTGTTCGACCCCGCCGATCCCACGCGCGTGTACATCGGCACCGACACCCGAGCCAGCAGCCTGCTGCTCGGCGCATTGTTCGCGACTGCGCCACTGCGCTCGCGTGGTCTCGATGTGACCTCCCGACTGGGCGAGGCATTCACAC
Source organism: Ilumatobacteraceae bacterium (assembly GCA_963746365.1). Taxonomy (GTDB): domain Bacteria; phylum Actinomycetota; class Acidimicrobiia; order Acidimicrobiales; family Ilumatobacteraceae; genus JAENVT01. The sequence continues at coordinate 20,824 of CAVVBH010000011.1, read as the reverse complement.
GGTGTCGCGGCGATGGTCGCCGTGACGATCGGGCTGTCGTGGTTCCTGATCGACGGTCCATCGTCGTCGTGGTTGTTCCGTGGTGGACTGTTCGCACATTCGTTGCTGTCGGCGGTTCTGGTTGCGGCATGCGCGGCGCGGCCGAACGCCGCGGTGTCGAGGTGGATCGGGTGGGGGCCGCTGCGCATCACCGGCGTGCTGTCGTACAGCCTGTACCTGTGGCACTGGCCGGTCTTCGCGCTGTTGTCGCCGCAACGCACGGGCATGTCGGGATGGTCGCTGCTCTGCCTCCGGTTCGCCGTTTCGTTCGCCGCTGCGGCCGTCTCGAAGGTCCTCGTCGAGGATCCAGTCCGGTTCAGGGCGACGTGGGCACGTGGCCGTGCTGGCGTCGCCACCTTGGTCGCAGTGACGCTGGGTGTTGCTGCGTTCTGGGTGCTGGTGCCTCGACCCGAGACCGCACCCGCCGTCTTCTCGCTCGACCAGTTGGCGTCGACGACAGCCTCCCCCACCACCGCCCCGACCACCTCCCCGACCAGTGCAGCGCCCCCGTCCACGACTGCATCCAGCGTGAACCCCGCGCTATCGGCGCCGACGTCGATCGCCGCTGCGAGCCAGGCGACACTCGGCGCCACGACCACTTCGATCGCGCCGGTTCCGACACTGCTCGCTCCGACGAGCCGGGTGTTGATGACGGGCGACTCGTTGGCGTTCGACGAGTGGCCCGCTGTCGCGGCGGCGATGTATGCAGGCAAGATCGCCATCGGCAGCTATGTCTCGCCCGGGGCCGGGCTGCTCGACACCAAGTACGAATCAACCGCCGAGATCGACAAGGCGGTGGCCGACTTCAAGCCCGATCTGGTGCTCTATCAGGGCTCGCTCTGGGACTTCGGCACAGCCGACCAGCAACGTGTTGCCTACGAGCGCTTCGCCGACTACGTGATCTCTCAGGGTGCCCGGCTGGCACTGATCACCATTCCGCCACTGCGCAGCGACCAGGCGAACCTCGACCAGCTCGGCACGTTGACGGGCGTGATGAACGAGGTGGCGGGCAACCACCCGGGCGATGTGGTCGTCTTGAACACCGATGCCATCTGGGGACCGGAGTTCGTCGAGGACTTCAACGGCGACAAGGTGCCGGAACGGAAGCCCGACGGCGTGCACATGTGCCCATCGGGCGCGGCGATGTACGCGATCTGGTTGATGGACGAACTGCAGCAGCGATTCGATGGATTTCACTCCCGTGCCGCCGTCCGAGTGGGCGACCAGCGAATGGGTCGAGGACCCTCGCTACACGCAGCCGACGGGCATTTGCGCCGCGCTGTCGTGACTGGAGCTCACGCGGCAGGGTGGTGGTTGCGGCGCGACGCCGTAGCCGTTGACGCCAACAGGTAGCTCGATCACCGCACCAGGCTGCCGCAGGTCGTTGTACTGCTCCAGCAGCGGGCGAACGTCGGGCGGCAGGTCCGGCAGGAGCTTCAGCACGGTGTGGCCCCAACGGGCGAAGAGCAACGGCCGGAGATCCGCGCGTCCGGCTGCGCACAGCATCTGCAGCAGTTCGGCCTCGAGCCGATCGGCTCGCCGCGCCTCGTCGGGCGAACGCGGCATCGAACGACGCTCGCACGGTCGCGCCCGGGCAGCTCGGAGAACGCAGCGATGCCGGCTCGCTCGCCACGAACCACAGTGTGGCGTCGGCCTGCTGGTCACTGACCACACGGAAGGGCATGACGCCGGTCTCACCCCACGGCCCGACGCCGGCACGAACGTGATCACGTTCCAGTTGGAGGGCGAGCCCGAAGGCGGGCCCGCCGAGCGTCACGGGGTCGAACTCGTTGATCTGATACCGCAAGCTCGGGTCGAGGGAGCGCACGAGTTGAGCCGACAAGGCACCGGTCAGCGCACTGTCCCGTTCGAACGGCACATCGGCTGCGGATGCGCGCACGACACCGAGACCGGTGACGACGACCGAGCAGGCCACGACAGCGGTGATCCCCATCGTCACGACGCGCTCGGCTATCTGTGGCTGCCACGGTGGCGGCCACCCGCTCGCGCCATGTGAGCCAACATGACCACACGCCGGCCGCAACCCACATCGCAACCAGTGGCGACATCCACCGGATGACGTACTCGAAGAAGGTGCCGAAGATCCGTGTCGTCGAGAGGAACCCGAGCACCGTCGCCGCTCGCCAGCACGGCGTACAGCGACAACTCGACTCGAAGCCGACGTCTCCACGCCAAACGTGCCGACACACCAACGAGCGCCACGAACAGGACGAAGCCGATGTAGTTGGGGGTGCTGCGCGGATCCTTGTGGGCATCGATGATCCATGGGCCGAAGAGGTTGAAGCGGCCGATCATGGCCTTGAGGGCAGCTGTCGGCCCGACGAAGGGCGCCCCAGGGTCGCTGAACTGGTGGTACAGCTTGCGCAGGTTGCCAGTCCCGGGTTGGAGCTGCTCGATCACAGGGGGTAGCCACGCGACGACCAGCACTGCGCTCGAGATCAGCAGCCAGCGCAGTGGATGACGATCGTCGAGGTGGTCGGTGCGCCACCACAACCACGCCAGCCAGGCGATCACTCCGCCGAGCAGTCCACCGACGAGCAGGGTGTAGCTGATGTGGGTCTGCACGCAGTGGCTGCCGACGGCGACGGCGATCGGCAGCAGAGCAAGATGCTCGTTGACCAGCCCCCATACGAGCACCAGGAACAGAGCGAAGGCGAACACCGGCACCCAGACGTTCCATGGTTCGAGAAAGAAACGCGGTGCGACACCCACAGCGGTGGCGGTGAGGCCCAGCGCGGTGAAGGCTGCGATCGAAAGGCCGCCGACACGCTTCGCCACGACCACGGCGCCGGCAATCGCCGCCAGATGCAGCACGTCAACCGCCGCGGCAAGAGCAAAGCGCTCGAACCGAACAGCTTGTAGAACGGGTACAACAGGTAGGCCATGCTCGGTCCGGGGGTCGAGCCCTGTTCCTGGACTCGCGCCGCGACCCCGATCAGCGGGGGATGACCCGGAATGGCGCGCACCAGGAACTCGGTGTGGGCGAAGTCTCCCGTGAGGTACCAGGTCGACCCGGCGACCGCGGCAAGCGTGACAACGAGGATCACCGCGGCGGGGCCGGCCATCAGGATCGGGTAGCTCCTGAACGTGGCCAGGAGCCGGCTCACGGCAGTTCGGCGACGATCATCCGGGCGATGCGGTCTCCGCCCTCTGGCGTCAGCGAGCCGTCGGCGCCCCGAACCGCGATCGTCCCGTCGGCCGTGCACGATTCCCACCACTGGCACGGCATCGCTGTGGCCGTCAACTGCTCGCCGATGAACCGGCTCGGGTCGATCAGTGTCGCGGCGGCCTGCGCAGCGGCGCTCTCGATCCCGCCGCGACCGGGCTGCGCGACGATCAGCACGGTGTGTCCGCGCGCTGCCTGCACCGCGTCGGTCACTGCGTTCGCGGTCGCAGCCGGTTGCGTCGGCAAACGACAGCACGATGGCCGCCGGATCAGCATCCGCCTCGATCCTGCTCACGGCGTCGGCGGCGTCGCACCACGAGGTGGCCTCACGATCCCATCGCAGACTGCGTCCGTCCTCGTGGATCCGGTAGGTCACAGGAATCTCCGCGGAGGTCAGGAACCCGTCGCCCAGCAGCACCACATCCGTACGGTTGTCGTGGCCGGCGATCGTCGGCCACTGCCACCACAGAAGAGCGGCAGCAATCGCAAGGATCGAAACGACCTTGGCCGGCGAGGAGAGCAGCTCTCGGACCCAACGTCGTGCAGGACTCACCAGGTGGCGAGGGTAGCAGGCGAGTATGGTCGGCAGCCGTGGGAGAACGCTCTGCGACGCAATGGCCCTTGCGCGCAGGCGTGCTGGTTGCCGTCGCCTCCACCGCGTTGCTGATGCAGCGTGCCGCTATCGCGGGCAACCGACTTTCGTCCGGCGCGTGGGGGGCTGTCGTGGCCCGGTTCGACCTCGCCGTGCCGCTGATCATCGCGCTCGTTGCATTCGTCGCGGCCAGGCGGAGCCTCGCCGACCGCAGCAGCGTGAGGTACGGAATCGGCTGGCTCCCCGCGATCTACGTCGGGTGGGCACTGACCGTCCTGTTCGCCAAGGCCGCTTTGCACGTGCAGGGCTCGCCAGGTCGCTTTCTCGCAACGCTGGTGTTCTTCCGCACGGGCGGCACTCCCCTTCCGGGCCTCGGCGCCGGACCCTTGCTGCTGACCCTGTCGCTCACGGTCGTGGTGATGCCGCTGCTCGTCAGGTTCACTCGCGGCCCTTTCGTGCGGGCGCGCCCGTGGCTGATCCCGCTGTGCCTCGCTGCCGTTGCTCTGCTGTACCGAGTGGTCTGCACGGTCGCGGGTCGCACCGATCTGTTCGGTCCACTGAGCTGGCTGCCCAACCACCTCGATCTCGTCGGCCTCGGCCTTGCGGTGGCGCTGATCGACGAGCGGTCACCGATGTCGACATGCGAAGGCGCGTGCGATTCGGTGGGCTCGTGGTCGCCGTGATCTCGTTCGGCGTCGCCGCCTTCGGCCTCGGCCTGCCGCGGTCGCCGCTGATCACCTCGACCGTCGATGTTCACGTGTATGGCCTCGTCGCGCTGGCCTTCGCCGCAGGCGTGCTCTGTGCTGCCTGTCTCCTGCCGCCCGCGTTTGTGAGGCGGAGAGCCCCGCGACTGGCGCGCGTCGCGGCCATCTGTGCTCCGGGGCTGCTGCTCGCTGGTGAGCCGGCATTCACGCTCGTCGCCCGCCAGTACCACGAGCGAGTGATCGAGTTCGACGGCGGAGTCTTCCTGCGCGGCAACCTGGTGGCCCCGTTCATCTGGTCTTCTGCTGATCGCCGGCGCGTTCGGCGTCGTGGTTGTTGCGGCGGTTGGCGCGATCGACCTGGTGCGCCACCGACAGTGGGCGGCGATCGTCAGGTCGCGATTGGCGCTCCCGGCCGTCGTTGCCACAGGGTTCTTCGTCCGCGTCATCACGCTGCTGACCGTGGCGCCGGAGCGCACGGATGGCGGCGACCCGCTCTTCTACCACACGACCGCGAACGTGCTGGCTCGAGGACGCGGCTTCCCCGAACCGCTCAACTGGATTGCCTTCCAGGCCCATCGCCCCAGTGCGTTTCACGGCCCCTTTACCCCGTTGTGCTCTCGATCAGCTCACGGTTCGGCGGCACGAGCTACTTCGATCACAAGATGATGTCCGATCCTCATCGGCACCGGTGTGGTGCTGGCCGCGGGGGTGCTGGGCCGGAGGCTCGGTGGCCCGATCGTCGGGTTGGTGGCGGCGGGGTTCGCCGCGGTGTACCCCAACCTGTGGCTGATCGACAGCCTGCTGTATCCCGAGGGATTGATGGCGTTACTCGTCACCGTGACGATGATCGTCGCCTATCGATGGCGCGATCGGCCGAGGCTGGCCACCGCGGCGCTGTTCGGCGCGGTGATCGCGCTCGCTGCACTGGCCCGCGGCGAGGGCATCCTGCTGCTTCCGTTGCTCGCAGTGCCGTGGATCATGCTGACCCGCACGCTGTCGTGTGGCGTGCGCTTTCGGCATCTCGTGGTGACGACAGCAGCGTGCATCGCCGTGCTCGCACCGTGGATGGTCCGCAACGCGGTCACCTTCGAGAAGTTCGTGCCGTTGTCGACCAACGGGAACGAGGTGATGGTCTACGCAAACTGCGCAACCGCGTACAACGGGCAGTTCGTCGGCTACTGGGACTTCCAGTGCCAGCAGACGGTTCGCGAGGCGCAGGGTGATCCGCCCGGCGACGAATCGGAGACCGCGCTGTACTGGCGCTCGCTCGGGTTCGACTACGCACGCGAACACATCGGCGAGTTGCCACGCGTGATGACGCTGCGCGTGCTTGCGGCAGTGGGAGCTGTTCCGTCCGCTGCAGAACGTCACGCTGGGAGGCATCGAGGGTCGCAATCGCGATGCAAGCTCGATGGGCCTGCTGATGTTCTACGGGCTGGCCGGGTTGTCGATCGTCGGCGCTGTCACCATGCGTCGCCGTGCGCATCCCGCTGCTGCCGATCGGCGTGCAGTTCCTGTCGGTCACCATCACCTCGGCGTACACGTATGGCACGGTGCGGTTCCGCGCCCCGGCCGAGCCCGCGCTGTGCGTGCTCGGCGCGATCGGTCTGGTGCCGCTCGTTGCACTGGCGCGTCGATGGCTGGCCCGTGACACGTCCGAGGAGTCCGACGACGCCGAGGTCCCAGAGGCCGATGGCGCGCCGTTCGTGCTCGGTGGTCGAGGTGGCCTGCGTCCGCGCCTCGGCGGAGCCTGGCGGCGCGGCGCGATCGCGACGTGGGCTGCGATCGGATCCGTGTGCGCACTGATCGCTCTGCCACTTCGCGGCCTGTACCACACGACCGGTGGCACGATGGAAGAGGCGTTCATGATGGTGTTCCCCGAGCGGATGCTCAAGGGGGACCTGCCGAACCGCGACTTCCTGCACCTGTACGGCCCTGGCGCGCTGCATGTCTTGATGGGCTGGTACAAGCTCGTCGGGATCTCACTGGAGTCCGAGCGCACCTTCGGTCTCATTCAGCACTTGGCGATCATCTTCGCCCTCTTCACGCTGGCTCGCCCGTGGGGACGGATTGCTGCGGCTGCTGTTGCCGGACTCGCTGTGTTCTACGTCCTGACCCCCATCGGGCTGACAGCGATGGCATGGAACGGTGGCCTGGCGCTGTGTCTCTGGAGCGTCGTCTTCGCGTTGCGCGCCCGCACCGTGGCCGACCCGCGCCGCTCCTTGATCGCGGCGGGCGTGCTGGCCGGCCTGGCGCTGACGTACCGGCCGGATCTGGCACTGGCGTTGATCATCGTCTACGGCTGGTACCTGTGGCGCAACCCTCGCTGGCGCACGGTGGTCGTGGCCGCCGTCGTCGGCATGCTCCCGATGTGGGTCCACGTCGCGATGGTGGGGCCCAGCACCGCGTTTCGCGGCATGGTCGATCGATCCCGTGTTCAAGCTGCGACGCGGGCGCGAGCTACCCCGGCCGCCGTCGTGGAGCCACCTCGACGGTTCCCTGCAAGCCATTGCCGAGCTGGTGCCACCGTGGTGGAAGCTGCCCGCTCTCTCGGCCGAGAAGTCGCTGTTCCTGTGGTTCTTCGCGATGCTGATCGTGCCGGTGATCCTCATGTGGATCGCGATTCGCATGTGGCGGCAATCGCATTCCCCTCGGGCCGCCACCTTGATGTGTGGCGCACTGTTCAGCGTCGGCATCGTGCCGCAGGCCCTTCAGCGACCCGATTCGACACACCTCTCGTGGGTCACGTGCATCTCGTTCCCGTTCCTCATCCTCGCCGTCGTGGAGTACGTCAGGGATCGCCGTCCACAGACCACGTCGCGGCAACGAGTGTTCGCCGGTGTCGCCACGGCACTCGCGCTGACGCTGGTCGTCGCCCCGCTCTTCACGTTCCGTTACTACCTGCTGCACACGCGGGTCAGTGCCGGCAACGTGCAAACCCCGTTCCCCGTGTCTCGGGACGGCCGTCGCTTCTACCTCGGCGATGTCGGACCGTACCTGGCCAGCCGCGACCTGATCGCCGACCTCGATCGAATGTCCAAGCCCGGCGAGCGGCTGCTGGTGGGTCCGAGCGACCTGCGACGCACGTGGTACAGCGACGCGTTCTTCTACTACCTGTTCCCCGAGCTCACGCCCTCGACGTACTTCATCGAGATGGATCCAGGCCTCGCCAACGCCACCGGATCGAGGTTGGCGTCGGAGGTTGCGTCGTCGGATTGGGTGATCCTCACCGCATTTTGGGATGGTTGGCGAGAGCCGAACAGCTCGATGGACTTCGGATCGGACGAACCCAACCAGGTGTTGCGCACGGATTTCTGCGAAGTAGGCAACTACCAGAACGGTCTGGTGCGGCTGTTCCAACGGTGCGCGTCGTGAGCATCGGCGCTCGGCTCCGCTCGTTCCGAAGGCGACGCATCGCGATCCCGGTCGATCACCATGCGCTGGTGCTCGACGTGGGCAGCGGCGACAAACCGCACTGGCGGGCCGACGTGCTGCTCGATCACTACGTCGGCGACGAACACGGTGGTCAACGCTCCGGCGCTGCCGCGGCACGGGTCGATCGTCCACTGTTCGACGCCGATGCGGCCGACATGCCCTTCGGCGACAAGGTGTTCGACTATGTCATCTGCTCGCATGTGCTCGAACACGTCGAGCGGCCCGATGCCGTGATCTCCGAGCTCACCCGCGTCGGCAAGGCGGGCTACATCGAAGTGCCGGAAGCCGCGAGTGCGAAGATCGTCGACTTCCCGAGTCATCTGTGGTGGGTCACACTCGACGGTGATGTGCTGGCGTTCACCGCCAAGACGTCGGCGTACTTCGATGCCGACATCGACCGGTACCTCACCGTCAGTGGGATGCGCCAACCCATTGCCGATCTCCTCGACAAACACCTCGACAATCGTGTCATCGAACTGGCTTGGACCGGCCATGTCGCGTGCCGCGTCGTCGGTTCACCCCCGCCAGACCTCATCGCCGCTGCGCACGAAGCCGATGCCCACCACCGCGGCGGCGAAACACTCGCCGGCCGCGTGTTGACCGCCGCGTTCACCCTGCCGCTGCGACACCGCAAGCACCGCTCCCCCATCCGCTACGACGACATCGCCCGCCCCGACCTGCGCACGGGCACCAACGAAACCCTGACCGCGAAGATCTACAAGGTCCCGTAGGGCCCCATCGCCCCGCGTGGGCTGCCCGGTGGCGATCCCTCGCGAATCGTCAGTGACGAAATGAGCCCTCCCGCTCAATGATCTGGGTGCCAGGCTCGGGCGAGTTCGCCGGTGAAGGTCAGATCGTGGCGCCCAGATCGGTGCAGCGCGCCGTTGAATCGTCACGGACGATTCGAGAGGGGGCCTGGCCACTTGGTAGGGCTGCGTGGCCTGGGCGCGGCGCGGGCTACTTGATGTGCTTGCGGTCGAAGATTGCCCATTTGGTGACGAGCAGCATGGACTCGGCGATGATCCGGCCCGACATCTTCGAGGTTCCGAACCGGCGATCGCGGAACACGATGGGGGTCTCCACGATCGTGGAACCGTTGGCGATCAACTTGCGGACCAATTCGGTCAGGAAGGCATAACCGTCGGCCGTAGTCGAGGCCGGATCGATGGAGCGCAACGCGTCGGCGCGGTACGCGCGGAAGCCCGACGTGCAATCCCGAATGGGTAGTCGTAACACCGACGCCGTGTACCGGTTGCCCCACTTCGACAGGAGCCGGCGGTGTAACGGCCAGTCGACCGTTGCTCCACCCGGCACGTAGCGGGAGCCGATCACCGCATCCGCACCCCCGGACAGCAGTCGCAGCATCGTCGGGATGATGGCGGGGTCGTGCGAGAAGTCGGAGTCCATCGACACGATCGCCTCGTAGTCCTCGTCGAAGGCAGTCGTGAAGCCGTGTCGATATGCGGCACCCAAGCCCAGCTTGCCTGCCCGGTGCAGCACCTTGATACGGCCCAGCTCCGCAGCGGTCTCCTCGGCGAGTGCGCCCGTCCCGTCGGGGCTGTTGTCGTCGACCACCAGCACATCGGCGCCGGGCACCGCCTCGCGAACGGCGCGTAGGAAACCGACGATGTTCTCCGCCTCGTTGAAGGTCGGCAACACAACGACGGTGCGCACGGCCTGCGAGCGTAGCCGCCGAGCTAACCTGACCGGCTCGCATGGCCTCGGATTCGCGTCTCCTTCAGCTCGACAGAATCGTCGGACCATTCGCCGAAATGGTGCTCGCGGCCGATCTGCCATTGCTCCCATCGGAACGACGCGCCGAGGTGGTGCAGTTCGTGCAGCGACGAGCGGCCGCCGTGCCGAGCTTCACCCGCTTCGGTGTCACGGTCATCGGCGCTCGTCTACGCAGCGCTGGTCGCTGTCCCCGGCGGCCGTGCTGTCGCCCGCTTCCTGATGTCGAAGCCGCTACCCGTCCTCGGGGAGTACCCGAGGTTGATCCGCTCGCTCGGGTACGCGTACATCTGGGAACGGTGGCCCGACACGCTGCCCACCGGCGCACATCCATGATCGCTGTCGCGGCAACCACCGACATGGACGCCGAGGTTCTGGTCGTCGGTTCTGGTGCCGGCGGATCGACCACCGCTGCCGTTCTTGCCGAGGCGGGCTTCGATGTCCTGATCGTCGAGGAGGGCGAGTGGGTCGAGCAGGGCTCGGTCGTTCCGTTCTCTCTCGAACAGATGGACCGTCAGTACCGGTCCGGCGGCGTGACGGTTGCGCTGGGACTGCCCTCGATCGCGTACACGGAAGGTCGCTGTGCCGGAGGCGGCACGGAGATCAACAGCGGCCTGTACCGCCGGCCGCCCGACGATGTGATGCAGCAGTGGGCGGTCGACTTCGACATCCGGGAGCTCGACCACCACGAGCTTCAGGCAATTGCCGATGAAGTCGAGGAGTCGATCAGCGTCACCACCGTGCCGGGCGCTCCCAGCGCACCGACCGACGTGTTGCGCCGCGGCGCCGAGGCACTCGGCTGGCAGAACAGCGAGATCCCACGGTGGATGAAGTATCGGGACAACGACTCGGATGCCGCACAGCGACAGAGCATGACCCGCACTTACCTCCCCCGTGCGGTCGCCAAGGGAGCGCGATTGGTGACCGGCTGTCGAATCGACGCGCTGCAGATGACCGCTGGCCATGCTCGACGGGCCACGACCACGTTGACGGATGGCCGTCGGGGGACGATCACGTTCCGCCACGTGTTCGTGTGCGGTGGTGCCATTCAGTCGCCCGCGCTCCTGCAGCGCTCGCGCATTGCCGGCCGGATCGGGCGATCGTTGGCCGTGCACCCGACGGTCAAGCTCGCGGCGCGCTTCGCCGACGAGCTCAATGTGCCCGACGATGTCGCAGTACATCAGGTCAACGAGTTCGCGCCGGACCTGTCGTTCGGAGGATCGGCCAGTCAGCCGGGCCTGGTCGCGCTGGCGCTCAGCGACCAGTGGCGCACCTTCTCGAAGGCGATCACCGACTGGCGGAGCATCAGCGTGTACTACGCGGCGATCACCAGCGAGGGTCGCGGCAGGGTGCGCGCGGTGCGCGGGTTGCGCGATCCGATTGTGACCTACGCGTTGACACGCCGCGATCGAGCACTGCTCGGCAGCGGGCTCGCCCGGTTGGCGTTGTTGATGCTCGAGGCCGGTGCGCAGGAGGTCTACCCGTCGTTCCGAGGTGCTCCCATCGTGCGCAACCGCGCCGATCTGGCGACGATGCACGCAGCCTTCTCGGCGGCCAGAGCCAGCGTCATGACCGTTCACCTGTGCTCGACGGTGCCGATGGGCGAAGACATGGACAAGTGCGCCGCCAATTCGTTCGGACGAGTGCACAGCACGGCCAACGTGTGGGTCAACGATGCCTCGATGTTGCCGAGCGCACCGGGTGTCAACCCACAGGGGACGGTCATGGCGTTGGCAATCCGCAATGCCCGCAGATTCGCAGCGACGGAACGACCCCGTGGTTGATCGCTTCGCTGCTCCCGAGGTCACCGTCGTCACCGGCGCGTCCGGTTGGCTCGGTCGTGCGCTGTTGCACCGTCTGCTCGCCGACCGGTCGCGCCGACGGGTACGCCTGCTCGCACGCACTACCGCCGAAGCGCACGTGCTCGAAGCACTGGGCAGCGTCGAAATCGTGGTGGGCGACATCGCAAAGCCCGACACGATCGCCCGCCTGCTGCACGGAACAGGACGTGATGTCGACGTGATTCACGCTGCCGGCGTCATTCACCCGACAACCACGCGGCAGTTCTTCGCCATCAATGCCAACGGCACTCGTCACGTGGCAGAGGCCGCGCTCGACCACGGCGTGAGGCGGATGGTGCATGTCTCCTCCAACAGCCCGTTCGGCACCAATCCGCAGCCCAGTGACACCTTCCGGGCGGAGGAGCCCTACAACCCCTACTACGGGTACGGCCGCTCCAAGATGCAAGCCGAGCTGACGGTCCTGGACGCAGTCGCACGCGGCCTCGACGCAACGATCGTGCGCCCACCGTGGTTCTACGGCCCGTTCCAGCCACCGCGGCAGACGACGTTCTTCCGCCTGGTGCGGGCCGGCAAGTTCCCGGTCGTCGGCGACGGCGAGCAGCGTCGATCGATGGTATACGTCGACAACTTGGTCGATGGTCTGATCGCGGCGGAGCTGACCCCATGCGCGACAGGCAAGGGATACTGGGTTGCCGATGCGCGGGCCTACACCGTCAACGAGATCGTCGCGACCGTCGGTCGAGCCCTGACCGACGAGGGGTTCAGCGTGAAGTCGCCATCAACACGGCTGCCCGCTGTCGCGGGACGCCTGGCCGAGCTCGGTGACCGTATCGTCCAGGGTCTTGGCCGTTACCAGCAACAGCTCCACGTGCTCGGCGAGATGAATCACACGATCGCCTGCGACATCTCCGTGACTCGCCGTGAGCTCGGCTACGAGCCGCAGATCGAGCTCTACGCGGGCATGCGCAGCAGCATCCGCTGGTGTGTCGAGCAGGGTCTGCAGCTGTGACTCCCCGGGCAGCGACCACGAGCCTGGTCACCGGCGGAACCGGATACTTCGGTTCGCTGCTCGTGAAGCGCCTCGTCGCCGCAGGGCATTCGGTCCGGGTGCTCGACATCAACGACTCCCCCGATGTGCCGTCAGGTGTCGCCGTGACGATCGGTGACATCCGCAACCGATCGGTCGTGGCGCGGGTCCTCGAAGGGTGCGATGTCGTCTTCAACAACGTCGCCCAGGTACCCCTCGCGAGGGATCGCCGACTTCTGCACACCGTCAACGTGAGCGGCACGACGTTGTTGCTGGAGGAGGCCGCTCGACTCGGTGTGACCAAGGTGGTGCACACGTCTTCGAGCGCCGTCTTCGGCGTGCCGACCTCCAATCCGGTGTTGCCGTCGACAGAGCCGCGCCCTGTCGAGGCCTACGGACGCGCCAAGCTCGCAGCCGAGCAGGCGTGCCTCGAGGCGGTGTCGAACGGCCTCGACGTCACCATCGTCCGGCCGCGCACCATCCTCGGTCATGGTCGACTCGGCATCTTCGGGATCTTGTTCGAGTGGGTCGCCGATGGGGCCGACATCTTCGTGCTCGGCAAGGGCGACAACCGGTACCAGTTCATCCACGCCGACGATCTCGCAGAGGTGTGCATTCGCGCCGCGGCGACGCCGGGTCCCGCCGTTTTCAATGCGGGTACCGATCGGTTCGGAACGATGCGCGAGTCGCTGGAGTCCCTGTGCAGACATGCCAAGACCGGGTCGCGGGTGCGCTCATTGCCCGCGAGGCCGACCACATTGGTGATGAAGGCCGCCGCCGGTGCGCATCTGGCCCCCTTCGCGCCGTACCACTGGATGATGTACTCGAAGTCGATGTGGTTCGACATCGAGCATGTACGCGACGCTCTGGGTTGGCAGCCCCGATGGTCGAACGAGGAGATGCTCGCCGACAGCTACGACTGGTTCCTGCGCAACCGAGCCGAGACGAACGAACGAGGTCGCTCGCGGCACCGCACGATCGCCAAGCAAGGCGCCCTGCGGGCGGTGAAGGCCCTCACCAGACTGCTGCCCCGCTAACGCGTCAGGCGACGCGTGACCTGACCGTGCAGCGCAGCGAGAATCCCGTGCGCGGAGGCGTCCCACGTCAGGGTTCGGGCGCGTGCCAGCGCCGCTGACGCGAGCGCCGCTCGGCGGTCGTCGTCGAGCAGCACGTCGGCCATCGTCTCGCCGAGCCGATCGAGCGTGGTCAGCACCCCCGTCACCCCGTCGACCACGCTGCTGCGATGCCCGCTGACATCGGTTGCCACAGCGGGTGTGCCGCAGGCAGCAGCCTCGGTGATGGTCAGGCCCCATCCCTCGGCCAGCGACGCGCTGCTGACCAACCAGGCGCGCTGATAGAGAGCGACGAGGTCGGCATGGCTGAGCCGACCAGCGAACGTGATCCAGTCACCGGCGTCATGCGCTGCGGCGCGTGCCTCGAGCGCCGGCCGCAGAGGTCCGTCGCCGACGATCACCAATCGCAAGTCGGCGACGCGCCGGCGAGCGATCACCGCGGCCTCGATCAGCTCGTCCTGCCGCTTCACCGGCGCGAGTCGACCGACGCACAGGACCAGCGGCGTCGGACTGCGTTCGCCCCCGGGTTGGAACATCGGGTCGACGCCGTTGTTGACGGCGATCGACACGATCCGATCGGAAGCCGAGTCCGAGAAGATCGTCGCGGGTCGCGTCCGACGGAGTGAGTGTCAACGTGCGCCGGTAGAAGGGTGGCGCGAACCGGGCCTCCAACGCCCGGCCGACACCCGCCAACGGTCGCGGCAAGAGCTGGTCCCACATCGGTCCGTGCACGTGGTGGAGGAAGGTGATGTGCGGCTTGCGGCACCACACCGGACTCATCCACGGCACACCGTTCCACACCTCGACCAACGCGTCGTACGCACCCATACGCCGTACCCACTCACTGCCGACGGCGCGGGGGAACACCGAGTACCGACTACCGCGACGGATGACCTTGTAGCCATTTCGCGTCGCCGTCGACGGTTGACCGACTGCCGCCGACGTTCGGTGCGTGATGTCGAGCCCAGCGGCCGCCCACCGGCGCATGAACTCATCGGCGTGCACCTCCGATCCGCCGGCATCCGGATCGTCGAGGTCGCGCCACGCAAGCACGTGCACACGTCGCGCACCGACTGCCATCATCTCGTCGGCGAGCTCCTGCGTGGTCGGAAGGACGTCCTCAGCCAAGGGGCAGACGTCTCCAGACGGGGCCGGGCAGGTGACGCAGTACGGAGAACACGTAGCGAAGGATGCGGGGCACCCATACCGTCCGCCGCCGCAAGCGCAGGCCCTTCACAGTCGCGTCAGCGACCTTCTCGGGGGTTGTCGCGAACGGCGCCGCCTTCGACCCGGTCGTCATCTTCGACACCACGAAGCCCGGTCGGACGATCAACATCCGCACGCCGTCGCCGGCCAACGAGTCGCCCAGCCCTTGGGCAAAGCCGTCGATGCCCGCTTTGGTCGCCCCGTAGACCGGATTGGCCCGACGAACGCGCTCGCCGGCGACACTGCTGAGCATCACGATCGAGCCGTGACCCTGTTGACGCATCTGATTGGCGATCGCAATCGTGCTCGACACGACGCCGGTGAAGTTGACCTCCGAGATCTCGACGGCGGACGGTACGTCGACCGAGGTGACCGCGCCGTCGCCCAGCAAGGAGAAGGCGATGATTGCGACGTCGATGTCGCCGTACTTCTCGGACAACGAGGCAGCGAAGTCGACGTGAGTATCGGTGGCGGTCGCTTCGAACTGGACGACCTCGATGGCGAGCGAGTGATGACGCAATCCGGCCGCTGCCCGCTCCCCACGCTCGGTGTCACGGCACGCGAGTACCACCGTGCGGGTCGTCGGACTCAGCAGCTGGCGCACGATTGCCAGACCGATGTCGCTGGTGCCACCCAGCAGGACGATCGTTTGCGGCTGGCCGAGTGCGTTCTCCATGTGGCTCCAGTGTGCTCGCGAATCAGGCTCAGGCGGCGGTCAGATCAAACCGAGGCGTCGGCCGAGATCGCTCTGCCACAGGCCGAGCGGGTCGACCTCGTCGCGGACAGCCTTCCACTCGTCGAGTCGTGGGTAGCCCCGTCGCACAGCCTCGGGTGTCATGTGCGAATCCTTCGCGAAGTAGTGACGCCCGCCGGCGTCGAGGACGACTCGGTCGAGACCGTGGAGGAGATCACCGAGACCTCGCGATGCACCGGGAAGGTCCAGCGCCAGGGTCCAACCGGCCTGCGGGAAGCCGAGCGGTGCGGGGTTGGCTGCGCCGAACCGCTTCAGCACAGCGAGAAAGCTTGCCGCCCCACTGGCCGAGAGCCGCTCGACAACCGTCCGCACGGCGTCCTCCTGACCGGCCGGAACCACGAACTGGTATTGGACCATGCCGCGGCTGCCGTACAGGCGGTTCCACGAGCCGACGAGATCGAGCGGATGGAAGAAGGCGCCGATCCCCTGGATCTCGCCGACGCGCCGCACAGGCGCCCTGCGGAACCAGGCCTCGTTGAACGCAGCAACCGTGGCGTGGTTCAGCACGCCCATCGGTGGCACCAGTGGAGGCACCGCGACGAGCTGGTGCGGCCCGTATGCGAACGGGGCGACGGCGTCGCGCCCGTTCAGGTCGCTCAGCAGCGCATGATCGCCGCGGGTCAGCACACTTCGACCGAGGTTGCGCCCTTTGGCGACCAGGTCGATCCAGGCGACGCTGTAACGCACGTCGTCGTCGCCACAGCTCATGGTCGCCAGCAGTGCGTCGAGATCCGCGACGCGTGACGTGTCGATGCGCATCCTGCTGGTCTCGATCGGGAGCAGGCGGATGGTGGCGTCGATCATCACGCCTGTCAGTCCCATTCCACCGATCGTCGCCCAGAACAGAGCCGGGTTGGTGTGGGGACCGATCACCGTTGTCGAGCCGTCGGCCAGCATCATGCGTGATCGACTCGATGTGGTTGCCGATCGATCCATCGATGTGGTGGTTCTTGCCGTGGATGTCACTCGCGATCGCCCCGCCGATCGTCACGAATCGCGTGCCGGGAGTGACGGGCACGAAGAAGCCCTGCGGCACGATCACGCGCAGCAGTTCATCGATGCTGACGCCGGCACCGACGGTGACGCGACCGTTGGCGGAGTCGAGCACGATGTCGCTGGGGCCCGCTGCGAGCCGTAGCACCAGGCCACCACCGTTCTGGGCCGCATCGCCATAGCTGCGCCCGAGACCCCTGGCCAGGGCTCCACGCGGCCCGGCCTCTTTCAGCGTCGCGCGCGAGGCTGGACGCGGCCACGGTCACCTCGTCGGCGATGGAGGGATTCGTACGTCCCCACCCCCACAGGAGGGCACGGACGGGGTTCGGCACGGTGCGAGATCCTATCCGTCAGGGGTTCGTTGCGGGTTGTGGTCGTCGCCCGTCAGGACTCTTCCACGTCGTCGAACGTTTCCTCTGCGCGATGGTCGGTGAAGCGCTCGACCGGGGTCTTGCCGCTGTCGACGTCGTCGTACGACCAGTCTGGCTGCTTGCCGGCGAACGACGAATTCACGGTGGCGCCCTGCTCGCCGATGTCGACGAGCTCGGCGATGAGGTGAACCTCGACCGGTGTGGCGCCCGGGGAGAACCTCGACTCGAACTGCTCGCCGAACGCATTCAGGAGACTGCCGACGACGGCTTGCTGTTGCGATGCGAGGCTGCAACGCGCGCCATCGGCGACCGTTGCCAGCCGGGACCTGATGGCAACCAGATCCTCGGGCGTGCCCTCGCCGTCCGCACCATTCGCAAGCAGGCGGGCGATCTCGGCGCCATCCTGTTTGCAGGGAGTGCATTGGCCGCACGACTCGATTGCGAGGAAACGCGCGGCGCCGGCGGCGACGCCGACCGGGTCGGTGTTGTCGCCGATCACGATGTAACCCGCCGACCCGACTCCGCTGCCGATTGCCTTCATCGCCTCGTAGCTCAACTCTGTGTCGAGCTGGTCAGCCGTCAGCACGGCGCTCGAGACGCCGACCAGCACGGAGCCCACGTTGACGCCGCGCAACACGCCGCCGGCGGCCGTGTCGATGGCGACGCGCAGCGGTGTGCCCATCGGTATCTCGAACACGCCGGGATGCTCGACATCGCCGGTGATGGTGCAGACGATCGTTCCGGGCGACTCGGTCGTGCCGAGGGTTCTGAACCACTTCGCACCCTTGGCGATGATCGCCGGCACGTTGGCCATGGTCTCGACGTTGTTGACCAGTACGGGGGGTGCGGGACTGTCGTCCTCGGTGCCGGCCATCTGCACATTGGCTGCCAGTCCGCTCCCTGAATCGGCGTCGCCCTCCGACTCGACCACTTCCACGATGCCCCGCCGGAAAGGAGGCGCGATGCGTGGGAACGGAGGTCGACCGTCGATGACTTCGAGCAACGCGGTCTCTTCGCCGTAGAGGTACTCCGTCGGTCCTTCCAGGATTTGCACCTCGACGTCGCCCACCCATCCGGCCTCGACGATCTCCGCCAATGCCGACTTGAGACGGGTCACCTCCTCGGCGAAAGCCTCCTTGGTCGCGATCACGATCGACTTCGCTTCCATCGCCAGGGCGGCGATCAACGCACCCTCGAGCACGGCATAGGGATTGGAGCGAATGATCGACCGGTCCTTGAACGTGCCCGGCTCCCCTTCGGCTGCGTTGACGACCACAGACGTGCGCAGCAATGGTGAAGCGAACGACTTGATCGTCCGCCACTTCTCGCCCGTCGGGAACCCGGCACCGCCTCGCCCTCGCAAGCCCGAGGCCGCGAGCTCTTCGATGATCGTCTCCGGCGTCGACCGCACCGGCGGCGGTCAGCCCCTTGCCACCCCCCGACTCGATGTAGTTGGCCAGCGATCCATACGGCTTGGGTGGAAGCACCCTGTACGAATCTTCGCCATCGAAATCGGCCATCAACACCTTCAGACGACGAACCTGCTCCACGTTGTGGCCGCGACGTCGTTGGGCACCGCTGATCCGAGTACCCGTTGGGCAGTTCAGCCAAACTATTCGGCCCGCCCGCAAGGCGCAGAGCTGCGAAGATCGGCGCGTGCGGGCGGTCATCCTCGTCGAGGGCACCAGTGATCAGGTGGCCGTCGAAACGCTGGCCCGGCGACGCGGTCGCGACCTCGATGCCGAAGAAATTTCGATCATTCCGATCGGCGGCGCCAGGTCGATCGGCAGGTTCCTCGCCCGATTCGGACCACGAGGCGCCGACGTGAGGTTGGCAGGGCTCGGTGATGCCGGCGAGGAGGACGAGTTCCGGCGCGGTCTCGAGCGGGCCGGCCTCGGTGCCGATCTGACCCGCGACGAGATGGAATCCCTGGGGTTCTACCTCTGTGTCGCCGACCTGGAGGACGAGTTGATCCGCTGTCTCGGCAGCTCGACGGTCGAGCAGGTCATCGACGCTGCGGGCGACCTCCGGTCGTTCCGCATCTTCGAGAAGCAGCCAGCGCAACGCGGACGCACCGATCAGCAGCGGCTGCGGCGTTTCATGGGCACGCGCAGCGGCCGCAAGGCTCACTACGCACGTCTCCTTGTCGAAGCGCTCGATCTCAGCTAGGTGCCCCGGCCGCTCGACCGTGTGCTCGACCACGTCTGAATACGCGTTCTTGACCAGCGCCGTTGGCCCACCGACGCGACCCAACGCGGCGCACCGTTTGACGACTTCGGCCCCGTATCGGGGCGCCCGGCGTCAAACGCAGTGGATCAGGTTCACTCTGAGCCTCACACCTGACATCGCGTACAGTGTCGGGCCATGACGACGGTGAGCTCTGTCCGCGAAAATTGCAGTCGATTGCTGCCGAGTGGAGGGCCCAGCGCGGCGCGCGCCAGCCCCGCACGAACCTCGAGCAGGCCGACTTCGATGCACTGCGCGACGCGGGGTTCCTGCTCGCTGTCGTACCGGTCGAGATGGGTGGCCTGTGGACCGACACTGCGTTCGTCGGCGCGGATGGTGTGCGAGCTGCTGCGCGAGCTGGCGTCGGCCGATCCCGCCGTCGCCCTCGTTGCATCGATGCACCCGTCGGTGGTCGGCTTCTGGCTGTGCAACCCCGATCCATCGCAACCCGACTGGGAGGCGCAACGCCAAGCGGTCCTGGCCAGCGCAGCATCCGGCGAGCAGTGGGGCACGATCACATCCGAGCCCGGTAGCGGCGGCGACATCGGGCGCACCAAGGCGAAGGCCATGCCCAACCCCGACACCGCCTTCATGGTCGGTCGCTCGTACGGAGTATCCGGCGACAAGCACTTCGGAAGTGGTTCAGGCGTCGCCGACCGCATGGTCACCACCGCCATCCCCGATGGAGAGGACGAGCCGGCGATGTTCGCGCTCGACTCAACGGATCGCCGATGGGACGGGTCGAGCGGTTGGACGCTGCTCGCCGAGTGGGACGGCGTCGGCATGGCGGCCACACAAAGTCATGCGATGCGCCTCGACAACGCACCCGCGGTTCGGCTGGCGTATGACGGCCCGTTGGCAGACATCACGGCGGGTGCAGGTCCGCTGATCGCCGCGATGTTCACCGCCACGATCCTCGGTGTGCTCGACGAAGCCGTCGCACTTGCCAAGAAGCAGCTGCAGCCGAAGGCGGCCGAGATGCGCGCCTACGAGCAGGTCGAGTGGACCCGAGCGGTCACCGACCACTGGGTGGCCGTGCAGGCGTACGAGGGCTCGCTGCGCGCGATCGAGGCCGGCGACCCAACGGCTCGCTTTGCCGCGTTGAGCGCGAAGGAGACGGTCGCAGAGTTGGCGGAAGCCACGCTTGGTCGCCTCTCACGGGTGATCGGCGGTGGCACCTTCTCGCGCCGCAGCCCGTTCTCTCACTGGTTCGAAGATGTCCGCGCCCTCGGGTTCCTTCGCCCGCCCTGGGGTCTCGCCTACGACAATCTGTTCGCGCTGTCGTTCGACTGAGCGATCTGGAAGATGTTGCCGAACGGGTCGCGCACGATCGCCCGCCTGTCGCCGTACGGGGTATCGAGGGGTGCCTCGATCGTGGACGCGCCCGCGGCAACGGAGCGCTCGTAGCAAGCATCTGCGTCGTCGACGTAGACGTACAGAAATGCAGGGAAGAGCTCGCGTTCGTCTGCCGAGGTCACCATCACCAACGAATCCCCGATGCGAATCTCGGCGGGCCGACCGGTCACAACCTCACCCGTCGCGCCGAACACGTCGCGCAGGAAGTCGACCTGAGCGACGACGTCGCTGACGACGATCCGAGGTGTCACGGAGTGGTAACCGGCTCGAGCAGCGACCCCCGAGACGACGATCACTGAATCGCCAGCCTGGCGACGGATGTCGCCCA